>JACRAY010000028.1 GCA_016213325.1 Burkholderiales bacterium | reverse complement strand
GTGCGCACCGATGCGGAGAAGTTCCTGCTGCTGGCCGCGCTCAACCTCGTGGAGTGCGTCGCCTTCGTTGGCTCCCAAGACTCAGGGAAGTGACTGCAGGCACCGGCCATCGTCAAGATGGGATGGCTGCACGCTCACGCCGAAGGCGCTGGGCTTGTCTCAGTATCAACAACTCAGAACACGGCGATCTGGGCCGCTGACGGCGAGGGTGACCTTCTCGCCATCGACCGAGCTTCGGCTCGATTTCAGCGATTGCGGCGCAACATCGGTATAGCCGCCAAGCTTCACCTGCTTGGGCTGTTGGGCCGCCGGTATCAAGTCGTGATGGTCACCCTCACCTATCGACCTGGCGCGGTATGGGAGGCATGCCATGTGGCGCAGTACCTTGATCGTGTCCGAAAGTGGCACAAGAAGCGTTCCGCTGCCAATCCGCGCTATGTCTGGGTCGCGGAAGTTCAGGATGGATCACGCACGGACGATGGGATTGGCCGAGGGGTGATCCACTATCACTGCATCTTCTTCCTGCCAAAGGGCCTGACGATGCCAAAGGCGGACAAGCAAGGGTGGTGGCCGCACGGCATGACCAACACGCTCCGCGCGCGTAGCCCGGTGGGGTACGTCATGAGCTACGCCAAGAAGTTGACGTCATGTCGGGGAATCCCGAAGGACGCGAGGCTCTACGGCGTTGGAGGACTCGCCAAGGATCACCGCGATATCCGGGCGTGGATCAACTTTCCGTCGTTCATCCAGTCGCGAGCATCGGTCACCGACAAGTACAGGCGGCAACCCGGTGGGGGATGGGTGGAGGTGGCCACTGGCGAATGGCTGCCCTCTGAGTTCGGGCTTGTCTTCACTGGGAAGGGGCGAACTTACGTCATGAGGCTACGCCGCCATCCGCGGCCAGTGTCAGATGTTGTCGGACCGTACTCGTGGGCGCCCGGCGCATGCCTGCAACACTGAATCTCGTGGAGGCCGCTCGCCTCCTCCATGTGCACCCGAAGACGCTGCAGGGTCGAGCCCGTGCCGGCGCAATTCCGGGCTGCAAGGTGGGGAAAGCGTGGGTCTTCGTTGAATCCCTCCTCATTGAGTATCTGGTGGCACAATCGCTATCGCGTGTGTCTGTAGCCGATGCTCAGGAGAACCCTGAATGCCGCTCTACAGAAGGAAAGACTCGCCCTATTGGTGGGTCAAGCTGCCGCCCATCGGTGGCGAATCCGGACCTCTACAGCTCTCTACTCGGACTGCCGACAGGAAGAAGGCACGCGAGTTCCACGTCAAGCTCGCTCATGAGCGCTGGCAACAGGACAAGCTCGGAAAGAAGCCGCGCTACACGTGGCAGGACGCCGTCGTGAAGTACCTGCTCGAAAGCGCGCACAAGCGCACGCACAAGCAGGACAAGGCGTACCTTGCGTGGCTCCACCCCGAACTAGGGGGGAAATGCCTCGATGAGATCGACCGCAACACCGTCGACCGCATCAAGTTCAAGCGGGCCGAGATTGCTTCGCAGGCGACGGCCAATCGATACCTGGCGTTGATCCGGACCATTCTTCGCAAGGCGTGGCGGGAGTGGGAGTGGATCGAAAAGGTGCCGACGATCTCCCTATTCCGCGAGTCAGCGGGCCGCGTGCGCTACCTCACCGCAGAGCAGTTCGCACGGCTGCATGCGGAGCTTCCTCCGCACCTGGCGGACATGGCGCTTTTCTCGCTGGCCACGGGGATGCGGCAGGCCAACGTGAAGGGGCTGCGCTGGTCGGAGGTGGATCTGCGGTCGCAGCACGTCCGGATTCCCGGCGAGAGCTTCAAGAACGGCAGGGCGCAAGGCTGCCCGCTGAACGAAGCCGCGATGGCTGTCCTGCAGAAGCGGATCGGGCAACACTCGGAGTACGTGTTCAGCTACAAGGGCCAGCCGATCAGCAACGTCTCGACAAAGGCGTGGTGGGCGGCGCTTGAACGGGCCGGGATCGAGGACTTCCGCTGGCACGACCTGAGGCACACCTTTGCCACATGGCACAGGCAGGCCGGGACACCGACTCACGAGCTCCAGATGCTCGGCGGCTGGCTGACCCGTGCCATGGTGGACCGCTATGCTCACATCGCGCCAGAAGGCTTGCAGCAAGCGGCCAGCCGCCTCGATAATGCACTTCAGGGCTACGTTTTGGCTACGCCAGATGGAAAGAGGGAGCGTCAATGACAGCCGCTCCCTCTGGAAAACTGGTAGGACGTGCAGGGGTCGAACCTGCGACCAACGGATTAAAAGTCCGCTGCTCTACCAACTGAGCTAACGTCCCAACCGATTTGCCGCGCATGACACGCGGCAAAGCCTGAAATTATAGCTTGGCCGGCCGGCCCTTGGCCGCGGAAGCCGCCAGCCTGTCCAGCACCCACCCCGCCGCGCACTGGCCGAAGGTCGCCGTCACGCTCACCACCGAGCCGTAGCCATGGCAGTTGAGCGTGCCGTCGCCTTCGATGTCGCACGAGGCGTCGGGCGGCGCAACCGCCTCGCGGCTGAACACGCAGTTGATGCCGATGCGCTTGCCCTCGCGCGGCGCGCCGTGGAACTTGCGCAGGCGATAGCGCAGCTGCGCCAGCAGCGGGTCGTGCGTGGTCGCGGCGAGGTCGTCGATGTCGACCTTGTGCGCCAGGCGCTTGCCGCCGGCTGCGCCGCAGGAGACGAACAGCGCCCTGCCCTTCAGGGCCCACGCGGCCATGGCGACCTTCGCCCTGACTTCGTCGCAGGCATCGATGACCGCATCGACGGGCTCGGGCAGCAGCGCCGGCCAGTTGTCCGGCTCGACGAATTTCTCCACCGTGTTCACGCGGCAGCCGCGGTGGATCTGCGCAATGCGTTCACGCATCGCCTGCACCTTGGCCTGCCCCAGCGTGCCGTCCAGCGCATGCACCTGCCGGTTGATGTTCGACTCGGCCACATGGTCCAGGTCGACCAGCGTCAGTTCGCCCACGCCGCTGCGTGCCAGGGCTTCCGCTGCCCACGAGCCCACGCCGCCGATGCCGACGACGGCGACGTGTGCGCCGCGGATCGCCGCTGCGCCGTCCATGCCGTACAGGCGCTCCAGCCCGCCGAAGCGGCGCTTCAGGTCGACTTCTTCGTCCAGGTGCGTCATGCCATGCGCTCCATGCGCCACACCTGGTACTTCACCGCGGCCACCGCGCCCGCGAGGATCGCCGCCAGCGCGACGACGCTCGTGGCAGCCAGCGTCGACAAGCCGCTCAGCCCCTGGCCGATGGTGCAGCCCAGCGCGGTCACCCCGCCCACGCCCATCAGCATGCCGCCCGCCAGGTGGTTCGCCACGTCTTCGGTGCTGCCGAAACCTTCCCAGCGGAAGTTGCGCGTGGCGAGTGCGACGACCGCGGAACCCGCGATGACACCCGCCACCGAGACGATGCCGGTGGACAGCAGCTTGGCCCTGTCGCTGTAGAACATGAGCCAGTCCAGCGTGTAGGCCACCGGCGCCACGAAGCTGAGCGCTTCGGCGCGGCCGGAGTTGGTGGCGATGAAGGCTTCCTGCAGCGTCTCGGGATGTTCGGCCACGTAGCCCAGGTGGCCGGTGGTCCACCACATGGCGGCGATCACCGCGCCTATGCCGATGCCGGCGAGCAGGTTCTCGAAGCGCACGAAACCCGGTCCGCGCACGACCCAGGCGATCAAGGCAGCCGCGAGCACCAACGCGATCACGACGGGCGGCACGCCCAGCAGGTTCGGCAGCGTGGCCGGCCCGCTGAAGTCGGCCGATACGCGATCGACCGTGGCCACGCGCAGCACGGCCGTGATGCCCTTCAGCGTCGCGAAGGCCGACACGCCCAGCACGAAGAACACCACCAGCGACTTCAGGTTGCCGCCGCCGATGCGCACCAGCGTCTTGCTGCCGCAGCCGGATGCCAGCACCATGCCGAAGCCGAACATCGCGCCGCCGGCCAGCGCCGACAGCCAGGTCCAGCGGTTGGAGCTGTAGAGCGTCTTGGCGGGGTCGACCTGCCCCGCCATCACCAGGGCCCAGAAGCCCAGCATGGCGACGGCCGAGGCCAGTGCCCACTGGCGCAGGCGCGTGTAGTCGCCCATGGTCACGGCGTCGCTTACGGCGCCCATCGTGCAGAAATGGGTGCGCTGCGCGATGGCGCCGAAGGCGAAGGAAAGGAAGAAGGTGGCCCAGAGGACCTTGGCGGCCAGGGCCTGAATCTCGGGCGGCATGCCCGGAATTATGGAGGCTGGGGTGCAACCCCAGCGCGCCCTAGCGGAACTTCGACAACCGCTCTTTCGCCGCCACCGCCGCCTCGGACTGCGGGTACGCCTTCACCAGGTCGTCCAGCGTCTTGCGCGCCTGCGGGTTCTGCTTCAGCTCGATCTGGCAGTTGGCGATGGACAGCACCGCTTCGGGCGCACGCGGGTGGTCGGGCGCCAGCGCGATCAATGCGCGGAAGTTGCCGATGGCACCGGCGTAGTCGCGGTTGGCATACTGCGCGTTGCCCAGCCAGAACAGGGCCGTCGGCCGGTACCCGCTGGCCGGGTAGCGCTTGAGGAATTCGGAAAACGCAGCCTGCGCCGCGACGAAGTCACCCTTGCGGAAGGTCGCGAGCGCCGCCTCGAAGTCGCGCTGCTCCGCGGGGTCGGCCGTGAACTCCTTGCCGTCCACCGCCACCTTCACCGGCTCGAACTTGCGCAGCCGCTCTTCGACGCCCTGCGTGATGTCCTTCTGGCGGCGTTGGATCTCGGCCAGCTCGCGCAGCATCGTTTCGTCGGCGCCGCGCAGGCGCGCCGAGTCGCTGCGCAGCTCCTCGATCTGCCGCTGCAGGTCGAGCAAGCTGCGGCGCAGCGTCGCGTTCTCGTCCTGCAGCCGCTGCAGCTCGGCCGCGTTTGCCTGCCGCTGCTGCTCGACGCGCCCCCGCAGTTCGAGGATGGCGCGGCGCGCCTCGTCGTCTTCAAACAGGGCGGCGCGCGCGGGCTGCGCCACAAGGGAGGCAGCCGCCAGGACGGCGGCCAGCAGGGAACGCGGCATGTTCATCATCGATACGCAATCTCGGCCCGGCGGTTCTGCGCCCAGGCCGCTTCGTTGGTGCCCGGGGAGGCGGGCTTTTCCTCGCCGAAGCTCACGGCTTCCATCTGTGACTCGGCCACGCCCAACAGGTTCAGCGCGCGGCGCACGGCCTCGGAGCGGCGCTGGCCCAGCGCCAGGTTGTATTCGCGCCCGCCCTGTTCGTCGGTGTGGCCCTCGATCACGATCTTGCGGCCGGCGTTGGCCTTCAGGAAGCGCGCGTGCGACTCGATGACGCCCGCGTATTCGGGCTTGATCGAGTAGCTGTCGAAGTCGAAGTACAGGATGCGCCCCACGTTGGCCGGGCCGGCCGCAGTGGCCGAAGTGGTGTCGGCCGTCACGGGGGCCACGCGGCTTTGCGTGGCCCCCGGGGGCTGCTGTGCACCCGGGGTCGTGGCGCCGATGCGGCGCTCTTCCACCGGCACGTCGTCCAGCTTCACGCCGCTGGAGCAGCCCGCGAGGGCCGCGGCGAGGGACAGCGCGAACAGCACGCGTTTGTTCATACCAAACCTCCTTGAATGATTCATCGCTGGAAAGGACCCCAGTCGGGCTCGCGGATGTCGCCGCCCTGCCCGGGCAGGCGGGCCTTGATCTTGCCGTCGAGCGTGGTGGTCATGAGGGACTCGCGGCCGCCCTGCCGCGTGGCATAGATGATCTGGCGGCCATTGGGGGCGAAACTCGGGCTCTCGTCGGCCGTGGTGTCGGTGACCGACTGCACGTTGCCGCTGGCGAGTTCCATGACCTGCAGCTTGAAGGCGCCACTGATGCGCGAAATGTAGGCGAGGTGCCTGCCGTCGGGGCTGAGCGCCGGCGAAATGTTGTAACTCCCGGTAAAGGTCACGCGCTGCGGCTCCCCGCCCGTCACCGGCATGCGGTAGACCTGCGGTGCGCCGCCCCGGTCGCTGACGAACAGGATGCTGCGGCCATCGGTCGAGTACAGCGGCTCGGTGTCGATGCCGCTCGACCGTGTGATCCGGCGCGGCTCGCCGCCGTTGGCGTCTATGGTGTAGAGCTGCGAGTTGCCGTCGCGCGTGAGCGTGACCGCCAGCGTCTTGCCGTCGGGCGACCAGGCCGGTGCGCTGTTGGAGCCGTGGAAGCTGGCCACCAGCCGGCGCCGGCCGGTGGCGACGTCGTGCACGTAGACGACCGGCTTGCGCGACTCGAACGACACGTAGGCCAGCTGCGAGCCGTTGCTCGACCATGCCGGTGAAATGATGGGCTCGGGGCTCGCCAGTGCCGACTGCGCGCCTTCGCCGTCGGCGTCGGCCACCCACAGGTTGTAGCGGTTGCCGGTCTTGGTGACGTAGGCGATGCGCGTGGAGAACACGCCCTTGTCGCCGGTGAGCTTCTCGTAGATGAAGTCGGCGATGCGGTGCGCCGCGTAGCGCAGGTCGCCTGCCGTCACCACATGGCCCTGCACGCCCAGGTCCTGCGCGCGCACCACGTCCCACAGGCGGCAGCGCACGTCGTAGCGGCCATCGGCCAGGCGCGTCAGGCTGCCCACGGCCAGCGTGTCGGCGCCCTTCTGGCGCCACGGGCTCACGTCCGGCCGGCTCGTTTCGTCGAAGGCGGCCCCGGCCGTATCGACCAGCCGGAACTGGCCGCTGCGCTCCAGGTCGGCCGCCACGATGGCGCCTATCTTCTGCGGCGCCTCGGCGTCGCCGCGGAAGGGCGCAATGGCGATCGGCAGCTGCGTAAGGCCCACGCCCGTGACCTCCACGCGGAACTGCGCAAGGGCCGGCCCGGCGGCCAGCCCCCCCAGCAGGGACACGATGTCACGTCGGCGCCAGTGCGGGTTGTGGTTCATGGGGTTTGTTTCTCGCTCGCTTTCGTTGCGTTCAGTTCAGTTCCGTCACCACCGCTTCGCGCGCCGGGCGCGCTTCGTCCAGGCCCTTCCCCGAGCGGATGATGCCCGTTTTCATGCGCGCCATGACGCGTTCGCGATTGTCGCTTTCGCGGCCGCGGTCCGACTCGGGGTGCCACAGGTGAAACACCTCGGTCGCGCAGAAGCCGTTCTTGCGCTTGAGTCCCTGGTGGTGCAGCCGCAGCACCAGGTCGGCATCCTCGTGTCCCCAGCCCGAAAAACCCTCATCGAATCCGTTCACAGCCTCGAAGTCACGGCGCCACAGGCCGAAATTGCAGCTGCGGATGCCTTTCCAGCGAAAACGCGTTTCTACCCGACCCGGTGCACCCGGCCAGTGAACCAGGTGCGTCAGTTTGTTAACGTCTCCACCCAAACGCAACCGCAGCCATGCCCCGGCACCCAGCTTCGCCAGGTCCAGGTGCCCCGTTTCGGCCTGCTGGCTGAGGCGCCGCGACAGCATCACCCGGCTGCCGTTGACGAAACACCCGGTTTCGGCCAGCCGCCGGTGCATTTGTACAAATCCTGGGGCCGGAACGCAATCCCCATCCAGGAAAACAAGGTAGTCCGCCTCGGACCTCGCCGCCGCCAGGTTGCGGGCACGCGCCGCCGTGAAGCCCACGTCCGGGTGCCAGACGTGGCGTACCCGGCAGCCGAAGCGCGGCAGCTCATCCTGCAGGCGCCGCACGTGGGCCGGGCTGGAGCCGTCGTCGGCCACCAGCACTTCGTGCTTCTTGCCGCATTGCGCCGCCAGCGCGCGCAACACCGGCAGCAGCGCGGCGACCCGGTTGTAGGTGAGGACGACGAAAGCGGTTTTCATCGGCGGCGCGCGAGCCACAGCTTCAGGTACCGGTAGTAGGTGCCCTCGGCATTGGAGACGGCCAGCACGAAGCCCATGCGGCCGTCCAGGAAGCCCAGTTTCAGCAGGTAGGTGCGGATGAAGGCCCACAGGCCGCGCAGGGCGGCCCCGGCCACCGAGGCGCCGCGGCCCTCCGCTTGCATCCGCGCTGCGCCGGCGCTCGAGTAGCGGTTCATCTTGTCGATGACCTGCTCCAGCCCGCTGAAGCTCTCGTGCAGCAGGTCGCTGCGCAGGTGCATGGGCGGCTCGCGCGTGGCCAGCCTTTCGTGCACCAGGTCGTCGGTGAAGCGCGCAGTGCCGCGACGGAACAGGCGGGTGACGCGGTCGGGGTACCAGCCCGAATGGGCGATGTATTGGCCGCAGTAGCTGGAGCGGCGCGGCATGTCCCAGGCGTCGCCCACGCCGGCGTTGACCACGGCGACGATCTCGTCGCGCAGGGCGGGCGTGACTCGTTCGTCGGCGTCGATCGCCAGCACCCAGGGCTGGGTCGCCTCGTCCAGCGCGCGGTTCTTCTGCGGGCCGAAGCCGGGCCAGTCGGGGGTGACCACCACGCGCGCGCCCTCCGAGCGCGCAAGCTCCACGGTCGCATCCGTGCTGCCGCAATCCACCACCACGATCTCGCGGGCGAACGCGAGCGCCGCGAGGCAGTCGCGGATGTTGGCTTCTTCGTTGCGCGTGATGAGGATGGCGCTGAGGGCCGCAGTCTCCGGAGGCGTTCCGGATTCGCTGGATAATCCACGCATGAATCGCGATCATACCCGCGCCCTGCGCCGTGCCTGAGAACGCCGCAGGCGCTGCCGCGCCTGCTCCTGCACCGCCTCCTTCCAGCCTCATCGAGCGCATCCGCCGGGTGTTCCCGTACATCCGGCACGTGCGCCGCTATTGGGGCGTGGTGCTGCTCGCCACCGTGGTCGGCGCGGCGACCGAGCCCGCCGTGCCGGCGCTGCTGAAGCCGCTGCTCGATAGCGGCTTCACGCGCGGGTCGGTGGCGCTGTGGATGGTGCCGGCGGCCTTGCTGGGGCTGTTCGCCGTGCGCGGCGTGTCGGGCTTCATCGCCGACGTGGCGCTGGCGAAGATCGCCAACGAGGGCATGGCGTCGCTCAGGCGCGCCCTGTTCGGCCGGCTGCTGGACGGCCGCATGGACCTCTTCACGCGCGAGTCGGCCAGTTCGCTCGCCAACGGCATCGTGCAGGAAGTGCAGATGGGTTTCACCCTGCTGGTGAACGCCCTCACCGCGCTGGTGAAGGACAGCCTCGCGCTGGTCGCCCTGCTCGGCTACCTGCTGTTCCTGAACTGGCAGCTGACGCTGGTGGTCGGCCTGATGGCGCCGGCGGTCGCGTGGCTGATGCGCACGGCGTCGCGCCGGCTGTACGGGCTGGCGCGCAGCAGCCAGGCCGCCACCATCGAGCTGGCCTATTCAGTCGAAGAGAACGTGCTGGCCAACCGCATCGTGCGGCTGCACGAGGCGCAGGCGGCGCAGGCGTCGCGCTTCGAAGTCCTGAGCCAGTCGCTGCGCCGGCTGGCCATGAAGTCCGCCGTGGCGCAAGCGCTGATCACGCCCACCATGCACATGCTGGCGGCCTGCGCGCTGTCGTTCGTGATCGTGCTGGCCCTGTGGCAGTCGTCGGGCGACCGCATGACGGTGGGCGGCTTCGCGTCGTTCGTCACGGCCATGCTGATGCTGATCGCGCCGGTGAAGCGGCTGTCCGAAGTCACCAGCCCGATCGCCCGGGGACTGGCCGCCATCGAGCGCTCGCTCGACCTGGTCGAGCACACCCCGGCCGAAACGGGCGGCAGCCACGACCCGGGCCGCGCGCGCGGCCACCTGGAACTGCGCGACGTGGTGGTGCAGTACCCGGGCGCTTCCAGGCGCGCACTGGACGGCTTGACGCTCGAAGTGCACCCCGGCGAGTCGCTCGCGCTCGTGGGGCCGTCGGGCTCGGGCAAGACCACGCTGGCCAACCTGCTGCCGCGCTTCGTGCTGCCCGACGGCGGCACGCTGCTGCTGGACGGCGTGCCGCTGCAGGACTGGGACCTGCGGGCGCTGCGGCGCCAGTTCGCCATGGTCAGCCAGGACGTGGTGATGTTCAACGACACGCTGGCCGCCAACGTGGCCCTGGGCGCGGACATCGACCGCGGCCGCGTCGAAAGGGCGCTGGAAGCGGCCAACCTCGCCTCGGTGGTCGAACAGCTGCCCAAGGGCATGGACACGGTGGTCGGGCACAACGCCGCCACGCTTTCGGGCGGCCAGCGCCAGCGCCTCGCGATCGCGCGCGCGCTGTACAAGGACGCGCCCATCCTGATCCTGGACGAAGCGACTTCGGCGCTGGACACCGAGTCCGAGCGCATGGTGCAGGAAGCGCTGCGCCGCCTGATGGCCGGGCGGACCACGCTGGTCATCGCGCACCGGCTGTCCACCATCGAGCACGCCGACCGCGTGGCGGTGCTGGACCACGGCCGGCTGGCCGAGCTGGGCTCGCACGTAGACCTGCTGGGCCGCGGCGGCCTGTATGCCCGCCTGCGGGCGCTGGCCGGGCTGGAGGCCGAACCCTCGTGAGCGCCATCGATCCATTCGCACCGGACGCAGTACCGCTCGCAGCCCGCGGGGAAGAGGTGTTCCAGCGCACGCTGGCCTTCTCGCTGGCCGCGCTCGGGTTCTTCCTGCCGTTCTCGGTGGCGGGCACCGCAGTAGCCCTGTTCGCACTGCTGCTGCTGGCTTGCTGCGCGCCGGTTCGTGTGTGGCGGCTGGCGCCGTGGCGCCAGCCGGTGATGGCTGCCGGGCTCGTCCTGCTGGCCTGGATCGCGCTTCGCACCCTGGGCGAGTCGCATCCGCTCGCGGCCAAGCTGGCGGCGCTGAACCGTTACCACGAGCTGGTGATGGTGCCGCTGCTGTGGTGCCTGCTGCGGCTGGCGCGCATGCCCGACGCGTTGTGGCGCGGGCTGCTGCTGGGTACCTTTGCCTATGCCGGCGCGCATTGGATGGTGCAGTGGGCGCCTGCGGTCGCGCCGTGGCTGGAAAGCCGGCGCATCTCGGGCGGACTGGTGTTCCCGGTGGTGGCCTTCCTGCTGTTCGAGCTGGCGCGCGACATGCCGCAGCGGCGCCGCTGGATGGCGCGCGGGGGTGCGCTGTTCCTGCTGGCCACCGCCATCTTCTTCGCCGACGGCCGCACGGGCCACGTGCTCGCGCTGCTGATGACCGGGCTGATCGCCTGGCGGGCCGCGCCGCCGCGGCAGCGCGTGCTGGCCGCCCTGCTGGTGCTGCTGGCCTCGGCGTGCATCGCGCTGCTGTCACCGGCCGTGCGCGACCGCCTGACCGAGACGATGGTCGCCACGCAGGCCGACCGGCAGGGCACGGTGGCGGCCAGTTCCACCGGCTACCGCATCCAGGTGTGGCGCAACGCCATCGACGTGGCGCGCAACAACGCGTTGCTCGGCACCGGCTGGGCCGGTTACCGGCAGGCGTACGAGGCGGCGGCGGCGCGCCCGGGCCGCGACGAGCACTGGATGCACGCGGACAACCCCCACAACGAATACCTCATGCAGCTGGGCGCCGGCGGCGTGCTGGCGCTCGCGCTGTTCCTCGCGTGGCTCGGCTTGCCACTGCACGCGGCCTGGCGGGAACGCTCGGCCACCGGGCCGTGGCCGCCGATGCTGGCCTGCGTGACGCTCGCCTTCGCGGCGGGCTGCGTGGTCAACTCGCTGCTGCTCGACTTCGCGGGCGGGCACTTCCACGCCGCCCTGCTGGCGTGGCTGCTGGCGCGGCACGACCACCACTGACGCGCGATGCGTTCCGTCCTGGTCGTCGTCACCCGCCAGATCGGCGACGTGCTGCTCACCACTCCGCTGGTGCACGAGGCGCGCAAGCTTTGGCCCGGCGCGGCCATCGACGTGCTGGGATTCGACGGGACGCTGGGCATGCTGTCGGGCAACCCCGACGTGCGGCAGTTGCTGGGCATCCCGCATGGGGAGAGCCTGCTCGACAAGCTGAAGCTCATTCGCCGCTTATGGCGGCGCTACGACCTGGCGCTGGTGGCCGACCCCGGTGACCGCGCACACCTGCTGGGGCTGGTCGCGGCGCCGCGGCGCACGGGCATCCTGCCGGCGCAAAGCAGCAGCAACTGGTGGAAACGGCTGGTGCTGTCGCACGCGGTCCGGGCGGCGGGGGACCTGGGCGGGCAGCACGTGATCACCGAGAAGCTGGGCCTGCTGGCGCCGTGGCAGCCGCCGGGACAGGACTTCGACACGCGGCTCGTTGCGCCGCTCGGTGAACCCCTGCCCCTGGCGTTGCGCGAGCGGCTTGCCCACGGCTACGTGGTGATGCACACGCCGTCGATGTTCCCCTACAAGCAGTGGCCGCTGGCGCATTTTCGCGAGCTGGCCGCGCGGCTGGCTGCGGCCGGCCGGCAGGTCGTGCTGACGGGAGGGCCGGCGGACAACGACCGCGCCTGCGTCGCCGGGATGGAAGGCGCCGCAGCCGACGACCTGCTGGTCGATGCGGGCCTGTTGAATTTCAACCAGCTCACGACGCTGCTGCAGGGGGCGGCGCTGTATGTGGGGCCGGACACGTCCGTGTCGCACCTGGCCGCGGCCTGCGGCACGCAGGTGCTGGTGATCTTTGGGCCGACCAACCCGCAGCGCTGGGCGCCGTGGCCGTCGCGTTCGACGCAGGTGGTGAAGTTCGAGCGCCGCGCGCCCAGCCAGTCGGTGGGCCGCGTGACCATCCTGCAGTCGAGCCTGCCTTGCGTGCCGTGCGGCAAGGCGGGGTGCGAGGATCGCCGGCAGAGCCGGGCGGATTGCTTGCCCGACATCAAGCCGGAGCGGGTGGCGCAGGCGGCGCTGGCTTTGTTGGCGCGGTGAGAGCTGTAGCACGTAGGCTGGGGTGTTACCCCAGCCTACGAGGAACCACGACGCGCGTCACAACAAGACGATGTCGTACTGCTCCTGCCCCATCGCGCTTTCGCTCTGCAGCGAAATCGGCTTGCCGATGAAGTCCGACAGCCCGGCCAGGTGCTGGCTCTCCTCGTCGAGGAACAGTTCGATCACCTTCGGCGCCGCCACCACGCGGTACTCGCGCGGGTTGAACTGCCGCGCTTCGCGCAGGATCTCGCGCAGGATGTCGTAGGCCACCGTGCGCGCCGTGCGCACCGTGCCCTTGCCAACGCACGCTTCGCACGGTTCGCACAACATGTGGGCCAGCGACTCCCGGGTGCGCTTGCGTGTCATCTCCAGCAGCCCGAGTTGCGAGAAGCCGCCCGCCATGGTCTTCACGCGGTCGCGCGCGAGCTGCTTGCGGAATTCGGCCAGCACCGCGTCGCGATGGTCGTCGCGCTGCATGTCGATGAAGTCCACGATGATGATGCCGCCCAGGTTGCGCAGGCGCAGTTGCCGCGCGATGGCCTGCGCGGCTTCCAGGTTGGTCTTGAAGATCGTGTCGTCGAAGTTGCGGGCGCCCACGTAGCCGCCGGTGTTGACGTCCACCGTGGTCAGCGCCTCGGTCTGGTCCACGATTATGTAGCCGCCGGACTTCAGGTCGACCCGGCGGCCCAGCGCCTTCAGGATCTCCTCGTCCACCGAGTACAGGTCGAAGATCGGACGCTCGCCCTTGTACAGTTGCAGCCGCGCGGCGGCGGACGGCATGAATTCCTGGCCGAACTGCTCCAGCAGCATGAACTGCTCGCGCGAGTCGATGCGGATCGACTGCGTCTCGTCGGTCACCAGGTCGCGCAGCACGCGCTGCAGCAGGTTCAGGTCCTGGTGCAGCAGCGACGGCGGCGGCAGGCGCAGCGCCGACTCGCGGATGCGCGACCAGGTCTTGCGCAGGTAGGCGATGTCTTCGGCCAGCTCGGGGTCGCTCGCGTCTTCGCCGTTGGTGCGCAGGATGAAGCCGCCGCCCGGCTCGCCCACCAGCGCGGTCAGGCGCTTGCGCAGCGACTCGCGCTGGTCCGACGGGATCTTCTGCGAGATGCCGATGTGGTCGTCCTGCGGCAGGAAGACGAGCAGGCGCCCCGCGATGCTGATCTGCGTGGACAGCCGCGCGCCCTTGGTGCCTATCGGGTCCTTGATGACCTGCACCATGAGCGACTGGCCCTCGAACACCTGCTTCTCGATGGGCACCTGCGGCTGCCCGCCCGCGCGCGCCACGGCCGGCGGCTCGCCGTCGGCCTGCCGGTGCCAGACGTCGGCCACGTGCAGGAAGGCCGCGCGTTCGAGCCCGATGTCGATGAAGGCCGACTGCATGCCGGGCAGCACGCGCGCCACCTTGCCGAGGTAGACGTTGCCGACCAGCCCGCGTTCGAGCGTGCGTTCCACGTGCAGTTCCTGCACGGCACCGCTTTCGATGATGGCGACACGCGTCTCCTGGGGCGACCAGTTGATCAGGATGTCCTGCTGCATTGTCTCGTCAGGTTCTTCTTACGGGGTGAAACCGAAGGCGCGCAGCAACTGCGCCGTTTCGTGCATGGGCAATCCCATGATGCCCGAATAACTGCCGCTGATGTGTGAAATGTAGGCGGCGGCCGCCCCTTGTATCGCGTACGCGCCGGCCTTGCCCATCGGCTCTGCGCTGTCGACGTAACGGCGGACCTGGGCGGGCGTCATGCGGTCGAAAGTGACGCGCGAATCGCTCAGCGCCTCGCGGCGCTTGCGCCCCTGCTGGATCGCCACGGCCGTCAGCACGCGATGCGTGCGGCCCGAGAGTTCGCGCAGCATGCGCCGGGCGTCGCGCGCATCCAGCGGCTTGCCGTAGATCGTGCGGCCCAGCGCCACGGTGGTGTCCGAGCACAGCACCGGCGCATCGGGCAGCCCGCGGTCTTGCAGGCGCTGGATGGCGGCGGCCAGCTTCAGGCGCGTGACGCGGCGCACGTAGGTGGCCGGCGCTTCGCCGGGCAGCGCCTCCTCGATCGATTCCGTGTCTTCGCCCGCATCGGGCAGCAGGAGTTCGAAGCGCACGCCGAGTTGTTCCAGCAACTGGCGGCGGCGGGGCGATTGCGAGGCGAGGTAGACGAACATTCACTCGCGATGGTACGGGTGTCCCGCATTCACCGACCAGGCGCGATAGAGCTGCTCCGCCAGCAGTACCCGCACCATCGCATGCGGCAGCGTCAGGTCCGACAGCCGCACGCGTTCGTGCGCGGCTTGCCGGAACGCCGGGTCCAGCCCGTCGGGCCCGCCGATCACCAGCGCGACGTCGTGCGCTTCCAGTTGCCAGTGCTTCAGGCGCGCAGCGAGCGCCATCGTGGTCAACGCAGTGCCGCGTTCGTCGAGCGCGACCACGTGGGCCGATTTGGGGATGGCCGCCTCGATGCGTTCGCGCTCGGCGGCCAGCAGCGCAGCCACCGCCTTCGATGCGCGCGGCTCGGTCTTCACCGCTTTCAGTTCCAGCCGCAGCTCGGGCGGGAACCGCTTGGCATAGTCGTCCCATGCCGCCTGGGCCCAGTCGGGGACCCGCTGGCCCACGGCGACGACGAGCAGCTTCACTTGCGGCGCGCAGGCGCCTTCTTGGCGGCGGTCTTGCGGGCCGGCGCCGCCTTCTTCGCAGGGGCGGCCCTGGAAGGCGCGGCCTTCTTCGGCGCAGGCTTCTTCTTTGCGGGCGCCGCTTCGCGCTGGGCCGTCTTCACGGCACTGCTGCGCCTGAGCGAAGGCGTTGCGGCCTTTTTGGCGGGCGCCTTGGCAGCCTGCGCCTGCGGCTTGGGCGCACCCAGGCGCAGCCGCACCGGCTTCTCGCCCCAGATCTCTTCCAGGTGGTAGTACTGCCGGATAGCGGGCTGCATGATGTGCGCCACCGCCGCGCCGCAGTCGACGATGATCCACTCGCCGTTCTCCTCGCCTTCGATGCGCGGCTTGGGGAAGCCCGCCTCACGCACGGCGTCGATCACGCTGTAGGCGAGCGCCTTGGTCTGCCGGTTCGACGTGCCGGAGGCGACGATGACCCTTTCGAACAGGGGCGAGAGGTGCTCGGTGTTGAAGACCTGGATCTCCTGGCCCTTCACGTCCTCCAGGCCATCGACGATGGCTCGCTGCAGGCGTTGGGTGTCTTTCTTGGCGGCGGATTCCTGGGTCATCAGATGTCGGAGTAAAGGTGATGTCGGTCAATATAGCTGGCAACTGGCGGGTCAACCAGATGGCTTGCATCCTGCCCCCCTGTCAGCCGGGCGCGGATATCGGAGGCGCTCAGGTCCATGGGCGACAGGTCCAGCTGCTGCAAGCGCACCTGCGGCGGCAGCGCGGCGGCGGCCGCATGGGGCCGCTCGGCCACCGCCAGCGTGGCCATCCGGGCGATTTCTTCCCACTCGCGCCAGCGTGTGAAGCCCCCCGCCTGGTCCTCGCCCATCAGCAGGAAAAGCTCGGCGCCGGGGTTCTCGCCGCGCAGTTCCCGCAAGGTGTCGATGCTGTAAGTGGGGCCGCTGCGCCTGAGTTCGCGGTCGTCGACCACCAGGCGCGGCAGTCCTTCGAAAGCCAGCCTGGCCATCGCCAGCCGGTGCACGGCCGGCGTGAGCGGGCGGTCCTTGTGCCACGCCTCGCCCGTCGGGAAAACGCGCAGCTCGTCCAGCCGCAGTTGCTCCAGGCCTGCCTTAGCCAGCGCCCGGTGCGCGCGATGCGGCGGGTCGAAGGCGCCGCCGAACATGCCCACGCGCCGTTGCGTCAAACCCAGTCCTTGCGCACCAGGAATTTCTGGTACAGGTCATCCTCGGGCGTGCCCGGCACGGGTTTGCGCTCGTACGCCCACGCCGCCAGCGGCGGCATCGACATCAGGATGGACTCGGTGCGGCCGCCCGACTGCAGGCCGAAGTGCGTGCCGCGATCCCAGACGAGGTTGAACTCGACGTAGCGGCCGCGGCGGTACAGCTGGAAGCTGCGCTCGCGCTCGCCGTAGGGCAGGTCCTTGCGGATGTTCAGGATGGGCAGGTAGGCGTCGACGAAGGCGTCGCCCACCGACTGGAGCATCGCGAAGCTGCCCTCGAAGCCGAGCTCGGAGAAGTCGTCGAAGAAGATGCCGCCCACGCCGCGCTGCTCGTTGCGGTGCTTCAGGCAGAAATACTCGTCGCACCAGGTCTTGAAGCGCGGGTACTTGTCTTCGCCGAACGGCGCCAGCGCGTTCTTGCAGACCGTGTGGAAGTGGACCGCGTCGTCCTCGAACCCGTAGAACGGCGTCAAGTCCATGCCGCCGCCGAACCAGAACTCGGGCTCGCCGGTCTGCGGGGTGGCCGTGAGCATGCGCACGTTCATGTGCACCGTGGGTGCGTACGGGTTGCGCGGGTGGAACACGAGCGACACGCCCAGGGCCTCGAACGAGGCGCCCACCAGCGCGGGGCGGTTCTGCGTGGCCGAAGGCGGCAGCCGGTTGCCCACCACGTGCGAAAAGCCGCAGCCCGCGCGTTCGAACACCTTGCTGTCTTCCAGGATCATGGTGGCGCCGTCGCCCTGCAGCGTCTCGCCCTTGCCCTTTTTCCAGCGGTCGACGGTGAATTCGGTGCCGTCGACCTGGGCGCAGGCGCTGGTGATGCTGCGCTGCAGCCCCTGCAGGTATTCGCGGACGAGGTCGACCCGGGTGACGACGGCCATGTTGCTTACCCCCTGACGGCCCGGTGGCCGATGTCGCGGCGGTACTGCGCGCCTTCGAACTGGATGCCGTGCAGGACCTCGTAGGCCCTCTGCTGCGCGGCCTTGACGGTGTCGGCCAGCGCGGTCACGCACAGCACGCGGCCGCCGGACGTGAGGGTGCCGCCGTCCTGCGGCGTGGTGCCGGCATGGAACACCATGGCGTCTTCGGCCTCTTTCGGCAGGCCGGTGATGGCGTCGCCCTTGCGCGGGTCCATCGGGTAGCCCGCGGCCGCCATCACCACGCCCAGCGCGGGCCGGCGGTCCCACTGCAGTTCCACCCCTTCCAGCGTGCCGGATGCGGCGTGCGTGAACACGTCGAACAGGTCGCTCTTCAGCCGCATCATGATCGGCTGGGTTTCGGGGTCGCCCATGCGGCAGTTGAATTCCAGCGCCTTCGGGTGCCCGTCCTTGTCGATCATGAGGCCTGCGTACAGGAAGCCGGTGAACGGGATGCCGTCCTGCTCCATGCCGCGGATGGTCGGCATGATGATCTCGCGCATGGCGCGCGCGTGCACTTCGGGCGTGACCACCGGCGCCGGCGAATAGGCGCCCATGCCGCCGGTGTTGGGGCCCTGGTCGTCGTCGAGCAGGCGCTTGTGGTCCTGCGAAGTGGCCAGCGGCGTGACCGTGCGGCCGTCGCACAGCACGATGAAGCTGGCTTCCTCGCCCTGCAGGAACTCCTCGACCACCACGCGGGCGCCGCCTTCGTTGTGCGCGACGCCCAGCTTGTTGTCCAGCAGCATGAAGTCGACGGCTTCGTGCGCCTCTTGCGCCGTCATCGCCACCACCACGCCCTTGCCGGCGGCCAGCCCGTCGGCCTTGACGACGATGGGTGCGCCCTTGCGGTCGATGTACGCGTGCGCCTCGGCCGGGTCGGAGAAGGTCTCGTACTCCGCGGTCGGGATGTGGTGGCGCTTCATGAAAGCCTTGGCAAACGCCTTGGAGCTTTCGAGCTGGGCCGCGGCCCTGGTAGGCCCGAAGATGCGCAGGCCGTGGGCGCGGAAGTCGTCGACCACGCCCGCCGCCAGCGGCGCTTCGGGGCCGACCACCGTGAGTGCGATCTTCTGCTGGATGGCCCAGTCGCGCAGTTCCTTCAGGTCGGTGATGGGCACGTTCTCCAGCCGCGCATCGAGCGCCGTGCCCCCGTTGCCCGGCGCCACGTACACCGCCTGCACCTTGGGCGACTGGGCGATCTTCCAGGCCAGGGCGTGCTCGCGCCCGCCGCCGCCGATGACGAGGACTTTCATTCGGTGATTTCGGCGTTGTGGTAGACCTCTTGCACGTCGTCCAGGTCTTCCAGGGCGTCCAGGATCTTCTGCATGCGCGCGCCGTCCTCGCCGGCGAGCTCGATCGTGTTCTCGGGCCTCATCGTCACTTCGGCGACGTCGGGCTTGAGCCCCGCGGCTTCCAGAGCGTTCTTAACCGCCTCGAAGTCGGCGGGCGAGGTGATCACCTCGATGGAGCCGTCTTCCTGCGCAATGACGTCTTCGGCGCCGGCCTCCAGCGCGACTTCCATCACCTTGTCCTCGCTGGCGCCCGGCGCCAGCACCAGCTGGCCGCAATGCCTGAACTGGAAGGCCACCGAGCCTTCCGTTCCCATGTTGCCGCCCAGCTTGCTGAATATGTGCCGCACTTCGGCCACCGTGCGCACCTTGTTGTCGGTCATGGTGTCCACGATGATGGCCGCGCCGCCGATGCCGTAGCCCTCGTAGCGGATTTCCTCGTACTGCACGCCTTCGAGGTTGCCGGTGGCCTTGTCGATGTTGCGCTTGATGGTGTCGGCCGGCATGTTGGCGGCCTTGGCCTTGTCCACCGCCAGCCTCAGGCGCGGGTTGATGGCGAGGTCACCGCCACCCTGCCGCGCCGCCACCATGATCTCGCGGATGCAGCGGGTCCATACCTTGCCCCGCTTTTCGTCCTGGCGCCCCTTGCGGTGCTGGATGTTCGCCCATTTGCTGTGTCCGGCCACTTCTTCGATCCTTGTTTGCGCTTGCGTTGCTATAGTGTTTCGACTCGCATTCTACTTTTTGGTGACATGGCACAACCCCTCCTCATCGCAAAGAACGCCAGGGGCGAAAGCCACCTGCTGCCGGGCCTGGCCAATCGCCATGGGCTGGTCACCGGCGCCACCGGGACCGGCAAGACCGTGACACTGCAGACCCTGGCCGAGAGTTTTTCGCGCATCGGGGTGCCGGTTTTCATGGCGGATGTAAAGGGTGACCTCACGGGCATCAGCCAGCCGGGCAACATCACGGGCAAGCTCGCCGCCGTCATCAAGGAACGCGGCCTGCCCGAGCCGGTGCCCGCTGCCGTGCCGGTGACGCTGTGGGACGTGTTCGGCGAACAGGGCCACCCCGTGCGCGCCACGGTGTCCGACATGGGGCCGCTCTTGCTTGCGCGCATGCTCAACCTGAACGACACGCAGGCCGGCGTGCTGCAGATCGTGTTCCGCGTGGCCGATGCCAACGGCATGCTGCTGCTCGACCTGAAGGACCTGCGCGCGATGCTGCAGTACGTGGGCGACAACGCAAGCCAGTTCACCACCGAATACGGCAACGTCAGCTCGGCCAGCGTGGGCGCCATCCAGCGCGGCCTGCTGCAGATCGACTCGCAGGGCGGCAACAAGTTCTTCGGCGAGCCCATGCTCAACATCGCCGACTTCATCCAGACCGATGCCAAGGGGCACGGTATCGTCAACATCCTGGCCGCCGACAAGCTGCTGGGCGCGCCGCGGCTGTATGCGACCTTCCTGCTGTGGCTGCTGTCCGAACTGTTCGAGCAGCTGCCCGAGATCGGCGACCCCGAAAAACCCAAGCTGGTGTTCTTCTTCGACGAGGCGCACCTGCTGTTCGACGACGCACCCAAGGCGCTGGTCGACCGCATCGAGCTGGTCGTGCGGCTGGTCCGGTCCAAGGGCGTCGGGGTCTACTTCGTGACGCAGAACCCGCTGGACATCCCCGACTCGGTGCTGGGCCAGCTGGGTAACCGGGTGCAGCATGCCTTGCGCGCTTTCACGCCGCGCGACCAGAAGGCCGTAAAGGCCACCGCCGAAACGATGCGGCCCCGCGAAGGGCTGGACATCGAGTCGGCCATCACCGAGCTGGCCGTGGGCGAGGCGCTCATCAGCCTGCTCGACGAGAAAGGCCGGCCGACGCCGACTGACCGCACTTACGTGCTGCCGCCCGGCAGCCAGCTCGGCCCGATCACGCCCGAGCAGCGCAAGGTGCTGCTGGCCAACTCGATCGTTGCGGGCGTCTACGAGAAAACGGTCGACCGCGACTCGGCCTACGAGAAGCTGAAGGTCCGCGCCGCCGAAGAGCCGTCGGCCAACTCCTCGGGTGGCGCCGGCCCTACCGGCAAGGCCACCGGCCCCTCTATGGGCGGCCTGGGCGACATCCTGTTCGGCTCCACCGGCCCCCGCGGCGGCCGCAGGGAAGGCATGCTGGAAGCCGCGGCCAAGTCAGCCGTGCGCACCATCGGCAGCAGCGTCGGCCGCGAGATCGTGCGCGGGGTGCTGGGGAGCCTGCTCGGCGGCAAGCGGTAAACCTCGGTTGCCAGCTGGGCCCGACCCGGCATCCATCGCGGTACATTGACACCATGCCCAACGACCCCGCACCGCGCCACATCCGCCTGACCTCGCACCACGGCGGGGACGATGCGCTGCCCATCCACTGGGATGCGCCGACGCCGAAGGAGCGCGGGCCGGTGGTGGGGACCACGACCAACCGCAGCCACCGCAACGTGATAGGCACGCACAGCGGCTCGTACGGTGTGTACCGCGCGCTGGCGGTGGCGGCCGGGGCGCTGTCGCGCGACCACAAGGCCGACCTGACCAACACGTCCCCGACCGACCTGATCGGGCCGTACCCGCAGTGGAGCGAGCCGGGCCGCATCGTGAGCATCGACCCCTGGGGCGCGGCTGTCGCCGACGTGTTTGCCGAAGAGATTGCGGCCGGCTACGACATCCGCCCGACCATTGCCGTGACGAAGGCGCACGTGATTCTCCCCGAGGTGATCGACGCCGTGCAGAAGGGCCGGCTCAAGCCCGACGGCCGCATCCTGCAGCCAGGCGGCGCCGCAGTCGTGACCAAGGCCGCGCTCGAGCCCGTGTGGTGGCTGCCGGGCGTGGCGCAACGCTTCGGCTGCAGCGAGGCCGACCTGCGCCGCGCCCTGTTCGAGGAAACGGGCGGCATGTACCCCGAACTCGTCACGCGCAGCGACCTCGAAGTGTTCCTGCCGCCCATCGGCGGCCTCACCGTCTACATCTTCGGCAACCCCCGGGACCTGGCCAACCCGCAGGTGGAACTGACGGCTCGCGTGCACGACGAGTGCAACGGCTCCGACGTGTTCGGCTCCGACATCTGCACCTGCCGCCCCTACCTCACGCACGCCATCGAGGAATGCATCGCCGGGGCGCAGCGCGGCGGCGTGGGACTGGTGGCCTACCTGCGCAAGGAAGGCCGCGCGCTGGGCGAAGTGACCAAGTTCCTCGTCTACAACGCG
The DNA here is from genome assembly GCA_016213325.1 of Burkholderiales bacterium. GTDB lineage: Bacteria > Pseudomonadota > Gammaproteobacteria > Burkholderiales > Burkholderiaceae_C > Ramlibacter. Next base: position 88,173 of record JACRAY010000028.1, on the reverse strand, counting down.
CGCAAGCGCCAGGCGGGCGGCGACACCGCCGACCAGTACTTCGCCCGCACCGAATGCGTGGCCGGCGTGCAGGACATGCGCTTCCAGGAGCTGATGCCCGACGTGCTGAACTGGCTGGGCGTGCGCAAGATCCACCGGCTGGTGTCGATGAGCAACATGAAGTACGACGCCATCACGAAGTCGGGCATCGAAGTCGTGGAGCGCGTGAACATCCCCGACGAGCTGGTGCCGGCCGATGCCCGCGTGGAGATGGACGCCAAGGTGGCCGCGGGTTACTTCACGCCGGGCCCCGTGCCGGACGAGGCGGGCCTGCGGCAGACACGCGGCAGGCGGCTGGACCCATGAACCTGCACACTTCCCCAACGCGCGAGCAGGCCGAAGCCGCGGTCGCCGAGCTGCGCACCACGGTTGCCGTGCGCGAACGCTGCCGGCAACTGTTGACGCGTGCGCGCCACGGCGAGTCGCGCTGGTTCGTGGTGGATGACGGCGTGATCGATACGGCGGCCGGCGCCGTCGTCGAGGCGACGCGCAAGCGCTACCCCAGGCTGCACGTGCCCTTCCACAGCCGCTGGCGCCACTTCGGCGCGGGCGGGGTGGACCGCAAGGCCCAGCTCGACGCGCTGCTGCAGCCGCTGTCGCACCAGGAGCGCGCACGCGCGATGGTCGACCTGGCCGTGGCGAGCGTGCTGCTCGATGCGGGCGCGGGCGCCGGCTGGAAGTACGTGGAGCCGGCCACGGGCATTGAACTCTCGCGGTCCGAAGGCCTCGCCGTCGCGAGCTTCCATGCTTTTACCGCGGGCCTCTTTTCCAGCCGCAAGGACAAGCCGCTGCAGGCCGACTCGACGGGCCTGCGGGCGCTGGTCACCGACCACCTGGCCAATGCGTTCCAGGTGACGGAGCTCAACCCGCTGGTCGGCCTGGAGGGGCGCGCCGTGCTGATGCGCCGCCTGGGCGAAGTGATGGCGGAGCAGCCCGGGTTCTTCGGCACCGAAGATCCGCGGCCCGCCGGCCTGTTCGACCTGCTGGCCAATGCCGCGGGCCCCGACGTTCCGCGCACGGCCGAGGTCAACGCCCATGACATCCTGTCGCACGTGCTGATGGGGTTCGCGGGCATCTGGCCGGCCGGCAACGCCATTGCCGGCATCCCGCTGGGCGACTGCTGGCGGCATGCGGCGGTGCGCGGCGAGGGCCTGACGGCGGGCTGGGTGCCCTTCCACAAGCTCTCGCAGTGGCTGACGTACTCGCTGCTGGAACCTTTCGCCTGGGGCGGCGTGACGGTGGAACGGCTCGACCAGCTGACCGCCCTGCCCGAATACCGCAACGGCGGGCTGCTGGTCGACACCGGCGTGCTGCGAATCAAGGATGAATCCGCCACCCGCCAGGTCTGGCAGCCGGGCGACGAAATCGTGGTGGAATGGCGCGCCATGACCGTCGCGCTGATGGACGAAGTAGCCGAGAGCGTACGGCGCCAGCTGCACCTGGACGAATCCAGCCTGCCGCTGGCGAGCGTACTGGAAGGCGGCAGCTGGGCGGCCGGGCGCGAACTGGCCGAGCGCCTGCGCGGCGGGCTGCCGCCGCTGCAGGTGGCGAGCGACGGCACCCTCTTCTGAAGGGCAAGCCGCCGTCACGCGGGCGGCTCGCGCGTTCGCTGCAGTTCGAGCAGCGGAAACCAGTGCAGCGAACCGAACAGCAATGCGAGTGCCACGGACTTCGCGGCCGGGCCCTGATAGAGGCCCAGGTGCCGCCGCAGCACGGCGAGTTCGATCGTGTGCGCCCCGAGCACGAACAGGGCAATGCCCACCGCGGGCGCCGCGAACGGGCGCGGCAGCAGCCCCGCGGCGCCGGAGAAACCCGCGGCGTAGACGCCGATGCATCCCGCCCGCATGAGGAAGTTCCAGGGTTCACGGGTGAAGGGCAGGCGGCGGGTCATCCGCCGGCCCTTCCCGCGCCACGGAACAGCGGCTGAGCGCTCGGCACCAGATAGCCGCAGGGGCAGAGGTCCAGGCACTTGCGGCAGCCTTCGCAGACCGACGTATCCAGCTCGAAGTAGGCGCCCGGCACCGGCGTCGGGCGCCGCCGCGCCCCGCCGGCGTTGCAGTAGATGAAGCAGAGCTCACAACCGAAGCAGCTGCCGCACGAGAAGCACCGTTCGACCTCGGTGAAGAACTCGTCTTCGGTCATGGTCGCCTCGACTTCGCTGTCAGGCGCCGCGAGCCGCTCCGCGACCGTCCTCGCGTGGGGCTCGACGCGCGCCTGCCGCACATAGTGGTCCGGCTTCACGTCGATGGGTATCGGGACCGGGCTGTCCGCAGGCGGCCGGATCCCTCGAAGCTGCGAGTGCACGTCTTCCGCGGCCCGGCGGCCCGCCGACAGGGCCTCCCCCGCAATGCCGGGGCGCCGCACGTCACCCCCGGACCACAGGCGCCGCGCCACCGCCTGTTCGTCGCGTGCAAGGCGCTCCTGCACGACCAAGAGCCCGTCCCAGGCGGCCACCTGCGACACGGCAGCAATCAGCGTGCCGCAACGCAACCGGTCGAATGCATGCGGAACCGCCCGGATGCCCCTGCGCCCGTCCGCCTCCGGCGCGCCGACCTCCATTTGCTGCACGACCAGCGACTCGATGGATCCACCGCGCCTCGGCAACGCCGCAGGCGCGCACAGGAAGCGGAACTCCACGCCCTCGGCCATCGCGTCCTCCACCTCGCCCGGGGCCGCCGGCATCTCGTCGCGAGTTCGGCGATAAGCGACCGTTACCGGCAAGCCGGCGCGCCGCGCAGTCCGCGCCGCGTCCATGGCGGTGTTGCCGCCCCCCACGACAATCACGGGCGGGTCAAGCGCCACGGGTTCGCCGCGGTTCACCCGCCCGAGGTAGTCCGCCCCCGTCAAGACGCCCACGCCCTCCTCCCCGGGAATCCCGAGCCGGGCGCCGAGCCCGGCGCCGATGCCCACGAACACCGCGTCATGCCTGTCGATGAGATCCTGAGCGAGGCGGTCCGCCACCCGGGTGCCCAGGTGCAGGTCGAGGCCCATCGCTCCCAGCCGGGCGATCTCCGCTTCCAGCACGGTACCGGGCAACCGGTACTCCGGTATGCCGTACCAGAGCATGCCGCCCGGATGGGCTTCCTGTTCGTAGACGGAAACCCGGTAGCCGCGCCGCAGCATGTGGTACGCGAAGCAGAGCCCCGCGGGCCCGGCGCCTATGACACCGATCGACTCCGGGTAGGGCCCATCGACCGGCCCCGGCAGTGGCCAGCCCATGGCCAGCGCCCGGTCGCCGAGGTAACGCTCGAGCGCATGCACGGCCACCGGCCCGTCGAGGGCCGCGCGGTTGCAGGCGTCCTCGCACGGGTGGGGGCAGATGCGTCCCAGGGTCGCCGGGAACGGGTTCACAGCCGCCAGGGCCTGGAACGCCTGCCGAAGGGCCTCGTCCGGTGCGAGCCCGAGCTTCCGGCGCTGCGCCACCAGCGCCATCCAGCCCCGCACGTCCGTACCGGCAGCGCATGCAGCGCAGGGTGGCACCGCGCGCTGCTGCTGCGGTTGCAGCAGCGCGGCGGCGAGCGGGCCGGCCACCTGGCCGTTCACAGGCGGCTCTCCGGAAAGCCCGCTTCCCGCTTGAGCTGTGCCACTTCCGAGCTGAGCCGGCGGATCCGGGCCGACATCATCCGCACCAGCTGGAACGCGATCGACGGGTCGTCCTGGATGCGCCGCAGGAAGGACCGCCGGTCCACGGTCATCACCACGGCCTCGCCAAGGGCGCGCACAGTCGCGGAGCGCACCTCCTGCTCGAAGACCGCCATCTCGCCGAAGATCTCGCCCGTGCCGAGCTCGCCCACCGGCAACTCCCCTTCGCGGCCCTTCTTCCAGACCTGGACGCGGCCGCGCTGGATGGCGTACATGCACGACCCCACTTCGCCTTCGTTCACGATGATCTCGCCATCGCGGTAGGTGTGGCCGAGGACGGTATTCATGGGTGCCACCTCCTGTGCACGGCCCGCAAGGCCGCTGTCGCATTGCCGGCAGCCAGGTTCCAGGCGAACTGCGCCGGGAATTCGGGATGGCATGAGCGCAAGAGGATGTCGCCGTAGGGCGCGCTGCCGGTGAACACGTCCCACAGCATGTTGCTCATGTGCCGGCGTTGCGCGGGCCGGCCCTGCTCCCGCTGCACCATGCGAAGCACCCCATGCCGCAAAGGCTTGGCCTTCTGGATCAGCTTGGTCGCGGCGAAGATCAGCCGCGCGATCGAATTGTCCCGCCGGAGCGTGTCGCACTCGCGCCGGAAGCGCCGGTCGAAGTCGCTGGCCGCGACGCCGTGGAACACGGCCGTCGTCGCCGCCGATTTCGCGGTCTTGTAGGCCGAGCCGATGCCGTCCTTGTACAGCTTGCAGGCGCTGCTGTCGCCCAGCCACACGATCCGGTCCGCATACGGCTGCACCGCCGCGCGAACGTTGATGCGCGGGAAACAGTGGCACGCCGGCGGCGGCACGACCGAGCCCGGGAAGCAGCCGGCAACCTGCGGCGCCGACAGGAACTGCGCCACCAGGGCCTCGTCGATGTCCTGGCCCAGCATGCAGAGCGTGGCGAATTCACCCTTCGGGATCAGCGCGGCGAATTCGAGCCGCGGCAGGTCGAGCAGGAACACGTGCATCGAGCTGCCCAGGTGCTGCTCGACGGCTTCCCGGCCGAGGTGGAACTCGCAGATGAAGGTCTTCATCGTGGCAGGGGGCGCATACGGCACGGCTGCGCGCGCGAGCGACTCCAGCGAGCGTGAATTCACTCCCACTGCGACCGCCACCAGTTCATAGGTGCTGCACTTGCCGTCGACGGTGACGATCTCCGGCCGCCCTTCGCGCCACCGGATGCCGGAGACCGCCTGGCGGTGGATGCGCGCCCCCATGGACGCAGCCAGGTCGATCATGAACCGGTCGAAACCGCACACCTCCGCGCCGGGCGGCTCCCTCGGCCCGTTGCCGCGATACACCGCCGCGATGCGCTTCTGCAGCGACGCGGCCTCTATCGAGACCTCTCCCACGTCCATGTGGAGAACGTAGGTGTCGATGCCGCGCTGGACCACGCCGGCCGGCAGGACGATCCCTTCGGCGGCCAGGAGCTGCACGAGCGACTCGGAAACGACGCCTCCGCAATGGTTGCAGCCGGCCGGGCCGGCGTGCGTGAAGTGGCGCGGCTCAAAAAGGTCCACGCGCAGCCCCAGGCCGGTCGATGCGGCCATGCGCGAAACGAAGTAAGCGAAGAACGAGCCCGCGGGCCCACCACCGACGATGCCGATCCGCGCACCATCGGCGAGCACGCAATCGTCCGCCTGACCGTCCAGCAGGGAGGTCAGCATCGAACTGCGCGACTCCACGGAGGAACCGGTCTTCACAGGGCCACCAATCGGCCCAACTTAGTCCTGCGGCACGGCCGATTCGTTGATCCGGATCAAGGATTTCCAACCCCGCCAGTCACCTGACAGAATCGCGGCATGAACAACGTCCACGTCATCGACCACCCCCTGGTGCAGCACAAGCTGTCCCTGATGCGCAACAGGGAAGCCAGCACCAACAGCTTCCGGCGCCTGCTCAACGAACTGGCGATGCTGATGGCCTACGAGGTCACGCGCGACATGCCCATGCAGGAAGTCGAAATCGAGACGCCGCTGGAGAAGACGAAGACGAAGGTCATCGACGGCAAGAAGCTGGTGTTCGTGTCGATCCTGCGCGCGGGCACCGGCATCCTCGACGGCATGCTGAGCGTCGTGCCCGGCGCACGTGTGGGCCACATCGGCCTGTACCGCGACCCGAAGACGCTGACGGCCGTGGAGTACTACTTCAAGATGCCCGACAAGATGCAGGAGCGCGACGTGGTGGTGGTGGACCCGATGCTGGCCACCGGCAACTCGGCCATTGCCGCGGTGGAGCGGCTGAAGGAGCTCGGCCCCAAGTCGATCAAGTTCGTGTGCCTGCTCACCTGCCCCGAAGGCGTGCAGGCGCTGCAGCGCGCCCACCCCGACGTGCCGATCTACACCGCCGCCATCGACCGCGAGCTCAACGACCACGGCTACATCCTGCCGGGGCTGGGCGACGCCGGCGACCGCATCTTCGGCACCAAGTAGGCGCAAGTGACGGCAGCGCGCCGCGCCGTCGCCCTGCTGGTCCTGGCAAGCGCCGGGGCCGGGGCCGTGCCGTTCACGCCGGCGGCCGACTCCGAAGTCGTCGAGAAGCTGCCCGGCGCCACCGACCCGGCGCTCAGGGCCGTCGACTCGCTGCGCCGCCAGCTGGCGGCGCGAGCCGACGATGCAGCGCTGCGCATCGAGATCGCGCGGCGCTACTTCGACCTGGCCATGGCTCAAGGCGACCCGCGCTACGTGGGCTATGCATCGGCGGCCATCGCGCCGCTGGAGTCCTCGGGCTCGGCGGTGCCGCGCTACTGGTTGATCCGGGGGCTGATCCAGCAGTACGCCCATGACTTCGACGGTGCGCTGGCCAGCCTGGCCAAGGCAAGCCAGCTCTCGCCTGCATCGCCCGACCCGATCGCATGGCGCGCCGCCATCCACATGGTGCAGGCCAACTACCCGCAAGCCGAGTCCGAGTGCCGGCGCCTCACGCCTTTCGCGCACCTGCTGATGGCGCGGGGCTGCTCGGCGTACGTGCAGGCTGCCACCGGCCAGCTGCGCCAGGCGTACGAGGGCCTGCAGATCCTGGCGCTGAGCGAAGGCGTCGATCCCGGCCTGATGTTGTGGGTGCGCACGCGGCTGGGCGAGATGGCCACCCGCCTGCAGCGCTGGGACGAAGCCGAGAACCACTACGAGCGCGCACTGGCGATCGGGATCACCGACCAGTTCCTGCTGGGCGCGTTTGCCGACTTCCTGCTGCTGCGCGGCCGCCCCGCCGAAGTGCTGGAGCTGCTGCAAGGCTGGGAGCGCTCCGACGTGCTGCTGCTGCGGCTGGCGCTGGCCGGGCGCGCCACGCGGGACCCGCGCACCGATGGCTGGGTCAGGCAGTTGCGCGATCGGTTCCAGGCAGCAGCCCGGCGTGGCGACCGGTTGCACGAACAGGAGGCGGCGCGCTTTGCGCTCGACATCGAGGGCGATGCACCTGCCGCCGTGCAGCTGGCCGCGAGTAATTACACGAAGCAGAAGGAACCGCGCGACGCCGAGATCCTGCTGCGCGCAGCGCTCGCCGCGAAGCAGCCGAAGGCGGCCGAGCCGGCGCTGCAGTGGCTCAGGTCCAGCGGCTTCGAGGACCCGCGCCTCGCGAAGCTGGCGGAGCAGCTCAAGTGAAGCTGCTCGCCGCCCTGCTCCTCTGGCTGCCGGCGCTCGCCTTCGCGCACAAGCCGAGCGACAGTTACCTGACCCTGCGCGCCGACGGCGAGCGCATCGCGATCCGCTGGGACATCGCGTTGCGCGACCTCGACTTCGTGCTGCAACTCGACCGCGACGGCAACGGCGAACTCACCTGGGGCGAGGTGCGCGGGCGCAGCGACGACATCAGGAAGTACGCCATCGAGCACCTCTCGGCGAAGTCGGGCACTACGCCGTGCGTCGCCCGCCCCACCGGCCCCTTGCTGCTGGACCGGCACAGCGACGGCACCTACGCAGTGCTCTCGCTGGTGGCCGAGTGCGAGAAGCTGGCACCGCCCTTCAAGCTGCGCTACACCCTGTTCTTCGACACCGACCCCACGCACCGCGGGCTGGTGCAATGGTCGGCGCCTGAAGCGGCGTCGCCCCAGGCCCTGGTGTTCGCCGTCGGCTCCGCCGAGCAGGAACTGCAGCTGAAGTCACCCAGCGCGTGGGAGACGCTGCGCCAGTACGTGCTCGAGGGCGTGTGGCACATCTGGATCGGCTTCGACCACATCCTGTTCCTGCTGTCGCTGCTGCTGCCCGCCGTGGTGGTCCGGATCGACCAGCGCTGGGAACCGGTGGCGACACTGAAAGCCGCCGTCATCGACGTGGTGAAGGTCGTCACCGCCTTCACCGTCGCGCATTCCATCACCCTGAGCCTGGCGGTGCTGGGCGTGGTGTCGCTGCCGTCGCGGCTGGTGGAGTCGGTGATCGCCGCCTCGGTGGTGTTCGCCGCGCTCAACAACCTGTGGGGCGTCATCGACCGGCGCCGCTGGGCCATGGCCTTCGTGTTCGGCCTCATCCACGGCTTCGGCTTCGCTTCGGTGCTCCGGGACCTGGGACTGCCGCAGGACGCACTGGCGCTGGCGCTGGTGGGCTTCAACGTCGGGGTCGAACTGGGTCAACTCGCCATCGTGCTCGCGTTCGTGCCGGTCGCGTTCTGGCTGCGCACCACGCGTTTCTATCGCAAAGGCGTGCTGGCCGGCGGCTCCGTGCTGATCGCGCTGCTGGCGCTGTGGTGGTTCATCGAACGCGCTTTCGACCTGGGGTGATGCCATGCTCGACCTGCTGATCACGAACGCGACGCTGCCCGACGGGCGAGCGAACATGTCGGTGGCGGTGCGCGGCGGCAGGATCGCCGAAGTCACCCAGGGCTTGCAGGCGCCGGCGCACGAATCCGTCGACGCCCGCGGCCGGCTGCTCGCCCCGCCCTTTTGCGACCCGCATTTCCACATGGACTCGGTGCTGACCTACGGCAACCCGCGGGTCAACGAGAGCGGCACGTTGCTGGAAGGCATCCAGTTGTGGGGCGAACTGAAGCCCACGCTGGAGGCCGACGGCATCGTCGAGCGCGCGCTGGCCTATTGCGACATGGCTGTGGCCAAGGGGCTGCTCGCGATCCGCAGCCATGTGGACACCAGCGACGCCAGCCTGCTGGCCGTGGACGCGCTGCTCGACGTCAAACGGCGGGTCGCGCACGCCATCGACCTGCAACTGGTGGCTTTCCCGCAGGACGGCGTGCTGCGCAGCCGCGGCGGCGTCGACAACCTGAAGCGCGCGCTGGACAAGGGTGTCGACGTGGTGGGCGGCATCCCGCACTTCGAGCGCACCATGGCCGAAGGCGCCGCCAGCGTGAAGCTGCTGTGCGAGCTGGCCGCCGAGCGGGGCAAGCCGGTCGACATGCACTGCGACGAGTCCGACGACCCGCTGTCGCGGCATATCGAGACGCTGGCCTTCGAGGCTCAGCGGCTGGGCCTGCAGGGCCGCGTGACGGGCAGCCACGTGACCAGCATGCACAGCATGGACAACTACTACGTGTCCAAGCTGCTGCCGCTCATAGCCGAAAGCGGCGTGGCCATCGTCGCCAACCCGCTCATCAACATCACCCTGCAGGGGCGTCACGACACCTACCCCAGGCGGCGCGGCATGACCCGCGTGCCCGAATTGATGCGCTCCGGCATCACCGTCGCTTTCGGGCACGACTGCGTGATGGACCCGTGGTACGCGCTGGGTTCGGGCGACATGCTCGAAGTGGCGCACATGGGGCTGCACGTGGCGCAGATGACCAGCGTGCGCGGCATCCGCGCCTGCTTCGACGCGGTCACGGCCAACGCGGCGAAGGTGATGGGCCTCGGAGGCTACGGGCTGGAGGCCGGCTGCGATGCGAGCTTCGTGCTGCTGCAGGCGAAAGACGTTGTCGAAGCGATCCGGCTGCGAGCGAACCGGCTGAAGGTGTGGCGCAGCGGCCGGTTGCTGGCCGAGACGGCGGAGTGCGCGCCGGTGCTGCACCGCCCGCTGAAATAGTTCAGCGACTGCGGCTGAGCGCCAGCCATGCCACCATGCCCATGAGGCTCCAGCCGAGCATCATCAGGGCGAGGTTGACCTGCCCGTGGTGGGTGACGAGGCCGACGAAGTAACCGCCCAGCGCGCCGCCCCCCTGTTGCATCACGCCGGCCAGCGCGGCGGCCGTGCCCGCCAGCGCGGGAACGAGCCCCACCGTGCCGGCCAGCGTGGGCGGCACCAGCAGGCCATGCCCGATACCCAGCAGCAGCAAGGGCAGCGACAGCGCCAGCGGGACATGCGGCCCGGTCACGCCGACTGCCAGCAGCACCACGAGCCCGGCCAGCGTGATGGCCTGGCCCCAGCCCATGATCGCCAGGTCGGTCTGCGAGCGCACCAGCCGCGACGTGAGCGCATTGCCGAAGATGTAGGCGACCGGCGGCGCCATGATGTACCAGCCGACCTGGTCGGGCGGTACGCCGTAGCCGGACAGCACCAGCGGTGCACCGGCGAGGAAGGCATAGAAGGCCCCGGTGGCGCTGGCCAGCGTCAACGCATACCAGCCGAAGCCGGGCTCGCGCACCAACCGCCAGTAGCCGCCGGCCAGTTCGCGCCATCCGCGCGAATGCGCCGGGTTCGGCGGTGGCGGGGCCGGCAGCACGCGCCACACCGTGGCCAGCAAGACCAGGGCCAGCAGCGCGAGCAGCACGAAGTTGGCCTGCCAACCCATCCGCACGTGCAGCTGGCCGCCCACCAGCGTGGCGGCCGGCGGCACCAAGCCCATCGTCATGCCGACGAAAGCCATCACGCGCGTGCGCTCGGGCCCGGCGAAGAAGTCCTGCACCAGCGCGCGGCCGACCACCATGGTGGCTGCAGAGCCCGCGCCCTGCAATGCGCGCGCGGCGACCAGCAGCCAGAGGTTGGGGGCCAGCGCAGCCAGGACCGAACCCGCGAGCGCGATGACCAGCCCGAACATCACGACCGGCTTGCGGCCCCAGCGGTCCGACAGGGGCCCGTAGACGAGCTGCATGGCCCCGTAAGTGAGCACGTAGGCGCTGAAGGTGAGCTGCACGCTGGCCTGCGACTCGCCGAAGAGGCGCGGCCACTCCTGCATCGACGGCAGGCAGATCGTCATTGCCAGCAGGGCGAACGTGAGCTGGGCCACCAGCGTGATGACCAGCCGCGCGGGATGGGGAGTTGCCGTGCCGCTTGTCACTCGGGTCCGGGGGCGCGCGACGCCCGCTTGAACGAACCCTGCACGTCGAGCAGCGTCGCGGCGACGCCGCCCTGCAGCCGCCCCCTGCGGTTGAGGTGGCGCGGCGCCACGTCGAGGCCGAGCTCGCAATGTCCTTCGCGCCACTCCATCAATTCGATGCCCAGGTCTTCCAGCAGGGGGTTGGCGATTTCGTTCTTCATGTTGATGAGCGTGTACCGGCATCGTAGGGCTTCTTCCTGCCCCCTGTGCAAGGCGGGTCCGACAAACCGGCGCTTACTGGTGAGGCACTCTGGTGCTCCCGAACATTCCAAACCAAAGGAGCAGTCAATGTCCGACAAGAACCCCTCGAATCGCGATCCCATCTCCGGCGCCCCGGGCGCCCACCCGGCCGGAGTCGGCGCGGGCGCGGCGGCCGGCGCCGCGGCAGGTGCAGCTGTCGGTTCCATGGCAGGGCCGGTGGGCACCGTGCTCGGCGGAGCAGCCGGCGCCGCGGCCGGCGGCCTCGGCGGCAAGGCGGCGGCCGAGAGCGTGAACCCCACCGTGGAAGACGCGTACTGGCGCGAAAACCACACGAAGGTGCCGTACTACAACAAGGACTACACGTGGGAAGACTACGCCCCCGCCTACCGCACCGGCTATACCGGCTGGGAACGCGCCGGGGCGTCCGGCGAGTCCTTCGAAAAGGCCGAGCCGCGCCTGCGCAGCGAGTGGGAAAACGTCAAGGGCAAGTCCCGCCTGAACTGGGAAGAGGCGAAGGCCGCGGCCCGCGCCAGCTGGGACCGCATCGAACGCGCGATGCCGGGCGACGCCGACAAGGACGGGCGCTGAGGCTTCAGGGGCCCTTCGTCTCCAGCAGCTTGACGAGGGCCCACAGCACGCGGTTGGCGGGCGTCGGGATACCCAGCGCCTCGCCCCGCCGCACCACCAGCCCGTTCAGGTAATCGATCTCGGTGCGCTTGCCCGCGCGCAGGTCCTGCGCGGTGGACGAGTACTGGGTGGGCATGGCTTCGACCAGCTTGCGCACCACGGCGTGCGCATCCCCCGGGATGTCCACGCCGTCGGCCTTGGCGACCGCGAGGCATTCGTCGACCACGTCCTGCATCACACGCCAGATGCCTTCGCCCTGGACGTTATCGCCGTAGGGCCGCTGCGCAATCGCCGAGATGGCGTTGTACGCGCAATTGATCACCAGCTTGAGCCACAGTGCGCCGCGCACGTTGCCGGAGACCTCCGTCGGCACCCCGGCCTCGCGCAGCGCCTGCGCGACCGATTCGCTTTTGGTTGAAGGCTCGATCACCAGTTCGCCGCGCCCGTGGTGCTTCAGGTGGCCGGGGCCGGCCATTTCGGTGGCCACATAGACGACGGCTGCGGCCACCTCGTGCGCGGGCAGCACCTTGCGCAGCCGCTCGGCGTTGTCCACGCCGTTCTGCAGGCACAGCACGAGCGCGCCCGGGGTCAGCCAGGGCCGCATCTGCTCACCGGCCGACTCGGTGTCGGTCGACTTGACGCTGAACAGCACCAGCGCCGCCCCTGCCACGCCCGCCACATCCGTCGTCGCCGCCAATTCGACCGATTCGTCGAACGCCTTCGTCTCCATGCGCAGGCCTTTGCTCGAAATCTGCTGCACATGCTGCGGCCTGGCGACCAGCGTCACCGGATGCCCGGCCCTGGCAAGCATGCCGCCGAAGTAGCAGCCCACGGCACCGGCACCCATTACGGCAGTTTTCATCATCTGCGGATTCTAGGAGCCGTGTCCTCGGCAGGTATGCTCGCGCCATGAATCCCGGTGACCTGAGGCGGATCTTCCTGTCGCTAGGGCTGGCAGCAGCCGACGAAGACGTAGTGGCCACCGCGCTCGCCGGGGGCGTGTCGTCCGGCATCTACCGCGTCGACCTGCGCTCGGGCAGCTACTGCGTGAAGCAGGCGCTGCCGAAGCTGAAGGTGGCCAAGGAATGGCTGGTGCCGGTGGAGCGCGTGTTCCACGAGATCGCCTGGCTGCGCGCCGCCGCTGCCATCGTGCCGGGCCACGTGCCGCGCGTGCTGGGGAGCGACGATGAGACCAAGAGCTTCGTCATGGAGTACCTCGGCCCGCAGTACGCGAACTGGAAAGCGCGGCTGCTGGCGGGACACGTCGACACCGGCGTCGCGCGTGCGCTCGGCGAGGTGCTGGGCCGCATCCACGCCACCACGGCGGACGATGCCGCCGTCGCCCTGCAGTTCGCCACCGACGCCAACTTCCACTCGATCCGGCTGGAGCCCTACCTCGTCGAAACCGCGCGGGTCCACCCGGCCCTGGCCGATCGCCTGCTCGCGCTCGTCGAGCGGACGGCATCGACCAGGCGCGTGCTGGTCCATGGCGACGTGAGCCCGAAGAACATCCTCGCCGGCCCGCGCGGGCTGGTGCTGCTGGACGCCGAATGCGCGTGGTTCGGTGACCCGGCTTTCGACGTGGCGTTCTGCCTCAACCACTTCCTGCTGAAGGCGGTACACATGCCTGCACTGGCTGCGCAACTGCTTGAAGCCTTCCGCGCCGTCACGGCAGCCTACGCGGCCTACGTGCGTTGGGAACACTGGCCGGACCTGGAGCTGCGCATTGCCACCTTGCTGCCGGCGCTGGCGCTGGCGCGCATCGCCGGCAAGTCGCCGGTCGAGTACCTGCGCGAAGGGGAACGCGAGGCGGTTCGTGCAGCCGCCATCGCCATGCTGCGCGAGCCGCCGCAGGGCCTGCAGGAGATCACGGAGAAATGGGCATGAAAATCAGGCGGGTGGTGGCACGGCGCATCTGGGACTCGCGCGGGCGCCCGACGGTGGAGGTGGACGTCACCAACGAAGACGGCACGTGGGGCCGTGGTATCGCGCCGGCGGGCGCTTCGCGCGGCACGCGTGAGGCAGTGGAACGGCGCGACGGCGGCGATCGCTTCAACGGGTTCGACGTGCAGTCGGCGCTGCGCGGCATCGAGGGCGAAATTGCGCCCCTGCTGCTGGGCCGCGACGTGCGTGAGCAGGCCGCGATCGATGCTGCGCTCGTCGCACTGGACGGCACGCCGTACAAGTCGCGCCTCGGCGGCAACGCGCTGGTAGCTGCATCGCTCGCGGTGCTGCATGCCGCCGCTGCGCACGCCCGCCTGCCGCTTTGGCGCTACCTCGCGCAAGGCCGGCCGGTACGCCTGCCGATGCCGCAGGTGCAGGTGTTCGGCGGCGGCGCGCATGCCGGGCGACGCGTGGACGTGCAGGACTTCATGGTGATCGCCATCGGTGCCACCAGCTTCGCGCAGGCGCTGGAGATGACGGCCGAGGTGTACCGGTGCGCCGGCGAGCTGATGGCTGCGCGCGGCTCGCTCGCCGGCGTGGCCGACGAAGGCGGCTGGTGGCCCGATTTTGCACGCAATGAGGATGCGCTGGACCTGCTGGTGGCCGCCATCGAGCGCGCGAAGCTGGTGCCGGGCGAGGACATGGCCATCGCGCTGGACATCGCCGCCTCCGAGTTCGGCAGCGGCGGGCGCTACCGGCTGGGCCTGGAGCAGCGCGAACTGGACTCCGACGGCCTCGCCGGCATGCTGGTGGACTGGATAGCCAAATATCCCATCGTGTCCATCGAGGACCCGCTGGCGGAAGACGACGAGGCAGGGCTCGCGGCCTTCACCCGGGCCGTGGGAAAGCGCGTGCAGGTGGTGGGCGACGATTACCTCGTCACCAGCGCGCAGCGCGTGCGCAATGCGGCCGAGCGCGGCGCGTGCAACTGCGTCCTCATCAAGCCGAACCAGGCCGGCACGGTCACCGAGGCCCACCAGGCCCTGCTGGCCGCGCAGGAAGCCGGCTTCCGTACCATCGTATCGGCGCGGTCCGGCGAAACCGAGGACGTCGCCATCGTGCACCTGGCAACCGGCTGGGACGCGGGGCAGCTCAAGGTGGGCTCGTTCGCGCGCTCGGAGCGCATGGCCAAGTGGAACGAAGGCGTGCGCGTGGAAACCGGTGACGACCGGCCAGGAGGGTTTGCGGCATGGACATGAAACGGCGCACCGTGCTCGGTGCCATCGCCGGCTTCGCGGCCGGCGGATCGTCGGCACAGGCTTCGGGGACCATCCTGGTGCCCGTGGGCGCAGGCTCGCAGTCGGACACCATTGCCCGGCGCTATGCGGCCCTGCTGGCCGGCACCACGCGCGCCAGTTTCATCGTCGAGAACCTGCCGGGCGCCGGGGGCGTGGTCGCAGGGCGGCAGCTGCTGAACCGCCCCGCAGACGGACGCACACTGCTGCTGGCCACTTCAGGCGCCATCTGCAATACGCCGCTGCTGGCGAAGCCGCCGCTCGACTTCGACCCGCCCACCGACTACGCACCGGTCGGCACCTTCGCGCACACGCCATTCGTGCTGTTCGCAGGCAAGGACTTCGCAGCCGGGACGCTGGCCGAGTTGCAGGATTTCGGGCAGAAGCAGGCGCATCCCCTGTCGTACGCGACCGTCGATGCGGGCAGCGCCAACCACGTCGCCGGCGAGACGCTGCTGCGCCGCCTGGGGCTGCGCGGCACGCACGTGCCCTACCGCAACCTGGCCCAGGCCGCGCAGGACATCTCCGAAGGCCGGGTGCAGCTCGGCGTGCTGGTATGGAGCTTCGTGGCGCCGCTGGTGCGTGCGGGCAAGGTGAAGATCCTGTCGGTGCTCTCGTCGCGCCCGTTGCCGGTGGACCCGGCCCTTCCGACCGTGGCGAGCCAGGGCTTCGGTGCCTTCGACGTGCAGGGCTGGTACGGCTTGTTCGTGGCCGCCTCCTCTCCCCCAGCCATGATCGCCGAGCAGGAGAAGCAGCTCCAATCCGCCATCGCCAACAAGGGCTACTCCGACTTCCTGACCCAGCTGGGGCAGGACGTGCAGTTTCGTGGCCACGCCGAAGCGAAGGCCTTCGTCAGCTCGGAAGTGGCCCGCTATCGCCAGGTCCTGCAGCAGCTCGGGCTGACCTGAGCTTCGCGATGCGCCTGCCGAGCTCGGCGCGCATGACCTTGCCCATCTCGTTGCGCGGGATCTTCTTGACCCGCACGTAGAAGGTCGGCACCGACCGGTCGCCAAATTCCTTGCGCAAGGCCCCGGAGAGGTCGGCCGGGGCCAGTTCGGCGTCGGTCACGATGGCGGCACCCATGCGCTCCACGCCGTCGGCCCCTTCGATGCGGAACACGGCGGCGTCTGCGATGCCCGGCAGCGTCGCCAGGAACTGGTCCATCAGGACGGGGTTGAGCTTCACGCCGCCGCGGTTCAGCACTTCGGTCTCGCGGCCGCCCAGCACCAGCCGGCCCCTCTCGTCGAGCCGCCCGCGGTCGCCGGGATAGAACCAGCCGCCCCGGAAGTGGCGCTCGGTGTCTTCAGGGTTGCAGTGGTAGCCGGACACCATGAACGGCGTGCGCACGCGCAGCACGCCTTCTTCGCCATTGGGCACTGGCGAGCCGGCATCGTCCACCACCTGCACTTCCGAATCGACGTGCACGATGCCGACCATGGCCGGGTCGCTCCCGGGGGATGGCTTGAAGACCGCCATGCTGAACGCTTCGGTGCAACCATAGAGCGCCACCACGTTGCCGCTGATGCGTTCGTTGAGCTGCTTCAGCAAGGGCCGGCTCGGCGCGGCGCCGGCGATGCGCACCACCTTCACGCCGTCCAGCCGGTCGTCGCGCTGCTCCAGTTCTTTCACGATGCCGCCGAGCTGGCCGGGAGCACCGAACACCGCCTCGATGGAGAACTGCCGCACGAGGTCGATGATTTCCAGGGCGCCTTCGGCGATGTACAGCGGGGTGCCCAGCAGCAGGCAGGTGACGCAGGCGTTGAAGTCGGCCGCCGTCGACAGGCCCAGCGCGCTGACACTGCTTTGGGCTTCGCGCACCCAGAGGCCCGTCACCGCGCGTGCGATCACCTGTGCCTGCGTGAGTGGCACAAGCTTGCGAGTGCCGGTCGTGCCGCTGGTGAGCACCAGGCGCACCAGGTCGCCGCCCGCGAAGTTGCCACGCGGCTGCAGCCCACGTGGGTTTTCGCCCGACTCGGGCGCCAGCCTGATCGTGCGCGCGGCATCGAAGGCGTGCCTGGCCCGGTCGACCAGCATCCAGTCGTAGTCGGCACTCGCCGACCAGGGCGCATAGCCGTGGTTGGAGCAGGTGACCGCCCCTTCGTGGATCAGGGCCAGGGTCGCTATCCAGTCGAGCGCCTTGTCGACGGTGGAGGTGACGACGAGCTGGCCGGGCCGGATGCCGGCCTCGCGGAATTTCAGCGCGTACAGCTTCACGAGCCGGTACAAAGCTGCGTGGGTCAACTGCCCCTGCAAGCGTTGCATGGCAATGCCGTTGGGGTCCAGCCGGGCCCGGAAGCGGAGGTGGTCGATGAGGGTCGCTGCAGCCATGCGGCCAGCGTACACGATGCGGCAGCGGCCCTGTGGCGGGCACATAATCGGCGGCCATGAAGAACTACTGGCTGATGAAATCGGAGCCCGACGAAGTGTCGGTGGACGACGCACTGGCCGCGCCGAAGTCGACCGTGCCGTGGACGGGCGTGCGCAACTACCAGGCGCGCAATTTCATGCGCGACCAGATGCGCGTGGGCGACGGTGTGCTGTTCTACCACTCGAGCTGCGAAGAGCCCGGCGTCGTGGGCATAGGCGAAGTCGCGTCGACCCCTTACCCCGACCCGACCCAGTTCGACCGGAAATCGAAGTACTACGACCCCAAGGCCATGCCCGAGGAGCCGCGCTGGATGCTGGTGGACGTGAAGGTGCTGAAGAAGGTCCCGACGCTGTCGATCGCGCAGATGCGCGAGCGCCCCGAGCTGGCCGACATGGTCGTGCTGCGCAAGGGCAACCGGCTCTCGATCACGCCGGTGGAGGCGAAGCACTGGAAGGCCATCACCGGCAAGTAGGCATCGCCGCCTACGGCAGCGCAGCCAGTGCGCGTGTTAACTTGGATCGTATCGACAGGAGATGCGTTCTTGAACAACCTCATCCTTTCACAGGCACTGGGCGGCGTGTTCGGCACGGCACGGGCACGGCGCAACACCGCGTCGCCGCTCGGCGGCGGGCTGGGGCGCGCCGCCATCGGCGGCATCCTGGCCGGCATGCTGCGCAGCCGCGGTGCGCGGGGCGCCGGCATGGGGCGTGGCGCGCTGCTCGCCATGCTGCTGCCTTACGCGATGCAATGGATCCAGCGCAACGGCGGCCTGGGCGCGGTACTGGAGCGCATGCAGGACAAGGGCCTGGGTCGGCAGGCGAACTCGTGGGTGTCCACCGGCGACAACCAGGACCTTGACCCGCAGTCGGTAGCCCAGGTGATGAACCCGGACGAGCTGGAAGCCGTGTCGCGCCAGCTCGGCCTGCCCGCCGACGAGGTGAAGCAGGGCTTCGCCGAGATCCTGCCCGAGATGGTCAACCAGCTCACCCCCGACGGGCGCGTACCGGCGGAGGCGGACGATATCCTGAAGGACAGCATTCCGCTCGTCGAGCAGGAGCTGGCGCAGGCGCGGGCCCAGGAAACCGTGCAGGAATAACCAAGGAGCCTCCATGAGCATTTTCGGAAAGATCTTCGACCGCATCTTCAGCAAGGCAGATGCCGCGAACCCGGTGGCCACCACCGATGCCACGCCCTACGGCGGCAAGGGGGCACCGTCAGGGGAGCCGTCGACCGCACTGGCGCCCGTGGCAGCGGCCGCCACCGGGAGCGTCGACATCGAACAGGTGCTGAACGCGATGGCGGCGAACAACCCGCAAAAGCTCAACTGGCGCACGTCCATCGTCGACCTGATGAAGCTGGTCGGCATGGAAAGCAGCCTGCAGGAACGCCGGGAGCTGGCCGACGAGCTGGGTTACACCGGCGACAAGGCCGATACGGCAGCGATGAACGTGTGGCTGCACAAGCAGGTGATGAAGAAGCTGCAGGACAACGGCGGCAAGGTGCCGCCGAGCCTGGTCGACTAGGCGCGTAGCGGTTGCGGCACGCGCGGTGCGCCGCGCATGTCGGGGAAGAGCACCTGGCTGGCGCGGGCCGGGTCGATGCCGAACGTCTCCGCACAAGCACGCGCCGCCAGCGCGTCCAGCCCGATCGTCGGTCGCAGGTCGCGTCCTTCGGCCGGGCCCCGAGGCCGAAGCGGTTGGCGGCGCCGGCGTTCCATATCCGGCTGGTAAAGGCGCTACGTCGGGTCCGAAGAGATCTCTTCCGGTTCCGGCTTGGCCCGCCCTTCCTTCCTGGGTGGCGGCAGGATGTCCAGGTCGACCTCGTCCTTGTCGTCCAGGTCCACCGTGAGGCGGCCGCCCTCGGTGAGGCGCCCGAACAGCAGCTCGTCGGCCAGCGCGCGGCGGATCGTGTCCTGGATCAGGCGCTGCATGGGGCGCGCGCCCATCATCGGGTCGAACCCCTTGATCGCAAGGTGCTTGCGCAGCTTGTCGGTGAAGGTCACTTCCACCTTCTTCTCGGCCAGCTGCTGCTCGAGCTGCAGCAGGAACTTGTCGACCACGCGCAGGATGATCTGCTCGTCCAGCGCCTTGAAGCTCACCATGGCGTCGAGGCGGTTGCGGAACTCGGGCGTGAACAGCCGCTTGATGTCGGCCATCTCGTCGCCCTGCTCGCGCGTCGTCGTGAAGCCGATGGTGGACTTGTTCAGCGACTCGGCCCCCGCGTTCGTCGTCATGATGATGATGATGTTGCGGAAGTCGGCCTTGCGCCCGTTGTTGTCCGTCAGCGTGCCGTGGTCCATCACCTGCAGCAGCACGTTGAAGATGTCCGGATGCGCCTTCTCGATCTCGTCGAGCAGCAGCACCGCGTGCGGCTTCTTGGTGACGGCTTCGGTGAGCAGCCCGCCCTGGTCGAACCCGACGTAGCCCGGGGGCGCGCCGATCAGGCGCGACACCGCATGGCGCTCCATGTACTCGGACATGTCGAAGCGGATCAGCTCGATGCCCATGATGTAGGCGAGCTGCTTGGCCGCTTCGGTCTTGCCGACGCCCGTGGGGCCCGAGAACAGGAAGGCACCGATCGGCTTGTCGGACTTGCCGAGGCCCGAGCGCGCCATCTTCACCGAGGCCGCCAGCACCTCGAGCGCCTTGTCCTGGCCGAACACCACCGACTTGAGGTCGCGCTCCAGGTTCTGCAGCTTGCCGCGGTCGTCGTTGGACACGCTTGCGGGCGGGATGCGCGCGATCTTGGCGACGATCTCCTCGACCTCGGCCTTGGAGATGGTCTTCTTGCGCTTGCCCGCGGGCAGGATGCGCTGCGCGGCGCCGGCCTCGTCGATCACGTCGATCGCCTTGTCCGGCAGGTGGCGGTCGTTGATGTACTTGGCCGACAGCTCGGCCGCGGCTTGCAGCGCCGTGGCGGCATACTTGACGCTGTGGTGTTCCTCGAAGCGCGACTTCAGGCCCTTCAGGATTTCCACCGTCTGCTCGATGGTCGGCTCGACCACGTCGATCTTCTGGAAGCGCCGCGACAGCGCCGCGTCCTTCTCGAAGATGCCGCGGTACTCGGTGAACGTGGTGGCGCCGATGCACTTGAGGTTGCCCTGCGACAGCGCCGGCTTCAACAGGTTGGACGCGTCCAGCGTGCCGCCCGACGCGGCGCCCGCGCCGATCAGCGTGTGGATCTCGTCGATGAACAGGATCGCGTGCGGCTTGTCCTTCAGGGCGCGCAGCACGCCCTTCAGCCGCTGCTCGAAGTCGCCGCGGTACTTGGTGCCGGCCAGCAGCGCGCCCATGTCGAGCGAGTAGACCTGCGACTCCGCAAGGATTTCGGGCACTTCCTTCTGCACGATGCGCCACGCCAGGCCTTCGGCGATGGCGGTCTTGCCCACGCCGGCCTCGCCCACCAGCAGCGGGTTGTTCTTGCGCCGGCGGCACAGGATCTGGATGACGCGCTCGACTTCGTACTCGCGGCCGATCAGCGGGTCGATCTTGCCGTCGCGCGCCGCCTGGTTCAGGTTCTGCGTGAACTGCTCCAGCGGCGAGGCCTTCTCGTTCTTCTCGGTGCCCTCTTCCTGCTCGCCGCCCGGGCTTTCGCTGCCCTTGGCGGGCTCGGGCGGGTCGCTCTTCTTGATGCCGTGCGCGATGTAGTTCACCACGTCCAGGCGCGTCACGCCCTGCTGGTGCAGGTAGTACACGGCGTGCGAGTCCTTCTCGCCGAAGATCGCGACGAGCACGTTGGCGCCCGTCACTTCCTTCTTGCCGTTGCCGGTGGACTGCACATGCATGATGGCGCGCTGGATGACGCGCTGGAAGCCCAGCGTAGGCTGGGTGTCCACGTCGTCGGTGCCGGCCACCTGCGGGGTGTTGTCCTTGATGAAGTTGGCCAGCGACTTGCGCAGGTCGTCGATGTTGGCGGAGCACGCCCGCAGCACCTCGGCCGCGCTGGGGTTGTCCAGCAGGGCGAGCAGGAGATGCTCCACCGTGATGAATTCGTGGCGCTGCTGCCGTGCTTCCACGAACGCCATGTGGAGGCTGACTTCCAGTTCCTGGGCAATCATGACAATTCCTTCTGCCTTGCGTCGTTCGATTCTGTCTTACCTATGAGTGGCGTTCTACTCGACCGGTTCACTCAAACACTGCAGCGGGTGCCCGGCCTGCCGGGCCGCCTCCTGCACCTGCTGCACCTTCGTGGCCGCGATGTCCTTGGGATAGACACCGCAGATACCTTTTCCGTCCAGGTGGATCTTCAGCATGATCTGGGTCGCCGTCTCGCGGTCCTTGTTGAAGAATTCCTGGATTACCACCACCACGAATTCCATGGGGGTGTAGTCGTCGTTCAGCATGACGACCTGGTACATCTGGGGGGGCTTGGTGCGCTGGAGCTTCTTTTCCGCCACCACCGAGCCGCCGTCTTCGTCGGACGGCCGCGTCTTCGGCGCGACCGGCGGTGGGGTGGGTGTCTGACTCGCCATGAAATCCATTCTAGCCAGCGCGCCTCCTCACCGCCGCCTGTGGGTCAATTGGAGACTGTCGCGCGACATTCAAGCGAGAGCCAGTGTGCAACACCACACGGCGGCAAATTCTTTCATTAAGTGAAAATGTTGACAGCCCCCCCTCCGATCCGGGACACTACTTAGTAGGTTTGAGGGAAAAAAGAAGGGGCGCGCAAGATGGCGACCGGCACAGTCAAGTGGTTCAACGACGCCAAGGGGTTCGGTTTCATCGAGCCCGACGGCGGCGGCGCGGATGTGTTCGCGCATTTTTCGGCGATCGCCATGGACGGCTTCAAAACATTGAAGCAGGGTTCGCGGGTCACGTTCGACATCCAGCAAGGCCCCAAGGGGCAGCTTGCGCAGAACATCGTGGCCCAGCCCGGGCCCATCAAGACGCTGGACGGCCCGCAGGGCGAACGTCCGCAAGGCGAGCGCCCGCCGCGCCAGCCGAAAGTGCGGGCACCGCAGTTCCATGCGGTGGGGCACAGCGACCTGTCGAGCAAGGGCTGAGCATCAAGACCTGGTGAACCGGCGCCGCGTCGCGCCTTGGGTCTGCTCGGCCAACAGCATTCCCGACACGAGCAGGTCCGACCTTCCCCCATCCGGGTCGCGGATGTACCCGCGCAGCACGCCCTCACGCCGGAACCCGAACTTTTCCGCCACCTTCGCCGCGTACTCGTTCTCGGCGTAGAAGTGCGCCGTGAGCCTTTCGATGCCGGCGCGGCGATAGAGGAAGTCGCATGCGAGGTGCGCCGCTTCCACCGGGGCCGCACTGGCCGGCTGCTGCAGGAAGCCGATGAGGAATTCGGCGCGCCGGTGGCCCGAAACGTAGTCGGTCACGCTGACGAATCCCACTGCCCCCCTGGCCGCGTGCACCGTCCAGTGCAGCGCCTTCGAGTCGCCCAGGGTGCCCGCCTGCTCGCGCATGAGGATGCCCGCAAGCGCACGGTCTTCGGCCGGCAGCGGCCGCGCCAGCCGGTTGAAGCGGCGCATGAAATCGGTGTCGGCCCAGCACGCGCGCACCAGCGCCACGTCGGCCGCGCCGCGCCGCTTCAGCGTCACGCGCCTGCCCACCAGGGGCTCCCACCAGAAGTCCTGGTGCTCGTAGTGCAGGCGCTGCAGGGCCTTGGACGTGGTGAACCCGGGCTGCGCCGCCACCAGTGCGCGCGCATCCGCATAGCGCCCTTCCACGCGCAGGCCGCGCAGGCGGTTCTGCAGTTCCTGCGGGTTCACGACAGCACCTCCACCAATCCCAGCTTGGCGAACACCGCCACGGCCCGTATCGCCTGCACCTGGTGCAGCTTGAGCGACTCGGCCAGTGCGGCGATGGTCATCGCCTCGCTGCCCAGCGCATGCCACGCGCGCAGGGCCAGTTCGTTCGGCGGGAGGTGGCGATCTGCATAGCTGAAGAGGCCCGTCCGCGCGAGCTGGGCGTAGGCCTCGGGCGACGACTCGTTGCGCCGCCTGATGCGCGTGCCCGGCCCCATGGCGTGCGTGGGGTAGTGGCCGAAGGTGAGGAAAGGATCGAGCCTTGCAGGGTCGATGCGCGGCGCGCTCGCCTGCGGCGCCGCCTTGCGCAGCCGCTCGAGCTCTCCCCACAACGACTGGTAGGCGCGGTACACCACGGCCCAGTCGTACACCTCGCGCGCGCGTTGCGCACCGGCGTCCCCCAGGCGCCGCCGCAACCCGGGATCCTGTGCCAGCACCGCAAGCCGGTCGGCCAGCATCGCATGGTCCACGCCGACGTGCAGGCAGGTGAGCCCGCAGTACACGTCGTAGTTGTCCTGGCCGGTTTCGTGGCTGTAGGCCAGGTGCTCGCCGCCACCCGGCCCGGGTGCCGTGGTCGCCACGCGGAAGCCGTCGATGCCGTCGCGCACGGTGTCCTTGTAGCCATCCCAGTCGGTCACCACCACCGGCAGGCCGGCCGCCATGGCTTCGATCGGCGTCAGCCCGAAGGTCTCCTGGATGTTGTCCGACAGGCTGACGAAGACGTCGGCAGCGCCCCAGCTGTTGCGGCGCGCCGGCCCCGCGCGGCCGTCCGTGAACAGGCAGCGCACGTCGGGGCACAGCTGGGCGGCGCCGGCGCGGAAAGCATCCTCGATCGAGTCGTTGGCGAACCAGCCGCACTGCACCAGCACCAGCTTGCGCCCCGTGCGTTTCGCCGCGGCCTGCAGGCCCTCGTACATCGCCGCGGGATGCGCCTTGGCATGAAAGGAGAGCCGTCCCACGAACAGGTAGGCCACCTCGTCGTCGGCGATGCCGAGCGCCTGGCGCGCAGCGGCGCGCTGCTGCGCCGTCGTCTCGAAATCGCGGCAGTGCACGCCGAGCGGGATCACGGGCAGCTGCGGCAGCGCCGGCTTGGTGGGCGTGCCGAACTTCCACTGCAGGTAGTCCCATTGCGCGTCGGCCACCACGTTCACCGTCTTCAGCACCGCCTGCGACGTGCACACCAGCGCATCCCACGGCATCACGGGCGCGACCAGCAGGTCCGCCAGTGCGCCCATCACGATGTGGCTGGCCGTCGTGTGCGTCACGCCGGTCAGCGACCACGCCGCCGGGCCGAAACGCAGGCGCTGGCGCGCAAAGTCGCCGAGGCCGGGCCCGGGCAGGTACAGGTGGCCGACCTGCTGCAGCAGGTCGGGGCGGCCCGGCGGCAGCCACGCCGCCTTGGCGGCAGGGTCGATCTCCTTCACCGTGCGGTCGAAGCTCTCGGCAGACGACTTGCGCACGGTGTAGCCGGCCAGGGGGCGGCCGAGCGCGGCGGCCACGGCGGCGCGCAGGAAGCCGTTGCCGGCGGCCTGGCGGCCCATCAGCCGCTCGACGTCGGTGCGGTAGCCGTCCGGCTCGTAGACGATGGCCGGGTTGATCGGGGGGGACTGCTCCATGCGGAAGACCTCGGCAAAAAAAGAAGCCCCGGCGGCAGATGCCCCGGGGCCTTGGCTCGCTTCGGAAACGAAGCTTACATGTTCTCGATCATCACCTGCCCGAAGCCCGAGCAGCTCACCTGCGTGGCGCCTTCCATCAGGCGCGCGAAGTCGTACGTGACCTTCTTGGACAGGATGGCCTTCTCCAGCGAGCTGATGATCAGGTCGGCTGCTTCGGTCCAGCCCATGTGGCGCAGCATCATCTCGGCCGAGAGGATTTCGGAGCCCGGGTTCACGTAGTCCTTGCCGGCGTACTTGGGTGCCGTGCCGTGCGTCGCCTCGAACATCGCCACGGTGTCCGACAGGTTGGCGCCGGGGGCGATGCCGATGCCGCCGACCTGCGCGGCCAGGGCGTCGGAGATGTAGTCGCCGTTCAGGTTGAGCGTGGCCACCACGCTGTACTCGGCCGGGCGCAGCAGGATCTGCTGCAGGAAGGCGTCGGCGATGGAGTCCTTGACGATGATGTCCTTGCCCGTCTTCGGGTTCTTGAACTTGCACCACGGGCCGCCGTCGATCTCGACCGCGCCGAACTCCCGCTGGGCCAGCGCATAGCTCCAGTCGCGGAAGCCCCCTTCGGTGAACTTCATGATGTTGCCCTTGTGCACGATCGTCACGCTGGGCTTGTCGTTGTCGATGGCGTACTGCAGGGCCTTGCGCACCAGGCGCTCGGTGCCTTCGCGCGACACGGGCTTGATGCCGATGCCCGAGGTGCCCGGGAAGCGGATCTTCTTGACGCCCATCTCCTCGATCAGGAACTTGATGACCTTCTTGGCCTTGTCGGTCTCGGCTTCGTACTCGATGCCGGCGTAGATGTCTTCCGAGTTCTCGCGGAAGATGACCATGTGGGTCTTCTCGGGCTCCTTCAGCGGCGAAGGCACGCCCTTGAAGTACTGGATGGGGCGCAGGCACACGTACAGGTCGAGTTCCTGGCGCAGGGCCACGTTCAGCGAGCGGATGCCGCCGCCCACGGGGGTGGTGAGGGGGCCCTTGATGGACACCACGTACTCGCGCACGGCCGCCAGGGTTTCGTCGGGCAGCCAAACGTCGGGGCCGTACACCTTGGTCGACTTTTCGCCCGCGTACACCTCCATCCACTCGATCTTCTTCTTGCCGCCGTAGGCCTTGGCCACCGCGGCGTCCACCACCTTGATCATCACCGGCGTGATGTCCAGGCCCGTGCCGTCTCCCTCGATATACGGGATGATCGGCTGGTCCGGCACGTTGAGCGACATGTCGGCGTTGACGGTGATTTTCTGGCCCTGGGCGGGCACTTTGATGTGCTGGTACATGTGGGAAGGCGTCTCCGGGGGGTGGACAGGCAGGCCGTTGGCCTTTGGGAAAACCCGCAGATTCTAGCCCCGAAAAGAATCGCTTCCGTGACGCGTGTCAACCAGTTGAGCTGCCGCCGCGTTGCCGGGTGGTTGCCGCCAAACGGCAGCATTTTTCGAAAAATCCCAACCATCCTCCAAGGACTACCCAAATGACCAAGCTCCTCGCCGCACTCGTCGCCTCCCTGTTCGCCGTGTCCACGGCTTTCGCCGCGTCGCACGCCGGCGCCCCGATGGCCGGCGCGTCCGCCGCCAAGAAGGAAGAGAAGGCTGCCGCGAAGACCGAGAAGAAGGAAGAAAAGGCTGCCGCGAAGACCGAGAAGAAGGAAGAAAAGGCTGCCGCCAAGACCGAGAAGAAGGAAGAAAAGGCTGCCGCCAAGACCGCCAAGAAGGACGAGAAGGCCGCTGCCAAGACCGAGAAGAAGGAAGAAGCCAAGAAGTAATCCTTCTCGGTGTTTCCCCTGCTGAAAGGCCCGCCCCCGGCGGGCCTTTCGCATTGTGTCAACCGTTCGCGCAAGGCTGGCGTTACGGATGAGCCTTCCCCGTCCGGGGAGGAACTTTCAGACAACCGGAAAACGTACCCCTTTCGAAAGGACTCCCCCATGACCAAGCTGCTCGCCGCCCTCGTCGCCTCCCTGTTCGCCGTGTCCACGGCTTTCGCCGCGTCGCACGCCGGCGCCCCGATGGCTGGCGCGTCCGCCGCCAAGAAGGAAGAAAAGGCTGCCGCCAAGACCGAGAAGAAGGAAGCCAAGGCCGAGAAGAAGACCGAGAAGAAGGCCGCCAAGAAGAAGTCGGCCAAGAAGACCGAAGAAAAGAAGTCGTAATCGGCAGGCGCCCAGGCGCCTTCGACGACCCGATGCCCGCCTGCCGCGGGCATTTTCATTTCAGCCGACAATCGCTTGCATGAAGTTCGCCGTATTTGTAGCTGCCGTCCTGCTGGCCGCGAGCGCCCAGGCGCAGCAGCCCCAGATGGACCTGCCGCGCGTGCAGCTTGCCGCCGGCATGCACCAGATCGATGCGCAGGTGGCGCGCACGCCCGACCAGCGCTCCATCGGCCTCATGCACCGCAAGGACATGCCCTCGCACGAAGGCATGCTGTTCGTCTTCGAATACCCCGGCCAGCAGTGCTTCTGGATGAAGAACACGCTGCTGCCGCTGTCGATAGCCTTCATCGCCGACGATGGCACGGTGGTCAACATCGAGGAGATGGCGGCGCAGACGCTGGAGTCGCACTGCTCGGCGAAGCCGGTGCGCTATGCGCTGGAAATGAACAAGGGCTGGTTCGCCAAGCGGGGCGTCAAACCCGGCGCTAGGCTTACCGGCTCCTTGTTCCAGGCGCGCTAACTGAAATTCGTTTCAGCGAACGACCAGTTCACCAGCTTGTCGAGGAAGGTCTCGACGTACTTGGGCCGCAGGTTGCGGTAGTCGATGTAATAGGCGTGCTCCCACACGTCCACCGTCAGCAGCGCCTTGTCGGCGCTGGTCAGCGGCGTGCCGGCGGCGCCGGTGTTGACGATGTCGACGCTGCCGTCGGCCTTCTTCACCAGCCAGGTCCAGCCCGAGCCGAAATTGCCGACGGCGGACTTGACGAACGCTTCCTTGAAGGCGGCATAGCTGCCCCACTTCCTGTTGATCGCGTCGGCCAGCGCGCCCGACGGCTCGCCGCCGCCCTGGGGCTTCATGCAGTTCCAGAAGAAGGTGTGGTTCCAGACCTGCGCCGAGTTGTTGTAGATGCCCCCGGACGACTTCTTGATGATGTCCTCGAGCGGCATGTTCTCGAACTCGGTGCCCTTCTGCAGGTTGTTCAGGTTCACCACGTAGGCGTTGTGGTGCTTGCCGTGGTGGTACTCGAGGGTTTCCTTCGAGTAGTGCGGCGCGAGCGAATCGATCGGGTACGGCAGGGGCGGCAGGGTGTGTTCCATCTTCTCTTTCCTCTTGGTTTGCTGAAGGCGACGCGCAGATTCTAGGGATGAATCCGCGGCTGCGACGAAACGCGCAGATCAACCTCGCCGTCGGCAAGGGCGGCGCGCACGCCCTGGCCTTCGCTCATCTGCGCGGCGCCGGTGATGGGCCGGCCGCTGTCATCGGACAGCAGCGCGTAGCCACGCTTGAGGACGAGCCGCGGGTCCAGCAACTGCAGGCGCAGCTGCGTGCTGTCGAGCGCGCGCGCCGCCCTTGCCAGGCGCTCGGCCATGACAGCGCGCACGCGGGCGACGGCCTGGTCGTTGAGGCGGGAAGCGGCGTCCTGCCGCAGCCGAACTGCGGCGCGTAGCCGATGCGCACTGCGCGCCAGCCTGAGTTGCTGCGTTCCCATGCGGGCTGACGGGCGGCCCAGGCGCGCTACCGCCTGGTCCAGGCGCTGCATGGCCGAATCGATGCGGCGCCAGGTCACGCGCTGCAGTTTCCCGGCTGCCGAGTGCAGGCCATCCAGCCACACGTCGCGCGACAGCGCCGCCATTTCGGCGGCGGCGGTGGGCGTCGGCGCGCGCAGGTCCGCGCAGAAGTCGGCGATGGTGAAATCGGTTTCGTGGCCGACGCCGCTGATGAGGGGCACCGGGCTTTGCACGATGGTACGGGCGAGCTGCTCATCGTTGAAGGCCCACAGGTCTTCCAGCGAACCACCGCCGCGCACGAGCAGGATCACTTCGATGCGCCCCTCCTGCGCCAGCCGGTAGAGCGAGCCGAGCGCGGCGACGAGCTCGCGCGGCGCCTGCGAACCCTGCACGGCCGCGGGTGCCAGCACCACCGGCACATGTGGCGCGCGGCGCCTGAGGCACGTGACGACGTCGTGCAGGGCCGCCGCGCCGAGCGACGTCGCGATGCCGATGCCCACGGGCAGGGCCGGCACGTCGCGCTTGCGCGCCGCGTCGAACAGGCCCTCGGCTTCCAGCTTCGCCTTCAGCCGCAGGAACTGCTCGAACAGCGCCCCGTGCCCGGCCCGCGTGAGGCTCTCCACGACCAGCTGCAAATCGCCCCTGGGCTCATACACCCCGAGCCTGCCGGTCACTTCGACCATGTCGCCGTCGCGCGGCTGGAAGTCGAGCAGGCTCGCCGCGCGGCGGAACATGGCGCAGCGCAGCTGCCCCTGCGGGTCCTTCAGCGCGAAGTAGCAGTGGCCGCTGGACGCGCGCGAGAAGCCCGAAACCTCGCCGCGGGCCGCGACGGGATTGAACCTGGCCTCCAGCGAATCAGCAATGGCGCGGCATAGCGCGCCGACTGGCCAGATTCGCGGCGCCGATGCTGGATGGGCGTGCTCGTGCATCAGCACCGGCGCGGCTTGCGCGCGGATTGGCAGGTGCACTTAGTCCACAGAGCCACCGGGTGCTCGCGCACCCCGAGGGTTTCCCCGCGCAACGCAGATTCCATCGAGCAAGGTCTTGATTTCACTGGAGATTTTTCTGCTCAATTTGTCATCGATCTGTCACGGCGAAGCATTGGCGCGGCTTCGCGCGGCACGGGGCCCCATTTCTCAACAAAGTTATCCACACGATCTGTGAGTGTCGTCCTACAACCACGTCGAAAACGTCCTACAGTGGTGGAGTACACGATAATCGCGGCCACCAAGCAGTAGCCATTCGCGCGGAGAACTTCCCCTTGCTTTCGATCATACAAGCCGCTGGCTGGCCCATCTGGCCGCTCATTGCCTGCTCGGTGCTGGCACTGGCCCTCGTCATCGAGCGGTTCATCAGCCTGAAGACCGCCAAGGTCGCGCCGCCGCGCCTGCTCGACGAGGCGCTGGCCGTCTCGCGCACCTCGGTGCCCTCGCCGGACGTCGTGAAACAGCTCGAGCAGAACTCGGCGCTCGGTGAAGTGCTGGCCAGCGGCTTCCGCGCGCTCAACGCCGACCCGCGCTGCAGCGAAGTCGACCTGCGCGCGATCATGGAGAATGCCGGGCGCGCGGTGGCGCACCGGCTCGAGCGCTACCTGAACGCGCTGGCCACCATCGCGTCGGCCGCGCCGCTGCTGGGCCTGCTGGGCACCGTCATCGGCATGATCGAGATCTTCGGTTCGCAGTCGCCGGCCGGCGGCGCCACCGGCGGCAACCCGGCGCAACTCGCGCACGGCATCTCGGTGGCGCTCTACAACACGGCGTTCGGGCTCATGGTCGCCATCCCCGCGCTGATCTTCTGGCGCTACTTCCGCGGGCGCGTCGACGAGTACCTGCTGACGCTGGAACTCGCCTCCGAGCGGTTCGTGCGCCACCTGAACACGCTCAGGCGATGAACTTCCGGCCGCGCAAGAAGGAAGAACCGGAGATCAACCTGATCCCGTTCATCGACGTGCTGCTCGTCGTGCTGATCTTCCTGATGCTGACCACCACGTACAGCAAGTTCACCGAGATGCAGCTGAAGCTGCCGGTGTCGGACACCGACGCGCAGCGCGACTACCCCAGGGAAGTGATCGTCGCGGTCTCGAGCGACGGGCGCTACATGGTCAACAAGCAGCAGGTCAGCGGCCGCACCGCCGAAGCGCTGGCCGTGGCCCTGCTCGAGATCTCGAAGGGCGGCAAGGACACGGTGGTGATCATCAGCGCCGATGCCACCGCCACGCACCAGTCGGTGATCACGGTGATGGAGGCCGCCCGGCGCAGCGGCCTGTCGCAGATCACCTTTGCCACCCAATCCTCGGCGACGGCCGGGGCCAAGTAGCCAGGCCGATGCGCGCGGCACTGCAGCGCGCCTGGCTGCACCGCGGCCCGCTCGCGTACCTGCTGCTGCCGCTCGGCTGGCTGTATGGCGCGCTCGTCGCGCTGCGGCGCGCCCTGTACGCGGCCGGCGTGCTTCGCTCCGAACGCATGCCGGTGCCGGTGGTCATCGCCGGCAACGTGGTGGCCGGTGGCGCGGGCAAGACGCCCGTGGTGATTGCGCTCATCGGACACCTCCAGTCGCGCGGGCTGCAGCCGGGCGTGGTCTCGCGCGGCTACGGCAGGCGAACCACCGGCTGCCTCGAGGTGAACGGCGCGTCCCTTGCCGCCGATACCGGTGACGAACCCCTGCTGGTGAAGAGACGCACCGGCGCGCCGGTGTTCGTGGGGGAACGCCGGGCGGAGGCGGCCCGCGAATTGCTGCGCCGCTACCCGCACACCCAGGTGATCGTGAGCGACGACGGCCTGCAGCACCTGGCGCTGCAGCGCGACATCGAGGTCTGCGTGTTCGACGAGCACGGCGCCGGCAACGGGTGGCTGCTGCCGGCCGGCCCGTTGCGTGAGCCATGGCCGCGCCAGGTCGACCTGGTGCTGCGGCCTGGCGACATGCAGCGAAGCCTGTCCGCAGCGGCCGTGCGCGCAGACGGCACCCGCATGCCGTGGCAAGAGCTGCGCGGGCGGCCGCTGCACGCCGTCGCCGGCATTGCCAACCCCGAGCGGTTCTTCGACATGCTGCGCGCGCAGGGCCTGCTGCTGGCCGGCTGCTCGGCCCTGCCCGACCACCACGACTTTGCGGACGCAGCTCCGTGGCAGGGCCGGGAGCTGGTGTGCACGGAGAAGGATGCGGTCAAGCTGTGGCGCCTGCGCCCCGATGCGTGGGCCGCCCCGCTGGAAGTGCGTATCGACGATGCGTGGTGGCGCCAGTTCGACGCAAAGCTATCATCCGTGCATGGACCCCAAACTGCTTGAGCTGCTGGTCTGCCCCGTGACCAAGGGCCCGCTCGACCTCGACCGCGAGCGCCAGGAACTGGTGTCGCGCAGCGCCCGCCTCGCCTACCCGATCCGCGACGGCATCCCGGTGATGCTCGAGGAGCAGGCGCGCACGCTCACCGACGAGGAGCTCGAGCGCCTGCCGCGCCGCACGCCGCTCGTGTAGATGCGATTCACCGTCCTGATCCCGGCGCGCCTGGCGTCGACGCGGCTGCCCGACAAGCCGCTGGCCGACATCGCCGGCCGGCCCATGGTGGTGCGCGTGGCGGACCGGGCCCGCGAGTCGGGGGCGCAGCGCGTGGTCGTGGCGACCGATAGCGACGCGGTGCTGCAGGCGTGCCGCATGCACGGCGTCGAAACGGTGATGACACGCGCGGACCATCCGTCGGGCAGCGACCGGCTGGCCGAAGCGTGCGAGCTGCTCGGCCTGCAGGGCGACGATGCCGTGGTCAACGTGCAGGGTGACGAGCCGCTCATCGCCCCCGCGCTCATCGATGCCGTGGCACGGATGCTCGACGCGATACCCGGTGCGGCCATGAGCACGGCCGCCCACCCCATCCACGACCCGCAGGAATTGCACAACCCCAACGTCGTGAAGGTGGTGACCGACGCCGCCGGGCTGGCGCTGTACTTCAGCCGCGCAACCATCCCGTGGTGGCGCGACGGGTTCGCGCGCGACCGCAACGCGATGCCCGAGCCGGCGCCGCTGCGCCACATCGGGATCTACGGCTACCGGGCCTCGTTCCTGCGCGAGTTTCCCCGCCTGCCGCCCTCGCCGCTGGAGCAGCTCGAAGCGCTGGAACAACTGCGTGCCCTGTGGCACGGGCGGCGCATCGCGGTGCACGTGACCCCCGACGAGCCCGGCCCGGGCGTGGACACGCCGCAGGACCTGGAACGGGTACGCAAGGTATTTGCCTCGCGCGGCGCGTAGCGGCGCGCTTGGCGCTTCCTGCGGCGTGTAAGCCCCGTGTTCGGGACCGCGTGCTATCCTTTCCCGCAATGATGCGCGAAGGCCGATGGCGGCCCGCAGCGCCGCCCGCTTCCAACCATCCGAGGACTCCATGAGACTGATCCTTCTGGGCGCCCCCGGCGCCGGCAAAGGCACGCAGGCCACGCACATCTGCCAGAAGTACGGCATCCCGCAGATCTCCACCGGCGACATGCTGCGCGCCGCCGTCAAGGCCGGCACCCCGCTCGGACTGGCCGCCAAGAAGGTGATGGACAGCGGCGCGCTGGTGAGCGACGACATCATCATCGGGCTGGTGAAGGAGCGCATCGCCGAGCCCGACTGCGCCAAGGGCTTCCTGTTCGACGGCTTCCCGCGCACCATCCCGCAGGCCGAGGCCATGAAGGCGGCCGGCGTCAAGCTCGACTACGTGCTCGAAATCGACGTGCCTTTCGACTCGATCATCGAGCGCATGAGCGGCCGCCGCTCGCACCCGGCGTCGGGCCGCACCTACCACGTCAAGTTCAACCCGCCCAAGGTGGAAGGCAAGGACGACGTGACGGGCGAGCCGCTGATCCAGCGCGAAGACGACAAGGAAGAGACCGTCAAGAAGCGGCTGGAGGTCTATGCGGCCCAGACGCGGCCCCTGGTGGCCTACTACTCGGCATGGGCGAAGGCCGACCCGGCAAGTGCGCCGCAGTACCGCCGCATCGACGGCATCGGCACGGTCGACGAGATCAGGGACCGTGCGTTCCAGGCGCTGGCCGGCTGACGGTCAGGCCAGCAGCTCGAGCATCAGCGCCACCCGCGCCTTCACCGGCGGCAGCGGCGAGTGCGGCAGGCGATCCCGCGCGTGCGGCACCACCGAACCCATTGCACAGCGGGTACTGCGCACGACGGCCACGCCTGCCGACTGCGCCTGCACCAGCGCCTCTTCCAGCGAGCGGTGCAGCGTGCCGTTGCCCGTGCCTGCGGCCACGATGCCGCGCACGCCCTGCTTCACCAGTGCTTCGACGATGCCCGGTCCTGCACCGGCGTAGTTCATCACGATCTCCACGCGCGGCCAGGACGGCGCTGCGGCCACGCGCTGCAGCAGGCTGCGCGCCTGGGCGCTGTCGCCGGCGGGCCACGGGTGTGCCATGCGCACGCCGCCTTCGTCGACCAGGCCGAGCGGCGCGCTCTCGCCCGAACCGAACGCTTCGAGGCGGTGCGCATGCGTCTTCGCTACCTCGGCTGCGGCATGCACCTGCCCCGCGAACACCACGACCACGCCCTGGGCGCCGGCGGTCGCGGCGACGGCCAGCGCGTCCGCCACGTTGCGCGGGCCGTCGGCCGTCACCGAGGTGGCGGGCCGCATGGCGCCGGTAAGGACCACCGGGCGCGCGGGCGCGAGCACGCAATGCAGGAAGAACGCCGTCTCTTCCATCGTGTCGGTGCCGTGGGTCACCACCACGCCCGCCACTTCGGGCTGCGCCAGCCAGTGGGCACAGCGCAACGCCAGGATGCGCCACACCTCGAAGTCCATGTCCTTGCTGTCGACCTGCGTCACCTGCTCGGCCAGCAGCTCGAAGCCCGCGGGCCGCGCCACGCCGTGCAGCAGGTCGGCCACGGCAACCTGCCCGGCTGTGTACGCGAGGTTGTCCGTGGCGCTGGCAGCGCGCCCCGCGACGGTCCCGCCGGTCCCGAGCACGACGATTTTTCGGCCAATCACTTGCGCTTCCTTCAAAACTGTTCAAAAATACAGGTACTG
This sequence comes from Burkholderiales bacterium, assembly GCA_016213325.1. Taxonomy (GTDB): domain Bacteria; phylum Pseudomonadota; class Gammaproteobacteria; order Burkholderiales; family Burkholderiaceae_C; genus Ramlibacter. The sequence goes on along the minus strand of JACRAY010000028.1, from coordinate 53,852 downwards.
GATATTAAGACAGGCCGCCTCAGGAGTGCCCTTCCATGATGGACTCGCCCAAGCTCACCGCCCGGCAGCAACAGATTCTGGACCTGATCCAGAGCGCCATTGCACGCACAGGGGCACCACCCACTCGCGCCGAGATTGCGGCAGAGCTCGGCTTCAAGTCCGCCAACGCGGCCGAAGAGCATTTGCAGGCGCTGGCGCGCAAGGGCGTCATCGAGCTCGTGAGCGGCACGTCGCGCGGCATCCGGCTGAAAAGCGAGACGCTGCGCTCGATCCACGAGTCACGCTTCAAGCAGTTCGACCTGCCCCTGCAACTGCCCATAGCACTGCCCCTCATCGGCCGCGTGGCAGCGGGTTCGCCCATCCTCGCGCAGGAACACATCGACCAGACGTACTACGTCGAAAGCGGCCTGTTCCAGCGCCGGCCCGACTACCTGCTGAAGGTGCGCGGCATGTCGATGCGCGACGCCGGCATCATGGACGGCGACCTGCTCGCCGTGCAGTCCAGCAAGGAAGCCAAGAACGGCCAGATCATCGTGGCGCGCCTCGGCGACGAAGTCACCGTCAAGCGCTTCCGCCGCAACAAGCACCTGATCGAGCTGCACCCCGAAAACCCCGACTACCCGACGATCGTGGTGGAGCCGGGCGAGCCGTTCGAAATCGAAGGCATCGCAGTCGGCCTCATCCGCAACACGATGTTGATGTAACCCCCGGTCCCGCCGCAGGTGGCAGGCGTATGGCACAGACCCATCACCCTGCGGCGAAGGACCTCCCCGCGAATCCTGCCGTGTTCCATTCCACCCCAGGAGTCCACATGGCAAGCGCAATCTCACTTCCCGCCCACGCATTTTTCGCACCGCTCCAGTCGCTGGCGGCATGGCTGCTCGACAGGCCCGCGCGCAATGACGCTGCCGGCGTCCCGGCACCCGCCGTGCGCGCGGCATCCGTGGTGCGGCCCGCAGTGCGCCCGTTGCGCGTGGTGCGCGTGTTCGACGGACCGCGCGCGGCACCTTGCGCGGGGCGCATGGTGATCTCCGGTCGCATGGCCGACGTGTGTGCCGAGCTCGAGCGCCTGGCTGCGATCGAAGCTGCCCAGCGCTGAGGAAAACCCGCAGCTGCCTGCGCGCGCGGGTCACCTACACTCGCGCGTCCCGCAGCGGTTGCGGGCTTGTATAGACAAGGCAGTCCCATGAGAACGACGCTCCTCGCACTGGCCGCAGCCCTGCTCGCCGCCTGCGCCACCGCCCCCGAAACTTCCACGGCCACCCAGCAGCCCGCGCCGAAGTGCTCGGCGGAGGAGCCCCAGACAGGCTCCAACATCGGCCGCCGCAACGGCTGCCGCCCCGCCGGCTAGAAACCTGGGTTGCCGCCGGCCAGGTAGTCGGACTTGCCCAGCTCCACGCCGTTGTGCCGCAGGATGGCGTAGGCGGTGGTGATATGGAAGAAGAAGTTGGGCAGCACCCAGTGCTTGAGGTAGGCCTCGGCCTTCATCGTGCGGGTCTTGTCGCGGCCCACCGGGAACGTGATGTCCTTGTCTTCCGTGCCGTCCAGCGCGCCGGCCGGCACGCTCGCCAGGTAGTCCAGTGCCTTCTGGACCCGCGCCTTCAACTCGGGGAACGTGGTTTCGTTGTCTTCGAACTTCGGCGCTTCGACGCCGGAGATTCGCGCGACCGCGTTCTTCGGGCCATCGCACGCGATGAGGACCTGCCGGGTGAAGGGCAGCATGTCCGGCGCCAGGCGGTACTGCGTGAACACCGACGGGTCGATCTTGCGCGCCTGTGCGTGCGCCTCGCCCTTGTCGAGGATGTGCGCAAGGTTGCGCAGCGAGTGCTGGAAGGCCGGCACGCTGGCCGAATACATGGAGATGGGCATCGGGTCTTCCTCTTGGGGTTCGTGAAGCCGCGATGCTATCGCTTGCGGACGCAGCCTGCGGGGCACGGGTTGATTGGCCCAAGGCACAATGGGTGGCCATGAACATCGTGATCCTCGACGACTACCAGGATGCGGTGCGCAAGCTCCAATGCGCCGCCAAGCTGGAAGCCTTTCCTGCGAAGGTCTATACCAACACGGTCAAGGGGATCGGGCAGCTGTCGGTGCGGCTGCGCGATGCCGACGTGATCGTGCTCATCCGCGAACGCACCCACCTGTCGCGCCAGCTCATCGAAAAGCTGCCGCGGCTGAAGATGATCGCCCAGACCGGCCGGGTCGGCTCGCACATCGACATCGAAGCCTGCACCGAGCGCGGCATTGCGGTGGCCGAGGGCGTGGGCTCGCCGGTCGCCCCGGCCGAACTGGCATGGGCGCTCACGATGACGGCCATGCGGCGCCTGCCGCAATACGTGGCCAACCTCAAGCACGGCGCGTGGCAGCAGTCGGGCATGAAAGCCGCCTCGATGCCCGCCAATTTCGGGCTCGGCATGGTGCTGCGCGGCAAGACGCTGGGCATCTGGGGCTACGGCAAGGTCGGCCAGCTGGTGGCGGGCTATGGGAAGGCCTTCGGCATGCGCGTGATGGTGTGGGGCAGCCAGCAGTCGCGCGACAAGTGCATTGCCGACGGCTTCGAGGCGGCTGCCAGCCGCGAGGCCCTGTTCACCGAAAGCGACGTCCTCAGCCTGCACCTGCGGCTGAACGACGAAACCTTCGGCATCGTGCGGCTCGATGACCTGGCCCTGATGAAGCCGACTTCGCTGCTCGTGAACACCTCGCGCGCGGAGCTGATCGAGCCCGAGGCCCTGATCGCCGGCCTGAACCGCGGGCGGCCGGGCATGGCGGCGATCGACGTCTTCGAGAGCGAACCCATCCTGCAGGGGCACGCGCTGCTCAGGCTGGAGAACTGCATCTGCACGCCGCACATCGGCTACGTGGAGCAGGAGAGCTACGAGCTGTACTTCGGCGCGGCCTTCGACAACGTCGTCAACTTCATCCGGGGCACCCCCACCAACATCGTCAACCCGGGCGCATTGCAGGTGCGGCGCTAGCTGCATGGGCGAAGACAGCCCGCGCGACGACAAGGCGCACGCGGTCCGCTTGCCGCGCGTCGTCTGGCCGCTGCTGGCCGGCAACTTCGTGATCGGCACCGGCGTGATGGTGGTGCCGGGCACGCTCAACGACATCAGCTCGTCGCTGCACGTCCCGGTGGCGGTGGCGGGCCAGCTCATTTCGCTGGCAGCCCTGCTGATGGCGATAGGGGCACCCGCCTGCGCGGCGGTCGTCGGCGCAGTGGACCGGCGCTGGCTGCTCACGCTCGCGCTCGTGTGGTACGGCCTGCTGCACCTGGCGAGCGCGCTGGCACCGACCTTCGAGACGCTGCTGCCTTTGCGGGTGATCTCGATGGTGGCGCCGGCCATCTTCACCCCCCAGGCAGCTGCCTGCGTCGGCCTGCTGGTGCCGCCCAGGTTGCGCGGGCGCGCCATCACGTTCATCTTCATCGGCTGGTCGGTGGCGTCGGTCCTCGGCATGCCGCTGGCGGCCTACATGGGCGGCACGCTCGGCTGGGCCAGTGCCTTCGTCCTCGTCGGCGTGCTGGCACTCGCCAGCGCCTTGTGGGTGTGGCGAACCATGCCCTCGGGGGTACGCTTGCCGCCGCTGTCCACCGCCGCCTGGGCCGAGGTGTTCCGCTCGCAGCCGCTGATGCTTTGCCTGGGCGTCACGGTGCTGTCGGCGGCCGGGCAGTTCACGCTGTTCTCGTACTTCGCGCCCTACTTCAAGGAGCGCATCGGCATCACGCCCGGCGAGCTGGGCCTGCTGTTCATGTGGTTCGGCGTGTTCGGCTTCGCCGGTAACGCCGTGATGTCGCACTGGATCGAGCGCACCGGCGCCGACCGCGCGGTGCTGGCGGGCCTGGTGATGATGGCGGCGAGCCTGCTCGTGTTCCCGCTCGGCAACTCGCTGGTGCTGGCGGCCCTGGTGTGCCTGCCGTGGTCGCTGGGCTGCTTCTCCACCAATTCCGCCCAGCAGGCGCGGCTGGTGGCGCTGGCGCCGTCGCTGGCCTCCGGCTCGATCTCCTTGAACACCGCCGGCATGTATGCAGGCCAGGCGATCGGGGCTGCGGCAGGCGGCTGGCTGATCGCACGCGGGGGCATGGACGACCTCCACTGGGCCGGTGCCGCCGGGATGCTGCTCGCCATCGCGCTGAGCGTGCGGGCCACGCGCCTGTCGGCGAGCGCCTTCAGCGGATCGAGCGCCAGTCCAGCGAGTCGAGATCCATGAGCGGAGCCGGCGTCGACGACGGCGGCGGTGCAGGCGGCGAGGAGTTCGGCGGCGCCGCTTCGGGGAAGTCGAGCACCAGGTCGAATTCGTCGCTCCCAGCCTCCTGCGCGGACCCGGCCTCTTCGTCGAAATCGAGCGCCGGCTCGCCGGCGTCGGCGAACATGTCGAGGTCGATGTCCACGCCGGCCTGCGCACCGGCGGGGCGCCACAGGAACTCGTCGCCCAGCAGGGGGCCCTGGGGGACCTCGGGTGCCGGCGGCGGCGCGATCACCAAGCCCATGCGCTGCGTTTCGCCGAAGCGCGAGGGCGCGATGTCGGGCATGAGCGGCGACGGTGCGGTCTCGCCCGGCTCCTCGCGTTCCTCGCGGTCTTCCTCCTGCGCCAGTTCCTTGGCGATGTTGTACAGCAGCACCAGCTCGCGGTAGGCCTCCAGGCTGAAGGTTTCGCTGTCGTCCGTGTCGGGCCGGCGCAGCAGCGAGTCCTCGATGACCTCCAGCACGCGGCGCCCCGGCCACAACGTCATGATGCGTGACATCGCGCGGCTGTAGTCTTCCAGGCCACCCTGCTCCGAACGGTAATCGTCGAACTCCGGCACGTGCGCGTTGAAGCGGTCCTGGAAGCCCTCGCGGATGCGCTCGTAGTCGTCGCGCTGGTCGATGTCGTGGTAGATGTCCAGCAGGTCGAACCACGCGAGCGCGCTGGTCTCGCTTTGCTGCTGCAGGTGGGTCTCGAGCACGGCGATCGCCCGGTCGACCTGCCCGATGGACAGGAAGAAGTCGGCCTGCTGCTGGATGTCGATCAGCTCCTCGGCCTTGAGCATGCGCGACCCGCTCCCCGGCAGGCTGCCCTGGAAGTCGGAATTGGCCCAGCGGCTGGAAGCCGGCTTGGGCGGTATCGGCGCCATGGACCGGGAAGACGAAGGCGGCTGCGAGTCGGAGGCTTCGGCCACTTCGTCGCGCTCGCCTGCGGCGGCGGCGGCCGCGGCGGCGGCCGCCGCCGCCGCTGCTGCCTTGTGGGCCGGTGCGGGGGCCGGCGGCATGCGCGCGGGTGCATCGTCGGCGTCGTAGTCGCTGTCCGCCGCTTCGCGGCGGCCCCACCAGGCCACCGACGGATGCGTGCCGCGCCGCAGGATCCACGCCGCGGCCACGGCACCGCCCGCGATCACCAGCGCCAGCAGGATCGCCACCATGGTCATGATGTTGCGTTCGCCGCGGGCCTTTTCGGTCTGCTCGCGCATCAGTTCCAGCGCTGCGACGTTGCGCTTCGTCAGGTCGCCCAGCGTACGCATGTCGCGTTCGAGCAGCGCGATGCGTTCGCTGTTGCGCACGGTCTCTTCAGGTCCCTGCGTGATCGCGCGCCAGAGCGCGGCTGCCTGGCGGCGGCGCTCCTCGTTGGCGGTGGGCTGGGCGACCAGCTTGCCCGTGGACTTCAGGGCGGGTTCCGGCTCGTAGCGCAGGTCCAGGGGCTCGAGCTTCAGGCGCGCCTGCCCAGGCGCGGGTGCGGCCTGCGGGGCGCGCGTGGGTGCGCGCCCGCGCGTCGCGGGCGGCTGGGCGGGCCGCGGCACCACCGACACACGCGGCGCCGGCTGGATCACCAGCGAATCGGCTGCCAGGGGGGCGGACTGTGCAACGGGCGGAGGAACGACCGGGACCGAGCGTGCCGGAGGTACCGGCGCCACCAGCGGAGCCGACTCGGCTTCAGCCACCTGTTCCGACAGCAACACGTAGCGCCGCGTCACCTGGTTCTGGCAACCCACCCGCACGTACAGCGTGATGATCGGCTCATCCACCAGCACGCCGGTGGTGATGCGCACGTTGCCCTGCCCGGGTGCGCCCGGCTCCCAGCGCGTGGTCACCTGGCGCGGGACCACACGCGTGTCGCCCTGGAAAACGTCGGCCTCGACACAGGGCGCGTCCGGGTCCCCGGGCTCCACGGTGGCCGCGATCGTGACGTTCAAGGGCCGGCCCAACAGCACAGCCCCACGCACACGCGAAAGGCCCAAAGCCGATGCTTCCAGCAGTGGCAGCAGCGCCAGCGCGAGCAGCGCGAGCAGGCGAAGCAGTCGGCGATCCATCAGTAACACACTGTAACCCGATCCAAAGGACCCCGGAAGGCCGTCACAGATAATCGTTGCAATGCAAACACGTTACCAAACCATAGGCATTGTGGGTGCAGGCGCCATGGGTCGAGGCATCGCCCAGATTGCAGCACAGGCCGGCAGCATCGTGCGCCTTTACGACACACAAAGCAGCGCCGTGGCGCGCGCCTGCGACGAAATAGCCACCCAGTGGGACCGGATGCGCGAGAAAGGGAAGATGGACACGGCCGCCGTCCAGGGTTGCCGCCAGCGCCTGCGGGGGGCGGCTGCCCTTGCCGAGCTGGCCGAATGCGACCTGGTGGTGGAGGCGGTGGTCGAACGGCTCGACGTCAAGAAGTCCCTGTTCGCGGAACTGGAAAGCATCGTGCGGCCCGACGCCGTGCTGGCGACCAATACGTCATCGCTGTCGGTGACGGCCATCGCCGCCGGGCTGCAGCAGCCGGGGCGCTGCGCCGGCTACCATTTCTTCAATCCCGTGCCACTGATGAAGGTGGTCGAGGTCATTGCGGGGCTGAAGACCGACCCGGCGGTGTGCCGGGGCCTGGCCGACTATGCGCGGGACATGGGCCATACCCCCGTGCAGGCGCAGGACACGCCGGGCTTCATCGTCAACCACGCCGGCCGCGGCTACGGCACCGAGGCCCTGCGCATCGTCGGTGAGGGCATCGCCGACTTCGCCACCGTCGACCGCATCCTGAAGGACCAGGCGGGCTTCAGGCTCGGCCCGTTCGAGCTGCTGGACCTGACGGCGCTGGACGTGTCGCACCCGGTGATGGAGTCGATCTACCGCCAGTACTACGACGAGCCGCGCTTCCGCCCTAGCGTGATCACGGCCCAGCGACTGGCCGGCGGTGTGGTGGGGCGCAAGTCGGGCGAAGGCTTCTACCGCTACGTCGACGGCAAGGCGCAGTTGCCAGCAGAGCCGCCGCTCCCGGTGGTCGACGAAATGCCGCCGGTCTGGGTGTCGACGAGGGCAGCACGCCGCTCCGAGCTGTTGCAGCTTCTGAAGGACCTGGGGGCCAAGGCGGAAACCGGCCAGTCACCCTCACCAGGCGCGCTGACGCTGGTCGCGCCCCTGGGCTTCGACGTGACCACCGTCGCAGTGGTCGAGCGGCTCGACCCCGCGCGCACGATCGGCATCGACATGCTGGTGGATGATGCGGCGACGAAGCGGCGCGTGCTGGCGACCAATCCTGCGACCCGCACCGACATGCGCGACGCCGCGCACGCGCTCTTTGCGCGCGACGGCAAGGCCGTCAGCGTCATCCGCGACTCGGGCGGCTTCGTCACGCAGCGCGTGGTGGCCGCCATCGTCAACATCGCATCCGACATCTGCCAGCAGCGCATCTGCAGCCCGAAGGACCTGGAGACGGCCGTGACGCTCGGCCTCGGCTACCCGCTGGGCCCGCTGGCGATGGGTGACCGCTGGGGCCCGGCCAACATCCTCGAAGTGCTGTTCAACATGCAGACGGTGTACGGTGACCCGCGTTACCGCCCGAGCCCGTGGCTGCGCCGCCGCGGCGCGATCGGGCTGTCGCTCACGCACGAGGAAGCCTGAGCCGATGGCGTCAGAGCTGAAGAGCGCGAGCCGGGGCCAGACCATGGTGCTCGCCATCGCCAACCCCGAGCACCGCAACGCGCTGGGCCCGGAGATCTACGCCGCCGGCGTCGAGGCGCTGATCGCCGCGGACAGCAACCCCGAAGTGCGCAGCGTCGTCATCACCGGTGAAGGGCCCACCTTCTGCGCCGGCGGCAACCTGCAGCGGCTGCTGGACAACCGCAGCAAGCCGCCCGAGGTGCAGGCGCGCAGCATCGAAGGCCTGCACAACTGGATCGAGGCGATCCGCAGCTTCCCGAAGCCGGTGATCGCGGCGGTGGAAGGCGCGGCGGCCGGTGCCGGTTTCTCGCTGGCGCTCGCCTGCGACTTCATCGTGGCCGCGGACAACGCCGTCTTCGTGATGGCGTACAGCTCCGTGGCGCTCTCGCCGGACGGCGGGGGCACCTGGGCGCTGGCGCAGCTGCTGCCGCGCCAGTTGGCCACCGAGCTGCTGATGGCCGGCGAACGCGTGGGCGCGGCGCGGCTGCACGAACTGGGCGTGGTCAACCGCGTGGCCCCTGCGGGCAGCGCGCTCGAGGAAGCACTGGCCCTCGCCCAGCGGCTCAACGAACGCGCACCGAACGCACTGGCGAGCATCAAGGAGCTGCTCAACGATGCAAGCTCCGCGTCGCTGCACCAGCAGCTGGCCGCCGAGCGCGATCACTTCGTCACCAACCTGCACCATCCGAATGCAGGCATCGGCATCAGCGCGTTCCTGGAAAAGCAGAAGCCGCGCTTTCCCTGAGGGTCGTCACTTCAAGAAGTTGCTGCGCAACTTCTTGAAGTGGCTTGATCAGTGTGAGGAGACCCGGCAAAGCCGGGCCTCCTCACATGAGGGACCCCGCTGCATGCTATTCCGCGGGGTCCGGGCTACGGGCGGTTGGACCGCCCGTTTCCAGACTGCGCGGAATAACATGCAGCGCAGTCTCACTTGTTGTCTGGATCCGGCTTCGCCGGTCCTGACAACACTGGTCAGGCGCCCGGGAATTGCGCAGCAATTTCCGGGCGAACAGACGCTCAGGTGACAACCCTGAGCACTTTTGGTGGTCCCGGGCGCGACAATGGTCCGCGCCCCAGTCACTTGCCGGACAGACCATGGACGACCCCATTCTTACCATTGACGAACGTGCAGCGATCAATGCCGGTCGCTGGTTCTCATCCCTTTCACCATCGCTCAGGCACGACATCCTCCGATGCGCCTACGTCAAACGCTACAAGGACGGCGAACTGATCGTCGCGCGGGGCGACCCGCCCGAGGAATGGGTCGCCTGCGCGCGCGGCGCGGTGCGCGTGAGTTCGACGTCGATCACGGGCAAGCAGGTGACATTGACGTACGTGGAGCCGGGCGTGTGGTTCGGCGACGTGGCGATCTTCGACGGGGACCGGCGCACGCACGATGCCTATGCGCACGGCGACACCACCATCGTGTGCGTCTCGCGCGGCGACCTGCGCAAGATCCTCGCGCAGCACGTCGAGCTGTACGAGGCGCTGCTGCGGCTGCATGCGCGGCGCATCCGGCAGCTGTACGGCCTGGTCGAGGACCTCAACACCCTGCCCCTGCGCGCGCGCCTGGCCAAGCAGCTCACGCACCTGATCCGCAGCTATGGCGTGCCATCGCTGTCCGACGGGCGCGAGGTGCGCATCGGCCTGCAGCTGGCGCAGGAAGAACTGGCGCAACTGCTGGGCGCGTCGCGCCAGCGGGTCAACCAGGAACTGAAGTCCATGGAGCGGGAGGACGTGATCCGCATCGAGCCGGGTGGGCTGGTGGTGAAGAACCGCGACGCGCTGGCGCGCATCGTCGAGCAGGACAATTGACCATGAGCGGGATGAACTACGACCATTTCGTCGGCACGGGCCCCGTATCCGACAAGCACGCTTTCGACACCGGCGCGCTGACCGCCTGGCTGGAGAAGAACCTCGACGGCTTCCGTGGGCCGCTCACGGTGAACATGTTCAAGGGCGGGCAGTCCAACCCCACCTACAAGCTCGACACGCCCACGCGCAGCTACGTCATGCGTGCCAAGCCGGGACCGGTGGCCAAGCTGCTGCCCAGTGCACACGCCATCGAGCGCGAATTCGCCGTGATGAGCGGCCTCGCCGGCACCGGCGTGCCGGTGCCCGCCATGTACTGCCTGTGCGAGGACGAGTCCGTCATCGGCCGCGCGTTCTACGTCATGGAGTTCATGCAGGGCCGCGTGCTGTGGGACCAGTCGCTGCCGGACATGACCCGCGCGCAGCGCAGCGAAATCTACGACGAAATGAACCGCGTGATCTCGGCGCTGCACACGGTCGACTTCGCCGCGCGCGGGCTCGCGGGCTACGGCAAGCCCGGCAACTATTTCGACCGCCAGATCGGGCGCTGGAGCAAGCAGTACAAGGCCTCCGCCGACGGCGCGGGGCCGATGTCGCAGCCGATCCCCGAGATGGACCGGCTCGTCGAGTGGCTGCCGCAGCACATTCCTCCGGCGGCGCGCGACGAGGCCAAGGTGTCGATCGTGCACGGCGACTTCCGGCTCGACAACCTGATGTTCCACGCCACCGAGCCGCGCGTCATCGCGGTGCTCGACTGGGAGCTGTCGACGCTGGGCCACCCGCTGGCCGACTTCAGCTACCACTGCATGTCGTTCCACATTCCGCACGGGCCCGGCTCGCGCGGCATCGCCGGGCTCGACCTGCCCGCGCTGGGCATCCCCACCGAGCAGGAATACGTGCGCAGCTACTGCGAACGTACCGGCCTGGCAACGCCCGCCGAACTGCAGGCCGACTGGAGCTTCTACATGGCCTACAACCTGTTTCGCATCGCCGCCATCCTGCAGGGGATTGCCAAGCGTGCAGAGATGGGCACCGCATCGAGCGCGCAGGCAGCGGCCTCCGGCGCGGGTGCCCGGCCGATGGCCGAACTGGCCTGGGCCTTCGCGCAGAAGGCCTAGCCGCACGACGTTTTTCACCCTGGAAGCAAGACAGACATGGACTTCGACTACTCCGCCAAGACCCGCGACCTCCAGCAGCGCCTGCTGAAGTTCATGGACGAGCACATCTACCCCAGCGAGAAGGCCTACAAGGAGGAACTCGAAGCCCACACGCGCGCCGGCAACCGCTGGCAGCCGCTGCAGGCCATCGAGAACCTGAAGCCCAAGGCGCGCGAAGCGGGCCTGTGGAACCTGTTCCTGCCGGTGGACACGGCGCAGGCATCGGGCTACTCGGGCGCAGGCCTCACCAACCAGGAGTACGCGCCGCTCGCCGAGATCATGGGCCGCGTGCCGTGGGCCAGCGAGGTGTTCAACTGCTCCGCCCCCGACACCGGCAACATGGAGACGGTGGCGCGCTACGGCTCCGACGAGATCAAGGCGCGCTGGCTGAAGCCGCTGCTGGAAGGCCAGATCCGCTCGGCTTTCGCGATGACCGAGCCCGACGTGGCGTCGTCGGACGCGACCAACATCCAGACCCGCATCGAGCGCCAGGGCGACGAATACGTCATCAACGGCCGCAAGTGGTGGACGTCGGGCGCCAACGACCCACGCTGCAAGGTGTTCATCACCATGGGCAAGACCGACCCCGAGGCGCCCAAGCATTCGCAGCAGAGCATGATCGTCGTGCCGGCGGGCACGCCCGGCATCCACATCGTGCGCAACCTCAACGTGTTCGGCTACGACGACGCGCCCCACGGCCATGCCGAGGTGACTTTCACCGACGTGCGCGTACCGGTGGGCAACATCCTGCTGGGCGAAGGCCGCGGCTTCGAGATCGCCCAGGGCCGGCTCGGCCCGGGCCGCATCCACCACTGCATGCGCCAGATCGGCCTGGCCGAGCGCGCGCTGGAACTGATGTGCAAGCGGTCGCTGGCGCGCGTGGCCTTCGGCAAGACCGTGGCGCAGCAGACCGTGACGCAGGAACGCATCGCCGAGGCGCGCTGCAAGATCGACATGGCACGCCTGCTCACGCTGAAGGCGGCGTGGATGATGGACGTGGCGGGCAACAAGGTGGCCAGGACCGAGATCGCGATGATCAAGGTGGTGGCGCCCAACATGGCCTGCCAGGTGATCGACTGGGCGATGCAGGCCCACGGCGGCGGCGGCGTGTCCGACGACTTTCCGCTGGCCTATGCGTATGCCGGCGCGCGCACGCTGCGCTTCGCCGACGGCCCCGACGAAGTGCACCGCAACGCGATCGCGAAGTGGGAACTGGGCAAGTACGGCAGCTACGGGCAGGCGGCCCAGCCGGCCGTCACGCGTGGCGGCTGAAGCCGGGCATCCCGGCAAAGGTACCCACGGCCGACTCGCACGCGCTGGCGAAGATGTCGCCCACGTGCTGCAGCGTCGCCGCGTCCGGCGTGGGGTAGCCCATGCGCAGGAAGGCGCGGCCGCGCATCAGCAGCAGGATGAAAGGCACATCGGCACGCGGGGCGGGCTCGGGCCAATCCATCAGCATGTCCGCGAATTCCGGGACCAGCCAGGCCAGCGCGTGCTCGCGGCGGTGCGCCAGCACGGAGTAGCGGCGCCAGAAAGCCGGTGAGAGGCCGTCCCAGCCCACCTCGTCGTACATCGCGAGCCAGCGCATCTCCTCGGGCAGGCTGGGCTCGGCCTTGGTCTGCGTGGAGTCGGTGATGACGCTGAAGGCCTTGCGTTCCAGCCAATCCTTCAGGTGGCGGTTCATGACGAGGATGGTCACGTCGTCGGGCAGCCCCAGGTCGGACCGCCCGCGGATTTCATCGCCCATGATGTAGTTGCGGGTCGAGTCGCCGACTTCGAGCCGCCACGGCCGCTTGCTGACCTGGCCCTCGACCACGATCACGTGGTCGTGGCCCTGCACCGACATCGAGTAGCCATGGTCGGTGGCCCACTGCGAAGCAGGCCCCGACAACAGGCCGGTGGTGGCCGGCGGCCTATGCCCTTCATCGGCGCTCGGCTGCGCCGCATCGCGTGCCAGGGCCTTCTTGATACGCTCGAACATGGGTGGCTGGATTCCCCTAGAGTGCGATTATCGTTTCAATCGCTCGCGGAGGTGGGACATGATCGAAGTGCATTCCTGGGCCACGCCCAATGGGCACAAGGTGCACATCATGCTGGAGGAGTGCGGCCTGCCGTACCGGGCGATCCCGGTCGACATCGGCGCGGGCGACCAGTTCAAGCCCGCCTTCCTCGCCATCAGCCCCAATAACAAGATCCCCGCCATCGTCGACCCCGGCGGGCCTGGGGGCCAGCCCATCTCGCTCTTCGAGTCGGGCGCCATCCTGGTCTACCTGGCCGGCAAGACCGGGCGCTTCCTGCCCGCGGACGACCGCGGCCGCTTCGAAGTGCTGCAGTGGCTCATGTTCCAGATGGGCACAGTGGGCCCCATGCTCGGGCAGGCGCACCACTTCCGCGGGTATGCGCTGGAGAACGTGCAGTACGCCGTCGACCGCTATTCCAACGAGGCGAAGCGCATCTACGGCGTCATCGACCGGCGCCTCGCGTGCAGCGAGTGGCTGGGCGGCGGCGAATACAGCATCGCCGACATAGCGACCTTCCCGTGGCTGCGCAGCTGGGAAAGGCAAGGCATCGTGCTGGAGGACTACCCGCACGTGCAGGCCTGGTTCCGGCGGGTGGAGCAGCGCCCTGCCGTGCAGCGGGGCGTGCAGGTGCTGGCGGCGCTGCGCAAGCCCATCACGGACGCGAAGGCGCGCGAAGTGCTGTTCGGCAAGACGCAGTACGAGCGGCGCTGAAGCGCAGCTGTCAGAACCAGCCGGCGTCCAGTTGCAGCTGGGTGCCCACCATGCCGGCGATTTCGGCGGTGTTCGGCTCCAGCATCGCGCCGTAGGCGAACAGGTCGCCGATCGACTCGAACAGCAGGCCCGGGCCGATCAGGCTGGCCAGCACGGCCACCGTGCCCGAATCGGGCGCCACGCCGATGATGTTCTGGTACAGCAGGGCGATCACGTCCTCGAGGTAGGGCGTGTTGGCGTAGGCCGACACCATCTCGTCGCCCAGCACCTCGTAGCCCAGCTCCAGGTTCTTCAGCTCCATCGACCGGTCGATCCAGCGGCTGAGCACGCTGACATCGGGCGCGCCGTTGAACCAGGCGTTGAGCATGGCGTAGACCACGTAGGAGTTCTCGCCGACGTCGGTGTCCAGCGCCAGGTAGGTCGTCTCGCCGAACTGCAGGTGCTCGGTGTTGACCAGGTTGGCCACGTGGCCTTCGCCGTACTCCACCACGATCAGCTCGTCGCCGACGGTCAGGGTCACGTCGGCGAGTTCCGCCTCGAACTGCGCCGTGTCGATGCCGGGGCCGCCGTCGAAGATGTCCTGGCCGCCGCCCGCCGACGAAAACTGGATCACGGTGCCCTTCTCGCCGCCGTAGTAGTTCTGGTTGTTGGGGATGTCGGTGACGCCGGTGTCGGGCACCAGCACCTGCTGGGCGATGCCGTAGCCCTCGTAAGTCGTGCCGTGCGCGTTGGCGATGAACATCGCCGAGTCGAGGATCGAATCGCCGGTGTCGGCGATGGCGATCTTGATCGTGTTCACGCCCAGCTGCAGCGGGGCCGTGACCTGCAGCTTGACGGAGATGCCGTCGAACTCGATGGGCAGGTACTTGTTGGTGTTGTTGTCGCGGAAGTAGCCGTTCAGCCCGAAGCCGTTCCAGGCCGGCGCCAGGTTGGCCTTGACCACCGACAGCGGCTTCTTCGGGTCGTCCGCGAACAGCGCATAGTTGACGCCGTTGACGTAGACCCCGCCCACGTCGACGAAGCTGGAGCCGGAGAACTCGGGGTACTCGTCCGAGCAGAACACGATGTCGAAGCTGATGCCCTTGAGCGTCTCGTCGGTGAGCAGCACCTGGAACTCGATGACCGTGACGTCGCGCACCTGGCCCGCGCCTTCGAAGGCGAAGTCCACGGTGGACTGCAGGTCGGCGTCGGTCTCGTCGGCCGCGCCGGAGCCGGCGTCGGGCCCGTAGCCCCCGGAAGTGTTGGAGGTGGGCGGCGTGGGGTCGCCCGTGGTCAGCATCAGCCCGCCGCCGATGTTCAGCGGCGTGATGAAGCCGTCGTAGAACGCGATGGTGCTGGCTTCGCCCGCGGGGGCGCCGTGCCGGATGGTGACCGAGCCGGGCACCAGCGTCAGGCCGGCGGACTCGGTGAAGATCGCGGAGACCACGTCCTCGACGGTATGGTCTTCAGGGTCATAGGTGACGAATGCCATGGTTCCCCTCCTTGGGCGGCCCGCTACTGCTGTCAGTCCATTGTATGAGGGGGGTCCCCCCAAGGGGCTTGCACAACCGACAGGCGAGTGCCACAGGGCGACGAATGCGACGCCTGCGCGCAACACAGGCATGCAGGATTGGCCTGCCCGGAGGGAATCGAACCCCCGACAACCTGCTTAGAAGGCAGGTGCTCTATCCAACTGAGCTACGGGCAGCCGGATGGTCGGAGCGAGAGGATTCGAACCTCCGACCCTCTGGTCCCAAACCAGATGCGCTACCAGGCTGCGCTACGCTCCGACGAGACGGATTCTACCGGTCAGGCGCGCACGTACTCGTAATCGACCGGTTGCGCGTTGATCCCGCGGTCGGGCGGCGCGATCCAGCCGGCCATCTTGCCGGGCTCCAGCACCGGCTTCATCAGGCTCTTGACGAAGCGGATGTCGTCCTCGGTCGGCAACCACCCGGGCTTGCCCGCCTCGAAGTCGGCCTGCGAAACCGGCCGGCCCTGGGGGTCGGTCGGGATGCCCGACCAGGCGCCGACGGAACGGCGGAACCGCGTCGACGGCAGCTTCAGCTCGAACGGCACGCCGGCGCGCTTGATGGCCATATTCCAGCGCGTCACGCCGATGTTGCAGTCCTTCACGTACTCGAGGCGCGTGACCTCGTTGATGCCGTTGCGCACGGCGATGGTCTCTTCCTTCACCCCGCCGCGCCCGTCGGGTACGTGGATGGCCATGGTGGTGTCGATCTCGGCGTGGTCCGCGAACCGCGCCTCGTCCGGCCGGCCCTTGATGCCGTTGGCAAAGTAGCTGGCCGCGTTGGACGACGACTCCGAGCCGAACAGGTCCAGCGAGCTGGTGAACCAGAAGTTCATGAAGCGCTGGATGGTCGGCAGGTCGACGGCGCCGTGCTCGCGCACCCGCTTCCAGTCGTCGGTGTCCAGCTCCTTCATCACTTCCAGCGTGCGCCGGATCACGCGGCCGACGCCGGTCTCGCCCACGAACATGTGGTGCGCCTCTTCGGTCAGCATGAACTGGCAGGTGCGCGAGAGCGGGTCGAACGCGCTCTCGGCGAGGCTTTTCAGCTGGAACTTGCCGTCGCGGTCGGTGAAGTAGGTGAACATGAAGAAGGACAGCCAGTTGTCCATGGGTTCGTTGAACGTGCCCAGGATGCGCGGCTTGTCGGGGTCGCCGCTGTGGCGCTCCAGCAGCTGTTCGGCCTCTTCGCGGCCGTCGCGGCCGAAATAGGCGTGCAGCAGGTAGACCATGGCCCACAGGTGGCGGCCCTCTTCCACGTTCACCTGGAACAGGTTGCGCAGGTCGTACAGCGACGGCGCGGTGTGGCCCAGCAGGCGCTGCTGCTCGACGGACGCTGGCTCGGTGTCGCCCTGCGTCACGATCAGGCGGCGGAAGGTGGAGCGGAACTCACCCGGCACTTCCTGCCAGGCGTCCTGCCCCATGAAGTCGCCGAAACCGATCTTGCGGCCTTCCTGCCGGTCGGCGAGGAAGATGCCCCAGCGGTAGTCGGGCATGGGCGTGTAGCCGTACTGGGCCCAGCCCTGCGCGTCCACGCCGACGGCGGTGCGCAGGTAGACGTCCCTCGCGTTGAAGTCGCTGGGCCCCATCTCGTCCCACCAGCGCAGGAAGGCGGGCTGCCAATGCTCGAGGGCGCGCTGCAGCTGGCGGTTGTCGCCGAGCTGCACGTTGTTGGGAATCCTGGCCTGCAGGTCGATATTGCTCATGGGGTCAGACCCGCTTCCAGTCGAAACGCGACTTCTTGCCGGTGCCGAACACCTTCAGGGCGCCCTCTTCGCCGACGGCATTGGGGCGGATGAAGATCCAGTTCTGCCACGCGGACAGGCGGCCGAAGACGCGCGTTTCCATCGTTTCCTTGCCGGGGAAGCGCAGCGAAGCCTCCATGCCGGTCAGGGCGTCGGGCGACAGCGAGGCCCGCTCTTCGAGCATCAGCCGGATCTCGTCGGCCCAGTCGATGTCGTCGGGCGTGAGCGTGACCAGTCCCAGCTCGAGGGCCTGGTCGGCGCGCAGCGGGCTGCCCGCGATGGCCTTCAGCTGTTCGATGGTCGACGTGTCTTCGTTGAAGCGCGTCTCCAGGCGCGTGAGGCCGTTGACCTCCGGGTAGCGGCCGAAGTTGGCTGCCGTGAGCTCGATCGAGGGCGCGGCATTGGGCGAGTCGGGCAGGTCCAGCATGTAGATGCGGTCGCAGGCCAGGGCCAGTTCGTAGAAGGTACCGGTGAAGCAGGAGCCTTCGTCCACCAGCGCGATGAGCGAACGGCTCGTCACGTCGAGCCGGGCGAGCGTGCGGCGCAGCAGGCCGAGCGTCTCGCGCACCAGCCAATGGCCTTTTTGCTGCTCGAGCACCGCGTCGGCCTGGGCCACGAGCTGCGAACTGCCGCGGGTCTTCAGCACCCAGGTGCCGATCTCCAGTTCGTTGGTGCGAAGGTTCAGGATCGCGTCGTCGAGTTCACGCGCGACCTTCAGCGGCCACCAGTTGACGCCTGCCGCAACGATTGCGTCGGGCGTGCTCTCGATCGGGTCCTTCGGCGCGCGCACGGTGAACGTGGCGACGCGCCCCGCGCGGTCCACCTGCACGTCGACCGTGTCGTAGTGGTAGCCCGCGTCGTCGATGCGCGCAGCCACCGAAACCAGCTCGATCCCCTCGGGCGGCCCGCTGCGGCTCGACTGCGCCTTCAGCGCCGCCACTTCCGCTTCGACCAGGCCGGCAAACTGCTGCGGCTTGGCATAGGCGTCGACCAGCTTCCAGGCCTTGGCGCGGTCGGCGCGCACGCCCTCGCTGGTAGTGCAGAAGATGTCGGCCAGGTCGCGGCGCACCTTGCGCTTGTCGGTCACGCGGGTCAGGCCGCCCGTGCCGGGCAGCACGCCCAGCAGCGGCACTTCGGGCAGGCTCACGGTGGAGGAGCGGTCGTCCACCATCACGATGCGGTCGCAGGCCAGCGCGAGTTCGTAGCCGCCGCCTGCGCAGGCGCCGGTCACCGCGGCGATCGACTTCAGGCCTTCATGGCGCGACGAGTCCTCCAGGCCGTTGCGGGTCTCGTTGGTGAACTTGCAGAAGTTGACCTTCCATGCGTGGGTCGACAGCCCCAGCATGTAGATATTGGCGCCCGAGCACCAGATGCGGTCCTTGCCGCTTTCGAACACCACCACCTTCACTGCGGGATGCTCGAAGCGGACGCGGTTGAGCGCGTCGTGCAGCTCGATGTCCACGCCCAGGTCATAGCTGTTCAGCTTGAGCTTGTAGCCGGGCCTGAGGCCACCGTCCTCGTCGATGTCCAGCTTGAGCCGGGCCACGTCGCCGTCGACGTCGAGCTTCCAGTGGCGGTAGCGGGACGGATGGGTCGCGAAGCTGACGAGCTCGCGCTGGTCCGTGTGGGTAGCGTTCATGCAGAGGGTTCCTTGGCTGCGGGCACGGCCCGCTCGAGGTCTTTCAGGGATTGCCTGACCGTGCGCGCTGCGGTGTCGACCACCGCGTCGGCACGGGCGTAAAGGGGTTCACGGCTGGACAGGATGCGGCGGATGTCGTCCAGCGCTTCGCCCGTCGCGCCTCTCGTCACGTCGAAGGGACGCATGTCGCCCTGCGCCACCACGCGGCTCATGTGCTCTTCGGGGTTGGCCTTGACCCACACGCAATAGAAGTGGCTTTGCAGCAGGTCGAAGGTTTCGCGCTCGCTCACGATGCTGCCGCCCGTGGTCATGACCACGCCCTCGGCAAACTCTTCGGCAATGCGCAGCAGGGCGCGGCGCTCGTAGCGGCGGTAGCCGGCCTGGCCGTGCAGCAGCAGGATCTCGTTCATGCTGGTGCCGGCCTCGCGCTCGATCTCGCGGTCGAGCTCGACGAACGGCACGCCGCGCTGCGCGGCCAGTTGCTCACCCAGCGTTGTCTTGCCGGCACCGCGCAGCCCCACGAGGGCGACACGCTGCTCGCGCCCGCGCGAGTCCGACAGGCCGAAGCTGCCGGCCAGCAGCACGTGCGCCTGGTCGAGCTGGGCGTCGTCGAGCCGCGACAACAGGTTCTGCACCCGCGCCATCGCGGGGCGCGGCGCGTCCTGCAGCAGGTCGAGGATGGTGATGTTGAGCGCGCGCGCCGTCGCTTCCAGCGAGTTGATCGATACGTTGCCCTTGCCGGTCTCGACGTCGGCGAGGAACCGTTCGGAAAGCCCCGAATCCGCTGCGAGCTGCTTGCGCGTCATGCCCCTGCGGGCGCGCCACGACCGCACCCGGGCACCGAGTTCCGCCAGGGTGGCCCTGGCTTCGTGTTCAGTCATCAGTTGCATCAGACACCGGCTTTTTTGGGGAAACTTTGCGCTGGATCAAGTTTGCAGTATACTTCAGGCACAAACCCTGTCAAGCACTTTACTGCACCAGTCTTACCATGAAGCTCAAGATTCTCGTCGGCACCATGACCAGCACTGCAGACTACGTTGCACAGGCCATCCAGATGGATTGCGCCGACATGGTCGACGAGGTCGAGGTCGTCCTGATGGATGGGCTGGGCATCAACGTGTTCGATGAAGATGCAATTTATCTCATCTGCACGTCGACCTACGGCTCGGGCGATGTGCCCGACAATGCGCGCGCCCTGTATGACTCGCTGGACCTGCAGCCCAAGTACCTGGGCCACGTGCGCTACGGCGTGATTGCGCTGGGCGACCGGACCTATACGCAGACCTTCGCCTTCGGCGGCCGCAAGTTCGACGAGCGCCTGCAGGGGCTGGGAGCTCAGCGCGTCGGCGAGCTGTTCATCCACGACGCGAGCGAAGGCACGATGCCTGAGGAACTCGGCACCGCCTGGTGCCGCGAGTGGTTGCCGCAGGCAGTGGCGGCCATGCAGAAGGTTGCCGCCTGACAGCCGGGCCCAAGGAGACGACAGCGATGAACCCGAGCCACGCCGACCACAGCGCCAGCCCACCCCGGGTGGACATCCCGCGCGAGTACAACGCCGCTGCCGACCTGCTGGGACGCAATGCCTCGCGGCCTGCCAAAGCCGCATTCATCGAAGCGGCATCGGGCACGCCACTGACATATGGCGAACTCGCCGTGCAGGCGCAGCGCTTTGCCAATGCACTGCGCGACCGCGGCTTCGAGCCCGAGTCGCGCGTGATGGTGGCCATGCTGGACACGCTGGAGTGGCCGGTCGTTTTCCTCGGCTGCATGCTCGCCGGCGTGGTGCCCATCGCGGCCAATACACTGCTCACGACGAAGGACTTCGAGTTCATGCTGCGCGACTCGCGTGCGCGCGCGCTCTTCGTGTCCAAGCCCCTGCTGCCGGCTTTCGAGCCCCTCGCCGGCAAGATCCCCACGCTCAAGCAGATGTACATCGCCGGCGACGACGGCGAGCAATCGGTGGCGGCGCTCGTCCGCTCGGGCAGTCCCGAGCAGAAGGTCGCTGACACCTGCAGCGACGACGCCTGCTTCTGGCTTTACTCCAGCGGCTCCACCGGCACGCCCAAGGGCACGGTGCACCTGCACAGCCACCTGGTCCAGACCGCCGAGCTGTACGGCCGGCCGATCCTGGGCATCCGCGAAGACGACGTGGTCTATTCGGCCGCCAAGCTGTTCTTCGCCTACGGGCTGGGCAACTCCCTGACTTTCCCGATGGCTGTGGGTGCGACCACGGTGCTGTTGTCGGCACGTCCGACGCCCGCCGACGTCTTCGGCGTGCTGGAGAAGTACCAGCCCACGATCTTCTACGGCGTGCCGACGCTGTTCGCCGCGCTGCTGGCGGACGGCAATCGCCCGAAGCGCGAAGAACTGAACCTGCGCGTGTGCGCCAGCGCGGGTGAGGCGCTGCCCGCCGAGATCGGCAAGCGCTGGACTGCCGACTACGGCTGCGAAATCCTCGACGGCATCGGGTCCACCGAGATGCTGCACATCTTCCTGTCCAACCGGCGCGGCGAGGTGCGCTACGGCACCACCGGCCGTGAGGTGCCGGGCTACGAGCTGCGCATCGTGGGCGACGACGGCCACGAGTGCGGCCCCGGCGAGATCGGCGAGCTGCAGATCAGGGGCCCCAGCGCCGCGCTGATGTACTGGAACAACCGCACCCGCACCAAGTCGACCTTCGCCGGCGAGTGGACGCGCAGCGGCGACAAGTACACGCGCGACGCCGACGGCTACTACACCTATGGCGGGCGCAGCGACGACATGCTCAAGGTGGGCGGCATCTACGTGTCGCCGTTCGAGGTGGAAGCCTGCCTCATGACGCACCCGGACGTGCTCGAGGCGGCGGTCATCGGCGTGGCCGACAGCGACGAACTGGTCAAGCCCAAGGCGTACGTCGTACTCAAGGCGGGCCGCCAGGCGAGCGGCGAAGACATGCAGGCCCACGTGAAGAACCTGCTGGCTCCCTACAAGTACCCGCGGTGGGTGGAGTTCGTGAACGAACTGCCGAAGACCGCGACGGGCAAGATCCAGCGGTTCAGGTTGCGCGCGGCAAACGCGTGACGGGACTTTACGGGTAATTCATGTGGCATTCCGGCGCCACATGCGGTAAAAATGCTTTAGGCCTAAACTAATTCGAAGGAGACCCCGCCAATGACCACCCGCCGCCTCGTCCTTACCCGCTCTGCCGCCGTCATGGGCGCGGCTTCCACGGGCCTGCTGCTGCCCGAGATCGTGCGCGCGCAGTCCGGCCGCATCCGCGTGGGCTTCATGCTGCCCTACACCGGCACGTATGCCACCTTGGGCGTCGCCATCGAGAACGGCGTGCGCATGGGCATCGATGAGAAAGGCGGCAAGCTGGGCGGCCGCGACATCGACTGGTTCAAGATCGACGACGAATCGGAGCCTTCCAAAGGGGTCGAGAATGCGCAGCGGCTCGTCCAGCGGGACAAGGTGGATGTGCTGATCGGCACCGTTCACTCGGGCGTGCAGATGGGCATCCACCGAGTCGTGCGCGAGGCAGGCGTGCTCAGCCTCATCCCGAATGCAGGTGTGCACGAGGCGACCCGCGCGCTGTGCGCGCCCAACGTGTTCCGCACCTCGTTCACCAACTCGCAGCCCACGCTCGCGCTGGGCAAGCCGATGTTCGACAAGGGCGTGCGTCGCGCCGTCTGGATCACCCACAAGTACGCGGCCGGCGACCAGGCATTCGAGGGCTTCCGGGACAGCTTCACCAAGGCCGGCGGAACGGTGGTGAAGGAACTCGGGTTGCCCTTCCCGCAGGTGGAGTTCCAGGCGCTGCTCACCGAGATCGCGTCGCTCAAGCCCGATGCGGTCGCCTGCTTCTTCGCAGGTGCCGCGGCCGTGAAGTTCATTCGCGACTATGCGGCAGCGGGGTTGAAGGACAAGATCCCGCTGTGGGGGTCGGGCTTCCTCACCGAGGGGCTGCTCGACGCTGCGGGTCCCGCGGCCGAAGGCATCATGACCACCTTGCACTACAGTGACTCGCTGGACACCCCGCGCAACAAGCAGTTCCGCACCGCTTTCGCCACCAAGTTCAAGCTGCAGCCGGACGTCTATGCCGTGCAGGGTTACGACACGGGCCTGCTGCTCGCGCAGGGCATGGCGGCGGTGAAGGGCGATTCCGGAAACAAGCAGGCCCTGTACAAGGCGCTGGAAACGCAGACCATCGACAGCCCGCGGGGCAAGTGGAGCATGAGCAAGGCTCACAACCCGATCCAGGACATCTACCTGCGTATCGCGGAAAAGGGCGAGAACAAGGTGATCGGCATCGCCGCCAAGGCGCTGGCCGACTCCGGCGCCGGCTGCAAGATGGGCTGAGTCTTTCGCTGCACGACAATGGGAGGCGCGCCTCCCATTTTTTTGGCTTTCCCCACCGACGATGACGCTTTCGACCTACCTGCTGTTCCTCGCCGCGGTCACGATGCTGGTCCTCACGCCCGGCCCCACGATGCTGATGTGCGTGACGAATGCGCTGAACCATGGGCCGGCGCGCGCGCTGGCTTCGGTGGCCGGGGCGCTGGCGGCGAGTTTCGCGTGGATGGGGCTGTCGGCGCTCGGACTGGGAGCGGTGCTGGCGGCGTCGGAGACGGGCTTCACGGTGCTCAAAGTGCTCGGCGCGGCCTACCTGGTCTGGCTGGGGGTGCGGACGTTCAGGAGTACGGAGCCCCCACCCCAACCCTCCCCGGGAGGGCGTGGGAGCATGCTTGCGCAAGGCTTCGTGGTTGGAGCCAGCAACCCGAAGGCGCTGCTGTTCTTTGCGGCCTTCTTCCCGCAGTTCATCGACCCGGCGGCGGCGTTCTGGCCGCAGTTCCTGCTGCTCTCGCTCACGTTCGTGGCCGGGGACTCCATCGTGATGCTGGTCTGCGCACTCGCTGTCGGCCGCATCGCACACCTGCTGCGCGACTTGCGTGTGCTGCGGTGGATCAACCGTGCCTGCGGCGGCCTCTTCGCACTCATGGGCGGGGCGCTCCTGTTCGCCCGCCGGCAAGCCTGATGGACTTCGCCAACTTCCTCATCCAGCTCCTCAACAGCGTGCAGTACGGGCTGCTGCTGTTCATGCTCGCCGCGGGCCTGACACTGATCTTCGGGATCATGGGCGTGGTGAACCTGGCGCACGGCAGCTTCTACATGCTGGGCGCCTACCTCGCGTGGTGGCTGTCCTCCCTGTCCGGCAGCCTCACAGTCGCCATCATCGGCGGCGCGGTCCTGGCGATCGCGTTCGGCCTGCTCCTCGAGCGCCTGCTGTTCCGCCACTTCTACGACCGCGACCACCTCGACCAGGTGCTGCTCACCTTCGGGCTCATCTACATCTTCGAGGAAGCACGCTCCATGCTGTGGGGCGACGACGTGCACGGCGTGAAGATCCCCGAGCTGCTGGCCGCCTCGATCCCGCTGACGGAAAACCAGTCCTATCCGGTCTACCGGCTGTTCATGTCCGGCGTCTGCATCGTGCTGGCGCTCGGGCTGTACCTGCTGATCTCCAGGACCCGGCTGGGCATGAAGATCCGCGCGGGCGCCTTCAACCGCGAAATGACCGAAGCGCTGGGAATCAATATCAAGCGCATCCACGCCATCGTGTTCGCCATGGGCGTGGGGCTGGCCACCATCGCCGGCATGGTGGCTTCGCCCATCTCCAGCGTGTACCCCAACATGGGATCGCAGGTGCTGATCATGTGCTTCGTCGTCGTCGTGATCGGGGGCATCGGGTCGGTGCGAGGTGCCCTGATCTCAGCCCTGCTGGTCGGCCTGGTCGACACCTTCGGCAAGGTGCTGCTGCCCCAGATCGCCGGCATGCTGGTGTACATGCTGATGGCGGCCGTGCTGCTCTGGAAGCCCGAGGGGTTGTTCAAGCAATGAGCTCGGCCAAGGCCCACCTTGAAACTTTGCCCCGCGGCCTGCAGGTCGCACTGGGGCTCGTGTTCCTGGCGCTCGTCGCCTTCCCTTTCGTCGCCGGCGACTTCTACGTGCAGATGGTCGCCAGGATGATGATCCTCGCCATCTTCGCGATGAGCCTCGACCTGCTGCAAGGCGTGACCGGGCTGGTCTCGCTGGGCCACGCGGCCTTCTTCGGGCTGGCCGGCTATGCGCTGGCTTTCCTCACGCCGGCCGGCGAAGCCGTGAGCCTGTGGTGGACGCTGCCGGTGTCGGTGGCGGCGTCGGCGCTGGCCGCGCTGGTCATCGGCTTCTTCGTGGTTCGCACCCACGGCATCTACTTCATCATGGTCACCATGGCTTTCGCGCAGATGGTGTTCTACGTG
Source organism: Burkholderiales bacterium (assembly GCA_016213325.1). Taxonomy (GTDB): domain Bacteria; phylum Pseudomonadota; class Gammaproteobacteria; order Burkholderiales; family Burkholderiaceae_C; genus Ramlibacter. The sequence continues at coordinate 29,081 of JACRAY010000028.1, read as the reverse complement.
TTCTTCGACAACAAGGTGCTCGGCGGCTCGGACGGCCTGTACATCAACTTCAAGCCGGATGCCGGCCTGTTCGACCTGGACAACAAGCTGGCCTTCTATTACTTCGCCCTGGCGGTGCTGCTGGCCGTGTACCTGTTCCTGCGCCGCCTGCTGTTCAGCCCGTTCGGCCGCGCGCTCGCGGGCATCCGCGTCAACGAGAACCGCATGCGCGCCATGGGCTTCGGCACCTTCGGCTACAAGCTCGCGGCCTTCACGCTCGCAGGCGCGCTGGCCGGCCTGGCGGGCTACCTGTGGGGCGCTCAGACGGGCTTCGTGAACCCGGAGCTGATGGGTTTCCACATGAGCGCGCACGCGATCATGATGGTGATCCTGGGCGGCATGGGCAACTTCGCCGGGGCCATCGTCGGCGCCTTCGCGTTCGAGTTGCTGCTCGACGAATTCAAGGCGCTGCCTTCCATCGGCGCGTTCAACGCCGGCAAGCACTGGCAGCTCTGGATGGGGCTGTTCATCGTGGCCATCGTGATCCTGGCGCCCCGCGGGCTGCTGGGCATCGTGGAGCGCCTGCTGCGCAGGAAAGACGGCCGTGGCTGAAGTCCTGCTCACGGCGCAGAAGGTCACCAAGCGTTTCGGCGGACTCGCCGCCGTCAACGACGTGTCGCTGGAACTCTGGCGCGACCGCATCCACGCCGTGATCGGCCCCAACGGCGCCGGCAAGTCGACGCTGACGCACCTGCTTTCGGGTGACCTCTCGCCCACGACCGGCTCGGTCTTCCTAGCCGGCCACGACATCACCGGCTGGACGCCCGAGAAGATCTCGCGCGCGGGCCTGGGCCGCAGCTACCAGAAGACCAACATCTTCCTGCCGTTCACCGTCTGGGAGAACGTGCGGCTCGCCGCCCAATCCCGCACGCCGCACGCCTGGCGCTGGCTCACCCTGGCCGGCAGCGTGCGCGAAGCCAACGAGCGGGCCGAGCGCGCCATCGAGCTCGCCGGCCTGTCGCCACGCCGCGGGTCGATCGCGGGGACCATCAGCCACGGCGAGCAGCGGCAGCTCGAGATCGCGATGACGCTGGCGACCGACCCGCAGGTGCTGCTGCTCGACGAGCCGCTCGCCGGCATGGGCACGGCCGAAGCCGAAAGCATGGTGAGGCTGCTGCTCGCGCTGAAGAAGGACCACGCGATGATGCTGGTGGAGCACGACATGGACGCCGTGTTCGCGCTGGCCGACCACCTGACGGTGATGGTCAACGGCCAGGTCATCGCCAGCGGCACGCCCGCAGCGGTGCGGGCCGACGCGCAGGTGCAGTCGGCCTACCTCGGGGAGGAGCACGCATGAGCCGCACGGCCGCCCGAAGGCTCATAGCCCCGCAGCGCGCAGCGCGGAGGGAAGTCGAATGACACGTGACCTGCTCATCGAAGCCAGAGGACTCAACACCTACTACGGCTCCAGCCATGTGCTGCGCGGCATCGATTTCGAGGTGGCGCGTGGCGAGACCATCGGCCTGATGGGCCGCAACGGCATGGGCAAGAGCACGCTGCTGAAGACGCTGGTGGGGCTGGTGCCACCGCGCAGCGGCCGGGTGTTGATCGGCGGCGTGGACCGCGCGGGGCGGCCGCCCTACGAAGTCGCGCAGCTCGGCATCGCCTTCGTGCCGGAAGGCCGGGGCATCTTCGGCAACCTGAGCGTCAAGGAAAACCTCGTCATGGCGGCGCGCGCGGGCACGCGCGGCGAGCGCGACTGGACGTACGAACGCGTGCTCGACACCTTTCCCCGCCTGAAAGAGCGCCTGGGCCACGGCGGCCAGCAGCTGTCGGGCGGCGAGCAGCAGATGCTGACGATCGGGCGTGCACTCATGACCAACCCCGACGTGCTGATCCTCGACGAAGCGACCGAGGGCCTGGCGCCGCTGATCGCCCGCGAGATCTGGCGCATCTGCGAGCTGATCCGCGGCACCGGCATGTCCAGCGTGATCGTCGACAAGAACTGGAAGCACGTGACGCAGGTGACCGACCGCAACGTGATCCTGGTGAAGGGCGAGGTCGCCTACCAGGGCACGTCGCAGGAACTGCGCTCCAACCCCGCCCTGCTGGAACAACACCTCGGCGTCTGAGTCAGCGGTACCGCGCAGCGGTGATGAACTGCGAAAACGCCTCGCACCAGACGACGACCGCGCGATAGTCTTCCAGCTTCGTGCCCGCGGGCACGGGCACGATGAAGTTCTCGAACGTCTTCACGTCCCCCACGGCCAGCGATTGCGGCTTGAGACGCACGAAGTCGTCGTGCGTCTCGACGAACCCCGGCAACAGGTAGAGCTTGTAAGCCGGACCGGGCGCCACGCGGCCGGCAAGCGAGATGGCATCGGGGCCCAGCGACACGCGGCCTTCGCCCCAGTGCAAGGCGTCACTGCCCTTCAGCTGCCGGCGGAACTCGCCGGTGTACTTGGCCGCCCTGGAGGCGCTTGCCACATCTGCCGTCGTGGGGGCGGGCGGCGCGGCCAGGATGGGCAGCAGGTAGATGCCCAGCGCCGCGCCCACCGCCAGTACAAATGCGTGTGTGGCAACGAGCAGCAAGGCTTTCTTCATGACTGATTGTCGCGCCGTGGCCGCGCGGCTTACACCCGCGGCTGCGAGCCCACCACGTTGTCCCCGAGAAAGTCGAGGAAGCGGCGCACCGCAGGCACCATGCCGCGGCGTGACGGGAACACCGCCAAGACGATGCCCGGGCGCGGCTCCCATCCCGGCAGCACGCGCACCAGTTGCCCGCCGGCGAGTTCTTCGGCGCACATGTAGTCGGGCAGGATGCACATGCCGGCCCCGTGGACCACGGCGAACTTGAGCGTGAACAGGTCGTCGGCCGAAAGCAGCGGGCGGTGCTGGAACGGGTACACGCGCCCCCCTGCGTCCTGCAGGTGCCACGTGGCCTGGCCGTCGGCGGACGACATGGCCACGGTGGGCAGCCGCTGCAGGTCGTCCACCGACTCCGGCGTGCCCTGCCGCTGCAGCAGCTGCGGGCTGGCCACCAGCAGCCCGTGCGTGAGCCCCAGGTTCTTGATGACGAGCGAGCCGCTGTCCTCCAGCGAAGACCGCACGCGCAAGGCCACGTCGATGCCTTCCTGCACGAGGTCCACCACCCGGTTGGTCACCTGCATGTCGATGCGCACCTGCGGGTGGTCGGCCAGGAAGCGCGCGAGGATGGGCCCGATGGTCGACTGGGCCAGCGTCACCGGGCAGGTGACCCGCACGATGCCCCGAGGCTCGCCGCGCACGATCTGGACCGCCTCGTCAGCGGCCTCGGCCTGCTCGCGCATGGCCACGCAATGGCGGTGGTAGGTCTCGCCGGCCTGCGTCAGCGACAGCCTGCGCGTGGTTCGCTGCAGCAGCCGCACGCCGAGGCGCGCTTCCAGCTCGGCCACGCGGCGCGACAGCTTCGACTTGGGGATGCCCATCGCCCGCCCGGCGGCCGCGAAGCCGCCGCGGTCGACCACCTCGGCGAAGTAGAGCATGTCATTGAGGTCTTGCATGGGCATTGTCCTGTCAGCAGGACAATCTATCCCGAATTCGCCGGCTTATCAATCTTCAACGCAGTCTCCACAATCAATGCCACGGTGCTTATCTGCATCGCCACATACAGGAGAGAAGATTCATGAAACTGCTTCATATCGATTCCAGCCCGCTGGGTGGCAACTCGGTCTCCCGCAAGCTCACCCGGGACATCGTGGACCAATGGACAGCTACGCATGCGGGCACCGAAGTCGAGTACCTCGACCTGGCCGCGGACGCGCCGACGCACCTGGCAGTCGATTCGCTCGGTTTCCGCTTCGGCCCGAGTGCCGACGGCCTGACCGACGTGCAGCGCCGTGAGAACGAAGTCTCCGAGCGGCTCGTCAGCCAGTTCCTGGCGGCCGACGTGGTGGTGGTGGGCGCACCCATGTTCAACTTCTCGGTGCCCAGCCAGCTGAAGGCCTGGATCGACCGCGTGGCGCAGGCCGGCCGCACCTTCAAGTACACGGAAAAAGGCCCGGTGGGCCTGGCTGCCGGCAAGACCGTGATCGTGGCTTCCACCCGCGGCGGCGCCTATGCCGGCGCACCGGCGATGGATCACCAGGAAAGCTACCTCAGCACCGTGTTCGGCTTTTTCGGCGTGACCGATCTGCGCTTCGTACGCGCCGAAGGGCTGGCCATGGGCGATGCAGCCAAGGCCTTGGCCCTGGCGGGTGCAGAAGAGGCGATCCGCACGCAGACGGTGGCGGCCAACGAGGAAGTCGCGCTCGCTGCCTGACCCTAAACGGTCTCGACCGCTTCGGCGTACTGCCTCACCAGTGCGGCGAAGCGGTCCATCCAGCCTTGCATGAACTTGCGGCTGTCCTCACCGAAGCCGCCGCCTGCGTCGAACAGGCCGGCCTTGTGCTGCAGGAAGACCTCCGGCTGGCCCACGGCCGGCATGTCGAGGTAGCCGAGGATGGCGCGCAAGTGCTGTTGCGCAGCAGCAGTACCTATGGCACCGCTCGAGATGCCGACGATGCCCGCCGGCTTGCCGGCCCACGCGCTCTGGCCGTAGGGCCGGGACGCGTGGTCGATGGCGTTCTTCAGCACGCCCGGAATCGACCGGTTGTACTCCGGCGTGACGAAGACCACACCCTGCGCCGAAGCGATCTCGCCCTTCAGCCGCTTGACCGGCGGCGCCTGGTTCTTGTCGTCGTCCTGGTTGTACAGCGGCAGGTCGTCGATGCGGCAGAAGTGGAACTCGAAATCCTTGGGCGCCAGCTTCTGCAGGGCCTGGGCCAGCTGCCGGTTGAACGACTCACGCCTGAGGCTGCCGACAACGACTGCAATCTTGTAGCTCATGGGTACCTCTTTCTTGTCCTGATCCTGGTAGGACCGGCCAGCGGCACCCATGGTTTCCTCTGCAGGCTACTTTCGTGTGTAGATCTGGTCGAAGCTCGCCCCGTCGGCGAAGTGCGCCTTGTCCGCTTGCTGCCAGCCGCCGAAGGCCTGGTCGATGGTGAACAGCGTGAGCCGCGGGAACTTGGCCGAGTACTTGGCCTGCGCTTTCTGCGACACGGCCGGACGGTAGAAGTGCTTGCCGATGATGTCCTGCCCTTCTTCGCTGTACAGGTACTTCAAGTATTCCTCGGCCACGGCGCGCGTGCCCTTTCGGTCGACGTTGCGGTCGACCACGGCCACGGCAGGCTCGGCCAGGATGGAGACGCTGGGCACCACCACGTCGGTCTTCGATCCGAACTCCTTGTCGAGCAGCCAGGCTTCGTTCTCCCACGCGATCAGCACGTCGCCCTGGTTGCGCTGCGCGAAAGTGATGGTGGAGCCGCGGGCGCCCGTGTCGAGCACGGGCACGTTGCCGTACAGCCTGGCTACGAAGTCCCTGGCGGCTGCATCGCTGCCGAGCTTGCGCTTCGCAAACTCCCAGGCGGCCAGGTAGTTCCAGCGCGCGCCGCCGGATGTCTTGGGATTGGGCGTGATCACGCTGACGCCGGGCTTGGCCAGGTCGTCCCAGTCCCTGATGCCCTTCGGGTTGCCGGCGCGCACCACGAACACGATGGTGGAGTTGTAGGGTGACGAGTTGTGCGGCAGGCGCTTCTGCCAGTCGGGCCTGACCCAGACTCCGTTCTTCGCGAGCGCATCGGTGTCGCCGGCCAAGGCCAGCGTGGCAACGTCGGCGTCGAGCCCGTCGATGATCGAGCGGGCCTGCTTGCCCGAGCCGCCGTGGGACTGCTTCACCACCACGTCCTGGCCGGTCTTGCCTTTCCAGTACCGGGCGAAGGCCTGGTTGAATTCGACGTAGAGTTCGCGCGTGGGGTCGTAGGAAACGTTCAGCAGTTCCACCCGCTGCTGGGCTCCTGCCGGCAAGGTCGTTAACAGCGCCAGGCCGCCTGCCACGGCAGCGGCCATTTGAATCTTGATAAAGTGGCGGCGAAAGTTCACTGGAATGCTTCCCTCTTGTTTGGTGCAACGCATTCTGGTGGCCACCCCTTCCAACTGGAACGACAAAGATTTCAGTTGTTCATCCGCATAAGCTTAAGAGGCGAGCGCCATGGCCCGTACCGTTCAATGCATCAAGCTCGGCCGCGAGGCCGAAGGCCTCGACTTCCCGCCCTACCCGGGCGAACTGGGCAGGCGCATCTATGAAAGCGTCAGCAAGGAAGCGTGGGCGGCCTGGCTCAAGCACCAGACCATGCTGGTCAACGAAAACCGGCTGAACCTGGCCGACCAGCGGGCCCGGGAGTACCTCAAGCGCCAGATGGAACAGCACTTCTTCGGCGCAGGCGCCGACGTGGCCACGGGCTACGTGCCGCCCACCGAATAGGCCATGCCCGCGGCCTGGGCCGGGCACGAACAGTGGCGCGTCCTCGAGACCGGCTTCGGTGCCGGCATGAACTTCCTGGCCACGTGGCGCGCGTGGAAGGAAGACCCCGCGCGGCCGCGGCTGCTGCACTTCGCATCGATCGAGGCCCGGCCGGTTTCGGCGGACGAGTTGCTGCACAGTGCAGCAAATTTTCCCGAACTGCTGGAGTTGGCCCGGCAACTGGCCCGGCAGTGGTACGGGCTGCTGCCCGGATTCCATCGCATGAGCTTCGAGGACGGGCATGTGCTGCTCACGCTGTGCGTGGGAGCGGCGCCGGAGATGTTGGGCCAACTCGCCTTCGAGGCCGACTCGGTGTCGCTGGACGGCGCCGCCTTCCCGGCCAAGTCGCTCGCCAGGCTATGCCGGCGCGGCACGCGTATTGTGGTGCGGTCCGCGACTGAAGAACGGCTGCGTTCGCTGGCCACCTGCGGCTTCAGCGTCGACCACGCGCGAGGCTGCGCGACCTGGGACCCGCCATGGGAGCCCCGGCGCGGGCCTGCGGCCGTCCGCGCGAAGGCCGGGACCTGTGCAGTGATCGGCGCGGGACTCGCGGGTGCATCGGTCGCGGCGAGCCTCGCGCGTCGCGGCTGGAAAGTCCTGGTGGTCGAGGCAGCAGGTGGGCCTGCCAGCGGCGCGTCCGGGCTGCCGGCGGGCTTGCTGGCGCCGCACCAATCGCCCGACGACAACCTGCTGTCCCGGCTGAGCCGCGCCGGGGTGCGGGCCACCCTGTGCCAGGCCGAGGCAGTGCTGCCGCCCGACGCCTGGGGCGCAAGCGGGGTGCTGGAGCACCGCAGCGAGGACCCTCGCCCACCCCCGCATGCCGATGACGCAGGTGCTTGCTGGACGCGCGCCGCTGCCTCGCCGGACGGGGCACCTGCGTGGTGGCACGAGAAGGCGGCGTGGATCCGGCCCCGCGCACTGGTACGAGCCCTGCTGCAGCACCCCGCCATCGAGTGCCGGGCGCACACCCGCGTACGGCGACTGGTGCCGGCCGGCGCTGCATGGAGCCTGGAGGCATTCGACGGCGCCGAGATCGCGCGTGTCAACCTGGTCGTCGCCGCCGCTGCCTTCGACAGCCTGTCGTTCCTGCCGCTGGCGCTGCCGCTCCACCCTGTGCGCGGGCAGGTTTCGTGGTCGCACGACATCCCGCCCGGCATGCCGGCATTTCCATTGAACGGCAACGGCCACTTCCTGCCCCGGGTCCCGATCGAAGGCGGTGACGCGTGGCTGTGCGGATCGACCTACGGCCGCGGGGACACGCAACGGGACGAACGGGCGCAGGACCACATGGCCAACCTGGAACGGCTGCGCACCTTGCTGCCTTCCGCCGCACTCGCGCTTGAGCCGCAGTTCACGCAGCGACTGGTACAGGCGTGGACCGGGGTTCGCTGCGCTTCGAGCGACCGCCGTCCCCTGGTCGGCCCCATCGCGCCGGGACTCTGGGTGAGCACGGCCATGGGTTCACGCGGGTTGACCTTTGCCTTGCTCTGCGGGGAACTGGTGGCGGCCCGGCTCCACGCGGAGCCCTTGCCACTGGAGAAGCGGCTGGCGGATGCGATAGGCGTCGAGCGGGTGCTCAGTTGACCCGCGCCAGCAATTCGTGCAGTTTCTCGGGGTCAGGTGGCTTGGGCAGGAAGCCGTCGACGTTGGCAAACCATCCGCGCAGGCGCTCCGCAATATTGGGCCCCTGTTTCATGGCAATGACGTGGGGGATGCGCGGGCTGCCGTTGGCAAGCCGGTTCACGAATGCCCAACCCTCGCCACCCGGCAACCCCAGGTCGACCAGCGCCAGCACGTATTGCCGGTCGCGCATGAGCTCCAGCGCCTGGGCTGCGTTCTCAGCTTCGTCGGCGACGGTCAGGTGGTGCAGCGCCAGCTTGGCGCGCAGGTACAGCCGCTCGCCGAGGTCCGGGCAGGCGATGAGGGCACGGCGCACCGGGGGCGGCTCGGGCACCTGGTCGGGCGGCACGGTGTCGGGACCGTTGTCGCCGAGGTCGAGGTCGAAGGACAGGTCGGGGTTCCCCACGTAGATTTCGTCGATGGCTTCCACCACGTCGGGCCATGCAAGGGGCCGCGGGAAGCTGCGCCAGGTGCCGTCTGGTGCTTCGTCGCCCACCCACACCTGCTTGATGCTGGCGTTGTAGGGCGACTCGGCCTCCACCCGTGCCTCATAGCTCTGGCCGTCCAGCAGGACCAGCTGCGGCGCCGCGGCCGACTCGGTGGTCCACAGCGAGTAGCTCGTGGGCCGGTCTTCGGACAGGCGGAACAGCGTGTTGAGGGCATGCCTCTCCACGTCCGTGAAGCCGACTACCTTGATGAAGACCTGCTGCGGCATCGGGTAGCTGATCCTTTCTCCTTCGCCGCGATTATCAGGGCGTCCGAGCCAAAACGCCCCTTATCCGGGTGCACGGCCGAAATCGGCGCCTGCCCGCATGTGCACACGCGCATAAGCTTATCCGCATAAGGCCGGGAATAAAAAATAGTTTGGTTCCATAAGCCTTCTCCCTAGAGTCCCGGCATGCGAGGCATGTCCTCGCCCCACGCATTCGCATGCCATGTACCAATACACAGAATTCGACAAGCAGTTCGTCCGCTCCCGCGCCGCCCAGTACCGCGACCAGCTCGAACGCAACCTGGCCGGCAAGCTGGCCGACGACGAGTTCCGGCCGCTGCGCCTGCAAAACGGCTGGTATATCCAGCGCTACGCGCCCATGCTGCGGGTCGCCGTGCCGTACGGCGAGATCTCCAGCGCCCAGCTGCGGGTGCTGGCGACGATCGCCCGCGACTACGACCAGCCCGACGCCGCCCTGCTGCGCGACGCACAGCTCAAGCAGCTGTCCCTGGGCGAAGTGCCGGTCCCCGGCGGCACGCCCGTTGCCACCCACCTGAAGTACGGCTACGGCCACTTCACCACCCGCACCAACGTGCAGTTCAACTGGATCCCACTGGCCAGGAGCGCCGAAGTCATGGAACTGCTGGCCAGCGTCCACATGCACGGCATCCAGACCAGCGGCAACTGCATCCGCAACATCACCAGCGACGAACTGGCCGGCATCGCGCCCGACGAAGTGGCCGACCCGCGCCCCTTCTGCGAGATCCTGCGCCAGTGGAGCACGCTGCACCCCGAGTTCTCCTTCCTGCCGCGCAAGTTCAAGATCGCCATCAATGGCGCTCGTGAAGACCGCGCCGCGTTGGGCTGGTACGACATCGGGGCGCAACTGGTGCGCAACGCGGCCGGCGAACTCGGCTTCCGGGTGCAGGTCGGCGGCGGCATGGGCCGCACGCCCATCATCGGCAGCGTGGTGCGCGAGTTCCTGCCCTGGGACCAGCTGCTGAACTACGTCACGGCGGTGATCCGCGTCTACAACCGCTACGGCCGCCGCGACAACGTGTGGAAGGCCCGCATCAAGATCCTGGTGAAGGCCGAGGGCCAGCGCTACATCGACCAGGTCGAAGAGGAGTTCCGCAACATCGTCGACATCGACGGCGCTCCCCACACCATCACGCAGGCCGAGTTCGACCGCGTGGCAGCCAGTTTCGTCGCGCCCTCGCTGCAGCGCTCCCGCACGGCGGCACAGCAGCAGGTGCATGCCATCGTGCGCGCCGACGCCGAAGCCGACCCGGCCTACGGCCGCTGGCTGCAGCGCAACGTGGCACCCCACCGCAATCCCGAACTGCGCGCCGTGACGCTGTCCTTCAAGCGGCTCGGCCAGGCGCCCGGCGATGCCGACGCCAGCCAGCTCGAAGCCGCCGCCGAACTCGCCGAGCGCTTCTCCGCCGGTGAAGCGCGCGTCACCCACCACCAGAACCTGCTGTTGCCCTGGGTGCACCAGGACGACCTGCCCGAACTGTGGGCGGCGGCGCGCAAGGCCGGCCTGGCCCGCGCCAACATCGGCCTGCTGACCGACATGATCGCCTGCCCCGGCGGCGACTTCTGCTCGCTGGCCAACGCGCGCTCGATCCCGATCGCCGAGGCGATCACCCAGCGCTACCAGGACCTCGACGAGGAATGGGACATCGGCGAGATCGACCTTAACATCTCGGGCTGCATCAACTCGTGCGGCCACCACCACAGCGGCCACATCGGCATCCTCGGCGTCGACAAGGACGGCAAGGAGTGGTACCAGGTGACGCTGGGCGGCGCCGACGGCTCGCACCTGTCGGGCACCGCCACGCCGGGCAAGGTGGTCGGCCCCTCGTTCTCCGCCGCCGAAGTGCCGGAAGTGATCGAGGCCGTGCTCGACACCTACCGGCGCCAGCGCGTTTCGGTCGACGGGCGCAGCGAAACCTTCATCGCCACGTTCAAGCGTGTCGGCATCGAACCCTTCAAGGCCGCCGCCAACGCCGCCCGTTTCACCGAAAAGGAAGTGGCATGAAGCTGAGGCTCGTGGACGCCGTCGAAGGGCCGGACGCTCGCGTCCTGCAACTCGCCAACGACGCAGACCCGCTGGATGTGCCGCTCGAGGGCGTGGACCGCATCGAGCTGGCTTTCCCCAAGTTCACCGACGGCCGTGCGTTCAGCCAGGCCGTGCTGCTGCGCCAGCGCCGCAAGTTCGCCGGCGACATCCGCGCCACCGGCAACGTGCTGGTCGACCAGCTCGTGCAGATGGAACGCTGCGGCTTCACCACGGCCGTCCTCGCCGAAGGCAAGGACGCAGCCGATGCACCGCGCCAGTTCGAGCGCTTCGCCCGCTTCTACCAGGGGGATGCCGTCAACGCGCTCCCCCGCTTCCGGGAGGTTTCCTAAGTGTCCGCCATCGACCTGCACGCCCGCGCCAGCAAGGACTTCGAAGCCCAGCTGGCCGAGACGAAGGCCCTGCTCCAACGCGCCGCCGCCGAATTCGGGCCGGTCACCCAGGCTTCCAGCCTCGGCGCCGAAGACGTCGTCATCACGCACCTGATCAACAGCCTGGGGCTGGACATCGAGGTGTTCGTGCTGGAGACCGGCGCGCTGCACCAAGAGACGCTGGACCTGCTGGAGCGCACGCGGGCCACTTCGCGCGCACCCGTCAAGGTCTACCGGCCGGTCGCCGAGTCGGTGGTGCACTTCGTCGGCCGCGAAGGCAAGGACGCCATGTACCGCAGCATCGAACTGCGCAAGGCCTGCTGCCAGATCCGCAAGATGGAGCCGCTCGCGCGGGCACTGGCCGGCAAGCAGGCGTGGATCACCGGGCTGCGCCGCGAACAGTCGGCGGCGCGCGCCGAGGTGCCGCTGGTCGACACCAGCGAAGCGCGCATCAAGCTGAACCCGCTGGCCAACTGGACCTGGGGCGACGTGTGGCACTACATCAAGCTCCACAAGGTCGACTACAACGCGCTGCACGACGAGTTCTATCCCTCGATCGGCTGCGCGCCCTGCACGCGCGCCATCAGCCTGGGCGAGGACTTCCGCGCCGGGCGCTGGTGGTGGGAGCAGGAATCCGCCAAGGAATGCGGCCTGCACGTGAAGAAGGAAGAAATCGCCGCATGAACGCCCGGACCGAACCGCAACTGCTGGCCCAGATCAGCAACCGCCACCTCGACGCGCTGGAGGAAGAAGCCATCTTCGTGCTGCGCGAAGTGGCCGGCGCCTTCGAGCGTCCCGCCCTGCTGTTCTCCGGCGGCAAGGACTCGCTGGTGCTCCTGAAGTGCGCCGAGAAGGCGTTCGGCACGGGCCGCATCCCCTACCCGCTGCTGATGATCGACACCGGGCACAACTTCCAGGAGGTCACCGACTTCCGCGACGCCCGCGCAAGGGAACTGGGAGCCGAACTCATCGTGCGCAGCGTCGAAGATTCGATGAAGCGTGGCACGGTGCGCCTGGCGCGCCCGGACGAAAGCCGCAACGCCCACCAGTCGGTCACGCTGCTGGAAGCCATCGAGGAGTTCCGCTTCGACGCACTGATCGGCGGCGCCCGCCGCGACGAGGAAAAAGCGCGCGCCAAGGAGCGCATCTTCTCGCACCGCGACGGCTTCGGGCAGTGGCAGCCGAAGGCGCAGCGCCCCGAGCTGTGGACGCTGTTCAACACGCGCATCCAGCCGGGCGAGCACTTCCGCGTGTTCCCCATCTCCAACTGGACCGAGCTCGACGTGTGGCAGTACATCGAGCGCGAGGACATCGCCCTGCCTTCGATCTACTACGCGCACCAGCGCCAGGTGATCGAGCGCAAGGGCCTGCTGGTCCCGGTGACCGACATCACCCCGCCGAAAGCGGGCGAGGAAGTCGTGACGCGCACGGTGCGCTTTCGCACCGTCGGCGACATCACCTGCACCTGCCCGGTGGAAAGCCCCGCTGCAAATGCCACCGAAGTGGTGGCCGAGACCCTGCTGGCCGACGTGAGCGAGCGCGGCGCCACCCGCATGGACGACAAGACGAGCGACGCTTCGATGGAGAAGCGCAAGAAGGACGGGTATTTCTGATGACCGCGGTTGAAACCCAGGCGATCTGCGCCGCCGCCCAGCACGACCACGAAGCCGCCCTGCGCTTCATCACCTGCGGGTCGGTCGACGACGGCAAGAGCACGCTGATCGGCCGCCTGCTGGTGGACAGCAAGGCCGTGTTGCAGGACCAGCTGCACAGCGTACAGCGCTCGGGCGAGACCGACCTGGCGCTGCTGACCGACGGCCTGTCGGCCGAACGCGAACAGGGCATCACGATCGACGTCGCCTACCGCTACTTCGCCACGCCCGCGCGCAAGTTCATCATCGGCGACGCGCCGGGCCACGAGCAGTACACGCGCAACATGGTCACCGCCGCGTCCAGTGCCGACGCCGCGGTGGTGCTGGTCGATGCCACCAAGCTGAAGTGGGAGAACCCCAACGTCGAACTGCTGCCGCAGACGCGGCGCCACACGCTGCTGGCCAAGCTGCTGCGCGTGCCGTCGATCGTCTTCACCGTGAACAAGCTCGACGCGGTCGAGGACCCGACCGTCGCCTTCAACAACATCCGCGCGGCGCTGCTGGACTTCACCGACAAGGGCGGCATCGAGGCGCGCGCCATCATCCCGATTTCGGCGCTGAAGGGCCACAACGTGGTCGAGCCCCAGCCCGGTTGGTGCGGCTACGAAGGCCTGTCGCTGCTGCAAGTGCTGGAGCAGCTGGACGTGACGCCGGCCGAGACGGAAGAGGCGTTCTCGTTCCCGGTGCAGTGGGTCGAGAAGTTCGCCTCGTCGGCCGACACCTCGCAGGGCCGCCGTGTGTTTTGGGGCCGCGTAGCCACCGGGAGCATCGAAGCCGGCCAGGAAGTGACCGTTCTGCCCAGCGGGCAGACCGCCAAAGTGGCCCAGGTGCTGGACCACGTGCGCAAGGCCCGGGCCGTGCCGGCACGCCACAGCGCGGGCATCGTGCTGGACCGCGAAGTGGACGTGTCGCGCGGCGACTGGCTGCTGGCCGCCGGCGCTTTCGAGCCGAGCCGGGAGCTTTCCGCCACCGTTGCGTGGCTGGACGACGAGCCGCTCGTCGCCGGGCGGGTGTACTGGGCGCTGCACGGCCACCGCTGGGTGAAGGTGCGGGTCAAGCGCATCGTGCACAAGCTGGACGTCAACACGCTGGACGAACACGAAGCCGACCACCTGGAGCCGAACAGCATCGGCCACGTCGACCTGGCGCTGCAGGAGCCCCTGGCCACATTGCCTTTCGAGCGCTCGCGCACCCTGGGGTCGCTGGTGCTGGTCGACACCGCCACGCACAAGACCTCGGGCGCCGTACTGGTTCGCTGACGCAGGTCAATCCCGATATCCCTAGAATCAAGGGTTTCGTCAAGAAAACCCAGCCCCGCCGCCATGACCCACGTCGTCACCGAATCCTGTATCCGCTGCAAGTACACCGACTGCGTGGACGTGTGCCCCGTGGACTGCTTCCGCGAAGGCCCGAACTTCCTGGTGATCGACCCTGACGAGTGCATCGACTGCGCCGTGTGCATCCCCGAGTGCCCGGTCAACGCGATCTACGCCGAGGAAGACGTACCGCCCGACCAGGTGAAGTTCATCAAGATCAACGCCGAGCTGTCGCTGGCCGAGGGCTGGAAGAGCATCACCAAGCGCAAGCCGGCGCTGCCCGACGCGGACGACTGGAAAGACAAGACGGAAAAGCTGGGCGAACTGAAGAAGTCGTGGGACTGACGGAAACCGACTCGGTCATCGTCGGCGCGGGCCCCGTCGGCCTGTTCCAGGTGTTCCAGCTCGGGCTGCAGGAAATCGCCGCGCACGTCGTCGATGCCTTGCCTTGCGCAGGCGGGCAATGCGTGGAGCTGTACGGCGACAAGCCGATCTACGACATCCCCGGCATCAAGGTCTGCACCGGGCGCGAATTGGTCGAGCGGCTCCTTGACCAGCTGCAGCCGTTCAAGCCGCAATTCCACTTCTCCGAAGTCGTATCGTCCGTCGAGCGCCAGCCAGACGGTCGGCTGCTGGTCGGCACTTCCGGCGGCAGCCAGTTCCTCACGAAGACCCTTTTCATCGCTGCCGGCGTCGGCGCCTTCCTTCCGCGCAAGCTGAAGGTCGATGGCATCGACGCGTACGAGGGCCGCGGACTTTTCTACCGTATTCCCGAGGGCGTGGACGTCGCCGGCAAGCGCATAGTCGTCACGGGCGACGACGACTTCGCGCTGGAAACGGCCATCCAGTGCGTCCCTCGCGCAGCGAGCGTCGCCCTGCTGCATCGCAGGGACAGCTTCCGCGCCGGCGAAGACACCCTCGCGCGCATGCGGGCGCTGCAGGCCGCGGGCAAGCTGCAGGTGGTGATTGCGCAACCCGCCGGCTTTCGCGAACACGGCGGCAAGCTGGCCGCCCTGCAGGTGGTGGATGCTGCAGCGAAGGCGCACGATCTGCCGCTGGACTTGCTGTACGCGCTGCTCGGCATCTCGCCCAAGCTGGGCCCGGTTGCCGACTGGGGGCTCGACCTCGAGCGCAAGCAGGTCAAGGTGGACACCGAGTCGTTCGTGACCAGCGAGCCGGGCATCTTCGCCGTGGGCGACATCAACACCTACCCGGGCAAGAAGAAGCTGATCGCCTGCGGTTTCCACGAATGCGTGCTGGCCGCCTTCGGCGCCGCCGCCATCGTGTACCCGGACCGCAAGCACCAGCTCCAGTACACGACGACGTCGCCGCGCCTGCACGAGCTGCTGGGCGTCTCGCCGGGGTAGGTACAATTCACACGTGCCCGCAGGGGCACATCCGCTAGGGGTGTTGCGGCTTCGCCGGCCGCGACTGAGACAGTCCCTTTGAACCTGATTGAGGTAATCCTCGCGCAGGGAAGCCAGCCGTCAAACAGCGAGCCTTCCTGCCATGAACTTTCAAGGAAGAAGCTCGTGGCGCCATCCAAGCCCAAAATCCTCGCCGCTGCGCTCGTCGCTGCCGGCCTCCATGCGCACGCGCAGCAGTCGCCGTCGCTCGCGCCCGTCACCATCACGGGGCGGCATTCGCCGGCCGCGGACATCACGCCCTTTGGCGACGTGCCGCTGCAGGAGGTACCTGCCTCGGTGTCCATCATTTCGCGCCAGCAGATCGAAGACGCGGGGGCACGCCGGCTGGCGGACCTGACGCGGTTCGATGCCTCCATCGCCGACGCCTACAACGCACCCGGTTACTGGGACTTCCTGAGCATCCGCGGCTTCACGCTGGACAACCGCTTCAACTACCGCCGCGAGGGCTTGCCCATCAGCGCCGAGACGGTGATCCCGCTGGACAACAAGGAACGCATCGAAGTGCTCAAGGGCACCAGCGGCATCCAGGCCGGCACCAGCGCGCCCGGCGGGCTGGTCAACTACGCGGTGAAGCGCCCCACCACCACCGACTGGCGCCAGGTGAAGCTGGAAGTCACGCAGCGCGCAAGCGTGCTGGCCGCCGCGGACCTCGGTGGGCGCGCAGGCGCCGGCCAGGCATTCGGCTACCGGCTCAACGTCGCACATGAAAGGATGCGGCCGGAAATCCGCAACGCCGACGGCGAGCGCAGCCTGCTGGCATTTGCCGGTGACTGGCGCATCGGACGCGACTCGCTGCTCGAAGGCGAGCTGGAGTGGAGCCGGCAGGCCCAGCCCAGCCAGGTCGGTTTCAGCCTGCTCGGGCCGGTATTGCCGGGCCCGGTGGACCCGCGCCTGAACCTGAACAACCAGCCTTGGGTGAAGACGACGCAGTTCGATGCGGTAACGGGCACGCTTCGCTTCACGCAGCCGCTGGGCGACGACTGGCGCTGGTCCGCGCGTCTCGGTTCGCAGCGCCTGGAGACCGACGACTACACCGCCTTCCCGTTCGGCTGCGGCGCCGAACTTGCCTTTGACCGCTACTGCTCCGACGGCACCTTCGACTACTACGACTTCCGCAGCGAAAACGAGCGGCGGCGGCAGGATGCCGCGACGGTCGAACTGAAGGGCAAGCTGCGCACGGCAGGCATCGAGCACGAGGTGGCTGCCGGCTTGCTGGCCAGCCGCGTGCGCAATCGCTACCAGCCGCAGGCCTTCAACTGGGTCGGCACCGGCAATGTCGATGGCACAGCCGTCGTGCCGGAAGACCCGACCCAGGCCTTCGCAGTGGCCAACCGCGACGAGCGCTCGCTCGAGCTCTCGATGCATGCGGCCACGCGCTGGAGCCGCGCCTTCAGTTCGTGGGTGGGCCTGCGGCATACGCGGCTGGACCGCGGCTACGACCAGAGCGTGACCACGCCGTGGCTGGCGCTGAGCTACATGTTGGGCGATGCCGTGGCGTACGCAAGCTGGGGCCAGGGCGTGGAGTCGCACCAGGTGACGACGAACCCCGTGTATGCGCTGGCCAACGCCGGGCAGGTGCTGCCGGCGGCCAAGTCGCGCCAATGGGAGGCAGGGCTGAAGGGCACCGGCGCCGCCCTTGCATGGCAAGTCGCGGCGTTCCGCATCACCCGGCCGGTGACCAACTTCGACTTCTGCACGCGCACGTTCAGCTGCTCGGCGGGTGACTACGACGGCCAGGCCGTGCACCAGGGCATCGAGGCGAACGGCCAATGGAGCCACGGCCCCTGGTCGCTGGCCGGCGGCCTGACGCTGCTGGATGCCGTGCGCGAGGGCAGCGTCGCGGAGCCTGCCAACAACGGCAAGCGCCCGGTGAACGTGCCCGGCCACGTGCTGCGGGCGACGGCGGTGTACCGCGTGCCGGGCATGCCCCTGGAAGTCGAGGGCCACCTGTCGCATGAAGGATCGCGGCCGGTGTTGGCCGACGGGTCGTTGTCGCTGCCGTCATGGACCCGCTTCGACACGGCCCTTCGCTACAAGCGGCGCATGGGGGCGATGGAGACGAGCTGGACGCTGGGCGTCGCCAACCTCTTCGATCGCCGCTACTGGCGCGAGTCGCCCTACCAGTTCGGCCACGTGTACCTGTACCCCGGCGCGCCGCGCACGCTTCGGGTGGCATTCACGGCAACGCTGTGATGATCGGCATCGAAACCACGCTATAATCATAGGCTGTTCCCCGATAGCTCAGTTGGTAGAGCGCCGGACTGTTAATCCGTAGGTCCCTGGTTCGAGCCCAGGTCGGGGAGCCATCGTTATGATCGCCCGGATGGCCGCACACGTCGCACTGCTGCTGGTTGTGGGCCTTGCCGCAACAGCCAGCCACGCCGCCGGGACCCATCAATGGGTGAGCTATGGCGAGAGCGAAGTCGGCGTCCATTACTTCGATTCGTCTTCCGTCAAGTCCGTCGGCAACCTGCGCCGCGTCTGGCGGCTGATCGACCGACGCGAGCCGCTCGGCAACGGCATCCACTCCGGTACGGCCCTCATCGAAATCGACTGCCGCGCCGGCACCTATCGGTACCTGCAGACACGCCAATACTCGGGCCGCATGGGACAGGGGCGCTACCTCGGCGGCGACCGGGAGCAGCCGGTCGAACACATCAGCCCAGGTTCGATGGCCGGTTACCTGTCCCAGCTTGTCTGCTCCTGACCTCCGTCCCGCCCATCCCGCGGTACGAAATATCTTGTTACTACCGGCCGCTACACCGTACAGTAGCGCATGGGTATGGCGCGCTGTACAGCCTCCGCCGCAGTCTTTCTGGCGCTGCTCGGTGCAGTGCTGCCGGCTGAAGCGTTTACGCTGGGACGTCCCCGTGCCACTGTCGTGCTCGGGCGCCCCCTGCAAGTCACCATCCCGATCCAACTCGACGACGAAGAGGCAGAACTCTGCACCCAGGCCGAGTTGTTCCAGGGTGACACGAGAAGCGGACCGCTGGAGGTTTTGCTCGAACGCAGCGCCGAGGGCTGGCACCAGTTGCGCGTGCGATCCACCGTGGTCATCGAAGAGCCGGTCATCAACGTCTACTTGCGCGTAGGTTGCACGCAACAGTCGACCCGCAGTTTTGCCTTCCTCAGCGAGCAGGTCCTCGAAGCCTCGTCGGGGCCACTGTCCTTGACCCCTTCGCTGGCGTTGAGTGCACCGACTGTGACGCCGGCAGCCCCCGAGCCCTCGCCTGCCCAGCCCGCAACAGGGACGCTGGCACCCGTGGCGCAACCAGTGGCGCCTGCGGCCATCGAGGGCGGGCCACCTGCGCGGGCTTCCAACCAGCGAACGGCAGGTACGCCGCCCAAGCGTGCGCAAGCGCCTCGCGAGCGCTCGGCACGCGCGCCGCGTGCGCCGCGGCCGGACGCCACCGGCGCCGGGAAGCCCAGGCTCAAGCTCGAAGCCATCGACGCAGCGGTCGAAAGCGCACCGGCATTGAAACTGTCCCCCATGCTGAGTGCCGGCAGTTCCGGCACGCCGACGCAGCGCGCCGAGGCCGCCGCCGCGTGGAAGGGCCTGAACGTTTCCCAGGATGAACAGGTCGCCCGGGCCAAGCGCTCCGAGGCCCTCGAATCCGAAGTCAAGGCCTTGCGCGAAGCGATGCAGAAGCACACGTCGAGCCTTACGGCGCTGTCGGACCAGCTGGAGAAAGTCCGTGGCGAGCGCGATATCGCGAGCAGCCTCGTGCTGGTGTTTGCCGGCGGCCTGGCGATGGGTTTCGCGTTCATGCTCTGGCTGCGTTGGCGAGACTCGTCCGCACGGGAGGCCCGCTGGAAGGAAGTGGCCGCGCTGCATGACAACAGGGAGGACGCGCGGCCAAGCGTACGTCGCAAGTCAGTGCGCGGCGGCGTGGAGGAGATCGACAGTGACTGGACCGGGATCGATTCGGCCGTCGACGGCGAACATGCCGAGCCCGTGCGTTCGAAGCCGGTTGCGCTGGGACCCGTGCCCGAGTTCGCCGAGAGCGAAGGCGCATCGCGCCTTCCCAGGGCAGAAGAACTGCTCGACATCAAATTGCGTACCGACTTCTTCCTCGCCATAGGCGAGCATGAACGGGCAGTCGAACTGCTCGAAGCCCAGATCCACGACCATCTGGGCAGTTCACCCGTCATCTGGCTCGACCTGTTGGACATCTGCCACAAGTTCGGCAGGGCCGAAGACTACGAGCGCTTGCGACGCGAGTACCAGGCCCTGTTCAACGCGCGGCTGCCCGCTTTCGAGGCCAATCGGCCCAGCAACGGCGGCCTCGAGGAGCACCCCCGGGCGCTGTCCAGGATCGTGCTCCTCTGGCCGTCGCCGCGCGTGCTCAAGGTGATCGAGGACGCCTTGTTCGAGACCCAGTCGACGCCCAACGCTGTCGCATTCGACTTGGCGGCATCGCGCGACTTGCTGCTGCTCTACGGAATTGCCCGCGAGGTCATCCGGCAGCGGATCGACGAAGGCGTCGACGAGCCGCTGCCGTCGCGCCCCGCCAGTTTTGCGCCTTCCGGCCCTTCGGAGACGACCGAGCCGATTCCCCTGGTGACGCTGGACGAAGCGCCCGCCGGTGCACCCCCGCCCGTCGCGCCCGATCTCGACCTCGATTTCGTCAATCGGCCGCGCAGTGGCTCTGCTCCCGGGCCTGCCGCAACGCCGCCGCCGGCTGAGTACGACTATGCGTTCGAACCCGCAGATCGGGTGAGGGCTCGCTGAGCAGATATATGTTGCAAACCCTCAGAGTTTGTGACAATATGTTTCGAATGGATGGAGGAATCTGGAGGTAGGAGATGTTCCGTCCCGTCATGCGCATGGGTCTCATCGGTTTCGAGGACGACACGCACCTCCGGGAACTGCTGAGCTTGCGGGCCGCCACCTGCCAGTGGGAACGGGGCCCCTTCATCGAGGCAGATGCGCTCTGGGCCAACGGCGAGCACGCGCAACTCGTGCGCGGACGGTTCGTGCGGGTACCCTCCTATGACCCCACCCGCCCCGCTACCCTGCTGAACCTGAAGGAAGTCGACCGGCCGATGGCTTTCACGCTGCCGCTGCCGAATCCCGATGTCATCCCCCCTGCGGTTTTCAACCCGTACTCCGCAGACAGCGTCGATGCCATCCTGACCAAGTTCGAGGCCTGGTTGCTGCCGCTGGCTGCCGAACTGGCACTGGCGCAAAGGCTCGCCGAACTCCGGTTCAGCCTCACCTCTCCGGTGTATCACCTGGCGCTGCACCATGAGCTGGTGGGCGTGGTCGACCTCGAGGGAGACGTCGGCCTGCTGCCGGGCATCACACCCGGCCAAGTGGCGGCGGCCGAATGGTGCGGCAGGCCGGCGGGCGCCCACGCCATCCCGGGCCACTTCTCGCGCTCCTCCATTGCGCAGGTGATGTGGCAGTTCAGCACGCGCACGCAGGAGGACCTGTTGCCACCGAGATACCGGCAGGTGGTGATCTACTTCCGCGGGCCGCCCAGGGTCCCCCAGCGGCTGCTGCGCGATTCGCACATGTTGCTGTTGGGCCAACTCAACTCCAGGCCCCAGGACCTTGCGCAGTTGCAGGCCAGCACGGGCTTGAGCGAACGTGAAGTGGCTTACGCACTGGCCGCGCTCTACTTCGCAGGAAGCATCACGACGCACCGTGGCAAGACCGCTTGGGTACCCCGAAGTGCCACGGCCCCGACTCGGGTCGCCTCACCCGGCCCGGGCGTCCCATCCTCGCTGCTCGACGACGACCCCCACGAAGCGGGCCATCGGCCCGCGCCGGACCTGACAGTGCCCGCCGCTCTCGAAATGCGGCCCAGGTATTGAAAACTACCGGGCTGTTTCCTTTCTTCCAACTGGCACGTGCGAGGCCGTTCGGCGATACTCGGCCCGCAGCTAGCATCTGCGCGGCCTGCTTGCGGCCCGGGGATTTTTCCGCACCCACCCACCTTGAAAATGACCGACATCAGTGCGGCGCCGACAGCGCCTGCGCGTGAACTGCAACCGTTCGCGGGAGACTTCCGCGAGGCGTCGCCGCACCCGGATCCGCTGCTGGATTGCCTGGTCGAACTGACGCGCATCCACGGCCGCCCGCAAAGCCGCAGCGCACTGGCTGCCGGCCTCCCGCTGGGCGCGATGGGCCTCACGCCTTCGGTCTTCCCGCGCGCAGCGGCGCGCGCAGGCCTGGCGGCGCGGTTCGTGCGGCGCACGCTGGATGCGATCGACCCCGCGTTGCTGCCCGTCGTGCTGCTGCTGGAAGGTGACACGGCTTGCCTGCTGGTGGCATGGGACGACGCATCGGGCGAAGCCGTGCTGCTGTTCCCCGATGCCGGCCAGGGCGAAGTGCGCCTGCCGCGCGATGCGCTGGCCGCGCGTTACGCCGGCATCGCCATCGTCTGCCGGCCCAAGTTCCGCTTCGACCGCCGCACGCCGGAAGTCACGCCGCAGGTGGCGCGGCACTGGTTCTGGGGCGCGATGCTCGAACAGCTGCCGCTGTACAAGGACATGATAGGCGCGGCGCTGCTGATCAACCTGTTCGCCATCGCACTGCCCATGTTCACGATGAACGTGTACGACCGGGTGGTGCCGAACTTTGCGCAGGCGACGCTGTGGATGCTGGCCCTGGGCCTCGTGCTGGTGCTGGGCGCCGACTACCTGTTGCGCGTGCTGCGCGGGCACTTCGTGGACATGGCGGGCACCCGCATCGACGTGCGGCTGTCGGCGCAGATCATGGAGCGCGTGCTCGGCATGAAGCTGGCGCAGCGGCCCGAGTCGGTGGGGGCCTATGCCAACTCGCTGCGCTCGTTCGAGAGCATCCGCGACTTCATCGCATCGGCGACGGTGACCGGTATCGTCGACGTCCCGTTCGCGATCCTGTTCCTGGCCACGCTTGCCTGGATCAGCTGGCCGCTGATGCTGGTCCCGCTGGCCGCCATGGTGGTGGTACTCGGCTACAGCTTCGTGATGCAGGGGCGCATGCACGCCCTGGCAGAAACGACCTACCGGGCGGCCGGCATGCGCAATGCCACGCTGGTGGAGGCGCTGACCGCCCTGGAAACCATCAAGGCCATAGGCGCCGAACGCGTGGTGCAGACGCGGCTGGAAGAGACGGCGTCGTTCCTTGCCCGCACCAGCGCCCAGCTGCGGCTTGCATCCTCCAAGGTGGTGACCAGCGTCACCACGCTGCAGCAGCTGGTGAGCCTCGGCACGGTGATCACCGGCGTCTACCTGATTCATGCGGGCTGGCTCACCACGGGCGGACTGGTCGCGGCAACCATGCTGGCCGGCCGCGCCATGGGGCCGCTCGGCCAGATGGTGGGCCTGATGATGCAGTACCAGAACGCCCGCACCGCGCTGGAATCGCTGGAAGCCACGATGACCGCCGAGCCGGAACGGCCGGCCGAACGCAACTGGCTGCACCGCCCGGTGCTGCAGGGCGAGATCGCGTTCAACGACGTGCACTTCGCGTATCCCAACCGCGACCAGGAGGCACTGCGCGGCGTGTCGTTCCGCATCCGCCCGGGCGAGAAGGTGGTCGTCATCGGCCGCGTTGGGTCGGGCAAGACCACGCTGCAGCGGCTGGTGCTTGGCCTGTACGCCCCCACCAGCGGCACGATCACGGTAGACGGCGCCGATGTCCGCCAGGTGGACCCGGCGGACTTGCGCCGCAATATCGGCTACGTGGAGCAAAGCCCCACCCTGTTCTACGGCACGCTGCGCGAGAACATCGTGGTGGCCGCACCGCACGTCGACGAGAACGCCATCCTGGCGGCCGCGCACGTGGGCGGGCTGCTGCCGCTGGCCAACAAGAACCCGCGCGGCTTCGACATGGCCATCGGCGAGCGCGGCGAGTCGCTGTCGGGCGGTCAGCGCCAGGGCGTGGCCATTGCCCGCGCGGTCCTGCTCGACCCGCCAATCCTGCTGCTCGACGAGCCCACGGGCGCCATGGACTTCTCGTCCGAGGCGGAGTTCAAGCAGCGCCTGCGCAAGTACGCGGCCAGCAAGACGATGCTGATCGTGTCGCACCGCACCAGCCTGCTGGAGCTGGCCGACCGCATCATCGTGCTCGATGAGGGCCAGGTCGTCGCCGACGGGCCCAAGGACAAGGTCATGGCCGACCTGGAAGCCGGGCGCGTGAGGAAAGCAGCATGAGCGAGCAAGCCGCGCAACCCGATCCCGCGGCCGGCGCCGTCCATGAAGCTGTACCGCGCCGCAGCTTCAAGGCCGATGCGGAACTGGCCCTCGAGCAGCAGGAGCCGCTCAGGGCGCGCCTGCTGCTGCGCGTGATGGCCGGCGTGCTGGTGGTAGGGCTCGCCTGGGCAGCCATCACCGAAGTGGACGAAGTGACGCGCGGCGAAGGCAAGGTGATTCCCTCCAAGCAGCTGCAGGTCATCCAGAGCATGGACGGCGGCATGGTGTCGGAAATCCACGTGAAGGAAGGCCAGGTGGTCGAAGCCGGGCAAGTGCTGGTTAGCATCGACCCGACACGCTTCGACTCGTCGCTGCAGGAGAACCGCGTGCAGTCGCTCGCGCTGCTGGCGCGGGTGGCGCGGCTGCGCGCGCTGGCCGAAGGCACAGCCTTCGTGCCGCCGCCCGAAGTGGTGGCGCAGGCACCACGCACCGCCGAGGCCGAGAAAGCTGCGTACGACGCCAGCCGGTCAACCCTGCAAGCCCAGCTCTCCATCGCCGAGCAGCAGCTGTCGCAGCGCTCGCGCGAACTCGAGGAAGCGCGGGCGCGGCGCGAGCAGGCGGGCAAGGCCTACGAACTGACGTCCCGCGAGCTGGGCTACACCAAGCCGCTGGTGGCGAGCGGGGCTGTGTCCGAAGTCGATGTGCTGCGGCTCGAGCGCGACGCAAGCCGCTACCTGGGCGAGCGCGACGTGGCTGCCGCGCAGATCCTGAAGACCCAGTCGGCCATTGCCGAAGCCTCGCGCAAGGTGCAGGAGATCACGCTGAACTTCCGCAGCGAAGCCCGCAAGGAGCTCGCCGAGACGCTGGGCCGGCTCAACATCAGTTCGGCAGGCAGTGCCGGGCTGGCGGACAAGGTCGAGAAGTCGGCCTTGCGCTCGCCGCTGAAGGGCACGGTCAAGCGCCTGCTGGTCACGACGATAGGCGGCGTCGTGCAGCCCGGCCGCGATGTGATCGAAATCGTGCCGATGGAAGAGAGCCTGCTGCTGGAGGCGCGCGTGCTGGCCAAGGACATCGCCTTCCTGCGCCCGGGCGACAAGGCCGTGGTCAAGTTCACGGCTTACGACTATTCCATCTACGGCGGGCTGGATGCTTCTGTCGAGCTGATCGGGGCCGACTCTGTTACAGATGACCGAGGCAATACGTATTACACGGTGCGCGTCCGGACCCAGAAATCGCAGCTGGGGCCGGGCCTTCCGGTCATCCCGGGAATGGTTGCGGAGGTGGATATTCTCACGGGAAAGAAGTCGATTCTCTCGTACTTGCTGAAGCCTGTCGTCAAAGCGCGCCACACGGCGTTCACTGAGCGGTGAAGTTGTAAGTAAGCTTGCAGAAGTCTGCATTATTTGTTACAAAGAGTGACGGATAGTCACAAATAGAGAGGTGGGACCCATGACGGGCAAGGTCATTGGTCGCGTTGTGCTGCTGGAAGGCGTCGTCATCGCTCGCAGCAGCGATGGCTCGCAAAGGGTCCTGCGACACGGCGATGTAGTGTTCGACGACGAGGTCCTCGTCACCGAAGAAGGCAGCCGTGTCGAACTGGATTTCGAGCATGGTGGTCGCTTCGTCATGCGAGCCCGCGAGCTCGTACGCCTGGACTCCATCGTCTTCGGCAACGACCTCGAAGATCCCAGCAACCCCAAGCTCGTTGCCCGCGTCCGGGAAGACGTCGACCCCGCCACGATCAACACCATGGGCGGCGGCACCAATGGCGGCGGCCCCACCAGCGAGGGCACTTCCGGCGGCAGCTTCATCGAGGGCGGCCACGACTTCGTCGAACTGCTGCGCGTGGTCGAACCCGTCACGCCTGCACCCTACGACTTCGGCTACACCCCGGTTCCTCCCGGCGTGTCCCCGACCTTGCCGCCGACCGTCACGTTCGCGCCGACGCCGACGATCCGCATCGACAACGTGATGGTGAACGAGGACGCCGGCTTCGCCACGTTCACCGTCAACCTCAGCGCCCCCAGCGGCGAGCCCGTTCTCTTCAGCTTCCTGACGACCGACGGCACGGCCCGCTCGGGGCTCGACTACACGGGCGTGGGTGGCAGCGGACAGATCCCGCCCGGCCAGACATCGGTGACGATTTCGGTGCCGATCGCCGACGACTTCTTCAACGAAGGCAACGAGAACTTCACCGTCTCGCTCGGCGACCTGTCGTCCAACGTCGATGCATCGGGCAGCACCCTCACCGGCTCGGGCACCATTACCGACGCGGGCAGCCCGGGCGGCGAAGGCGGCCCCATCCCTGGTGAGGAGTCGCCCGTCGAAGTGCCGGGTGCCTCCGACAAGGTGTATGCCGTGCTCGCCGGGCCGCCCACCGTCAGCGAAGGCGACACCACTGCGACCTACCAGGTGCAGCTGGTCGACTGGCAGGGCAACCCGGTCACGGTCGGCATTGCCACCACCATCACGGTGCAGTTCACGAGCGGTTCTGCCGAGGCCGGCGACTATGACGCTACCGAGCGCGTCCTGACGATCCAGCCGGGCTCCAGCAGCACCACCTTCACGGTGGCTACCAGCGAAGACTTCGACTTCGACGACGAGACGTACGTCGCCAGCATCCGGTCCGTGCAGGACACGGGCGAGTTCGAAGCCATCGACTTCACGACCGGCGTGCCCGGCCACCCGGCCAGTGTCCAGACGACGATCCTCGACGACGACACCCGCCCGACCCTGGCCGTCAACGACGTCACGGTCAACGAGGACGCGGGCACCGCGACCTTCACGGTCACGCTGAGCGGGCCGACGCTGCAGGCGGTGGCTTTCGACTACGCAACGGCCAACGGGTCGGCCACTGCGGATGCCGACTACGCGTCCACGAGCGGCAGCGCCACCATCGCAGCCGGCCAGACGTCGGTGACCATCACGGTCCCGATCAGCGACGACTTCCTGAAGGAAGGCAACGAGACCTTCACGGTCAGCCTGTCTGGGCTGTCGTCCAACGTCGATGCGGCGGGCAGCGACCTGCAGGGCATCGGCACCATCACCGACGCGGGCAGCTCGCCCGCCGGCAACCCGCCGCCCGAGACGGTGGGTGCGCCCGACAAGGTTTTCGCCATCATCGAAGGCCCGCCGGAGGTGAACGAAGGCGAGACGACCACCGCGTACACGGTGCGGCTGGTCGACTCGAACGGCAACCCGGTGACCGTGACGCAGGCGACCCAGGTCACCGTGCAGTTCACCAACGGCACTGCAGAGGCCGGCGACTATGCCGCAGCCGACCAGGTGCTGACCATCGCCGCGGGTTCGAGCAGTACCACCTTCACGGTCGCCACCGCGCAGGACGCGGACTTCGCGGACGATACCTATACGGCATCGATCAAGTCGGTGCAGGACACCGGCGAGTTCGAGGGTATCGACATCACGAGCGGCGCCGGTGGCCAGCAGCCGCGGGTGACCACGACGATCCTCGACGATGACACGGGCCCGACGATCGCCATCAACGACGTGGTGGTCAATGAAGACGCGGGCACCGCCACGTTCACCGTGACGCTAAGCGCCCCGCTGGACTCGGCAGTCACCTTCGACTACTCCACGAGCAACGGCACGGCCACTGCGGGTGCGGACTACACCGCTGCCGCCGGCAGCGGGACCATCGCGGCCGGCGCCACGAGCGTTACCGTCACGGTTGCCATCAGGGACGATTTCCTGAAGGAAGGTGACGAAACCTTCACGGTCAACCTGTCCAACCTGTCGCCCACCGTCGTGCCCGAGGGCAGCGACCTGCAGGGCGTGGGCACGATCCGCGACGCCGGCAGCCCGCCCGGGACCAACCCGCCGCCCGAGACGATCGGTGCCGGCGACAAGGTCTATGCGGTCCTGAGCGGCCCGTTGCAGGTGACCGAGGGCGACGTGACCGCCCCCTACACCGTGCGGCTGGTCGACATCAACGGCAATCCCGTCGTCGTCACGCAAGCCACGAAGGTGACCATCAATTTCACCAGCGGCACCGCCGAGTCGGGGGACTACGCATCCGCGGACAAGGTCGTCACCATCGCCGCCGGCAGCAGCACCGCAACCTTCACGGTCGCCACCAACCAGGACGGCGACTTCGACGACGAGACGTACACGGCCAGCATCAAGTCGGTGCAGGACACCGGCCAGTTCGAAGGCATCGACATCACCAGCGGCGCCGGCGGTCGCCAGCCGCACGTCCTCACGACGATCGACGACAACGATGTGCGGCCCAGCATCTCGGTCAACGACATCACGATCGATGAAGCCGCCGGGACCGCCACGTTCACGGTCACGCTCAGCGCACCCACGATGGGTGCCGTCAACTTCAGCTGGGCCACGAGCAATGGCACGGCCGTCGCCGGGGACGACTACGGCGCAGCCAGCGGTACAGGCACGATCGCAGCCGGCGCCACGACGACCACGATCACGGTCGCCATCACCGACGACCTGCTCGACGAGAACAACGAGACCTTCACGGTCAACCTGTCGGGCCTGTCGGCCAACGTCGCCCCCAGCGGCAACGACCTGAGTGGGCGCGCCACCATCACCGACGACGATGCGACGCCCGAGCTGAGCATCAGCGACATCACCGTCAACGAGGCCGCCGGCACGGCCACCTTCACTGTCACCTTGTCGGCCGAATCGGGCCGCACGGTGACCGTCGACTATGCGACTGCCCTCGGTTCGACCGAAGGCGGCGACCACGACTTGCCCTCGGGGACGCTGACCTTCGCACCGGGCCAGACCACGCAGACCGTCACGGTCACCATCACGAACGACGACGTCTTCGAGAACCTCGAGGACTACACCGTGACGCTGGACAACGCCGTCAACGCGACGATCGCGGACGGCACCGGCGACGGCGGCATCATCGACGACGGCACGGGCGGTGGCGGCGACGACGACGACCGGCCCAGCTTGTCGGTATCGAGCGAGTCGGTGACCGAAGGCAGTGACGACTTTGCGGTGTTCACGGTCAGCCTGTCCAACGCTTCGGCCTTCGACACGACGGTGAGCCTCTCGCTTGCGAGCGGCAGTGCCTCGGTAGGCACCGACACCGGCGCCTCGCTGGAAGTGTCGACGGATGGCGGATCGACCTGGGCCACGGCATCGTCGGCCACCATCGCCGCCGGCAGCACCAGCGTGCTGGTTCGCACCGCGATCACCGACGATGCGCTGGACGAGCCGGCGGAAGCCTTCACGCTGACGGCGACGCGGACCGCGGGGACGACGACCAATGCCTCGGACACGGGCGCGGGCACCATCACCGATGACGATGCACCGCCTGCCCTGAGCATCAGCGACATCACGGTCAACGAGGGGGCGGGCACCGCCACTTTCGTCGTGACGCTGTCGGCCGAGTCCGGCCGCACCGTCACGGTTGACTACTCGACTGCG
>JACRAY010000025.1 GCA_016213325.1 Burkholderiales bacterium | reverse complement strand
GTCGGCGTCCAGCACGTGATCGGCGCCTCGGTTGCCCAGTTGCCTGAGCCGCTCCAACGCCTGCTGCGCACTGCGCTTGGGCCGGAAGCCGTACGAGCACGGCTCAAAGTCCGCCTCGAAGATCGGCTCCAGCACCAGCTTAGCCGCCATCTGCACCACCCGGTCTCGCACCGTCGGGATGCCCAGGGGCCGCTCGCCCCCGTCTGCCTTGGGAATGGAGGCGCGCCGTACGACTTGCGCCCCGTACTCGCCCGCGCGCAGCACCTCAGCCAGCTCCTGCAAGAAGCGCTGGACTCCGTACTGCTCCACGTTGTGGATCGACACCCGGTCGATCTCCGCTGCGCCGCGATTGCGGCGCACGCGCTTCCACGCCTCGCGCAGGATGTCATCCCTGCACAACTGGTCGTACAACGCATGGAAACGCCTTGCCGGTGCCCGCTTGGCTGCGGCCCAGAGCTGCCTTTGCAGTTGTCGCACTTTGGCGTCGGGCTCTCGCCCAACGGGGTCGTTAGGACCGGTCTGGCCGGCCATTCCCTCGCGCTTACCCGCTATCTCAGCATGACCACCGCAGGGACCCTTCCCTCCAGCCGCGTTATGCCGCACGGCCTTCGTCGATGCGGCTTGCGCCCCACCGTTCAGTACTACGATCCCCTCGGACTGCCGCTGCGCACGGCTCGACTTCGCCTTGGGCTTATACGAGCGCGCTTGCCCCGGCTCGGGCCGCGCAGACGGCTCTCTCGTGTTCCGCTCCACTCCTTGCACACGTGCTGCGCCCCTTACCCCGCCGCAGCCCCCAGCGCGCTTCGGTTCTTGCGCCGGTGATGTTGCCTTCGCCGTGACATGAGCGGCTCGGCCTGCGGGTTGTAAATCTGTCGAGGCTGCAGGCTTCACTTCATGTTGCGGCCCGCGTGCTTGCTCCCCACCTGAAGTGGGCTCTTGACGCCCCGCTCGGGCACAGAGGTCTCCCTCCAATACCTGGGGCCTGATACCCGGCGCACCGACGCCTACCGGGTCGGGACTCTCACCCGTTGGAGTGGCGCAGCAAACCAAGCTCGGCCCTCCCCCTTCGGGGCTCAGTCCTTGCTCAGCGTCACGACGCACCATGCGACGGATTGTAGGGAGGCGTTGCTATGCTCGCCGTATGACGACTGCCCGACGTGCTGCGCTCGCCGTCCTGCTCGAAAGCGAGCCGGGGCACAAGGCCGAGCTGGCGCGGGCACTGCCGGATGGGCTGGCCGTGGGCGAGGACGAGTCGATCGAGGAGCCCACGGGCATCCCTGGTCGGCCGGCAGCGCCCGCGCTGGTTGCACCGTCGCAGCTCAGGCAGCGTTCGATGCACACGGCCGAAGGCCGCGCCGCGCTCATCCATGCGCTGGCCCACATCGAGTTCAACGCCATCAACCTCGCAGCCGACATCGTGTGGCGGTTCCCCGGCATGCCGGCGCAGTTCTACCGGCAGTGGATCGGCGTGGCACGGGAAGAAGCGCTGCACTTCCAGCTGCTGCGCGCCCACCTGCAAGGCATGGGCTGCGACTACGGGAGCTTTCCCGCGCACGATGGCCTGTGGGAGATGGCCGGGAAGACGAAAGCCGACCTGCTGGCGCGGCTGGCGCTGGTGTCGCGCACGCTGGAAGCGCGCGGGCTCGACGCTTCGCTGCCCATCAAGGCAAAACTGGTGGCGGCGGGCGACCTCCAGGCCGGTGAGATCCTCGACCTGATCCTGCGCGATGAGATCGGTCATGTGTCAGTGGGCAATCGTTGGTACCGGCACCTGTGCGCGCAGCGCGGGCTCGACCCCGTCCCGACCTATGATGAACTCGCGCAGCGCCATGGCGCGCCGCGCCTGCGCGGCCCCTTCAACGTCGAAGCCAGGCGTGCGGCCGGATTCGACGAGGCCGAAATCGCGCGGCTGCCGGGTGATTAGGAAGCGCGAAGGCCCGGCTCGGATGCCTGGCTTTGCGCCAGCACCATCGCTGCCCCCTTCTCGCCGATCATGATCGAAGCCGCGTTGGTGTTGGTCGACACGATCGCAGGCATCACCGACGCATCGATCACGCGCAGCCGCCCTACGCCGCGCACCCGCAGCTGCGGGTCCACGACCGATGCCGCGTCGCCACCCATGCGGCAGGTGCTGGTCGGGTGGAACACGGTGCCGCCCTTGGTGCGCGCAAACGCCTCGAGCTGCGCCGCAGTCGTCGCATCGTTGCCCGGCAGGTATTCCTCGCCCGTGACGAGGTCGCGGAACGAGGGCTGGCGGTAGATGTCGCGCAGCATCCGCAGGCCGGCCACCAGCACCTTCACGTCATGCGGCTCGGCCAGGCAGTTGGACACGATGCGCGGTGCCTGCAGGGGGTCGGCAGAACGGACCTGCACCGTGCCGCGCGACAGCGGCCGGCACTGCGCGGCCGAGGCCGAAAAACCGGAGAAGCGGTGCAGCGGGTCGCCCGGCTTGTCGACCGACAGCGGCATGACGTTGAACAGCACATCGGGGCGCCCGCCTTGCGCGTACTCGCTGCACACCATGCCGCCGACCTGGCCGGCGCCCACCGTCAGCGGGCCGCGCTGGTGCATCGCCCACTGCCAGGCCATCGAAGCCAGCCCGAACGGGTTGCGCACCTGGTCGTTGAGCGACATGCGGTGCTTGAGCTTCACGATGACTCGTGCCTGGTAGTGGTCCTGCAGGTTGGCGCCGACTTCCGGGAGATCGGCGTGCACCGGCAGGCCGTGCGAGCGCAGCACGTCCGCCGGCCCTATGCCCGACAGCTGCAGCAGATGCGGCGACTGCAGCGCGCCGGCGGCGAGCAGCACCTCGCCGTCTGCGCGGGCGCTTTGCACCCGGCCCTGCTCCAGCCACTCGACGCCCACGGCCTGCCCCGCCTCGACAAGGATGCGCGTCACGTGGACGCCGGTTTGCACCGTGAGGTTGGGCCGGGCGCGCACCGGTTCGAGAAAGGCCACCGCCGCATCGCAGCGCCAGTGCCCACGCAGCGTGAGCTGGTAGGCGCCGACGCCCTCGGTGCGCGCGCCGTTGAAGTCGGGATTGCGGCCGTGGCCCGCTTCGACGGCGGCTGCGACCCATGCGTCGCAATACGGGTGGTCGTTGCGCAGGTCCGACACGCACATCTCGCCGCTCGCCCCGTGGTACTCGCTCTCGCCGCCCTCGTAGCGCTCGGAGCGCTTGAAGTACGGCAGCAGTTCGCGGTAGCTCCAGCCCTGCGAGCCCATGCGAGCCCAGTCGTCGAAGTCGGCATGCTGGCCGCGGATGTAGAGCAGCCCGTTGATCGCGCTGGAGCCGCCCAGCACCTTGCCGCGCGGCCAGACGATGGCCCGGTTGCCCGTCGACTCCTGGGGCTCGAGGGGGAATTGCCACGAATAGCGCGGGTCGTAGATGGTGCGGAAGTAGCCGATCGGCATGCGCAGCCAGAACTGGCCGCCCTCGCCACCTGCCTCCAGAACCAGCACGCGCCGCGCGGGGTCGGCGCTCAGCCTGTTGGCCAGCACGCAGCCCGCCGACCCGGCGCCGATGACGATGTAGTCGTAGCCGCGCGCCTGCGCGCCGGTCATGCCTTGATGGTTTCCAGGAACGGCTTCGCGTCGAAGTACTGCTCGGCCTTCAACGCGCCCTGGATGTTCGCATTCGAGACGAAGAAGTCGGTCACCTGCTGCAGCCACTTCGTGACGGTGCCGTCCTGGTAGCGCGTGCGCCACTCGGCGTTGGTGTAGTACTTCGAGGCCTTGAACTGCTCCTTGAAGTCGGCGAGCGGCACTTCCTTGTAGTTGGACTTCTGCAGCATTTCGGCGGCTGCTTCAGGCTTGCCCGTGATCACGTCGTTCACTTCGCCCCAGGCCGCAATCAGCTTCAAGACCGTCGGGCGGTTCCTGTCGTACCAGTCGTTGCGCGCGGCCCAGCCGCCCATGATGGCTGCCTGCGGGAAGAAGGCCGAGGCATCGATGAGCTTGCGCGCGCCCGGCATCTTCTGCCGGACGGTCACGTCGAACGGTACCCAGAGCGCCACCGCCGGCACGGCGCCGGAGATGAACGAGGTCACGGCCTCGGTCATGCGCTGGTTGACCAGTTGGACATCCTTGGCGGGGTCGACGCCGGCCGAGCGCAGCGCGCGGTCGAGGAAAACGTGCGCGGTGGTGCCGGTGGTGGTGGAAACCTGCTTGCCCTTCAGGTCGGCCAGCGTCCTGATGTCCTCGCGCACCCACAGCTGCGCCGTAGCGTACTCGATGTTGTTCATCAGGAACACCTTGCCCTGGCCGCGCGCCGGGAAGTTGGAAACCACCGCGCCTGTGGTCAGCATGTCGAGGCTGCCCCCGATCATGGCCTGGAACAGCTCCAGGCCGGTCGTGAACTGCACCAGCTCCAGCTCGAGCCCGTGCTTGGCGAACGCGCCGCCCTGCTGGCCGATCCAGATGTGCCCGTCGACGGCCGGCGTGTGGAGATAGCCGACCTTCAACTGGGTGCGGGCCTGCCCGAAAGCGAGCGGGGCGGCGGCGCCGAGCGTGGCGGCAGCCGCCGCCTGGATCACATGTCTGCGTTGGATGGCCATGGGTCTGTCTCCTTGAGTGGGTGCTTCCGGTCTCATTCGGCGACCCGCACGGTCGCCTGGCGCGCTTGCGCCGCATACTCCTGCATGACGAGCTCGCGGATTTGCGCGCGCAGCTCGCCGAAGCGGGGGTCCTCGTGGACGCCTTCGGCGCGCGGGTAGCCGAACGGGACGTCGATGATGGTGCGGATGCGCGCGGGCCGTGCCGTGACGACGACGATTCGCGACGACAGGTAGATCGCTTCCTCGACCGAGTGCGTGATCAGCATCACGGTCTTGCCCTCCCGCTGCAGCACTTCGAGCAGCAGGTCCTGCATCGCCGTGCGCGTCTGCGCGTCGAGTGCGCCGAACGGCTCGTCCATGAGCAGGAACTCGGGCCGCACGGCGTAGGCGCGGGCGATGGCCAGGCGCTGGCGCATGCCGCCGGACAGGTGCTTCGGGTAGTGGTCGGCAAAGTCCGACAGGCCCATCAACTCCATGTAGCGCGCGACGATCCCATCGCGTTCGCCCGCGTGCGCCGCATTGGCCTTCAGCTTCAGCCCGAAGGCGATGTTCTGCCGCACCGTGAGCCACGGGAACACACCGTATTCCTGGAAGATCACGCCGCGGTCGGGCCCGGGGCCGGCCACCGGCTTGCCATCGAGCAGCACGCGGCCCTGCGTGGGCTGCACGAAGCCGCCCACGATGTTCATCATGGTCGTCTTGCCGCAGCCCGAAGGGCCGATGACCGACACGAACTCCCCGTTGTCGATCTCGAAGCTGACGTCGTCCAGCACGCGCATGGGGCCGGCTGCTGTCGGAAAGTCCACCGACACGTGCTCGAAGCGGATGCGCGCCGTCATGCGATGCGCTCCTGCCACGCCACCATGCGCCGCGTGGCCAGCCGCAGCAAGAGGTCCATCACCAGCGCGACGAACCCGATGCAGATGATGCCCACGTAGATGATGTCGAGCTGGAAGAAGGACGAGGCATTCTGGATCAGCGCGCCCAGGCCCTGCTGCGCGGCGATCAGCTCCGAGGCCACCAGCGTCGCCCACGCGACTCCGAGCGCCACGCGCACAGCCGTGAGGATGTGCGGAACGGTGAGCGGCACGATCACCTTGCCGAACAGCTCCAGGTCGCTGGCGCCCAGCGTGCGGGCCACCTTGATGAAAATCGGGCTGATCTGCGCGATGCCTTCGTACATGACGATGACCCCGGCGAAGAACGATGCGTAGAACAGGATGGCGATCTTGGCCGACTCGCCGATGCCGAAATAGACGATCACCAGCGGGATGAGCGCTATCGGCGGGAGGGCGCGGAAGAAGTTGATCACGGGGTCCATGAAGCCGCGCAGGCCCTTGTACCAGCCGAGGCAGAAGCCCACGGGCACGGCGAGGGAGACCCCCAGCAGCACGCCGAAGAACACCCGCTGCGTCGACATGAGCACGTCCTGCCCGAGCCGCCCGCCGGCCAGCTCCATGAACTTGGCTGCGACCTGGTGCGGCGCCGGAACCAGCGCCGGGTTGATGAAGCCGCTTTCGCGCACGGCGTACCAGAGCGCCACGATCAGCACCCACGGCGCCGACAGCCAGAACACCTGTTTACCTAACATCCTATCGATAGTACCATTAGCCCGCCCTCGCCAGAGCCCTCGATTTCCCTACCCGACTCACCGCATGTCCGCCCGCTTCCTTGACAGCCCGGTGCCGCGCTACCTGCAGATGGCCGACCTGATGCGCCGCCGCATCGAGCGCGGCCACTGGCCGCACGGCCACCGGCTGCCGTCGCTCGAAGCCCTCATGAGCGAATTCGGCGTGGCACGCGTCACGGTGCGGCAAGCCGTCGACCTGCTCGCGCGCGACGGCCTCGTTTCGCCGCAGCGCGGCCGCGGCACGTTCGTCACCGGGGCGCCGCGCCGCGAGCAGGTCATCAGCGTCGTCACGACACTGGACGAGCTGGCGCGCATGTACACCGACACCCAGCCGCGCATCGTGAACATCGACGAGTCGGCGGGGTCGCCCCCGCTGAGGGAAGGCGAAGGCCAGGCGGCGGAGCGCTACGCCTACATGCGCCGCGTGCACCTGCGCGACGGCCAGCCTTACTGCGTGATCGATATCTACCTGGACGAGCGCATCTTCCGTCGCTCGCCCGCCAGGTTCCGGAGCAAGACCGTGATCCCCATCCTCACCACCATGAAGGACGTGCACATCCGCCAGGCCCACCAGGTGCTGACCATCGGCACGGCCGACATGGAAGTCGCCGAGCACCTGCAGGTCCCCGTGAATTCACCCGTGGCCGAAGTGCGTCGCGTGTTCCGCGACGACGAGGGCACGGTGATCTACCTGGCCGAAGTCACCTATCGCGGCGATGCGATCCGCCTCGAGATGGATCTGAAGCCATGAGGACCCTGCCACAGGCGGCCGTGCGGCCGGCACGGGTGCAGGCCTTCGTGCTGCGCAGCCCCATCGCGACGCCGGTGCGCACCTCGTTCGGGATCATGCGCGACCGGCCCGCCGTCTTCGTGCGGGTGGAGGATGCCGACGGCGCCTGGGGCTGGGGTGAAGTCTGGTGCAACTTCCCGTCGTGCGGCGCGGAGCATCGTGCGCAGCTGGTCGACACCGTGTTGGCGCCCCTGCTCACCAGCCGGTCCTTCGCGAGCTGCCCGGAAGCCTTCGAGTGGCTCACGGCGCAGACCGCGGTGCTCGCCATCCAGGCCGGCGAGTATGGTCCGCTCGCGCAGGCCATTGCGGGGCTCGACCTGGCACTCTGGGACCTGTGCGCGCGCCGTTCGCGACAGCCCCTGTGGCGCTTCCTCGGTGGCAGCGGCGACGCGGTGAGCGTGTACGCGAGCGGCATCAACCCCGACCAGCCGCAGGTCATCGCGGCGCAGCGGCACGCCGACGGCTACCGGGCCTTCAAGCTGAAGGTGGGCTTCGGCCGCGAGCGCGACCTGGCCAACCTTGACGCGCTGCGCCAGGTGCTGGGCGACGCCACGCCGCTCATGGCGGACGCCAACCAGGCATGGCAGTTGGAAGAGGCCCTTGAAATGGGGGCCGCCCTGCGCGACTTCCGCCTTGGCTGGCTGGAGGAGCCGCTGCGGGCCGACCGGCCGTGGCACGAGTGGCAGGCCTTGAAGCAGCAGTGCGCAACGCCGCTCGCGGCGGGCGAGAACATCGTCGGCCAGCCGGCTTTCGAAGAGGCGCTGCACTCACGGGTACTCGCGGTGCTGCAGCCGGACCTGGCGAAGTGGGGCGGCATTTCAGGCTGCTGGCCCGTCGTGCAGCTAGCGTTGCAAGCCGGTGTGCGCTACTGCCCGCACTACCTCGGCGGCGGTGTCGGCCTGCTTGCTTCGGCCCACATGCTGGCCGCCTGCAACACGCCGGGTTGGCTGGAAGTGGACGCAAACCCGAATCCGTTGCGCACCCAGGTGGCAGCGCAATTCACAT
Organism: Burkholderiales bacterium; assembly: GCA_016213325.1. GTDB lineage: Bacteria > Pseudomonadota > Gammaproteobacteria > Burkholderiales > Burkholderiaceae_C > Ramlibacter. The sequence goes on along the minus strand of JACRAY010000025.1, from coordinate 46,484 downwards.
CGCCCGACGACGGCGTGTGCCGCCTCGGCGACGCGCCCGGCATCGGCCGCGAGCCCGACATCGCGGGCCTTGCCTGAGCCGGCCGCGAAGGCCCCGCCCGCGGCAAGGCGTCAGCCGCGCCCGAGCAGGCGGTCGAACCAGCCGACCTTGGCCCTGGTGACCTGTGCGCGAGGCGCCTGCGGCGCATGGCCGGTCTTCGTCACGTGCTCCTGGTACCACTTGCCGAAGCGCAGGTCGTGCGTGAGGATGTGCCCGACCAGCCACTTGTTGAGGAACTTGCGCAGGGACTGGATGCGGTCTTCCGACCACTCGTCGGTGCCGCTCAGGAACTCGGCCACCTGCGAGCTGAACTGCTCGTGCAGCGCCAGGTGCTGGTGGAAGTCGGGAAAACCGCTCTCCTCCATCAGCGCCTGCTCGTTGGTGAAGTGCGTGACGACGTATTCCAGCAGCTCGTCGAGCGTGGCTTGCACGTTGGTGGCGCTCAGCGAGCGCACCAGCGTGAAGAGGTGGCGGTGCTCGGCGTCCACCTGCGGCAGGCCGATCTTGAATCCATCCCGCCATTCGACGACGAAGCCGCCGTGCGCATGTTTTTCCAGCGTGGACATTGCTTGGTTCTCCAGTACCCGTACTGGGACCAAGGCTATCCAACCCCGGGTCGCCGAGGTTTGATTCAGCGCAAGTCGGACTTCAGCGCTTGGCGCCGAAGCGCGGCTTGGCGAAGCCGGAACGTTCCGGGCGTGCGCCATGGCCGGGGCCGAAGCCACGGCCCGGCTTGCCGCCGCCGCCGAAGCCTTCGCGGCGCGGCGCCACGGGCCGCTGGCGCGGCTCGAGGCCCGGCACCACTTCGGCGTTGAGGCGCTGCTTGGTGAAGAACTCGATGTCGCCGATCTTGCGGCGGTCGCGGAACTCGGCGAACGTGACGGCCAGGCCATCGCGGCCCGCGCGGCCGGTGCGGCCGATGCGGTGCGTGTAGTCCTCGCTCTTCATCGGCAGGCCGTAGTTGAACACGTGCGTGATCGCCGGCACGTCGATGCCGCGCGCCGCCACGTCGGTCGCCACCAGGAACTGGATCTGGCCGTTGCGCAGCGCCATCAGGCGGCGGTTGCGCAGGCCCTGCGACAGGTCGCCGTGCAGCGACACGGCGGCAAAGCCGGCCTGCTGCAGGTCTTCGGCCAGGCCGTCGCACTCGATCTTGGTGCTGGCGAACACGATCGCCTGCCCGATGGAGGCGTCACGCAGCCAGTGGTCCAAAAGCTTGCGCTTGTGGTCGTGGCTGTCGGCCCAGAACAGCTTCTGGGTGATGTTGGCGTGCTTTTCCTGCGGCGAGTCGATCTCGACCCGGCGCGGGTTGCGCATGACGCGCATGGCGAGCTGCTGGATGCGCGGCGCGATGGTGGCGCTGAACATCATGGTCTGGTGGCGGGCAGCGGTCAGCTTGTGCACCTCGGCCAGGTCGTCCGCGAAGCCCAGGTCGAGCATGCGGTCGGCTTCGTCGACCACCAGGAACTGCACGCCTTCCAGCTTGATCTGGCCGCTGCGCTGCAGGTCGAGCAATCGGCCCGGGGTGGCGACCACCAGGTTGGCGTTCTGCAGCTTGGCAATCTGCATCTGGTAAGGCATGCCGCCCACCACGTTGGCGATGCGCAGGCCCCGGCAATGCTTCACCAGGTCGATGGCGTCGTGCGCCACCTGCTGCGCCAGTTCGCGCGTGGGGCACAGGATCAGCGCGCCCGGCTCGGCGGCCTTGAAGTGGCGCGGGCTCATCGGGTTGCGGCGCTTGCCCTTGGCGTCCTGCTGGGCCTGCTGCGCCTTCTGCGCCAGCTGGGCCACCAGAGTGTGGAGTACGGGCAGCAGGAAGGCGGCGGTCTTGCCGCTGCCGGTCTGGCTGGACACCATCAGGTCGTTGAAGGCGGCTGCGCCTTCGCCTTCGGGCTGCTGCATGGCCAGGCCGATGGCCTGCTGCTGCACGGGCGTCGGCTGGGTGAAACCCAGGTCGGCCACGGCGGCCAGCAGTTCGGGGGCGAGGCCCAGGGCGGCAAAGCCGTTGGGCGCTAGGGTAATGTCGGTCATGAAAAGTCTCACATGGCGGCGCCCACGCGGGGTAGCCGTCGTTCGAATGGTCCAAGAAACATCGACCATTCCAACGATCGCGAAACCGGTGGTTTCGCTGGCCCTTCAGGGCCAAGGTGAGAAGGCAGATGCGCGATAAAAAGGCTGCGGTGTCCGCAGCCAAGCAATGGATTATCGCAGGTTTTGCCAGTTCGTGCAGGCGTCAGCCCAGTTTTAGGAACTGCTCCCGGTAATGCACCAGTTCATCGATCGATTCCTCCACATCCGCCAGCGCCGTATGCTGCTGCCGCTTCTTGAACGAGTTGTAGACGTCCGGCCGCCAGCGCCGGGCCAGTTCCTTCAGCGTGCTCACGTCGAGGTTGCGATAGTGGAAGAACGCCTCCAGCCGCGGCATGTACTTCACGAGGAAGCGCCGGTCCTGGCCGACGCTGTTGCCGCACAGCGGGCTCTGCTGCTTGCCGACGAACTGCGAGATGAAGTCCAGCACCTGCTGCTCGGCCTCCTGCTCGCCCAGGGTCGACGCCTTCACCTTGTCGGTGAGGCCGCTCTTGCCGTGCGTGCTGCGGTTCCACGCGTCCATCAGCTCCAGCTGGGCGTCGGACTGGTGGATCACGAGCGACGGGCCTTCGACGCGCATCGTCAGGTCGGGGCTGGTGGCTATGACGGCTATCTCGATGATGCGATCGCGGTCGGGGTCCAGCCCCGTCATCTCACAGTCGAGCCAGATCAGGTTGTGTTCGTTCTTCGCCAGGGTGGCAGGGGTGTCGGCAACAGGCATCCATCGATTGTCGCCCAACGCCTATCATTCACGGGATGACAGAGGCGTACACGTTGACCTTGGCCTTCGCCGCTTTCCTGCTGGCAGGGCTGCTCGTCAAATTCTGGCTGGCCGGCCGGCAGGTGAAGCACGTCGCGAGCCACCGCGACACTGTGCCGGCTGCATTCGCCAGCAAGGTCTCGCTGGCTGCGCACCAGAAAGCCGCCGGCTACACCATTGCCAAGGCACGGCTCGGTCTGGCCGAGACGGCCTTCGGCGCTGCCGTGCTGCTGGGCTGGACCTTGCTGGGCGGGCTGGACGCGCTGAACCAGGCGCTGATGGCGTGGATAGGACCCGGCATGTGGCAGCAACTCGCCCTGCTGGGCTCGTTCGCGCTCATCGGCGGCCTGCTCGAGCTTCCCTTCAGCCTGTACCACACCTTCGTGCTGGAAGAACGGTTCGGTTTCAACAAGATGACCTTCGGCTTGTGGCTCGCCGACATGGCCAAGGGCGTGCTGCTGGGCCTGGCCATAGGCGCGCCGATCGCCTGGCTGATCCTGTGGCTGATGGGTGCCGCGGGCGAATGGTGGTGGCTCTGGGCATGGACCGTGTGGATGGGCTTCAACCTGTTGCTGCTGGTGATCTACCCCACCTTCATCGCACCGATCTTCAACAAGTTCAAGCCGCTGGAAGACGAGGTGCTCAAGGCGCGCGTGACCGAGCTGATGCGCCGCTGCGGCTTCGCGGCCAAGGGCCTGTTCGTGATGGACGGCAGCAAGCGCAGTGCGCACGGCAACGCGTACTTCACCGGCTTCGGCCCCGCCAAGCGCGTGGTGTTCTACGACACGCTGCTGGCCAAGCTGTCGCCCGACGAAGTCGACGCCGTGCTGGCCCACGAGCTGGGCCACTTCAAGCACCGCCACATCGCCAAGCGCATCGTGCTGATGTTCGCGCTGAGCCTTGCCGGCTTCGCCCTGCTCGGCTGGCTGGCGTCGCGCACCTGGTTCTATGCGGGGCTGGGCGTGCAACCCAACCTGTCCGCGCCCAACGACGCACTGGCGCTGCTGCTCTTCATGCTGGCGGTGCCGGTGTTCAGCTACTTCATCTCGCCGGTCATGGCGCAGTTCTCGCGCAAGCACGAGTTCGAGGCCGACGCTTTCGCCGCGCAGCAGACCGACGGCGCGCACCTGGGCAGCGCGCTGCTGAAGCTGCACGAGGACAACGCGGCCACGCTCACCCCCGACCCGGTATTCGTCAGGTTCTACTACTCGCACCCGCCGGCCTCCGAGCGGCTGGCGCGCATCCAGCCAGGAGCTGCGGCATGAGGAAAGCGCTGAACCCCACCGAGATCGTGTCGCGGCTGGCCAAGGCCGACGGCTGGAAGCTCGCCGGCGACGGCAAGGACGTCGCCATCGAGAAGACCTTCCACTTCGAGGACTACTACGAGGTGATGGCCTTCGTGAACGCGGTCGCCTTCATCGCCCACGCGCAGGACCACCACCCCGACCTGTCGGTGCACTACAGCCGCTGCGTGGTGCGCTTCAACACGCACGACGTGGGCGGCATCTCCGACAGCGACTTCGCGGCAGCGGCCAAGGTCGACGCGCTGCTCGCCGGATGACCCAGGGCCTGGTGGTTGCCAGCCACGGCCGGCACGTGCTGGTCGAGACGCCCACCGGCGAGCGCCTGCTGTGCCACCCGCGCGGCAAGAAGAACCACGCGGTGGTGGGCGACCGCGTCAAGTGGCACCCCACCGGCGACGAAGGCGCGATCGAGAAGGTGGAAGAGAGGCGCAACCTGTTCTACCGGCAGGACGAAGTCCGCACCAAGTCGTTTGCCGCCAACATCGACCAAGTGCTGCTGCTGGTCTCGGCTGAACCCGACTTCTCCGAGTCGCAACTGGCCCGCGCGCTGATCGCGGCGGAAGCCGAGCACATCCAGCCGCTGATCGCGCTGAACAAGAGCGACCTGGTCGAGCCGTTCGAGCGCGCGTGGACCAAGCTGCTGCCCTACCAGCAGATGGGCTACGGCGTGTTGCCGCTGTCGCTGCGGCTGTCGAAGGACGTCGACCGCGAGCAGCTGATGAAGCGCCTGCGGGGCAAGGCGACGCTGGTGCTCGGGCCTTCCGGCGCGGGCAAGAGCACGCTCATCAACCTGCTGGTGCCGCAGGCGCAGGCCGTGACCGGCGCCATCTCGCAGGCGCTGGCCTCGGGCCGCCACACCACGACCAGCACCACCTGGTACTGGGTGGATGCCGAGCGCACCACGGCCCTGATCGATTCGCCGGGCTTCCAGGAATTCGGCCTGCACCACATCGACCCGATGCAGCTGCCGGCGCTGATGCCAGACCTGAAGCCGCACGTGGCCAACTGCAAGTTCTACAACTGCACGCACCTGCACGAGCCGGGCTGCGGCGTGATGGCCGTGGCCGGCTCCGCCATCACGCCCAACCGCTACCGGATCTACTCGGACTTGTTTGCGGAACTGTCCGCCCCCAAGTACTGAGCATGGCCGAGTCACTCCACATCGTCTGCCCGCACTGCCACACCACCAATCGCGTTCGCGCGGATGACCTCGCCAAGGCGCCGGCCTGCGGGCAGTGCCACCAGCCCCTGTTCACCGGGCACCCGGTCGAACTCGATGAGGCTGCGTTCGACAAGCACGTGGCGCGCAGCCACATCCCGCTGCTGGTCGACTTCTGGGCGCCCTGGTGCGGCCCGTGCCGCATGATGGCCCCGGCCTTCGAGCAGGCCGCGGCCCAGCTTGAGCCGCACGTGCGGGTGGTGAAAGTCAACACGGACGAGGGCCAGTCGCTGGGCGCACGCATGAACATCCGCAGCATCCCCACGCTGGCGTTGTTCGCCAACGGCAAGGAAGTGGCACGGCAGGCGGGGGCGATGGGCGCCGCCGACATCGTGCGGTGGGCGAGGTCGCACGCGCGCTAGCGTGCTATCGTCGAGCACCAGCCAAGGCCCATGAGGGCCCTCTCCCGGAGGCCCCATGTCCGTACCGCTCGGCAACGACGAGTATTTCGACGGCATTGCGAGCAACCTCGCGGGCCCGGCGCTGCAGATCCAGGCCATCGGCGACCTCAACGGCGACGGCTTCCTCGACCTGGTCCTGCGCGCCGAACCGTGGTCGCCCAGCTTGAGCCCCTTGCGTATCGCGCTGGGCAACGCATCCGGCGGCTTCACCGACGCGCAGCTCTTCATAGGAGGCAACCCGCTCGTCGCGGCCGCGTACGTGCTGGTCGGCGAATTCACGGGCGACGGCCGCAACGACCTGGTCGTCTATGACGCCGGCTACTACGACTGGCCCAACCGCATCACCCGGGGCAACGAGCCGGTCCTGTATGCAGGCACGGCCGACGGCAAGCTCGTCGCCACGACGGCCCTGACCGATGCGATCGCTCCCTGGGTGACACCGGGCCCGATTGGCGGCGGCAAGCAGAGGGACCTGACGATGGGCGTGAAGGACGTCGTGGCCGCCGACATCGACGGCGACGGCGACCTCGACATGTGGGTCGAAAGCACGGGCAGCGCCAATCTCAGCGGCCACTTCATGATCAACCAGGGCAACGGCACCTTCGTGATCGACCACGACACGAAGATCACGGAAGACATGTACTACGGCCCCGGCGAGCACGACGTCTGGCGCTACGGCCATGCGCAGTTCCTCGACGTGAACGGCGACGGTGCGCAGGACCTGGTGATGCTGCAGATCCGCGACAACGACATCCACCACGTTGCCCAGTCGAGCTTCGTGTTCGTCAACGACGGCGACGGCAACTTCCCGGCGGCGGACGTCATCCGCCTGCCCCAGACTACTTTCTATTACGGCTACACCTCCGCCGACGCGGCCGATGCCTGGGACATCAACGGCGACGGCCGCCAGGACCTGGTGCTGCTGCACACGCGCAACGACGACGTGAGCGGCTCTGGCGTCGAGCCGCCATGGACCGGCACCTTCATCCAGGTGCTGGTGCAGGACGGCAACGGCGGGTTCGTCGACCAGACCGCCACCCGCATCGGCAGCCAGGCGGCCTGGTCGGCCAGCACGCTGCCCGCGCACGCCAGCGCCAGCCGGATCGACCATGCCGACGTCAACCACGACGGCATCACCGACATGATCCTCGGCTATGGCTGGCCGGTGCCGTCCACGTGGGCGCCGGTGGTGTTCCTGGGACAGTCCGACGGCTCCTTCAAGCCGTCGGACGTGGCGCTGCTCACCGGCGGCAACCCGTACTTCGGCGAAGCCATCCGGCCGTTCGACCTCGATGGCGATGCCTACACCGATTTCGTCCATCTCGACGAACAGCCGGGGGCCAACGGCATCTACGAAGACGGCGGCGACGACTTCATGGCCGTGGTCGTGCAAGCCGCCACCGGCCCGCTCGGCGGCGCGGTGCCCGAGGCCGCACGCACGATCGAAGGCACCAGCGTCGCCGACACGCTGCCCGGGGGCGCGGGCAACGACACCATCACCGGCTTCGGCGGCAACGACGCGGCAGACGGCGCAGGCGGCATCGACACGGCCGTGTATGCCGGCACCCGCAACAGCCATACCGTCACGGTAACGGCCAACGGCTTGACGGTGGCAGGTGGCGCCGACGGCACCGACAGCCTGCAACACGTCGAACGACTGGCCTTTGTCGACATCTCCCTGGCGATGGACCTCGACGGCAACGCCGGGCTGGTGGCGAAGATCCTGGGCGCGGTGTTCGGTGCCTCGTACCTGGCCAACGAGGGCTACGCCGGCATCGGCCTGGACCTGGTCGACGGTGGCATGGGCTACCAGGCCCTGATGCAACTCGCGATCGATGTCCGGCTGGGCGCTTCAGCTTCTTCGACCGCGGTCGTCACCCTGCTGTACACCAATGTCGTCGGAACGGCGCCACCGCCGGCTGAGCTGGCCTACTTCCGGGGCCTGCTGGACGGCGGCACTTTCACACCGGGCAGCCTCGGCGTGCTCGCCGCGGACACGTCTTTGAACGCCGCCAACATCGGGCTGGCCGGGCTGGCGCTGACGGGGCTGGAGTACGTTTGACGAGGGCCGCTAGCCCAGCAGCCGGGCCAGCGTCAACAGCGCCAGCAGCACCAGCCACAGCACCACCGTGCGCCATACCAGCCCGACGATGCTGCGCAGGTGCGCGACTTCAGCGGCGCGCCCTTCCGTGCTGGCCGTGCCGGCCGTCGCTTCGCCGGCCGAGAAAGGCTGCGAACTGTTGGGCGAATACACCGGCTTGAGCGCCTCACCGCCCAGCCGGACGTTGACCGCGCCGGAAGTCGCGGCCAGAACCACGCCGTCGTTGTCGTTCGGGAAGCGCTGCGCATAGTTGCGCCACGCGTCGATGGCTTCCTCGAAGCTGCCGACGATGGCGAAAGCCATCGCTGTCGCTCGCGCGGGCAGCCAGTCGACGGCGGCCCAGGCGCGCGACGCGGCCGACTGCAGCGCATCGCTGGCCGGCTGCACCTGCATGCGGCTGCGGTAACGCCAGTAGCGCGCCACGAACTCGCACATGCGATAGAACACCGCGCCGGCCGGCCCCAGGCCGAAAGCCGCCAGCACCGAATACCAGGCGAGCACGCCGAACACATGCCGGTGCGCCGCCAGCACCGAGAACTCGATCACGTGCCGCACGATCTCGCTGCGCGGCAGTTCACTCGCGTCCACCTGCTGCCATTGCGCCAGCAGTTCGCGCGCCCTCGCCTCGTCGCCGGCATCGAGCGCGTCGCGGATGCCGGTGAAGTGGTGGCTGAATTGCCGGAAGCCCAGCGTCACGTACAGGATGGCCGCGTTCCACAGCACCGCGAGCGGCCAGCCCAGCGTGAGCACCAGCGCCCAGTGGATGCCCAGCACCACGAGCGACGGCACCAGCGTCGCCACGCCCCACGCCACCCAGCCGTGGTGCGGCGCACCCGCGTCGAAATTGCGGCTGGCCCAGCGCGCCCAGCCCCGCAGCCCGGCATGGATGGGGTTGCCCCGCCCGAGCGGCCGCACCTGCTCGATCAACAGGGCGAACAGGATGGCGAAAAAAGACATCAGCCGCCGCCGAGCCGCCTCAAGGCGGCTGAAGCCCCCCCGGGGGGCAGCGCAGCACACGGAGTGGCAAGCGTGGGGGTCGTCATTTCCGGAATGTTACGCGACCAGGAAGCGGTAGAGGTTGCGCAGCATGCCCGCGGTGGCCCCCCAGATGAACCTTTCGGTACTGCCTTCCATGTACGGCATGGAGAACCACTCGCGCGAAACGCCCGCCCATTCGACGCGGTGGCGGCGGTGGTGCGCCGGGTTCATCAGGAAGTCGAGCGGCACCTCGAAAGCATCGGCCACTTCGTGTTCGTTGATGGCGAGGCGGTAGTCGGGGCGAACCAGCGCGATGACCGGCGTGACGACGAAGCGCGTACCCGTGGTGTAGGTCGGCAGCATCCCGATCACCTCGGCCAGTCCCGGCGCCAACCCGATTTCTTCCTCGGCCTCGCGCAAGGCCGTGTGAGCCGCGTCGCGGTCGGTGTCGTCGCGTCGCCCGCCCGGAAAGGCGACCTGGCCCGAATGCGTCGACAGGTGGGTCGTGCGCTCGGTCAGGATCACCGTGGGCCGCTCCCGCAGCACGATGGGCACCAGCACCGAGGCCTGCGCCACCTGGCGGTCGGCGAACTTGGGTTCGGCCCGCACTTCGGGCTCCCACGCCGGCGGGTCGGTGAAGCGCCTGCGCATCGCATCGGGCGCCAGCGCCCCGGCCTGCACGGCGGGCAGGTGCACGTCGACCCCGGCCACGGGAAAGGTCCGCGGGTCGAAGTCGGGCAACTTCGACAGCGGGGTGTCCGGCGGCGTGGAGGGGTCGATGGGCTTCATCATGGAAATGAAAAAACCGCCGCAGGCGCGAGCCGGCGGCGGCTTCCGGGCGGGGCGGGCCCGCCTTTACTCGGCGGCGGCCGCGGCCTGCTTGTTGTGGTGGGCCAGCTTTTCCTTGATGCGGGCCGACTTGCCGGAACGCTCGCGCAGGTAGTACAGCTTGGCGCGGCGCACGTCGCCGCGGCGCTTGACCTCGATGCCGGCGATCAGCGGGCTGTAGGTCTGGAAGGTACGCTCCACGCCTTCGCCGCTGGAGATCTTGCGCACCGTGAAGGCGCTGTTCAGGCCGCGGTTGCGCTTGGCGATGACCACGCCTTCGTAGGCCTGTACGCGCTTGCGGGTGCCTTCGACGACGCTCACCGAGACGATCACGGTGTCGCCGGGGGCGAATTCGGGGATTTTCTTGCCCAGGCGGGCGATTTCCTCTTGTTCGAGGGTTTCGATCAGGTTCATGGCTGCCTTGAGTCGATCGTGCCGGGCTACGCTGTGCCCTGAAGACATTCAGGGGGCCGGGTAGAGGATCGGGGAACCAGGAATTATAGCTTGGACAGGAAAGCTTCGTCAGCCGGGGTGAGGAGGCCCTTGCCACGGGCCACCCCCAGCAGGTCCGGGCGGTGGCGGGCGGTCACCTCCAGCCGCCTCTCGCGCCGCCAGCGCTCGATCTGGGCATGGTGCCCCGACAGCAGGGCAGCAGGCACCTTTTCGCCCTGCCACTCCTCGGGCCGGGTGTAGTGCGGGCAGTCCAGCAGGCCGTCCAGGGCCGGGTTGAAGCTGTCTTCCTGGTGGCTGCCCTGGTCGTTCAGCACGCCCGGCTGCAGCCGTGCCACGGCGTCCAGCAGCGCCATGGCGGCAATTTCACCCCCCGACAGCACGAAGTCGCCCAGGCTCAGCTGCACGTCGACGTGGCGGTCGATGAAGCGCTGGTCGATGCCTTCGTAGCGGCCGCATACGAGGATGGCGCCCGCGCCCGCCGACCAGCCTTCGACCAGCGCATGGTCGATGCGCTGCCCGACCGGCGAGAACAGGACCACCGGCACGGTGCCCACCCGGTCGGCCCTGGCGGCGGCGATGCAGCGCGCCAGCGGCTCGGCCAGCATCACCATGCCCGGGCCGCCGCCGAAGGGCCTGTCGTCCACGCGGCGGTAGGTGCCTTCGGCAAAGTCGCGTAGGTTCCACAACTTCACTTCAACCTGCCCCGACTCGAAGGCGCGGCGCGTCACGCCGACCTTCAGGAAAGGCTCGAACAACTCGGGGAACAGTGTGACCACGTCGAAACGCATCACGGGGATGGTAGCGCCTCACTCGCCCGGAGTTGATCTTCCGCAACCCGTGGCAGGGCCGGGCTCCTTAGATTGGGCATCGAGGCATGAAGCCCAAGGAGCCGCCCGCATGTCGCCACCGCCCCCGTTCGAGTCCGCACTGCCCGCGCCCCCGCTGGCCATCCCGAAGTACCTGGACCAGACCTACTGGTGGGCCTACGTGCATCCCAAGGCCGTGCAGGTCTTCGAGCGCGAATGGCTGGTCAACGCCATCCTGTTCGGCAACTACAGCCGCCTGCGCGACGCCGCGCTGGACGACCTTGGCGCCGCCCAGATCCAGGGCAAGGTGCTGCAGCTCGCCTGCGTGTACGGCAACCTCACGCCGAAGCTGCGCCAACGCCTGGCCCCGGATGCGAGCCTCGACATCGTCGACATCCTGCCCATCCAGTTGCGCAACCTCTCGCAGAAGATGCCCCCTGACGAGCGCGTGGCGCTGCTGCACGGCGACTCGTCGTCACTGGCCTGCCCGGGCGCGCACTACGACCAGGTGCTGCTGTTCTTCCTGTTGCACGAGCAACCCGAGCACGTGCGCCGCGCAACGCTGGCCGAGGCCATGCGTGTGTGCAGGCCGGGCGGGCGCATCGTGATCGTCGACTACCACCGGCCGCGCGCCTGGCACCCCTTGCGCCTGCTGATGACCGGGGTGTTCCGCCGGCTCGAGCCGTATGCCATGGACCTGTGGAACCACGAGGTCCTGGACTTCCTGCCGGCCGGGATGAAGCCCGCGTCCGTTGCCAAGCGGACGTGGTTCGGTGGCCTGTACCAGAAACTGGTGTTGGTGAAATGATGGAAACCTTTCATGCCGACGTAGCCATCGTCGGCGCAGGCGGCGCCGGCTTGCGCGCCGCCATCGCGGTGGCCGAGGCCGACCCCCAACTGAAGATCGCGCTGATATCCAAGGTGTACCCCATGCGCAGCCACACCGTGGCGGCCGAGGGTGGCGCCGCGGCGGTGACCCAGCCGCACGACAGCCTGGAGGCGCACTTCCACGACACCGTGTCCGGCGGTGACTGGCTGTGCGAGCAGGACGTGGTGGAGTTCTTCGTGGGGCAGGCGCACCGCGAGATGGTGCAGATGGAGCACTGGGGCTGCCCCTGGAGCCGGCGCGACGACGGGCACGTGAACGTGCGCGCGTTCGGCGGCATGAAGATCGAGCGCACGTGGTTCGCCGCCGACAAGACCGGCTTCCACATGCTGCACACGTTGTTCCAGACGTCCATCAAGTACCCGTCCATCAAGCGGTTCGACGAGCACTTCGCGGTCGACCTGCTGGTCGACGAAGGCCGCGTACAGGGCGTGGTGGCCATCGAGGTGGCCACCGGCAACTTCCGCCTGGTCCAGGCCAAGTCGGTCATCATCGCCACCGGCGGCGCGGGCCGCGTGTTCCGCGAGAACACCAACGGCGGCATCGTCACCGGCGACGGCATGGCGCTGGCCTACCGCCACGGCGTGCCGTTGCGCGACATGGAATTCGTGCAGTACCACCCCACCTGCATGCCTGGCACCGGCCTCCTGTTCACCGAGGCCTGCCGCGGCGAAGGCGGCTTTTTGCTGAACAAGGACGGCTACCGCTACCTGCAGGACTACGGGCTGGGCCCGGCCGAAGACAAGCCGCGCAACAAGTTCATGGAACTCGGCCCGCGCGACCGCCTGAGCCAGGCCTACTGGCACGAGAAGCAGAAGGGCCGCACCCTGTCCGACCCGCGCTGGGGCTCCTACGTGCACCTCGACCTGCGCCACCTGGGCGAAGCCAAGCTGCGCGAGAGGCTGCCGCAGATCTACGAGCTGGCGGTGGAGTACCTGGGCGTCGACCCGGCGAAGAGCCCTATTCCCGTGCTGCCCGCCGTGCACTACACCATGGGAGGCATCGAAGCCGACGGCAAGACGGCAGCCCCGCTCGGCGGCCTGTACTCGGTGGGCGAGTGCTCCAGCGTGGGCATCCACGGCGCCAACCGGCTCGGGTCGAACTCGCTCACCGAACTGATCGTGTTCGGCAAGGTGGCCGGCGAGGAAGCCGCGCAGCATGCGCGCTCCGCGCCCGAGCCCGACGTCGCCCTGCTGCATGCACAGGCCAAGGACGTGCGCGCGCGCGCCGAGTCCGTGTTCGACAGCTGGGGCAGCGGCGAGCGCATCGCGGTGCTGCGCCGCGAAATGGCGCAGTCGATGGAAGATGGTTGCGGCATCTACCGCACCGAATCCGAGATGCAGGCCACCTGCGACAAGCTCACCGAGCTGAAGCAGCGTGTGCGCACGCTGCACCTGGACGACCGCTCGCGCGCCTGGAACACCGAATGGCTGCTGGCCATCGAGCTCGGCTACCAGCTCGACGTGGCCCGCGCCATGGCGCATTCGGCCCTGAACCGCAAGGAGTCGCGCGGCTCGCACCAGCGGCTGGACGGCTACACGGAGCGTGACGATGTGAACTACCTGAAACACAGCCTCGCCACCTTCAACGGCGACGACGAACCCTCTATCAGCTACAGCCCGGTCAAGATCACCAGCTCGCAGCCCGGCAAGCGCGCGTACGGCGCCGCCGGCGTGGAAGCCGACGCCGAGCGCAAGGCCAAGGAGTCCACCCATGCGTGAAAGCAAGGCCCGCGTGATCGAGATGCAGGTCATGCGTTACCGCCCGGGGCAGGACGAGCACCCGGTGTGGCAAAGCTACGCGGTGCCCTTCACCGACGACATGTCGGTGCTGCAGGGGCTGCAATACATCAAGGACGAGCTTGACGGGTCGCTCAGCTTCCGCTGGTCGTGCCGCATGGCCATCTGCGGCAGCTGCGGGATGATGGTCAACGGCAAGCCCGAGCTGTCGTGCCAGACCTTCCTGCGCGACCTGCTGCCGGGGCCCGTGCGCATAGAGGCACTGGCGCACCTGCCCATCGAGAAGGACCTGGTGGTGGACGTGCAGCCCTTCATCGAGAAGCTGGAAAGCATCAAGCCGTACATCATCCCGAAAGAGCCCCGCACGCTGGAGCAAGGCGAGTACCTGCAGACGCCGCACCAGCTGGAGCAGATCGAGCAGTTCAGCTCGTGCATCAACTGCATGCTGTGCTATGCGGCCTGCCCGCAGTTCGGCATCGACCCCGGCTTCATCGGCCCCGGCGCCATGGCGCTCATGCACCGCTACAACGCCGACTCGCGCGACGGCGGGCAGGCCGAGCGCATGGAAGTGATGAACGCCGCCGAAGGCGTGTGGAGCTGCACCGCCGTGGGCTACTGCTCCGAGGTCTGCCCCAAGGGCGTGGACCCGGCCAACGCGGTGAACCAGAACAAGGTGAACAGCGCGAAAGACTATTTCCTGCGGTTCCTGCAGCCGCGCGGAGGCAAGGCATGAGCGAAGCAACGGGCGGCCGCCGCCCTTACGTGCGGCCCATGACGGGCTGGTGGAAGCGCGACCCCTTCTTCGTGGCCTACATGTGGCGCGAGCTGACGGCTTTCGCGGTGCTGGGCTATGCCATCGTGCTGGCGGTGGGCTTCGTGCGGCTCTCGCAGGGCGAGGCGGCCTTCAACGGCTGGCTGGGCGCCGTCCGCTCACCGCTGTCGGTGGTGATGCACCTGGTGTTCCTGGTCTCCTTCGTGGTCCACAGCATGAGCTGGTTCGAGATCATGCCCAAGACCATGCCGATGATGTTCGTGGGCGGCAAGCGCCTGGCCGGCTCGGCCATCACTCACGCCGGCTATGCGGCCGCAGTCGTTGCGAGCCTGGCGCTGCTGGCCCTGGCGCGCTGGGGGGCATGATGAGGAAACGCTCCAACTCCCCCATCTTCTGGCTGCTGTTCGGTGCAGGCGGCATGCTGGCCGCCCTGTTCGGGCCGGCCATGGTCTACATCACCGGGCTGGAAGCAGGTTCGGGCCTGATCCTGTCGCCGCGCGTGATGGACTATTCGACCGTTCAGGCGTTCGCGCATAACTGGATCGGCAAGCTGTTCCTGTGCTCGCTGGCGTCGTTCTTCGCGTGGCACGCGGTGCACCGCATCCTGTGCAGCCTGCACGACGTGGGGATCCACAAGACACCGGCGGTGAAGACGGTGTGTTATGGGGTGGCGATGGCGATCACGGTCGTGAGCGCCTGGGCGCTCTTGAGGGTGTAACGGCAGGCTTCACCGCCGGCAGCGGGTACGGATGAGCAGTACCGACCCGCCCCCCCATCCGATGCATTTGGAACGAATATAATTTCCGGTCGCCCCACCCCGTACCGGGGTAGTGGTTCCATTTCCCCCGCATTGCGACGCTTGCCTTGCGAAAAGACAAAAGGGCGGGACGGATGGAATTTTCCGGACTCTGGGCTGTGGTTGCCGACTGGCGCAACTGGAGCGCCCCCGCGCTTGCCGGGTTGCGCATCGTGCTCATCCTTGCCATAGCTGTGGTCGCCATCGCGGTGCTCCAGCGTACGGTTCGCGCAGTACGCATGCGGATCGCCGCCCACATTGGCGGTCCGGAGGTCGCAAGGCGCGCAGAGACGCTGGGCCGGGTCGTCCGCTACACGATCGCACTCGTCATCGGCGCCATCGCGATCATGTTGGTCCTGGCCGAAGTGGGTATCTCGCTGGCACCCATCCTGGGCGCGGCAGGGGTCGTCGGGCTGGCTATCGGGTTTGGCGCCCAAAGCCTCGTCAAGGACTACTTCACTGGATTCTTCCTCCTGCTGGAAGACCAGGTTCGCGCGGGAGACGTCGTGCGGATCGGCGGCATCGGCGGGTTGGTGGAAGACCTGACGCTGCGCCACGTACGGCTGCGGGACTATGAGGGCAACGTGCACTTCATTCCCAATGGCATGATCACAACGGTCACGAACATGAGCCGCCAGTTTGCCCATGCAGTGATGGATATCGGCGTGGCTTACAGGGAGAATATCGATGATGTCCTTCCCGTATTGGCTGCAGTTGGCGCCGAGATGCGCGCCGACCAGCAGTTCGGCAATCGAATCCTGGAAGACCTTGAAATCGCAGGAGTGGAGCGCCTCGACGACAGCGCTGTCGTGCTTCGGTGCCGTTTCAAGGTTGCGCCGCTCGAGCAGTGGAATGTGCGCCGGGAGTTCCTTCGCCGGACGAAGGCCGCGTTCGACCGGCAGGGCATCGAGATCCCCTATCCCCACCTGACAATGTATGCAGGCGTCAGCAAGGATGGCAATGCGCCGCCGCTGCGCGTCGATGTGCAAGGGGATTCGACGAAGGCGGCGCAGGGTCACGTGCTGGCGTAACCCTGCGTCACCCTGCAAAGGCCACGGTCCTATCGGATCGCCGTTCGGCATCCGCTACGGCGCTCGCTGTGAGCGCACTTAGCTGGAGCGGCGATCATTGGGCCGGTCATCGCGCGCGTTCGCGACGCCGTCCCCATCCCGGTCACGGTCATAGCGGTTGACGATGCCGTCCCGGTCGAGATCATTCCAGGCGCCGGTGCGCCCGAGCCGCACAGTGTTGTAGCGATCGGGATTCGGATCGCGCCCGTTGCGCAGGCCGTCGCCGTCGCGATCGCTGTCGCGACGGTTCTGGATGCCGTCCCGATCCAGGTCCTGCCTGGGCGCGTACTGCGCCTGTGCCGGAGCGCCAATTGCAAGCAGTGATGCAGCCAGGGTGGCCGCAAAGAATGTCGTGCGTCTCATCTGTACCTCCATTTGGACAAATTCAAACTGGGGATCCCGTACGGGCCTGCGGTCATGCATCGGAGCAGGTGCACAACAACGGTCGTCCATGTCCCACAGCAACGGGTGTGCGGCCGCGTGCCCGCGCGGCGCGGCTGTCACTCGTCGTCGCGCACGATGGACGCCAGCGGGATGCCGCCACCGCGCTGGCCGGTACCCAGCCGGTCGATCAGCTTGCCGAGATCGCGGTCGAGTCGGTCCAGGGTGGCTTCGTCGAGGGTCGCCAGCGCCTCGGGCAGCACCCCCGCGAACGGCCCCGGAGCCTTGCGCAGCACCTTTGCACCCTCGCGCGTGACCCTCAGGATGGATACGCGCCGGTCGTTTTCGTCGCGCGCACTCCCCACCAGTCCGAGGCCGACCAGTTGCCGCAGGAGATTGCTCGCCGTCGACTGGTGCACGTGCATCGAGCGGGCCAGCTCGCCAACACCGATGCCCGGATGGTCGCGCACAACAGCCAGCGCCCAGAACTGCGCCCCCGTGATCCCTGCGCGCTGCTCGACGGATCGAAAGTGGCTGCGGATGGCGTTCACGACAATCCGGAAACGCCGCAGCACGCGGGTGGCCGAATCCGATTGCTTTCGCTCCGTTTGCTGAGTGCCCGTCCTTGGGGCCGGCCGCCTGGAAGTGGCCATCAGTGGACCGGGAAGCAATGCAGAACTGGCATGGACGGATCATACGAGAAGGCGGGTTTTGGCCGCACCGCCCCTGAATACATTTGCGCAAATGTCTTTCGCGTATACTCGGCATGGATGACACCCAAGGCCCGGACCCGTCTAGTCATCCTGGCCGCGCTGGCAGCCGTCGCCACCTGGATGCTCTACCCGCGCATGGAACAGCCGCCCGGGCCGGGCGCGCAGCCGGCTGCGGCGCCGCCGGCACAGGCGGCAGGCCCGGCTGCCCCGGCACCGCCCGCCGAAGCGGCTCTCCCTGTTCCGGTGGCACCGGTTGCACGCGAGGAAATCCCCGCCACGCTGGAAGCGTTCCTTGGCAGCAAGGCAGTGGCCACGTATGTGCGGCTGGACGACTTCGCGCGCCGGCTGGTCGCCACCGTCGACGGCCTCGGGCGCGCTCACGCGCCGGCGTCGATCTGGCCGCTGCACCCGACGCCCGGCCGGTTCGCGGTGGAAGAATCGTCCGGATCAACCGTGACCGCACCAGACAATCCCGCGCGCTACACGCCGCTGGTGCTGCTTGCCGAAACAGTCGATTCCGGCAAGGCCGCCGAGCTCTACCTGCGCCTGTACCCCGTGCTGCAGCAGGAGTACCGCCAACTCGGCTTCCCGCAGCGGGAGTTCAACCACCGCCTGATGGAAGTGATCGCCTTGCTGCTGTCGACTCCCGAGCCTGCCGAGCCGCCGCTGCTGGCGCACGTGGAGGTGAAGGGGCCGGTGCCTTCGCTCCAGCCCTGGGTGCGCTACGAGTTCGCGGATCCGGCACTCGAGCAGTTGAGTGCAGGCCAGAAGATCCTGCTGCGGGTCGGCATCGTGAACGAGCGCCGCCTGAAGAGGAAGCTGGGGGAGTTCCGCGACGAAGTGCTCAGGCGATCGGCAACGCGTTGATGACGCAACTCCTGCCACTGGTCGCGCACCTTGCGTGGCCCATCGCGCTTGCCGTCGCATGGATCGCCGGCGAGCTGCTGAATCGCTGGAGCATTCCACGCATCAGCACATACGGCGTGGTCGGCTTCATGCTCGCTCCCACGCAGCTCGGCCTCCTGCCCGCGGCCGGGCAAGCGGGCGCGCTCCTGCCTGATGTCGCCTTCGGCCTGATCCTCTTCGAGTTCGGCTATCGCATCAACCTCCACTGGCTGCGCGCCAATCGGTGGCTCGCGGCCACAGGCGTGCTGGAGACTGCCGTCACGTTCGCCGCGACTTACGCCCTGGTGCGCGGCTTCCAGGGCACCCACCTGACCGCCCTTCTCATCGCGTCGCTCGCGATGTCCACTTCGCCTGCCTCGGTGATGCGCGTCGTCAACGAACATCGCAGCTCAGGGCAGGTCACGGAGCGCATCCTCCACCTGACCGCGGTCAACTGCGTCCTCGCCGTGTTCGCTTTCAAGGTCGTGCTGGGCTTCTGGACCTTCGAGACATCAGGGAGCCTATGGCTGGCGTTCTCCAACAGCGTACTCACACTCGCTGTGTCGGCCAGCCTGGGCGTGTTGTTCGGCGTCGGCGTGCCCGGCCTGATGCGGGGCATCGGCCGGCTGGGCCAGGATGGAACCGTTGCATTTGCCATTGCGGTGCTGATGGTCGTGGGGATTGCCCACGCATTCAAGCTGTCGCCGCTGCTGGCAGCCCTGACCTTCGGCCTTGTTGCCCGTCACCGCCGCTTGGCCTTGAACCGGACGCAACGCAACTTCGGCGCCCTCGGAGACCTGCTGGCCGTTGTGCTTTTCGTGTACGTCGCCAGCACGATTGCATGGCCTCGCGTGATGACGGGAATCGGCCTTGGGCTCGCAATCGTCGGGGTGCGGCTGCTGGCCAAGGTCGCTGCCGTGGCCGCGCTGTCGCACGCCAGCGGCACCTCGTGGCGCAAGGGCGCGCTCACGGGATTGGGCCTGGCCCCGATTTCCGTGTTCGTGATCCTGCTGCTGGAGCAGACACGATACATCGGCGTCGACCTGCTGGATCACCTGGCCCCCCTCGCGGCGGCCACGCTGCTGCTCGAAGTGCTTGGCCCGGTCGCGACGCAGCTCGCGCTTCGATGGTCCGGCGAGACGTCCCAGGACAAGGGAGGCCGCGATGCCCCTTGAGCCGTTCAAGGTTTCGAAGCCGCTCACGCTCGGCGTGGAGCTCGAGCTGCAGCTCGTGAGCCTCAGCGACTTCGACCTGGTGGACGCGAGCCCGGACATGCTCGAGCTGTTGCGGCGCCGCCGCTTCCCGGGGACGGTGGTCCCCGAAATCACCGAGAGCATGATCGAAGTCTCCACGCTCGTGCACCACCAGCACGACGCGTTGCTCGCGCAACTGCGCGAGATCCGCGATGCGCTGGTGGCTGCAGGTGACACGCTCAACGTGGGTGTGTGCGGCGGGGGGACACACCCGTTCCAGCAGTGGTCGGAGCGGCGCATATTCTCCAAGCCGCGCTTCCGGGAGGTGTCTGCCCTCTACGGCTATCTAGCCAAGCAATTCACGATTTTCGGGCAGCACGTCCATGTGGGCTGCGAGTCAGGCGACGAAGCCCTCTTCCTGCTGCACTCGCTCAGCCGCTACGTGCCGCACTTCATTGCCCTCTCGGCGTCATCGCCCTACGTCCAGGGCAATGACACCTTGTTCGACTCGGCCCGCCTGAATTCCGTGTTCGCGTTCCCGCTGAGCGGCCGTGCGCCCTTTGTGCTGCGCTGGGACGAGTTCGAGTCGGCGTACTTCGCGCAAATGGAGCGGACGGGTGTGGTCAGGAGCATGAAGGACTTCTACTGGGACATCCGGCCGAAGCCCGAGTACGGCACCGTCGAGCTGCGCGTCTGCGACACACCACTGACCGTGGAACGGGCCGCCGCCCTGGCAGGCTACCTGCAGGCACTTTGCCACTACCTCGGCGGACGCGTCGAGCCCGAACCCGCCGAAAGCGACTATCTCGTCTACAACTACAACCGTTTCCAGGCCTGCCGCTTCGGGCTGGACGGTGTCGTCGTGCATCCCCGGACATACAGGCAATCGGCGCTGCGTGACGACATCCTGGCCACCCTGGACCTTCTTGGATCGAGCGCTGCCGCGTGCCGTGCAGGGGACGCTCTGCAGCACCTGCGCCAGACGGTGCAGGCGGGCAGCGATGCCTCTTACCTGCGCGAGCAGGTACGGCTGAGCGGCAGTCCGGACGGCATCGTGAGCGCCGCCATCGGGCGCTTTCGCGGGGACTAAGATGGCATCCAGAGACGGTCGCACGCGCCCGAGCCGTTGGAGCCCCTTCATGACGCGAGCCGTGCCTTGGTGGGGACGGCGGCGCGTCGGCCCGGTCATGTGCCTCGTTGTCTTTCTCCTGACACTGGCCGCCCCGCAGTGGTCGCAGTCGGCGCCGCGCACCGGGCGGCCGCTGGACTTGAGCGCCGATGTCGCGTTCGTCGTCGATCAGGAAACCGGAGAAGTGCTGGTGCGCAAGAACGCTCGCGCGGTGCTCCCGATCGCATCCCTCACCAAGCTGATGACCGGCCTGGTCATCGCGAAGGCCGGGCTCCCGCTGGACGAAAGAATCGCCATCACCTCAGCGGACGTGGACAGGGTGAAGGGCAGCAGCTCGCGGCTGCGCGTCGGCACGAACCTGACGCGACGGCAGGCGCTGCGCCTGGCCCTGATGTCGAGCGAGAACCGTGCGGCACATGCCCTGGCGAGGACGTACCCCGGCGGCGAGAGCGCATTCGTGAGCGCCATGAACATCCAGGCGAGGCAGCTGGGCATGCAGCACACGCGCTACGTGGAGCCCACCGGCTTGTCGAGCCACAACCGTTCGAGCGCACTCGATCTCGCCTTGCTCACCGACGCAGCTTACGAAGAGCCGCTGCTGCGCAGGTTCTCCACCGCCGCCGGCTACCGCCTGCCCACCAGGCACGGCTCGGTGCAGTATGTGAACACGAACCGGCTGGTACGCAGCGGAACCTGGAAGATCGGGCTGCAGAAAACCGGCTACATCTCGGAAGCCGGCCAATGCCTGCTGATGCAAGCCAGGCTCGCGGGACGCAAGGTGATCATGGTGCTGCTGAATTCAGCCGGCAAACTCGCGCGCCTGCGCGATGCCGAACGCTTGCGCGAGTGGATTGCCGCTAACCATGGTCGCCGCAAGAAATGAGTTCATGGCGGGCCGTGAGGTAGTCACCTCGCGAGGGCGATCCTTAGGACCGGCTAGTAGTCCGGCTGCCAGTCAACGGTGATCAGGCGGCCCGCCAGGTCCACCTTGTCGACGTACGCGCTGACGAAAGGCACCATGCGCTCGAGCGCCTTGCCGCCTTCTTCGTACCCGAGCACCAACACCGTCTGGGGCCCGGTCGACATGAGGTCCTTCACCGTGCCCAGCATGAGCCCTTCGCGGTTGACCACCGCCAGCCCGAGCAGGTCGACCCAGTAGTACTCGTCGTCGCCCGCGGTGGGGAACATCGACCGCGGCACGAAGATTCGCGCGCCCTTCAGCGCCTCGGCATGGTCGCGGTCATGGATGTCGTGGGCGTGCACGACGATGGAGCCGGAGTGTTCCTTGACTTCCTTCACGCGTAGCAGCACCGTGCCGGTGAAGGACTTGGCGCCCCGCTCCGGCGGCTGCAGGAACCAGCGCTTGGAAGAAAAAAGCGCCTCGGGAGAGGCGCTGTGGGGCAGGACCTTGAACCAGCCCTTGATGCCCCATGCATCGGCAATGCGCCCGACTTCGATGGCGTCGGCGGGTAGCTCCGCCGGCTCGACCCCGGGCGTCATCGGCCTTTAAGCCGCGGCGGGCGCGGTCTTGGCTGCAGCTTGCTTCAGCAGGCGGGTGACGGTGGGCGACGCTTGCGCGCCCACGCCTTCCCAGTAGGTCAGGCGGTCTTGCGCGACGCGCAGGCCTTCTTCGCCTTCCTTGGCGATCGGGTTGTAGAAACCCAGGCGCTCGATGAAGCGGCCGTCGCGGCGGATGCGCTTGTCGGCAACCACGATGTTGTAGAACGGACGGGCCTTGGAGCCGCCGCGGGAGAGTCGAATGACGACCATGTCTTATCCTTCGGGTGGTGTTGGGGCGGCAAAGCCCCGGATTCCTTCAGCGTTGAGACACGCGCAAACGGCCACCCGGCCAGCGACACGCTGAAAAGCCGATGATTATAACCTTTTCGACCGAAATGCTCACGATACGAACCAGCCGGGACGACGACGTCCCCGCCATCACGGCAATCTACGGCCACCACGTGCTCCACGGCACGGGCACTTTCGAGACCACGCCGCCCACCGAGGCCGACATGGCAGCCCGCCGCGCGGACGTACTGGCCAAGGGCCTGCCCTACCTGGTGGCGGAAGACGAAGGCAAGGTGCTGGGCTTCGCCTACTGCCAGTGGTTCAAGCCCCGGCCCGCCTACCGCTTCTCGGCCGAGGACTCGATCTACCTGCACGAAGAGGCGCGCGGCCGCGGGCTGGGCAAGCGGCTGCTGGCCGCACTGATGAGCCAGGCCGAGGCGGCCGGCGTGCGCAAGCTCATCGCTGTCATCGGCGACACGGCCAACGAGGGCTCGGTGGGGGTGCATCGCAGCAGCGGCTTCGACCACGTGGGCATCATCCGGTCCTGCGGCTGGAAGTTCGGCAAGTGGCTCGACATCGTGCTGATGGAAAAGCCGCTGGGCGAAGCCGACCGCACGGCGCCCGAATGAAGCGCAAGACCGTTGCCGCATGGCTGGCCTTCTTCGGCGGGCCGCTGGGACTGCACCGCTTCTACCTGCACGGGCTGGGGGACATCTGGGGCTGGCTGCTGCCGATCCCCACCGCACTGGGGCTGTATGGCATCGAGCGGGTCCTGCAGTTCGGGCAGGACGATACGCTCAGCTGGCTGCTGATTCCCCTCTTCGGGTTCACCATCGCGGGCTGCTGCCTGACGGCCATCGTCTACGGGTTGACCGAGCGCGAGAAGTGGAACGCGAAGTTCAACCAGCCGCCGGAGAACCCGGCCGGCGGCACCACCTGGTACACCATCGGCGCGATCGTGGTCTCGCTGATGATTGGCGCGGGTGTGCTGATGGCCAGCATCGCGTTCAGCTTCCAGCGGTACTTCGAGCACCAGGTGGAAGAAGGGCGGAAGATCTCGCAATAGTCATCCCCGCGCAGGCGGGGACCCAGGGCTTTCCTCTTGAGTCTTGAACGCAGAAGACGCAGAAGTACGCAGAAACCGCAGAAAGAATTCAAAAGGAAATTTGGCAATTTCTTCTGCATCTTCTGCGCAATTTCTGCGTCTTCTGCGTTCAAAGCCAAGCCGGAAGCCCTGGGTCCCCGCCCCGCGCGGTGATGACGAGAGGCATGGCCCCATGCCAAACCCGCATACCCGCAACCGATGAGCATGCGCTATCTTGGAGCGTCCATTCCCACCCACCAAGGAGCACAGCAATGGACCGCGCCGAAGCCGTGACCATCCGCGCCATGGAGCCATCGGACGCAGCGGGCGTCTCCGCCCTCATCGGCCGACCCGGCACGTTCGAAGGCACGCTGCAGCTGCCCGACATGGCAGTGGCATCGCGTGTGGAACACATGCAGAAGATCGAGCCCGGCACCTGCCGGCTGGTGGCTGAAGCCGACGGCGAAATCGTCGGGTCGGCGGGCCTGCACCTCGCGGGCCTGAGCATGCGCCGCCAGCACGTGCGCATGCTCGGCATCGGCATCGCCGAAGAATGGCAAGGCAAGGGACTCGGCCGCCGGCTCATCGAAAGGCTGCTGCAGTGGGCCGACAACTGGGCCGGCATCCTGCGTGTGGAACTCGTCGTGCACGCGGACAACGACCCCGCCATCGCGCTGTACCGCAGCTTCGGCTTCGTCGAGGAAGGGCGGCACCGCGCCTACGCGATCAAGAACGGGCGCTTCATCGACGCGCTGTGCATGGCGCGCCTGCACCCCAACCCGCCGGCACTGCCGCCCGCAGCCTAGCCTAGAAAACCTGCAGGCTGAACCAGTAGGCGATGGCGGCGACGAAGGCGCTGGCCGGGATGGTGAAGATCCAGGCCCAGACGATGTTGCCTGCAACGCCCCAGCGCACCGCGCTGGCGCGCTGCGTGGAGCCCACCCCCACGATGGCCCCCGTGATCGTGTGGGTGGTCGACACCGGGATGCCCAGCGCGGTGGCCAGGAACAGCGTGATCGCGCCGCCGGTCTCCGCACAGAACCCGCCCACCGGCTTGAGCTTGGTGATCTTCTGCCCCATCGTCTTGACGATGCGCCAGCCGCCGAACATGGTGCCGATGGCGATGGCGATGTAGCAGCTCACGATCACCCAGATGGGCGGCGACTTGTCGCCGGCGCTCACGTAGCCGGTGGCGATCAGCAGCAGCCAGATGATGCCGATGGTCTTCTGTGCATCGTTGCCGCCATGGCCGAGGCTGTAGGCACCGGCCGAAACCAGCTGCAGGCGCCGGAACCACCTGTCCACACCCGATGGCCGCGACCGGCGAAACACGTTGGACACGAGCACCATCATGAGCGAGCCGAGCAGGAAGCCCAGGAAGGGCGACACGAAGATGAAGACCACCGTCTTCATCACGCCCGCGCCGATCAGCGCGCCCGAGCCCGCCTTGGCGATGGTGGCGCCGACGATGCCGCCGATCAGCGCGTGCGACGAGCTGCTGGGGATGCCGTACCACCACGTGATCACGTTCCAGGTGATCGCGCCGACCAGCGCCCCGAACACCACGTGGGTGTCCACGATGCCGGGCTCCACGATGCCCTTGCCGATCGTGGCCGCCACGCTCAGGTGGAACACGAAGATCGCGATGAAGTTGAAGGCGGCCGCGAACAGCACCGCCTGCGCGGGCTTCAGGACGCCGGTGGACACCACCGTGGCGATGGAGTTCGCCGCGTCGTGGAACCCGTTCATGAAGTCGAACAGCAGGGCCACGGCCACCAGCATGATCACGACCCACAGGGCCGCTTGAGTCGCTTCCATCTCGGCCGGCCCCTTACGAGTGCTCGAGGATGATGCCCTCGACGACGTTGGCCACGTCCTCGCACTTGTCGGTGATCGTCTCCAGCAGCTCGTAGATCGCCTTGAGCTTGATCACCTCCAGCACGTTCGTCTGCTCGCGAAACAGCTTGCTCATGGCCGAGCGCATCACGCGGTCGGCGTCGGACTCGAGCCGGTCGATCTCCTCGCAGGTCTTCAGCGCCGCCTCGGCCGACGCCGGGTTGGACAGCTTGCCCAGCAGCGACACCGCTTCCTTCACGCGCTCGCAGCACTTCACGCTCAGGTCGGTCAGGCGCGTGATCTCCTCGGTCATCTTCTGCACGTCGTACAGCGCCATCGTCTCGGCCGAGTCCTGGATCAGGTCGGCCACGTCGTCCATGGTGTTGATCAGCTTGTGGATCTGGTCGCGGTCGATGGGCGTGATGAAGGTCTTGTGGAGCAGGCGGTTGACCTCGTGCGTCACCTTGTCGGCGGCGCGCTCGGCGTTGTCCACGTCGCGGTTGTACTGCTCGCGCAGGTGCGGGTCGTTGTAGTTCGCCACCAGCTGCGAGAAGGCGCGCGCCGCCTCCACGATCTTGTCCGCATGCTGGTTGAACATCTCGAAGAAGTTGCCTTCTCGGGGCAACAGTTTGCCGAACAGCATGGGCGCTCCTGGGGTCTCGGGGGGAAGTTGCGGGCGAGTGTACTCGCCACCCGACAGTCACCCGTTGCGGAATATGAAATAGACGGCGCCCACCAGGCACAGGGCCGCCCACAGGTAATCCAGCTTCAGCGGCTCCTCCAGGTACATCGCCGCGAACGGCACGAAGACCCCCAGCGTGATCACTTCCTGCATGATCTTGAGCTGGCCCACCGAGTAGCCGGCCTGCTGGAAGCCGATGCGGTTGGCGGGCACCTGCAGGAGATACTCGGCCAGCGCGATGCCCCAGCTGACCAGTGCCGCCGTGTACCAGGGCGCGGTGGCCAGATTCTTCAGGTGGCCGTACCAGGCCATCGTCATGAACACGTTGGAGGCTACCAGGAGCAGGATGGCCTGCAGCGAAAACGGGATGGAAGCAAGGACGCTCATGGGCGGATTATCCGAAGGGCTGGTCTACATGGATGAGCACCTGCTGGTGCTGGACAAGCCCGCGGGGATGCTCTCGGTGCCGGGGCGCGGCCCCAACAAGCAGGACTGCCTGTCGGCGCGGGCGCGCGCGATGTGGCCCGACGCGCTGGTCGTGCACCGGCTCGACCAGGCCACCTCGGGCCTTTTCATCATGGGCCGCGGGGCCGAGGCACAGCGGCGCCTGGGCCTGGCCTTCGAGCGGCGCGAAGTCGGCAAGCGCTATGTGGCCGTGGTGGCGGGCGAGTTGCCGCCCGGCGATTGGCAGCGCATCGACCTGCCGCTGGCGGTCGACTGGGAGAATCGGCCGCGGCAGGTGGTGGACGCGGAGAAGGGCAAGCCGAGCGTGACGCGGTGGCGGGTCATGGAGTCCCTTCCCCACTCCACCCGCGTCGAACTCGAACCCCTCACCGGCCGCTCGCACCAGCTGCGCGTGCACCTGCAGGCCATCGGCCACCCCATCCTCGGCGATCCGCTGTACGCTCCACCCGAAGTGCGCGACGCCGCCCCCCGCCTGCTGCTGCATGCGGCCGGGCTGCAGTTGTTCCACCCGATGTCCGGCGAAGCGATAGCATTCGAAAGCCGAGTGCCCTTCTAGGAGCCCCGATGGCCCGTCACCTGCCCCACCCGTCGCGCCGCGCCGCTGCCGCAGCGCTGGTCGCCCTGCCTTTCTGCTGGACCCGAGTGCACGCGCAAACCAGGCTGCGCGCGACCCCGCGGCAGACCGAGGGCCCGTTCTACCCGGTGGAGATCCCGGCCGACAGCGACTTCGACCTGCTGCGCAACGGCGCCATGCGGTACACCAAGGGCACGCCTGCCTGGGTCGAAGGGCAGGTGCTCGACCTGCAGGGCAAGCCGGTGGGCGGCGCGCAAGTCGAAATCTGGCAGTGCGACGAAGCGGGCCACTACCACCATCCCGGCGACCGCGGCCGGGCCGACCCCGCTTTCCAGGGCTTCGGCAAGGTCGTCGCGGGTGCCGACGGCCGCTATCGCTTCCACACGCTCCGGCCGGCGCCGTACAGCGGCCGCACGCCGCACATCCATGTGAAGGTGAAGCTGCAGCAGCGTGAGCTGCTCACCACCCAGTTGTACGTGGAAGGCGACGCCAACAACGAGCGCGACTTCCTCTGGCGCAGCCTGCGCGCCGAAGACCGCGCAGCGCTGACAGTGGCCTTCAGGCCGGGCAGCGACGGCCTGCAGGCGAGCTTTCCCATCGTGGTTGCGGCCTGACCATGACCCAGCCCCTCACCATCCTCACCGGCGCTTCGCGCGGCATGGGCTTTGCCATGGCGCAGCAACTGCTGGCCGCCGGGCACCAGCTGCTGTGCATCTCGCGCAAGTCCAACGAAGCGCTGGCCTGCGAGCAGTGGCAGCAGGACCTGGCGCGGCCCGAGACCGCAGCCGCCCGGCTGGAGACATGGCTCGCGTCGCGCGACGCCACGTCCATCGCTTCGGTCACCCTCATCAACAACGCCGGCATGTTGCCGCGCATCACGCCGCTGGGCGAGATTCCCGCCAGCGACGCGTCCGAGTCGCTCAGGGTCGACCTCGAAGCGCCCTTGCTGCTCACCGGGGCATTCCTGCGCGCCACCGCTTCGTGGCAGGTGCCGCGCCGCATCCTGAACATCAGCTCGGGGCTCGGTCGGCGCGCCATGGCGTCGCAGGCGGTGTACTGCGCGGCGAAGGCGGGCATGGACCACTTCTCGCGCTGCGTCGCGCTGGAAGAAGCGGGCAAGCCGAACGGCGCGCGCATCTGCTCGCTGGCGCCGGGCGTGATCGACACCGACATGCAGGCGCGGTTGCGCAGCGCCGACCCGGCGAGCTTCCCCGATATTGGCAACTTCATCGGCCTGAAAGACAAGAACGCCTTGAGCTCGCCCGATGAAGCCGCCGCGCGCGTGC
This sequence comes from Burkholderiales bacterium, assembly GCA_016213325.1. Lineage (GTDB taxonomy): Bacteria > Pseudomonadota > Gammaproteobacteria > Burkholderiales > Burkholderiaceae_C > Ramlibacter. Next base: position 18,228 of record JACRAY010000025.1, on the reverse strand, counting down.
TCGCCTGGCTGGAACGCCCCGATTTCGGCGCCAACCCGGTGGCCGACGTGCGCGATTGACCGCCGTCAGCACCGCGCAATCGCCGCCGCCTAGAATTTTGTGTTTCGCCTGGAGAAATCATCATGAGCCGTGAAGTCGTCGTCGTCAGTGCCGTGCGTACCGCCATCGGGACCTTCGGGGGCAGCCTGAAGGACGTGCCGCCCACCCAGCTGGGCGCGCTCGTCGTGCGCGAGTCGCTGGCGCGCGCGCAGGTGGAAGGTGCCGAAGTGGGCCACGTGGTGTTCGGCCACGTGGTGAACACCGAGCCGAAGGACATGTACCTGTCGCGCGTGGCGGCCATCAACGGCGGCTGCGGCGAAGGCACGCCCGCCTTCAACGTCAACCGGCTCTGCGGCTCGGGGCTCCAGGCCATCGTGTCGGCCTCGCAGGCCATCCTGCTGGGCGACTGCGACATCGCCATCGGCGGCGGCGCCGAGAACATGAGCCGCGTGCCCTATGCCGACATGACGGCCCGCTGGGGTGCGCGCATGGGCGACGCGAAGCTCGTCGACATGATGATCGGCGCGCTGCACGACCCGTTCCACACCATCCACATGGGCGTGACGGCCGAAAACATCGCGGCCAAGTGGGGCATCACGCGCGAAGACCAGGACCGGCTGGCCGTCGAAAGCCACAACCGCGCCGAGCGCGCGACGGCCGCCGGCTACTTCAAGGAGCAGATCGTCCCCGTGGTCAGCAAGGGCCGCAAGGGCGACGTCACGTTCAACACCGACGAGCACTTCCGCACCGGCGTGACGATGGACGACATGGCCAAGCTGAAGCCGGCGTTCCTGAAGGAAAACGGCACGGTGACGGCCGGCAACGCTTCGGGGATCAACGACGCGGCCGCCGCCGTGGTGCTGATGGAGCGCAGCGTCGCCGAGAAGCGCGGGCTGCAGCCGCTGGCGCGCCTGGTCGGCTACGCGCACGCGGGCGTCGACCCCAAGTACATGGGCATCGGCCCCGTGCCTTCGTCGCGCAAGGTGCTGGAGATGGCCGGCCTGAAGGTGAAGGACATGGACGTGGTGGAAGCCAACGAGGCCTTTGCCGCGCAGGCCTGCGCCGTGTCGCGCGACCTCGACCTGGACCCTGCCAAGGTCAACCCCAACGGCTCCGGCATCTCGCTGGGCCACCCGATCGGCGCCACCGGCGCGCTCATCACCGTGAAGGCGCTGCACGAGCTCAAGCGCACCGGCGGCCGCTATGCGCTGGTGACCATGTGCATCGGCGGCGGGCAAGGCATCGCGGCCATCTTCGAGCGCGCCTGAGCATGGCGCAGGACGCGTTGCTGCAAGGCATGCGCGTCCTCGACTTCGGCCGCTTCATCGCGGGCCCGTGGTGCGCCGCGCTGCTGGGCGACATGGGCGCGGACGTCATCCGCGTCGAGCGTGTTGCAGGAGGTGAAGATCGCTGCGTGCCGCCGGTGCTCGCCTCGGGCGAAGGCGGGCTGTACCTGCAGGTCAACCGCAACAAGCGCTGCCTCACGCTGGACCTGGCCGCGCCACGCGGCCGCGAGGTCGTGCGCAAGCTGCTGGCGGGCGCCGACGTGGTGGTTGCCAACCTGCCGCCCGGCACGCTGAAGGGCCTGGGCCTCGACTGGGAGACCGTGCAGGCGATCAACCCACGCGCGGTGCTGGTGGTGGCGACGGCCTATGGGTCCGAGGGGCCGTATGCGCAGCGGCCCGGCTTCGACTCGATCGGGCAGGCGATGAGCGGTGCGATGTACATGTCGGGCCTGCCCGACGCGCCCGTGCGTGCAGCCGTCAACTACGTCGACTTCTACACCGCGCAAGCCTGCGCCACCGGCGTGCTGGCCGCGCTGTGGATGCGCGAGCGCACCGGCCGGGGGCAGCTGGTCGAAGGCTCGCTGCTGCGATCGGCGCTCAACATCAGCAACTCGCTGCTGATCGAGCAGGCCGTGACGCAGCGCAACCGGGTACCGCAAGGCAACCGGAGCTTCCTCGCCGCACCGGTGGACGTGTTCCGCACGAAGACGGGCTGGGTGGTGGTGCAGTCGATCGGGCAATCGATGTTCGACCGCTGGTGCGAGCTGGCCGGCCGCAATGACTTGCGGCAAGACCCACGCTTCGCGGACGACGAGTCGCGTGCGCGGAACGGCGAGGCGATCAGCGAGATCATGTCGGCCTGGTGTGGCGAACGCACGCGCGACGAAGTGCTCGCTGCGCTGGCCGCCGCCAAGCTGCCGGCCGGGCCGGTGTACTCGCCGCAGGAAGCGCTGGATGATCCGCATGTGCAGGCGGCGGGGCTGCTGCAGCCGCAGTGGTATGGGGACCAGCAGTATCCGCTGGCCCTGCATCCAGTCGGCGTGTCGGGCGCAGCAATCCGCAGGCCTGCGCCGCGGCTGGGGGAACAGACGGACGAAATCCTCTCGGAGCTGGGCTACAGCGAAGCCGACATCGCCGCTTTGCGCAGCGACCGCGTCGTCTAATCCCCCTGCACCACCAGCACCGGCACCTTCGCATGCCCCAGCACGCGCTGCGTCGTGCTGCCCAGCAGCAGCTTGTCGAGTCCGTGCCGCCCATGCGACCCCATCACGATCAGGTCGCAGCCCAGCGCGCTCGCGCAATCCAGGATGCCCTGGTGCACCACGTGCCCCTCGATCACTTTCCTCTCGCACGCCAGCCCCGCTGCCGTCACCGCCGCTTCGGCCTTGGCGAGCGACTGGTTGGCATTGGCCGTCGCCGCAGTCAGGTACTCGGCCTGGCCGAAAGCGTAGTCGGCGCCGATGCCGACGAAGGGGTACACGTCGATCACGCTCAGCAGGCTCAGCCTGCTGCCGAACGCCCTGGCAAGGCCCGCTGCCTTTTCCACCGCCTTCAGCGAGGCGCCGGAACCATCGACCGGAACGAGGATGTGCGTGAACATGGCCGCTCTCCTTTCAAGCGTCATTCGCCCTGGAACCCCCCAGCGCGATACGTCAGCACCAGCGTATCCCTGTGGCCGCGTCCCTGCAATGGCTGGATCGGCGTCGACTCGTGGATGACGCGCTCGTCGTCCAGCAGCAGCAGGCTCCACGGCTCGGCCATCGTGAAGCGCTGGCCGGCCGGACCGTCGGCCTGGAACACGCGGGTCTCGCCCCCCTTGATGCCGTAGCGGCCCACCAGGAACACCGCCACCAGGTCCACGCCGTCGCGGTGCGCGCCCTCGGGCGTGGGGCGGCCGATGCCGCCTTCGGTGTCGATGCGGAACTGGTGCGCCTCGACGTACCACGGCTGCACGCCCTTCAGGCCGGATGCGACGCGCGCCAGTTCGCGCAGCACGCAGGTCCATGGCGGGGCGGACGCGACCTCGGGCGCCACCGGCTCGAACCAGCGCTGCATGCCGCCGTGCAGCGCGTTGTATTCCACCGGCTGCCAGTGCGCACGATGCGGGGCCTGGGTGACTTCACTGCCTTGCACCACGAAGCACGAATGCCGGCGGCGCCGGTACCGCCCGCCGTCCTTCAGGTAGTTGTCGGGCGGCAGGTCGTCCCAGGAAGGCTGCAGCGCCACCAGCTCGGGCACCGCGCAGCCGGTCAGCTCGGCCACGCCCTGCGGGCTGAGCACGGCGTAGCCCTGCTGGCGCAGCAGGCTGGGCAACTGGTCGGGGTAGGTGTAGGCGGGGCGCAGCTGGTCCATGGACCCGAGCTTACTGCTGCTGCCGCCCAGGGCGCGTATAGTGGACCGGACCGCATGACGACCTACTATCCCCTCACCCGCCGCGGCGAGTTCGAGGACTTGAACGAGCTGTGCCGGCAGACCGGCATCGACCTGCATACCGCCGAGCGGTATGTCTTCGACGCCGGCCAGTCCGGCACGCAGCTGATCGTCTGCAATCGCATCGTCCTGGGCGATCCGACGCTGGGCATGCGCGCCGTGCTGCAGGTGTTCGACACCGGCAAGGTCACCCTGTGGCTGGGGATGATGTTCCAGTCGAGCCAGGAGCTGGCCCAGGTGATGGCGTACAACCTGGGCGCCGCCACCGAGTTCGGTGTCGACTTCGCCGTCGGCGCGTCCAACGGCGAGTCGGCCTCGCTGGTTTAGGAGTGGGCAGATGGCCATGGCCGGGCTCACGGCTTTCGAAGCCGCGCGCATCGCCGACGATGCCGAAACGCAGGCGTTCTGCGACATGTATGCGGCTGCACCCGCGGGGCTGGCCGCACGGCTCGGACTGCGCACGGCGGAAGTGGCCGGCGCCACCCTCCTGCTCGCGCCGGGCCTGCCCACGCCCATATTCAACCGCGCCATCGGGCTCGGGCTGCGCGGGCTTGCAACGACCGACGCCGCCGAAGCCATCGAAGCCGTGTTCCGCGACGCCGGCATCAAGGACTGGTGGCTGCACTGGAACCCGCTGGGCATGCCGCAGGGCATGGGCGAGCGCCTCGAAGCCTCGGGCTGGCGCAGGCCCCGGCGCGCAAGCTGGGCCAAGATGCTGCGCAGCCCCGACGCCCCGCCGCAGTTCGACACACCACTGGCCATCGAACCCGTGCAAGGCGACGCTGCACGCGAGGCAGCCGCCATCGCCGTGCAGGCGTTCGGCATGCCGCCATTCATGGTCGACTGGCTGGGTGCCCTGCAGGACGGCCCGTGGCGCATGTACGGCCTCTACGATGGCGTGCAGCTCGTGGGTGGCGGCGTCCTCTGGGTTCGGGGTGATGCAGCGTGGCTGGGCATCGGTTCCGTGGCCGAGGGCCATCGCGGCCGGCGCGGGCAAGCGGCGCTGATGGCGCGCCGGATCACCGACGCGGGGGGGGCCGGTGCGATCCACGTCGTGACGGAAACGGGAGAGCCGACCTCCGGCGGCGAAGCCAACCCTTCGCTCGCCAACATGAACCGCTGCGGCTTCACGCAGGTCGCCTCGCGCCTGAACTACTTCAAGCCAGCGGCTTGAGCTGCCGCAGGATGGTCGGCAGGAACTCGGCCACGGTGGGGTGCACCGGCAGCGCATCCATCATCACGCGGTGCGAAGCGCCCGTGGCCATGAAGTTGCTGATCACCTGGATGATCTCGTCGGCCTCGATGCCGATCATGGCGGCGCCGGCAAAGCGGCCCGTTTCGGCGTCCACCAGCAGCTTCACGAAGCCCGTGGTCTCGCCTTCTTCCTTGGCGCGGCTCACGTCCTTCATGTCGTAGGTGGCCATCAACATGCGGCGGCCGCTGGCGCGGGCCTCGGTTTCCGACAGGCCCACGCGGCCGAGCGGCGGGTCGGTGAACATCGCATAGGCCATGGTGCGGTCGTCGGCCGAGCGCGCACCGCCTGCCAGGTTGGCCCGCACGATCTCGTGGTCGTGGTAGCTCGTGTGCGTGAAGGCCCCGCGCCGGTTGATGTCGCCCAGCGCCCAGATGCCCGGCACGTTCGTCTCGAGCTTTCCATTGGTGGGCACATACCCACGCGCATCGGTTTCCACCCCGACCGCCGGCAGGTTGAGGCGGGCGGTGTTGGGCACGCGGCCTGTGGCCACCAGCACATGCGAGCCCGCGATGCGCCGCCCGCCCACCTGCACGGCCACCCCCGCGCCATCGCGCATGACGCGTTCGATCGGCCGGCCTTGCACGATGGCAATGCCTTCCGCCGAGAGAAAGGACGCGATGCACTCGCTCACGTCTGCATCCTCGCGCACCGTGATGCGCGGCGAAGCCTCGATCACGGTCACCATGCTGCCCAGCCGGCGGAAGATCTGCCCCATCTCCAGCCCGATGTAGCTGCCGCCGATCACCAGCAGGTGCGCAGGCCGTTCGCGCAGCTTCAGCAACGACTCGTTGTCCAGGTGCGCAACATCGGCCAGGCCCGGAATCGGCGGCACGAAGGGGCGCGTGCCGGTGTTGAGGAAGACCTGCCGCGCCAGAATTGTCGTAGCGCCGGCCGACAGCTCGAAGTCCTCGCCCCGGCGGCCGACGAACGAGCCCCACGCGTCGAGCACGGTGATGTTGGGCTCTCCCGCCAGCCAGGCCCGCAGTCCCTCGCGCGAGCTGTCCACCCGCGCCTGCATGCGCTCCATGGCCGCCGCGAAGTCGACTTCCACCGGCCCGGTCCGCACACCGAACTCGCCCGCACGCCGCGCGAGCCAGGCCACGCGCGCGCTCTTGCGCAGTGTCTTGGTGGGCGTGCAGCCGTCATTGATGCAGGTGCCGCCCAGCGCGCGGCCCTCGATGAGCACCGTGCGCTGGCCGCGCTTGGCCAGGGCCGTGGCGAGGAAGGGGGCCGCCTGCCCCGCGCCGATGATGGCGGCGTCTGCCTGGATGGTCGAATTCATTCGCGTGGGTCGCGCGCGCCGCGCCGGACCTTACGCCCAGAGCCAGTGCACGCTGAACAGGCGGTCGGGGTCGGTCCACGCCGGGCCGGGCCGGAAGCCGGCGCGGATGGCCACCGCCCGCAAACCGTCGACGGTGAACTTGTACGAGTTCTCGGTGTGCAGCGTCTCGCCCTCGTCGAACTCGGACTGGCGGCCGCAGACGTCGACCACCTGCCGGCAGCGGCTCACCAGGTGCATTTCGATGCGTTGCTGCACCGGGTGGTAGAAGGCGTAGTGCGCGAAGCGGTCCAGCTCGAAGCCCGTGCCCAGTTCGCGGTTGGCGCGCGCCAGCAGGTTGAGGTTGAACGCCGCCGTGACGCCCTGCGAGTCGTTGTAGGCCGCGTGCAGCAGCGCCGGGTCTTTCACCAAGTCGGCCCCTAGCAGCAGCGCGCCACCGCGCAGTGCCTGCGCCGCGCCGGCCAGGAACTGCAGCGCCTCTTGCGGCGTGAAGTTGCCGATGGTCGAGCCGGGAAAGAAGCCCACGCGCATGCCGGTGCCAGACGGCGATGTGCCCAGCTGGATGCGCTGCGTGAAGTCTGTGACGACCGGGTGGACGTCGAGTGCGGGGTACTCGTGGCGCAAGGCCGCCGCCGCATGGGCGAGGTACTCGCCCGAAATATCGATAGGCAGGTAGCGCGACGGCCGGTCGAACGCATCGAGCAGCAGCCGCACTTTGCGCAGGGAACCGGCGCCGAATTCGACGATCTCGGCGCGCGGCCCCGCCAGTGCCGCGATGTCAAGGGCGCGCTCTTGCAGGATGCCGACTTCAGTACGCGTGGGGTAGTACTCGGGCAGTTCGCAGATGCGGTCGAACAACTGCGACCCCGCCTCGTCGTAGAAGTACTTCGGCGAGATCGTGTGCGGCTGCTGCGCGAAGGCGCTGGCGAGGTCGTGGGCGAAAGAGCCTTGCGGAACTTCCGCCACCAGCTGGTGGCGTGCTGTCGGCATCAGCATCATGCGTCCTTTGCCAGCCGCAGGCCGGTCATCTGCCAGCGCGACGCAGGCGGAAAGAAGTTGCGGTAAGTGGGCCGGGTGTGGCCCTCGGGCGTGGCGGCGCTGCTGCCGCGCAGCACGAGCTGGCCCACCATGAACTTGCCGTTGTATTCGCCGACGGCACCGGCCAGCGGCCGGAAACCGGGATAGGGGTCGTAGGACGAGCGGGTCCACTGCCAGGCGTGGTTGGTGGCCTGCCTGAAGCCAGGGAGGGCACTGGCCGCCTCCCACTCGAATTCGGTGGGCAGGCGCGCACCGGCCCATTGCGCGTAAGCCGAGGCTTCGTAGAAGCTCAGGTGGCGCACCGGCGCCGCGGCGTCGAAAGGCTGCACGCCGCCCAGGCCGAACACCTGCCACTTGGCCGATGGTGCGCGCGGGTCACCCGGCGGCACCCAGTAGGCCGGCGCGCGCCAGCCTCGTGCCTGCACCGTGGCCCAGCCGTCGGACAGCCACCACGTGGGCCGCTCGTAGCCGCCATCGGCCATGAACTCGGCATACTCGCCGCACGTCACCAGCCGGTCGGCGATGCGATACGGCGCCAGCAGCACGCGATGCCGCGGTGTCTCGTTGTCGAAGGCGAAGCCGTCGCCGGCATGGCCGGCCTCGACGACGCCGGACGGGCCATCCAGCCAGTCCAGCGGCGCCGCCTCGCCGGCCAGCCGCAAGCGCTCCGCGGCCCGATAAGCCGGCAGCAGCGGGTTGCATGACAACGCATGCAGCACGTCGGTGAGTATCAGTTCCTGGTGCTGCTGCTCGTGGTTCAGGCCCAGCTCGATGAGGGCGGCTGCTCCAGCGGATGCGCCGTCGATGAACGCGTACATGGCTGTATCCACGTGCGCGCGATACGCATGCACCTCGTCCAGCGAAGGCCGCGTGAGCAGCCCGCGCTGCGGCCGCGGGTGGCGCGGGCCGAGCGCTTCGTAGTACGAATTGAAAAGGTGGAAGAAGCGCGCATCGAACGGCCGGTAGCCCGCGGCATGCGGCACCAGCACCACGGCTTCGAAGAACCACGTGGTGTGCGCCAGGTGCCACTTGACGGGGCTGGCGTCGGGCATGGACTGCACGCACTGGTCTTCGGCCGACAGGGGCGCCGCCAGCGCCATGCTGTGCGAGCGGACCCGCTCGTAGCGCAAAACGGCTGCTCCTTTCGTCCCCAGGGACGATGGAATCGCTGACATCGAATCTCCTTCGCGGCAAGGCCACCGAGCGGCCTGCTCATCAGTCGTCTTCCCCTCCGGTTTCATTACAGCACAGGGCCTGCGCGACGTGCACCGTCACGCGCGAGACTGCTGACAGCTTCGGTGTCACCTACCATGCCGCACCGCCGCACGAAAGCCATCATGTCCGCCCTTGCCTCCCTGTCCAACCGCCAGGTCCGCCTGGCGCGCCGTCCCACCGGCCTGCCCACGCGCGACGACTGGTCGTTCACCACCGAAGCCGTGGCCGAGCCCGGCGACGGCGAAGTTGTCGTCAAGACCCTGGCGCTGTCGCTCGACCCGGCCATGCGCGGCTGGATGAACGACGCCAAGAGCTACATCGCACCGGTCGCCCTGGGCGACGTGATGCGCGCCGGCGGCATCGGCCGCGTGGTCGCTTCGCGCAGCGACCGCCTGAAGGAAGGCGACCTGGTCACCGGCGCGCTCGGTGTGCAGGAGTACGCGCGCTTCGGCGAGGCGGATGCACGCAAGGCGGGGCTGGCGAAGATCGATCCGCGCCTGGGCAGCATCACGCAGTGGCTCAACGTGCTGGGCATGCCCGGCATGACCGGCTACTTCGGCCTGATGGACATCGGCCAGCCCAAGCCGGGCGACACCGTGGTGGTGTCCGGCGCCGCGGGCGCGGTGGGCCAGACCGTGGGCCAACTGGCCCGCATCAAGGGCTGCCGCGTGGTCGGCATCGCGGGCGGGCGCGACAAGTGCGACTGGGTCGTGGGCGAGCTGGGCTTCGACGCGTGCATCGACTACAAGGCCGGCGACGTGAAGGCTGCACTCAAGGAGCACTGCCCCAAGGGCATCGACGTCTATTTCGACAACGTGGGCGGCGAGATCCTCGACGCAGCGCTCGCGCGGCTGGCGCGCGGGGCGCGCATCGTGATCTGCGGGGCCATCAGCCAGTACAACAACATGCAGGCCATGCAGGGGCCGAAGAACTACATGTCGCTGCTGGTCAACCGCGCCCGCATGGAAGGCATGGTGGTGTTCGACTACGTGGACCGTTTCCCCGCGGCCATTGCGGAGCTGGCGGGCTACCTGAAGGACCGCCGCATGAAGAGCAAGGAAGACGTGGTGGAAGGCATCGAGAACTTCCCCGAGGCGCTGACCAAGCTCTTCACGGGCGGGAATTTCGGGAAGCTGGTGCTGCAGGTGTCGGCCGGCTAGGCGGGCCGCCAACAACGGCGGTGTCGGGCTGGCCGATGGGCGGTGCCCGCACCACCGGCACGTCGAGCGGCCGGTCGGGCCGGCCCTGGTGTTCCTGCACGGTCAGCCAGGCGGCCACCAGGGCCGCGACGGCGACGGCAATGACGGCAAGGGTGACGACGAGCTGGCGCGAGAACTTCATGCCGGACGTTGTAGCCGCGCCCAAGGATGAGCCTTGTAGGCGGGCGCGAAGTCGGCGTGTCAGACGCGCGAGTGCCGGTTGGCCTCGTTGACGGTGATCCAGTAGTCGTAGGCCTTGACCATCTTCGTGCGCAGTTCGTCGAAGTCCATCGACTTGCGCACCACGCTGTTGGCGCCGGCCTCGTAGCAGCTGTCGAGCTCCTGCTTGTCGGTCACGCCGGACAGCATGACCACCGGCACCGAAGCCGTGGCCGGGTCGGCCCGCATGGCTTTGAGCACCTGCAGGCCGTCCATGCGCGTCATCTTCAGGTCCAGCACCACCAGGCGCGGCTGTTTGCGCACGTCGCGCTCGCTGTGCGGGCCCCGGCACAACATGAAGTCCAGCGCCTCCAGGCCGTCGGCCGCAGTGGCGATGCGCGCGCGGCCGCAGCGGTCGGCCAGCGCGGCGACGATCAGTTCCCGGTGGTCGGGGTTGTCCTCGACGACCAGGATGGCTACATCATTCATCGTGCCTGATTCTGGCACGGCGAGTTGCAACTGTCGCCTTACGGTGCTGAAATGCCGCTTCGGCCAGGAGGAGGCGAGGGAATGAGAAGATGGTTCACATGGTCTGCCTGGGTGCTCGGCGGCCTGGCGGTGCTCGCGGCGGGCGTGCTGCTGGTGGGGCTGCGCGCCGCCGACAGCCGCATGTCGCGCAAGCTCGACGTGCCGGTGAAGCCGGTGGCGCTGAAAGCCGACGCGGCTTCGCTGGAGCGCGGCAAGTACCTGTTCGCGTCACGCGGCTGCGCCGACTGCCATGGCGCCAACGGGGGCGGCAACACCTTCGTGGACAACGGGTCGCTGCGTATCCGCGGGCCGAACATCTCGCCGGGTCCCGGCAACGTGGTCGCGGGCTACAAGCCCGAAGACTGGGTGCGGGCCATCCGCCACGGGGTGCATCCCGCCGGACGCCCGCTGATGATCATGCCCAGCGAGGACTACAACCGTTTCACCGACGACGACCTGGCATCGCTGGTCTCTTACATCAAGCAGATGCCGCCCGCTTCGGGCGGGCCCGGCATCGTCGACCTGCCCACGCCCGTTCGCGTGCTCTATGGCCTGGGGATGATCCAGGACGCCGCTGCCAAGATCGACCACACGCTGCCGCCGGCGCAGCCTGTGGCCGAGGGCGTGACGGCCGAACACGGCAAGTACGTGGCCAACATGTGCCTGGGCTGCCATGGGCCGCAGCTCACCGGCGGCCGCATTCCCGGCGGCCCGCCCGACTGGCCGCCGGCGTCGCGTCTGGCGCCGGGAGAAGGCTCGGTGATGCCGGCTTACGACAAGGCCGAGGCTTTCCTCACGCTGTTCCGCACCGGCAAGCGCGCCGACGGTTCAGCGGTGCAGGTGATGCCCTTCGCCTCGCTGAAGAACATGAGCGAGGTGGATGTGAAGGCGCTGCACCTGTATTTGAAGTCGTTGAAGTGAGCCAGGTGGGCAGCGGAGCTGCCCACCCTACGACGCTCAAGTAGCACCGAAGCGCTGGCGCGCCAGCGCCGCGCCCTTCGCCAGCGCATCGAGCTTCTTCAGCGCCATTTCACGCGCCATCGGCGCCATGCCGCAATTGGTGCAGGGCACCAGCCGGTCCTTGGCCACGAACTGCAACGCGCGGCCGATCGTGTCGGCCACCTGCTCGGGCGTCTCCACCTCGTCGCTGGCGACATCGATCACGCCGACCATGACGTCCTTGCCTTTCAACAAGGCCATCAGGTCGGGCGGCACGTGCGAGTGGTAGCACTCCAGGCTCACCTGGTCGATGGACGATGCGGCGAGCGCGGGGAACACCTGCTCGTACTGCCGCCACTCCTCGCCCAGCGTCTTCTTCCAGTCGACGTTGGCCTGGATGCCGTAGCCGTAGCAGATGTGCACGGCGGTCGTGCAGGTGAGCCCCTGCGCCGCGCGTTCCAGCGCCTTCACGCCCCAGTCGGCGGCGTCCTTCATGTAGACGTTGAACGCGGGCTCGTCGAACTGGATGATGTCCACGCCGTCGGCCTGCAGCGCCAGCGCTTCCTGGTTCAGCAGCTCGGCGAAGGCGAAGGCCATCTTCACGCGGTCGCCGTAGTACTGGTCGGCCACCGTGTCCACGATGGTCATGGGCCCGGGCAGCGTGAACTTCAGCTTCTTCGTGGTGTGCGCACGCGCGAGCCGCGCCTCGAATTCATGCACCCGCCCCTTCAGCTTCAGCGGCGCCACCACCTGCGGCACCATCGCCTTGTAGCGGTCGGCGCGGATGCCCATCTCGACCTTGTGCTCGAAGTCGATGCCGGCCACCTGCTCAAGGAAGCCGTGCACGAAGTGCTGGCGCGACTGCTCGCCGTCGGTCACCACGTCGAGCCCCGCGTCCTCCTGCGCCTTGATCCACAGCAGCGTCGCGTCGGCCTTCGCTTCGCGCAGTGCGTCGCCCTCGGCGCGCCAGCGCGGCCACAGCTTGTTGGTCTCGGCGAGCCAGCCCGGCTTGGGCAGGCTGCCCGCAATGGTCGTCGGGAACAGCATCGGGGACTCCATTAATGGGGGTCAGATTCGAATTATTGGCCGAACTCGCGCGCCAGCAACTCGTACGATTGCCGCTGCGCCGCCGGGTCCCACGTCCACGTGATGACGGCGACCTCTTCCACCTGCAGGTCGGCGGCCAGCGCGCGCAGGCGCTCGCCCACCTGCTTCGCCGTACCCACCATCACCTTGCGCCGCAGGTCCTCGCGCGCCGCGAGTTCGGCCGGTGCGTACGCGCGCTCGGCCTGCTCCGGCGGCAGCAGCGGCCCGAAGCGGCCCAGGTTGCGATCCATGCGCGCCCGCTCGCGGCTCTTGAACAGGTGCCACGCTTCCTCCTCGGTGTCGGCGGCCAGCGCCCACACGCACACGGCCGCCTGCGGCTTGCCGATGAGCCCGGGCGTGAACATGTGCCGGTACAGCTCCATGGCCTGCTGCGCGGCGTCTTCCGCGATGAAGTGCGCAAAGGCATAGGGCAGGCCGAGATGCGCGGCCAGCTGCGCGCCATAACCCGAACTCCCCAGCATCCACAATTGCGGCACCGTCGTCGCCATCGGCAACGCCTGGATGCCGTGCCCGGCGTGGCCCTCCGGCATCTCCTCGCCGTGGATCCACGCGCGCAGTTCCATCACCTGCTGCGGAAACCGCTCCGACGCCCGCGTGTCCGGGTTGAGCAGCATCGCCGTGCGATGGTCGCTGCCCGGCGCGCGTCCCACGCCCAGGTCGATGCGGCCCGGCGCCAGCGCATCGAGCACCCGAAACTGCTCCGCCACCTTGAACGGCGAATAGTGCGGCAGCATCACGCCCGCACTGCCGATGCGGATGCGCTGCGTCGTCGCCGCGATGGCCGCCATCAGCACCTCGGGCGCCGTGCCCACGATGGTCGGCAGGCTGTGGTGCTCACTCAGCCAGAAGCGCGAATAGCCCAGCGCCTCGCAATGCTGCGCCAGCGCCACCGTGTTGCGGATCGATTCGTCCTGCGGCCGACCCACGCCGGCCACCGACTGGTCCAGCACCGATAGCTTCAATTTCCCTGTCATGGAAGGGAGCATCCCACACTCGCATAATTCGTGCATGCCAGCGAACAACAACGAGAGGCCGCGCGTGGTGATCGTCGGCTGCGGGTTCGGGGGCCTGGAAGCCGCCCGCGCCCTGCGCAAGGCCGACGTCGACATCACGCTCGTCGACCGCACCAACCACCACCTGTTCCAGCCGCTGCTGTACCAGGTGGCCACGGCAGGGCTCTCGGCGCCGGCCATCGCCGCGCCGGTGCGCTTCCTGTTTCGCAAGCAAGCCAACGTGACCACGCTGCTGGGCGAAGTGACGGCCATCGATCCGGTGCAGCGCGGAGTGTTGGTGAAGGACGGCGCCGCGCTGCCCTACGACCACCTCATCGTCGCCGCCGGAGCCACTCACAGCTACTTCGGCCGCGACGACTGGGCTGCGTACGCGCCGGGCCTGAAGACGCTGGACGATGCGTTCGAGGTGCGGCGGCGCATCCTGCTGGCTTTCGAGGAAGCCGAAAAGGAAGTCGACCCCGCGAAGCGCGCCGCTTGGCTCACCTTCGTGGTGATCGGCGGCGGGCCGACCGGCGTGGAGATGGCAGGCACGCTGGCCGAGATCGCGTGCGAAACCCTGCCCGGCGAGTTCCGCCACATCGACCCGTCGGGCGCGAAGATCCTCTTGCTGGAGGGCGGCCCGCGCGTGCTGCAGGCCATGCCGGAGAGCCTGAGCGAAAGCGCGAAGAAGCAGCTCGAGGCGCTGGGTGTCGACGTGCGCCTGGCGGCGCGCGTGACGGCCATCGACGCCGGCGGCCTGCAGGTGGAGCCCGCGGCGGGCGAGCCCTATCGCATCGACAGCAAGTGCATCGTGTGGGCAGCCGGCGTGGCCGCGTCGCCGCTGGGCAAGCAGCTGGCTGAGGCCACGGGTGCGCAGTCCGACCGCGCGGGCCGCATCGTCGTCGAGCCCGACCTGTCGCTGCCGGGCCATCCGGAGATCAGCGTCATCGGCGACCTGGCTTCCGCGAAGAGCTACGCCCCCGGCAAGGAACCGCGCCCGGTGCCCGGCGTGTCACCCGGCGCCAAGCAGATGGGCCGCACGGCAGCCGCCAACATCCTGCGGCGGCTGCGCGGCGAAGCGACGCGGCCGTTTCGCTACCGCGACTACGGCAACCTCGCAACCATAGGCCGCAATTCCGCGGTGGTGGACCTCACGCTGCCGGCCGGCAACCTGCGCTTCAGCGGCTTGTTCGCGTGGCTGTTCTGGCTGTTCGCGCACATCTACTTCCTGATCGGCTTTCGCAACCGCATCGTGGTGCTGATCGACTGGGCATCGGCGTACTGGAGTTCGCAACGGTATGCGCGGGTGGTGTCCAACATCGAGCATCGCAACGCTGGGGTTGCACCCCAGCCTACACGCGAGGCATAGCACGCGGCACTCCGTAGGCTGGGGTGCCAACCCCAGCTCAGGGCCGTCGCGCGTAGCTGACCGTCAGCATCTCCCACTGGTGCCCATCCGGCACGTTCCAGTAGACGAGCCGCCCGCCTCCCAGCTCGCCGACCTGCATGTCCTGCGGGCCGCGCACCGAGCTTCGATAGGCGATGCCCTTCTCCTTCAGTCGCGCCAGGATCGCGTCGAACTCCGCATCGCTCACCCGGAAGCAGAAGTGCTCGATGGGCAGCTCGCCCGCGTCGTCGATGAAGTCCAGCGTGAGGCCGTCGTTCAGGTAGACCGGCGAAAACGGCCCCACGCCGGTCTCGCTCCACGGCACGCCGAGAATCTCGCCGAGCAGCTTCGCCGACGCGCGCTGGTCCTTAGCGGAGACGATGAAGTGGTCGAGCGCTATCGCCATGGCGTCACAGGTTCCCGTTGACGCGCAGCGCCTCCAGCCTGAGCGAGATCTTCTGCTCCAGCTCGCTCAATGCCTTCAGCAGCCGGGCGCGTTCCGCCTCGCTGGAAGCGGCCTCGCACTCGGCCCGCAACTGCGCGCGCTCGTGGAACAGCGCGATCTCGGGCGGCGCGAAGCCCGCGTCCTTCAGCATCTTGAAGGCCAGCCGGAGCGTCTCGGGCGTGTCGTCCCAGCCCTCCATCTGCGCCAATGGCTTGCCGTAGCTGGGGGCGGCCTGCAGCTCGCCCGAGGCAGCCGCTTCGGCCAGGTGCCGCGCAATCTCGTCGTCCAGCGTTGCCATCGGGGCCCTCCGCGCAAAGTGAACCGTCCAAGGGTGCAGAATAGCGCGACACAGGCGACCCATGGCCATCCGCATCGTGCAACTTGGAACCCCGCGTGCCGCCGGCGAAGGCCTGCGCCTGGGCACGGTGCGCCGTCCGCCGCGCGGCGTGCCGAAGGCGGAGTTCGCCACGCGCGACTACTACGACGTGTGGCTGCCGCAGCTCTCACCCAGCGCGGAGCTGGTCGCGCAGGGCCTGGCCGCCAGCGACGACAGGCAGTGGAAGCAGTTCACGCGCAAGTTCGAAGCCGAAATGAAGCAGGCCGACGCCAGCCGCCTGCTGGACCTGCTGGCGGCCCTGTCGCACCAGGCTTCGCTGGCGCTCGGGTGCTACTGCGAAGATGAAGGCAAGTGCCACCGGTCCGTGCTGCGCAGCCTGCTGGCGCAGCGCGGAGCCGACGTCACCTAGATCTTCAGCATCTTCTTGGCTTCGCCCAGCGACTTCATCGACTCGGTGTGCTTGCCGGCCTTGTGCTCGGCCTCGCCGTCGGCACGCAGCTTCATGACCTTGTCCATGTCCGCCTTGGACATCTGCGGCTTGGTCGCGAGCTTGGCGTCGATCGCCTTCATCTCGTTGGGGCAGCTGCCGGCGAACGCGGCAGCGGAGAAGGCGAGCAGCGCGACTGCGGAAACGAATCTCAGCATGGAAGCCTCCGTCTTTGGGAGAGCCGTAACCCTAGCCCAAGCCGGGCGGTTTGCCTACTGCGTCTAACCCGGATTCAGGAGCCGGCAGCGCCGTGCCGCACATCTGGCAGAACCGCGCCTCGGGGCCGTAGCCGCTCGCCCCACAGGCCCGGCAGGCCCGCACAAAACCCGGCGGCTGCACGTGCCGCCGCATGGTCATTTCGGCCGTGACGATGCCGGTGGGCACAGCCAGCGTGCCCCACCCGATCAGCATCATCACCGACGCGATCAGCCGCCCCAGGTCGGTCTTGGGGGTGATGTCGCCGAATCCCACCGTGGTGATGGTGGTAATCGCCCAGTAGACGGAAGTGGGGATGTTCTTGAAGCCGTGCTGCGGCCCTTCCACCACGTACAGCAGCGTGCCGAGCACCAGCACCACCATCAGCACGGCCGCCAGGAAGACCATGATCTTGCGCCGGCTCGCCAGCAGCGCCTCGCCGAGCATCTGGTACTCCGCGACGAAGTGCGTGAGCCGGAAGATGCGGAAGATGCGCAGCAGCCGCAGGATGCGCACGTCGATCAGCGCATGCAGTTCCGGCGCGAACAGCGCCAGGTAGGTGGGCAGCACCGCCAGCAGGTCGACGACGCCGAAGAAGCTGCGCGCATAGCGCAGCGGCCGCTCCACCGACACCAGGCGGGCGATGTACTCCACCGTGAACAGCACCGTGAACAGCCACTCCAGCGAGTCGAAAGCCACGCGGTAGCGCAGGTGCCACGCCTCCACGCTGTCGGCGATGACGACCGCCACGCTCACCAGGATGGCCGTGACGATGACCTTGTCGAAGAGCCGGCCCGCGGGCGTCTCCGACTCGAAGATCACCTCGTACATGCGGCGGCGCCAGCCGCCGGGCGGGCGGCCGAGTTCGTGCTGGTTGCCTGGGATCATGGAAGCCGATTGTGGATCGCCGTGGCCGCAATGGCAGCATGCGCCGCGGCCACGCTGACCTGGTTCAGGTCCACCGCCACGTCGCCCGCTGCGTACAGGCCGCTGACCGTGGTCTGCATGTGCGCGTCCACCAGCAGCTGGCCGTCCTCCTGGCCCCTCGCGCCGAGCCGCGTAGCGAGGCCCGACGCGTGGATGATGCCGAGCGCAGGGTACAGCACGTCGAAAGCCAGCACGCGGCCGTCGCGCAGTTCCACCTCGACACCGCGCCCCGGCAGGCAGCGCACCGCGCGAGGCACGCTTGCGGCGATGCGCACGCCGCGCTCGCGCAGCCGCTCCAGGTGCGGCGCCGCCACCTCATCCTGCGACTGGAGCGCCAGCCAGGTCACCTCGTTGCCGAAGCCGGCCACGAACAGGGCTTCGCGCAGGCCGTGTTCGCCGCGGCCCAGCACCGCCACGCGGCGGCCCTGCGTTTCATAGCCGTCGCACACGGGGCAGTAGCGCACCTGGCCGGCCTGCAGGGCGCTCGCCAGGCCCTCCAGCTCGGGCTCGATGTCGCAGGCGCCGGTGGCCAGCAGGACGAAGCGGGCGCGCCAGCGCCGCTCGCCGGCGCAAGCTTCGAAGCCTTCGCCGTCCAGCACCTGCAGGCTGTCCACGCAGGCCTGCTCCAGCCTTGCGCCGAACTGCAGGGCCTGCTCCTTCAGTTTCGCGTGCAGCTCGCTGCCGGCTATGCCTTGCGGGAAGCCGGGAACGTTGCGGGACCGGGGGATTTTGGCGAGGCGGCTCGCACCGGCATCGACCACCAGCGCGTTGCGGCGGTAGCGGCCCAGGTACATGGCCGCGACCAGCCCGGCCGCGCCGCCCCCGACGACCAGGCAGTCGAGCAGGCTAGGAGTCCGCGCGGCAGAAGGTTTTGTCATGCCGGACTTGATCCGGCATCCACGGTGGCGAGCCAATTTGTTGCACGAAGTCAGTATCGCGGCGCCGCGACTCGTGCGTCAATGTCCGCGAATGGCGCGCGACGCC
>JACRAY010000027.1 GCA_016213325.1 Burkholderiales bacterium | reverse complement strand
CCGGCACCGCGCGCAGCCAGGCCGCTCGCGGCCCGGCTGCGCGAGAACACGAAACCATTGAACAACCAAACCAGCCCGACGAACTGCCGATCCGCAACTCTATCTGTCGCCGTATCCCGCAAGAATTGGTGTCGCTTGACAACTGCCTCGATACCCCGGTTCGTACCCCGATAAGGTCGTGGATCGCAGTGGACCCACATGGACCTCAGAAGACAAAAAGCCTTGATCTCTCAAGGCCTTTTGCTGCTGTGGGGGACTTCAATGGACCTCTGTAGACGAGATCCTGGCGGAGCAGGAGGGATTCGAACCCTCGATACGGTAAACCGTATACCGGATTTCGAGTCCGGCGCATTCGACCACTCTGCCACCGCTCCTGAATTCGGTTCGCGTGGTGCGAAGCCCGGTATTCTAACCGAAGCGCCTGCAGCCTTCAGCCCGCCGTCTTGACCCGCACGCCCAGCACCTGCCGCGACGCGGGGTCGTAGTCGCACTCGTAAGCCACCGGCCCGAAGCGGCCGCTGGCATCCTGGAACTCGGCGTAGCTGCCCATGAAGGTGATCGTTCCGCGCTCGCGCTGCAGCCACGCATAGTCCCTGAAGATGCTCTCGCCGCTGGCGTGCGTCCAGCGCGGCGTGAAAACCGCTTGCTGCTCGATCTGCGGCCGGCACTGGCCGCTTGCATCGCCCATCACGCGCTGCGCCGCGCAGCCCAGCACCTGCGCGCAAGGCAGGGGCGCCGCATCGAAGCCGGCCGGCAGGGCGCCGGTGCCCTCGCCGCCGGCAGGCGGTCCATCGAGCCACCACGCCGCCAGCGCGATCACCAACACGCCGCAGCCCGCAACCCAGCCGAGACTGCGCGAGGCCATGCGCATGGTCACGCCGCCTTCAATGCCAGCCGCTGCCCCTGGCGCGCGCTGGAATAGGCGCGCAGCCCCGGCAGGTCCAGTACCGTCACGCCGCCGAAGCCCACGCGCAGCAAGCCTGCCCGCTCCAGTGCATGCAGCGCCTCGTTCGCGCGCTGGCGCGACACCGCGGACAGCAGGCCGATTTCTTCCTGGCTCATCTGCACGAAGGGGCAGGTGTGCGGATACAGGTTCGAGTCGAACAGGCTGGCCAGGCAGCGCGCCACGCGCGCGTCGGGGCCGAGCAGCCGGTCGTACTCGACCAGGCCTATGAACATGCTCAGCCGCGCATTCAGGTGCGACAGCAGGAAGTGGTTGAAGGCCAGGTGCGTCGACACCAGCCGCTGGAAGGTGGTGCGTGGCATGTACGCCAGCCGCGTGGGCCGCACCGCGACGCCGTCGTAGCGCCAGCGCCCCGGCTTCAGCAGAGAGCCTTCGCCGGCCCAGCCGCCGTCGGTTACGCCGGTAAACGTCGACTGGCGCCCGTCGGCCTGCGTCACCGACATCTTCACCAGCCCCTCGATCACGCCGACCCAATGCTCCGCCGGGTCGCCGCAACGCATCGCATAACCGCCGGGCGCCACCTTGCGTTCGCGCGTCTCGGCGACCACACGGTCGAGTTCGTCCGGTGGCAGTGTGGGCGCCCACAGGCTGGCGCGCAGCATCGCCTCTATCGTTGTATGGCTCATGGCCTCGTCTCCTTGTTGCACAGGCTAGGCCAGGCTGAGCCGTTTGGCACATCGCTGTAACCGAAAGTCTCTGCCAGACACACTCGTCAGGGTTGTCGTTGCACGGACAACAAGTTGCCTCGGCTTTTTCCATCATGGCTTCCCATCCCCAGGGAGACAGCCCGAATGGAAAACCAACTCGCGACCGACGAAACGCCCGCCCTGCGCCGCCGCACCCTGCTGGCGTACGCCGTCTCGGCCCCCGTGGTCACCGTGGCCGCCACACTCGGCCTCGCGCCCGAGACCGCCTTCGCGGCACTGCCGCTCACACCGCCTGACTCGGTGGACTACTACGACGTGGGCGACTCGCTGGTGCAGGTGGGCCTGCCGACGATGCCGCTGGTGAAGCTGGAAGTGGGCACCAACGGCCGCGTGCTGCTCGACCTGCCGCGGCTGGAAGTGGGCCAGGGCATCGCCACCGCATGCGGGATGATGGTGGCCGAAGAACTGGACGTGCCGCTCACCATGGTGGACGTGACGTCGGCCGATGCGCGACCCGAACTCATGTACAACCAGGTCTCGGGCGGGTCGGCGGCCGTGCGCTGCTTCGACGCCGCACTGCCGCTGATGGCAGCCGCCCTGCGCGCGCGCTTGCTGCTGGCCGCCGAGCAGCGCTTCGGGGTGTCTGCCAGTTCACTTGTGGTGATCGACGGCACGGTGCGCGCGCCCGATGGCCGCACCGCGACCTATGGCGAGCTCAGCGCGGCCGCGTCCGCACTGCCGGTGCCGGCCGGGGTCTCGCCCAAGCCGCCCACGCAATACCGCGTCGTCGGCACGGCCGCGCGCCGGCTCGATGCCTACGACATCGTCACCGGCCGCAAGAAGTTCACCATGGACCAGCCGGTGGCCCACGCCAAGCCCACGATGCTGCGCATGCCCTCGCAGATTCGCGGCCGCGTGGTGAGCGTCAACAACATCGGCACCGTGCGTGCCATGCCGGGTGTGCTGGATGTGGTGGTGATCCCCACCGGCGGCACCATCGTTGCCAACCCCCCGGGCGTGGCCGTCATGGCCGAGACCTTCGGCCAGGCCTATGCGGGCGCGCTGGCGCTTGACATCACGTGGGGCGACGGCCCGCTCGCGGGCCAGTCGGACGCGAGCATCCAGGCGGCGCTGAAGGCTTCCATCGCGCCGCTGGCGGCGCCGCCGCTGGGGGCGCTGACCGTCGAGGGCGACTTCACGTTCGCCGCCTGCACGCACTGCCCGCTGGAAGTGGAATGCGCGATCGCGGACGTGCGCGCCGACAGTGCCGAGATCTGGGCCGGCCTGCAGACGCCCATCATCACCAAGCAGGCCATCGCCATGGACCTGGGGCTGCCCGCCGACAAGGTGACGGTGCACGTGGTGCCCTCGGGCGGCTCGTTCGGCCGGCGCCTGTTCTGGGACCCGGTGCAGGTGGCCGCCCAGGTGTCCCGGCTGACCGGCCGCGCCTGCAAGCTCATGTACCACCGCACCGACGACATCCGGCAGACGCGCCTGCGCCCGCCGCAGTTCCACAAGGTGCGCGCCACGCTGGTGGCCGGCCAGGTGGTCTCGTACGAGCAGCGCATCGCGGCGGTGCGGCTCGATGCGCGCCACGGCTACGGCGAATGGGGCACGGCCTCCACCGGCTCCCTGCCGGCCGGCGTGTCGCAGACCGTGGGCAACATGAACTACGAGCAGTTCTTCTTCAAGACCATGGTGGCCTCGCCGTACAACTACGGCGTCAGCACCAAGGTGCTCACGCCGCTGGATCTGGACATGAACACCGTGTCGTACCGCTCGGTGCACATCATGCCGGCGCGCACCTGCGAGGAGATCGTCACCGACGAGATCGCTCGCCGCATGGGCCGCGACGCGGTGGAGTTCCGCCTGGAGTACCTGCGCAGCGAACGCGCGCGCGCGTGCCTGCAGCGCGTGGCCGGCGCGGCCAACTGGGGCCGCACCATGCCGGCCGGCTTTGCGCAGGGCGTGGCCGCGCACCAGGAGTCGCGCTCGTACTGCGCGGCCGTGGTAGAGGTCGATGCGCGCGACCGCAGCAACGTCAAGGTGACCAAGGCAGTGATCGCCATCGACGTGGGCAAGCCGATCAACCTGTCGGGCATCGACGCGCAGATCCAGGGCGCACTGTCCGAAGCCATCGCCATCGTGCTGAACGCGGGGCTCACCATCCGCCAGGGGCTGCCGCTCGAGTCCAGTTACGCCAACTACCGCTTCACGAAGATGCGCGACTACCCCAGGGACGTGCAGGTGATCGTGATGCCCAACCAGGGCCAGCCGGTGGGCGGCCTGGGCGAAGTGGGGCTGTCGGTGGCGGCAGGCGCGATCGCCAACGCCTACGCGCGCGCCACCGGCATCAAGCCGCGCAACTTCCCGCTCAACCCGCAGCCGGCTTTCGACACCGTGCCGCCCGGCGAGCTGCCCGAACCCGTCTTCGTTTCCTGAAGGAGTCTTCACATGGAATACGACTTCACCGTCAACGGCCAGGCCGTCAGCGTCGACGCTCCCGGCAGCCTGGCGCTGCTGTGGGTGCTGCGCGACAAGCTGGGGCTCACCGGTCCCAAGTACGGCTGCGGCGTCAACGTGTGCAAGGCCTGCACCTGCCTGGTCAACGGCAAGGCGGTGCAGACCTGCGTGACCAGCGTCGCGTCGGTGCGCGGCAAGAAGGTGACCACCATCGAAGGGCTGGCGCAGGGCGGGCAGCTGCACCCGGTGCAGCAGGCCTGGCTGGACCACGACGTGGCGCAATGCGGCTTCTGCCAGCCGGGCCAGATCATGGCGGCGGTCGACCTGCTGTCGCGCACCAAGGAGCCGACCGACGCGCAGATCGACGCCATCGAGAACATGTGCCGCTGCGGCACCTACGGCCGCATCCGGCAGGCGATCAAGGCTGCGGCGCAGATGCTGTAGCCAGCACCGACAGGCCGCCCATGTAGGGGCGCAGCGCCTCGGGGATGGTCACGCTCCCATCCTCGTTCTGGTAGTTCTCGAGCACCGCCACCAGCGTGCGGCCGACGGCCAGCCCCGAGCCGTTGAGCGTGTGCACCAGCTCGTTCTTGCCGTGCGCGTTCTTGAAGCGCGCCTGCAGCCGGCGCGCCTGGAAGGCCTCGCAGTTCGACACCGAGCTGATCTCGCGGTAGGTGTCCTGCGCGGGCAGCCACACTTCCAGGTCGTACGTTTTCGTTGCGCCGAATCCCATGTCTCCCGTGCACAGCAGCATCACGCGGTACGGCAGGCCCAGCTTCTGCAGGATCGCCTCGGCGTGGCCGGTCATCTCTTCCAGCGCGTCGTAGCTCTTGTCGGGGTGCACCACCTGCACCATCTCGACCTTGTCGAACTGGTGCTGGCGGATCATGCCGCGCGTGTCCTTGCCGGCGCTGCCCGCCTCGGAGCGGAAGCACGGCGTGTGCGCCGTCAGGCGCACCGGCAGCTGCGCCTCGGCCAGCATTTCGTCGCGCACGAAGTTGGTCAGCGACACCTCGCTGGTCGGTATCAGGTACAGCGCCTTCTGCTCCTCGTCGCCCAGCCCCTCCTGACCGCCCTTGCTCACGGCAAACAGGTCGGCTTCGAACTTGGGCAGTTGCCCCGTGGCGTACAGCGAATCGCCGTTGACGATGTAGGGCGTGTAGCACTCGGTGTAGCCGTGCTCGCCGGTCTGCACGTCCAGCATGAATTGCGCCAGCGCCCGGTGCAGCCGCGCCACCGGCCCCTTCATCGCGGTAAAGCGCGCGCCGCTCAGTTTCACGCCCAGGGCGAAGTCCAGCCCCAGCGGCGAGCCGATGTCCACGTGGTCCTTCACGGCAAAGCCGAAGGCCCGTGGCGTGCCCCAGCGGCGCACTTCCACGTTGTCGTCGGCGCCACCGCCCACCGGCACGCTTTCGTGCGGCAGGTTGGGCACGCTGGCCAGCAGCGCCTGCATGGCCGGCTGGATCTGCTCGAGGCGCGCCGCCGACTGGTCCAGGTCGCCCTTCAGGGCCGCCACCTGCGCCATCACTTCGTCGGTGGGCTGGCCCTTGGCCTTGAGCTGGCCGATCTGCTTGGACAGCGTGTTGCGCTGCGACTGCAGTTCTTCGGTGCGGGTCTGGATAGACTTGCGTTCGGCTTCCAGCGCCTGGAACGCAGCTACATCCAGGAAGGGCTGCGCCGGGTCGCGCGTGGCAAGGCGCGCGGCCACGAAAGCCAGGTCCTTCCTCAGCAGGTTGATATCGAGCATCGGCTCATTTTATAAGTTGTGCCATGGCAGTCTTCACGGTCACCAATCTCACCGACAGCGTC
Organism: Burkholderiales bacterium; assembly: GCA_016213325.1. Taxonomy (GTDB): domain Bacteria; phylum Pseudomonadota; class Gammaproteobacteria; order Burkholderiales; family Burkholderiaceae_C; genus Ramlibacter. The sequence goes on along the minus strand of JACRAY010000027.1, from coordinate 73,493 downwards.
AACGGCGCTGGCGACGGCGTTTCCCTGCGCGAAGCGCTGCTCGCCGCGCAGTCCACGCCGGGGCCCCACACCATCGTGTTCGCGGCCGAACTGGCCGGCCAGGTCATCGAACTCACCGCCGCCCTGCCCGCCATCACGCAGGACGGCCTGGGCATCGAAGGCGGCGTGGTCCTGGACTTCAGCGGCCTGCCCGACACGCCCGGCATGGCGGCGTGGAGCGTGCAGGCGTCGTACACGACGATTTCGGGGCTGAGCTTCCAGGGCCTGAAGGGCACGCAAGTGGGGCTGTTCATCGAAGCCACCGAGCCGGGCGAAGTGCTGGAAGGCATCACCATCACCGGCTGCGACTTCGCGGGCTCGGGCACCGAGGGCGCCTATGCGATCCGCATGGGCACGTCGCCCCTGACGGAAGCCGTCGGTTCGCTGGTGCGGGGCGTCACCATCGAGGGCTGCACCTTCGCCGACTTCGGCGGTGACGCCACCACGGTGCACCTGCAGGCCAGCGGCGCCAGCAACGCCATCGAGAACGTCACCGTCAGCGGCAGCACGTTCACCAACTGCACCTTCCCGGTGGAACTGGTCGTCTTCGAGTCCGCGGGCGCACGCATCGAAGGCACCCTGATCCAGGGCAACACCTTCACGGCCAACCACCAGCCCATCAGCCTGTTCGGCGGCGGCAACTCGGCGCAGGGCTTCATCGGCTCGACCGTCATTACCAAGAACTATTTCGAAGGCTCGGAGAATCCGTCGGTCAGCATCAATGCCGGCACGACGACCGCGTCCGACAACGTCATCGGCGACACGCGCGTCGAAAACAACCTCTTCGTCGATTCGCAGGGCGTGTGGGTCGGCGGCGGCGCCGGTATCGACAACTCGGTGCAGGGCGTGCTGGTGGCCAATAACACCATCACCGATGGCGGCGGCGTGGCGCTGATCCTCTCCGAAGGCGGCAGCGGCAACGGCGTGAGCGGGCTGGAGATCGTCAACACCATCTTCAGCGGCGGCAGCAACCCGTTCTTCGGCCCGGTCACCGACGAGCACGTCTTCAACTGCATCCTGCCCGGCGGCATGCTCGGCGGCGTCAACGGCAACATCGTGGCCGACCCGCAGTTCATCGACGCCGCCAACGGTGACTTCCGGCTGCAGCCGGACAGCCCCGCCATCGACGGCGGTATTGCGCTCGCGGCGCCCGCGGCCGACATCGACGGGCAAACGCGCGTCGACAACCTGCTGGTCGACGGCCCCTCCGCCGTCGACATCGGCGCTTTCGAATTCGCCGGCAGCGCGCTCGACGACGAGCTGGACTTCGGCGCAGGCTTGCAGTCGCTGCGCCTGGCGGGCTCCATCATCGACCACGACATCTCGCGCGAGCCGTCCGTGCTGACGGTCACGGGCCCCGCCGGCACCGACGCGCTGCACAACCTGGAGCGGCTGGTGTTCGACGACCGGGGACTGGCGTACGACCTGGCGCTCGGCGAGGCGGCGGGCAGCACCGTGCGCATCATCGGCGTCGTCTTCGGCAGCGCGGCGATCGAAGTGCATCCCGACTGGGTAGGCATAGGCCTCGACTGGTTCGACCAGGGCGTGCCGATGCTCGAGGCCTGCACCGCCGTCGCCGGCCTGCTTTCCTACAGCAACGAACAACTCGTCGCCACCCTGTACGCCAATGTGATCGGGCAGGCACCGTCGGCTGCGCAAGCGCAGCCTTTCGTGGCCTTGCTGGAAGGCGGCATGTCGCACGGCGAGCTCATCCGCATCGCCGCCGAATACGGCCCCACGGCCGAGCGCATCGGCATCGCGCAATTGCAGCAGACGGGCGTAGAGTTCAGCTGAACCCTGCACGAGAAAGGAGCCCGCCATGCAGATCGAGAGCTACCTGTTCTTCGGCGGCAACTGCGAGGAAGCGCTGAAGTTCTACGCACAGGCCCTGGGCGGCCGCATCGTGGACCTGCACCGCTACGCCGGCACGCCCATGGACAACGCCGACCTGCCCGCGCACTGGCGCGACAAGGTGATGCACGCCACCTTCGAGGCCGACGGCGCGCGCTTCATGGCCAGCGACGCCATGCCGGGCCAGCCCGCACCACACCACTCCGGCTTCTCGATGTCCGTGAACCTGCCCAAGGACAAGGCGCGCGCCAAGCAGTTGTTCGAAGCGCTCGGCGCCGGCGGCGCTGTGACCATGCCGTTCGCACCCACGTTCTGGGGCGCCCACTTCGGGATGCTGAAGGACCGCTACGGCGTGCCGTGGATGGTGAACTGCGACGACTCGGCCTGACCGGCCATCTCGGGGTAGATCGAGCGCAACGCGCGCGCCACGCTCTCGCCCATGTGCCGCGTAAAGCCTTCGGGGTCGGCCGCCACCGCAGCCACGGCGGCACTGCGCCACGCAGCGGGAATCTCCGCCGCCGGCAACTCGACGCGGCCCGCGTGGATGACGGCCAGGTATTGCAGCACCAGCCCTTCGGCGATGGAGGCCAGCTGGCCTTCGTTGAAGCGTACCGTGCCACCCCAGTCGCCCCAGTGCGCCGCGCCGAAGAGACCGGCGCCGCCGAGCAGCGCGCCTACCGCTGCGGCGGCACCCAGCGTGAGGCCGCCGGTCAGCAGGTCGATCTTGGCGCCGGCCAATGCGCCGGCCGCCGCACCCGCCACCGCACCGGCAGCGCCCGCGCTGCCCTTGTTCACCAGCGCGGCCCAGCCGGCTTCACCGCCCTCGACGCGATGCCCCGGCAGGAACCCGTCGACGGCATGCAGCCGCAGCAGTTGCGTGTGCGCGGCGTCCAGGCGTTGCCGCAATCGCTGCAGCAGCAGCCCCATGGCTTCCTCGCGCGCCTTGCCGCGCGGCCACCAGCCTTCGAGCTTCTCGGAGTCGCCGGCCGCTTCGGCCATCACGCTGTCCAGCGCCTGCACGCCGTCGCGCCACAGCGCTTCATGCGCCTGCACCCAGGCCTGCGCCAGCCGCTCGGCGCCGGCTGCCTTCCACGACGGCACGAGGCGCGCAAGAGTCGAGCGCAAGGGCGCGTCCAGCGGCCAGCAAGCCGGCAAGGGCAGCAGCTCACAAGCCCCGCTGCGGCCGCTCACCATGGCTTGCAGGCCGCCGTCCGGCGGATAAAGCACGACCACCGGCAAGGTGTCGGGCAGGCGCGCAACGGCGGCCTGCACCTCGCCCGCATTGCGCACGGCCACCCAGGCCATGTCGGCGTCTTCGCTGGCTTCGGGCTCGCCGCTGAAAAAAACCAGCTCGTCGCCTTGCGGTGTCACCAGCTTGTCCGGCGCCGCCGCCTGCCGCACCACGCACTGCAGGTGCTCGCGCAGGGCCGCGTCTGCCGCCATCACCCGGACCACCACGCGCGCCGGGCTGACGCGCGCCATGACGCGCACGAAGTACGGGTCGGCCAGGTCCAGCGGCAGCGACCTGGCCAGGCGCCGCGCGCGCACCGCGGCCGCCATGGCGAGCAGCGCGCGCGGCACGATGACCACGACCACCAGGAAGCTGATGTACAGCAGTCCCCACCGCGCGGCGTCACCGTCCACCACCACCATTGCCGGCCCGGTCTTCAGGCGCGAGATGTCCGCGGCGCTGAAGCCCTGCAAGCCGAACAGGGTCTCACCCGGCCACGACAGCACGTTCACGATCCAGTGCACGCCGCGTTCCTTCAGCCACGTGCTCTGCCAGCCGAAGCGGAACTCTTTCGAGATGCCGAGCCACGCCACCCACAGCACCAGCCCCAATGCCCACGCGGCGGCGCTGACGTGCAGCACTTTCTGCAGGCGGGCGCCCTCCAGCGCGCCGGCCACACGCCACCACAGCACCCGGAACTGCCCGCGGACCGATTGCGGCTCGCCGAGCCACTGCAGCACCCTTTCTGCCCGCTGGCCCGCCGGCCGCTGCGCCAGGACCGAGGCCACCAGCAGCAGGTACACCGCCACGTTCCACAGCGCAAACCCCAGCAGGGGCAGCGAGACCAGGTCCAGCTTGTGCGGGTCGCCGATGGCCTCCGAGCCGAACCCCGCGATTAGCGCCAGCAGGGGCAGGACGAAAGCGGCGCGCTCCCATCCCGGGCCGCGTTCGGCCAGCCGCGCCAGCCCGGCGTCGCGCTTGCCGATGGCGGCCAGGATCTCGCCGGCGCGCGCGGGCAGGTACCACTCGGGGTCTGGCCGCTCGCCGCGCGGCACGTTGCGCTTTTGCAGGGTGAGCTGCTCGGCGTTCGTGCGCTCGGCTTCGCTGAGCACGGTGCCGGCTTCGTCGGCCGATTCGATGGCCCGCACCAGCACCAGGCGCCGCGCCGCAGCCTCGTCGAAGTTCATGGTCAGCCCAGCGTGGCCGGGTCCACGTTGCCGCCGCACACCACCAGGCAGACGCTGTCGCCCTGCCACGGCGTGTAGGCACGCGTCTGCAGGGCGGCCAGCCCCAGCGCCGCCGCAGGTTCCACGGCCAGCTTCATCTGCTTCCACAGCCACAGCTGCGCGTCGCGGATGTCCGGGTCGGCGAGCACCAGCGACTCGCGCACGTGGTCCTGGGTGAGCTGCCAGGCCAGCGAGCCGATGCGCTTGGCGCCCAGTGCATCGGCCGCAATGCCGCTCACGTGCACGTCGACCGGCGCGCCCTGCTTGCGCGCTTCGTGCAGCGTGGGCGCCTGTTCCGGCTCCAGGGCCACCAGCCGCGAGCGGTCGCCGAACCAGGCCGCGATGCCCGCGATCAGGCCGCCGCCACCCACGCTGACCAGCACGCTGTCGGGCACGCAGCCGCCCTGCATCTCGATTTCGCGCGCCAGCGTGCCGGCGCCCGTCACCACTTCGGGCTGGTCGTAGGCATGCGTGAGCAGCGCGCCGGTTTCCTGCTGCCGCTGCAGGCAGGCCTGCAGCGCCTCGGCATACACGGCGCCTTCCACCACCACGTCCGCGCCCAGCGACTGCAGGCGCTCCTGCTTGGCCTCGCTGCAGACGGAGGGCACGAACACTTCGCAGCGCACGCCCAGCACCTTGGCCGCTGCCGCGGTGGCGATGCCCGCGTTGCCGCCCGAGGCGACGATCACGCCCGCGGAGGGAATGGGGTTGGACAGCAAGCGGTTGAGCATGCCGCGGGCCTTGAAGCTGCCGCTGGTCTGCGTGTGCTCCAGCTTCAGCCACACTTCGCGGCATCCGATGCCGAGCGCGGCACCGGGCATCTTCCACAGCGGCGTTTCGCGGATGAAGTAGGCGTACCGCTCCTTGAAGCGGACGGCTGCGGTTTCGATGTCGGTGCGGTTCATGCGGGCGTCCCACGCCCCCGTAGGCTGGGGTGGAACCCCAGCTTACAGCTTCAGCCCCTTGGGCAGCGGGAACTTCACCGTCTCGGTGATGCCGTCCATGCGCCGCACGGCCACGGCGCCATGCGAACGGATGCGATCGATCACCTGCTGCACCAGGATCTCGGGGGCCGACGCACCGGCCGTCAGGCCCACGCGGGCCTTGCCTTCCAGCCATTCGGCGCGCAGTTCCGATGGGTCGTCCACCATGTAGGCGGGCACGCCCAGCTTGCGCGCCAGCTCCGCCAGCCGGTTGCTGTTGGAGCTGGTCGGGCTGCCCACCACGATGAGCACGTCGACCTGCCGCGACATCAGCTTCACCGCGTCCTGCCGGTTCTGCGTGGCGTAGCAGATGTCCTGCTGCTTGGGCTCGCGGATCTTGGGAAAACGCGCCCGCACGGCCGCGGTGATCTCCGCTGCATCGTCCGTCGACAGCGTGGTCTGCGTGACCACCGCCAGCTTGTCGGATTGCGCCGGCTGCACCCGCTGCACGTCAGCGACGTCTTCCACCAGGTGGATGCCATGGTCGAGCTGGCCCATGGTGCCTTCCACTTCGGGATGCCCCTTGTGGCCGATCATGATGAACTCGTAGCCTTCCTTCGCCAGCTTCGCCACCTCCACGTGCACCTTGCTCACCAGCGGGCAGGTGGCGTCGAAGATGCTGAAGCCGCGGTCTTCGGCTTCCTGCTGCACGGCCTTGCTCACGCCGTGCGCCGAGAACACCAGCGTGGCGCCCGGCGGCACGTCGGCCAGCTCCTCGATGAAGATGGCGCCCTTGGCCTTGAGGTCGTTGACCACGAAGGTGTTGTGCACGATCTCGTGGCGCACGTAGATGGGCGCGCCGAACTTCTCGAGCGCGCGCTCCACGATCTCGATGGCGCGGTCGACCCCGGCGCAGAAGCCGCGCGGCTCGGCCAGCAGGATCTCGTGCACTTCGACTTCCTTCACAGGATCCCGATCACGTGGACTTCGAAAGTCACCGGCTGGCCGGCCAGCGGGTGGTTGAAGTCGAACAGCACCGCGTCGGGCTTGCCGTCGCCATCCTTGTCTTCGCCGAGCTGGCGCACCGCGCCCGCGTACTGCCCCATGCCGTCGGGCGTGGAGAACTGCACCACCTCGCCCACGTGGTACTCCTCGTTGGGGTCGCCCATCTTGGCCAGCAGCGAGCGCGCCACCCACTGCACCATCTCGGGGTTGCGCTCGCCGAAGGCCTCGCCCGCGGGAATGTCGAAAGTGGCCCGCGCGCCCTCTTCGAGCCCCACGAGCTTGCCCTCCACGGCAGGTGACAGCTCACCGCTGCCCAGCGTGAGCGTGGCGGGCTTGTCCTTGAACGTGTTGATGATGTCGCCGCCCGGACCGGCCAGGCGGTAGTGCAGCGTGAGGAAGGAGCCCGGTTGCACCCGGGGCACTGAGGCGGTCATGAAAGTCCCGATAAACTGGGGCGTATTGTAGAAACCCACGCCCGCCGGGCCGCTGATGCGCCTCAAAGACCTTCCCGCCGACGCGCAGCCGCGCGAAAAGCTGCTGGCCCGCGGCGCCGCTGCGCTCAGCGACACCGAGCTGCTGGCGCTGCTGCTGCGCACCGGCACCGAGGGCCGCGGCGTGCTGCAGATGGCGCAGGAGGTGCTGGCCGAGTTCGACGGCGTGGCCGGCCTGCTGCATGCGGGGCCCGACGACCTGAAGCGCGTCAAGGGGCTGGGCGGCACCGCCAAGCGGGCCCAGCTGGTCGCCGTGCTCGAACTGGCTCGCCGCGCGATGGCGCAGCAGCTGCAGCGCACCGAGGTGTTCGCGTCGCCCGAGGCCGTGAAAAATTACCTGCAGCTGCACCTGGCGCATCGCCCGTACGAGGTGTTCGCGGCGCTCTTCCTCGACGCGCAGAACCGGCTGATCGTGCTGGAGGAACTCTTCCGCGGCACGCTGACACAGACCAGTGTGTACCCTCGTGAAGTCGTCGTGAAAGCCCTGCACCACCATGCCGCCGCCGTGGTGCTGTCGCACAACCACCCCAGCGGCACCGTGCAGCCTTCGCGCGCCGACGAGGCGCTGACGCAGGCGCTGAAAGCGGCGCTGGCGCTGGTGGACGTGCGCGTGCTCGATCACGTCATCGTCGCGCCGGGCCAGGCGCTGTCGATGGCCGAGAAGGGGCTGCTATGAAGGCGAAGTCGTTGCAGGACCTGCACGCCATCCGCCAGCACGTCGCCGACGGCCACGAGCGGGCCAGGCGTGAGGAGACGCTGCGCCGCGAGACCGAGCGCAAGGCCGAGGCCGAGCGCAACCTGTTCACGCGCGCCGCCGGCAAGGTGGAGCCGCTGCGCCACGCCAAGCGCGTGCACCACGTGCCCGAGCCGCCCGCGCCGATAGCCGTGCAGCGCCAGCTGGACGACCTGGCCGTGCTGCGCGAATCGATCAGCGACGAGTTCGACGCCTCGACGCTGCTGGACGTGGACGACGCCATGAGCTTCCGCCGTCCCGGCATCGGGGCCGACGTCACGCGGCGGCTGCGCCGCGGCGAATGGACGATCCAGTCCGAGATCGACCTGCACGGCCTGCGCAGCGACGAAGCGCGCGAGGCGCTGGCCGGCTTCGTGCGCGAAGCCAACAAGCAGGGCCTGCGCTGCGTGCGCGTGGTGCACGGCAAGGGCCTGGGCTCGCCCGGCAAGACGCCTGTGCTCAAGGGCAAGGTGCACAGCTGGCTGGTGCAGAAGAACGCCGTGCTGGCTTTTGTGCAGGCCCGCGCCGATGAGGGCGGCGCGGGGGCGCTCGTCGTGCTGCTGAAGGCTTCGTAGGGTCTAGGGCTTGCAGCTGAAGCTGCTGGCCGCTTCGATATCCCCGCTGCCGTTGTACCGCGCCACCAGCGGATAGGGGCACAGCGGCCGCGTGCGGCTCGGTGACCAGGTTGCAGGCACGTCCGCGTTGACGCCTCCGGGGTTGCCCGCACCGCGCGCCTTCGCGGCCAGGGTGGCGGGGGCCACACCGTGCTCCACCCAGCTCACCAGCGCGCCCAGCGCGTCGAACTGGTCGGCGGCCGGGCCGCCCGAGCAGTGGCCCATGCCCGGCACGCGGAAGAAACGCGCGAAGTTGGACGCGTCGCCGCCGTTGGCCGCCTGCAGCCCCTTGTACCAGGCCTCGCTGTCGTCCACCGAGAAGATCGGGTCGGACACGCCGTGGTACACCATGATCTTGCCGCCGCGACTCTTGAGCGTGCCCATGTCGGTGGGGTTGGGCGGGGTCATGAAGCTCATGCCCGATTCGGTGTAAGTCGCATTGGTCGCGAAGATCTGCTGCGCCAGCAGGTCGAGGTTGGCCGACAGCGTGAAGGCCGGACCGTTGAAGCCGGCCGGGCTTTCCGGCGGCACCTTGAAGATCATGCCCACCGCGCCCGAGTCGAGTTGCAGCGGCGCGATGAATTCCCAGAACGGGATACCCGCACCGGCGATACCGGGGTCGTACGGGAACGACGAGTAGATCAGGCTGCCCGCGGCGGTCTTGGGGCCGCTGAAGATCTTCGACACCACCGTCTTCTGCGCCGCGCTCAGGCAGGTGCCGTCGCGCGCACCGCTGCAGGTGGGCACGTCGCGGTCCAGGTTGAAGGCGGCACGGCAGGCCTGCACGTCCTGCACCAGGCCGTCGTTGGCGCCGTCGAGTGCGTCGCACTTGGCGAGCACGGCGCTGGCCACCACCTTGCGCTCGTCGGTGGTAAAGCCGGTCGACAGGTCGGCCGGGTTGGTGGCGACCGTGGCATAGAGCTGGCCGCCCGCGATGTTGGCCAGCGCCGCCTTCGGCAGGTTGTAGCCGGGCGCGCCCGCGAGGATGCCGTCGTAGTCGTTCGCGTAGCGCGTGGCCGTCACCATGGCGTGGCGCCCGCCGTTGGAGCAGCCCGCGAAGTACGAGCGGTCGGGCGACTTGCCGTAGGCCGCGTTGATGACGGTGCGCGCCATCGGCGTGAGCTTGCCGACGGCCTGGTAGCCATAGTCGAGCCGCGCCTGCGGGTCGATACCGAAGGTGGGGCCGAGCGCGCCGGCGTGGCCCGCGTCGGAGCTGAGCACCGCAAAGCCCTGGTGCAGCGCATGCGTCACCGGGCCACCGCCGGTGGCGCCGACGGCGGTGGCCACGTTGCCGTCGATGCCGCCATTGCCCTGGTGCATGAAGCGGCCGTTCCAGTCCAGCGGCAGCCGCATCTCGAACTTGATGGCGTAGTTGTTGCCGTCCACCGGGCTCACGCGCGGGAACATCTGGCCCGTCACCTGGCAGTGCTCGCGCACCGGCTGGCCGGCCACCGTGAGCGAGCCCGCCGGCACGCTGGTGGTCGCGGTGATGGTGGTGTCGGCGATGCCGGTGAGGCGCGCCGCCACGTCGCTGCAACTGCCCGCAAGCGCCTTGGCTGCAGCCGGCGCGAGCTGGGGCAGCACGGCTTCGGCGCTGCCGGAATTGCCGCCGCCACCGCAGGCGGAAAGCATGGCCACGACGGCCATGAAGGGAAGGCTCGCCGCACGCGCCGGGAAGGTCGCCATGAAAGTCTCCGGTAGTGGAAGGGGATCGTTAATAGTTAGTCTATTTAACTATTCGGGAAGCAACTCTCAGGGTTTTCTCCAGTGTCATCGGACTCGACAGTTAAGTTATTTAGTTAACGATGACGCCTATTCGACCGACTGCCCGGCCGGCCGGCGGCGCATAGGCACAATCCGCCCATGCGCCCCAAGAAACCGTCGCGCAGCGACCGCACGCCCGCCGGGCAACTGGAAGAAGCGCGCCTGCAGCAGGTGCTGGGCTACCAGCTCGTGCAGGCCGAGATCGTGACGCGCGGCCTGTACGAACGCGAGGTGGGCGAGCCGCTGAAGCTGCGCCCGGTCGAGTACACCGTGCTCACGCTGATTTCCGAGAACCCCGGCGGCTCGCTGGCGCGCCTGGCGCGCGCGCTGGCCGTGACGGCACCGAACATCACCGTCATCGTCGACCGGCTGGAGGCGCGCGGCCTGATTGCACGCACGCACAGCGAGCAGGACCGGCGCACACAGGTGCTGCACACGACCCGGGCCGGGGCCGAGCTGGTCCGCGAGGCGACCGAGCGCATCATCGCCGCCGAGAAGGCCGAGCTGCCGGTGACGCAGGGCGAGCGCGCGATGCTGGTGGAGCTGCTGCACAAGGTGGCCTGCGCGCGCGCCGGGCGCTGAGCTTCACCCGGGTGTGTTGCGCATCCAGTCGGCGGTCTTGAAGAACGATTCCTTCAGCCGCGCGCGCAATTCCTCGGCTATGCCCACTTCGCCCAGCGCCTGGTCCATGCAGGCCAGCCACTGGTCGCGCTCGACGACGCCGATGGCAAACGGCATGTGCCGCGCCCGCAGCCGCGGATGGCCGAAGCGGTCTTCGTAGTGGCTCGGGCCACCCAGCCAGCCGCACAGGAACCAGTACAGCTTGTCACGAGCCCGCGTGAGGTCGCTGCCGTGCGCCGCGCGCAGCTGGGCGTACTGCGGCTCCAGGTCCATCAGGTCGTAGAAGCGGTCGACGGCTTCGCGCACCTTCGCTTCGCCGCCGAACCATTCGAAAGGGGTCATCCCCCGATTGTCATTCAGGCGCCTTGCGCAGCGTCTCCACCACCGGCCGGTTGAGCACTTCGCGCAGGCCCCACCAGCCCGCCGCCAGCGCCAGCGCCGCGCCTGCGGCCGAGCCCACCAGCGGCACCCAGGGCGAAGCCGTCCAGGTGAAGTCGAACGCGTACTTGGCAAGCCCCCAGCCGACCACCACGGCGACCATGCTCGCGAGGAAACCGGCCAGCAAGCCCACGCCCACCAGCTCGGCGCGCTGCACCTGCCGCAGCAGCGACCCGCGCGCGCCGACGGCACGCATGATGGCGAACTCGCGGGCGCGCTCCTCGCGCGTCGCCGTCACCGCCGCGAACAGCACGACCACCCCGGCCGCCAGCGTGAAGCCGAACAGGAACTCCACGGCGCGGATCACCTTGTCGAGCACCGCCTGCACCTGCGTGATGGTCGCGGTCATGTCGACGTTGGTGATGTTGGGAAAGCGGCGCACCAGTTCGTTGTCGAAACCCTTGCGGTCCGGCGCCTTGAAGGCGCCCATGTAGGTGACGGGCACGTCCTCCAGCCTGGCCACCGGGTACATCACGAAGAAGTTGGCGCGCATCGAGCTCCAGTCCACCTTGCGCAGCGACGTGACTTTCGCTTCGCTGGTCGTGCCGGCGATGTCGAAGCGCAGCGTGTCGCCCAGCTTCAGGCCCAGCGTCTCGGCGATGCCCAGCTCCACGCTGATGGCGTCCTTTTCCTCCGGCAGCCAGCGGCCCGCCACCACTTCGTTGTGCGGCGGCTGCTGCGCGCTGAACGACAGGTTGAACTCGCGGTCCACCAGCCGCTTGGCGCGGTCATCCGCGTACTGGTCGGGCGACACGGCACGGCCGTTCACGGCCACCAGCCGGCCGCGGAACATCGGGAACCAGTCGAGCCGCTTCACGCCCTGCTTCTTCAGCTCGTTGACGAAAGCCTCGCCCTGCTCGGGCATCACGTTGATGACGAAGCGGTTGGGCGCGTCGGCCGGCGTGGCCTGCCGCCAGCTCGCGATCAGGTCCGTGCGCAGCAGCACCAGCAGCACCAGCGCCAGCAGGCCGACCGCGAGCGCGCTCGTCTGCACCACGGTGTACGCGGGCCGTGCGGAGACTTGCCGAGTGGCCAGCACCGCCCAGCGCGGCGCGGTGGTCTCGTTGATGGCGCGGCGCAGCAGCTTCACAGCGACCCAGCTGAGCCCCGCAAAGACGGCCACCGCGGCAGCGAAGCCGCCGACGGCGATGGCGCCCAGCTTCAGGTCGCTGCTGGCAGCCAGCAGCAACGCAGCGAAGCCCGCCACGCCGATGCCCAGCACGGCCACCGATGCGGGCTTGAGGTTGCCCACGTCACGCCGGATCACGCGCAGCGGCGGCACCTGAGCGAGCTGCAGCACGGGCGGCAGGCCGAAGGCGAACAGCAGCGTGAGCCCCATGCCCACGCCGAACAGCACCGGCCAGATGCCGGGTGCCGGCAGCGAAGTCTCGACCAGGCTGCCCAGCAGCGACACGAACACGAAGTGCACGCCGAAGCCCACGGCCACGCCGAGCAGGCTGGCGGCGAGCCCGATCAATGCGAACTCGAAGGCATAACTCCACGCGATGGTGCGCTGGCTTTCGCCCAGCACGCGCAGCATGGCGCAGTCGTCGAGGTGGCTGGTGGCAAAGCCGCGCGCCGCCAGCGCCACGGCCACCGCGCTCAGCAGCGCAGCCAGCAGCGCCACCAGGTTGAGGAATTTCTCCGCACGGTCCAGCGTCTGGCGCATCTCGGGACGGCCGCCTTCCAGCGACTCGACACGCACGCCGCGCAGCGTCTTGGCTTCCTGCACGGCCCAGTCGGCAAAACGCGCCACGTCGCGGTCACGGCCGGCCACCGCAAAGCGGTACCCCACGCGGCTCGCGGGCTGCACGAGCTTGGTGGCCGGCAGGTCCGCTTGGTTGATCATCGCGCGCGGCGCGAAGTTGAGGAAGCCGCTGCCGCGGTCGGGTTCCACCGTGATCACGCGCGCGATGCGCAGCTTCGCGTCGCCCAGCAGCAGCGGGTCGCCCACCTGCAGCTCCAGCGATTCGAGCAGCGCCGCGTCCACCCACACTTCGCCGCGGGCCGGTACCTCGCGCGTGCCCACCGCTTCGGCGCCGGGCTGCGCGGCCACCTGCAACTGGCCGCGCAGCGGGTAGCCGGCGGGCACGGCCTTCAACGCCACCAGCCGGCTGGCGCCGCCCTTGTCGTCGGGCGCGCGGCCCATGGAAGGGAAGATGAGCGTCGTGACGCTGTCCAGCCCCAGCGCCTTCGCGCGCTCGATGAAAGCCTGCGGCGTGGGGGAGTCGCTCACCACCACGGCGTCGCCGCCCAGCAGCTGCCGCGCGTCGCGCGCCAGGCCGCCCTTCAGGCGGTCGGCGAAGAAGCCGACGGCGGTGAGCGCAGCGACGGCCAGCGTCACCGCGACGATCAGCAGCCGCAGTTCGCCCGCGCGCAGGTCGCGCCAGAGCGTGCGCCAGCCGAGGGACCAGGGGGAGGAGGTGCGCATCGCCGGAGGTTAGCCCAGAACTCTCACGCCAGCATTAGTAGGCTGCGGTGAAACCGCAGCTCTTCGCGCGCTGGCGTGCCGGGGTTCCACCCCAGCCTACCCATTACCGCCGGGCCAAGGCTGGCTCCAACACCAGCCGCTCCGCGCCGGTGTAGCAAAGGAAGTGCCTCCCCGTCGCCCTTCCAATCGCACACAAGCCCAGCTGCTGCGCGATCTCGTGCCCCATCTGCGTGATCCCGCTGCGCGACACCACGATGGGCACACCCATCTGCGCCGACTTCATGACCATCTCGCTGGTCAGCCGCCCGGTGGTGTAGAACACCTTGTCGCCGCCGTCCATGCCGCCGGGCTGCAGCCACATCCAGCCCGCGATGGTGTCGATCGCGTTGTGGCGGCCCACGTCCTCCACGAACAGCAGCATCTCCTCGCCGCGGAACAGCGCGCAGCCGTGCACCGACCCGGCCGACTTGTAGGTGGTTTCCATCACGCGGATCGAGTTGACGATGCCGTACAGCTGCGCCTGCGTCAGGGTCGCGCTCGCCAGCTCGATCGCGTCCAGCTCTTCCATGAGGCCGCCGAACACGCTGCCCTGCCCGCAGCCGGTGGTCACCACGCGCTTCGAAGTCCGCTCCTCGATGCGGGCTATGCCGTCGCGGGTCTTCACCGCGGCGGCGCCGACATCCCAGTCGACGCTGACCGACTCGACCTCGTCCACCGACGCCACGAGCCGCTGGTTGCGCAGGTAGCCCAGCACCAGCCACTCGGGGCGCGCGCCCAGCGTCATCAGCGTGACCAGCTCGCGCTTGTCGACGTAGACGGTAAGCGGGCGTTCGGCCGGGATGGACGCGGTTTCGCTCTCGCCCTTCTCATTGACGGTCGTGATCTCGCGCGTGAGGGGCGCGCGGGCTTCGGTCAGGGTGGGCAGTCGCACCCCACCCATGGTAACCCTCAGGACTTCTTGCCCCCGGGCGCCATCTCGGCCGAGGGCTTCTTCACGCTCGGCGGGCTGGCCGCGGTGCCCGAGGGCGAATGCGCACCGGACGTTTCCAGCGGCTTCTGCTCGGGCGGGTTGTAGGCGAACGGGCCGGGGTCGGCGCAGGGCGGTGGGGCGGCGGCCACGGCGGGCGTGCCGCTGGCGGCAGCCGCGGGCGGCACGGCTGCTGAAGCGGGTTTGGCCGCCACCGGCATCGCCTTGGCAGGCGACTTGCCCAGCTTGGCCACCACGCGGTCCTGCGCCTTGCACAGCAGGAAGCCATCCATCTTGGCCTGCCAGGCGGTCTTGGCCGCAGTCTCCGCGGCCTTGGCCTTGGCAGCGTCGTCCAGCACCGGCGGCGGCAGCTTGGCGAACGCGCAGCCGCAAGCAGCAAGCAGCGCGGCGGTCAACAGGGTCTTGTTCATCTTGGGTCCTCCTCAGGCCGGCCGCACTTTGCCGGCGTCGTCCACGGCAACAGGCTCGTTGCTGCGCTGGGCGGGGATCTTGCCGGCCTTGACCTCTTCGTACCAGTAGCCGTGGTGCTCCTTCGCCCACGCCTCGTCGACGTAGCCGTGGCGCATGGCCGTATAGGAGCCGCGCACGCCCACCGTGCCCAGGTAGATGTGCAGCCCCGTGATGCAGATCATCAGCACGGCCGCCGTCGCATGCACCATGTGCGCCACCTGCATCGTCCCGCGCTCGTAGATGAGCGACGGCACCAGCTTGTCGAGCACGACGCCGGAGACCACGACGACAACGCCCAGCACGAACGCGCCGATCCAGAACACGACCTTCTCGCCCGGGTTGAAACGGTGCGTCGGCGGCTCCTCGGTGCTGGAGCGGCTGAACACCTTGCCGATGTTCAGGAACCAGCCCAGGTCGCCCTTGCGCGGGAACTCGTCCTTGATGAACGTGACGATCACCACGATGAGCGACACAACGAACAGCGGCCCGAAGAAGTTGTGCAGGTTCTTCAGGATGTAGGTGAAGTAGCCGAACAGCGTGCCGCCGATCACGGGCAACAGGAAGAACTTGCCGAACGCCATGACCAGGCCCGAGATGCCCAGCACCACGAAGGCGATGGCATTGGTCCAGTGCGCCGCGCGCTCGAAGGGGGTGAAGCGTTCAATGCGCCGCCCGCCGCCGCCTTCGGCCGGGTGGTGGCCGAGCGTTCCGCGCGCGAAGTAGAAGATCCCCAGCGCCACGATGGAGATCAGCACCAGGGCCGCGCCGTAGGGAATGATCCAGTTGTTGCGCACCTGCCGCCAGGCTTCGCCCGCCGTCGTGAGCCGCGAGCCCGGGTACTGCACCTGCTGCTGGATCAGCACGCCCGCCTCGGGCGCCTGGTCCTTCGGCAGGCTCGAATAGCCTTCCAGGCCCTTCTTCACGTCGCGCCACATCGGCGAGTTGTTGCCCGGCTGCACGCGGTTGCGCTGCGCGTTGTTCTGGTCCTGGTAGCCGGCTTCGGACGAGGCGTCGCGCTTCAGCTCCGGCTTCACGTCGAAGATGTTCTGCGACTGGATGCCGCCCGGGGCGGCGGCCGGCGCGGGGTCGTCGGGCACCTGCCGCTGGGGTGCGGCTTGCGCAAAAGCCAGCAGCGGCGCCAGCGCCACGAGCCCGGCCGCGAGGAGGCTAATTGACCTTCGCATAATCGTTCTGCCCCTGCTGGGTGCGCACCTTGAGCTGCTGCTCCCAGCTGTTGCGGTCGCCCGGCTTCCAGCCGGCGGCCTGGTAAGGCATGCTGGTGCCCTGGAAAGCCGGCGAGTCGCTGCGGATGCCGGTGGCCGTCTGCGGCGACTCGGTGCAGGCGGCCAGGCCGGCCAGCAGCAGCCACACGATGTAGATTCGCTTCATGACTTCTGGCCCCCCGGCTGCCCCGCCTGCTTGGAACCGTAGGCCGTGCCCCAGCCCCACACCTCGGCACCCTTGCCGCGCTTGAGCACGCGGTTGCGGAAGATGTCGGCCACCACGTCGCCGTCGCCGGCCAGCAGCGCCTTGGTCGAGCACATCTCGGCACAGGCCGGCAGCTTCCCTTCGGCGAGGCGGTTGCGCCCGTACTTCTCGAACTCGGCTTCGCTGCCGTTGGCCTCGGGGCCGCCGGCGCAGAAGGTGCACTTGTCCA
Source organism: Burkholderiales bacterium (assembly GCA_016213325.1). Classification (GTDB taxonomy): domain Bacteria; phylum Pseudomonadota; class Gammaproteobacteria; order Burkholderiales; family Burkholderiaceae_C; genus Ramlibacter. The sequence goes on along the minus strand of JACRAY010000027.1, from coordinate 57,031 downwards.
TCTTGCCGCGCACGCCAAAGGTGCCGGCCGACGGGAATTGCGGCGCGCCGAACGGGCAGGCATAGCTGCAGTAGCCGCAGCCGATGCAGGTGTCCTTGTCGTGCAGCACCACGCCTTCTTCGGTGCGGTAGAAGCAGCTGACCGGGCACACCGCCATGCACGGCGCGTCCGAGCAGTGCATGCAGGCCACCGAGATCGAGCGCTCGCCCGGCACGCCGTCGTTCAGCGTGACCACACGGCGGCGGTTGACGCCCCACGGGACCTCGTGCTCGTTCTTGCACGCAGTGACGCAGCCGTTGCATTCGATGCAGCGCTCCGAGTCGCAGATGAATTTCATTCGTGCCATTTGTCTCTCCAGTCAGTTGGGGTCAGAGCACAATTTGCTTCGCAAATTCGTGATCTGACCCACAAGGCATCAGGCGCGTTCGATGTTGCAGATCGTGGTCTTCGTCTCTTGCATCATGGTGACGCTGTCGTAGCCGTAGGTCGTGGCCGTGTTCACCGCCTCGCCGCGCACCACAGGCGCCGCGCCGTTGGGGTAGTACGCCAGCAGGTCGGCGCCCTGCCACCGCCCCGAGAAGTGGAACGGCATCCAGACCGTGTCGGGACCGACCCGCTCGGTCACCATGGCCTGCACGTTCAGCTTGGCGCCGGTGGGCGAGTGCAGCCATACGCGGTCGCCGTTGCGGATGCTGCGCGCCGCGGCCGTCTTCGGGTTGATCTCGACGAAGGCCTCCTGCTGCAGCTCGGCCAGCCACGGGTTGGACCGCGTCTCTTCGCCGCCGCCTTCGTATTCCACCAGCCGCCCCGAGGTGAGGATCAGCGGGAACTTCTCGTGCACCTTGTCCGCCAGGTTCTTCTGCTGCAGCGTCTTGTACAGGGTGGGCAGCCGCCAGAACGCCTTCTTGTCGTCGTGCGTCGGGTACTTGGCCACCAGGTCGGGCCGCGTGCTGTAGATCGGCTCGCGGTGCTGCGGCACCGGGTCGGGGAAGTTCCAGACCACCGCGCGCGCCTTGGCATTGCCGAACGGGTGCACGCCGTGCCCCTTCATCACCACCCGGATCAGGCCGCCGGACGAATCGGTCTTCCAGTTCTTGCCTTCGGCCGCAACCTGTTCGGCGGGTGTCAGCTCGCCCCACCAGCCGAGCTTCTTCACGAACACATGGTCGATCTCGGGGTAGCCGGTGGTGATTTCGCTGCCCAGCGAGTGCGAGCCGTCCTCGGCCAGCAGGTTCACGCCGGCGCGCTCAACGCCGAAATTGGCGCGGAAGTTGCCGCCGCCGTCCATCACGTGCTTGCTGGTGTCGTACAGGTTGGGCGAGCCCGGGTGCTTGAGTTCGGGCGTGCCGAAGCACGGCCACGGCAGGCCGAAGTAGTCGCCGGTCAGGTCGTAGCCGGTTTCCTTGTCCTTCACCGTGCCTTTGCACTTGAGCGTCTTCACGTCGAAGGCCGCCATGTTCTTCATGTGCGCCTTCAGCCGCTCGGGGCTCTGGCCCGTGTAGCCGATCGTCCAGACCGACCGGTTGATCTCGCGCAGGATGTCCTCGGGCAGGGGCTCGTCCATGCCCTTGACCTTCTGCATCTTGTAGTTCTTGGACAGCTCCTTGGCAAAGCCGAGCTTCTCGGCCAGCTGGTGCATGATCATGTGGTCGCTGCGGCTTTCCCACAGCGGGTCGATCACCTTCTCGCGCCATTGCAGCGAGCGGTTGGACGCGGTGCACGACCCGCTGGTCTCGAACTGCGTGGCGGCCGGCAGCAGGTACACGGCGCGGTTCGGGTTCAGGTCCTTGGGATCGCCCGGCATCGCCGCCATGGCGGCGGTGGCCGAAGGGTAGGGATCGATCACGACCAGCAGGTCGAGCTTGTCCATCGCCTTCTTCATCTCGACGCCACGCGTCTGCGAGTTGGGCGCATGGCCCCAGAAGACCAGCGCACGCAGGTTCGGGTCCTGGTCGATCAGCTCGTTCTTCTCCATCACGCCGTCGATCCAGCGCGACACCGTGATGCCGGGCTTGCTCATCATCCCGGGGTTGGCGAAGCGGCCCTTGATCCAGTCGAAGTCGACGCCCCACACCTTGGCGAAGTGGCGCCACGAGCCTTCGACGATGCCGTAGTAGCCGGGCAGCGAGTCGGGGTTGGGGCCCACGTCGGTGGCGCCCTGCACGTTGTCGTGGCCGCGGAAGATGTTGGCCCCGCCGCCCGACACGCCGACGTTGCCCAGGGCGAGCTGAAGGATGCACGAGGCGCGCACCATGGCGTTGCCGATCGAGTGCTGCGTCTGGCCCATGCACCACACGATGGTGGACGGCCGGTTCTTCGCCATCATCTCGGCGACCATCGCCACCCGGGCTTCGGGCACGCCGCAGGCTTCCTCGACCTTGTCGGGCGTCCACTTGGCCATGACGTCCTTGCGCACGTCCTCCATGCCGTAGACACGGTCGTTGATGTACTTCTTGTCTTCCCAGCCGTTCTTGAACACGTGGTACAGCACGCCGAACAGGAAAGGGATGTCGGAGCCGGAGCGGATGCGCACGAATTCGTCGGCCTTGGCGGCGGTGCGCGTGAAGCGCGGGTCTGCCACGATCATCTTGCAGCCGCTTTCCTTGGAATGCAGCATGTGCAGCAGGCTCACCGGGTGCGCTTCGGCGGCGTTGGAGCCGATGTACAACGCGCACTTGCTGTTCTGCATGTCGTTGTACGAATTGGTCATGGCGCCGTAGCCCCACGTGTTGGCCACGCCGGCCACCGTGGTGGAGTGGCAGATGCGCGCCTGGTGGTCGCAGTTGTTGCTGCCCCACAGGCTCACGAACTTGCGCATCAGGTACGACTGCTCGTTGCTGTGCTTGGACGAGCCCACCCAGAACACTGCGTCCGGGCCGCTCGCCTTGCGGATCTCCTGCAGCTTGGCGGCGAGCTCGCTGTAGGCCGTGTCCCAGCTGATGCGCTGGTACTTGCCGTCCACCAGCTTCATGGGATAGCGCAGGCGGAACTCGCCGTGGCCGTGCTCGCGCACCGACGCACCCTTGGCGCAGTGCGCGCCCAGGTTGAGGGGCGAGTCGAACACCGGCTCCTGCCGCACCCACACGCCGTTCTCGACCACCGCGTCGATCGCGCAGCCCACCGAGCAGTGCGTGCACACCGTGCGCTTCACTTCAACCTTGCCCGAACCGACCGCGGTGGACTTGCCCTCCGCCGCCTGCGACTTCTTCACCAGCGTGAGCGACGACGCGGCAATGCCCACGCCGACCCCCAGGCCCGAGCGGCGCAGGAAGGCGCGGCGGTCCATGGTGGGAATGGCGCCGGACAGCCCGCGCTGCAGGCTGTGCACGAATGGCGAGCGCGTACCGCTGTCGGCGGAACCCGATTTCTTCGTCAGCAACATGGTGTGTCTCCTGCGAGGAGTCAGACGAGGGTGGTCTTGTAGTACTGCTTCACGTGCTCGCTCAGGCGGTAGCCGCCGCCGCGTTCGGGCTTGGGCGGTGGGGCGATCACGGGAGTTTCGGCTTCGGGCTGCCCCTTGGGCAGCACGGCAACTGCGGTTGCGGCAGCACCGGTGGCGGCTGCGCCCCAGAGAAACCCACGACGCGAGGACGGTGTCTTGCTTTCCATCATGTGTCTCCTGATGGTGTCATGAAAGGCCTCTCATACTCTAGACCTTGGGCTCACCCACCGCAATGATCGGCGCACCGAAATATGGCGCCATTGCCTCAGGGAAAACGCCATGAGTTCCAAAGTGACAGAGGCCCCGGGGTCAAACCCGTCTCAGATTGAGACGGCGATGCGCACCGCGCAAGCCGGCCCTACTCCAGCATGTCGAAGCCCTGCGCCTCCACCCCTGCAAAGACCCGCGTGAAGTCGGCCAGCGCCGCATAGAAGCCGGCCTTGGGGTGCGCGGCCACCGCATCGCACATGGCATTCACCCAGGGCTGCAGGTGGCGCGTGAAGAAGTCGCGCTGCCGGGTGAGGTTGGCAACGCCCACGTCGTCGCCCGCGATCAGGTAGCGCATCACCTCGCACAGGTAGGCGATGTGGTCCTCGGTCTCCGGCATCGCTTCGTCACGCGACAGGCCCAGCGTGGCCAGGTCGTCGCGCAGGCGCGCCAGCGGCTTCTCGTTGAGGAAGCCGGTGAGGTAGTGCGAGCCGAACAGGTAGACGTCGGGCTTGCCCACGCCGCCGAACAGGGCGTCGTGTTCGGCGGCGATCTGGGCATCGGTCATGGCGCGGGCGACGCCGACGAAGGTACGCCAGGGTTCCTCGAGGAAGCCGCCACGCGCCGGCGCATCGGTCACGGCCACGCGCAGTGCGGCCAGCAGCTCGGCCGCAGGCGGCGCGTAGTACAGCTGCGCGAGCAGGCCGTACACCTCGGCGCGCGCAATCTCCTCGTCGAGCGCGGATGAACTCATAGGTCGTTGATCTTCGATTCGTCGGTGGCCGAATACAGGTCGATCACCCGGCAGTCGCTGCACATTTTCAGCCTGTCGGCCGCGGCGCCCTGGAACATGGCGTGGCCAGCCAGCTTGCCGATCATCGCTTCCACCGCCTTCAGCGTGCCGAAAGGCTTGCCGCAGCGCACGCAGGCAAAGGGCGGCGTCTCGTTGAGCACGCGCGATTGCTTCCGCGCATCGGCCAGCGACAGGCGCGGCTCGAGCCGGATCGCGTCTTCCGGGCAGGTCTTCACGCAAAGTCCGCACTGCACGCAGTTCTTTTCGATGAAGCGCAGCTGCGGCTGCTGCGGGTTGTCCTGCAGGGCGCTGGCCGGGCAGGCGCTGACGCAGCTGAGGCACAGCGTGCACTTGTCCTTGTCGACCAGCAGGTTGCCGTAGGGCGCCCCTGCCGGCAGGGGAATGGCCTCGGGCCGGGCGGGCGCATGCTCGACCAGGTGGTCGATGGCCAGTGCCAGCGTCGCGCGCTTGTCGGGCAGCACCCGGAAGGCTGCGGCCGGCGGCACCTTGCCCGGTTTGGCGCGCGCGAGCAGTTGCAGTTCCTGGTCCAGGTCCGACGGGTGGTCCGCGCGCACCAGCCGCAGGTGGATGCCCGGGTAGCCCAGGCCTTCGAGGATGGCATGGGCCACCTCCATCTGCTGCAGCAGCGCGTCGCGGTATTGCGGCGCGTCTTCTGCCGTGACCAGCACGATCACCTGCGACGCGCCGTAGGCGATGGCGCTCAGCCAGAGGTCCGGGCCCGTGCTGGCGGCATGCCACAGGGCCATGGGAATCACGTTGGCCGGCACGCCGTGCGCCGTGCCCACGCGCGCCGCGCGGCCCAGTTCGTCCACCAGTTGCAGCCCACGGTCCTGGCTGTGCAGCAGCAGCACCGGCTGCCGCCCGCCTGCCTGCAGGTAGGACGACACCAGCGTACGCACCTTCATGCCCTGCTCGTGCACGCCCGGATAGGCGTAGCTGAGCGCGCCGGTCGGGCACACGGTGGTGCAGGCGCCGCAGCCCACGCACAGGTGCGGGTTCACCTTGACCTGGTTGCGCTGCTTCTCGCTGGTGATGGCTTCGGCCGAACAGATGTCGACGCAGGCGTTGCAGCCCACCTGCTCGTTGCGCGCATGGGCGCAGATTTTCTGGCGGTAGGCGAAAAAGCGCGGCTTCTCGAACTCGCCGACCAGCTCGCGCAGCTTCAGCACGGTTTCGAGCCGCGCGGGCGCATCCGGAGCCAGGTGGAAGTAGCCCTGCGGCTTCGCGTGCTGCAGGAAAGCGGGTTGCTGCCGCAGGTCCAGCACCAGGTCGAATGTGTCGGTGTGCGCTTGCGGCTCGCGCGTGAAGTCGATGGCGCCGGCCACCTGGCACACCTTCACGCAGTCGCGGTGGCTGCGGCAAGCCTGCATGTCGACCTGGTAGTCCAGGCCGATCGCGTTCTCCGGGCATGCCGCCACGCAGGCATTGCAGCGCGTGCACAGGTCCAGGTCGATCGGGTTGTCCTTGTGCCAGGTGAGTTCGAACGAGCCCAGCCAGCCGCGCAACTGTTCGATGCGCCCGCCCACCACCGGCCAGCGCCGCTCCTGCGCGCCGGCGCCGCCGCGGGCAAAGATGGTGACTTCCAGCACGTCGGCCACCAGGGCCGCCAGCCGCTCGGCGTCTTCCAGCGGGCCGACGATGAGCAGCCGACCGGCGCTGCGGAAGGTGACGGTGGGCACCGGCTCGGGCTCGGGCAAGCGCGCGGCCGCCAGCAGCGCGGCGATCTTCGGCATGGCACTGGCCGCGTCGCGGCTCCAGCCGCCGGTCTCGCGGATGTTGACGAAGCGCACCGGTGCGACGGCACCTTCGGTGTGCTGCGCCACTTCGGCGAACAGGCGCTTTTCCTGCGTGCAGGCAACCACCACGTCGGCATCGCCGCGGATCGCCTGCTGGAAGTCGCCCGCCTCACGGCGGCACAGCGTGGAGTGCAGCTTGAGGTCAACGCCCAGGGCCTTGCCGAGCGCCCGCGGGTCCAGTGGCATCGTCTTGTTGCAATCGCAGATCAGGGTCGGCATCGGGGTACTGCTTTCGGTCCGGAGAGTCACTCTGCCATGGATCATGCGCCGGGTGCATCGGCAACATCCCGGGTCAATCGTCCTCGCCCTGTGCCTGTGGCGGCGGGGGCGGCTGGGTGGCGTCCTCGCCCTCCTCCTGCGCCTTCGCGTTCTTGCGCTCGTCGAACAGGTCCAGGAACTGCGCGCTCACCAGCTTGCGCAGCATCTCCGCCGGCAGCGGGTCGGGCTTGTTGTAATCGTCGATGTAGGTGTCCAGGCCGTCCATCACGTTGAAGTGCGGGTCCGAAAAGAGCTTCTTGACTGCGGCATTTTTCACGTCCGCCGGCACACCGGGCGCGACGAAGCGCTGGAAGTCGGACTGGGGCGTGAGGGCTTCGACGTCTTCGAGCGTGGGGGGCGGCGGCGGCGGCGCTTCGACAGGCGCTGCCGGCGCTGCCTCCTCGGGCGCCGCCGCGGGCGGCGGCTCGACCTCCTTGCCTTCGCGCACCGCCTCCTTGCGGCGTGACCACCTGCCGAGAAAACCGTCTTCACTCATGGCCGCCGCCCTGCTTTTTCTCCGTGCTCACGCTCGCCGGGTTGCCGAAGCGGTCCTGCAGCGGCCGGAAGCTTTCGGGCCGGCGGCGCTTGCGCGGCTCGGGCACGTAGTGCTCGTCGGCGAAGGCGCGCATCCAGGCGGCCACTTCGGGCGGGGCGGGCACCTGCTCCACCGTCTCCTGCGCATCGAGCCAGCGGCCGGCGTCGTGGTAGCTCACGCTCACCGCCACGGGCCGCGGGATCGGCTCAGGCGCGATGGTGGCTTCTTCTTCCATGCGCCATAGCACGAACCAGCAGGGCGCGGGCGTGGTGGCGTTCAGGTAGTAGCCCTCTGCGTCGTCGCGGAACAGCTCGACGGTAAAGCCGGGATGCAACCAGCGCTGCTCGTCGGGGGTGTCCAGCAGCAGGCGCGGCTCGGTGCCGAAGCCGGGTTCGTGCAGCAGCACCTCGGCCAGTTCCCACCGCCAGGGCTGCCAGCGGTTGTCGATGCGCTCACGGCGCATCACCACGGCAACTTCGATGCTCGGGCGCTCGGTCATTCCCCCACTGTAGCGGACGGCGGCGCCGGAAGCACGACGCGCACCCGCAGCCCGCCGAGCACCGGGTGGGTGTCGAAGTCCAGCGTGCCCTCGTACAGGTCGACGATGTCGCGCACGATCGCCAGCCCGAGTCCGTGCCCCGGCTTGCTTTCGTCCAGCCGCACGCCGCGCTCCTGCATGGCCTGCGCTTGCGCAGGCGTGCAGCCCGGCCCGTCGTCGCCCACTTCCAGGTGCAGCGAGCCGCCTACGCCGGCCAGCGCCACCACCGATACCCGGGCGCGCGCCCACTTGCACGCGTTGTCCGCGAGGTTGCCCACCAGCTCCAGCATGTCTTCGCGGTCGAACGGCAGCAGCAGGTTCACCCCGTCGACCTCCAGTTCGATGACCTTGGGCGCGTGGATGGCGCGCAAGGCCCGCGCCAGTTCCGGCAGCTCGGCGGCCGGCTGGAAGCAGGCGCCTTCGCCCGGCGCGGCAGGCCCCGCCAGCCGGGCGCGGCGCAGCTCACGCTCGAGCTTGCGGCGGATGGCGTTGGCCTGCGCTTGCACGGCTTCGCGCTGCGCCGGCGCCAGGCCCGGGTCTTCGGCCACGCGAAACAGCACCGCCAGCGGCGTCTTCAGCGCATGCGCCAGATCGCCCACAGCCGCGCGCGACTGCTTCAGGCGCCGCTGCAACAGCAGCAGCAGCCGGTTCAGCTCGTTCACCAGCGGCTTGATTTCGGGCGGCACGTCACCGCCGATGCGCGCGTGCCGCCCCGCGCCCACCAGCCGCAGTTCGTCGCGCACCGCCATCAGCGGCAGCAGGGCACGGCGCACCGCCAGGCCCTGCAGCACCAGCGCGGCCGCCAGCAAGGGCAGGAACACCGCCAGCGATGCCAGGCTGAGCCGCCACATCTCGCGCTCGATGGCCGACTGCTCTTCGGCCACGAACAGTTCCACGGGCCGGCCGTCGACCTGGTGGCGGCTCGCGCGCACGATCAGCGACTGCCCGGCCGGGCCGTCGGCGTGGTAGTGCGACGTGTCGCCTTGCGCCGGGGGCGCCAGCGGCAGGTCGAACTGCGAGAGCGAAGGCGAGCGCAGCTGGCCGAGCGCGCCGACGCGCATCACGTAGTAGGAGCCCGAGTTGGGCACCAGGTACACCCCTTCCACGCGCCGCGGGTCCACTTGCGGCAGCCCCTGCGGCTGCCACTCCAGCGCGCCCAGGATCCCGTCGCCATCGTGCGCCATGTGCGTGAGCGTGCCGTCTTCACTGACGCGCCGGATCGCCACTGCCAGCAGCAGCCATTCGGCGACGAACAGCGCCAGCAGCACCAGCGCCAGGGTGCGCAGCAGCCGGCTGCGCAGCGACTTCATGCCGCTTCGGCCACCAGCACGTAGCCCTGGCCGCGGCGCGTGGCAATCGTCTGCGCACCGAGCTTGCGGCGCAGCCGGTTGATATAGACCTCGATCACGTTGCTGTCGATCTCGCGGTCGCCTTCGTACACGTGGTCGAGCAGCCACGCCTTGGACAGCACCTTGCCCGGGCGCATCAGGAAGCAGCGCAGCATGCGGAACTCGATGCCCGTGAGCGGCTCCTCGCGCCCGTCGTCGTGCACCAGCGCCTGCCGCTCCTCGTCGAGGTGCCAGTCACCCATGCCGAGCCGGTGCGGCGCCTGGCCCTGGCTGCGGCGCCCCAGCGCCGCCAGCCGCGCGGACAGTTCCTCGAAGTGGAAGGGCTTGCCCAGGTAGTCGTCGGCACCGGCCTTGAAGCCGTCGACGCGTTCGTGCCACGCATCGCGCGCCGTGAGCACCAGGACCGGCACGCGCATGCCGGCAGCGCGCCACGCGCGCAGCACCTCCAGCCCCTGGCGCCCCGGCATGCCGAGGTCCAGCACCACCAGGTCGTAGGGCTCCACGGTGCCCAGGTCCAGCGCCTGGGCGCCGTCGCGCACCCAGTCCACGGCGTAGCCCGCCGCCGCCAGGTCCCGGCGCAGCGATTCCCCCAGCGTAACGTCGTCTTCGGCCAGCAGAAGTCGCACGGTGCCCGCTTTCAGCTTGCTTTCATCACGCCCACCTACAGTGCGCCCCATTCATCGATTCGCAAGGGGTTCGCAACCATGCCCAAGTCCACCGCACCCGCACCCAAGCTGGCGCTCAAGCTCGTCGCCGACACGGGACAGTCCGCCGCCGACGGCATCACCAGCAACGGCGCCCTGCTGGCCACCAAGGCGTCCAGCACCGACGTCCTCACGTACCGCATGAGCGCCGACGGTGGCGCCACCTGGTCGGCGTGGACCAAGACGACGGGCGTGCTGCCCGCGCCCACCACCGACGGCACCTGGCTGGTCCAGGTGCAGGAGAAGACGGCGAAGGGCAAGTTCGTCGCCTCCACCTCCCTGGCCTTCACATTGGATACCGCTGCCGCAGCCCCAACGTTGACTCTGGTCAATGACACCGGCGCGGCGGGCGATGGCCTCACCTCCGACTACAGCGTCTCGGTGTCCGGCCTGGAGACCGGCGCGCGCTTGCAGTACAGCACCGATGGCGGCGTGACGTGGAACGCGGCCTTCGCCGCGCAGGAAGGCGCCAACAGCGTTCTGGCGCGCCAGGTCGACGTGGCGGGCAACGTGTCGGCTGCGTCCAACCTCTCCTTCACGCTCGACACCTCCGCCCCGCTCGCGGGCGACGACGCCGCGGCCACGCTGCAGGACACGGCGGTGACCATAGCCGTGCTGGGTAACGACGACGATGCCAGCGGCCTGTCGCTACAGGACGTCGGCTTGGCGGGCAACGGCAGTGTCTCGTTGAATGGCGACGGCACGCTGGCCTACACCCCTGACGCGGGTTTCAGCGGCATCGACACTTTCAGCTATGTGGTGGTCGACGCAGCGGGGCTCGCGTCCACTGCGACGGTGCAGGTGACCGTCGAGGCGGCACCGGCCGGCCCCGCTTCACCGTTCACTGCGCTGGACCCGGCCGGCGTGCAGCCCGGCCAGGTGGTGCAGGCCCTGCTGGCTGCCAACGCCGGCATCGAAGTCGACGCCGAGTCCGTGGTCTGGCATGCCTCCGGGACCGCATCGACCAACCTGTACGACGGCAGCCTCGCGCCGCTCGGCATCGGCACCGGGCTGCTGCTGACGTCGGGCACGACGCCCGGAACGGCCAACACGGTCGAGTGGTTCGGCACGGACAACAGCACCGGCTGGGACACCCCCGGTTTCAACAATGGCGACGCGGACCTGGACGGCGTGGTGAACACGGTGTTCAGCACGGTTTCGTACGACGCGACCACGCTGTCGTTCGACTTCACGGTGCTGGACCCGGCCGCCACCTCGATCAGCTTCGACCTGGTGTTCGGCTCGGACGAGTTCCCCGAATGGGTGGACCAGTTCGTCGACGTGGCCGTGGTCATCGTCAACGGCCAGAACGTGGCGCTGTTCGACCATGACCCCATGCACCCGCTGTCGGTGATCGGCTCCAACCTGGCGGGCAACTACTTCATGGACAACGGCGCCGGCGTGCTGCCGATCGAGTACGACGGCGTGAGCGCCCGCCTGAAGATCGTGGCGCCGGTGCACACCGGCACCAACACCATCAAGATCGGCATCGGCGACACCGGCGACCACATCTACGACAGCGGCGTGTTCCTGGCCAACTTCAGCGCGGGCAACCTGCCGGGCAGCGGCGTGCTGATCGACGACGGCAGCGGCACCAGCGGCAACGACAACAGCACGGGCGGCGCCGGCAGCGACCTGATGGACAGCGGCGACGGCAACGACTGCGTGGACGGCGGCGCGGGCGACGACGTGGTGCTGGGCGGCAGCGGCGACGACGTCGTCTCGGGCGGCACGGGCAGCGACCAGCTGGTCGGCGGCAGCGGCGCCGACGAGTTCGACTACAGCGACCTGCACGACTGGGCGGGCGAAGGGCTCGACACGATCACGGACTTCGCGGGCAACACCGCTGCACTCGCCGATGCGCCAAGCCTGGATGCGGTCGACGGCGACGTGCTGGTGTTCTCGCATGCCGCGCTGGCAGGCATTGCGGGAGCCGTGATGGAAGGCTTCGCCGCCCCCGCCGCGGACTGCTTCTCGACCCTGTCGGCGGGCGACCTGTCGCAGCGTACCGACGGTGCGGCCGACGGCTGGCACGCGCAGTTCGTCTACGACGCGGCCACCGGCATCGTCGCTTTCGACCCCGACGGCATGGGATCGGCAGTTGCGTTGCAGGTGACCTTGCTCGGCACCCTGCCCGCGCACCTGGACGCGGCCTGGTTGGTCGTCGGAGTTTGACCTTGCGGGGTTGACTTGCCATTTCCCGCACGGGACGATGCGCTCTCGCGACCAGGAGAGCGCCGTGCCAGCAGCCGTCCACCCTTTCAACGACCCTTGTTCGCTGGCGCAGCCGCGCGTGGTGCGCGAAGAGCTGGCCGGCGGCGGCTTCGTGCTGCGGCACCCCGAGCCGCTGCAGCCCTTTGCGCGCTGCATCGGCGACGGGCTCGAACACTGGGCGCGCACCACGCCGGAAGCGCTGTTCCTGGCCGAGCGCGACGAGTCGGGCGGCTGGCGCCGCCTGTCGTACGCGCAGGTGCGCGAGGCGGTCGGGCGCATCGCGCAGTCGCTCATCGACCTGGAGCTGCCGGCGGGCCAGCCGGTGGTGACGCTGTCGGACAACTCGGTCGATGCGGCGCTGCTGGCGCTGGCCGCCATGCACGTGGGCCGCACCACCTGCACGGTGTCTAGCGCGTACTGCCGCCTGACCAAGGACTACGGCAAGATCCGCGGCATCCTGGACACGCTGGCCCCCGCGCTGGTGTACGCATCGGACGCGTCGGTGTACGGCCCGGCGGTGCAGGCCTGGGGCGGCAGCGCGCCGGTGGTGTTCGGCAAGGGCAGCATCGACGGCTCGCAGGCGTTCAGCCTGCTGCTGGAAGCGCGCGAGACGCCGGCCGTGATGCAGGGTTTCGCGGCCATTCGCCCCGACGACCACGCCAAGTACCTGCTGACCAGCGGCTCCACCGGCTTGCCCAAGGTGGTGATCAACACGCACCGCATGCTGTGCGCCAACCAGCAGATGATCGCGCAGGTGTGGCCCTTCCTCGCACGGCACCCGCTGGTGCTGCTGGACTGGCTGCCTTGGAGCCACACGTTCGGCGCCAACCACAATTTCAACATGGTGCTGGCGCACGGCGGCAGCCTGTATGTGGACGAGGGGCGCCCGGCGCCGGGACTCGTCGAGAAGACCGTGCGCAACCTGCGCGAGGTCAGGCCCAACTTCTACTTCAACGTGCCGCGCGGCTTCGACATGCTGCTGCCCTACCTGGAGGGCGACGATACGGTGGCGCGCGACGTGTTCGAGCGGCTCGAAGGCGTGTTCTACGCAGGCGCCGCGTTGCCGCAAAGCCTGTGGCAGCGGCTGGAAGCGGTGGCGCGCAGGGTGCGCGAGCGGCCGGTGTGGTTCACCTCGGCCTGGGGTTCGACCGAGACGTCGCCCGCGGCCACCGAAGTGCACTGGACGCTGGAGCGCGCCGGCTGCATCGGCCTGCCCCTGCCGGGCGTGGACCTGAAGTTCGTGCCCAACGGCGGCAAGCTGGAGATGCGCGTGCGCGGGCCCAGTGTGTTCCCCGGCTATCGCAACGCCGCGGAGCTGACGGCCAAGGCGTTCGACGACGAGGGCTACTACCTGATCGGCGATGCCGGCAAGCTGGTGGATGCCGCCGACGCCACGCAGGGCGTGGCCTTCGATGGCCGCGTGGCCGAAGACTTCAAGCTGATGTCGGGCACGTGGGTGAGCGTGGGCACGCTGCGGCTGAAGGCGGTGAGCGCCATGGCGCCGCACGTGGCCGACGCGGTGGTCACCGGGCACGACCGCGAAGAGATCGGGCTGCTGGTGTTCCCTACGCCGCAGGCCAAGGCGCTGCCCGCGGATCAGTTGCACTCGCACGTGCAGTCGGCGTTGCGGGCGATGGCCGCCGAAGGGCTGGGCTCGTCGCAGACGCCCACGCGCGCGATCGTGCAGGACGAGCCGGCCAACGCGGACGCCGGCGAGATCACCGACAAGGGCTACATCAACCAGGGCGCAGTGCTGGCCCGGCGCGCGGCGGAAGTGGCGGCCTTGTACGCGGGAGGCGACCCGCGCGTGATCATGGCGTGAGGCACGGCCTCACTTGCCGTCGGCCAGCTTCCCCAGCAACTCCAGCAGCATCCCCGCCTCGCCCGGCGTGAGGCGTCCGAGCCAGTCCTTGTCCATCTCCTTGCTGGCGGCGTTGGCCTGCTTCAGCAGCTTCGCGCCCTTGGGTGTCAGCACGATGTACTGAACGCGGCGGTCGGCTTCAGCGCGCTGGCGCTCCACCAGTTCGCGTTCTTCCAGCTTGTGCAGGATGCCCGTCATGTTCGGCGCCGCCACGTCCAGCGCGTCGGCGAGCTGCCGCTGCGACACCTGCTCGTTGACCCCCAGCAGCACCAGGATCGAGTACTCCACCGGCTTCAGCCCCAGCGGCTGGCCGATGTGCTCGTGGAAGTTGCGGAACGCCTGCCAGCGCGTGCGCGCGAGCAGGAAGCCGGGATGCTTGCGCAACTCGTCCTGTCTCAGTGCGTCGCTACCGGGCATGCGGGCGGTTATACGTTATCAGTGATAAGGCGGCAAGTTGGCGGTGCCTTGCCGTTTGTCGGCGCGCGGGAAAACCCGGAGATTGCTTCCTTGCAATACTTATCTTCAATAACAATACTTTGACCCAGATCAACCGAAAGGCAACACCATGGATGAGATTCGCACCGCCATGCTGGTTGCGCTGGGCGATCCGGCGCCGCCGACCATTTCGCTCATGCTGCGCATCCGCCACGCGCTCGACACCGAGCGCCTGTGGTACCTGCGCCCCGAGCTGATGCAGGCGCTGGGCTGGCAGCACGGAGAGGCTCGCGCGGCCGCCGAGCTGGCGCGCATCACGGCCATGTTCCACCACCACCACCCCACCTGAAGGAGACAACGAATGCTGAGAATCGCCTTGCTCGCCGCCGCCCTGTTCGCAGGCGCTGCCCAGGCCGCCGACCGCGGCGTCACGCCCACCGAAATCCGCATCGGCGGCTCGGCCGTGCTGAGCGGCCCGCTGGGCGCGCAGACCGCGGACTATGGGGCCGGCTCGCGCCTGTACTTCGACGCCGTCAACGCAGGCGGCGGCGTGCACGGCCGCAAAGTCAGCTATACGACGCTGGACGACGGCTTCGACGTGAAGCGGGCGGTGGAGAACACCCGCAAGCTGGTGGAGGAAGACGGTGTGTTCATGGTCTACAACAACACCGGCACGGCGCACACGGCGGCGATCCTGCCGATGCTGCAGGAGTCGCGCACGCTGCTGTTCGGGCCGGTCACGGGTGCGTCGGCGCTGCGCGAGAAGCTCAACCCCTACATGTTCCACGTGCGCGCGGGCTACGCCAACGAGGCGCGGCGCATCGTTTCGCAGCTCAGGCAGACCGGCATCACGCGGGTGGCCGTGTTCTACCAGGACGACCCGTTCGGCAAGGCCTTGCTGGCCGAGCTGAAGGCGGCGTCGCAGGCCGAGAAGGTGCCCTTCGTCGCGGAGATCAAGGTCGACCCGAAGCAGGCGGACTTTGCAGCGGCAGCGGCCGAAACGGCAAAGGCGCGCCCGCAGGCCGTGATCCTCGGCACGGCGGGCACCACCTTCACCAGCTACATCAAGGCGGTGCTGCAAACGCCGTCCAAGCCCGGCTTCTATGGCTTCTCGGTGGCCAGCCTCGACGTGATCAACCGCGAGCTGAAGGCCGACGCGCGCGGCATCGTGCTGGCGCAGATCATGCCGTCGCTGCGCAACACGACGGTACCGGTGGTGGCCGAGTACCTGAAGCTGCTGCGCGAGCGCTCGCCCGAGGCGGTGCCTTCGGCTTCGCAGTTCGAGGGCTTCGTGCATGCGAAGCTGCTGGTGGAAGGGCTGAAGCGGGCCGGCAAGAACCTGACGACCGATTCCTTCATCAAGGCGATGGAAAGCGCGGGCGAGATCAGCTTCGGCCGCTTCGTGGCGAAGTATTCGCCGCAGTCGCACAACGGGTCGAGCTATGTGGAGCTGGCGATTGTCGACAACGCGGGGCAGTTGAGATATTGAACATCCAATTGCCGGACGCAAAGGACGCGAAGGTTACGCAAAGGACGCAAAAGAATTCAAAAGGGATGTTCTTTCGCGCCCTTTGCGAATCGTTTGCGTCCTTTGCGTCCGGCTGTCCTGGCTTCAGGTGTTCTTCGAAATCGTGATCGTCGGAAACTTCGCCGTGAAGTCCTTCGCCTTGGAAGCGATCTTCACGGCCACCTGGCGGGCCACCGACTTGTAGATGCCGGCCACTTCGCCGTCCGGGTCGGCCACCACGGTGGGCCGGCCGCTGTCGGCCTGCTCGCGGATGCGGATGTCCAGCGGCAACGCGCCCAGGAAGTCGATGCCGTGTTCGGCGGCATAGCGCTTGCCCCCGCCCTCGCCGAAGATGTGCTCGACATGCCCGCACTTGCTGCACACGTGCATGGCCATGTTCTCCACCACGCCCAGGATGGGCACGCCCACCTTCTCGAACATCGCCACGCCCTTGCGCGCGTCCAGCAGCGCGATGTCCTGCGGCGTGGTCACGATCACCGCACCGGTCATCGGCACGCGCTGCGACAGCGTGAGCTGGATGTCGCCGGTGCCGGGCGGCAGGTCGACGATCAGGTAGTCCAGGTCGCCCCAGTTGGTCTGGCGCAGCAGCTGCTCCAGCGCCTGCGTGGCCATCGGGCCGCGCCAGATCATGGCCTCGTCGGGATTGATCAGGAAGCCGATGGACATGACCTGCACGCCGTAGTTTTCCAGCGGCTCCATGGTCTTGCCGTCGTCGCTTTCGGGGCGGCGGTCGATGCCCATCATCATGGGCTGGCTGGGGCCGTAGATGTCGGCGTCCAGCAGGCCCACCTTGGCGCCTTCGGCTGCCAGCGCCAGCGCCAGGTTGGCGGCCGTGGTGCTCTTGCCCACGCCCCCCTTGCCGGACGCCACGGCGATGATGTTCTTGACGTTGGGCATCAGCTGCACGCCGCGCTGCACGGCGTGGGCGACCACCTTGGTCGTGAGGTTGGCCGAGACGTTGTCGACGCCCGCCACCGACTTGGCCGCGGCCACCAGCGCCTTGCGCAGCGCCGGCACCTGGCTCTTGGCTGGATAGCCCAGTTCGACGTCGAAGGAAACCTCGCCGCCTTCGACCTGCAGGTTCTTCAACTGCTTGGTGGAAACGAAGTCCTTGCCGGTGTTCGGGTCGGTGACGGCCGCGAGGGCCTGGAGGAGCTGGTCTTGCGTGGGCATCCCTCGAGTTTAGTGGGTGGGCCAGTAAAATCACCGGTTCCCCCCGGAAGTCCCCCCAATGACCCCGCGCAAGCTCTTCGTCACCACCGCCCTGCCGTACGCCAACGGCAAGTTCCACATCGGCCACATCATGGAATACATCCAGGCCGACATCTGGGTGCGGCACCAGCGAATGGGCGGGCACGACGTGGCTTTCGTCTGCGCCGACGACGTGCACGGGGCTGCCATCACCATCGCCGCCGAGAAGGCCGGCAAGACGCCGCAGGACTTCGTGGCCGGGATCGCCGCGGGCCGGCAGGAATACCTGGACGGCTTCCACATCAGCTTCGACAACTGGCACTCCACCGACGCTCCCGAGAACCACGAGCTGGCCAAGACCATCTACCTGGCACTGAAGGAGCACGGCCTGATCGCGGTGCGCAGCGTGCGCCAGTTCTTCGACCCGGTGAAGAACATGTTCCTGGCCGACCGCTACATCAAGGGCACCTGCCCCAAGTGCGGCGCCAAGGACCAGTACGGCGACAACTGCGAGGTGTGCGGCGCCGTGTATGCGCCCACCGACCTCGTCGACCCGTACTCGGCGCTGAGCGGCGCGCGGCCCGAGCTGCGCGACTCGGACCACTACTTCCTGACCTGGTCCGACCCGCGCTGCGTGGCCTTCATGCAGAAGTGGGCCAACGAGCCGGGCCACGTGCAAGTCGAGGTGCTCAACAAGATCCGCGAATGGCTGGAGAAGGACGAAGGCGGCGAAGGCGGCCTGAACGACTGGGACATCAGCCGCGACGCGCCCTACTTCGGCATCGAGATCCCCGGCGCGCCGGGCAAGTACTTCTACGTGTGGCTCGACGCGCCCATCGGCTACCTGGCCTCGCTGAAGAACTACCTGGGCAGGAAGGGTGTCGACTACGAGTCGTACATGAAGGACCCGGCGCTGGAGCAGTACCACTTCATCGGCAAGGACATCATCACCTTCCACACGCTGTTCTGGCCTGCCATGCTGTATTTCAGCGGCCGCAAGACGCCTGACGCCGTGTTCGTGCACGGCCACCTGACGGTGGGCGGCGAGAAGATGAGCAAGAGCCGCGGCACCGGGCTGGACCCGCTGAAGTACCTGTCGCTGGGCATGAACCCCGAGTGGCTGCGCTACTACCTGGCCGGCAAGCTCAATGCGCGCAACGAAGACCTGGACTTCAACCCCGAGGACTTCATGGCGCGCGTCAACTCCGACCTGGTCGGCAAGTACGTCAATATCGCGAGCCGCGCAGTGAAGTTTGTCCCCGGCGGCAAGCTGATGGCCGGCGACACCGCGCGCTTCGCGTCCGCGAAGCTGGTGGAAAGCGTGCGCGCGCTGTACGAAGCCCGCGAGTTCGCCAAGGCGCTGCGCGAGGTGATGGCGTTCGCCGACGAGGTGAACCTGCGCTTCGACGGCGCGGCGCCGTGGAAGCTGGTGAAGGAAGGCAAGCAGGCCGAAGCTGCTGCGGTGTGCTCGGAGTGCATCGAGGCTTTCAAGGTGATGACGGCCTGCCTGAAGCCGGTGCTGCCGGCGCTGGCGGCGCAGGCCGAGGCCTTCCTGAAGTGCGCGCCGCTCGACTGGGGCACTGCCGCCACGCCGCTGGGCGAAGGCCACCAGGTGGGCGAGTACAAGCACCTGATGCAACGGGTGGACATGAAGCTGCTGGACGCGCTGTTCGAGCCGCCGGCGGAAGAGCCCTCACCCCAGCCCTCTCCCGCAAGCGGGAGAGGGAGTGAACCGGGCGGCGAAGAGATCGCGCCCGAGATCACCATCGACGACTTCTTCAAGGTCGACATGCGCATCGCGCAGGTGGTCGAATGCCAGGCCGTGGAAGGTTCCACCAAGTTGCTGCAGCTGACGCTGGACGCCGGCGAGGGGCGGCACCGCAACGTGTTCTCGGGCATCGCATCTGCTTACAAGCCCGAGGAGCTGGTGGGCAAGTTCGTCGTGCTCGCGGCCAACCTGGCGCCGCGCAAGATGAAGTTCGGCGTGAGCGAGGGCATGGTGTTGTCGGCCAGCCACGGCGACGAGAAGGCAAGTCCGGGAATCTTCGTGCTTTCCGCATGGCCCGGCGCCCAGCCGGGCATGCGCGTGCGTTAGCACGCTAACCGTCACCTAGAATGCCCCCGCCCGGCGCAGTTGTTCGCCGAGGGAGAGGTATTCAAGAATGGCAGTCGCAGCAAGCGCCCTCGTTGGCAGCTGGTACATCCCGTCACTGGGTTCGAATGCGGTGTTGACCTTCCTGCCGGACGGCAGTTTCCTGGTCGCCACCAAAGCCGGGCTCGAGTCCGGCACCTACACGTGGAACGAGGCCACCGGCGCGTTCGGCGCCACCTACACCAGTGACAGCAACGGCTCGGGCGGCCTGTCGTCCCTGGCTGTGACCCACATGACCGTGCAGGGTGACACGCTCTCGGTCGACGGCGCCATCGATGCAGTCTTGGCACGCATGCCCGTGTCGGCCAACTCGATCGTCGGCTCCTGGTACGCCGAGGTCGAGGACGGCGGCACCGACCAGATCGTGTTCAGCTTTTTCGCGGACGGCACGTTCCTGATCAGCGACAAGGGCACGCACGCCAACGACCCGACAGGCGACAGCGGCATCGAGTGGGGCACCTACACGTGGAACGCCAACACGGGCGCCTTCACGTACAACGTGTCGATCAACACGGACGGCCAGTGGGGCATTTCCCACCCGAACGAAGACGATCCGCCGATCACCCCGCTGGTCCTGTCCGGCGACACGCTGGTGATTGGCGAGACCGGGCTGGTGATCCACCGTGCGCCGAGCGGCTCTCCCACCACCGGCACGGCGGCGGCCAATACGCTGACCGGCTCGGCCGCGGCCGAAACGCTGATCGGCCTGGGCGGCAACGACTCGCTCGACGGCGGCGGCGGCATCGACACGGCCCTCTATTCGGGCGATCGCGGCCAGTTCACGGTGACGGCAACGCAGGCAGGGTTCACGGTCACCGACGGTTCGGGCGTCGAAGGCACCGACACGCTGGTCCATGTCGAACGCCTCGCGTTCAACGACGTCAACGTGGCGCTGGACCTCGACGGAAACGCCGGCAGCGCCGCCAAGATCCTGGGCGCGGTCTTCGGCGCGGCTTCCCTGGAGAACGAGGTGTACGTGGGCATCGGCCTCGAGCTGCTGGATGCGGGCATGTCGTACACCGAAGTGATGGGCTTCGCGCTGCAAGCGGCGCTGGGCGACAGCGCAAGCAACGCTGCCGTCGTGAACCTGCTGTATACGAATGTCATCGGCGTCGCGCCGACGGCGCAGGAGGCGGCCGGTTTCGTCGCACTGCTGGACGGCCAGGTGATGACGCAGGCCCAGCTGGCGGTCATCGCGGCCGATACCGACTTCAACCTCGCCAACATCGACATGGTGGGGCTGGCGGCCACGGGCATCGAGTTCACTTGAACTTTACAGCTGTGCTGCACAATCGGCGGCGTCGTACTGGGGGACTTCACATGAGAGCCATCGTCATCGCCGCCGCCGCATCGTGCCTGCTCCTCACCGGCTGTATCAGCATGGCCATCGGCGCCGTCGGCGTCGCGGCCGACGTGGCCATCGGCGCGGTGAAGCTCACGGGCAAGGCCGTGGGTGCCGCGGCCGACCTGGTGATCCCGGACAAGGAAGAAAAGAAGTAGGACGGCGCTGGCGCTTACACTTGGCGCCGTGCCTTCCCAGCCGGTCCTGCCCCTTTCCCGCCGCCGCCGGTTCATCACGCGGCTACGCCACTGCGGGCCACCGGGCGCGAACTGAACCTCCCGTTCATGTTCGATTCCCGGAGACCGCATGTCCTTTTCATTCGCCTTCCGGCCGCGTCTCGTTGACGCGCTGCAGGGGTACAACCGCAACCGCTTCTTGCGCGATGCCGGCGCCGGCATCACGGTGGGCATCGTCGCCCTGCCCCTGGCCATGGCCTTCGCCATCGCCAGCGGCCTGAAACCCGAAGCCGGCCTCTGGACCGCGATCATCGCGGGCCTGCTCATCTCGCTGCTGGGCGGCTCCAGCGTGCAGATCGGCGGGCCGGCCGGCGCCTTCATCGTCATCGTCTACGGCATCGTCGAGCGCTACGGCCTCGCCAACCTGCTGATCGCCACGGCCTGCTCGGGGGTCCTGTTGTTCGCCATGGGCTTGCTGAAGCTGGGCCGGCTGGTCCGCTACGTGCCGGTCAGCATCGTCATCGGCTTCACCAATGGCATCGCTGTGCTGATTGCGCTGTCGCAGGTGAAGGACTGGCTGGGCCTGTCGATAGCGAAGATGCCGGGCGACTTCTTCGCGCAGCTGGCCGTGATCGGCGGCAACCTGCACAGTTTCAACGCCTACTCGTTCGCCATCGGTGTCGTGTGCGTGGCGGGGCTCTTCGTATGGCCGCGGCTGTGGGGCGAGCGCTCGCCGGTCCGCACGCTGCTGGATTTTCCGGGCATGCGCCGTGCCACCACGCTCGGCTCGCGCATGCCGGGGCCGATCGTCGCGCTCGTCACGCTCACGCTGGCTTCGTGGTACTTCGCGCTGCCTGTGGAGACCATCGGCACGCGCTTCGGCAGCATCCCGCAGGGCGTGCCTGCGCTGGCGCTGCCGGAGTTCTCGTGGGAGACGGTGAAGCTGCTGGTGACCCCGACCATCACCCTCGCCCTGCTGGGGGCCATCGAGTCGCTGCTGTGCGCGCGCGTGGCCGACCAGCTGAGCCCGCTGCCGCGCCACGACCCCAACCAGGAGCTGATGGCGCAGGGCATCGCCAACTTCGTCACGCCGTTCTTCGGCGGCATGCCCGCCACCGGCACCATTGCACGCACCGTCACCAACGTGCGCGCGGGCGCCACGTCGCCGCTGGCCGGCGTCTTCCATGCCGTGACGCTGGCTGTCGTCGTGCTGGCCGCAGCGCCGCTGGCGTTGCACGTGCCGCTGGCGGTGTTGTCGGGCATCCTGCTGTTCGTGGCGTGGAACATGGGGGAGTGGCGTGAATTCGCCCACTTGAACAAGTACAGCACGCACTACCGCGTGCTGATGCTCGGCACGTTCATCCTCACCGTGGTCTTCGATCTCACGGTGGCCGTGCAGGTGGGGCTGTTGCTGGCCTGCGGCCTGTTCATCCGCAAGATGAGTTCGCTGTTCTCGGTGGAACTGGTCAAGCGCGAAGGCGCGCTGCTGCAGTTCAAGCTGTACGGGTCGCTCTTCTTCGGCGCCGTCGCGAAGATCGACGAAGTGGTGCAGGCGGTGGAGGCGGCGCCGGACGTGCCGGTGGTGGTGCTCGACGCGCTGCACCTCGTGCACCTGGACACCTCAGGGCTCGACTCGCTGCGGCAACTGCACAAGGCGGTGCTGCTCAGGCGCGGCACGCTGCACATCGAGAACCTGCAGGACCAGCCGCGGGAGGTGATGGAGAGGGCGGGGTTTGCGGGGGAGCTGGTGCACAACCTGGCTTCGGCGGAAGTGGCGGTGTGAGGGGCTGGGGGAGGCGTGCCGGTCAGCTAAGCTACCGGGCATGCGTTGGTTCACCTTCCTGGCATTGGTAGGTCTGTCCTGCAGGGTTGACGGCTTGCTTGCAGCTGGTAGCGCACACGTCTGTGCGGGCCAGCCCCAAGTCACTGTTCACGCAACAGAGAAGCCGGATGCGGAGGCTGCGTGCGAAGGTGCAAGTCGGGCGCTTGGCTTCCTCGGACGGGCCGGAATTGATGGTCCGCCAAGCGCGACGATCGAGATTGTTACCCGGTTGCCCGGAGAACTTGCCGGACGCGCGGTCGGCTGCTACGTACGCGAGTCCAGGCGCATTTTCCTTCTCAGCTTCGAGGCGTTCCAGGCTGGCGGCGGATAGTTCCGGATGCCGCCATCTGCCGAATTGTATCGAGCAGCTGCGTCGCATGAGATTGCCCACTCCGCCGTGGCATGCCACTCGGAGCCGAGAAGGCTCACCGTTGCCGCTCACGAATACGTGGCGTATATCGTCTTCTTTGCGACGATGGATCCGAAGCTTCGGGTTGAAGTGCTCAAGAAGTTCCCCGGCGCAGGGTTCAAGTCGACCGGACAGATCAGCGACATCAATCACATCGTGGACCCGAACCAGTTTGGCGTGGATGCCTGGCGGCACTACCTGACTGTCAAGGGGGGCGAGCGTTGGCTGAGGGATGTCATCGCCGGCAAGGTGGTTCCAGAAATCCCGGACGACCCGGACGCTTCATCGAGGTGAGCTGAAGCTACCCTTGGCGTTGGAAGGGTCGGGCATCACTTCTTGGCCGGCGACGCCGCAGCAGGAGGCCCACTGAACTGTTCGAGCGACTGGTCGACGCACGCCCAACTGGGCGAGCTCGCAACCCAGATGTTTGTGGTGGGCCTGACGCTTGACGGTTCGTCCAGCGTACCTACGCGAACGACCGTGAGCCCCGGGCGGCCGCTGGAGTCGGAGAACAGGTGGCTGCCGCAAGCGGGGCAGAAGCGGCGGGTGACCGTGTTTCCGCTGTCGGCGGTCTTCTCGTGCCTGCCTGGTGTTCCGGAAACCTTGATCGCTTCGCTTGGGAAGATGACGTTGACGGTTCCATTGGAGGAAATCCGCTGGCAATCCCTGCACCAGCAGACCCTGGACGGACCGGCATCAGCCGTGATCTCGTAGCGGATCGCGCCGCAGAGGCAGCCACCGGCGTATGTCTTCATGTTCGCTCCTTATCCTCGATCGCGGGTCACGTTCATGATGGCCTCCCGACGTTTGTCTTGTAGCAGGGCAACCAACTCATTGAAGGGAGAGATGTAGCCAGGATTGAGCTGCCACCCTCCCTTGATGAGATGTTCTTCCCGAATGCGCACAACATGGTCGTCCGAGAAGTGGGACGTCAGCGCGTGGATAGTACTTGACAGTGGGGAATCCTCCGCGTTGTGGAAAGGGAACTTGAGTGATGCGTACTGTGTCACGTCACTCGAGCGGTAGTGCCATTTGAGATGCGAGAAGCCCCCAAGCGCCAAGCTCGAAGAGAGGCTTGCATAGCAGCTTGAAAACGAAGGCGTGACCATAAGAAATTCCCTGCATACGCGGCGGCACGACGTCGGATCTCGAAGGTCTCTCCCTTTTGGCCTTTGATCACTCTCTATCCGATAGGCCTGAGTGTCAACTAAAGCGACGCAGACTCCGCGTCCGCGTCGAACGACCTGTTAGGCAACGCCGCCACAGCGCACCAAGTGCGGCAGGCTGTTCAGTCCGCGTAGATTCCAGAGTTCACCACGCCCTGTCATGCGATGCAATCGGGCGGCTGGCAACTAGTCCTCATGATGATGATTAAGAGGTCGATGGAACTTCGATGGAAAACGGTACGGCTTCAGGAAGAACTGACTCCCGTACTCAGAATTTCCCAGCCAGGCCCAGCTGTTCAACTTCGTTTTCAATGCGCCCAGCTTCGAGGGAACAGCAAGATCCGCCATCACATTGCGCAAAATGGCGCGATATTTGCGCTTGAAGAAGAATTGCTTGTATAACCGCGATGGAATAGGGAGCTTAACTCCGGTGTCATCTCCCTCCACTGCAATGCCGGTAATCATCGTCGGCGGCTTGATCCGCAGCAGGTGACGTTCAATCCCGCGTTCGAGGAGCAACGCCTCACCGATCTTCTCGACATCAGCGATGAACTGAGTGCGGCGGCGAAAGTCTCCTCGTTCCGACTCCACATAGATTGCAGAAAGCGTTTCTCGCATCTCCGCAATTTTCGGCTCATTCCGCAACTCTCCGAGCACGCGGATGAAATCGTCAGAGTTGTCGCTCTCTTTCAGGATCAGCGGAAGCAAGGCTGGAGCAACCAGCTGAACGCTGGTTTCGTATGCCCCTAGATTCCGGAGACCATCCTGCAGCCTTCCCTCAAAGCGTGTTATCCCTTGTCTAAAGACGTTTTCAAAATTCGAGGCGGAGTGAGCCGAACGCCCTACTCTGCTGAGAAAATCGTGCGCAAAAAACTCGCGAAGTGGATGAGGGGAATAGACCAAATCGTGTCGCGCAGCGAGCACTTGATGCCAGACGTATTGGTGGCCGAGCCAACCCATCACCGCCAGCATCCGCTGAACGTGACGGGACAGTTTGGCCCACTCAACACTATGTCCGTCGCCAGCAACAATACGGAGCCTCTTCCCTAGCTCGTCGTTCTTCGGGCTAGCGAGCAGGGCCTCGATCAATGGGCTCTCCTTTCCAACTCCATGAGCCCGAAACACGAGAAAGAACTCTGAACTTGAGTGCTCCCAAATGAAGGTGCTGAAGGCCTCCACTTGCTCAAAGTACTGGCTGAAAAGCGAACGCGAACTTCCCTCTGCAAAGGCGTCAGTCCAAATGCCAGTCAACTCGTTCGCCACTTCATTCAGAGAGGTCTCGACAGGCTCGTCGACCGGAAGAAATCGGACGTTGAATCTGCTGAGAAGTTCTTTCCGCGCAGGAGTGAACTCCTCCTTGTAGTTGTCGGGAACAACCACCTCTTCCGTCAGCAGGACTGCTTCGGCGAGCCGCTCCAACGCCGCGTGTTCGATGTCCAAAGTACCAGGATCTTTGAGCTGGGCCTTTCCCAGCGCGCGCTGCACACTTGAGACGGTCGCATTGTCGATTAGGGTTCTGAGCATGGAATTATGGATATGACTCTTTGATCGATCTGTACGCGAGAAGTTGATGCCTAGACAAGATGGCTTGTCTATTTCAGGTGGCCAGTGTCAAAGACTAACGTGGGTTGCGCACCTTTCGGTGCGCCAAGGGACATGCGGTCGACTAAGCGGTCCGCAGCAATGTCCAGGAGACGAGTCATGGGCAAATCTAGCACTTTGTACGTAGGTCTGAAGGGATGTCCGCAACCCTCGGGCCCTGGCCGCCGCAGTCCTCGACCACGGCTGCGATCTCTCGAAACTCCTCTTCCATCGGTTTGCTCCTTGCCGTTGATGGTTGGGAAAACTCGACGACCACAACTGGGGAAGATGGAAGACCACTGACACAAGCTGAAGCTGCTCGGCGAGCGCGTGAAGACCGATGCGATCAACCTGGTGCGCCAAGCGCGCTCGGGCGAGCCGACGGCCGCGCGCGTGCCCGACATCGCCGATGAGGCGAAGCGCGACGTGGTGCGTGCGCGCGAGGACGCGGTGCGCGAGCAGCGGAATGCGCGCCATCGCCTGAAGGTGCTGCCGTCCTGCAATGCTTACGCCGCCGCTCACTCTGTCGCATGCCTTTTTCTGGCTAGCCTCCACCGTCTTGCTTTCGCAACGTACGACGTAGTTCTGATAGGGCTGACCTGAGTTTTGCTGACTCATGGGAGCTCAATTTCGCAGACGAGAGGGCGTCGGCAATGGCCTCCAGACGTTCGACTAGTGACAGAGCGCTTAGAGGGGCGACGGTGCGCGAGAGACAGCTCTCAAGTGCCTTGCTGCGATTGACTGGAGGAGCAGGCGCCGGGGCGTCGAAGATGACTATCCTTGCCAAGCGGCGGCGTGCATAGTCAGCAACTGCCGAAGGCTCTTCAGCTCCAGATAGGAACCCTTCACTCTTCAGAACTTGACGGCAGTTGAGAAGGAACTTTGTATCCGTCAACATACTTGCTACAGACTCAGCGCCATGGCCGGAGTGATAGAGCAGGTGAAGTTGACTGTCAAAGTAACCTGAGGACAAAGCGCTCAGTACTCGCGTTTGGCTCAGATACTTGACCAAGATACTACTCTTGTCCTGAATACGTTCGCCGAGAACAAAGTATGAGTTGCTCCTCTGAACATCAAGTCTTGCTTGATCGCAAAGTGACACTGCAAGCTTGGAAGTCAACGCCCGAAGCTTTGCTTCTCGATTAAGCTCATCGGTCAAGGATGACCAGCGCGATGCGGTTTCGCATAGGGCGGCTGAGTCCAGTAATGCCGCTGCCGGTGATAGACCAACAACCGTGGCCCGGAGATATCGCGCTAGCGAGCTTGTCCGCGCGAAATACTTGGAGTCTGCCTTGGTTATCACACTGGCTGAACGTAACAACGAAAGCAACGATGATGTGTGAGACGTAGACTCATCAAACGCCTCTACGAAACTTGATAGCAGGAGACGCTCGTGCTCGGGTACTGGAAATGCGTCAAGCAACGCCTGAACGGCCGCTGCGGTTATGCCGAATGACGACAGGACGGTCTTTCCCAATTCCGTGAGTCGAAAGCGGCGGGACGCCGCCAACTCGAGGAGACTTGCTTTGAATAGCTGATCTACTTTCTTGCGCGCGTCGATGGTGCGAGTCGCAATTTGCTCTTGCAGTTCGTCCTCTGAGAGAGCACCTGCGCGTAGGAAGAAGGATAGGACAAGTGTTCCGAGTCTATCGCTAGCCAGCGGATGACGATAGTTGTCGAGAATCTCTACGGCGTGCATCAGTAGCGCCTCCCGTTAAGGTAGTAGTACTCCTGAAGTCGTCGCACCATTTCGAGGGCCGAAGTTAGTATGCAGCCGGGCAAGTCAGCCGGCTTGTAGAGCTGAATCTGGCAAGTCACGACAGACTGCATCTGAATCAGACTCTGATTTGAGTATCCCGAGTTCCAGTCGGCGTTGAGGTAAGCGACCACCTTGTGTGACAACTGCGGGACGCGTGCGAACTCATGCAATTCAGCTATCGAACCTGGCGAGTCTGGAATTGAGAAAACGACGTCAAATGCCTCCGCTTGCGACATTTGCTGCGCCGTTATGGACATTGTGCTTTTGGGATCAACGAGATCCTCACTGAAGCGTGCATGGTGTCCGTTGGAGTTAAGTTGGTCTCGCAGTTGAACCCGCGCACCTGCAACCGGAGTTGTTGCCGATGGAGCCGGACCCCATATCAATGCTGCAACGGGAACGCGTTGGATGCGCTGTAGCGCCTCCATGCGTAGTCGCTCAATGTACGCTTCGAATGGTGTTGTCATATTTCATTTCTTTTTGAGGCCGCGGACTTCATAGTACTTCGGGGATGTTGTCTAAACGTTGGAGATGACGGGAAGGGACAGCAGGTCGGGGAACACGGTCGAGTCCGAGTCGACAGGCATGATAGAGATCATCGCCGTTCGTCGAGTCTGTGAAACAACAAGCTCGCCAACACAAGGTGGTGCGCAGCGCGCTCTTTCGTGATATTGATATTTCCGTGGGCTTTAGGATTTCTGATTCCGGCCATCGATCCGGCAAACAGGTCCAGATATCCCTGTTGCACGCTCCGTCCAGTCTCAGTTCCTAAATCGTCCAGCACTATGACCGGCTTGTTCGGCGAGAACGCCTTCCGCATCAGCGAGACCCCGTCCAGTTCATCTCCAGTGATCTGAAGGTACATTGATTTGACGATCGCGTTGAGTTCCTTGAAGACAGCCTCGACCGCGTCCGCATAGTGTCCCGCTTCGATTCTCGGTTTGGCAAACTCAATCACCTTTGGGTGGAGGACGCTCCAAAGATTGAACGCATCCAACCGTCGGGTGGTGTTGGCCCAGGCAAATGGCTCCCCACAATTCTTGCAATGGTCAGGTCTTGAATAGCGACCTCCGATTGGTGTGCCAGTAGCCCGATCGATAAGAACGGTCCCCCTGAGGACTCCCTCCAACTCCGTTTGGCAGTGTGGACACTTGCCTACCATTCCCTCACCGCACTTCTCACATTTCGCTTGGGTCGGAGGAGCGTCTCTGGAGAAAACAACATGCCCAGAGCGGCAATGCCTGTAGAAGTACTGCGCAGCGGATTTCATGAGCTCTAATGTTGAAGTTGACTGGCGCACAACCGGGAGCGAAGTGGCGGATGCCTTTGGTCGTCTTGTGTCGAACGACCTGCTAGACCTCAACGCCACCCTCTTCACTTGACGGGGCCCTTCTTTCTTATCACCTTCTTGGCAATTGCCTTCAGTTTCTTTGTCTTGCCTTCATAGATCTCGGAAAGGACGTGCTCGAGGAGGTCATACATGACACGAACGTCTGCTTGGGTCGGGGAAGTTCCATCATGACTCCCGGCATTCCCCAGCCACTTGGCAGCGAGCAACAAGTCGGCCAACGAGCTGAATTTCGGAGGAAGCATCAGAATTCTCTGATGCAGACTCAACGGCCTTCTCTTTCCTTTCGAAACTATGAATCGCTTAATGCCAAGATGGGTGAGCACGGCTTCCAAGCCTGCTCGCGCCGAATTGAGCGCTGCGCCCGGGTCGGCAAAGAACAGTGCGAAGGACTCTTCAAAGTGAATGCGTGCGGTTGCAGGGCATTTGCCCGGAATGTCCATCAGAATCAGCGAAGGGCTAAAGTACTGTGGGGTGAATCGGTCCTCGCCTGCCTGAATCCATCCGTGATCGTCGTCTTCATACTCCACGATGTCCACAGCTCCGTACCCCGAGCAAGCGATCGGCTCTTTACACGAAGCATTGCTACATACGAATGTGCAGGCGAAAACGTACCGAATCCAATCTGGCTCCCAATCTGGATGCTTGCGGTCCTTTCGACTCGGGGTCGTTTCGCGCACGAGGAGTGCCTTTTGATCAAGCGTGAGATGGCCGATTTCGCAAACTGGGCATCGCCATGCTGGGACCCGGTCTCTGCCGAAGGGAAGTTGATAAGGGGTTCGGTCCATGAATGAGTCTCAGACAAGAGGCTGACTTGAGGTGGCTCGTCTCGGCGACTATCGTGGATTGCGCGCCAGAAGCCTTGCCGAGCCACAAGCGCGTGTAGAGGGGTCCGCATCAATGTCACGGAGCGAGCCATGAGCAAATCTAGCACTTTGTAGCCGGTCTGGACGTGCAGTAGGAAAGTATCGACGTCGCGCTGTACGAAGCGCCCCGCGGGTCCGCGGTGCTGCGTCTGGGGGCGGTGGCCGGCGGTTGCGAGGCGGTGACCAAAGCGCTGCGCCGCCAGGCGAGCCGCGGCAAGCGCCTGCACATCGCCTACGAAGAAGGTCCCTGCGGCTTTGCGCTGGCACGCCACTTCGCCGCGCTGGGCTGGCACTGGGAGATGGTGGCGCCATCGCTGATCGCCCCTGCCACCGGCGATCGTGTCAAGGGCGGCCGGCGCGATGCGATCAAGCTGGCCCGCCAGGTGCGTAATCGGGGAAGTCTAGCGCCGCACGGCCGCGAAGATGCCAAGCAGGATGTCGATCGGCGCCGGCGGACACCCCGCCACGGCCACATCTACGGGAATCACATTCCCCACCCGCCCGCAGCTCGCATAACTCTCGCCGAAGATCCCCCCGGTGCACCCGCAGTCGCCCACCGCCACCACCAGCCGCGGCTCGGGCGTGGCCTCGTAGGTGCGCCGCAACGCCACCTCCATGTTGCGGCTGACCGGCCCCGTCACCAGCAGCATGTCCGCATGCCGCGGGCTCGCCACGAAGCGGATGCCCAAGCCTTCGATGTTGTAGTAGGGGTTGTTCAGGGCGTGGATCTCCAGCTCGCAGCCGTTGCACGAGCCGGCATCGACCTGCCGGATCGCCAGCGCCTGCCCGACGATGGCCAGGATCTCGCGCTGGATGCGCTCGACCTCGGCATCCAACGCAGGGCCGCGGGCCAGCGGCTCGGTGGCGATGCCCGTGCGGGCGACCTGGCGCAAGAGCTTCCACATGGTCAGAGATCGTGCCCTGAATAACTGAGGTTGAATGACTTGTTGATCAGCGGGAAGTCCGGGACGATGTTGCCGATCACCGCATGCTCCAGCACGGGCCAGTTCTGCCAGGAAGGATCGTGGCAGTGGCAGTCCTCGACCCGGCCGTCGCCACCCAGCCGCAGCGCCACCAGCACCTCGCCGCGCCAGCCTTCGACCCAGCCGATACCCGTAGCACGCGCCGAGGGCAGCGTCACATCGCAGCGCACGTCACCCGCGGGCAGGCGCGCTGCGATCTCGCGAATCAACCGCAGCGACTCCGACACTTCATGGAACCGCACCGACACGCGCGCAGCCACATCCCCTGCCGTATCACCCGCCTTCACGACGGCGAGTTCGTCGTACGGCGGCCACCTCAGGTCGCAGCGCAAATCGTTGGCCTGTCCGCTCGCGCGCCCCGCCAGCCCTGCCAGCCCCAGTTGCCGCGCCAGGGCCGGCGTCACCGTACCGGTGCCCGCAAAGCGGTCCTGCAAGCCCGCATGGGCCTCGTAGACGGCGGCCAGCGTGCGCACCTCGTCTTCCAACTGCTCGCACTGGCTGGCCATCCGCGTAGCCATCGCCGCGTCCATGTCGCACGCGACCCCGCCCGGCACCACGCGATCCATCATGAAGCGGTGCCCGAATGCCTCGTGCGACAGCCGCTGCCAGTCCTCGCGCAGCCGGGAGAACTGCGCGAGCCCGAAGGCCAGCGCGGCGTCGTTGCCGAGCGCCCCCAGGTCGCCGAGATGGTTGGCCACCCGCTCGCGCTCCATCATCAGCGCGCGCAGCCACTGCGCGCGCGCCGGCACGTCGCACGCGGCAGCCGACTCCAATGCCATGCAGTAGGCCCACGCGAAAGCCACGGTGGAGTCGCCCGACACTCGCCCCGCCAGGCGATGGCCTTCCAGCGGCGCCATCGACCGGAACCGCTGCGAGATGCCCTTGTGCACGTAGCCCAGGCGCTGCTCCAGCCGCAGCACCTTCTCGCCCACCACCGAAAACCGGAAGTGGCCCGGCTCGATGATGCCCGCGTGCACCGGCCCCACCGGGATCTCGTGCACGCCGTCGCCTTCCACCCGCACGAAAGGGTAGTCCTGCTGCGGCTGCGGCGTCGGCGCATCGGGATCGCGCAGGGGATGGTGGTTTGCCGGCCAAGCGCCGTGGTTCAGCCAGGGCCGCCGGTCTTCGAAGCCGTCGGCGCGCACGCCCCACAGGTCGGCCGCCGCTCGCTGCATGCGCGCGGCACACGGGAAAAAGCGCGACAGGTCCGGGTAACCATGGCCGGCCACGGGCAACTCGACCCAGATCAGCGCCTGCGACGTACCGTAGGCAGCCGATATGGACCCGGCGCTCGCCCACATCGCCACCAGCCGCCCGCCCGCCTCGGCCGCCGCGCGCGCCGCGCCGTGCCAGCGGCCGGTGTCCACCCGGGCGTGCAGCACCGGCAGCGGTCCGGGCAGCCGCTGCAGGTCAAGGTCCAGCGATCGCATCGGCACGGCTAGCCTCCGAGCATGCGGGCCGCCTCGCGGTACCACGCGTCGAGGTAGGGTGGGATGTACAGGCCGAGCATCAGCGCCAGCGCGAGGTGCACGAACACCGGGACCAGCGCGGGTGGGTGCGGCAACGGCTTCAGGCTGGTCTCGCCGAACACCATCGACTGCACGCGGCTGAACACCGATGCGAACGCAACGCCCAGCGCCAGCAGCAGCAGCGGCGTTGCCCACGGCTGCTCGCGCATCGCCGTGGTGAGGATCAGGAACTCGCTCGCGAACACGCCGAAAGGCGGCATGCCCAGGATCGCCAGCGAACCGAGCATCAGGCCCCAGCCGACGGTAGGGTTCACGCGGATCAGGCCGCGGATGTCGTCCATGACCTGCGTGCCGGCCTTCTGCGTGGCATGGCCGACCGTAAAGAAGATCGCAGACTTGACCAGCGAATGCACCGTCATGTGCAGCAGCCCGGCAAAGCTGGCGACCGGTCCGCCCATGCCGAAAGCGAACGTCATCAGGCCCATGTGCTCGATCGACGAGTACGCGAACATGCGCTTCACGTCGCGCTGGCGATACAGGAAGAACACGGCCGCCACCACCGAGACGATGCCGAACCCCATCATCAGCCGGCCAGCCAGCCCGTTCTGCAGCGCGCCGTCGGCCAGCACCTTGCAGCGCAGCACCGCGTACAGCGCCACGTTCAGCAGCAGCCCCGAGAGCACGGCCGACACCGGCGTGGGGCCTTCCGCGTGGGCATCGGGCAGCCAGTTGTGCACCGGCACCAGGCCCACCTTGGTGCCGTAGCCGACGAACAGGAAGGCGAAGGCCAACGTCATCACGGCGGGATCGAGCTGGTCTTTCACCGCATCGAGATTGGTCCACAGCAGCGCGCCGCCGTCGGCGCCCAGCACCTTCTCGGCCGCCATGTACAGCAGCACCGTGCCGAACAGCGCCTGCGCGATGCCGACCCCGCACAGGATGAAGTACTTCCAGGCGGCCTCCAGGCTGGCCGCGGTGCGGTACACGCTGACCAGCAGCACCGTGGTCAGCGTCGCCGCCTCCATGGCCACCCACAGGATGCCCATGTTGTTGGTCATCAGCGCGAGCAGCATGGTAAAGCCGAACAGCTGGTACATGCTGTGGTACAGGCGCAGCCGCGCCGGCGTCATCTTGCCGCGCTCGCGCTCCACTTCCATGTAGGGCCGCGAGAAGATCGACGTGGTGAGCCCCACAAAGGTGGTCAGGGCCACCAGGAAGACGTTGAGCGGGTCGATGAAGAACTCGCGGTCCCACGCGAACATCGGGCCGCTCGCCACCACCTCGGCCGTCAGCGCGCAGGCCGCCAGGAACGTGGCGAGGCTGAAGGCGACGTTGAGGTCGCGCGCGAAAGTGCGGTGGCCCCACAGCGCGAGCACGATGCCGCCGGCCAGGGGACAGGCGAGCAAGAAGGTCAGCGCCAGCACTTCATTCGTCTTTCAAGCGCTCGAGATTGCGGATGTCCAGGCTGTCGAACTGCTCGCGGATCTGGAACATGAACACACCGAGGATCAGCACGCCGACCAGCACGTCGAGCGCGATGCCTAGCTCCACCACCATCGGCATGCCGTGGGTGGCCGACGTGGCGGCGAAGAACAGGCCGTTCTCCATGGCCAGGAACCCCACCACCTGCGGCACCGCCTTGGCGCGCGTGATCATCATCAGGAACGACAGCAGCACACAGGCGAGCGCGATGCCCAGGGTGCCGCGTGCAAGCGACACCGACAGCTGCGCGATCGGCGTGGCGAGGTTGAAGGAGAAGATCACCACCCCGATGCCGATCAGCATGGTGGTGGGGATGTTGATGAGCGTTTCCACCTCCCGGGTGATCTTGAGCCGCCTGATCACCCGGTGCAGCAGCACCGGGATCAGCACCACCTTCAGCACCAGCGTGATCAGCGCCGACAGGTACAGGTGCGGCTGTGCCGTGGCGAAGCCGACCGCCAGCGTCGACACCACCAGCGCCGCGCCCTGCAGCGTGAACAGGTTGATCAGCGTCACCATGCGCCGCTGCGCGATCATGGCAAAGGCCAGCATCAGCAGGATGGCGCCGAGCAGGTTGACAAACTGGGCCAGCAGCTGGTTCATTCGGCATCCCTCCGCGCTACGCGCTGCGGGGCTATGAACCTTGGGGCGGCCCGGCGGTTCATGCAGTAGCCGCCAGCAGGAGATGGACCAGCATGCCGATCACGGCCAGCAGGAAGGCCGAGGCCAGGAACTCGGGCACGCGGAAGATGCGCATCTTGGCGCTCAGCGTCTCCAGCACGGCAAGCCCCGCACCGCCCACCGCCAGCTTCGCAACCAGCACCGGCAGCGCCAGCAGCAGCTCCAGCGGCGCTTGCGCCTCGGCCACGCCCCACGGCATGAACAGCGCCAGCCCGATGCACGAATACACGAACAGCTTGAGGCTGGCCGCCCATTCGATCAGCGCCAGGTGCCGGCCCGAGTACTCGAGGATCAGCGCCTCGTGGATCATCGTCAGCTCCAGGTGCGTGGCCGGGTTGTCGACCGGCACGCGCGCGTTCTCGGCCAGCGACACCATCAAGAAGGCCACGGCGGAGAACGCCAGGGCGGGGTAGATCGCCAGTTCGCGGTGACCGAGCGTCTCGACGATGGTGGTGAGCGATGTCGACTGCGAGATCAGCGACGCGGAGAACAGCACCATCAGCAGCGCCGGCTCGGCCAGGAAGCCGATCAGCATCTCGCGCCGTGCGCCGAGCGAGCCGAATGCCGTGCCGATGTCCATGGCGGCCAGCGACAGGAAGACGCGCGCCAGCGCGAACAGGCCGACCAGCGCGATGGCGTCGGCGGCGGGCGCCAGCGGCAGTTCGGTCGACAGCGTCGGCACGATGGCACCGGCGAGCGCCATGCAGCCGAACACCGCGTAAGGAACGGCGCGAAACAGCGGCGACGCGTGGGTGGCCACCACGGAGTCCTTGTGGAACAGCTTGTGCAGCGTGCGAAACGGCAGCCACAGGCTGGGGGCCGAGCGGTTCTGCAACCACGCGCGGCACATGTTGACCCAACCGGTCAGCAACGGCGCCAGCGCCAGCGCAGCGACGATCGCGAGCACCTGGGACAGTGTGCCCAGTGCCGTCATGACCGCACCAGCAAGAGGGTGCCCGTCAGCGTGAGAAAGCTGTAGAGCAGGTAAACGGAGATCCGCCCCTGCTGCAGCAGGCCCATCACGCGCGCGATGCGGTCCGTGGCCGTTGCCACGGGAAGGTAGAGCCATTCCCACAAGCGATCGCCCACCACCACCTGGTAACGCGGCTTCGCGTCGAACGGCGTGGGCAACTCTCGCTTCAGCGCGAAGAAGGGCTCGAAGATCTGGCGGATCGGCTGGCCGAAGCCTTCGGCCGTGTCCTGCATGCGGGCCGTCTGCCACGGATAGCCGCAGTCCCATGGCGCGGACCGCCGCACGCGGCCGTGATACAGCAGCCGCACCAGCACGAACGCCAACGCAAACCCGGCTGCGGCGCCCAGCAGGAAGATCACCGGCCCGTAGCTGGCGCGCGCCACGCTGGTGGGCGCCAGCAGCCAGCCGTTCGCAGCCACCGTCGCGCCCAGGCCGTCGCCCGCCAGCATGCGGGTCACCGGGTCGATCAACTGGATGAACTGCACCGGCGCGAGCCCCAGGGCCACGCAGCCGGCCACCAGCCACAGCATGCCCAGGCGCTCCCACCAGCCGGCGTCGTGCGCCTCGGCCAGGCGTGCTTCGCGCGGCGTGCCGAGGAAGATCACGCCATAGAACTTGACCATGGTGTAGCCGGCCAGCGCAGCCACCAGCGCGATGACGGCGGTGGCGACCGGCACCAGCATGTTGAGCAGCTGATCGGGCAGGCCCGGCGTGAACAGGAAGCTTTGCAGCAGCAGCCACTCGGCGACAAAGCCGCCCAGCGGCGGCAGGCCGGCACTGGCCAGCACGCCCAGCAGCGTCACCCACGCCAGCCACGGCATGGTGCGGATCAGGCCGCCCAGCTTGCCCAGGTTGCGCTCGCCCGTCGCATGCAGCACGCAGCCGGTGGCCAGGAACAGCAGGCTCTTGAAGAAGGCATGGCTCGCCACGTGGTACAGCGCCGCCGTCAGCGCCAGGGCCGCCAGCGCCTGCATGCGGTAGGCCGAGAACACGATCGCCAGCCCGATGGCCGCGAGCAGCAGGCCGATGTTCTCGATGGACGAATAGGCGAGCAGCCGCTTCATGTCGACCTGCACCGCGGCGAACACCACGCCGTACAGCGCGGTCGCGAGCCCCACCCCGAGCAGCAAGGCGCCCCACCACCACACCTGGACTTGCAGCAGGTCGAACGACACCCGCAGCAGGCCGTACAGGGCAGTCTTCAGCATCACCGCGCTCATCAGCGCCGACACCGGCGACGGGGCGGCCGGATGCGCCTCGGGCAGCCATACGTGCAGCGGCAGCATGCCGGCCTTGGTGCCGAAGCCGAACAGCGCCAGCAGGAACGCGGCGGACGCCCAGAACGGCGCCAGCTGCTGCTGCCGCATGTTGGCGAACGTGTAGTCGCCGGTGCCCGCCTGCAGCACGCCGAAGCACAGCAGGATGGCGATGGCGCCCACGTGGGCCATCAGCAGGTACAGGTACCCGGCGCGCCGCACCTCGGGCACGCGGTGGTTGGCGGTGACGAGGAAGTACGACGACAGGGCCATCGTCTCCCACATCACCATGAACACGTAGGCGTCGTCGGCCAGCACCACCAGCGCCATGCTGGCGAGGAACACGTGGTACTCCAGGCACAGCAGGCCCGGCGGCGTGCCTTCGGCCTTGCGGAAGTAGCCGGCGGCGAACACCGAAACGCCGGTGGCCACTGCGCCGATCACCATCAGGAAGAAAGCCGCCAGTGCATCCAGCCGCAGGTGGAAGGGCAGCAACGGCAGTCCCAGCGGCAGCACCGCGGTTTCGGGCGTGTCGAACAGCGCGCGCAACGCCACCCCCGACAGGACCAGCCCGAGCGCGCCGCCCAGGGGGAACAGGAGATGCGACACCAG
Organism: Burkholderiales bacterium; assembly: GCA_016213325.1. Classification (GTDB taxonomy): domain Bacteria; phylum Pseudomonadota; class Gammaproteobacteria; order Burkholderiales; family Burkholderiaceae_C; genus Ramlibacter. Next base: position 20,082 of record JACRAY010000027.1, on the reverse strand, counting down.
AGCGAACCGGCGCAGCGCAGCCAGGCCCGCCAGCCCCGTCGCCAGCCATGCGCACACCACCAGCAGCACCCAGTCCAGGTGCAGCCAAGCCGCCAAAACGCGCTCCTCTCAGGACCCGGCCGCGGTCGCGGCAGGCACATTCGTCCCCATGCATATGCTAGCAGGCGCCCTGCCTCCGGGGCCTCCGTTGCCCGGGGCGGGTAAAATCAGCGAAAAGGGACTGCCCATGTTCACCCTGCAGAGAATCTTCCGCCGCCCCGACTACAAGTCGGACGTCACGCAGTTCATCGACCAGCTCAAGGCCGAACAACCCGACCTCGAAGCGCGCCAGCGCGCCGGCCGGGCGATCTGGTGGGACAGGCACATCGACCGCGAGGCACAGGAAGACTGGCGCGAGTCCAACGTGCCGCAGAAGCCGTACGTGTACGGCACCGAGCCGCCCAAGCTGTAGTGTCCATGAGCGACAGCACCGCCCGGACGGCGCTGCCCGAGCCGCCGGAAGCCGACATACCCGGCATCCCGCAAGTGGTCGACCAGGTCGCGCTGGCCCGGCTCTATGGCGAACCGCTGTTCGCCATGCCGCAGGACCTGTACATCCCGCCGGACGCGCTGGAGGTATTCCTCGAAGCGTTCGAAGGGCCGCTGGACCTGCTGCTGTACCTGATCCGCAAGCAGAACTTCAACATCCTCGACATCCCGATGGCCGCGGTGACGCGCCAGTACCTGGTGTACGTGGACGAGATCCGCACGCGCAACCTGGAGCTCGCCGCCGAATACCTGCTGATGGCGGCGATGCTGATCGAGATCAAGTCGCGCATGCTGCTGCCGCCCAGGCGCACGGCCGAGGGCGACGAGGCCGAAGACCCGCGGGCCGAACTGGTGCGCCGCCTGCTGGAATACGAGCAGATGAAGGCCGCGGCCTTCCGGCTGAACAACATCCCCCAGCTGGGCCGGGACGTACTGAAGGCGCAGGTCTACATCGAGCAGTCGCTGCAGCCGCGCTTTCCCGACGTGAACGTGGTCGACCTGCAGGAAGCCTGGCGCGACATCCTGCGCCGCGCCAGGCTCGTGCAGCACCACAAGATCACGCGCGAGGAACTGTCGGTGCGCGAGCACATGAGCATGGTGCTGCGCAAGCTGCAGGGCCGCAAGTTCGTCGAGTTCGAGCAGCTGTTCGAGCCCACGCGCGGCATGCCGGTGCTGATCGTCACCTTCATCGCCCTGCTCGAACTGGCCAAGGAGGCGCTGGTCGAAGTGACCCAGGCCGAAGCTTATGCCCCCATCTACGTGCGCCTGGCCTACCAGCCGGCCTGACCGCCCTTGACCAGCGAAAACAAGGCCACCCCGCGCGACTTCGACGTCGTGATCGTCGGCAGCGGCCTGGCCGGCCTGACCGCCGCCCTGCTGCTGGCCGGCTCGCATCGCGTGGCCGTTGTCACCAAGCGCTCCCTGAGCGACGGCTCCAGCGGCTGGGCGCAGGGCGGCATCGCCGCCGTGATGGCCGAGGACGACAGCTTCCAGTCGCACGTGGACGACACGCTGGTCGCCGGCGCCGGCCTGTCGGATGCGACCGCCACGCGCTTCGTGGTGGAACATGCACCCGAGAGCGTGGCCTGGCTGCGGTCGCTGGGCGTGCCCTTTTCCCTGGAAAACGGCCACCTGCACCTCACGCGTGAAGGCGGCCACAGCGCGCGGCGCATCGTGCACGTGACCGACGCCACCGGCGCGGCGGTGCAGCAGACGCTGATCGAGCACGTGCGCCGCACACCCAACATCGCCGTGTTCGAGCAGCACATGCTGGTCGACCTGATCCGCGCCGGCAAGCTGGGTGTGCAGCCGGAACGTTGCCTGGGGCTGTACGCGCTGGACGAGGCCACCGACGAAGTGGTGACCTTCCGCGCCAGGCACACCATCCTGGCGACCGGCGGCGCGGGCAAGGTGTACCTGTACACCACCAACCCCGACACCGCCACCGGCGACGGCATCGCAGCCGCGTGGCGCGCAGGCTGCCGGGTGACCAACATGGAGTTCATCCAGTTCCACCCGACCTGCCTGTACCACCCGCACGTCAAGAACTTCCTGATCACCGAAGCCGTGCGCGGCGAGGGCGGGCGCCTGCTGCTGCCCGACGGCACGCGGTTCATGCCCAACCACGACCCGCGCGCCGAACTCGCGCCGCGCGACGTGGTGGCGCGCGCGATCGACTTCGAGATGAAGAAGCGCGGCCTCGACTGCGTGCACCTCGACATCTCGCACCAGCCGCCCGAGTTCGTGAAGGAACACTTCCCCAACATCCACGCGCGCTGCCTGGAGCTGGGCATCGACATCACGCGCGAGCCGATCCCCGTGGTGCCCGCTGCGCACTACACCTGCGGCGGCGTGCACACCGACTTGAGCGGCCGCACCGACCTGGCGGGCCTGCATGCCATCGGCGAGACTGCCTACACCGGCCTGCACGGCGCCAACCGGCTGGCCAGCAACTCGCTGGTCGAATGCATGGTTTTCGCGCGCTCGGCCACGGCCGACATCCTGGCCACCCCGATGCCCGAGCCGCCGGCCGTCCCGCCGTGGGACGACAGCCGCGTGACCGACGCCGACGAGGCGGTGGTGATCTCGCACAACTGGGACGAGCTGCGCCGCTTCATGTGGGATTACGTGGGCATAGTGCGCACCAACAAGCGGCTGGACCGCGCGGCCCACCGCATCGAGCTGCTGCAGCAGGAGATCCAGGAGTTCTACAGCGCGTTCCATGTCACGCGCGACCTGCTGGAGCTGCGCAACCTGGTGACGGTGGCCGACCTCATCGTGCGCTCGGCGCAGTCGCGCCACGAAAGCCGCGGCCTGCACTTCAGCCGCGACTACCCGCAGCTCGCGGCCGCGAGCCAGCCCACCACGCTGCCCGGGCAGGACGGCTGAAGCCCCATGGCCGGCGGGACAGTCATCTACCAGTCCTACCGCACCGAAAGCGTTCCCGGCTGGATCACGACGTGCATGCAGACGGTCCGCGACTGGGCCGCCGCCAAGGGCTTCGAATACCGTTTCATCGACGACACCCTGTTCGACCGCGTTCCCCAGTGGTTGCGCGACAAGGCCGCCGGCGAGATCTGCCCGCAGGCCGATATCGCGCGGCTGGTGGTGGCGCGTGAACTGCTGAAGGAAGGCTTCGAGCGCACCGTCTGGGTCGATGCCGACATGCTGGTGTTCGCGCCCGAGCACATCGGTGTCGGCATCACGGCAGGCTTCGCCTGCTCGCCGGAGGCGTGGGTGAAGCCCGCGCCCGACGGCCGGCCGCACCTCATCAAGCGCGTCAACAACTCGATGCTGGCGTTCCACCATCGCAACGTGCACCTCGAGTTCCTGCTCGATGCGTGCCTGCGGCTGGCGCGGGCGCGGCCGAAGATCGGCAAGCTCGACCTGGGCACGGTGCCGCTCACGCGCCTGTACGAAACTTTCCCCTTCCCGCTGCTGAAGGGCGTGGGCATGTTCAGCCCCGCCGTCATGCGCGACATCGCGCAGGGTACCGGGCCCTTCCTCGACTTCTATGCGAAGCAGCTGCACGCGCCGATAGGCTGCGCCAACCTGTGCGCGTCGCTCGAAGGCGAGGTGGGCACGGCGCATTACGACAAGGTGATCGAGCTGTGCCTCGCCACCCGCGGTGGCATCGTCAACGACCTGGTGGGCAGCGGAGCTGCCCACCCTACGCGCAAGCCCCCGTCTTCGTAGTCTTCGTAGGCTGGGGTGCAACCCCAGCGCTCTGGCAAGTCTAAGCGGCGCCGATCTCCGGCACCAGCGCCCCCGCGGGCTTGCCGCTCTTGAGCGCCGCGGTAAAGGCCAGCATGCGGTCGATCGGCACGCGGGCGCGCTGGCCCAGGGCCGGGTCTACGTGCACCTCGTTCACGCCGGTCTCCAGCACATGCACCAGCCCGGCCAGCCCGTTCATCGCCATCCATGGGCAGTGCGCGCAGCTCTTGCAGGTGGCACTGTTGCCGGCGGTGGGCGCCTCGATGAACACCTTGCCGGGGTTCAGCGTGCGCAGCTTGTGCATCATGCCGTTGTCGGTGGCCACGATGAAGTCGGTCGCGTCCATCTCGCGCGCGGCCCGCAGGATGGCGGAGGTGGAGCCGACCGAGTCGGCCAGTGCCACCACGTCGGCCGGCGACTCGGGGTGCACCAGCACCTTGGCCCGCGGGTACTGCGCCTTCAGCGCCTGCAGCTCGAACGCCTTGAACTCGTCGTGCACGATGCACGAGCCGTTCCAGAACACCATGTCGGCGCCGGTCTCGCGCTGGATGTACGACCCCAGGTGCTTGTCGGGCGCCCACAGCACCTTGTGGCCCTTGGCCTTGAGCGCGCCCACGATGTCGAGCGCACAGCTCGACGTGACCAGCCAGTCCGACTGCGCCTTCACCGCGGCACTGGTGTTGGCGTACACGACCACGGTGCGGTCGGGGTGCTGCGCGCGGAACTGCGCGAACTCGTCGGGCGGGCAGCCCAGGTCGAGCGAGCAGGTCGCGTCCAGGTCCGGCATCAGCACGCGCTTTTCGGGCGACACGATCTTGGCCGTCTCGCCCATGAACTTGACGCCCGATACCACCAGCGTCCTGGCCGGGTGGTCGCGGCCGAAGCGCGCCATCTCCAGCGAGTCGCTCACGATGCCGCCGGTTTCCTCGGCCAGGTCCTGCAGGTCCGGGTGCACGTAGTAGTGCGACACCATCACCGCGTCGCGCTCCTTCAGCAGCCGCCTGACCTTGTCCTTCAGCGCCGCGCGCTCGGCCGGCGACGGCTCCTGCGGCACGCGCGCCCATGCGTGCTTGGTGTCGCAGGTATTGCCGGGCAGCGGGTGCTCGTACTCGACATCGAAGATCGGGATGACGGCGCTCATGGCTTTTTCAGATTTCCTTCAGTCGCATCGAGAAGTCGGTGGCCTTCACGTCCTTGGTGAGCGCGCCTATGGAGATGCGGTCCACGCCCGTTTCGGCCAGCGCACGCACGCTGTCCAGGGTGACGCCGCCTGAGATCTCGAGGATGGCGCGCGCGTTGTTGATGCGCACCGCCTCCCGCAGCGTGGCCAGGTCCATGTTGTCCAGCAGAACCATGCGAGCGCCCGCGGCCAGCGCCTCTTCGAGCTGGGCCAGCGTCTCCACCTCGATCTCGATGAAGTCGGCGCGCATCGCCAGCGCCTCGGCCGCCTTCAGCACCGGCGTCACGCCGCCGGCTGCCGCGATGTGGTTTTCCTTGACCAGCACCGCGTCGAACAGGCCGATGCGATGGTTGGTGCCGCCGCCCAGGCGCACTGCGTACTTCTGCGCGAGGCGCAGGCCCGGCAGGGTCTTGCGCGTGTCGACGATCTGCGCGCGCGTGCCCTTCACCGCCTCGACGTAGCGCGCAGTCTTGCTCGCCACCGCGCTCAGCAGCTGCAGGAAGTTGAGTGCCGTGCGCTCCGCAGTGAGCAGCCCACGCGCCGTGCCTTCGACCTCCAGCACCACCTGGTCGGCCATGCACGGCAGGCCCTCGGGCACTACCCAGCGGATTTGCGCGCCGGGGTCCACCTGCCGCAGCGCGGCTTCGGCCCAGGGCGCGCCGCAGATGATGGCGGCCTCGCGGGCCAGCACGCGGGCGCGCGCGCGGCGCTGCGGCGCCACCAGCGATGCCGTGAGGTCGCCGCCGCCCACGTCCTCTTCCAGCGCGCGGGCCGCATCCTTTGCGGCCAGCCGCGCAATGGCATCGGGCGAAAAGTCGAACGTCATGCGGCAAGCATAGCCGCTCGCAGCAACCCTACTTGGGTCCTAGGTCCAGCTTCTGGATCAGGTCACCGTAAAGCTGCAGCGACCGCCGCAGGTTGTCGGCATAACGCTGGGGCGTGCCGCCCACCGGCTCCTGCCCGCCTTCGCGCATGTGCGCGGCCACTTCGGGGTCGGCCAGCGCGCGGTTGATGTCGCGATTGAGCTGCTGGATGCGCGCTTCCGGCGTGCCGGCCGGGGCCAGCACGCCGGCATGGCCTTCCAGCACGAAGCCAGGCCACGCTTCGGCGACCGTTGGCGCGGCGAAGCCGGCGCCCTTGCTTTGCGCCAGCACGCGCAGCCGGCCGCCGGTGATGAGCTTGTGCACCGGCTCGAGGTTGACGAACAGCACGTCGGCGTGGCCGCCCATCACCGCGTTCGCGGCGGGCGCGATGCCGGCAAACGGCACCGTGGTGGAACGCCCGCCCAGGCGCGCCTTCAGTTGCTCGCACGCAATGGTGGACACACCCGGATACGCCGCGCAGTTCAGGCCGGCGGGCCGTGCCGTGGCAAGGTCGGCCACGGCCTGCAGCGGGCCGGCCGCCGACGTGACCACCACGTACTGCTCGGCGCTCCACTGCGCCACCGGCACCAGGTCGGTCATCGGCGAGAACGCCACCTTCTGCAGCAGCGGCAGGAAGATCACGCCCGTGCCCGCGAACAGCAGCGTGCGGCCGTCGGCGGCGGCGCGCACCACGGCTTCGGTGCCGATCTGCGTGTTGGCTCCGGGCCGGTTCTCCACCAGGTAGCTTTCGGTGGTGACGGCCGAGAGCTTTTGCACCAGCAGCCGGGCACTGGCATCGAGGCTGCCGCCCGGCGGCGCCGGCACGACGATGCGGACCGGGCGCGGTTCGGTGGCCTGGGCAGCGGCTGGGGCAGCAGCCAGGGCAGCCAGCCCCATCAGGAACGTTTGGATGATCTGTCGCATGGGCAAGGCGGAGTCCGCCCGGATTATCCGCGAGCGGCCTACGGGCAAGGTTTTGCGCTGTCGGGGACAATGGCAGGCATGAGCACGGAGTACGTCACCGTCGAGCCGACCCGCGAAGAAGTCGATGCCATCGCCGAGCCGGTGGTGCTGGAATTCGGCACCACCTGGTGCGGCTGGTGCCGCGGGGCCCAGCCTTTCATCAAGCAGGCCCTTCAGCGGCACCCTGGCGTGCGGCACATCAAGGTGGAAGATGGCCCGGGGCAGCCGCTGGGGCGGTCGTTCCGCATCAAGCTGTGGCCCACGCTGGTGTTCCTGAAGGACGGCCAGGAGGTGGCGCGCGTGACACGGCCGAACAGCCTGGCACCCATCGACGAAGCCTTGGCGAAGATCGCCTAATTCGGCTCGGCCGTCGGGTCGCGGCCCATCAGCTGCGCCAGCGCCTGGTCGGGCCGCAACTGGCCGTCCAGCAACGCAACCACGGCCGAGGAAATCGGCATTTCCACACCCAGCTCCGCGGCCCGCTGCACCACCGTGCGCGCTGAATACACACCTTCGGCCACATGGCCCAGCGAAGCCACCGCTTGCTGCAGCGTCTGGCCCTCGGCAAGCAGCAGGCCGATGCGGCGGTTGCGGCTCAGGTCGCCGGTCGCCGTCAGCACCAGGTCGCCCATGCCCGACAGGCCCATGAAGGTGTCGGCCCGGGCCCCCAGCGCCAAACCCAGGCGCGACATCTCGGCCAGCCCGCGCGTGATGAGCGCGGCGCGCGCGTTGAGCCCCAGCGCCAGCCCGTCGCACAGGCCGGTGGCGATGGCCAGCACGTTCTTCACCGCACCGCCCACTTCCACCCCCACCAGGTCGTCATTGGCATAGACCCGCATCGTTGGGCCGTGGAACGCCGCGACCAACGTATCGCGCACGCCCGCATGGCTGCTCGCCGCGACCAACGCAGTCGGCTGCCGGTGCGCCACTTCCAGCGCAAAGCTCGGCCCGCTGAGCGTGCCGCAGGCCAGTTGCGGTGCCACTTCGGCCTGCACTTCGTGCCCGAGCAAGCCGTGGCCGCTTTCCAGCGGCAGCTCGAAGCCCTTGCAGAGCCATGCCACGGGACGCGTGCAGCCAGCCAGCACGCGTAGCATGCCGCGCAGGCCCGACGTCGGCGTGGCAACCATCACCAGGTCGTGCTGGTCGGCGCTACCGGCCACCGCATCGAGCGGGTCGCCCCGCACCTCGATGGCGGCCGGCAGCGTGCACCCCGGCAGGTAGCGGCGGTTCTCGCGCTGCCCGGCCACGTCGCGCGCCTGCTCGGGGTCGCGCGCCCACAGCGTGACCTCGTGCCGCGCCGCCGCCGAAATGGCCAGCGCAGTGCCCCAGGCGCCGGCGCCGAGCACGAGGATCTTCATGGGCGAAGGGGACCGGTCAGGTCGTGATGATGCGCGACGGCTCGTTGGCCGCCTGCTGCTGGGCCAGCTGGGCCTGTTGCTGCTCGTACATCGCCTGGAAGTTCAGTTCGGCCAGGTGCACCGGCGGGAAGCCGGCGCGCGTGACGATGTCTGCCACGTTGCCGCGCAGGTACGGGTACACGATCTGCGGGCAGGCGATGCCCAGGATGGGCTGGACCTGGTCTTCGGGGATGTTGCGGATCTCGAAGATGCCGGCCTGCTTGGCCTCGACCAGGAACACCGTCTTGTCCTTGATCTTGGTGGTCACGGTGGCGGTCACGCAGATTTCGAACATGCCTTCCACCACCTGCTGGGCTTCCACGCCCAGCTGGATGTCGACGGCCGGCTGCTCCTGCTCCAGCAGGATCTGGGGCGAATTCGGCTGCTCGAGCGACGCTTCCTTCAGGTAGACGCGCTGGATCTGGAAAACGGGGTCGTTGTTGTCGGCCATGGCCAAATGCCTTTAATCGGGGGAAACGGCGATTATCGCCTGCCCGTTCAGGCCGAGCCGTGCAGCAAAGGCACCAAGGCGCCCTGGCGGTCCAGCGCCATCAGGTCGTCGCAGCCGCCTACATGCGTGTCGCCGATGAAGATCTGCGGGACGGTGCGCCGCCCGGTGATCTGCATCATCTTCATGCGCTCGCCGGGCTGCATGTCGACGCGGACTTCCTCGATGGCGTCGACGCCGCGGGCTTTGAGGATCTGCTTGGCGCGTATGCAGTAGGGGCACACGGCCGTGGTGTACATCTTGACGGTCTGCATCGCTCTCGAAAAAAACGATCGGGGTCCCCGGGGAATCGCGTAGCGATTTCCTGGGGTGGTTTAGCCTTTTTCTACCGGCAGGTTAGCTTCTTTCCACGCATTCAGCCCGCCGGCCAGCGCAATGGCCTTCTCGTAGCCCAGCTTTTCGGCAATACCCACGGCCCGGTTGGCCCGCGCGCCAGTCGCGCAGACGAAGACCAGCCGCAGGGCCTTGTTCTTCGCCACCTCGGGCAGGCGCTGCTCGAGCTGCCCCACCGGGACGTTGCGCGCACCGCCCAGGTGGCCCGCAGCGAACTCTTCGGTTTCGCCCACGTCCACGATGATCGCCTTCTCGCGGTTGATCATCTGCACCACGACGTTGGGCGGCGCACCCGCGCCGCGCCCGCGCGCCGCCGGCCACACGAGCATGGCCCCCGACGCGAAGGCGACCATGATCAGCATCCAGTTGTCCATGATGAACTTCATCTGTTCTTCCTCCGCGCACGTAAACCCAAAGCCTGCGATTCTAGAATGGCGGCCATGCACAAGCTCGTCCTCATTCGCCATGGCGAATCCACCTGGAACCTCGAAAACCGCTTCACCGGCTGGACCGACGTCGACCTGACGCCGCTGGGGCTGGACCAGGCCGTCCAGTCGGGGCGGCTGCTGAAGGCCGAAGGCTACGACTTCGACCTGTGTTTCTGCAGCGTCCTGAAGCGCGCCACCCGCACCCTGTGGCACGTGCTGGACGAGATGGACCGCACCTGGCTGCCGGTGCAGCACTCGTGGCGGCTGAACGAGCGCCATTACGGCGCCCTGCAGGGTCTGAACAAGGCCGAAACCGCCAGGAAGTTCGGCGACGACCAGGTACTGGTGTGGCGCCGCAGCTACGACATCCCGCCGCCCGCCCTGGACGCTGTCGACCCGCGCAGCGAGCGCGGCGACCGCCGCTACCACGGGGTGGACGTGCCGCTGACGGAATGCCTGAAGGACACCGTGGCCCGGGTGCTGCCGTACTGGAAAGACACCATGGCGCCGGCCATCGCCAGCGGACAGCGGGTGCTGGTTTCCGCCCACGGCAACTCGATCCGGGCCCTGGTGAAGTACCTGGACGGCGTCTCCGACGCCGACATCGTGGGCCTGAACATCCCCAACGGCATCCCGCTGGTGTACGAGCTGGATGCCAGCCTCGAGCCCATCCGCCACTATTACCTGGGCGACCCGGAGGCCGCGGCCCGGGCGGCGGCGGCGGTGGCAGCCCAGGGCAAGGCGCGCTAGCGTCCGGCCCAAGGCGTCGAAAACGTCCTACAGCCACCGTCCGCACCCCCAGGCAGGCATTCCGAGCATTTTTCACGGACATTCGACCCACATGAAGGGAACCCGGGACGCCCCGCTGCGTCAGAGAAGTTCTTGCGGTGTATATTGACGAGAGGACCCTGGACGTAGCATGAGGCAGAACCTGAAGATAGCCGGCTGGATTTCCGTAGGCGCATTGGCCGGTGCGCTCACAACGGTCTCGTTGCAGACCGTCGCGCGCGGCCAGCTGGCGCCCCTTCCCCTGGAAGAGCTGCAGCAGCTGGCGGCCGTCTTCAGCATGGTGAAGACCGACTACGTCGAGCCGATCGACGAGAAGAAGCTGATCACCGATGCCATCGCCGGCATGGTGGCCAGCCTCGATCCCCATTCGCAGTACTTCGACAAGAAGTCCTTCAAGGAATTCCGCGAGGGCACGTCCGGCAAGTTCGTCGGCGTGGGCATCGAGATTTCCCAGGAAGACGGCCTGGTCAAGGTGGTCTCGCCCATCGAAGGTTCCCCCGCCTACCGGGCCGGCCTGAAGCCGGGCGACCTGATCACCAAGATCGACGACACCGCCGTCAAGGGCCTGTCGCTGTCCGAGGCGGTCAAGCGCATGCGCGGCGAGCCCAACACCAAGGTGATGCTCACGATCTACCGCAAGGACGAGAACCGCTCGTTCCCGGTGACGATCACCCGCGAAGAGATCAAGACCCAGTCGGTCAAGGGCAAGATGATCGAGCCGGGCTACGGCTGGATCCGCCTGTCGCAGTTCCAGGAGCGCACCGTCGACGACTTCGTGCGCAAGGTGGATGAGCTGTACAAGGCCGAACCCAACCTGCGCGGCCTGGTGCTGGACCTGCGCAACGACCCGGGCGGCCTGCTCGACGCGGCCGTGGCCGTGTCTGCCGCGTTCCTGCCCGATGGCGTGCCGGTGGTTTCGACCAACGGCCAGCTGGCGGAGAGCAAGTTCGTCTACCGCGCCGCTCCGGAGTTCTACCAGCGCCGCGCCGGCTCCGACCCGCTGCGCCGCCTGCCGGCCCAGCTGAAGCACGTGCCGCTGGTGGTGCTGGTGAACGAAGGCTCGGCCTCCGCGAGCGAGATCGTCGCGGGCGCCCTGCAGGACCACAAGCGTGCCACCATCATCGGCAGCCAGACCTTCGGCAAGGGCTCGGTGCAGACGGTGCGCCCGCTCGGCCCCGACACCGGCCTGAAGCTGACGACGGCGCGCTACTACACGCCCACGGGCAAGTCGATCCAGGCCAAGGGCATCGTGCCCGACGTGCTGGTCGACGAGACCGAAGAAGGCAACGTGTTCGCCGTGCTGCGCACGCGCGAAGCCGACCTCGACAAGCACCTCGGCAGCGGCCAGGGCCCCGAGAACAAGGACGCCACCCGCGAGAAGGCGCGCGAGGAAGCCCGCAAGAAGGCCGAGGAAGAGGCGAAGAAGGGCCCCAGCGACCGCAGCCGCCTGCCCGAATTCGGCAGCGACAAGGACTTCCAGCTGGTGCAGGCGCTCAACCAGCTCAAGGGCCGCCCGGTCCTGGTGAGCAAGACCCAGGTGGTCGAGAACAAGGAAGGCAAGAAGGACAATTGACCTGCCTTCAGGCAGCGACCCAGGGAAGCCGGCGAAAGCCGGCTTTTTTGTTTGCGGTCAAACGGGAGGTTGCGGCCGGCGCGCAGACTTGCTGACGGCATGTCGCCAAAAACCCTCCAGTTCAAGGTCAGCCTCGCCCTGGCCCTCCTCCTCGGCGCCACGATGACCCTCTTCGTGGTGCTGCTGGTGCGCCAGGAGCGCGAGGAGCAGCTGCGCACGATGGTGACGCACATGGAGCAGCTGTCGCAGGTGATCGAGCGCAGCACGCGCCACGCGATGCTGATGGACGAACCCGACATCGTCGACAAGATCATCGACGACGTCGCCAAGCAGGCCGGCATCCGCCGCGTGCGGGTGCTCGACAAGGGCGGGATGATCGCGCACTCCAACGTGCCCGGCGAGATCGGCGAGCGCATCGACAAGGACGCGGAGCACTGCTCCAGCTGCCACCAGGGCGATCGCGTGCTCAGGGACATCCCCAACCACAAGAAGTGGCGCATCTACGACGCCCCCGGCGGCGGCCAGCTGCTGGGGAACATGGAGGTCATCCGCAACGACCCGACGTGCTCCAGTGCGTCGTGCCACAAGCACCCGGCGAGCCAGTCGGTGCTGGGCGTGGTCGACATCACCTACTCGCTGGACGAGATCAACCAGACCATGCAGGCGCACGTGGTCAACATGATCGCGGTGTCCGCGGGCTTCGTTGCGCTGGTGGCGCTGTCGGCGGGGTGGCTGCTGCGCTGCATGGTGTACGTGCCGCTGGGCGACCTGTCACGGGCTGCGCAACGGCTGGCGGCGGGCGACTTCGAGCGGCCTATTCCCGTGCGCAGCGAGGACGAGTTCGGGCGGCTGGCCGAGTCGACCAACGCCATGATGGCAGCCCTGAAGAAGTCGCGCGGCGAGCTGGAGGACTGGGTGAAGACGCTGGGCGAGAAGGTGGAGCAGCGCACCGCGGAACTGCGGGTGGCCGAGGCCGAGGTGGCGCGCGGCGAGAAGCTCGCCGCCATCGGGCAGCTGGCGGCCGGCATCGCGCACGAACTGAACAACCCGCTGACCGGCGTGCTCACCTTCACATCACTGATGCGCCAGAAGATGCCCGCGGGCAGCCAGGATGCCGAAGACCTCGACCTGGTGATCCGCGAGACGCGCCGCTGCGCCAGCATCATCCGCCGCCTGCTCGACTTCGCGCGAGAGAAGCCGCCGCAGAAGATCGAGCTGGACCTGAACCAGCTGGCCGGCGAGACGGTGCGTTTCGTGGAACGGTCGGCAGCGCTGCAAGGCGTAGCCATCGAGACCGAGCTCGACCCGGACGTGCCACCGCTGGCCGGCGACCCCGACCTGGTGAAGCAGGTGCTGATGAACATCCTGGTGAACGCGCAGCAGGCCATCGCCGGCGCCGGGCGCATCGTGCTGCGCACGAAACTGCACCGCGAACGCAACGCCGTCGAGATCGCGATCAGCGACACCGGCTGCGGCATCCCGCGCGAGAACCTGAAGCGCATCTTCGACCCGTTCTTCACTTCCAAGGAAGTCGGCAAGGGCACCGGCCTCGGGCTGTCGGTGACCTACGGCATCGTCAAGGCGCACGGCGGCGACATCGAGGTCGAAAGCACGGTGGGCGAAGGCAGCACCTTCCGCGTGTTCCTGCCGCTGGCGCTGGCCACGGAGGACGCCGCATGAAGGCGCGCATCCTGGTCGTCGACGACGAGGCCGTCGTGCTGGCGAGCTGCCGGCGCATCCTGTCGGCCCCCGAGTACGAGGTGGAGACGGTGGAGGACTCGTCCGAGGCGATCCGCCGCGTCGCGGAGAACGGCTACGACGTGCTGGTGCTCGACATCCGGATGCCGCGCATCGACGGCCTGCAGGTGCTGCAGCACGTGAAGGAGCGGCACCCCGACGTCGACGTGATCATGATGACCGGGCTGTCGGAGATCGGCACCGCGGTGCAGGCCATGAAGCTGGGCGCCTTCGACTACCTGCCCAAGCCGTTCGACCCCGAGGAGTTGAGGCTGGCGGTGGAGCGCGCGCTCGAGCGCCAGCGCCTGCTGCGCGAGAACCGCACGCTCAAGAGCGAGGCCGGCTCGCGCTACCGCTTCGAGAACATCGTGGGTGCCAGCCCGCAGATGCAGGCGGTCTACCGCCTCATCGCCAAGTGCGCGCCGACCAGCTGCAACGTGCTCATCACCGGCGAGAGCGGCACCGGCAAGGAGATGGTGGCGCGCGCCATCCACTACAACAGCCTGCGCAAGGACCAGCCTTTCGTGGCGGTGGACTGCAACACCCTGTCGGAGAACCTGCTGGAAAGCGAGCTGTTCGGCCACGTGAAGGGCGCCTTCACCGGCGCGGTGGGCCACAAGCGCGGCCTGTTCGAGGTGGCCGGCAACGGCACGCTGTTCCTCGACGAGCTGGGCAACATCCCACTGGCCACCCAGTCCAAGCTGCTGCGCGTGATCCAGGAGCACGAGTTCAAGGCGGTGGGCGACACGCGCACGCAGAAGGCCAACGCGCGGCTGCTGGCCGCCACCAACTGCGACCTGCCGGCCATGGTGGCTGCCGGCACGTTCCGCGAAGACCTGTACTACCGCATCAACGTGTTCCCGATCGAGGTGCCGCCGCTGCGCGAGCGGCGCGACGACATCCCTGCCCTGGCCTACGAATTCCTGCGCTCTTTCAGCCAGGAGCTCGGGCGCCCGGTGCCCAAGCTGTCGGACGGTGCGCTCAGCCTGCTGGCCCACCACTCGTGGCCGGGCAACGTGCGCGAGTTGCAGAACGCCATCCAGCGCGCGGTGATCCTGGCGCCCGACGACATGATCCGCCAGGCCCACCTGGCCGGCATTCTCGACAGCGCGCCGAAGAGCGATGTGGAGGTGCCGCGCACCGGCGACGAGCTCAAGCGCGTGAAGAAGCTCGCGCGCGAGCGGTCGGTGGAGGACATCGAGAAGGCTTTCGTGCAGCAAGCGCTGAAGCGCAACGTGTGGAACGTCACGCGCAGCGCCGAGGCAACCGGGATGCAGCGCGCGAACTTCCAGGCGCTGATGAAGAAGCACGGCATCCGGGTGCGGGATACGGAGTCGCCGGAAGGGGAGTGAGGGATGTTGCGCGAACAAACCTTGGGCGAGGAACTCGCCAACGCATTGAGCCATGGCCTGGGGCTCGTCCTGGCGGTGGCTGCGCTGCCGATCCTGGTACAGCACGCAGCGCTTCGAGGCAGCGCGGCTGACGTCGTGGGCGCCAGCCTCTTCGGCGGCACCGCGATCGTGCTCTACCTGGTGTCGACCCTCTATCACGCGCTGCCCGCCGGCGCTGCCAAGAGCTGGTTCAATCGCCTCGACCATGCGTCGATCTACCTCTTCATCGCAGGCAGCTACATGCCCTTTGCGCTCGGCGTGCTGCGCGGCGCGTGGGGCTGGTCCCTGTTCGGGGTGGTCTGGACCGCAGCGGCGCTGGGCATGGCCGCGAAATTGTTCAATCGCCTGCAGCATCCGCTGTGGTCGACCGGGCTGTACGTGGCGATGGGATGGGTTGCCCTGGTGGCCATGGCGCCGCTGGTGGAGCGGATGTCGCCGGCCGGCATCGGGTGGCTGGTAGCAGGCGGCTTGTCGTACACCGCCGGCGCCGTGGTGTTCCTGTTCGACTCAAGGCTGCGCTATGCGCATTTTGTCTGGCACCTGCTGGTGCTCGGTGGCACCACCTGTCACTTCTTCGCCGCGTTGTGGCACTCGTCGGCCTGGAGTTGAGCCGTCCCGCAAAGCAGGGGAAATGAAAAAAGGGGCCGCGCTTGCCGGCCCCAGGACTGGAGTGTCGTAGCTTCTTCTAGTTATTGCGCGAGGATCCACTGCACCAGGTTGCGCACCTGGGCAGCGTCCTTGGTCTTCACGGCGGCGTGCTCTTCCTCGGTGCCGTCTTCCAGCTTCACCTTGGGGCTCCTGGTGACGTAGTCCATGAGCTTCGCCTCGGCGTCGGCCTTGCCCTTGAACTTGGCGGCGATCTTCTGGTAGGCCGGGCCCTTCTTGGCCTTGTCCACGGTGTGGCACTTGGTGCAGCTGCTGTCCTTGGCCAGCTTGGTGGCGCCGTCGGCGTCGACGGCCGCGCCGGCCGGCAGTGCCAGGGTGAACAGGACGGCGGCGGCGGCCGCCAGGGTCTTGGCTGTCATGAGGTAGCTCCTTTCGCTGTGGAATCGTCGTCGGCTTCCACCTCTTCGTAGCCCGTCCACATGGCCTTGATGTGCGCCGTCGGCGTGTGGCCCAGCGTGGTCAGGTAGGGGTGGAAGAACAGGTAGAACACGAAGAAGATGAAGATCAACACGTGCACCGTGGACACCACGCGCAGGCCGCCCACCATGTCGATGGCCACCGCGAAGCGCTTCGTGTCCCACATCATCAGGCCGGTCGCGAACTGCAGCGGCAGCATGAAGAGCATGAGGATCTGGTACAGGGTGCGCTGCAGCGGGTTGAACTTGTCGTACGGGTCGATGCGGTGCGGGTTCTGCTCGCCGTGGAACATGCCCCAGCCGTAGTACTTCATCTGAGCCATCGACGCGCGTGCCTGCTTCAGCAGGTTGAACTCGGGGTGGTAGGCGCGGTTGCGCTCCGAGAACAGGTAGAACAGCAGCCACACGAAGAAGTTGGCGATGAGCGCGAAGCCGGCCCAGTTGTGCAGGGTCACGGCCGTGCCGAACGGCAGCACGTCGAACAGGTCCAGGTAGCGAACCTGCACGCCCGAGGCGACCAGCACGATGAACAGGACGGCATTGGCCCAGTGCCAGATGCGGACCGGAAGCGGGTTGACATAGAGTTCGCGCATCACATTCCTCCATCGGTGTTCGGTTCTTCAACGGCCGCCGCCCGGGCGCGGCGCCGCGCGGTGACGAGCTTGGCGGCCAGGTGGGCGCCGGGCAGCGCGATACCCGCGCCGACCGCCATCACCAGCAGCCAGTCGAGCACCTTGATGCGGGTGCTGCCGATCGCGTAGAAGCCGCCGACCGAGCCGAGCGACTCCAGCGAACCCAGGATGCCCGCGCTCGCGGCCTGCCGCACCGGCCGGCCGTCGGCGCCCACCATGCTGATGGTCACGCCCTGGAAGGCGGCGGCACCCGGCTTGTGGCAGGTGGCGCAGTCCTTCAGCGCCTTGCCCTTGGCCAGCGAGTGCGACTGGACGCCGTTGGCCACTTCGAGGCGGCCGCGCACGAAGGTGCGGCTCTCGGCGGGGTCGCGGTTCAGGTCCTGCAGCAGGCTCCACAGCGCGCGGCCGTCGAGTCCCGCGGTGCCGGCGGTGCTGGTGAAGTTGACGAATTGCGGCACGCCGACCTTCTCGACGGCCTTGCCGCCAGGCGCCGCTTCGAACAGGCGCAGGTCGACGCGACGGGTGGCACCGGGCGCATGGCACGCCGCGCAGGCGATAGCTTCGAGGTGGCGAGCCGAGTTCGGCAGCCAGCTCGCGTGCGCGGCCACGGCTTCCTTGTGGCACGAGACGCACTGGGTGCGCAGGTGCGTGCCGACGGCCGCGGCCTTGATGTCGTGCGTGCGGTGGCAATCCTTGCAGTCGAGCGCTTCATCGCCGGCCAGCGCGTGCACGCTGCCCGCAAACGCTTCGACGAGCGGCTTGTGGCAGTTGGCGCACTGCACGCTGGCGGTGTCCGTACCGGCCGCCGGGGCATCCTTGGCCGAGCGGGTGGCGTGCGGGTCGTGGCAGTCGGAGCACAGGGGCGCCTTGCCGCTGCCTTCGCGCACCAGCGCCGCGTGCACGCTGTCGTCGTACTGCTTCATGGTCTTCTTGTGGCAGTCGCGGCAGGTTTCCATCACCTCGCGCGCGTACGCACGGCGGCTGGCGACGTCCTTCACCACCTTGCCGTGCGTCTTGTTGTCGATCTGCGAGTGGCAGCCTTCACACCCTTCGGAGTTGTGGCGCGACGCGGCGAAGGCCTGCGGCGCGACGTACAGGGACAGGGACTCGCCGTCACCGAGCGCCTTGCGCATGCCCGGCTTGGCGTGGCACGACAAGCAGGCCTGGTCTTCCTTCGACAGCGTGGGCTCTTTCTTCGAGTCGGCGGCGGCCGCCGCGCCGGCCCCGAGTGCGAACACCAGGGCCAGCGCGGCGAGCTTCAGCGAGCGGCTGAGTGTCATGTCGTCCTCCGTCACTCGGTGCGGGTGCGCCCGAAGACCGCCTTCGCCCCGAGCCATGCCAGTGCGGCGAGCCCGGCGAACGGCAGCACGATGATGTAGGCGAGGCCGATGAAGGGCGTGGCCACCATCTTCAGCGCCACCTTGCCGGCGTCGGCAGCCGAGCGCACCTTCGGGTACTTCGCCATCGCGGCCTGGGCGGCTTCCCATGCCAGCAGGCCGATGCCGACGAAGGGCAGCAGCACCGCATACAGCAGGCCGATGAACGGGCCGGCCAGGAACAGCGCCATGTTGCGCCACAGGTGGCTCTTTTCGGCCGGTGCTTCTGCGGCGGGCGGCGGGGTCGCGGGCTGCGCCTCGGCCACGGCTTGCGGCATGGCTTCGGGCACCGTGCGCACGGCCTTGGCGGCGCTGTCCTCGATCTCCTCGGGCGACAGCGGCTTGTGCAGGAACTCGGTCACGCCGGCGGCGCGGGCGCGTTCTTCGCTGGCCGGCGAGCCGTAGCCGGTGACGATGACCACCGGGGTCCACGGCTGCTCGGCGCGCACGCGCTCGGCCACCTGCACGCCGTCCATGCCGGGCATGCGCAGGTCGGTGAACACGGCGTCGAACTTCTCGGCCTTGAGGCGTTCGAGCGCCACGGCGCCGTTCTCGGCGGCCACCACGATGTAGCCCTTGCCGGACAGGACGCGCTTGAAGCTTGCGCCCACCACGGGATCGTCGTCGACGACCAGGAGCTTGCGGAGTGCTGTCATGATGCTTCCCCTTTCAGGTTGGGTTGATCCGGAATCTCGCGCTGCAGCGCCCACTGCTTGTGCAGCATCGCGGCGTTGGCAGCGGCGATCACTTGCGCCGGGCCGACGGGCTTGGCGAGGTAGTCGAAAGCGCCGAGCGAGACGGCCTGCTTGACCGATTCGAGCGTGGGGTAGCCGGTGATCACGATCACTTCGCTGCCCGGCCAGCGCGCCTTGAGTTCACGCAGCACGTCGATGCCGTCCATGCCGGGCATGCGCAGGTCCAGCAGCACGATGTCGAAGGGTTCTTCCTGCATCGCGCGGTTGACCTGGTCCCAGGTCCACACCGCCTGCACCCGGCAATGCGCACCTTCGAGGATGCGCTCGTAGCTCAGCCGGATGATTTCCTCGTCGTCGACGATCAGGATCTTGGGTGTGGTTTTCATGATGTCGGCAAGCTTCGTTTGTGCAAGCCAACGCATCAGGCGTGCCAGCTAGAAAACGCTTGTGAATCAACGGCTTGCGCAAAGCGGGTGCTGCGCGAAGTACAAGAAAAATGTGCGGCGCGGCGCCCCGTGTGCGGCATTCCGCTTGCAAATCAACGACTTGCCTTGCCCCGGGCCTGCATGGCGAACCCATGCACAATCCGCGTCATGACCGACGAGCAATTGCTGCGCTACTCGCGCCACATCCTGCTGGAGGAGATCGGCGTCGAAGGGCAGGAACGCCTGCTCGCCGCGCACGCCGTCGTCATCGGCGCGGGCGGGCTCGGCTCACCGGTGGCGCTTTATCTCGGCACCGCCGGCGTCGGGCGCATCACGCTGGTGGACCACGACAGCGTGGACCTCACCAACCTGCAGCGCCAGATCGCGCACAACCTGGAACGCGTGGGCCAGCCGAAGGCACTGTCGGCGCGCGAGGCCATAGCAGCCATCAACCCCGAGGTGCTGGTGAAGCCGGTGGTGGCGCGTGCCGACGCGCAGATGCTCGACAAGCTGGCGGCGAGCGCCGATGTCGTCATCGACTGCAGCGACAACTTCGCCACGCGTCAGGCCGTCAACCGCGCCTGCGTGCGGCATCGCAAGCCCTTGGTGGCGGGCGCCGCCATCCGATTCGACGGGCAGTTGAGCGTGTACGACCTGCGCGACGACCAGTCGCCGTGCTATGCCTGCGTGTTCCCGCCTGCCGACGACTTCGAGGAAACGCGCTGCGCCGTGATGGGCGTCTTCGCGCCGCTGGTCGGCATCATCGGCACGATGCAGGCCGCCGAGGCGCTGAAGCTGCTGGCCGGCACCGGTACTTCGCTTGCCGGGCGGCTGCAGATGCTGGATGGTCGCAATATGGAGTGGACCGAGATGCGGGTGCGGCGTGATCTTGCTTGCCCGGTTTGCGCTTCACGTTCGGTTGGGTGAAACCCTCGTCGGTCCACCACCGCGCGGCAAATCTGCGCGTGG
>JACRAY010000023.1 GCA_016213325.1 Burkholderiales bacterium | reverse complement strand
GTACTGCTCGTCCAACGAGGACTTCGTCGACGCCGCGGCCGTAGCCGACGTGATCGGCATCGAGATCGAGCACGTGAACTTCGCGGCCGACTACAAGGACCGTGTGTTCGCCGAGTTCCTGCGCGAGTACCAGGCGGGCCGACACCAAAGACCAGAGCTACTTTTTGCACCCCCTGAACCAGGCGCAGCTGCCCAAGACCTTGTTTCCCGTCGGCGAAGTCCGCAAGAGCGAAGTTCGGCGCGTCACCGAGGAGAGCAACGAGGGCGACGAAGTCGATGCAGCAGCGCGCCCACGCCAACGCGATGTGCAGCGCGGCCGTGGTCAGCGCCGCGGTCGGCGACGGGCGCGGCTTCGGCAGCGGCGTGCTCGCGGCGACCGTGCGGCGCTTGCGGTCACGTCACTCCGGCGTGAGCCCGAGCTCCTTCACAAACGCGATCCAGAGCGGCGCCTCGGCCGCGTAGCGGCGGCGGGACTCTTCCGCGGTGTAGGCCGGCTGGTCGGCGCCGAACGTCGCCAGCAGCGTCCGCATCCTCTCCGTGCGCCCGGCTTCCTGGAACAGGGATGAGATGCGCTCGATGACCTCGGGCGGCGTGCCGCCCGGGGCGAGACAGCATTGGTAGCCGCCGATGCGGAAGGCGGCGGAGGTCGCGCCCTGCTCTGCGGCCGAAGCAACGCCGGGAAGGACCGCGCTGCGCCCTGGTACCGTCGCTATCGCACGCGCCACCCCCTTCTGCAGGAACGGAATCGAGCTCAGGTGGTTGGTGATGCCCGCGTCGATGACGCCCGCACCCAGGTCCGTGAGCAGCTGCGCGCTGCCTCTGTAGTGGACGATGTTCATGTCCAGGCCGTACTGACGATTCAGTTCGTTGAACATGATGTGCGGGTGCGTTCCGGCGCCAAAGGTTCCCACCGCCGGCTTCGGTGTCTTGCGTACGTGCTCGATGAATTCGCGCAGGTTCGTCGCGCCTGTGCGGGCCGTGGAGACCGACAAGGTGAGATTGCCCGGTGCCATAAAGGCAACGATCGAGAGGTCCTTGTCGGGGTCGTATGGCAGCGAGCGAAAGAGAACCCGGTTCTGGATCAGCGTCGTGGTGATCGTGAAGAGCAGCGTGTGCCCATCCGGCGGCGACCGCTTCAATTCCGCCGCGGCCACGCCTCCATTCATCCCCGGCTTGAAGTCGAGAAACCAGGGCTGCCCCGTCTGCTGCGTGACGTACTCGCCATAGGCGCGGGCGAAGGCTTCCGTCTGGCTGCCGCCCGGAAAGCCCATGATGACGCGGATCGGCCGCTGCGGCCATGCGGCTTCGGCGGCGCGCAGGCGTGGCGCCATGAAAGGCACGCAGACGGAGGCGGCGAGGAAGGTACGGCGCGGAATGCAGGTGTGCATGTGGGGCTCCTTCGCGACCTCGACGAGCCGCTGCCCGACTCTAGGAGACTAGTCTGCAAACCTCAAATGCGCGGCCGCAATGAGCCCATCACGATTCGTGAAGGGGCGGCGGCGCCGCGTCGAAGGGCAGAAGATCTACGCCTTTCCAGCGGCCGGAGCGGACAAGGTCGCGAGCGACGTTCAACAGCACCATGCGCGCGCCAAGCGCAGCCGGCGAAAGCTCGCTGTCCGACAGGCTGCAAAGCCATGCGGAGCGGCGAGCGGTGGCGTCGGTGATCTCGGCGAGGTGGAAGCGTTCGTCGGCGTCGCGCGCGGGCCCGAGCCCGGCCCAGGACGCGATGGCGGCACCCATGCCTGCCGCGACCGCGTCGAGCGTCAAGGGGATTGAATCCACCTCCGCGACGATCAGCGGCTGGATTCGTGCGCGTGCGAAAGCGGTGTCGACGACGAAGCGCAGGCCTCTCGGACCGATGTTCACCACCAGCGGCACGTCCTTCAGTTGCGACAGCCGCACGCGCGCCGCCGGTCGGGGACCGGCTTGGCTGCGCGGGCGCACTAGGAACAGCCTTTCGCGCACCAGGGGCTGAATCGTCCACCCGCGGCCATCCTGCGGTTGGAAGAGGACCGTCATGTCGACCTGGCGCAGGTGGAGTTGGTTGGTGTTGAAGAAGGACTCCTGCAGGCGCACGGTGACGTCGGGGTAACGGTCGCGCATTGCCAACAGGAAGGGCAAACCCAGCACCGAGGCCATGGCCGGCGACAGCCCCACCCGCACGTGCCCCGCCAGCCGCGAATGCTGGGCCGCCCGGCTCGCCTGCTCCGCATGCCGCAGCGAGAGCTGCGCCTCGCGGAAGAAGGCAAGCCCCGCCTCGGTGGGCGTGACGCCCTTGCTGGTGCGGTGCAGGAGCCGGGTCGAGAGCTCGCCTTCGAGCCGGCTGATCTGTTGGCTCAACGCGGACTGAACCAACCCCAAGTCGTGCGCCGCGCTCCCCATGCTGCCGAGCTCCACGACGCGGACGAAGTAGCGCAACTGCCTCAGCTCCATGGCATCCCTCCACAGGGTTTTGCACCGGCTGGGATAATCGCACATATGAGTCGCAAGCCCCGTGTCGTGGTCGGTCTGAGCGGGGGTGTCGACTCCGCGGTCACCGCCTTCCTGCTGAAGCAGCAGGGCCATGACGTCGTCGGCATCTTCATGAAGAACTGGGAAGACGAT
>JACRAY010000026.1 GCA_016213325.1 Burkholderiales bacterium | reverse complement strand
TCGCTCATCTTCAGCGTGGACGCGGTAAAGCCCGCGGTGTCCACGAAGGCGCCTGCGCCCACTGCGATGCCGGCCTGGTTGACCAGCACCACGCTGCCGTTGGACAGGAAGTTGCCCTGGATCGAGCTGGGGATGTTGCTGGTTACCCGGTTGAGCGACAGGCTGCTCGCGCCGGGCTGCTGGATGCGGAAGGTGTGGCCCGCACCGATGGAGAAGCTTTGCCAGTTGAAGGCCGAGAAGTTGCCCGCGCCGTTGCTGGTGGTCAACTGCGCGCTGGTGCCGCTTTGCGTGAGGGTGCCGCCACCCACCACCGGCTGCATGCCCGTAGGCAGCGACTGCGCCAGCGCCCAGGGCGCGCCGAAGGCAGCGGCAAGCGCCAGCGCCAGCCCCAGGGGACGGAAGCCGGCAACGGCCGGGCTGGCTGCAGCACGCGTTCGACGGGCCGTGCTCTTTGGTGTGTTGGTGTTCATCCGTTGCCGCCCCCTCGCGGCTTGCCCCTGCGACCGGAAAAGACAATGGCGGCAGTTGACCGGCAAAGGTAGCACAGCCGTGCCAGCGCCACAATGAAGCATGGGCAGGACGGAGGCACTAATTCACAACCCCGTCGCCGGTCTGATCCGTATCAACCCGCAGTGCAGCAATTGCCGCAGCCGCGCAGCCTGCCGTACCATGGGCCATCGACACATTGATGACAGGAGACAGCCGTGGCAACCCATCGTGACATAGCGGCCCGCCGCACCCTGGCCCTGGTCGGTCCCAGTGCGGCGGGCAAGACGAGCCTGGTGGAGGCGCTGTTGTGGAAAGCCGGCGCCATCGGTGCGCCGGGCAGCGTGGAACGCGGATCGACCGTGAGCGACCACGACCCGCTGGAAAAGCGCGCGCTGCGTTCCCTCAACGCCTCGATCGTGCATTTCGAGCACAAGGGCATCACCTCGCACCTCATCGACACCCCCGGCGCCCCCGACTTCCTGGGGCAGTCGCTGCCCGCGCTGGAAGCGGTGGAGACGGCCGCCATCGTGATCAATGCGGGCACCGGCATCGAGCCGATGGCCGTGCGCATGATGGAATGGGCACAGCAGCGCGAACGCGACCGCATCATCGTGGTCAACAAGATCGATTCGCAGGGCGTCAACCTCGAACAGCTGCTGGCGCAGATCCAGGACACGTTCGGGCGTGAATGCCTGCCGGTCAACCTGCCGTCGCAAAAGGGCGAGGCGGTGATCGACTGCTTCTACAACGTGGGCACCGACGGCCCGCCACCCGACTTCTCCTCGGTGGAGGCCGCGCATCGCGCGCTGGTCGAGCAGGTGGTGGAGGTCGACGCCGAGTTCACCGAGCGCTACCTGAACGACGGCGACGTCGACCCGGCGGAGCTGCACGCGCCGCTGGAACAGGCGATGCGCGAGGGCCACCTGATCCCCGTGTGCTTCGTGTCGGCCCGCACCGGCGCCGGCGTGGCCGAACTGCTGGACGTGATCGAGAAACTGCTGCCCGACCCCACCGAAAGCAACCCGCCGGCCTTCCTGGAAGGCGAGGGCGATGCCGCCAAGCCCTACCAGGCGCACGTGGACCCCGACAAACACGTGCTGGCGCACGTCTTCAAGGTCACTCAGGACCCGTACGTCGGCAAGATGGGCGTGATCCGGGTGCACCAGGGCACGCTGACCAAGGACAGCCAGCTGTACGTGGGCGACGGGCGGCGGCCGTTCAAGGTGGGCCACCTGTTCATGATGCAGGGCAAGGAAGTCAAGGAAGTGGCCAAGGCGGTGCCGGGCGACATCTGCGCCATCGCCAAGGTGGAAGAACTGCACTTCGACGCCGTGCTGCACGACGCCGCCGAGGACTCGCACATCCACCTGAAGCCGCTGGAGTTTCCGTATCCGGTGCATGGCCTGGCGATCGAGCCCAAGCGCCGCGGCGACGAGCAGCGGCTGCACGACATCCTGCAGAAGCTGGTGAGCGAAGACCCGTGCCTGCGGCTGGAACACGTGTCGAGCACCAACGAGAGCGTGATCTACGGGCTGGGCGAGCTGCACCTGAAGACGCTGCTGGACCGCCTGACCGAAGTGCACCGCTGCGAGGTGAATACGCGGCCGCCGCGCATCGCCTACCGCGAGACCATCAGCCTGCCGGCCGAAGGCCACCACCGCCACAAGAAGCAGACCGGCGGCGCCGGCCAGTTCGGCGAGGTGTTCCTGCGCATCGAGCCGCTGCCGCGCGGCACCGGCTTCCAGTTCGTCGACGAAGTGAAGGGCGGCGCGATCCCGCACAACTTCATGCCGGCGGTGGAGAAGGGCGTGCACGCCGCGATGGAAGCGGGCGTGGTGGCGGGCTACCCGGTGGTGGACGTGAAGGTAGTGGTGTACGACGGCAAGAGCCACACGGTCGACAGCAAGGAAATCGCTTTCGTGACGGCTGCCAAGAAGGCGTTGCAGGCTGCGGTGCAGGCCGCGCGCCCGGTGGTGCTGGAGCCGATCGTCAACGTGGAGATTGCCGCGCCCGAACAGAACATGGGCGACATCACCGGCGACCTGGCGTCACGCCGCGGCCAGGTGAGCGGCACGGGCTCCAGCGCCGCAGGTGCGCTGACCGTGATGGCGCTGGTGCCGCTGTCGGAGCTGGCCAGCTACCAGTCACGGCTGAACTCGCTGACGGGCGGCCAGGGCCGCTACACCATCGAGTTCAGCCACTACGAGCCGGTGCCGCCTACCGTGCAGGCGCAGCTGGCGTCGAAGTACCAGATCAAGGACGAAGGCTAGTCAGCCGCCGCGGCCCCGGCCGCGGCGTTCGTCGTCGTCGTTGTCCTTTTGCGGCCGCGGGGCCTCGCGGCGTTGCGGCGCCGGGCGCTCGCGCTCTTCGCGGGTTTCCTTGGCGCGTTGCGCGCGTTCCTGCTGTTGCTGGGCGCGCTCCTGCTCGCGCTGTGCGCGCTGTTGCGCACGTTCCACCTGGGGCTGCGGACGCTCCTGCTGGCGGGGGGCGGCATCGCGCTGTTCGCGTTGCTGTTCACGTGCCTGTTCGCGCTGCTGTGCCCGCTCCTGTTGCTGCGCGCGCTCCTGCTGGCGCGCCGCCGCCTGCTCGCGGGCCCGCTCCTGCTGGCGCGCCGTCGCCTGTTCGCGGGCGGCCTGTTCACGCACTTGCCGCTCGTGCAGCTGGCGGGCGGCCTGCTCGCGCTGGCGTTCCTGCACTTCCTGCTGCGCGCGCTGCTGGTCGCGCTGCTGCTCGCGCTGCACGCGTTCGTCACGGCGGTCATCGCGGCGTTCCTCGCGCACCTCGCGCCGTTCCTCGCGGGCAGCGTCGCTGCCCCGGCCGGTGACGCCCACGCCGGGGAAGGTACGGCTCGGCAGGGCCGGCTGGGTCGCCGGCGGCGGCGTGGCCACCAGGCGCGAACGGTCGCCCCGGTCGCGGTCGCCGCCCCGCTCGGGCCGCGGCAGCGTGGTGGTGACCTGCGCCCTCGACAGGTCCTGCGGCCGCACCGGCCGCCATTGGTCGCGCACGACCACGCGGCGCTGGTTGAAACCGTCCGCCCGCACCGACGTGACAGCGTCGACGTGCCGGCGATGCACGTGGTCGACGTTGCGGTTGATGACGATGTAACGGTTGACGTTGGTGACGTACACGTTGGTCGTGCGGTACGTGGGCCACCAGGCTTCGCCGGGGGCCAGCGGGTACCAGCCGATGCCGGGGCCGCTGCCCAGGCCGATGCTGATGGACAGGCCGTTGCCGAGGAAGGCGACTAGCGCGGGCGCATACACCGGGCGCGGCCCGAAGCGGCCCGGCACCCAGCACCAGCGCGCGCCGATGCGGGCCCAGCGGCCGTAGTGGAAGGGCGCGAAGCCCCAGGGCGCGTCGTCCACCCAGGTCCAGCCCCAGGGCCGGATGAATTCCCAGCGGCCATAGCGATAGGGCGCCCAGTCGTTGACCACGACGCGCGGGTACCAGACGGCGCCGTAGGTGGGGTCGTTGGCCCAGCTGCCGTGGTTGTCCAGCATCTGGTAGCCGACCACGCCGCGCGGTACGTAGCGCGCCGACACCGACACATCTTCGCGGCGGTTCAGGTCGGCCGCCCACTGGTCGAAGTCGTCGGTGCCCGCCACGCGGCCGGCCACCCCCCGCAGGTCGCGGCCTTCGAAGGTGGCCTGCTGGCCGGCTGCCAGGCGCAGCGATTCGCCGCGCTCCCCGTACACCAGCACGCTGCCGCTGCGCACGCTCACGCGCGTCGTGTGGTCGCCGGTATCGACGTCGACACGCCAGTCGCCCGGCTCGGCCGCGCGCACGGCCAGGTTGGGCGTGTCGACTTCCAGGTTTTCGCGCGGCGCCAGTTCGCGCACGCGAACGTTGACGCTGCCCTGCGTCAGGCTCAGCTGCGCGGACTGGTCATCGAGCTCGAAGAACGCCAGGTGCGCCTGGCTGTCCAGGTGCAGCGCGGTCGCTCCCATGTGCAGCTCGGCGCGCGAGCCGCGGTCGGTCCAGATGCGGTCGCCCCGCGTCAGGGGCCGATGCAGCGGCAGGTCGACCCATTCTTCCTCGCCATCGGGCGCGAAGACGACCGAGCCGGCGTGCTGGGTCAGGGTGGCGACCCGGCCCGGTGGGTCTGCCGCCTCCTGCTGGGCCATGGCACTGCACGCAAAAGCAATCAGCAGCGCCGGAACCCAGGTGATCCGGTGCAGCCACGAACGGGTGGAGTAGGACAACATTTCCATGCCTCATTCAACGCGCCAACCGGCGCCTGGAAGTAAAGCGTAGGTAAATTCGGCAAGCCGACCGTGTTGGCCGTCAAATACTGCGCGCCGCCGGCCGTTCGCGCGCGCCAGCGGCCGCCTTCAGCGACGCCATGGCCGCGGACGTGCCGCTGGCGGCCAGCCGCACGCCGGCCAGCTCCAGCCCCATCTCGCAGCCCGCCACGTGCGCCAGCAACGTCAGGTCGTTGCAGTCGCCCAGGTGGCCGATGCGGAACATCAGGCCCTTCACCTTGCCGAGGCCCGCGCCCAGCGACAGGTTGAAGCGCGAATAGATGAGCTTGCGCACCGCGTCCGCATCGACGCCGGCCGGCATCATCACGCCGGTCAGCACCGGTGAGTACACGGTGGGGTCGGCGCACTGGATCTCGAGGCCCCAGGCATCCACGGCGGCGCGGCAGGCGGCGGCCAGCCGCTGGTGGCGCGCGAACACTTCGTCCAGCCCTTCTTCCAGCAGCATGTCGATGGCTTCGGCCAGCGCGTACAGCAGGTTGGTATTGGGTGTGTACGGCCAGTAGCCGGTGCGGTTCATTTCCACGATCTCGTCCCAGGCCCAGAACGACCTGGGCAGCTTGGATTGCCTGGCCGCTTCCAGCGCGCGCGGCGACAGCGCGTTGAAGCTGATGCCCGGGGGCAGCATCAGGCCTTTCTGCGAGCCGCTGACGGTGACGTCCACGCCCCATTCGTCATGGCGGTAGTCGGCCGAGGCCAGGCCCGAGATGGTGTCGACCAGCAGCAGCGCCGGGTGTTTCGCGGCGTCGATCGCGCGCCGCACCGCGGCGATGTCCGAGGTGACGCCAGTCGACGTTTCGTTGTGCACCACGCACACCGCCCGGATGCGGTGCTCGCGGTCGGCGCGCAGGCGCTCTTCCACCATGTCGGCCTGCACGCCGCGGCGCCAGCCTTCGATGCCCGGCAGGCCGATGAACTCGGGTTGCAGGCCCAGGCGCAGCGCCATCTTGTTCCACAGCGTGGCGAAGTGCCCCGTCTCGAACATCAGCACCTGGTCGCCGGGGCTCAGCGTGTTGACGAGCGCGGCTTCCCAGGCGCCGGTGCCGGAGGCGGGATAGATCGCCACCGGATGCCGCGTCTTGAAGATGGCCTGCATGCCCTGCAACACCTTCAGGCCGAGCGCACCGAACTCGGGGCCGCGGTGGTCGATGGTGGGGTAACTCATGGCGCGCAGCAGGCGGTCGGGCACCGGGCTGGGGCCGGGGATGCCCAGGAAGTGGCGGCCGGCGGGGTGGAAGTTCAGGGGTGGCATGTTGTCTCCTCGGTGTGGGCATGGCAGGCGTGATCTGGGGTTGCACCCCAGCCTGCGAAGGCACGGTCTCTACGGGTAGGCTGGGGTGCAACCCCAGCAAAGGGCGACTGCTAGCCCTTGAAAATCGCCTCGAGGTCCGCCTCGCCGTTGCTGTGGTCCAGCTGCAGGCTGCCCTCGATGTGGTCCAGGTGGTCCAGCATCAGCTGCTCCACCTTGGCCCGGTCGCGCTTGGCCACTGCGTCGACGATGCGCTCGTGCTCGTCGTTGCGGCAGCTCTGCGCCGTCGGCGCGTCGTACAAGAAGATGATCAGGCAGGTCAGCATGCACAGCTCGCGCATGCTGCGCGCCAGCGCCGAATTGCCCGCCAGCTCCGCGGCCAGCGTGTGGAACTCGCCCGACAGGCGGATCACCGCGCGCTTGTCGTTGCGCCGGTGCGCGTCGGCCTCCAGCTCGTTGTGCTGGCGCAGCCGGTTCACCTTCTCGGGCGTCAGCGTGTCGATCAGCCGCTTCATCACCGCCGGCTCGATCAGCCGGCGCGCCTCGAACACGTCGCGCGCCTGTTCGGTGGTGGGCTTGGCGATGTAGGCGCCGCGCTGCGGGTACAGCTCGACGATCTGCTCGTGCGCGAGCCGGGCCAGCACCTCGCGGATGCGCGCGCGGCTCACCCCGAAGATGTCGGCCATGCGCTCCTCGCCCAGCTTGGTGCCGGGTTGCAGGCGATGCTCGAGGATCGCGATGTAGATGCGCTCGTAGATTTCGTCCACCGTCGACTCGCGTTCGGCTCTGGGCGTGGCGGACTTGCGCGCGGGGGCCGGCATGGGCGAGGCGTGGGGGTGCGGGTGGTGCGGGTGGGCGGGACGGTGCGCCGCCATTCTATTCACTGCCATTGGAACAGCTCCCCCCAGCCGCGCACGGCGGCGGGTGATGCACCGGCCAGCCGCAGCGCTCCCCACACCGTGGTGCTCACGGTATCCAGCAGGGGGATGCCGTGCTCGCGCTCGAAGGCGTCGGCCAGTTGCGCCGCATGGAGGTTGGTGCAGAAGGTGGTGATGGCCTGCGGGCGCGCCGCGGCCACTTCGTCCATCAGCGCGCGCAGGTGCTGCGGGTCGACCCGCGAGAAGTCGTCGTTGACGCGGATGCCGAGGTGCCGCTCGGCCACCACGTCGAAGCCGAGCGCGCGGTAGTTCGCCAGGATGCGCGCCTGCACGTCGTCGGTGTACGGCGTCACGAAGGCAAGCCGCTGCACGCCGCGCAGCGCCAGCAACTCGTTGAGCGCCAGTACCGCGGTGGTCGCCGGCACGCCGGTGCGTTCGCGGATGCGTTCGCACAGGCGCCGGTCGGCGTCGAAGCCGAGCCAGCCCGACGAGGTGCCGCTCCAGCCGATGGCGTCGACCTTGGCGTCGGCCAGCAGTTCGGCCGCCGCCAGGATCTTGCCGTCGTCGAACTGGCCCAGCGCCTGCTCGCTCAGCGCGATCTCGGTCACCTTGAAGCGCGAGAAGTGCACGCTGGCGCCGGGCACCGTGGCCACGATGGCGCTGGTCAGCGGCTCCAGCGCGGAATTGGACGAGGGCGTCAGCACGCCCAGCCGGATCGGTGGGTTCATGGGTGGAGTATGGCGCCGATCGGCCGGCCGATTCAATCCGTTTTGGTCATAATTGTCGACATTAGTGTAAACACTTAAAGCCAACTTTCGTCTCATCGCCGATAGTTCGCTCACTCGACGTGGCCCGGATGTTGCAGGGCCCCTTCCCCAGATACAGGACTGAAATGCACCCGCACTTGCCTTGTGCCCTTCGCTTATTGTCGACAACTATGTTCGCACTTATTTGGGGCAATTGTCGCCTCATGGGGGTGCGCCGTGGCTGAAGCCGTGTTTGACTTGGTGGTGCGCCAAGCCCGTGTCGCCACTGCCGCCGACACCTTTGCCGCCGACATCGGCGTCCGCGGCGGCCGCATCGTGGCCATCGGCGAAGGCCTGGCCGCGGGGTCGCGCGAAATCGACGCGGCCGGCCGCGTCGTCACGCCCGGCGGCGTGGACGCCCACTGCCACCTGGACCAGCCGATGGAAGGCCCGGCGCGCATGGCCGACGACTTCCTCACCGGCACGCGCTCGGCCGCCTGTGGCGGCACCACCACCGTGATCCCGTTCGCGGCGCAGGCCAAGGGCCAGTCGCTGGTGGCGGCGGTGCAGGACTACCACGCGCGCGCCGAAGGCAAGGCCGCGATCGACTACGCCTTCCACCTGATCGTGAGCGATCCCACGCCGCAGGTGTTGCAGGAGGAATTGCCGGCGCTGATCGCCCAGGGCTACACCTCGTTCAAGGTCTACATGACCTACGACGACATGAAGCTGGACGACGGCCAGATGCTCGACGTGCTCGACGTCGCGCGCCGGCACGGCGCGATGGCGATGATCCACGCCGAGAACGCCGACTGCATCGAATGGCTGACGAAGCGCCTGGAAGCCGCCGGCCGTACCGCACCGCGCTTCCATGCGCATGCCCGCCCCATGCTGGTGGAGCGCGAGGCGACACACCGCGCCATCGCGTTGTCGCAGCTGGTCGACGTGCCGATCCTGATCGTGCACGTGTCGGGCAAGGAAGCGATCGAGCAGATCCGCTGGGCGCGCAGCCATGGCCTCGCGGTGTTCGCCGAGACCTGCCCGCAGTACCTGTTCCTGACTGCCGAAGACCTCGGCATCGACGACAGCTACCACGGCGCCAAGTGCATCTGCAGCCCGCCGCCGCGCGACAAGTCCAACCAGCAGTTCATCTGGGACGGCCTGAACGACGGCCTGTTCACGGTGTTCTCGTCGGACCATGCACCTTTCAACTACGACGACCCGGCCGGCAAGAAGCCGGGCGGGGAAGAAGCGGCGTTCCGCCACATCCCCAACGGCATCCCGGGGCTGGAGACGCGGCTGCCGCTGCTGTATTCCGAAGGCGTGCTGGGCGGGCGCATCACGCTGCAGAAGTTCGTCGAGCTCACCGCCACCAGCCCCGCCAAGGCCTACGGCCTGCACCCGCGCAAGGGCACCATCGCGATCGGCAGCGACGCCGACCTGGTGGTGTGGGACGAGCACGAGCTGACGGTGCGCAACGCGCAGCTGCACCACGCGGTCGACTACACGCCCTACGAAGGCATGCAACTGAAGGCCTGGCCCGCGCTCACGCTGAGCCGCGGCGAAGTGGTGTGGGACGGCACATACCGGGGACGAGCGGGGCGTGGCAGGTTCCTGCGCTGCGACGCCCCCTCGTTGTTGCCGAAGAGAAGTTAGGCAGCCATGCGCCTGCTCCTCATCAACCCCAACATCTCCGACGAGGTCACCACGCTGATCCGCGCCGAGGCGAAGCGCAGCGCGGCGGCCGACACCGAGGTCACGGTGCTCACCGCACCGTTCGGCGTGGCGTACATCGAGACGCGCATGGAAGCGATCGTGGGCGCTTACGCCTCGCTGCAGCTCGCCGCCGAGCACGGCCCGCAGCACGACGCCGTGGTGGTGGCCGCCTTCGGCGACCCGGGCCTGGCCGGCATCCGCGAACTGCTGCCGGTGCCGGTGCTGGGCCTCACCGAGTCGGCGCTGGCCAGCGCATGCCTGCTCGGCCATCGCTTCTCCATCGTCGCGATCTCGCAGCGCATCCGGGCCTGGTACCGCGAAGTGGTGCAGGCCAACGGCCTCGAGGGCCGGCTCGCCAGCATCCGCGCCCTCGACCGGCCGCTGGCCGCCATCGGCAGCGTGCAGGAAGAACATGGCGAGCGCCTCGTCGAACTGTGCGAGCGCGCGGTGGCCGAGGACGGCGCCGACGTCATCGTGCTGGCGGGCGCGCCGCTCGCGGGCCTGGCCCGCAGCCTGCGCGGCCGCCTGCCCGTGCCCGTGGTCGACGGCGTGTCCAGCGCCGTGTGCCATGCGCAGTCGCTCGTGTCGCTGCAGCCGGGCCACGCCCGGCGAGGCAGCTTCGCGCCCCCGCCTGCCAAGCCGCACCGGGGCCTTCCCGATGCCATCGGCCGCCTGCTGGCGGCGGCCCGTCCCTGAATCTTTCCCCACCCACCCCAAGGAGCATTCCATGACCCACGCCCCGCTCTCCCGCCTGCTGGCCGGCGCCCTGCTCGGCGCTGCGCTGCTGGCGCCGCCGGCCTTCGCCCAGGACCGCATCAAGTTCAAGGCCATCGGCCAGCCGCTGGCCACCGGCCTGATCCAGAAGAACAAGGAGCAGCCGTTCTTCGAGAACTTCGCGCAGCGCACCGGGCTGGCGGTGGACGTCGACTACAAGCCGATCGACACGCTGGGCGTGAAGGACACCGAGCAGCTGCGCGTGATGAAGGCCGGCCTGTTCGACATCGTGTCGCTGCGCGTGTCGCAGAACTCGCGCGACGAGCCCACCATCCTCGGGCTGGACCTGGTGGGCGCCTCGCCCGACTACGCCACCGGCCGCAAGGTGGCCCGCGCGTACTTCGACACCATGGACCAGCGCCTGCAGCAGCAGTTCCAGGTCAAGCTGCTCGGCGTGTGGCCGTTCGGCCCGCAGATCCTGTTCTGCAAGAAGCCGATCACCAGGCTCGCCGACGTCAAGGGCATGAAGGTGCGCGTGTACGACCAGAACCTGGCCAAGTTCATCGAGATGGTGGGCGGCACGCCGGTGCCGGTCTCGTTCGCCGACACCCACCAGTCGCTGTCGCTCGGCGTGGTCGACTGCGCCATCACCGGCCCGAGCTCGGCCAACTCCGCGGGCTGGCCCGAAGTGACGACCCACCAGCTGCCGATCGGCTTCCAGATGGCGCTGAACGGCTATGCGATCACGCTCAAGGCCTGGAACCAGTTGAAGCCGGACCAGCAGGTCAAGCTGAAGGCCGCCTTCGACGGCCTCACCGATGAGATCTGGAAGTACTCGGAAGAGCTGTTCCAGGACGCGCTGAACTGCAACCAGGGCAAGGACCCCTGCACCACCGGCAAGAAGTTCAAGCTGGTCAACGTGCCGGTCACACCCGCCGACATCGAGCTGGTGCGCGGCGCGGTGAGCAAGGTCTCGCTGCCGGTCTGGGCCGAGGTCTGCGACAAGTCGAACGCCAACTGTTCCAAGCAGTGGCAGGCGACGGTGGCACCGGTACTGGGGCTGAAGTGAGCGTGGCCGCCCATTCCGAAGAACTGCTCGTCCCGCCCGCCGGCGGGGCGGCGAAGGCGGCGGCGGTGTCGCTGAAGGACCGCATCGAGACCGTGCTCGCCACGGTGTTCGGCGCAATCTTCCTCGGCCTCGCCGTGGTCGTGACGGTGGAGACCGCCGCGCGCAAGCTGTTCAACGTCTCCCTGCAGGGCGCAGACGAACTGGGCGGCTATGCGCTCGCGGTCGGCTCCACCATCGCGTTCAGCCTGGCGCTGATGGGGCGCAACCACATCCGCGTCGACGTGTTCCACGAGATGTTCCCGCGCCGGGTGCAGGCGGTGCTGAACTGGATCTCGATCGTGTCGCTCGCGGCGTTCGGCCTCTTCATCGCCTACGTGGCGTTCAAGGTGATCGGCGACACCATGCAGTACCGCAGCACCGCGCAGACCCCGTGGGCCACGCCGCTGATCTGGCCGCAGGGCGTGTGGTACGCGGGCCTCGTGATCTTCGCGCTGGTGGCCACCGGCTACGCGCTGCGCGCCACCGCCCTGCTGTTCGGCGGCCGCATCGACACGCTGAACCACGACTTCCACCCGAAGAGCGCCAAGGAAGAACTGAAGGAAGAACTGGACGACCTGGCGGTGCGCCAGGCGACCGAAGGAGACAAGCGATGAATGTCGCCGTCATCGGCCTGGCGTTCTTCGCCATGCTCGGGATGATGCTGGTGGGCGTGCCCATCGCCGTGTCGATGGCCGTGATCGGCATCGTGGGCGGCATTGCCGCCTACGGCCTGCCTTTCATGGACTCGATCGCCCCGGTGGTCTGGGGCGTGCAGAACGAGAACCTGCTCACCTCGATCCCGCTGTTCGTGCTGCTGGGCGAGCTGCTGCTGCGCTCGGGTGTCGCCGACCGCATGTACATCGCGCTGTCGGCCTGGCTCGGGCGCCTGCCCGGCGGCCTGCTGCACACCAACATCGGCAGCTGCGCGCTGTTCGCGGCGACCTCGGGCTCGTCGGTCGCCACCGCCGCAACGGTAGGCACGGTCGCGCTGCCTTCGCTGCAGAAGCGCGGCTACTCGATGCGCGCGTCGCTCGGCTCGCTGGCCGCCGGCGGCACGCTGGGCATCCTGATCCCGCCCTCGGTCAACATGATCGTGTACGGCTCGCTCACCAACAACTCGATCGGCAAGCTGTTCATCGCCGGCATCATCCCGGGCCTGCTGCTCACCGGCGCCTTCATGCTGTGGATCTGCGTCCAGGCGGTGTCCACCGGCAGCCTGATGCGCGAGGAGAAGGTGCCGCTGGCCGAGCGGGTGCGCACGCTGGTCCACCTCGTGCCGCCGCTGATCGTGTTCGGCATCGTGATGGGCAGCCTGTACTTCGGCATCGCCACCGCGGCCGAGAGCGCGGCGCTGGGCGTGATCGCGGCGCTGTTCTTCGCATGGCAGTCCGGCAAGCTGGGCGTGGAGCTTCTGAGGAACTGCTTCATCTCCACTGCGCGCATCAGCGGCATGATCCTGCTGATCATCACCGCGGCCTTCATCCTGAACCTGGCCATCAGCCTGACGGGCGTGGCCGAGGCGATGACGAAGTGGGTCGCCGGACTCGGCCTCTCGGCCACCGGCCTGATCCTGGCGCTGATCGTGTTCTACCTGGTGCTGGGCATGTTCATGGACGTGCTGTCGATGCAGGTGGCCACCATCCCGGTCACCTACCCGATCGCGGTGGCGCTGGGGGTGGACCCGATCTGGTTCGGCATCTTCATCGTGCTGATGTGCGAGCTCGGGATGATCACGCCGCCGGTGGGCATGAACCTGTTCGTGGTGCACGGCATCCGGCCCGACAAGGGCGGCATCGAGGACGCGATCTGGGGCGCCCTGCCGTACGCGGCGATCATGATCGCTTTCACGTTGCTGCTGCTGGCGTTTCCGCAGATCGTCACGTGGCTGCCGTCGCGCATGTAGGAAGCGCGATGGAACAAGCCCCCTGGCGCCTGTCCGCCGCCGAACTGGCCCGCCGCTATCGCGACGGCAGCCTGACGCCGCTGGCGGCGGCGCATGCCTGCCTTGCGCGGCTGGAGGCGGTCAACCCGCAGCTGAACGCGGTGGTGGCGCGCCGCGACGGCGACGTCATGGCCGAGGCCGAGGCGGCGACCGAACGCTTCGCGCGCGGCGAACCGCTGTCCGCGATCGACGGCATCCCGCTCACCGTGAAGGACAGCCTGTTCACGCGCGACCAGCCGACCAGCTGGGGAACGCTCGCGCTCAAGCGCTTCCACGCGCAGCACGACGAGACCGCCGTGGCGCGGGCGCGCGAAGCGGGCGCGCTCATCGTCGGCAAGACCAACGTGCCCGAGTTTGCGCTGGAGGGCTACACCGACAACCCGGTGTTCGGCCCCACGCGCAACCCGTGGAACCTGCAGCTCACGCCCGGCGGCTCCAGCGGCGGCGCGGTGGCGGCGGTGGCCAGCGGCATCGCGCCGCTGGCCATCGGCCAGGACGGCGGCGGCTCGATCCGGCGGCCGGCTTCGCATGCCGGCGTGGTCGGGTTGAAGCCGACGCTGGGGGTGGTGCCGCGCGAGCATGTGTTTCCGAGTTTGTTGCTGGACTTCGAGGTGATCGGGCCATTGACTCGCACTGTCGAGGATGCGCGGTTGCTGTTCAATGTGATGCGCGCTCCTTGTCATGCCGGGCTTGACCCGGCATCCATGCCGCGCCAGCCACTTCGCATCCGCTACGTCGAACGCCTCCACGACAACCCCCTCGACCCGCAAATCGCCGCCAGCGTGCGCGCCGCCGTGCAGCACCTCGCCGCCCTCGGCCACCAAGTCGACGAAGGCCCCTTCCCGCTCGACCTCGGCTTCTACGCCGAGGCCTGGCCGCAGATTGGGCAGATCGGCCTGGCCCACCTGTTCGACCGCCAGCCGCAGTGGGAGACGCTGGCGTCGCGCAAGTACCGCGAAATGGCCGACAAGGGCCGCCACATCCCGGCCTCGCGCCTGTGGCAGATCCTCGAGCACGTGAAGCAGTTGCGGCGCGATGCCGCTTGCACGCTCTTCAAGGAGTTCGATGTCATCGTCATGCCGTCAGCCGCCGCGCTGCCATGGCGCGCCGAAGACGCCTCCCCCACGCACATCGACGGCGAGGCAGTCGGCCCGCGCGGCCACGCCGTGTACACCGGCTGGGTCAACGCAGCCGGGCTGCCCGGCCTGGCCCTGCCTTGCGCGCCGTCGCGCGAAGGACTTCCCATCGGCATGCAGCTCATCGGCCGCCATGGCGCGGACGAGCTGCTGCTGGACCTTGGTGCCGCCTACGAGGCGGCGCATCCCTGGGCGCAGTGCTGGCCCGACATTTGACCCTCGCCCGGCGAGAGAGCATCCTTAGGAGACATCATGAAAAGACGCGCATTCCTGCATGCGGCAGGCGGCGCTGCCGTCGCCGTCGCGGCCCCCGGCCTGCACGCGCAAGCCTGGCCCAGCGGGCCGATCCGCATCGTCGTGGGCTTCCCGCCCGGCGGCGGTGCCGACGCGCTGGCGCGCGTGGTCGGCGAAAAACTGCAGCAGGCCTGGAAGCAGCCGGTCGTCATCGACAACAAGCCCGGCGCATCGGGCACGCTGGCCGCCGAACTGGTGGCGCAGCAGCCGAGCGACGGGACCACGCTGCTGCTCACCACCATCAACAGCCATGCGCTGGCACCGGCGGTGCTGCCCAAGCTGCGCTACCACCCCGACCGCGACTTCGTGCCGGTGGCACTGCTCGGCCTGACACCCAACCTGCTGATCGCCGGCCCCATGCAGGCGGCCAAGTCGGTGCAGGAGCTGGTGGCGCTGTGCAAGTCGCAGCCGGGAAAGATCACGTTCGGCTCGGCCGGGCCGGGCACCGCGCAGCACTTCGCGCTGGAGCTGTTCAAGCTGCGCGCCAAGGTGGACGCGCTGCACGTGCCGTATCGCGGCAGCGGCCCGCTGCTCACCGACCTGATCGGCGGGCAGATCCAGTACAGCTTCGAGACCATGGCGGCCGCCACGCCGCACGTGAAGTCGGGCCGGGCGATCGCGATCGCGCAGACGCGTGCGAAGCGCGTGGCGGCTTACCCCGATGTGCCGACCATGCAGGAGCAGGGTTTCGCGGGCTTCGAGACCTTCAACTGGTACGGCATCTCCGGACCGGGTAAGCTGCCGGCACCGATTGCCGAACGCATGAACAGGGACATCAACGCGGTGCTGGCCCTGGCCGACGTGCGCGAGAAGTTCGCCGCGTTCGGCGTGGAGGATGGCGGCGGGTCGCCGCAGAAGTTCGCCGAGCTGGTGCGATCCGAAGGCCTCAAGTGGGCCAAGGTCGCGAAAGAAGCAAACGTGAGGGTCGATGGCTGAAGACATTGCCGACGCGCTGGTGCGCGCGCGCCGGGAGCAAAGCACACTGGATGCGGAGCAGTACGCGCCGCAGTTGCAGACCGCGGCCGACGCCTATGCCGTGCAGCGGCGGGTGGCGCAGGCCCTGGGCTATGGCGGCGACTCGCGGTTCTGGAAGTCGGGCGGCCCGTCGCGCGAAGTGCCGCTGACGCATGCCGCGCTGCCGCCTGCGGGCGTGCGCACGAGCCCCGCCGACGTGCGCGACTTGCACTTCAACCTGCGGCTCATCGAGGCTGAAGTGGCGTTCCGCCTGGGCGCCGACCTGCAGCCCGAAGCCATGTGCGTGTCGATCGAAGTCGTCGACTCGCGTTGGCAACAAGGGCCGCAAGGCGCGCCGGCGCTGCACAAGCTCGCCGACCTGCAGTCGCACGGCGCGCTGGCGCTGGGCCAGTGGGTGCCGTATGCGCCGCGCGACTGGTCGCGGCAGAAGTGCCAGGTGTTCATCGGCGACGCTGCACCACGCGAGTTCACGGGCACCCACCTGCTGGGCGAGCCCGAGTGGCTGCTGCCGGCCTTCAAGCGGCACGCGAACCCGCAGCCCGGCACCATCGTCACCACCGGCACGTGGTGTGGCGTGCTGCCCGCGCAGGCGGGCGACCGCGTGCGTGTCGTGTTCGAGGGCATCGGCGAATCGGTCGTGCAACTGTAAATTCTTGACCTGACACAACGTATCCGCGAATAGCCGTCGGCGCATCTTGCGCAGCGGAGCGCTACCGCGCGAACCTTCGCTCCCAACCCCCAAGGGAGTGCATGAACGCTGCCGAACTGCTGCTGGCTGCCGGGCGCCCGGATGCGATTGCGCTCGAGTGCGGCAGTCGGCGCCTGAGTTACCGCGCCCTGCGCCAGCTGGTGCGGCGCGCCGCGGGGGCCTGGCTGCGGCGCGGCCTCGCGCCCGGCGAGCGCGTCTTCATCCTGGCGCCCGACAGCATCGACTGGGTGGTCGCCTACCTCGGCGTGATCTGGGCCGGCGGCGTGGCGGTGGGCGTGAACCCCGGGCTCGCTGCGCCGGAACTCGCGCCCATCCTGGCCGACTCGCAAGTGCGCTTCCTGTGGTGCGATGACGAGCTCTGTGCACCGATGCAGGACCTGCTGGCCGGGCATGGCATTGCCGCCACGCTGGTAGCCGGCGGCGCCTCGTGGACCGTCGAGCTGCTGGCCGCGCACAAGCCTGAGGCGCTGCCGCGCGACGACGAAGACCCGGCCTTGTGGATCGGCACTTCCGGCACCACCGGGATGCCCAAGGGCGTGGTCCACGCGCAGCGCACCGTGGCGCACGCGCATTCGTTCGCGACCGGCGTGCTGGGCCTGACGGCGGCCGACCGGCTGTACGCCAGCTCCAAGCTGTTCTTCGCCTACGCGCTCGGCAACAGCCTGTTCGCGGGACTGCGCGCGGGGGCCACGGTCATTCTCGACGGCGAGTGGCCCACGCCGCAGCGCGTGCAGGACATCGTGCGGCGGCACCGGCCGACGCTGGTGTTCTGCGTGCCCACGCTGTACCTGAAGATGCTGCAGTCGGGGGTCGCGCATGGCCTGGCCGGCCAAGGTGTGCGCCACTTCGTGTCGGCCGGCGAGGTGCTGCCTGC
This sequence comes from Burkholderiales bacterium, assembly GCA_016213325.1. GTDB lineage: Bacteria > Pseudomonadota > Gammaproteobacteria > Burkholderiales > Burkholderiaceae_C > Ramlibacter. The sequence continues at coordinate 258,509 of JACRAY010000026.1, read as the reverse complement.
GGCCACGCGCCGCCGCTGGCGCGAGGCTACCGGGCTGGCACCGGTCAGCGGCTACGGCACTACCGAGACGCTGTGCCTGATGCTGTATGGCGATGACGACACCGGGCTGCTGCAGCCGACCCCGCTGACCGAAATCCACCAGCTGCCAAACGGCGACGGCGCCACGCCGCAGCGCATCTGGATCCGCCACGCGACCGTGGCCCTCGGCTACTGGCGCCGCCCCGAAGCCGAGGCGGACGGCTTCCGGCAGGGCTGGTTCTCGCCCGGCGACCAGTTCCTGCGCCACGCCGACGGCCGGCTCGAATACGCAGGCCGCAACGACGACATGCTGAAGATTGCCGGCCAGTGGGTCAGCACGCTATGGGTCGAGCAGAGCCTGCTCGGTGCGGCGGGCGAGGCGCTGCAGCAGCTCGCCGCCGTCGGCATCACCACCGACGATGGCCTGGCCGCGCTGTCGGTGCTGGCGGTGGCCGCACCCGGGCGCGAGCAGGACGCGGCGCGCAAGGTGGCCGATGCGATCGACACCCTGCCGCGCCATCGCCGGCCGCGCTGGGTGCACTGGCTGGACGCCCTGCCGCTCACGGCCACCGGCAAGCTGCAGAGGGCGCGCTTGCAGGCACTGCACCAGGAGATGTCGCTGCGCGCCTAGGACACGGCCTCCTTCACGACCGCCACCTCCATCCCGTACATCTCGGCAAATTCCTCGACGCTCTTGCCGCTGGACTGGTACATGCGGCGTAGCGCGTCGCGCTTGGCAAGCCGCTCGCCGATCTGCGCGAAGGCCGCGTCGAGATGCTCGTCGTGCACGCGCACCTTCTCCATGTAGGCCTCGCGTGACAGGCCGCTGGCGTCGATCGCCTGCACCAGCCGGTCGACCAGCCAGGGCTTCAGGTCCTTCTTGGTTCTCAGCTGGCGGCGCCGGAACACCTCCATGATCGCGTGGTGCCGGTGCTCGGGCGCCACCGGCTCGACGGCATTGCCGTCCAGGTCGTGCCGCTCGTCGCCCGCCGCCACCACCTCGAGGTACGGCGTGGAGCGCGCATGCCAGGACAGGGCGCCCTTCAGCGTGTCCTTGTCGATGTCGGGGTGGCGCTGCAGCAGGTCTTCGTAGACGCCCAGCTTCAGCGGGCGGAAGCGGGTGCCGAACAGCGCCGGGTGCCATTCGGCCAGCTGGTGCAGCAAGGGGTGCGGTTCGCGCCCGCGCAGGGCGCGGCGCTTGTTGGGTTCTTCGGGTTTTTCCATTTGCCCTACATTGTCCGTCGTGCCGACCCCGTCCAACGAACGCGCGCCCTGGCTGATGCTGATGGCCCTGACCACCGCGTTCGCGATGAGCCAGGCCTACCGCACCGTCGCGGCCATGCTGGCGCCGCCGCTGGCGCAGGATTTCGGGCTAGCCCCGCAGCAGCTCGGCCTGTTTGCGGGTGCCTTCCACTTCGCCTTCGGCGCGCTGCAGCTCTTCATGGGCATCGGCATCGACGTGCACGGCGTGCGCCGCACGGTGTTGCTGGCTTTTCCGCTCACCATCGCCGGCGCCCTGCTGTCGGCGCTGTCGCCGCGCTTCGAAGTCGTGGTGCTGGGGCAGGTGCTCATCGGCATCGGCTGCGCACCGGCCTTCCTCTCGTGCACCGTGTTCATCGCGCGCCGCTTCGCACCGGAACGCTTCGCTTCGGTATCGGGCCTCACCATGGGCATAGGCTCGGTCGGGCTGCTCGTCACCGGCACGCCGCTGGCGTGGATCATCGAAACGTACTCGTGGCGCGCCGGCTTCGTCGCGCTGGCCGCCGGCTCGGCGGCGTCGTGGCTGCTCATCTTTGCGGTCGTCCGCGAAGCCGCACCGCCGGCCGATGCGCCGCGCCTGCCGGTGATGGCGGCGCTGCGCAGCTACGCCGGGCTGTTTCGCCTGCCGCACACGCTGGGCATCGTGGTGCTGGCGCTGGTCACCTACGCCGCCTTCCTGTCGCTGCGCGGCCTGTGGCTGGGCCCGCTGCTGATCGACCGCCACGGCTTCTCGCTGGTGCAAAGCGGCCACGTGGCCCTCGGCATCTCGGTCGTCGGCATGTTCGGCCCGCCCCTCTTCGGCCGGCTCGACCCGGGGCCACGAACGCGGCGCCACTGGATCGTGGGCTGTGCCTTGCTGTGCGCCGCGCTGTTCGTGGGCATGGCGCTCAATCCGGGCGCCGCCGGTGACGTGGCGGCTGCCCTGGTGATCGGCATGCTGTCGGGCTTCATCGTGTTCCAGTACGCCGACGTGCGGCAGGCTTACCCGGCCGCCATGACCGGCCGCGCCATGGCCGTCTTCACCATGGCCATGTTCCTCGGCGTCGCCTTCATGCAGTCGTTCACCGGCGCCATTGCCGCCGTCGCCCCGGGGGACGCCTACTTCGCGGTGCTGCTGGCGATTGCGGCCCTGCTGGTCGCCGGCGCGCTGGCGTTCCGCTGGCTGCCCGCGCCGAAATAGGACAATGCACCCATGAAGATCGAGAAAGACACCGTCGTCACCCTGCAGTACAAGGTCGCCGAGGCCAACGGCGCCCTGGTGGAGCAGAGCCGCGAACCCATGGTGTACCTGCATGGGGGGTACGAAAACACCTTGCCGAAGATCGAGGCTGCACTGGATGGCCACGAGAAGGGCTACCAGGTGGTGCTGGACCTGAAGCCCGAAGACGCCTTCGGCGTGCGCGACGAGTCGCTCGTGCGCACCATCCCCAAGAGCGAGTTCCCGCCCGGCGTGAAGGTGGGTGGGCAGCTCGAGGGCCGCACCGACAGCGGCGAGCCGCACGTGTTCCACGTCATGAAGATCAAGGGCGACAAGGTGCTGCTGGACGGCAACCACCCGCTGGCTGGCAAGGCGCTGCGCTTCACGCTGAAGGTGACCGGCGTGCGTTCGGCGCTGCCCGAGGAGATCGCGCACGGCCATGTGCACGGCGAGCACGGGCACCACCACTGAAGCCCCTTGGGCAAGAACCACAAGAAGCTGCCCCGGCGCCGCCCGCAAGGTCCGGCGGTGGTGGCGGAGCCTGTGGTGATCAGCTCCACGGCTTTCCTGCTGCGGGGCATCAGCAGCATCCCGGGTGAACTGACGCTCACGCAGGCCGGGCGCCTGAAGTACGTGGCCAATGGCGGGCCGGGCAGCGCCTGGGGCTGGCAGCTGCGCAAGATCGAGCACCAGGCCGGTCGGCCCGGGCTGGCGAAACGCATCGACGCGGGGGACGATGCGGTGGTGTTCGATGTGCCGGTCGCGTCGGTGGCCGTGCGCTTTCCCTGGTACTACTTCTCCGGCGGGCTGGTCGTCACGCTCGCGGGCGTGCAGTACAAGTTCAGCCTGGGGACGCCCGCGAACATGCAGTTGCCGACGGACCGCGGCGACATCGATGCCGTGGCCGGCCGCGTCGAGACCGAGCTGGGTGAAGTTGCGACCATGCGGCGGGCCGGCAAGGCGTGGCAAGCCGCGCTATCGGGAACCTGACGCTTACTGCCCGCGCATCTTCTTCAGGCAGTTGTCGAGCGAGGTCGTCGCCAGCCCCTTCATCTGCAGGTCCGTGCGGGCGTAGTCGACGCCATCGAAGCGGATCTGCACGGTCTTCGCCTCCCGCAACATCTCCATGGCTGCGTCCGAGGTCGGGCCGGCGCCCCATCCGCCCCAAGCCGCGTCGTTGAAGCCCGTGCTGTAGCCGCCGGAGCGGGAGCGTGTTTCCTTGCCCGTGTCGAAGGCCAGCGCCATCGGCCGCACGCTGTCCGAAGCCGCGTTCTCCTGCGCCTTCTTCCAGCCGTTCACGAGGATCTCGGTGACGAAATTGCCGTCACGCGCGCGTACGCTGAAACGCACTTCCGACGGGGTGCCGGTGCCCGGCAGGTTGCCGGCTGGGAACGCGACCCAGCAGGTGCCGCGGCCTTCGCCCTGCCTGAACTGGAAATTCTGGGGCTGCTGCGCCGCTGCCATCGTAGAAGCGGCGAGCACACAGGCGAACAGGGTGCATCGGGTGGCGGTTGGGGTCACGGGCTTTCTCCAGGAGTTCATCGGCAATAGCTGTTGCTGCGGGGGCAGGCGGTGGTCGTTCCGGACAGGTAGTTGATGCGCTGGTTCCAGTTGCCCGCATCGATGATGGACGCCACGCTGCGTCCCGTGTAGGGCGTGTACCGGGTGGCGGGCGCCGACCACGACGGCTTGTAGTTCGACCAGCTGGAGGTCCAGCTCTCGCGCCGCGTGCGGATCGCCTCTTCCAGCGCCGCCTGCCGTCGTGCGTTTTCCTGCCGCTCGGGCTCGGCCCGCATGGAACGGTAGATCGCGGCGGCCATCTGGCTGCCGCGCATGCCCGCGATAGCCATGTACTCCTCGCCCTTGGGGCGGTTCAGGGGCACGCCGTCGCCATACCAGTAGGCCATGCCGACCCAGATGGCCGCATCGACATGCCCCACGCGCGCGGCATTTTCGATGAGCGTCACGCCATCGGCCTTGCGCGACAAGTCGAAGACGCCGGGCAAGCCGTAATAGAGCCAGCCGCCGAGCAACCATTGGGCGTCTTCATGGTTCTCCTGCATCAGGCGCACCACCGTGCGCACACCCGCGTTCTTGTCGCCGCGGTCCACCGCGGCCTTGGCCTGTCGCAATTGGTCGGCGACGGTGAGCGACGGGTCGATGGCCGGCATGCGCGACCGCATGCCCGCGTCGGCCGCCAGCAAGCGGCGCGCGCCTTCGCAGGCTTCCGCGTGCTCCAGCTGGCAGGCCTTGTCATACAGCGCCAGCGCCACCACGGTGTCCTTGGGCACACCCAGCGCATGCTCATAGCTGCCCGCCAGGCCGTTGCAGGCGACGCCCGTGGCCAGGTCGCAGCCGCGCCGCAGGTAGTAGATTGCTTCCTGCATGGTGGTGGTGGCAGACGGCAGCTGGTTCAGGCCCACCAGGCCCAGCGTGTAGCAGGCATTGCCGTCACCGCCGGAGCACGAGGCGTCGAGATACTGTTCACCCTTGTTGATGCTGGCCTTGTCCTTGCGCTGCCGGATGAGGTCGTTGCCGAACAGGGTGCACAGCCGCAGGCGGTCGCCCTGCCCCTGCGTGCAGCCGATGCGCGCATAGTCGCCGCCACGACCGCGGTCCTGGGCGACGCCCCAGCCTTCGTTATGGGCCACTGCCATGCCCAGGCAGCCCCAGGCCCGCTTGGCCGTGCAGGCCGCTTCGTACATGGCCAAGGCTTCGCTGCGGGACGCCGCGTCCTTGCGCTCGTGGAACAATGCATTCGCCTTCATGCGGCAGCCTTCGTCGTCGCCGGCCGCACAGGCCGACTCGACCAGCGCGGCCGAACGCGCCGGGTCGGCATTGCCCCCGGGTGCGCTGGCCATGGCGGCGGCCAGCGCGGCACACGACGCCTGGTTCTTCAGCTCGTTGCAGCCGCGCTCGGCCATCTTCTGCGCCAGTTCGGGATTCGTGAAGGTCGCGCTGCCGTCGCGAAACATCGCCGACGCGCGTGCGCAGGACGGGCCCGACCCCTGTTCGCACGCCTTCATCAGGTAGCCGATGGTGACCCGCAGGTCGCGCTTGAGGTCGCCATCACCCCGCTCGAACGCGCCGGCCAGCCGCTCGCATTCGGACGTCTTGCCGCCCAGGCACTCCTGGTGCCAGCGGATTGCTGCGCCGTACAGCACGAACGGCATGTTCTGCTTGCCGTTGAACAGGAAGCCATCGCGGCGGCCATCGGCGGCCAGCGGGCTTTGCGCCCACGCCTGGGCGACGCAGGCCCAGGCGATGAGCACCATGCACAGGAATTTCGTCTGACCAGGCATAGGCCGGCTCCCAGTGTGTGCGGCATCTTACGCAAGGCCGCACGCCGTGCATCCCCCTTGATCGCGGGGGCTTGGTCCCCAAGTCAGAATGGACCATGCCGCAAGCCCCCATCCTCCACGTGCGCCCGCTCGGTTTCCCGTGGGAAACCCAGGACCCCTTCCTCTTCTGTGCCTACCACGACGACGCCTACCCGCGCGGCAAGGCCGACATGACGCCGGCCGCGTCGCTCGCAGGCCGCGACATCGGGCAGGACTTCAGCCGCAAGGATGGCTGGAGCATGTACCACGGCGAGGCGGTGCCCGGATTTCCGGCGCATCCGCACCGCGGTTTCGAAACCGTGACGCTGGTGCGCAAGGGCCTGATCGACCACTCCGACTCGCTGGGTGCGACGGCGCGTTTCGGCCACGGCGACGTGCAATGGGTCACGGCCGGCAAGGGCATCGTGCACTCCGAGATGTTCCCGCTGCTCAAGCAGGACCAGGACAACCCGCTGGAGCTGTTCCAGATCTGGCTGAACCTGCCGGCGCGCAACAAGATGGCCGAGCCGCACTTCACCATGCTGTGGTCGCGCGAGATCCCGCGCGTGGCCGAGCGCGATGACGCCGGCCGCACCACCGAGGTCGCCGTGGTGGCTGGGCGCTATCGCGACGCGCAGCCACCCGCGCCGCCGCCCGACTCATGGGCCGCGCAGCCGGGTTCGGACGTTGCGATCTGGACCATCCGCATGGAGCCCGGCGCGCGCTGGACGCTGCCCGCGGCGAGCGGCAGCGACACGCGCCGCACGCTCTACTTCTTCGAAGGCGCAGCGGCCGAAGTCGCGGGGCAGCGCGTACTGGCGCCCAGCGCCATCGGGCTCAGCGCCGACGCCGCCGTGGACCTGGTGGCCGGCGACGACGTCACCGAGTTCCTGCTGCTGCAGGGGCGCCCCATCGCCGAACCGGTGGCGCAGTACGGCCCGTTCGTGATGAACACACAGGCCGAGATCATGCAGGCCATGCAGGACTACCGCCGCACGCAGTTCGGAGGCTGGCCGTTCGCCGACGCAGCGCCGGTGCATGGGCGCGAGCCGAAGCGCTTTGCAAAGCACCCGAACGGGCGGGTGGAAGAGCCCACCAGCTAGCGCCGGGAACTTTTCGGCGGCGGGGTGCAATATGGTGTGACACCCCATCCAGCCACCCATGTTCTGGCGCCAGCCCACCGACACCGACACGGCCACCCTGGTCGAACGCTTCGCGCGCGGCGACGCCCATGCGCTCGACCTGTTGTACCGGGCCGAGGCGGCGCAGGTCTATCGCTTTGCGCTGGCGATGTGCGGCAACCCCGCGTGGTCGGCCGACGCGACGCAGGACGCCTTCGTGCAGCTGGCCGAACAGCCGCGCAGCTACGACAGCGCGAAAGGGCCGCTGCGCGCCTACCTGTGCGGCATCGCCCGCCACAAGCTGCTGGCGCGCTGGCGCGAGGCCCAGGGTCACTGGGTGGCCGAAGACGAGGGCGACGAGGCACCGGACGAGGCCGCGCACGCAACGCCCGAAGTCGAGCTGGTGCGCTCGCAGGACACGCAGGCGCTGTGGGCCGCGATCCGCGCGCTGCCCTGGGCCTTCCGCGAGGCACTGGTGCTGGTGGACCTGCAGGAGCGGCCTTATGCCGAAGCCGCGCAGGTGGCCGGCGTCGAATTGAACACGTTGCGCACGCGGCTGCACCGCGCGCGCCAGCGGCTGGCGCTCGCACTCGCAGCGCCGACTGAGGAGATCCGCCATGAATGAACTGCCACCGCGCGGCCCGCTCGATGCGCACCTGCGCCACGTCGCGCGCGACCTCGCCGCGCAACTGCCGCCGGGCGACTTGCGCGACCGCATCCAGCGCGCCGTGCACCTCAGCGAGGCAAAGCCGCGCCCGTGGTGGCAGCCCGCGCTGGCCTGGGGCGGCGTCGCCACAGCGGCCGTCGCGCTCTTCGCGGCCGTGCTGGTGTTCAGCGTGACCGCCGAAGAAGGGGCGCCGCTCGCGGCCTCCGGTTTCGTGCCTGTCGCCAGCAGCGAGCGCTGGCGCGAAGCCGTGGCGCGCGGCAGCGCCTGGCTGGTGGCCGCCGAACTGCCGCAGGCGCGCCTGGCTGCGCTGGGCCTGCCCTACGACCCGGCCCGCGCCGACGAGTCGGTGCGCGCGCAATTGCTGTTGCACAGCTCGGGCGACGTGCTCGCCGTCCGGGTGATTCGCCTGAAGGAGATGCCATGAACCGCCACATCCGCCGCCTGCGCTGGGGCTTGCTGGCCGCGAGCCTTGCTGCCACCCAGTGCGCCTTTGCCCAGCCCGATGGGCCCGAGCCCGAACGCGTGGTGAAGGACGCCCCCTACTGCGCCGGCGCCGTGCACGAGTCGGTGCAGGTGCTGGCCGACGGCAACCGCATCGTGCAGCGCCAGCCGTCGCGCCTGTGCCGCGACGGCCAGGGCCGCACGCGGCAGGAGGTGGGCACCGGCGAGCGGCGCCACGTCTACCTGCGCGACCCGGTCGCCAACGAAGCGTGGATGCTCGACGCCGAGCGCAAGCGCGCCATGCGCATCGGTCCGCACCGCTTCGCCATGCCCATGGACTGGCCGCACCGCCCGCCGGGCTGGGAACAGAAGCTCGCGGACTTCAGCCGCGAGATGCGGGAGTGGGGCCGCGAGATGCGCGACTGGGGCCGCGACCTCGGCGAGCGCATGCGCAGCGGCCGCCCTGCCGCGTCGGCGCCGCAGCCGCCCGCGACCCCCACCGCGCCCGCGGTCGACGTGGAGATCGGCTCGTGGCCCAAGCAGGTGCGCATCGTCGTCGACGGCGTCGAAGTGGCCGGCCTGCCGCCGTTGCCGCCGTCGGGCATGGTGCCGCCGGGTGTGGCCTGGCACTCCCGCATGCGGCCGCCGCGCGGTCCGGGGGTGACGGCGGCGCTGCCCGCCGAAACCATCGAAGGCCTGAAGGCCGAGGGCAAGCGCACCACCTGGACCATCCCCGCAGGGCGCATCGGCAACGAGAAGCCCATCGTGGCGGTGCGCGAGGTGTGGACCTCGCCCGAGCTGGGCATCACGCTCAGGACGCGTGAGTCCGACCCGCTGGCCGGCGAGGAGAGCTACCGCGTGCACAACATCGTGCGCGGCGAGCCCGACCCGGCGCTGTTCCGCGTACCGGCCGATTACCGGCAGTCCCCCCGTACGCCCATGCCGCCCTTGCCACCGGCCAAACCCTGAGCCCCGGTTCTCCAGACCCTTTCCGAAAGGGGTCTTTCAGGCCCCCGCGTTCACGCGGGGGCCTCTTTTCCTTGCCTTGGCGCAGGCGCTGCCGCCGCATGCGCGCGGCGTTTGACGAACGTCAATCGAAACTCGGCAGTCGCTCGCAAGATGCGAGCATGGAACATTTTTCCTTGGCGCGGACCGCCGCCAGCCTGGCTTTCGGCCTGATGACCTCCGCTGCGCTCTGGGCGCAGCAGCCCGCCCCCGCGGCAGCCCCCGCACCCGCAGCGGCGCCGGCGGCCAGCGGTGCCAGCGCGCCACCGCCGCCCCCGATCACGATGTTGCCCAAGTGGATGCAGGAGAAGCTGACAGCCGCGCGTGCCGACCCGCAGCTGATGGACAAGTACATGAAGCTGGGGCAGAAGACCACCAGCTTCTGCGCCAACTGCCACGGCCCGGCCGGCCAGAGCCTGCTGCCCGAAGTGCCCAACCTCGCCGCCCAGAACACGATCTATGTCCTGAACCAGCTGTCCAAGCTGTCGGACGGCCGCCGCAAGCACTTCTTCATGGAAGGGCTGATGCGCGCGATGAACCAGGACGAGAAGATTGCCGTGGCGATCTACTACACGGCGCAGGAGCCCAAGTCGGTGCCGGCCAGCAACACAAAGGCCGCGGCCGAAGGCAAGGCGCTCTACGAGAAGCTGTGCAAGAAATGCCACCAGGAAACCGGGCACGGCACCGAGCGCAATGCGCGCATCGCGGGCCAGCAGCCGGTGTACCTGAAGACCAACCTCGAGCGCTATCGCGAACAGTCGGCGCTGCGCGGCAGCAACGAGCGCAAGTACAAGATGATGAAGGACATGACCAACAACGACATCGCGGTGCTGGTCGAGTACATGCGGTCCATGCAATGAAGGCGCCGCTCGCCCTGCTGGCGGGTTGCATGCTGGCCCACGCCGCCCTCGCGCAAGGCTCGGCGCCCGCCGCTGCCCTGAACGACAAGCTGGTGGCGGCTCGTGCCGACCCCAAGCAGATGGAACGCTACCTGAAGCTGGGCGAAAAGACTGCCAGCGTGTGCGCCAGCTGCCACGGCCCGGCCGGCCAGAGCGTGCAGCCCGACGTGCCGAACCTCGCGGCGCAGAACGCGGCATTCGTGCTCAACCAGCTGGCCAAGCTCGGCGACGGGCGCCGCCGGCACAAGTTCATGGAAGGCATCGTCAAGGAGATGTCGGCCGACGAGCGGGTCGGCGCAGCCGTGTACTACGCGAGCCAGCCGGCGCGGCGCCTGCCTGCAAAGGATGCGGCGCTGGCGGCGCGCGGCAAGGCCATCTACGAGCGAGCCTGCAAGGAGTGCCACGGCGATACCGGCACCGGCAGCGAACAGGTGGCCCGCGTGGCGGGGCAGCATGCCGACTACCTCGGCGCGAGCATCCGGCGCTACAAGGAAGGCGTGCGCCTCGACGAGCGCATGGCGGCCCGGGTGCGGGCGCTGGCCGATGAGGACATCCGGGCCCTCACGGCCTACGTGGCGTCGCTGTGATCAGCGCGCGACGACGCGCGCCATTTCCAGGCACTTGTTGGAGTAGCCCCATTCGTTGTCGTACCAGCTCACCAGCTTGACGAAGGTGGGGTCGAGCTGGATGCCGGCATCGGCGTCGAAGATCGAGGTGCGCGCGTCGCCAACGAAGTCGGTGGCCACCACCTTGTCCTCGGTGTAGCCCAGCACGCCCTTCAACGCGCCTTCCGACTGCGCCTTCATCTCCGCGCAGATCTCGGCGTACTGCGCCGGGCTCGCCAGTTCCACGGTCAGGTCGACCACCGACACGTCGGAGGTCGGCACGCGGAACGACATGCCGGTGAGCTTCTTGTTCAGCTCGGGGATCACCACGCCCACCGCCTTGGCCGCGCCGGTGGACGACGGGATGATGTTTTCCAGGATACCGCGGCCGCCGCGCCAGTCCTTGTTGCTCGGGCCGTCCACCGTCTTCTGCGTGGCGGTGGCCGCATGCACCGTGGTCATCAGGCCGCGCTTGATGCCCCACTTGTCGTTGACCACCTTGGCCAGCGGCGCCAGGCAGTTGGTGGTGCACGACGCGTTGGAGATCACGGCCTGGCCGTCGTACTTGGCGTGGTTGACGCCGAACACGAACATCGGCGTGTCGTCCTTGGACGGCGCCGACAGGATGACCTTCTTCGCGCCCGCGTCCAGGTGCTTCTGGCCGGCTTCCTTGGTGAGGAACAGGCCGGTCGACTCGATCACGAATTCGGCGCCCACGTCGCCCCACTTCAGCGCCGCGGGGTCCTTCTCGGCGGTCAGGCGGATCTTCTTGCCGTTGACGATGAGCGTGTTGCCCTCGACCGCCACGCTGCCCTTGAAGCGGCCATGCACCGAGTCGTACTGCAGCATGTAGGCCAGGTAGTCGGGCTCCAGCAGGTCGTTGATGCCGACGATCTCGATGTCGGGGAAATTCGCGATGGCCGAACGCAGCACGTTGCGGCCGATGCGGCCGAAGCCGTTGATACCAATCCTGATCGCCATGATGTCCTCCAGAAGTTGAGCCTCAGCGCGCGAGCACCGCCCGCACGGTATCTGCCACGTTCTCCGGCGTGAAGCCGAAGAACTTGAACAATGCGCTGGCGGGCGCCGACTCGCCGTAGCGGTCGATGCCGACCACGGCGGCGCAGCCGTACTTCCACCAGCCGTCGGTGACGCCCGCTTCCACCGCGATGCGCGGCAGCCCTTGCGGCAGCACCGACTCCTTGTACGCGCGGTCCTGCCGGTCGAAAGCCGTGGTGCTGGGCATGGACACCACGCGCACCGCAATGCCCTGCTGCGCCAGCAGTTCCTGCGCCTTCAGCGCGAGCTGCACCTCGGAGCCGGTGCCGATGATCACGGCCTGCGCCTTGCGCTTGACGCCCACCTCGGCCGGCTCGGCCAGCACGTAGCCGCCTTTGCTGATGTCTTCCAGCCCGGCCTTGGGCGCGTAGGGCAGGTTCTGGCGCGACAGCAGCAGCGCGGTCGGGCGCTTCGCGTTCTGCAGCGCGACCGCCCACGCCACCGCGGTCTCGGCGGTGTCGCCGGGGCGCCAGACGTCCAGGTTCGGGATCAGCCGCAGGCTGGCGGCATGCTCGATCGACTGGTGCGTGGGGCCGTCTTCGCCCAGGCCGATCGAGTCGTGCGTGAACACGTGGATCACGCGCTGCTGCATCAGCGCCGCCATGCGGATCGCGTTGCGGCTGTAGTCGCTGAAGGTGAGGAAGGTGCCGCCGTAGGGGATGTAGCCGCCGTGCAGCGCCACCCCGTTCATGATGGCGGCCATGCCGAATTCGCGCACGCCGTAGTTGATGTGGCGGCCGATCTTGCTGTCGGTGGTGACCACCTCGCCGGCCTGGTCGAAGCGCAGCGCCGGCGTGCTCTTGGTGTTGGTCAGGTTGGAGCCGGTCAGGTCGGCCGAGCCGCCCAGCATCTCGGGCAGCGCCGCGGTGAAGCCTTCCAGCGCGAGTTGCGAGGCCTTGCGCGAGGCTACGGTCTCAGCCTTGGCATGCGCGGCAACCGCGGTGTCGACCGCGACCTGCGCGAAGTTCTTCGGCAGCTCGCCCTTCATGCGGCGCGTGAACTCCGCGGCCAGCTCCGGATGCGCGCGCGCGTAGGCGTCGAACTTCTGCTGCCACTCGGCTTCCAGCGTGTCGCCCTTCGCGCGCGCGTCCCACTCGTCGTACACCGCCTGCGGCAGGTGGAACGGCTCGTGCTGCCAGCCGATGGCGCTGCGCGTGAGCGCCACTTCCTCGGCGCCCAGCGGCTCGCCGTGCGCCTTGGCGGTATTGGCACGGTTCGGCGAACCCTTGCCGATCTGCGTCTTGGCCACCACCAGCGTCGGCTTGTCGGCGCTGCGGCACGCGGTGGCGATTGCCTTGTCGACTGCTTCGACGTCGTGGCCGTCGATGGGACCGATCACGTTCCAGCCGTAGGCCTTGAAGCGCGCCGGCGTGTCGTCGATGAACCAGGGCGCGACCTGGCCGTCGATGGAGATGCCGTTGTCGTCGTAGATCGCGACCAGCTTGCTGAGCTTCCACGCGCCGGCGATGGCGCAGGCTTCGTGGCTGATGCCTTCCATCAGGCAGCCGTCGCCCAGGTAGACGTAGGTGTGGTGGTCGACGATGGCGTGGCCGTCGCGGTTGAACTCGGTGGCCAGCAGCTTCTCGGCCAGCGCCATGCCGACCGCGTTGGTGATGCCCTGGCCCAGCGGGCCGGTGGTCGTTTCGACACCGGGCGTCAGGTGGTGCTCGGGGTGGCCCGGTGTCTTGCTGTGCAGCTGGCGAAAGCCCTTCAGCTCGCCGATGGGCAGGTCATAGCCCGTGAGGTGCAGCAACGCGTACAGCAGCATCGACGCGTGGCCGTTGGACAGCACGAAGCGGTCGCGGTCGGGCCAGTGGGGGTTTTTGGGGTTGTGGCGCAGGTGGCGGTGCCACAGCGCGACGGAGATGTCCGCCATGCCCATCGGGGCGCCCGGATGGCCCGAGTTGGCTTGTTGTACGGCATCCATGGCGAGCGCGCGGATTGCGTTCGCCATCAGTGAATCGTTGGCCATCGGGGGCAGCTCCGGGGGGAAAGGGTATCGGGGGAAACCCGGCATTTTACTTCCGCGGGCCGTGGCGCCTTTTCGCGCCGGTGCCGAGCTGGCCTGCACTAGAGTGTCGGGCATGAAAGGCCTGCACCTCACAGCCGACCTGTACGGCTGCCGCTGCGACGCGGCGTGGCTCACCGACGCCGCCAAACTGGGCGCGTGGTGCGTCGATGCGGTGCAGGGCGCGGGCCTGCAGGCCGTGAACCAGTTGTTCCACACCTTCCCCGGTGCGGGCGGCGTGACGGCCACCGTGCTGCTGGCCGAGTCGCACGTGTGCCTGCATACCTGGCCCGAACAACGCGCCGTCACTTGCGACGTGTACGTGTGCCATTTCAGCGGCGACCAGTCGGCCAAGGCGCGCCAGTTGATGGAAGCGCTGGTCGAACGCTTCCAGCCCGAATGGACCGAGCAACGCTCGCTGGACCGCGGGGACGAGTCGTGACGCGCGCGCAGGCGATGATCCTGGCAGCAGGGCGCGGCGAGCGCATGCGGCCGCTGACCGACCTGTGCCCCAAGCCGCTGCTGGAAGTGCGCGGCAAGCCGCTGATCCAGTACCACCTGGAAGCACTGGGGCGCGCCGGCTTGCGCGAGCTGGTGGTCAACACCGGCTGGCTGGGCGACATGATCGAGTCGCGCTTCGGCATGCACCCGGCCTGGGGCACGCCGCACGACCCAATGCTCACCATCCACTACTCGCACGAGAGCATGAACGCGGGCGGCCCGTACGAGACCGCGGGTGGCGTGGCGCGTGCGCTGCCGCTGCTGGCCGATGCGTTCTGGCTGGTCGGCGGCGACGTGCATGTGCCGCAGTTCGCCTTCAGCCTGCCGCGGCTGCGCGAGTTTGCGGCGGGCGGCGCGCTGGCGCACCTCTGGCTGGTGGAGAACCCGGCGCAGCATCCCAAGGGGGACTTCGGGATCGATGCCGGCGGGCGCGCGCTCAGCCACGCGGGCGAGCAGTTCACCTACTCGACGATCGGCCTGTACCGCAAGGCATTCTTCGCGGGCGTGCCCGAGGGCAACCCGCAGGGGTTGAAGATCCCGCTGGCGCCGCTGCTGCGTGCGGCGATGGACCGTGGGGAGGTGACGGCTGAGTTTTATAGCGGGCCGTGGGCGGACGTGGGGACGCCGGAGCGGCTGGCGCAGTTGAACGGGGGCTGAGACCGCTGGGGTTGCACCCCAGCCTACAAAGCCCGGCTTCGCGGGAATGACGAAAACGGCCGACAATTCACCCATGAACACCAACGTCCCCACCTCGCTGTTCGCCCAGCGGCGCGCCCGCATGGCGGCGCAGCTCGGCGCCAAGGGCATCGCCATCGTCCCCACGGCGCCCGAACGGGCACGCAACCGCGACTCCGACTTCCTGTACCGCCACGACAGCTACTTCTACTACCTCACCGGCTTCAGCGAGCCGAACGCGTGGCTGGTGGTCACCGGCGACGGTGCCAGCACGCTGTTCTGCCAGCCCAAGGACACCGAACGCGAGATCTGGGACGGCTTGCGCCTCGGCCCCGAGGCGGCGCCGGGCGCGCTGGGCGTGCAGTCGGCCCTGCCGGTGGGCGAACTCGACGCGCAGATGCCCAGGCTGCTGGAAAACCGCGACGCCGCGTGGTTCCCGTTTGCCACTCATTCGGGCCTGGAACAGCGCGTGGCCGGCTGGCTGGAGAAGGTGCGGGCGCGCGTTCGCTACGGCGCCCTGTGCCCGGAGACGCAGCGCGACCTGTGCTCGGTGCTCGACGAGATGCGCCTCGTGAAGGACCCGCACGAACAGGACATCATGCGGCGCGCCGGCGCGATCAGTGCACGCGCCCACGCTCGCGCGATGAAGGCGTCCTACCGGATGCTGCGCGAGGGCAAGGACATGCGCGAGTACCACCTGGACGCCGAGCTGCTGCACGAGTTCCGCCTGGGCGGCTCGCAGTACCCGGCGTACACCTCCATCGTCGCGGCCGGCGCCAATGCCTGCGTGCTGCACTACCGCGCCGATGCCGCGCCGGTGCGCCCCGGCGAGCTGGTGCTGATCGACGCCGGCTGCGAACTCGACGGCTATGCCAGCGACATCACGCGCACCTTCCCGGCCGACGGCAAGTTCAGCGCTGCGCAGCGCGCGCTGTACGACATCGTGCTGGCCTCGCAGGAGGCCGCCGTTGCGGCGACCAAGCCGGGCGCGCGCTTCACCGACCCGCACGAGGCGGCGGTGAAGGTGCTGGCGCAGGGCATGCTCGACGTGGGCCTGCTCGACCGCAACAAGGTGGGGACGCTGGACGACGTGATCGAGAAGCGCAGCTACTTCCAGTTCTACATGCACCGCACCGGCCACTGGATCGGGCTGGACGTGCACGACGCGGGCAGCTACGTGGAGCCCGGCGAAGTGGGTACCGTGAGCGAGCGCAAGGACCCGCTGTCGGGCGAGGTCATCAAGGACCGCCCGAGCCGCATCCTGCGCCCGGGCATGGCGCTCACCATCGAGCCGGGCATCTATGTGCGGCCCGCCGAGGGCGTTCCGGAGCGCTTCCACCACATCGGCATCCGCATCGAAGACGACGCCATCGTCACGCCCGACGGCTGCGAGCTCGTCACGCGCGGCGTGCCGGTCAAGGCCGACGAGATCGAGGCGCTGATGCGCGGGTAGTGCCATGCTGGTGCGCAGCGGTCCCGACCAAGGCGTGCTGCAGCTCAGGCTGCACCGGCCCGACCGGCTGAACGCCATGAATCACGCACTGGCGCACGAGCTGCTGGCGGCAGTGGAAGGCGCCAGCCGCGATGAAGCGGTGCGCGTGGTGCTGCTGTCGGGCGACGGCCGCGCGTTCTGCGCCGGCAAGGACCGCGACGAAGCGCCCTCGCACGCCTTCGTCGACACGCTGCAGCGGCTGGCGCGCGCCTTGATGGACTCGCCCAAGCCGGTGGTGGCATCGGTGCACGGCTGGGCGGTGGGCGCGGGGCTGGAGCTGCTGCTCAATTGCGACATCGTGGTGGCGGCCCGCAGCGCGCAGTTCAAGCTGCCCGAAGTCAGCGCCGGCCTGTTCGGCACCGGCGGCGTGCTGGCGCTGCTGCCGCGCAAGATCGGGCTGGCGCGTGCCAAGGGCGTGCTGATGCTCGGCGGCGACTTCGGCGCCGGGGAGGCCGAACGCTGGGGACTGGTATGGAAGGTGGTCGATGACGAGGTGTGCGCTTCGCACGCGCTGGCCATCGCGACGCAGCTGGCGATGAGCGATGCCAAGGTGCTGGCCGAGCTCAAGTCGCTGCTGCACGACGAGGCTTTCGGCTCCATCGACGCCATCCTCAAGCGCGAGGCGAAAGCGCACGACCGGCTGCATGGCCCATGGTGAACGCCTCCTCGAAGACCGAATAGCCGGCCCAGTCGCTGTGCGCGAAGGACAGGCGTTGCGATGACGGGGGCCGTGCGTTGCCCGCTCCGGGCACCGGGACAGCCATCGCATGGCCGTAACGCGCCACCTGCACCTGCGACAGGTTGTGCACGATGTCGGGGTGCGGCCCGGAAAGCTCTTTCAGCGCCGCATCGCGCCAGTGCTGCCATGGCTTGGCGAGCACCTCGATGCGCGCGGCCTCGCCCGGCGCGATGTACCACGACAGCACCGTCGGCCCGGGCCGCGGGTCGAGCCGCTGGTGGGTGGCCACCACATAGCCCAGGCCCGCGCCGCCGTACACCACGTTGTCCCAGGCCAGCTGCGCGCCGTGGCCGCTGTCGCGCGGCGGCTCGCGCAGGTGCAGGTTGACGACGACCCAGGGCGCGTAGCGCATGCGCTGCGCGCGCTGCTTCAGGAAATCGGGGGCTTCGGCCACCACGCGTGCCGCAACGAACACGGGCAGCGCCACGATGCAGTGCGACGCCTGCCAGCGCTCGACCTGCTGCGTGGCCACGTCGAGCGCATCGACCGCGACGCCGTCACGTGTCTCCTCGATGCGCAGCACGGCGCGGCCGCGCACAAAGCGCTGCTCGAGCGGCGCGGCCAGCGCGCGCGCCAGCCAGCCATTGCCTTCAGGCCAGGTGAGGGTGCCTTCGCGCTCGCCGTCGCTGCCTTCTGCCTCGGGCAGGAAGCCGTGGCGTGCGGCGAAGTAGTGCAGCCCCGCCCAGGCCGACACCGTGGCGATGCCCATGCCGTAGTCGTCGCGGCAGCAGTAGTCGAGGAACCAGCGCAGGTGCGCATCGTCCAGCCCTTGCTGGCCCAGCCAGGCCGAGAAGGTCAGCGCGTCCAGCGCCGCGTGGACATTCGTGCCGCGCGGGATGGTGAAGGTACCGGTCTGGCGCAGCGCTTCCACCGCCTGGGCAAAGCGTCGGTACTGCGCCAGTGTGGACGCCCGCACGCCCTCCAGCGGCAGCAGGCCGTCCTGCCAGTGGCCGTCGAAGTACAGGCGCTCCTGCGGGCTGTGGACGAGGTGCCGCTCGTCGTAGGTCCAGCGGCCGGCCACGCGCCGCCTGAGGCCCAGCTCCTCCAGCAGGTCCTGCACGTCATGCGCCGCGTCTCCGGGCACCGGCAGGTAGTGCGCACCGAGCGGGCAGGCGATGCCACCCACTTCCGTCGCGCGGCTGTTGCCGCCGGGCTGGTCCTCGAGGTCGAGCACGACGAAGTCGTCGATGCCGCGCAGGCGCAAGGCGCGCGCAGCGGCGAGCCCGGCGATGCCGGCGCCGGCGATGACGATACGCGTGCGGCGAACAGGCTCCCTCCCCCTCTGGGGGAAGGTTGGGGCGGGGGCTGCGCGCAGCAGATGCCCCCGGTCGGCGGATGCGCCGGCGAATCCTCCCTGCACCTCCTCGCGAGAACGGCACGCGGCCAAGGAAGCAGCAGCCAAGGAAAGAAACGTGCGACGACCGAAGCCCCCACCCCAACCCTCCCCCAGAGGGGGAGGGAGTCTTGTCACCCCGACTTTCCGCGTCACGGCTGGTGCACCTTGCCCCACTCGCGCTCGTATGTCGTCACCAGCACCTGGTTGGACAGCCGGTTCACCTCGGCCGGAACGCGGGTCATGTCGCGCGGGAAGTCGAACAACTGCGGCAGCGTGGTGAGTGTCAGGTAGCGCAGGTCCCCGGGCAGCGCCTCGGGCTGGTGCCAGGGACGGCGGCTCGCGACCACGAAGCCCCATTCGCCAAAACTTGGCACGTGCGCGTGGTACGGCGTCGCGACGAGCCCGGTGGACTCGATCGTCGCCACCACGGTCCAGAAGCTGCGCCGCGCCAGCAACGGCGATGTGGTCTGCACGGCCGCGTAGCCGCCCGCGCTCAGGCGTTCGCCGAGCAGGGCATAGAACGAGTTGGTATACAGCTTGCCCACCGAAAAATTCGTCGGGTCGGGAAAGTCCACGATCACCACGTCGAAGTGTTCGCGCGACTCTTCCAGCCACTTGAACGCGTCGGTGTTCACCAACTTCACCTTGGGCGACGCCAGCGCGCCGCCGTTCAGCCGGGCCAGCGACGGGTGCTGCGCGAACAGGCGCGTCATGTTCGGGTCCAGCTCCACCAGCGTGATGCTTTCGACGCCGGGGTAGCGCAGCACCTCGCGCACCGCCATGCCGTCGCCGCCGCCCAGCACCGCCACCTTGCGCGGTGCGCCGTGCGCGGCCATCACGGGGTGCACCAGCGCCTCGTGGTAGCGGTACTCGTCGGCCTCAGCGAACTGCAGGTTGCCGTTGAGGTACAGGCGCAGGCCGCTGCGCCCCTGCGTGACCACGATGCGCTGCCACGGCGAACTCTCGGCCACGATGATCGGCGCCTGGTAGAAGCGGTCTTCGGCCAGCGTGGTGATGGTTTGCGCCCCCGCCAGGCCGGCCAGCAGCGTGGCCAGCACCAGCCCACAAGCGACCGCATGCGCCGCAAAGCGCCTGAGCTCATCGCGGAACAGCCACAGCGCCCATACCGCCACCGCCGCATTCATCACGCCGAACAGCAGGCCGGTGCGGATCAAGCCGAGCTGGGGCACCAGCAGCAGCGGGAAGGCGACGGACACCGCGAGCGCACCGAGGTAGTCGAAGGTGAGCACCTGCGACACCAGCTCGCGCAGTGCGATGTTGCGCTTGAGGATGCGCATGACCAGCGGGATCTCCAGCCCGACCAGCACGCCCACCAGCAGCACCAGCCCGTACAGCAGCAGGCGGAACGCCCCGGGCTGCCACGCGTTGGCGATGAACAGCACGGCCGGCATGCTGCCGCCCACCAGCGCCACCAGCAGCTCGATGCGCAGGAAGTGCGCGGGCAACTGCCGCTCGAAGAAGCGCGACAGCCACGAGCCGACGCCCATGGCGAACAGGTAGGTGCCGATGATGGTGGAGAACTGCAGCACCGAGTCGCCCAGCACATACGAGGCGAGGGCGCCGGCGGCGAGCTCGTACACGAGGCCGCACGCGGCCACGACGAACACCGACGCCAGCAGGGCAACTTCGAGCGGGCGCGGCGCGCGGGCCGCTGCCGCTCGCTCGGCGTGGCTCACCCGTGCACAGCCGCAGCCACGATGATGGAGATGCCCAGCGCCATCGCGCCCACCACGATGCCCAGCGCCACGTTCTGCTTCTCGACGATCTCTTCCCACAAATCGTAGGGCGTGATCTTGTCGATGATCAGGAAGCTCAGCCAGAACATCAGCACGCCGATCAGGGCGTACAGGATGGAGCCGAAGAAGGCAGCCGGTCTCAGCCAGTCGAGGTTCATGGGACTCTCTCCTTTTACTTGTGGCTTCCGCCACTCGAATATCCGCCGAAAGAGCCACCGCTGGAGCGGTAGCCCGAGTAGCTGCCTTCCTCGCCGCACGACCTGAGCGCGAGGATGAGGAAGATGAGCGCGATGATGATGAGGATCAGGCAGCCGCAACCCGTGCCCACTTCCTTCGGTCCGGCCGCGGTAGGCCCGGCATCGCCGCGCTTGAGCAGGTCCTTCTTGTTTTCCAGCTTGAAGGCCTTGGCCACCAGGTCGCTGTCGATGCGGCTGCCCGACGACCAGGTGCGCTCGAGCGGCGTTTCTTCCAGCGACAGCAGGGACTTGCCCTTGGCGAAGTCGCGGTTGAATGTTTTCTGGCCGCGCCTGACCGGCCAGTAGAACTCGCCGGCCACGTAGTTGGTTTCGGCGTCGTAGCTGTACTGCAGCGCGTAAGTGCTGCCCAGGTAGGTGGCCGACTGCGCGCCGTTGTCGTACGAAGGCGCGCCGGTGGTGGGCTTCACGATGCTCCAGCCTTCGGTGCTGTCCACCAGGAAGTTGAAGCCGCGCTTGCGGTTGAACAGCAGGTACTCGTCCCAGCCGAAGCTTTCTTCTTCCTCGTCCGACGGGTCCTTGCCCACGCGGTGCTGGTAGCCCACCACCTGCCACTGCACGCCCTGCAATTGCCCGGTGCTGCCCAGCGGGATCAGCGGCTGCATCGGCTCGTCCTGCTCGGCGTGGCGCAACTCGCCGCCGATGCCCTGCGACAGGTCGATCAGGCTGTGGCAGGCACTGCAGGTGATGGACTTGCTGCCTTCGAACTGCACCGCCACCTGTGCACCGCAGTTCGGGCAGGCGAACTGGCGGCCTGCGGTCTCCTTGGCGCTCTCTTCGCGCAGGCCGCTCAGCTGCATCTCGTCGAGCAGCACCGAGCGGCCGCGCGTGACGGCGGGCGGCACCATGCCGAAGTCGATGGCGAGCACGTCACCGTCGGCGCTGCGCAGCTCCACCACCGGAAACGGCTGGTCGAGCGGCGGCAGCTTGGGCAGCTCGCCCTGCGCCGACACCAGCGCCACCTGCTCGTTGGACGACACCTGGAAAGTCTTGCCGGCGATGGCGGTGGTGCCGCCGACCCGGAAACGCGAGGCTTCGGGCAGCTGGCGCTGCGGACTGGTGGCGGTGGCGAACACATAGGCGCCGTTGTCTTCGGCGACCAGCCCGGTGCTGCCGTCGTCGAACAGTGCCACCCATTCGGTCCACGGCCCGCTGGGCCCGCGGTACTGCAGGCGTCCCACCAGCGTGAAGGGCTTGCCGTTGTGGCGGCCCGTGGCCATGAGCTGCAGCGGGCTGTGGTCGTCGAACAGGTCGGCCATCTTGCCGATGCGCGCGAGCGCCTCGCCGTCGCGCACCACCGTGCTCTGGCAATAGCTGCACACCGCGTGCGTCGACGCGGCGCTGCGGAACTCGACCGGCGCACCACAGCCCGGGCAGGCGGCCCGGTAGGTCCGTTGTGAGTTCTCCGTCGCCACAGCCTGGTTATTGGGTCCGGGCGAAGCCCGGTCGAAGGACGCGGCCTTCAGGCCGCGTTTTCACCTTAGATTAACTTCTTCAGGAGCTCCGACTTCTTGGAGTCGAACTCTTCCTGCGTGAGGATGCCCTTGGCCTTCAGGTCCGCAAGCTTCTCGATGGTGGCCATCACGTCCTCGGGCTTGATCGCTGCGGCAGGCGCCGCCGCAGCCGCCTGCGCTGCGTGCGCGGCCTGCCCGCCCTGCAGGCCCTGCTGGATGTTCTGAGCCAGCACCTGGCCCATGGCGATGCCGGCACCCAAGCCCATGGCGTCACCGGCGACACCGCTGCCGCCGCCCGTGCCGGCTGCCTTGGCCATTTCAGGGATGGCCTGCGCCGTCTGGTACTGCATGAACTTGCCCATGTCGTTGCCGACCATGCCCATGCCGATGCGCTGGTCCAGCAGCTTCTGCAGCTCTTCGGGCAGCGACAGGTTCTGCACCGTGATCACGTCGAGCTTCAGGCCGATGCCCTCGAACACCGGCGCCATCTCCTTGTGCAGCGCGTTGGCAAACTCGACCTGGTTGGACGCCAGGTCGAGGAAGGGAATGCCGCTTTGCGCGATGGCATCCGAGATGTGCTGCAGGATCATGCCGCGTAGCTGCCCGTCGAGCTCGGCCACCGTGTAGCTCTCGCGCGTGCCCGAGATCTTGGTGTGGAACAGCTTGGGGTCGCTGACGGCGAACGAGTAGTTGCCGAAGGCGCGCAGCCGCACCGCACCGAAGTCCTTGTCGCGGATGGTGATGGGCTGCGGCGTGCCCCAGCGCTGGTCGACCTGCTGGCGCGTGCTGAAGAAGTAGACGTCGCTCTTGAAGGGCGACTCGAACAGCTTGTCCCAGTTCTTCAGGTAGGTGAGGACGGGAATGGTCTGGGTCGTCAGCTTGTACATGCCGGGCCCGAACACGTCGGCGACCTTGCCTTCGTTGACGAACACCGCCACCTGCGACTCGCGCACCGTGAGCGAGGCGCCGTACTGGATTTCCATGTCGGCCATGGGGAACCGCCAGGCGAGCGTGCCGTCGCCCGTCTCGGTCCACTGGATGATGTCGATGAACTGTTTCTTGATGAAATCCATCAAAGCCATGATCCGCTCCTCGGTGAACTGTCGAGGCATGATACCGCTGCGTTCATCACCCATGGAAACTGGTTACATCGAAGAAAAGGTCGAAGGCGGCGTGCCCGTGAAGATGTGGACGCGCGGCGTGCCCGTGGAGGCCGAGGCGCGGCGCCAGTTGGCCAATGCGGCGCGCCTGCCGGTCGTCTTCAGGCACGTAGCGGCCATGCCCGACGTGCACTTCGGCATAGGCGCGACCGTGGGCTCGGTGATCCCGACCTTGCGGGCCATCATCCCGGCCGCGGTCGGGGTCGACATCGGCTGCGGCATGATGGCCTGCAGGACCACGCTCGCGGCCGAAGACCTGCCGGACAACCTGGCGCCGCTGCGCTCGGCCATCGAGCGCGCCGTGCCGCATGGGCGCGCACCGGGTGCGCGCGACCCGGGTGCGTGGCAGAAGACGCCGGGTGCGGTCGACACCGCCTGGGGCCAGCTCGAGCCCGAGTTCAAGGAACTCTGCCGCGACTACCCCAAGCTCGCCAAGACCAACAACCACAGCCACCTGGGTACGCTGGGCGGCGGCAACCACTTCGTCG
The DNA here is from genome assembly GCA_016213325.1 of Burkholderiales bacterium. Lineage (GTDB taxonomy): Bacteria > Pseudomonadota > Gammaproteobacteria > Burkholderiales > Burkholderiaceae_C > Ramlibacter. The sequence goes on along the minus strand of JACRAY010000026.1, from coordinate 235,052 downwards.
AGGTGTGCCTGGACGAACAGGGCTTCGTCTGGTTCATGCTGCACTCGGGTTCGCGCGGCGTGGGCAACGCCATCGGCACCATGTTCATCGAGCTGGCCAAGCAGGACGCGCTGCGCAACAACGCCAACCTGCCCGACCGCGACCTGGCGTACTTCGAGGAAGGCTCACGCTACTTCGGCGACTACGTGCGCGCGGTCGGCTGGGCCCAGAAATTCGCACGCCTGAATCGAGAGGTGATGATGCGCCGCGTGATCGAGGCCGCCAGAACCGTGCTGCACAGGAACTTCCAGGCGCACGTGGAAGCGGTGAACTGCCACCACAACTACGTGCAGCAGGAAACCCACTTCGGCGAGCAGGTCTGGGTCACGCGCAAGGGCGCAGTCAGCGCGAAGAAGGGCGAGCTGGGGATCATTCCCGGCAGCATGGGCGCGCGCAGCTTCATCGTGCGGGGCAAGGGCAACCCGGAATCGTTCGAGTCGTGCTCGCATGGCGCCGGCCGCACCATGAGCCGCGGCGACGCCAAGCGCCGCTTCACGCTGGCCGACCACCGTGCCGCGACCGAGGGCGTGGAGTGCCGCAAGGACAAGGACGTGCTCGACGAGACGCCGGCCGCCTACAAGGACATCGGCGCGGTGATGGCGGCGCAGCAGGACCTGGTGGAGGTGGTGCACACGCTCAAGCAGGTGGTGTGCGTGAAGGGCTGAAAGCCCTTCGCCTACACCAGGTTGCGCAGCTCGCGCAGCGCCACCGACAGCATCGCCAGGTCGCCGCCCGCCCCCGACTCGCGCAGCTCGGACATCAGCCGCTGCGCGCGCTCCATCGCCTGCCGGTTGGCCTGCTCCCACTGGTCCAGCACGGCCGAGGGCGTTCCTTCGTAGCGGCCCACCGCCTCCATGGCGATGGAGCGCTGCAGGTCGGCCAGGTCGTCGCCCAGCGCCAGCTTGGCCAGCTGGTGCCAGTAGCTCTCGGCCGGCAACAGCTCGATCTGCTGGCGCAGGCGCTGCAGGCCCAGCCGCGTGCCCACGCCGGTGTGCACTTCGGCCGTGTCTTCCAGCGGCCGCTTGGTGCTGTCGGCAATCTCGGCGATGTCGAGCGCATCGAACACGCCGTCGGCCGCGTCGACGTGCCACGCCAGCGCCTGCGGGACGCCGGCCTGCAGCCACACCGCGGCACGGGCCGAGCTGCTCGCCTGCGTCTCCAGCCGGGCCGCCAGCGCGCGCACCGCCGGCGCGAAGCGCTTGACCTGCTGCTCGGTCGGCTCCTGCAGGCGCCGCGAGCGCAGGAACCAGGTGGTGGCGCGCGCCACCAGCCCGCGCAGCGCGATGACCATCTCGGCCTGCAGTGCGTCGGGCACCACGTTGTCCAGCGCCTCGATCTGCTGCCAGGTGGTGATGAGCCCGAACACCTCGCGCGTGGCCAGGTAGGCGCGCACGATCTGCGGCGCAGTGGTGCCGGTGATCTCCGAGAGCCGGTGCACGAAGGTCGGCCCGACCCGATTGACCATGCTGTTGAGCACGTGCGTGACGATGATCTCGCGCTTGAGCGGGTGGCGCGGGATGTACGAGCCGAACTTCTCCTTCAGCACAGAAGGGAAGTAGCGCTCCAGCGCCTTCGCGACCCACGGGTCTTCCGGCAGGTCAGACGCCATCAGCTCGTCGTTGAGCCACATCTTGCTGTAGGCCAGCAGCACCGCCAGCTCGGGCGAGGTGAGGCCCTGCGACTTCTGCTTGCGCTCGGCGATCTCCTCGTCGGACGGCAGGAACTCGATCTCGCGGTGTAGCTGCCCCGCCTTCTCCAGGAAGCGGATGAAGCGGGCCTGCTCGTCGAGCTGGGCCGCGGCCAGCCGCTTGCCCACCGACAGCGCCTGGGACTGGAAGTAGTTGTCGCGCAGCACCAGCGCACCCACTTCGTCGGTCATCTGCGGCAGCAGCGTGTTGCGCTGCTTCTCGGTCATCTCGCCGTCGTCGACCGCCACGCCCAGCAGGATCTTGATGTTGACTTCGTGGTCGGAGGTGTCGACGCCCGCCGAGTTGTCGATGGCGTCGGTGTTCAGTCGCACGCCGGCCTGCGCCGCCTCGATGCGGCCGCGCTGCGTGAAGCCGAGGTTGCCGCCTTCGGCCACCACCTTCGCGCGCAGTTCGCTGCCGTTGATGCGCACCGCGTCGTTGGCGCGGTCGCCGACGTCGGTGTGGGCCTCGGCCGAGGCCTTCACGTAGGTGCCGATGCCGCCGTTGTACAGCAGGTCCACAGGCGCCTTCAGGATCGCCGTTACCAGCGCCCCGGGCGTGAGCTGCTCGTCGCTGATGCCGAGTGCGACGCGCGCCTGCGGCGACAGCGGCACCGACTTTTCGGAGCGAGCCCACACGCCGCCACCTTCGGAGATGAGCTTGGTGTCGTAGTCGGCCCACGACGAGCGCGGCAGCTTGAACAGCCGCTCGCGCTCGGCGAACGAAGAGGCTGCATCGGGCAGCGGGTCGATGAAGACGTGGCGGTGGTCGAACGCCGCCACCAGCCGGATGTGGCGCGACAGCAGCATGCCGTTGCCGAACACGTCGCCCGACATGTCGCCCACGCCCACCACCGTGAAGTCGGTGGACTGGGTGTCCAGGCCCATTTCGCGGAAGTGGCGCTTGACGCTCTCCCAGGCGCCACGCGCGGTGATGCCCATCGCCTTGTGGTCGTAGCCCACGCTGCCGCCGGAGGCGAAGGCGTCGCCCAGCCAGTGGCCGTACTCGGCGCTCACCTGGTTGGCGTAGTCCGAAAAGGTCGCCGTGCCCTTGTCGGCCGCGACCACCAGGTAGGGGTCGTCGCCGTCGACGCGCACCACGTGCGGTGGCGGCACCGTCTGGCCCGCCACCAGGTTGTCCGTCAGGTCCAGCAGGCCGCGCAGGTAGTTCTGGTAGCAGGCCACGCCTTCTTTCAGGTAAGCCTCGCGGTCGCTTGCCGCTGGCGCCTTTTTCAGCACGAAGCCGCCTTTGGAGCCGACCGGTACGATGACGGTGTTCTTCACCATCTGCGCCTTCACCAGCCCCAGCACCTCGGTGCGGAAGTCGTCCGGCCGGTCCGACCAGCGCAGCCCGCCGCGCGCCACCTTGCCGCCGCGCAGGTGGATGCCTTCGAAGCGCGGCGAATACACGAAAATCTCGTACAGCGGCCGCGGCTGCGGCAGGCCCGGCACCTTGGCCGAGTCGAACTTGATGCTGAGGAACGGCCGGCGCGGCCCGGCCGTGCCCGAGTGGCCGACGCCGGTGCGCCAGTGGTTGGTGCGCAGGGTCGCCTGCACCAGCGCCAGCAACTGCCGCAGCACCAGGTCCTCGGACAGGTTGCTGACCTTCTCCAGCGCCTTCTCGATGCCGTTGACCTGCGCCTCGGCACCGCGCTCGTCCTGGTTGGCCGGGTCGAAGCGCAGCTTGAACAGCGTCACCAGCATGCGCGCGATGCGCGGGTGCGCCGCCAGCGTGGCCGTGATCGTGGCCTGCGACTGCGCAAAGCCGATCTGCTTCAAGTACTTCGCATAGGCGCGCAGCACCACCACTTCTTCGGCGGCCAGGCCGGCCAGCAGCACCAGCCGGTTGAAGTCGTCGTTCTCGACCTCGCCGCGGAACACGCGCGCGAAGGCGTCTTCGAACAGGCGAGCCAGCGTCTCGGGTTCGATCTCCGCCGCCGGCTGCGCCTGCAGTTCGAAGTCGTGCATGAAGATCGGCGTGCCGTCGGCGCCTTCGATGCGGTAGTTGGCCTCGCCCAGCACGCGCACGCCCATGTGCTCCAGCATTGGCAGGCTGTCCGACAGCACCACGGGTTGGCCGTAGCGGTACACCTTCAGGCCGATGGCCCCGGCCTGCGCGCCCAGCGGCCAGTACAGCGTCTGCGCCAGCGGGGCATCGGCACCGAGCGCGGCGATGCGCAGGATGTCGGGCACGGCCGCGCGCGCCGGCACATGTTCGCGGAACGACGCCGGGAAGGCGCCGCCCCAGCGCTTGTACAGGGCCAGGCCGCCGGCTTCGCCCTGCGCGTCCACCAGCGCGTCGCGCAGGTCGTCGTCCCAGCGGCGCGCCGCGGCGGCCAGCTTGCGCTCGATGTCCTTGCGGTCATAGGTGACCACCTGGCCCGGCGTGGTGCGCACCGTGAAGTGGATGCGCGCCAGCGTCGTGCCCGACATCAGCACGTCGAACTCGGCGCTGTTGCCGCCCAGCGCCTGCAGCAGGATGCGCTGGAACTTGATGCGCAGGTCGGTGGAATACGCCTCGCGCGGCACGAACACCAGGCACGAGACGAAGCGGTCGAACTGGTCGCGCCACATGAACAGGCGCAGCCGCTGGCGCTCGCCGAGCGCCAGGATGCCGAGTGCGGTGTCGTACAGCTCTTCGTCGGGAATCTGGAACAGGTCGTCGCGCGGGTAGGCTTCCAGGATGTGCTGCAGCGACTTGGCCAGGTGCCCGCCCGGCGAGAAGCCGGCGCGCTGCACGATGGCCGCGACCTTGCCGCGCAGCAGGGGCGTCTCGGACACGCGCGAGCTGTAGGCGGTGGAAGTGAACAGGCCGATGAAGCGGTGCTCGCCGATCACCTTGCCGCCCGCGTCGTAGCGCTTCACGCCCACGTAGTCGATGTGGCCGTCGCGGTGCACGGTGGAGCGGCTGTTGGCCTTGGTGACCACCAGCACGGGCAGCAGCGCGCGCGCCACCGAATGCGACGCCGGCGGCAGCACCATCGTGGCCTGCATCATCCCGCTCTCGTCGGCGCTCAACAGGCCGAGGCCGGTGCCCGGCACCACCCGCAGCGTGAGCTGGCCGGCGTCGTCCACCAGGTCGTGCTGGCGGTAGCCCAGCAGTGTGATGTGGTCGTCCGACAGCCATTGCAGGAAGGCGCGCGACTCGGACACCTGCTCGGCGGGCAGCACCGCAGGCGCATGTTCCAGCTCGCCGGCGGCTTCGCGCAGGCGCTGCACCATGGCCGGCCAGTCGGTGACGGCGGCGCGCACGTCGGCCAGCACGCGCTGCAGGCCCTCGACCAGCTTGGCGCGCTGCGACGCGTCGACCAGCCGGTCGATCTCCACGTACATCCACGACTCGCGCGGGCCCTTCGACTCGCGGGTGCGAGGCTGCAGCGACAGCAGCTTGCCGTCCGCATCGCGCTCGGCTTCCAGCACCGGGTGGATCATCAGGTGCAGGTTCAGTCCGTGGCGGCGGATCTCGAGCATGGTCGAATCCACCAGGAAGGGCATGTCGTCGTTGACCACCTGCACCACGGTATGGCGCGAGCCCCAGCCGTCTTCGCCGACCGAAGGGCTGAACACGCGCACCTTGGCCGCACCCGGGTTGCGCTGCGCGCCGAACTGGCGGTGCGACAGCAGCGCGCCCAGCAGGTCCTCGGGGCTGCGCTCGGACAAGTCTTCGGCGTCGACGCGGCGGAAGTATTCGCGCGCCACCGGCTCCAGCCGCTGGGCCTCTTCCGCGCCCAGCCGCGCAGCCGCCAGGGCTAGCACGGCGTCGACGCGCTCCGTGCGCATGAGTTCGATTGCGTTCATTTTGTTGGTTCCTTCGTTCCCCCGGACAGTCGCATGCACTGTAGTTGTGCGCGCGCCCAATGGCCAATGCCTTATGCGTCCCGCCCTATGCTCAGGCCGCATGGGCCGAACCACGAAACCTGCGCCGCTACGCAGATATGCGTACTAGGGTTTACCCGGGCAAGGTCTACAATCGCCCACCCTTCCACTCAGAACAACACAGGAGACAGCATTCCATGTCCGACGAATCCGCGGGGTCCACGCCCGACAAGCGCGCCGAGCTGCGCCGCGCCGCCCTTGAGTACCACGAGTTCCCGACCCCGGGGAAGGTGGCGATCGCAGCCACCAAGCAGCTGCTGAACCAGCACGACCTGGCGCTCGCCTACTCGCCCGGCGTCGCCGCGCCCTGCGAGGAGATCCAGAAGGACCCGACGGCCGCGTTCCGCTACACCGCGCGCGGCAACCTGGTGGCCGTCATCACCAACGGCACCGCCGTGCTGGGCCTGGGCGACATCGGCCCGCTGGCCGCCAAGCCGGTGATGGAAGGCAAGGGCGTGCTGTTCAAGAAGTTCGCCGGCATCGACGTGTTCGACATCGAGATCGCCGAGAAGGACAACCTGGACAAGCTGGTCGACGTGATCGCGGCGCTGGAGCCCACCTTCGGCGGCATCAACCTGGAAGACATCAAGGCGCCGGACTGCTTCTACGTGGAGCGCAAGCTGCGTGAACGCATGAAGATCCCGGTGTTCCACGACGACCAGCACGGCACCGCCATCGTGGTCGGCTCGGCCATCATCAACGGCCTGAAAGTGGTGGGCAAGGACATCAAGCAGGTCAAGCTGGTCACCTCCGGCGCCGGCGCAGCGGCGCTGGCCTGCCTGGGCCTGCTGCTGAAGCTGGGCCTGCCGCGCGAGAACATCTGGGTCACCGACCTGGCCGGTGTGGTCTACAAGGGCCGCAAGGAGCTGATGGACCCCGACAAGGAGCAGTTCGCGCAGGAAACCACGGGGCGCACGCTGGCCGACGTGGTGCATGGCGCCGACGTCTTCCTCGGCCTGTCCGCAGGCGGCGTGCTCAAGCCCGACATGGTGAAGACCATGGCGCCCAACCCGCTGATCCTGGCGCTGGCCAACCCGAATCCCGAGATCACGCCCGAGGAAGCCAAGGCGGTGCGGCCCGACTGCATCATGGCGACCGGCCGCACGGACTACCCCAACCAGGTCAACAACGTCCTGTGCTTCCCGTACATCTTCCGGGGCGCGCTCGACTCGGGTGCTACCACCATCACGCTGGAGATGGAGATCGCGGCGGTGCACGCGATCGCCGACCTGGCGCAGGCCGAGCAGAGCGAGGTGGTGGCTGCGGCCTATGCCGGCGAGAAGCTGGCTTTCGGCCCCGAGTACCTGATCCCCAAGCCGTTCGACCCGCGGCTCATGATGAAGATCGCGCCCGCGGTGGCGAAGGCTGCCGCCGATAGCGGCGTGGCGCTGCGGCCGGTGAAGGACCTGGACGCGTACCGCGAGAAGCTGCAGAGCTTCGTGTACGCCTCCGGCACCACCATGAAGCCGATCTTCCAGCTCGCCAAGGCGGCCGCGAAGAAGCGCGTGGTGTATTGCGAAGGCGAGGAAGAGCGCGTGCTGCGCGCCGCGCAGATCGTGGTGGACGAAGGCGTCGCGCGGCCCACGCTGGTGGGCCGCCCGGACATCATCGCCGAGCGCTGCGAGAAGTTCGGCCTGCGCCTGAAGGAAGAGGCCGACTACGACGTGGTCAACACCGAGTGGGACGAGCGCTACCGCGACTTCTGGCAGACCTACCACCGCCTGACCGAGCGCAAGGGCGTGACGGCGCAGATGGCCAAGATCGAGATGCGGCGCCGCCACACGCTGATCGGCGCCATGCTGCTGCACAAGGAGCAGGTCGACGGGATGATCTGCGGGACCTGGGGCACTACCTCCATCCACCTGCGCTACATCGACCAGGTGATCGGCAAGCGGCCCGGCGTCAACACCTATGCGTGCATGAACGGCCTGATGCTGCCGAACCGGCAGGTGTTCCTGGTGGACACGCACGTCAACTACGACCCCACCGCGGCGCAGCTGGCCGAAATCACCGTGATGGCGGCCGAGGAGATGCTGCGCTTCGGCGTGAAGCCCAAGGTGGCGCTGCTCAGCCACTCCAACTTCGGCTCCAGCGAGCAGCCCAGCGCCATCAAGATGCGCGACACGCTGGCGCTGCTGCGCGACGAGGCGCCATGGCTGGAAGTCGACGGCGAAATGCACGGCGACATCGCGCTGGACGGCCAGTCGCGCATGCAATTGATGCCCCGCAGCACGCTGGCGGGCGACGCCAACCTGCTGGTGCTGCCCAACATCGATGCAGCCAATATTTCTTACAACCTGCTCAAGACCGCTGCCGGCGGCAACATTGCCATCGGCCCGGTGCTGCTGGGGGCGGCCAAGCCGCTGCACATCCTGACGGCCAGTGCAACCGTCCGGCGGATCGTCAACATGACCGCGCTGACGGTTGCCGACGCGAACGTGGCTCGGTAAGGCGTTTCTAGAGAGCTAGCACTAACCAGCTGGGCCGGAAAGGCCCTTCGCGGCTGCCCAAAAAGTGGGCAGCCGCTTGCTTTTTGGGGGCCGTTAGGTCACACTAGCCGCTTGTTTTTCCGGGTTTACCCGGGGGCTGTTACAGGCCTCCGGCCAGCCCCGGAAGGTGGCGTCTCCCCAAGAAGGTCTCCCCAGAAGGTCCGTCGATGGCCCGCATGGCCCGTACTGCGTCTGTCAAGTTTGCGCTCACTAGCCTGATCTTGGCGGCACTCGTCGGCGGGTCCGGGCTGGCGCAGGCCAAGTCGCCCGGGCAGCCGGCGGCGGTTCGCGACGGGACCCCAACGGTCCGCGTCGTCGAGTTGCCGGCCCAGGGGCGGGAAACCTACGGACTGATCTTCAAGGGCGGCCCTTTCCCGTATGGGAAGGACGGCACGGTGTTCGGCAATCGGGAGCGCTTGCTCCCGGTCAATACGCGCGGTTATTGGCGCGAGTACACCGTCAAGACGCCGGGTTCGCGCGACCGGGGGGCCCGGCGCATCGTGTGCGGAGGGCCTGCGAGGGCGCCGCATGCCTGTTATTACACCGCTGACCATTACGCCAGCTTTCGCAAGATCGTGGAGTGATAGACCGAAGATGAAGCGGGACCTGTTTTTGACTATCGAGAAAGACACGGAGATGGATACGCCACTTCGTCACCAAGAAACTGCCGCACCGAAGGACGCCGCCCTGCTGAAGGGCGTGCGCAGCAACATCGTGCAGTCGATCCGCGCGTTCCGCGTGCAGGATCTCGCCGATGCCGCGCGTTCGATCGGCCACCACTTCCTGTACGCCAACCTGGCCACTGCGCAGAGCAAGCAGGACGTGCTGGACATGATCGCGCAGCAGTTCACCTTCCCGTCGCACTTCGGCAAGAACTTCGACGCGTTGTACGACTGCATGACCGACCCGTTGCACAAGTCGGGGCCGCAACCGGGCTTCATCGTCGTGCTCGAACACATCCCGGCCAACGGCAAGTTCGACAAGGAAGCGCGCGAGCAGCTGCTGGACATCTTCCGCGACACGGCCGACTACTGGGCCGACCGCAAGGTGCCGTTCCGCTGCTTCTACTCGTTCTCGGTCGCGCGTTCCGCGCAGGCCGGCGCCAGCACCGCGGCTTCTGCCATGGCCGGCGAACGCGCCGCCGAAGCCGAGCTGCCGGTCCCGCCGGTAGCCGCCGACGGCGAGAAGATGCCCACCGACAAGCTGCTGGACGTGTCGCCGCTGGCGCTGCGCATGAGCAGCCCGTTCAATGCGGGATACTGGCTGGCTGCGGCCTGACCGGTTGGACGCCTTGCACAAACCCGCCAGTTGGCGGGTTTTTTCTTGTGGTGCCGATCGGGGCGCAGCTGGTTTCGGTATTGGCTTTGAACGCAGAAGACGCAGAAGTGCGCAGAAACCGCAGAAAGGAGACCAAAAATCAGGTTTTCTTCTGCGACTTCTGCGTAATTTCTGCGTCCTCTGCGCTCAAAGCCAATGCCAGCGCTACAAACGCCCCGACCGGCACTTCTTCCGCCCGGCGCTGCACGTCGAACCCGCCGCCAAATCCTCTTTCCTCCAGCCACCTGCCCAGCGTATGCCGCAGCAGCTTGCGGCGCTGGCTGAAGGCCACGCGCACGATCTCGGACAGCAGGTCCGCATCGACAGGCGCCGGTGCCGCATGCGGCACCATGCGCACCACCGCGCTGTCCACCCGCGGCGGCGGCACGAAGGCCGAGGGCGGCACGAACAGCACGTCTTCCATCGCATAGCGCCACTGCAGCATCACCGACAGCCGTCCATAGTCAGACGTGGCGGGCACGGCGACCATTCGGGCTATCACTTCCTCCTGCAGCATGAAATGCTGGTCCTGCACGCGGTGCGCATGCGGCAACAGGTGGAACAGGATGGGCGAGGAGATGTTGTACGGCAGGTTCCCCACCACGCGCAGCCGGGGCGCGCCCAGCCGGTCGGCCAGTTGCGAGAAGTCGACCTTGAGCACGTCGGACTCGACCACGTCGAGCTGCGGATGCTCGCGCAGCCGCGCGGCCAGGTCGCGGTCCAGCTCGATGACGGTGAGCTTGCCCACCCGCTCCACCAGCGGCTGCGTCAGCGCGGCCAGCCCCGGGCCGATTTCCACCATCGCCTGCCCCGCCTTCGGCGCGATCTCGCGCACGATGGCGTCGATGATCGAATCGTCGGAGAGGAAATGCTGCCCGAAGCGCTTCCGGGCAACGTGCTTCACTGCGGCGGCTCGCGGTACTCCACGAAGGCCCGGCCGCGCACTTCCTGCGCCCACACGGCATAGGCTTCGTCGAGCTTCTTCTCGCGCACGATGTTGCGCACCAGCTCGCGCTGCTCGCGCGCGGTCAGCGTGGCCTGGCGGCGCTCCACCAGCTGGATCAGGTGCACGCCGAAGCGCGTGATCACCGGGTCGGCAACCTGCCCCGGCGCCAGCGTATTGAGCACTTCCTCGAACTCGGGCACGAACATGCCCGGGCTGGCCCAGCCCAGGTCGCCGCCGTTGCGCGCGCTGGCATCCTGCGAATGTTCGGCGGCCAGCTGCGCGAAATCGGCGCGGTTGGCCTGCAGGCGCTGCTTGAACTCGGCCAGCCGCTGGCGCGCCTGCGTCTCGGTCATCTGGGCGCTGGGCCGCAGCAGGATGTGGCGCGCCCGCGACTGCGTGACGGTGGCGCCCGGCATGCCGGCGTGCCGCTTCTCCAGCACCTTGATCACGTGGAAGCCCGCGGGCGAACGCACGATCTCGCTCACGCCGCCCACCGGCAGCGGCCGCACCGCGTCCACGAAAAGCTGCGGCAGGCGGTCGGCCGTGCGCAGGCCGAGCTGCCCACCTTGGGACTTGTCGGGCGCATCGGACACTTCGGCGACCAGCCGTGCGAAGTCTTCGCCGGCGCGCGCACGCTCCAGCGCGCGCTGCGCCTTGGCGCGCAGCGGCGCGAGCTGCGCCTCGGTGGCGTTCTCCGGCACGGCCACCAGCAGGTGCGCCAGGTTCAGCTCCATCAGGTTGGGGTCGGGGTTGCCCTGCTGCTCGCGCAGGAACTGGTCGATGTCGAGCTCGGTCACGCGCACCCGCGCTTCCAGCTCGCGGTCGCGCAGGCGCTGCAGCTGCAGCTGGCTGCGCATCTCCTCGCGGAACTGCGCGGGATCGACCCCTTCGGCGCGCAGGCGGCGGCGCAGCTCGGCCACTTCCACCTGGTTCTGCCGCGCGAAGTTCTGCTCAGCCTGGTCGACCAGCGCCTCATCGATCTTGATCCCGGCTTCCTTGGCCACCTGCAGCTGCGCCTTCTCGTTGATCAGGCGCTCCAGCACCTGGCGCGCGAGTTCGCTGCGCGAGGGCAGCGGCGTGCCCTGCTGCTGCAGCTGCTGCTCGAAGCGCAGCAGGCGCGTGCGCACTTCGTTGTTGGTGATGGGCTCCGAATTGACCACCGCCACGATGTAGTCGGCCATGCGCGGCGAATTGTCGGGCGCGCGAAAGTTCAGCTGCGGCGTGGCGCGCAGGCCCTGGGCCGCGGCGGGCAGGGCGGCCGCGGCCAGCAGGGCCATGGCGAGCACGAAGCGCAAATTCATACGGGTCTCATTCAGTCGTAATTGCCGAAGCGGCTGGGCGGGCGCGCCTGCTCGCGCAGGAACTGGTAGCGGGGGATATTTTCCCTGAGGCTCTGCAGCGCATTGGAGCCCAGCCGGGTGAAGCCCACGAATTCCAGCTGGAACAGCACCCGCTTGTTGGAGCTGTTGGTGCTGCTTTGCAGGCGCTCGAACACGATGCGGCCGATCCAGCAGCCCGCATCGTATTCCAGCCCGACCACCGCGTCGACCAGCCGCTTGTCCTTCAGGCTGAAGTTCAGGCGCCCGACACTGTACCAGCGGCCTTCGCCCTCGCCGCGGCCCGGCCCCAGGTTCTGGCCCTTGTCGCCCCACAGGTCGTTGAGCGGCCATTGCCAGCCGACGTCGATCTGCTCGGACAGGCCGCGCTGCAGCCGGTAGGCGGCCGACACCACACGGTAGTTGCCGGGGTGCCAGGTGCCGCCCAGCGTGGAGCGGATGGAGCGTGCGTTCTTGGGGTTGTATTGGAAGGTGCCGCTGAAGTTCCACTGCGGCGACCAGTTGACCGAGCCGCCGAACAGCAGGTCCGACAGCCGCTCGCTGACGGCCACCTCGCCCGGCAGCGTGACGTTCTGGTCCTTGAAGCGCAGGCGCTGCGCCACGCCGAAGCGCGCGATCTCGGCGCCGTCGTTCGGGTCGAGCAGGCGGCTGTTGGCGCCCAGCGTCAGCAGGTTGTTGTCGGCGATGCGGTCGTGGCCGCTGAACGCGTTCTCGGTGTAGATGGTGGCGAAGTTGAAGTCGTTGCGCGCCGAATCGTAGTTGGGCAGGCTGCCCTGGTCGCGAAACGGCGTGTACGTGTAGAAGGCGCGCGGCTCCAGCGTCTGGCGGAAACTGCGGCCGAAGTAGCTGGCGTCGCGCTCGAACACCAGGCCGCTGTCGAGGCTGAAAGTGGGCACGGTGCGTTCGGCCGACTTCGCGCCGCTGGCCAGCGGCGCGTCGAACTGGTACTGCGTGGTGTGCAGCTGCAGCTTGGGCACCACGAACCAGCCGGGTGCCTGCCACGGCCGGCTCACCTGCGCCAGCAGGAAGCTGCGGTGCGCGTTGGGCTGCAGCGTGAGCGTGCGGTCCGACTCGAAGCGGGTGTAGTCCGCTTCGACCTGGGCTTCCAGCCCGCCCATCAGGTCGGTGCGGCTGTAACGGCCGGTGAACTGCGGCGCGCGGTCGTACGGCGGCGTGATGGGCGCCAGCGGGTCCTGCAGCGTCTGCCACTTGAGCACGCGAGCGTGCAGCGAGAAGTTGCCCCAGCCCCACGAGGCCGCGCCGTCGTTGGCCAGCAAGCGCTGCGTGAGCGAGGCGCTGGCGCGCGAGAAGTCGCGCCAGTAGTTGTCGTCGCTCACGCGGTTGAGGTTGAGGTACAGGCCCACCGGCGGCACGCCGCCCATGCGCAGCACGCCGTCGTGCCGCGCAGCCAGGCCCCAGCGGTCGCGGTCGCGCAGGCGGTCGCCGGGCATGTAGTTGGCCCGCACGGTGCCGTTGTAGTCGCGCTCCAGGTAGCGGAACTCGCCGCCCAGGTCGACCCCGCGCTTGGTCATGATGGTGGGGTACAGCGTGGCGTCGCGGTTCGGCGCGATGTTCCAGTAGTACGGCACGGTGAGCTCGACGCCGCTCACGTTGTCCAGGCCGATGGTGGGCGGCAGCACGCCCGACTTGCGCTGGTCCGACAGCGGGAAGCTCAGCGCCGGGACCGGCAGGATGGGCACGCCCTGGAAGCTGAGCACGGCGCCTTCGGCATAGCCCACGTCGCGCTCGCGGTCCAGGTTGAGCGTGGCCGCGCGCAGGATCCACGCCGGCATCCAGTCGGGGCCCGGCTTGCGCTTGCACGTGGTGTACGTGGCGTTGCGCACCACTGCGTGCTGCTCGTCGATGAAGTCGATGCGGTCGGCCTCGCCGTAGGCCTCGTTGGCGAGGAAGCGGTAGCGCGGCTGGTTGAAGAAGCCCGTGAAGGCGTCGATCTTCAGCTCCAGCAGCGTGCCTTCGAAGATGTCGCCCGCCTTGTTGATGCGCACGTTGCCGGTGGCGCGCGCCAGGTCGCTGGGCTGGAAGTACTCGAGCTTGTCGGCGCGCAGCACGGTGTCGCCGCGCCGCAACTCGGCATTGCCTTCGATGCGCGTTTCCAGGTCGGTGCGGCCCGACAGCCGGTCGCCGCTGACGAATGTCGGCAGCTGTCCGCGCGTTGCCGCGGGGATGTCTTCGCGCAGCTTCGGGCTGGGCTTGAGCAGCGGGCTGGGCTCCTGCGCGGCGGCAGGGCAGCACAGCGCCGCCGCGACCAGGGCCACGGGCGTCAGTGCGAAACGGCTCGGGGAAAGCTTCTTGTTGCTCAAACTAGAATCGATTATCCATGAGCGCTCCCCCGTCCCTTCCTGCCGTCACCTGGACCGATAGCGAGCGCGAAAGCGCCTTCACGCGGTGGCTGGCGAGTATCGCGCCGGCCCATGCACTGGTGCCCTCGACCGTGCGGCTTGCCTCCGCCGACGCCAGCTTCCGCCGCTACCTCCGGGTGGACGGCGCGGGCGGCACTTTCATCGTGATGGATGCGCCGCCCGAGCGCGAAGACTGCCGCCCCTTCGTGCGCGTGGCGCAGCTGATGGGCGAGGCGGGGCTGAACGTGCCGCGCGTGCTGGCGTGGGACGAAGCGCAGGGCTTCATGCTGCTGGACGACCTGGGCGAGCGCACCATGATCGAGGCCGTGGAGCCCGCGAACCCACAGGACGCGTTGCCGCTGTACCTGCGCGCGGTCGATGCGCTCATTGCGTGGCAACTCGCGTCCAAACCGGGCGTGCTGCCGCCCTACGACGAGGCGCTGCTGCAGCGCGAGCTGGCACTCTTTCCCGACTGGTACCTTGCGCAGCATCGAGGCGTGGCGGTGGAGGGTGCGTTGCAGGAGACGCTGCGTTCGCAGTTCGAGCTGGTCGTGCGCAGCAACCTGGCGGCACCTGCGGTCTACGTGCATCGCGACTTCATGCCGCGCAACCTGATGCTGCCGCGAGAAGCCGGTGAAGCCCGCCTCGGCGTGCTCGACTTCCAGGACGCGGTGTACGGCCCGGTCACCTACGACATCGCCTGCCTGCTGCGCGATGCGTTCCTTTCGTGGGACGAGGAGTTCGTGCTCGACGTCACGGTGCGCTACTGGCAGCAGGCGCGCCAGGCGGGGCTGCCGGTGGGCGAGGACTTCGGCGAGTTCTATCGCGCGGTGGAATGGATGGGGCTGCAGCGCCACCTGAAAGTGGCAGGCATCTTCGCGCGCCTGACGCTGCGCGACGGCAAGCCGAAGTACCTGGCCGACACGCCGCGCTTCATCGGCTACATCCGCGCCACCGCGGGCCGCTACCGCGAACTCAAGCCCCTGCTGCACCTCGTCGATGCGGTGGAAGGCAACTCCGCGGAAACCGGCTATGCCTTCGGGCGCGTCTAAGGCACCCCACGAAATCGCTACGCGATTCCGCGGGGACCCCGCTGGCCCACGCATCTACGCCCCCGTCGCCCTGCGCACGGGCGCCTGCGTCGACTTGCCCGAGGCGGCGGCGCGCCACGTGCAGGTGCTGCGGCTGCAGCCGGGGCACGGATTGACCCTGTTCGACGGCAACGGTGGCGAGTTCGAGGCGCAGGTCGAGCGCATGGGCCGCAGCGACGTGACGGTGCGCGTCGGCGAGCACCACGCCATCGAGCGTGAAGCACCGCGCGAAGTGCACCTGGCCATCGGCATGCCGGCCAACGACCGGATGGACTGGCTGGTCGAGAAGGCCACCGAGCTGGGCGCAGCGAGCATACAGCCGCTGTCGGTGGCGCGCAGTGTCCTGAAGCTCACCGGCGAGCGGGCAGTGAAGAAGCAGCAGCACTGGCAGGGCATTGCGATTGCGGCGTGCGAGCAGTGCGGGCGCAATCGCGTGCCGGTGGTGCATGCGGTGCGGGGGTTGAAGGAGTGGCTGGCGCTGGGTGTGGCGGGCGAGCGGTGGCTGCTGTCGCCGGCGGCGGGCGTGGGGAGCTGGGGTGTTACCCCAGCCTACCAAACTTCACCTGGCGACACCCCCGTAGGCTGGGGTAACACCCCAGCGGTCTTCCTGAGCGGCCCCGAAGGCGGCCTGACAACCGATGAAGAGCAGCTCGCCCAAGCCGCCGGCTTCCGGCCCGCCAGCCTCGGCCCGCGCATCCTGCGCGCCGAAACCGCCCCCCTGGCCGCCTTGGCGCTGTTGACCCTGTTCCCGTAGGGGCTACGCAGCCGGAAACTTCTCGTCCAGCCACCCTCTCAGCATCTCGAACACCTCTTCGGCGTCGAGCTCGTTGAAGATTTCGTGGAAGTGCTCGTCGAAGCAGCGCACGGTGACCAGGTCTTTCGGCGCAGCGGCCGCAAAGGCCCGGCTGCCGGCGGGGTTCACCAGCTGGTCGGCGCCGGCAAACATCAGCAGCGTGGGCACCTTCCAGTGCGGCGCACGGTCGATCACCGCCTGCCCGCCACCGGCGACGAAGGCGCCGAGCCGCCCCGAGATGCGGTCGTGCACGCGCGGGTCGGCCTTGTAGGCGGCCACCACCGCCGGGTCGTGCGACAGGAAGTCCGGGTTCAGCCCGTTGCCCACCGTGAAGTTGGGCGCGACGCGCGGCACCACCTTCAGCAGCATCTTCTGCACCGGCGACAGCCAGGCCTGCAGGGCGGGTGACGAGAGCACCAGGCCGTCGACCAGGCGCTCGCGCATGGCCACCAGCGTGCCCGCCACCAGCCCGCCCATGCTGTGGCCCAGCACGATCAGCGGCGTGTCGCCTTCCATGCGCAGGCGCGTGCTGTCGATCAGGTCGGCCAGGTCGTCGACCAGCCGGGTGCGCGTGGGCAGCGCGCCGCGCACGCCGCCCGACTCGCCGTGGCCGTACTGGTCGTAGCCGCGCACCGCGAAACCCCAGTCGTTCAGGCGCCGCGCCACGTGGTCATAACGCCAGGCGTGCTCGCCCAGCCCATGCACCAGCACCACCACGCCGCGCAGCGCCACGCCGTCCGGCAACGGCCAGTCCTGCACGGCGAGGTTGTCGCCGTCGCTGGCTGTATAGGTCGACAGAGTGGAGTCGCTGGCCGTCTGGCTCATGGAGCAGCCAATGATGGCGCTGCGGCAGCCGCCGCGCAACTGCCGGCGCTCCCCAACTTGGGGGAGGGCGCGGCTCGCCGGGATCGCTTATGTGACGGGAATCACATTCACGGCATCTGCGCGATGACTTCCGCCACCGACGCGGTGAGCCGCTTGGCATAGGGCACGTGCAGGAACTCGTTGGGGCCGTGCGCGTTGCTCTTGGGGCCCAGCACGCCGCACACCATCATCTGGGCGCGCGGGAAGCCCTTGCTCAGCATGTTCATCAGCGGGATGGTGCCGCCCTGCCCGATGAAGCCGACCGGCGCACCGAAATGGGCCAGCGACGCCGTGTTGAGCGCCTTCACGAACCACGGCTCGGTCTCGGGCGCGTTCCAGCCCGACGAGGCGCTGCCGGCCTGGAAAGTGACCCTGGCGTTGTAGGGCGCGTTGTCTTCCAGCAGCGCCTTCAGTTCCTCGACGGCCGAGCCGGCGTCGATCAGCGGCGGCAGCCGCAGCGACAGCTTGAACGCGGTGTAGGGCCGCAGCACGTTGCCGGCGTCCTGCAGCGCGGGAAAGCCTTCGGCGCCGGTAACCGACAGCGTGGGCGTCCAGGTGCGGTTGACCAGCGCCTGCACCGGGTCGGTGGAGGTCGGCAGCGCCGGCTGCGAGCCGCCTTCGCAGTCGGCGTGCACCCACGGGAAGCGCTTGTAAACCTCTTCGCCGAGGATGGCCGCCGTGGCTTTCGCCTGCGCGTAACGTTCGGCCGGCACCTCGCAGTGGAAGCTGGCGGGCAGCAGCCGCCCGGTCTTGCTGTCCTCCAGCCGGTCCAGCACCTGCCGCATGATGCGAAAACTGGACGGCACCAGGCCGGAGGCGTCGCCGGAGTGAACGCCCTCGGTGAGGATCTCCACCTTCAGCGTGCCGCTGGCCATGCCGCGCAGCGAGGTGGTCAGCCACAGCTGGTCGTAGTTGCCGGCGCCCGAGTCGAGGCAGATCACCAGCGCCACGTCGCCCAGGCGGCCCCGCAGTGCATCGACGTACGGCAGCAGGTCGTACGAGCCCGACTCCTCGCAGGTCTCGATCATGCCGACGATGCGCGGGTGCGTGCCGCCGTTGGCCTTGAGCGCCTGCACCGCCGCGATGGACGCGTACACCGCGTAGCCGTCGTCGGCGCCGCCGCGGCCGTACAGCTTGCCGTCCTCGTACTTCGGCGTCCACGGCCCCAGGTCATTGCGCCAGCCGTTGAACTCGGGCTGCTTGTCGAGGTGGCCGTACATCAGGCAGGTCTGGGTACTGCCTTCGCGCGTGGACGGGATCTCGAAGAAGATCAGCGGCGTGCGGCCCGGCAGGCGCACGATCTCGAGCTTGAGGCCTTCGACCTTCTGCGCCTCGACCCAGCTCGCGGCATTGCGCGCCACGGTTTCCAGCAGCCCGCGCTGCGACCATTCGGCGTCGAAGCCCGGCGACTTGGCGGGGATCTCGATGTAGCCGGTGAGCTGGCGCACGATGTCGCGGTCCCATTGGCCGGTGACCTGTTGCAGGACGGCAGCGCTGTCCAGCACGGGAGTGTCAGTGGTGTTCATGCCTGCACTGTACTGCGCGTGCCATGGCTCGGCTACGATGCTCACCCGGAGACCCTGAGCCTTGGTGAAGTTCCTCGTTTGTGCTTTGTTCTACGG
Organism: Burkholderiales bacterium; assembly: GCA_016213325.1. Classification (GTDB taxonomy): domain Bacteria; phylum Pseudomonadota; class Gammaproteobacteria; order Burkholderiales; family Burkholderiaceae_C; genus Ramlibacter. Next base: position 216,631 of record JACRAY010000026.1, on the reverse strand, counting down.
TGATTACCCGCAGCTCGCGCAGCGGTGCGCGGCCACGCTGCGCGCCCTGTGGCTGACCGGGCAGGTCGACGTGCGCATCGGCCTGAACGAGGTGTCGCCCGCCGCCCGCGCAGCCATCGACGCGGCGTTGCCGGCCGGCATAGCCCGCATCGAGGCCAACCCGCAGATCTACAAGTTCCCGATGATGCGGCGGCTGGTGCACGAGTACTCGGGCGACGCCACGCACCTGATGTGGTTCGACGACGATACCTGCCTGATGCCCGGCACGCACGCCGGGCGCTGGCTCGCCCAGGTGGCTGCGCGCGTGGCGCAGACGGCAGGCTCGCTCGGCTCGGTGTACGCGCAGCGCCTCACGCCGCAGCAGAAGGAGTGGATCCGCCTGCAGCCTTGGTACACCGGCCGCGACATCCCCGACGACGTGCTGTTCAACACCGGCGGCTGGGTGGTGGCGCCGCTGGCCTTGCTGCGGCAGTGGGACTGGCCGGGGCCGGAGCTGCAGCACAACGGCGGCGACATGGTGCTGGGCGAATTGCTGCACCAGCAGGGCCTGCCGGTGGAACAGTTCCGCGTGGGGCTGGCGATCAATGCCGACGCCGACCTGCGCGAGTCCGCCGCGAAACGCCGCGGCTACACCGAACCGCAGGACGCGGTCTGGTACGACCTGAACGGAAGGTGAGCATGCAGCGGATTCACGTCGAGAATTCGGAAGCCCGACGTATTCATGTCGGGGTAGGCGGCTGGACCTTCGAGCCGTGGCGCAACAACTTCTACCCGGCCGGGCTCAAGCACGCGCAGGAACTGCACTACGCGAGCCGCCAGCTCACCGCCATCGAGATCAACGGCACGTTCTACAGCACGTTCAAGCCCGCGCACTATGCCAAGTGGCGCGACGAGACGCCCGAGGGTTTCGTGTTTTCGCTGAAGGCGCACCGCTTCAGCACGCACCGCCGCGAACTGGCGACGGCGGGCGAGTCCATCGAGCGCTTCGTGAACAGCGGCATCGCCGAACTGCGCGACCGGCTCGGCCCCATCGTGTGGCAGTTGATGCCCAGCACCCGGTTCGACCCGGTGCAGGTGGGCGGCTTCTTCTCGCTGCTGCCCAAGGAAGTGGCGGGCCGGCCGCTGCACCACGTGCTGGAGCCGCGCCATGCCAGCTTTGCCTGCGAGGAATACCTGGACCTCGCGCGTTCGCACGGCGTGGCCACGGTCCATGCCGACTCGGACGATTACCCGTCGCTCGCCGATGCCGGCAGCGACATCGCCTACCTGCGGCTGATGCGCAGCGCGGCGGATGTGCCGACCGGCTACGCGGCCAGCGAGTTGCAGAAGTGGGCGGCCGGTGCCCGGGCGTGGGTCGAGCAGGGGCCGGCGAAGGAGGTGTTCATGTTCTTCATCAGCGGCGCGAAGGAGAAGAACCCGGCGGCGGCGATGGAGATGTTGAAGCAGTTGCGACCGTCGTAGGCAGCCACTTGAGCTGGCCCTGCCCGGCCTCGCCCAGTGCCGCGCGAAAGCCGGCGCTTTCCGGCTCACCCACGGCAAAGGTGAAGTGCACTTCGTCCTCGTGCCGGACTGCCAGCAGGTCAGCCCCCGCCTTCTGCAACATCCGCCGCACCAGCCCCTCCATCGAATACGGCACCGCGCACTGCAACTGCACCGTGCGCACCAGCGGTATCTTCTCGGCATGCAGCAGCGCCTGCGCCACCGCGTCGGTGTAGGCGCGCACCAGTCCGCCGGCGCCGAGCTTGATGCCGCCGAAGTAGCGCACCACCGTCGCCAGCACGCCGTCCAGGTCCTGGTGGCGCAGCACCTCGAGCATCGGGCGGCCCGCGGTGCCGCCGGGCTCGCCGTCGTCGTTGGCGGCCGACTGCCCGCCGGCCAGCAACGCCCAGCAGACATGGGCCGCATCGGGGTGCTCGGCGCGCAGCCGCGCCACCTCGGCCAGTGCGGCGGCACGGTCGGGCACCGGCCGCACGCACGCGAGGAACCGGCTCTTCTTGATGATGAGCTCGTACTGCACGGCCGAGGCGAGGGATTGCGGCATCAGGCGAGACTATGCTCCACTGGCCCCATGTTCGAGATGCAGCACCCCTGGTGGGAATTCGTCGTGCGCGCCGGCGTCGTGTATGCGGCCCTGCTCGTGCTGGTGCGCCTGACCGGCAAGCGCTCCATCGGCCAGTTCACGCCGTTCGACCTGGTGGTGGTGATGCTGCTGGCCGAGGCGGTCAGCGGCTCGGTCAACGGGCAGGACGCGTCGCTGGCCGGCGGGCTGATCGCCGCGGCCACGCTGATCGTCATCAACGTGGTCATCGGCTACCTCACGTCGCGCAGCGGCTCGGCCGATGCCCTGATCGAAGGCCGCCCCGTGCTGATCGGCCGCGACGGCGAGGTCTACCGCGACACATTGAAGCGCGAGCGCGTGTCGGTGTCGGAGTTCGAACAGGCACTGCGCGAGAACAACTGCGCCATCGAGGACATGCACATGGCGGTGCTGGAAGCCGACGGCAAGATCAGCATCCTCAAGCGCGAGAAGCCCGCCAGCGCCTGAGCCAGTCCAACCCTGCGCTGGTGCCGCCGGCCGGCCGGTATTCGCAGCCGACCCAGCCGTCGTAGCCGGTCTCGTCGATCACCTCGAACAGGTACGGGTAGTTCAGCTCGCCGAGGTTCGGCTCGTGGCGCTGCGGCACCCCCGCAACCTGCATGTGGCCTACCCGCCCCGTCGGCAGGTAGCGCCGGATCTTCGTGGCGACGTCGCCCTCCACGATCTGGCAGTGGTACAGGTCCATCTGCACCTTGACGTTGGGCGCGCCGATTTCCTCCACCACCTCATGGGCCCGGTCCTGCCGGTTGAGGAAGTAGCCCGGGACGTCGCGCGTGTTGATCGGCTCCAGCAGCAGGTCGACCCCGCGCGCCTGCTGCGCCGCCCAGCGCAGGTTGGCCACGTAGGTCTCGCGTTGCCCGTCGAGGCCTGCCATCACGTGGATGCGTGGGCAGTCCAGCATCTCGGCGTAGCGCAGCGCCAGCGCGATCGATGCGCGGAACGCCGCCTCGCGGCCCGGTACGCTGGCCAGCCCGCGTTCGGTGCCTTCGCCCGGCGGGCCGTTGAACAGCACCTGCTGCAGGCCGTTGCCCTTCAATCGGGCAGCAATTTCGCGCGCCTCGAACTCGTACGGGAACATGAACTCGACCGCCTCGAAGCCGTCGCGCGCGGCCGCCTCGAAGCGGTCGAGGAAGGCATGCTCCGGGTAGAGCATCGACAGGTTAGCGGCGAACCTGGGCATCGGGGTTCTCGCGGATGCAGGCCGCGGGCCAGGTAAGGACCAGCCGTTCGAGCACGTTCATGGTGACCACTCCTCAGGCGATGCCGCCCAGCCGCAACAGCATACCCGCGAGCGCGCTGCCGGCGATCACCGGGATCACGCCCAGCTTGAAGCGGAACAGCGCCACGGCGGCCGCCGCTGCAATCAGCAACGCGACGAAGTCGAAGCCGCCGTCGGCGCGCCGCGCGATGTGCACCAGGAAGAACAGGGCCAGCGAGCCGATCACGCCGACCACCGCCGCGGTGATGGCGGTGAGCGGCGCGGTGAACTTCAACTTGCCGTGCGTGGTCTCCACCAGCGGCCCGCCGGCCAGGATGAACAGGAACGAAGGCAAAAAGGTGAACCAGGTGACGACGGTGGCGGCGAGCGCCGCGCCCATGAACAGCATGTCGGGCCCCAGCACCTGCTTCGCCCAGCCGCCGACGAAGCCGACGAAGGCCACCACCATGATGAGCGGGCCGGGCGTGGTTTCGCCCAGCGCCAGGCCGTCGATCATCTGCGGCCCGGTCAGCCACTGGTAATGCTCCACCGCCCCCTGGTACACATAGGGCAACACCGCGTAGGCGCCGCCGAAGGTGAGCAGCGCCGCCTTGGTGAAGAACCAGCCCATTTGCGTGAGCGTGGCGTCCCAGCCGTGCGTGGCCACCAGCACACCCATAGGCAGCAGCCACAGCAGCGCACCGGCGACCACCACCTTCGCCAGCCGCCGCTTCGTGAACAGGGCGTGCTCGGGCGTCGGCGTGTGGTCGTCGACCAGCGCCGGTCCCCACGACTTGTCCGAGGCCGCGTGGCCGCCGCCAACGGCAAACTGCGCAGGCGCGTACTTGCCACCCAGCGCGCCGGCGAGCGCCGCCGCCAGCACGACCCACGGGAAGGGGATGTGCAGGATCGCGATGGCGACGAAGCTCGCCAGCGCGATCACCCACAGCAGCGGCGTCTTTGCCGGATGCTTCAGCGTGCGGCTGCCGATGCGCCACACGGCATGCAGCACGATCGCCGCCACCGCCGGCTTGATGCCGTAGAACAGGCCCGCTACCCACGGCACTTCGCCGAAGCGCACGTAGACCCAGCTCAACGCCACCAGGATGAACAGCGACGGCAGCACGAACAGCCCGCCGGCCGCGATGCCGCCCCAGGTGCGGTGCATCAGCCAGCCGATGTAGGTGGCGAGTTGCTGCGCCTCGGGGCCGGGCAGCACCATGCAGTAGTTGAGCGCGTGCAGGAAGCGCCGCTCGGAGATCCAGCGCTTCTGCTCCACCAGCTCGCGGTGCATGATCGCGATCTGCCCGGCCGGCCCGCCGAAGCTGATGAAGCCCAGCTTCAGCCAGAACTTCAGGGCTTCGGTGAAGGTGACGGGCGTCATCGCATGCCTGCTGGGGTTTCACCCCAGCCTACAAGGCACGCGCCGCCGCCCGGTGGCCGCAGGCTGGGGTGAAACCCCAGCTGGCTCCGTCCCCACCTCATAGCCGGCACCACGCATACAGCGCGTCGTACACCGGCAATGCGGCCTGCAACATGGCGTGATCATCGGCATGGAGGTGCGAAAGCCCTTGCGAGATGGCCAGCAGTCCGGCCGACTGCGCTGCCAGGTCGAGCCGGCCGGTATCGGCCCCACGCACCACCTGCGCCAGCCGGTCGAGCGCCGGGTCGTGCAGGTCGAAGGCTTTCAGCAATGCGTCGAAGCTGCACAGCTCGCCCTCGTGCGTGATGGGCGCACCCGGCAGGTCGTAGGCCACCGCCTCGAGCCGCTTGGCTTCCTCGAACACCTGCGCCACCGGCACGTAGAAAAAGGTCGCCTGCGGGTCGATGAAGCGCAGCACCAGCCACGGGCAGGCGATGCGGTCGATCTTGGGCCGCTCGCGCGTGATCCAGCGCGACGGCCGCTGCCCGCCCACGCCCAGGTCTTCGCGCTTGCGGATGCTGGGGCCGCCCGATTCGACCCAGCCGTCGATGCCGCCCTGCAGGAAGCGCGCGTTCCAGCCGGCTGCGCGCAGGTCGGCGGCGGCCTGCTCGCCGATCTCGAGCCCGTGCACGCAGTACACGATGGCTTCGCCCGGTGCTTGGGCCGCAGCGAAACGGCCCACCTGGTCGGGCGCGCAGCGCTGCGCGCGCGGCAGCATGCGCTCGCTTTCGGCAAAGCGCACGTCGCGCCGCACGTCCAGCAGCAGGGGCATCGCGGGGCTGCCCAGCAGCGACGCGAATTCTTCGGGGGAAACGGATGGGGAAGGAGATGCGGTGTCCACGGAATCACTCCAGAGAGTTACCCAGCGCTTGGACGGGACACCGTCTTTCCTGAAAGAGGACCGGGAGGCTGTGTTTCCCGGAGCGCCGATATTAGCTCAACCCCGCTGGAACTTGAAGACCGCGGTGCCGGCGGTGAGATTGGGCAGCACCCGCCGCTCCCGGCCTTCCTGCAGGCCGTAGGCGTCCAGCAACGTGAGCCGGTTCTTGGTGGCCAGCACCTCGAAGTCCTTGTACGTGCCCACGCGGATATTGGGCGTGTCGTACCACTGGTAGGGCAGGCGCTTGGTGACCGGCATGCGCCCGCGCAGGATGGCGAAGCGGTTGGGCCAGTGCGCGAAGTTGGGGAAGGCGACGACACCGAAGCGGCCCACGCGCGCCGTTTCGCGCAGCATGGTCTCGGCGTTGCGCAGGTGCTGCAGCGTGTCGATCTGCAGCACCACGTCGAACGAGTCGTCGTCGAACATCGACAGGCCCTCGTCCAGGTTCAGCTGGATCACGTTGACGCCGCGCTTCACGCAGGCGAGCAGGTTGGCGTCGGCTATCTCGATGCCGTAGCCGGTGCAGCCGCGCTCGCGCTGCAGCCAGTCGAGCAGCGCGCCGTCGCCGCAGCCGAGGTCGAGCACCCGCGAGCCCTGGGGCACCAGGCGGGCGATGGATTGCATGGTGGCGATGTCACTCATGCTGGTTCCTTCGCGATCCGCTCGAAGTACGACCGCACCACCGACAGGTAGCGCGCGTCCTCCAGCAGGAAGGCGTCGTGCCCGTGCGGCGCGGCGATCTCGGCGTAGCTCACGTCGCGATGGTTGTCCAGCAGGGCCTTCACGATCTCGCGGCTGCGCGCCGGCGAGAAGCGCCAGTCGGTGGTGAAGCTCACCACCAGGAACTTGGCGGTGGCGGCGGCCAGTGCCTTGGTGAGGTTGCCTTCGTGCGGCTTCGCCGGGTCGAAGTAGTCGAGCGCGCGCGTGATCAGCAGGTAGGTGTTGGCGTCGAAGTACTCGCTGAACTTGTCGCCCTGGTAGCGCAGGTAGCTTTCGATCTGGAACTCGATGTCCTGCGTGCTGTACTTCAGCTCCAGCCCTTCGCGCAGCTGGCGGCCGAACTTCTCGTTCATCACGTCGTCCGACAGGTACGTGATGTGGCCGATCATGCGGGCGATGCGCAAGCCCCGCTTGGGCACGGCGTTGTGCTCGTAGAAGTGGCCGCCGTGGAAGTCGGGGTCGGTGGTGATGGCACGCCGCGCGACTTCGTTGAACGCGATGTTCTCGGCGTTCAGGTTGGGCGCGGTTGCGACCGTGATCGCGTGGCGCACGCGCTGCGGGTAGCGCAGCGTCCACGACAGCGCCTGCATGCCGCCCAGGCTGCCGCCCATCACCGCCGCCAGGCGCTCGATGCCCAGCCCGTCGAGCAGGCGCGCCTGCGCATCGACCCAGTCTTCCACCGTCACCACCGGGAAGTCGCTGCCGTAGATGCGGCCGGTGTCGGGGTTGGCGTGCATGGGCCCGGTGGAGCCGAAGCACGAGCCGAGGTTGTTGACGCCGATCACGAAGAAGCGGTCGGTGTCCACGGGCTTGCCCGGGCCGATCATGGTGTCCCACCAGCCCACGTTGTCCGGCTTGTCCGCATAGATGCCCGCCACGTGGTGCGAGGCATTGAGCGCGTGGCACACCAGCACCGCGTTGCTGCGGTCGGCGTTGAGCCGGCCGTAGGTCTCGTAAGCCAGCGTGTAGTCGCGCACCGAGGCGCCGCTTTGCAGCGGCAGCGGCTCGGCGAAATGCATGGACTTCGGTTCGGCGATCAGCATGTCAGGACAAGAAAAAACCCGGCTCGCTAAAGACGATGCCGGGCTTTCGGTCCTGGTCTTTAGCTGAATTTGTTAAGCGCCCGCAAGCGAGGCAAATCGGCGCTGTGGAAGAAGTATAGCAAGGAGCCGGTGTGCCTACTCCTGCGGCGACGGCTGGCCCACGAGCATCGCTTCGGGGGCCGGTTCTTCCTCGATGGCGCCGCGCACGATGGCGGCGACCTGCTGGCCGATGGCGCCGTGGCCCATGATGTCGGCGATCATCTGGCCATCGACCCCGTTCTCACGGGCCAGGTCGACCACGGCGTGCAACTCGTCGAACTTCGCGAACAGGAACGAGCGCACTTCCTCGCGGGTGACACCCAGCTCGGCGAGCTTCAGCGCGGTCGCGTCGTCGAGGGTGTCGGTGGCTTCGACTTCCTCCAGCTCGCTGGTGTCGATATCGTGCTGCGCGAAGAAGGCGGCGACCTCCAGGCCCGTCACTTCGCCGCCGACGATCTGCGCGAGCTCGTCGTGCGTGATGCCGTTGCCGGTGGCTACCTCGGCAATGAAGTGGGGGTTGTCGAGGTGGGCGAGGACGAAGTCGCGGGCTTGCGGCACCGTCACGCCAAGGGCGGCGAGGTGTTCCGCGACGGAATCGGGCATACCGGGCATGGTCTTCCTTTCAAGAACTGCCCAGCCAGTCTAGGGCGGGTGTGCGTGACGCCGCGGTAACAATCGTCACCACTGTAGGGCGGCCGCTCCGAGGCCCAGGAAGATCACCGCACTGACGACGTGCACCGCCCGTATCGGCACCTTGCGCGTGATGCGGTCGCCGAACCACACCACCGGCACGTTGGCCAGCATCATGCCCAGGGTGGTGCCAGCCACCACGGTGGCCCACTGGCCGTACTGGGCGGCCAGCATCACCGTGGCCACCTGCGTCTTGTCGCCCATCTCGGCGATGAAGAAGGCGACCAGTGTCGTGCCGAACACGCCGAAGCGCGGGCCCGCGCGGGCCACTTCGCCCTCGTCGATGCGGTCCGGGATGAGCATCCACACCGCCATGGCGACGAAGGACCCGGCCAGGATCCACCGCAGCAGTTGCGGGCCTAGCCAATCGGTGACGACAGTGCCCAGCGCACCGGCCAGTGCATGGTTGAGGGTGGTGGCCACCAGGATGCCCCACACGATGGGCCAGGGCCTGCGAAACCGCGCAGCCAGCACCAGCGACAGCAGCTGGGTTTTGTCTCCCATCTCGGCCAATGTCACCAGGCCGGTGGAGACCAGGAATGCTTCCATTGCAAGGATCGTAGCCAGCGAAACTGTCGGGCAGCTGGCAGCGCACGGCCGTGGCGCAGTTTTTGCTTCCTTTTGGTGCGCAAGGCCATCAGAGCCACAAAACGCACCAAGACAAAGCAAATCATCCCCAGGAGAAGACATTGGACGCACTCAAACAGGGCTCCGACGCCCTTTTCATCCTGCTCGGGGCCATCATGGTCCTGGCGATGCACTCGGGATTCGCCTTCCTCGAGCTGGGCACGGTCCGCAAGAAGAACCAGGTGAACGCGCTGGTGAAGATCCTCGTGGACTTCTCGGTGTCCACCGTCGCCTACTTCGCCGTGGGCTATGGCGTGGCCTACGGCACCAGCTTCTTCACCGGCGCCGAAACGCTGGCGGCGAAGAACGGCTACGAGCTGGTCAAGTTCTTCTTCCTGCTCACCTTCGCCGCGGCCGTGCCCGCGATCATCTCGGGCGGCATCGCCGAGCGCGCGCGCTTCGGCCCGCAGCTGATCGCCACCGCGGTGATCGTCGGCGTGGTGTACCCCTTGTTCGAAGGCATCGCCTGGAACCAGGCGTTCGGCGTGCAGGCCTGGGTCAAGTCGCTCACCGGCGACGAGTTTCACGACTTCGCGGGCTCCATCGTCGTGCACGCAGTGGGCGGCTGGCTGGCCTTGCCCGCGGTCGTCCTGCTGGGCGCGCGCAGCAACCGCTACCGGCGCGACGGTGCGATGTCGGCCCACCCGCCGTCGTCGATCCCGTTCCTGGCGCTGGGCGCATGGATCCTCACGGTGGGCTGGTTCGGCTTCAATGTGATGAGCGCCCAGACGGTGGACAAGATCTCGGGCCTGGTCGCCGTCAATTCGCTGATGGCGATGGTGGGCGGCACGCTGGCCGCCACCGTGATCGGCCGCAACGACCCGGGCTTCGTGCACAACGGCCCGCTGGCCGGGCTGGTCGCCGTGTGCGCGGGCTCCGACCTGATGCACCCGCTGGGCGCACTCGTGACCGGCGGGGTGGCCGGTGCCACCTTCGTGTTCATGTTCACCCTGACGCAGAACCGCTGGAAGATCGACGACGTGCTGGGCGTCTGGCCGCTGCATGGCCTGTGCGGCCTGTGGGGCGGGCTCGCCGCGGGCATCTTCGGCACCAAGGCGCTGGGCGGGCTGGGCGGCGTGAACTTCGGCGCGCAGCTCCTCGGCACGGCGCTGGGCGTGCTGTGGGCGCTGGCCGCCGGCTTCGTGGTTTACGGGGTGCTCAAGGCCCTGATGGGCCTGCGCCTGACGCCCGAGCAGGAGTCCGAAGGCGCCGACCTGGCCATCCACAAGATCGGCTCGACGCCAGAGCGCGAAGCGAATTGGTGACAATACGGGCCCATGCCCTCCATTGCCGACCAGCTGCCCGAACACCGCGCCTACCTGCTGCGCTTCGCCCGGCTGCAGCTGCGCAACGAGGCGTGGGCCGAAGACGCTGTGTCCGACACGCTGCTGGCCGCGCTGGCCAAGCCGCAGTCGTTCGGCAACCGCAGCCAGCTGAAGACCTGGCTGGTGGGCATCCTCAAGCACAAGATCATCGACATCCTGCGGCAGCGCAAGCGCGAGGTGATGCTGGACGCCGACGGCGGCGACGGCAGCGAGGAACTGGAAGAGCTTGCCTTCCGCGCCGACGGGCACTTCGCCGAAAGGCCGGCCGACTGGGGCGACCCGCACCAGGAGCTGGAGTCGCGCCAGTTCTTCCTGGTGCTGGAAGCCTGCACCGAGAAGCTGCCCGCCGCCATGGGCCGCATCTTCCTGATGCGTGAATGGCTGGAGCTCTCCAGCGACGAGATCTGTAAGGAGTTGGCGCTCACGCCGACCAATCTCTACGTCCAGCTGCACCGCGCCCGCCTGCGGCTGCGCGAATGCCTGGAACTCAACTGGTTCGGAAGCCGACCCACCATGCTATGAAGCTCATGCGCCGCACCTGCAAGCAAGTCACCGCGCTGCTCGTAGCCCGGGAAGACCGGTCCCTGCCCATCGTCGAGCGGATCGCCCTGCGATTCCATCTGGCCGCCTGCCGGGCCTGCCCGGTTTTCGAGCGCCAATTGCTGACGATGCGCAACGGTTTGCGTGCCTGGCGTAACTATTCCACCCGAGATAACGCATAATGGGCGAGCGGACGCCTCAGGCGGCCCGCAGGTTTGGGTGATTGTCGGTTTCGCGTGGTTGCAGTGTTGCGTTAGCGGACTCCATCGCTCAGTTGGCGTTTTTTTCTCCAGGAGTCCCTTTTCGTGGGCAACAAACTTTACGTGGGCAACCTGCCCTATTCCTTCCGTGACGAAGACATGCAGCAGGCGTTCAGCCAGTTCGGCACCGTCACGAGCGCGCGCGTCATGATGGAACGCGATACCGGCCGCTCCAAAGGCTTCGGCTTTGTCGAAATGGCCACCGAGGCCGAGGCACAAGCCGCCGTCCGCGGCATGAACGGCCAGCAGCACGGAGGCCGCGCCCTCGTGGTCAACGAAGCGCGCCCGATGGAGTCGCGCCCGCGCACCGGTGGCGGTGGCGGTGGCGGCTACGGTGGTGGCGGCGGCGGTGGTTACGGCGGCGGCGGTGGTGGCGGCTACGGCGGCGGCGGCGGCGGTGGCCGTGGCGGCTACGGTGGCGGACGCAACAGCTACTAATCACTACAAAGGGCCTACGGGCCCTTTCTTCATGGGGCTGCGCTGAGGGTTTCCCAGCAGGCGTACCCAAGGTGGAGGCTTGCCCAGCCCGCGGGTATCTGCTTCATAATGGCCCTGCGTGGGCAAGGGCAGTACCACGCGTGGTCGCGGTGTCCAGGTCTTCTTTCGCTTCGCTTTCCGGCCGATCAGCGTTATCGGGACTCTCCATCGCAGAGGTTCATCGTTTCTAGGAGTCCCGCTACATGGGCAACAAACTCTACGTCGGCAACCTGCCGTACCAGATGCGCGACAGCGACCTGGAGCAGGCGTTCAGCCAGTTCGGCTCGGTGACCAGTGCCAAGGTCATGATGGAGCGCGAGACCGGCCGCTCCAAGGGCTTCGGCTTCGTGGAGATGGGAAGCGATGCCGAAGCGCAGGCAGCCATCAACGGCATGAACGGCCAGCCCATGGGCGGCCGCAGCATCGTCGTGAACGAGGCGCGCCCGATGGAAAGCCGACCGCGTACCGGCGGGGGCGGCGGCTACGGCGGTGGCGGTGGCGGTGGCTACGGTGGCGGTGGTGGCGGCGGCTATGGTGGTGGCGGCGGCGGCGGCGGTGACCGCGGCCGTGGCGGCTACGGTGGTGGTGGCGGCGGCGGCGGTGACCGCGGCCGCGGCGGCCAGGACGGCGGGTTCCGCAGCCCGTATGGCGCCGGCCCGCGCGGCGGCAACCGCGGCGGTGGCGGCGGCGGCAGCAACAGCTACTGAAGCGCTTCGCTTCCAGGCACAAGGGCTCCTGCGGGAGCCCTTTGCATTACCGCTCGCCCTGCCGGTGCTTGCGGGGCCGGCCGGCCAGCAGCCTGTCGTAGAGCGAATCGGGCAGCACGCGCAGCAGCTTGGCCACCACGCCCATCTGCCACGGGATCACGCGGTAGCTCACGCCGCTGTCGATCGCGCGAAAGGCGGCATCGGCAAACTTGTCGGCCGGCATCAGGAACGGCATCGAGTACCGGTTCTTCTGCGTCAGGGGCGTGGCGACGTAGCCCGGGCCTATCGTCACCACCTTCACGCCGGTGCCGCGCAACTCGCCGCGCAGGCTTTCGCAGTAGCTGATGACGCCCGCCTTGCTGGCGCAGTAGGCGCCGTGCCCCGGCAGCCCGCGAATGCCGGCGACGCTGGCGATGCCCACCAGCCGGCCCGAGCCGCGCTGCACCATGCCCTGCACGAAGGGCTGGAAGGTCGCCGCCATGCCGACGTTGTTGACGGCGAAGGTGCGCGCCATCACGTCGATGTCCTCGCGCACAGACGTGTCCATGCCGATGCTGATGCCGGCGCTGGCGATCACTGCCTCGGGCAGGCCCATCGAAGCGATGCAGGACTGGCCGGCGCCGATGATGCTGTCGGGGTCGGCCACGTCGGCGCCGAACACGGCATAGTCCGCGGCCTTCAGGCCCTGCGACTGCGCCCAGCTTTCGATTTCCACAGTGCGCCGTGCCACCAGCGCGAGCCGCCAGCCCGCCTGGTGGTAGCGCCAGGCCAGTGCCTGCCCGATGCCGCCGGATGCGCCCGTGATGAACGCAATGCGGGTCATTGGGCTTCCCTCCGCGCTACGCGCTGCGGGGCTATGAGCCTTGGGGCGGCCCGGCGCCTCATGGCTGGCGCGGCCCGATCTGGCCGCGCACCTGCCCGCGCAGGTCGAGCACGCGGTCGAGGTGGTTGTACTCGAAGCTGTCGGCGCGGAACTCGTCGCCGCCGCGCTTGATCGTCACCGGCTTGTGCGACAGCACGCGCTCGGCCTGCGTGAACAGGTGCAGGAAGTCGCTGCGGATCTCCAGCCGCGGCGTGTTGGGCGCCTTGGCGCCCGGCGTGGCCTCGCGCGTGACCACCGCGTCGCCGAACAACTGCACCTCGGAGCCGTCGGCATTGCTCAGCGCCCGGTTGGCCGTGGCCACCGTCAGCAGCCCGTCGGGGCTGAAAGTGCGGATGCGCGGATGGTCGATCTCGGTGGTGTCGGTGTCGGGGAAGTGCCGCGCCTCGGCGCCGAAGACCTCGCTCTTCAGGCGCCCGCCCGCATCGAAGTTGCGCACCGAGAACTTGCGCATGAAGTAGTCGGGCTCGTGGGTCAGCACGCGCTGCACGCCCGGCAGCGAAAAGTCGGGCGTGTTGCGCGCCAGCCAGTAGGTACCCAGCGCCATCAGGCCCATCAGGATCACGGGCAGGTAGATCGACAGCCGGTCCCAGGCACGCCACAACGCCGCGGCGGTGCGCATCAGCCGTATTCCTTGAGCAGTTGCGAATAGCGGCCGTTCGCCACCAGCAGCAAGTCGCAATACTCGCGCGCCGCGCCCATGCCGGCGGCGGCTTGCGTGACGTGCCGCGCGACGGCGCGCACTTCGGCGTGCGCATGGGGCGGCGCCACCGGCACGCCCACGCGCGACAGCACCGGCAGGTCGGGCCAGTCGTCGCCCATGGCGGCCGCTTCGTCCCAGCGCACGGCCAGCAGGTCGAGCATCTCTTCGGCGGCGGGCAGCTTGTCTTCGGTGCCGTAACGCACGTGCGTCACGCCCAGCGCTTCCAGGCGCTTGCGCAGCGGCGGCGAGTCGCGCCCGGTGATCACCACCGGCGTGATGCCCGCGCGCTGCAGCAGCTTCAGGCCCAGCCCGTCGAGGATGTGGAAGCGCTTGAGCGTCTCGCCCTGCTCGGTGATGTACAGCCCGCCGTCGGTCAGCACGCCGTCCACGTCGAAGAAAGCCACGCGCACGCCTTGCGCGGCCAGCAGCAGCTCGGGGGGGAAGGTGAGGGTTGGAGTGATCAAATGACCTTCGCGCGCAGCAGGTCGTTGGCGTTCACCGAGCCTACCAGCTTGTTGTCGGCATCCACCACGAACAGCAGCGTCACGCGCGTCTGCTCCATGATCTGCGCCGCCTCCACCGCCAGCGCGTCGGCGCCTATGGTGCGCGGCTTAGCGTTCATGATCTCGTGCGCCAGCTTGTCGCGCAGGTCGGTGCCGCGCTCCACGTGGCGGCGCAGGTCGCCGGCGGTGAAGATGCCCACCAGTTGCCCCTGCTCGTCGACCACGGCCGACGCGCCAATGCCCTTGGCGCCCATTTCGCGCATCAGCGTGGAGAACGGCGCGTCGGGCAGTACGCGCGGCAGCGCGTCGCCGCTGCGCATGACGTCGCCCACCAGCGTGAGCAGCTTGCGCCCAAGCGAGCCGCCCGGGTGCGAACGCGCGAAGTCCTCGGCCGCGAAGCCGCGCGCATCCAGCAGCGCGACGGCCAGCGCATCGCCCAGCGCCATCTGCGCGGTGGTGCTGGCGGTGGGCGCCAGGTTGTGCGGGCAGGCTTCCTTTTCGACGCCGCTGTCCAGCACCACGTCGGCATGGCGCGCCAGCGTGGACTTGAGCCCGCCGGTGATGGCGATCATCGGCACGCCCAGGCGCTTGACCACCGGCAGGATCGGCGTGAGTTCTTCCACCTCGCCGCTGTTGGACACGGCCAGCAGCAGATCGCCCTTGGTGATCATGCCCAGGTCACCGTGGCTCGCTTCGGCCGGGTGCACGAACATCGCGGGCGTGCCGGTGGAGGCGAGCGTGGCCGCGATCTTGCGGCTCACGTGGCCGCTCTTGCCCATGCCCATCACCACCACGCGGCCGGGGATGTCCAGGATCATGCGCACGGCCTGCGTGAAGGTTTCGCCTACCTTGGACTTCAGCGCCAGGACAGCGGCCGCCTCGATGTCGAACGTTTCCTTGGCCAGTCGCACCGCGCGGTCGGGATCGAAGTTCATACCTTGATTTTACGGGGGGCTGTCACGGCGGCGATATAGCATCGGGGGATGACCTCGCTGGAGCTGACACTGCTGTACCTGCTGGCCGCGGTGCTGGGGGTGGTGGCGTGCCGCTTCCTGAAGCTGCCGCCCATGCTCGGCTACCTGGTAGTGGGCGTGATCATCGGGCCCAACGCACTGGCACTGGCCAAGGATTCCGAAGGCATCCGCCACCTGGGCGAATTCGGCGTGGTGTTCCTGATGTTCGTGATCGGGCTGGAGTTCAACCTGTCCAAGCTGCGCGCGATGCGTGCGCACGTGTTCGGGCTGGGCCTGTCGCAGGTGGTGCTGACCGTCCTGCTGGGAACGGTGGGCTCTCTGTTCCTGAGCGTGCTGGCCCCCACGCTGTGGCGCATGAACTGGCAGACCGCGCTGGCCCTGTCGGGGGCGCTGGCGATGAGCAGCACCGCCATCGTGGTGAAGATGATGGCCGAGCGGCTGGAGCTGGAGTCGGAGCACGGCAAGCGCGTGATGGGCGTGCTGCTGTTCCAGGACCTGGCCGTGGTGCCGCTGCTGGTGCTGATACCGGCGCTGGGCAGCCCGGCCGAGACGCTGTTCATGGCGCTGGCCATCGCCGGCCTGAAGGCGATCGCGCTGGTCGCGCTGCTCCTGATAGGCGGGCAGGCCGTGATGCGCTGGTGGCTGACCCTGGTGGCACGGCGCAAGAGCGAAGAGCTGTTCGTGCTGAACCTGCTGCTGATCACGCTGGGGCTCGCGTGGCTGACCGAGCGGGCCGGCCTGTCGCTGGCGCTGGGCGCCTTCATCGCGGGCATGCTGATTTCGGAAACCGAATACAAGCACCAGGTGGAAACCGACATCCGGCCGTTCCACGACGTGCTGCTGGGCCTGTTCTTCATCAGCATCGGCATGATCCTGGACTGGCGCCCGGTGCTCGACCGCTGGTCGCTGGTGCTGTTGCTGGTCACCGTGCCGGTGTTCTTCAAGCTGGTGCTGGTGACCGCGCTGGCGCGCCTGTTCGGCGCTTCGACCGGCGTCGCCATGCGCACCGGCCTGTACCTGGCGCAGGCGGGCGAGTTCGGCTTCGTGCTGCTGACGCTGGCGCAGCAAAGCCAGCTGATCCCGCCGCAGTTGCTGAACCCCATCCTGGCGAGCATGGTGCTGTCGATGCTGGCCACGCCGCTCATCATCCAGTGGAGCAACCGCCTGGTGCTGAAACTGGTGGCCAGCGAATGGATGATGCAGTCGCTGCAGATGACCACCATCGCGCGCAAGTCGATCAACGCCAACAAGCACGTGATCATCTGCGGCTACGGCCGCTGCGGCCAGAACCTGGCGCGCATGCTGGAGCGCGAAGGCATCCCCTACATGGCGCTCGACCTCGACCCCGACCGCGTGCGGCAGGCCGCCGCGGCCGGCGACTCGGTGGTGTTCGGCGACGCCGCCCGGCTGCAGGCGCTGATGGCCGCGGGGCTGGCGCGCGCCAGTGCGGTGGTGGTGAGCTACCTCGACGTGGCCAGCGCCGAGAAGGTGCTGGCCAGCGCGCGGGCGCATGCGCCGCAGGTGCCGGTGATCGTGCGCACCGCCGACGACCGCGACCTGGAGAAACTGATGGCCGCCGGCGCCACCGAGGTGGTGCCCGAAACGCTGGAAGCCTCGCTGATGCTCGCGAGCCATGCGCTGGCGCTGGTGGGCGTGCCCATGCGCCGCGTCATCCGCATCGTGCAGGACCAGCGCGACGCGCGCTACAACCTGCTGCGCGGCTACTTCCACGGCGCCGACGACGACAGCTCCGAAGACATGGAGCAGGAGCGCCTGACGTCGCTGACCATGCCGCTGGGCGCACGCGCGCTGGGTCGCGCGCTCAGCCAGTTTGCGCTGCACGCGCAAGGCGTGCGCGTGGTCAGCATGCGCCGCAGCAACGGCCAGGCGGTGGATCCCGAGAGCGACCCGCCGCTGCAGGACGGCGACACGCTGGTGCTGTCGGGCCGGCCCGAGACGCTGGCCATGGCCGAAGAGATTCTGCTGAAGGGATGATGCGATGGACGACGACGACGGTTCCCTGATCGGCAAGAGCATCGGCGACTACTTGCGCAGCCACATCCGCACCGTGCCGGACTGGCCGGCGCCGGGCGTGCAGTTTCGCGACATCACGCCGCTGCTGCAGGACCCGAAGGTGTTCCGCGTGCTGATCGACGCCTTCGTGCACCGCTACATGGCGCGCCGGCCCGACGTGGTGGCGGGGCTGGACGCGCGCGGTTTCATCATCGGCGCGGTGGTGGCCTACGAACTGGGCGTGGGATTCGTGCCGATCCGCAAGAAGGGCAAGCTGCCCTTTACGACGGTGGAAGAGACCTACGAGCTGGAGTACGGCAGTGCCACGGTGGAACTGCACACCGACGCGGTGCATCCCGGTCAGCGCGTGCTGCTGGTGGACGACCTGATCGCCACCGGCGGCACCATGATGGCGGGCAAGAAGCTGCTGGAGAAGTTGGGGGCGACGGTGATCGAGGGGTGTGCGATCGTGGATTTGCCGGAGCTGGGGGGGTCGGGGAGGTTGCGGGAGGGTGGGTTGCAGGTGCACACGTTTGTGCATTTCGATGGGCATTGAGAAGCTTCGTCAAGCCCGGGATGACAAATTACGCGAACTGCTCGACCAACACCGCCTCGCGCATGCGAACGGCCATCACGGTGGCCAAGCCCTTCAGCAGATGCACTGCCAGCCGCGGATGCTTGTGTGCCAGCAAATCGAAGCGCTGCCAGTTGAGCGCCCAGGCCACGCCCGGTTGCACCGGCGTGACGGTGGCGCTGCGCGGCAAGCCGGAGAAAAAGGCACATTCACCGACCACGTTGCCCGGGCCGAGCGACGCGATCACATGCCCCTGCACCGACACGTCGACTTCGCCTTCGGCCACGATGAACACCTCGCGGTCGTCCTCACCCTCGTGCACGATGGCTTCGCCCACGCGCAGGAACCGCACCGACAGGTAGGGCGCCAGCGCTTTCCATTCTTCGGCGGCCAGCTTGCATTGCAGCGCGTCGCGCCTCTCGAGGCGGTTGACGGCATCCACAAGTTGATCGACGTTCATGGCTCACGCTCCCAACGGCCCATCGGCCGAAGGGGCGGAGTGTAGAACCGGTGTAACCTTTTTGGGCTAATGCCCCACTCTAGTGCGGGGTGAAAGCTCTACCGTAGCTCGCCGTACTGGGTGGCGCTGAGGGGGCCGGCCGGTCCGGGCGGGGCGCCTTCTTCGCACAGTTCGGTGTCTTCAAAGCCGGTCAGCAGCGTGTAGCTCTGCGGCCCGTGCATCGGCGTGCCATCGAAACTCTTGGCATTGGCGCCGCCGGCGGCCGCCAGCGCTTCGGAGCCGGTGACACCGGCCGCCAGTGCCTTCTTGAACGCCGCCACCTCGTCGGCCTGGATCGCCTCGAACCGGCCGCCTTGCCGCGCCAGCGGGCCCGCTGCGGGCTCCAGCGGCGTAGGTTGCGACACCAGCGGCACCGGCTGCGACACCAGGGGAGCCGGCCGGGAAACCGGTGCGGCCCGCGCGCCGTTGACGCCGACCGCCACGTGGTCGGCCATGCGCCAGTAGACCGCCGTGATGACGATGTCGTAGCGTGCCTTGGCGCTCTGCGCCACCATCACTTCGATTTCGGCCAAGCCGCCGGTGGCGCTGCCGTATTCGCGCGCCAGGTCGACCATGACCATGAATTCGCGGCCGCGCGCGTCCAGCGACAGCACCTTGAACTTGTAGCTGGCCGACACCACGCCGGCCTTGGCCATGCATTCGCGCACCACGCCGTACAGCAGCTCGCGGCGCGCCAGCCTTTCGTGCTTGCGGTTGGCCGGGCGAGCGTTGTCCTCGTGGTGGCCCCCGCGCGGCGGGTAAGGCTTGGTGGAATCCATGCGCGACAGGCCTGAAGAGTCGGGCTGGGCGGGGGCCTTGGATTTTTTCTTGGCGGGGGTCAGCCAGCTGAACAGGGACATCGCGGTCCTCCGGGCCATAAAGTGGCCTTTGGTTTGCAAACTTCTCTTAGCGCAGTGTAGTCCGGCGCTGGAAATTTGCAGCGTACTAAGTCACAACACCGTGCGATTGCCCCGCGCGGACAGGCACTTCCGTGAAATAAGTTGCGCTGCAGCAAACCGCCTCAGGTCACCGCCACGCGCTTCGGGCGGTTGGACAGGCGCCGTGACACCAGCGAGCCCAGCGCCATCGCGACTTCCACGGCCAGCGTCGGCTGGCGATTGGTCAGCTCGGTGAAGCGGATCGGCGTGAGCGACCAGATCTTGCACGCGGTGGACGCCGTGACGGTGGCGCTGCGTGGCAGGCGCGAGAAGAACGCGCCTTCACCGACGGCGGAGCCGGGGCCCACCGTGGCGATGCGCAGCCGCCCCTTGGCGTCTTCGTAATGCACCGTGAGCTGCCCGGCCTCGACCACGTACACCGTGCGGTCGGTGGCGTTCTGCTCGATCAGCACCTGCCCGTTGGACAGCGCGAACGGCTGCATGTAGGTGGCGAACAGCTCCCACTGCGCGTTGGTGAACGCGGGCTTGAACGAGTCTTCGGTGTCGTTCTGCGCGATCGCCTTCAGCAGGCCTTGCACGTCGAAGCGGATGGGGAGGCGAAGCGGTGCGTTCATGGTGGCTGCACAGTACGGGGCTGCGCGCCGCGCCACAAGCGCAGTTAACTTGCGGTTGCACGTGATACCTCGGCCGTGGCGGGTGTAACCGCCAACGGCGATGAGCGGTCAGGCCGGTGCGATGATCGGCCGATGTTGTCCGTGTTGCACCTCGCCGAATACGCCGGGCCGAATCCTTTCGCCGCAGAACCCGTCGTCGTTGTACGCATCGTCAAAGGGCCGGACGGTGACGGGCCGCTGGCCATCTCGCGCATGCGCGAGGCGTTCCCCGACTGGGTGGGTGAGTGTGCAGGCGAGGCCGACTGCATCGCGCAATGGTCGCTAGGCGCGCTCAACGAAATCCGCGGCTTCATCCACGCAGCCGGTGCGCGCCCGGGCGGCGAAGGGCCCATCGCCTGGCTCGGCTACCACCACCTGGCCACCAGCCGAGCGGCGCTGGAGCTGGCAGCATCCCTGGTCTCGCAGGCCGCGCGTCCCGAGGGCCTGGACCTCGAAGCAGCCGACCGGCAGCTCGAAGCGCTGTGGGAGCGCTGCAGGCAGTGGCACCCCGACTACCAGGCGCGCGTGCTGATGCAGGGCGCTCGCGTGCGCGGCATTCCTTACCAGCAGTGGCTGCCCGCGGGCAAGCACTGGCAATTCGGCTGGGGACGGCGCTCGCGCGTGTTCGAGGAGACACAGTCGATCGACGACAGCGCCATCGGCACCCGCCTGCAGCGCGACAAGGTGCGGACCAAGGCGCTGATGGTGTCGCTGGGCATGCCGACGCCCGGTTTCGCGCTGGTGTCCGAACGCCACGACCTGCCGGCGGCCGCGCGCAAGATCGGCTGGCCCTGCGTGCTGAAGCCCAACGACCTGGGTGCCGGCCGCGGCGTGACGGCCGGCATTCGCGACCTGGCCCAACTGGAAACTGCGTTCGACGCGGCGCGCGCCATGACGCAACACCCGATCCTCATCGAGAAGTTCGCCCGCGGCTCCGACCACCGGCTCACGGTGCTCGAAGGCAGGCTGGTCGCCGCCATCCGCCGCGAGCCCTCGTCGGTGGTGGGCGACGGCGAGCGCACGGTGAAGGAGCTCATCGACGAGCTGAACCGGCCGCGCTCGCGCAACATGCCCAAGAGCCGCTACCTGCGGCCCATCAAGTTCGACGAAGTGCTCGAGCGGCAGCTGGCCGCGCAGGGCGCCAGCCTGCAGGCGGTGCCCGAAGCAGGGCGCACCTTGAAGCTGCGCAGCAACTCCAACCTGTCCACCGGCGGCATCTGCATCGACGAGACCGCGCGCGTGCACGCCGACGTGGCACGCGCCGCCGAGTCGCTGGCGCGCGCGCTGAACATCCAGTACTGCGGCGTCGACTACATCACCGAGGACATCTCGCGCCCCGGCGGCTTCTTCATCGAAGCCAATGCGACACCCGGCATCGACGCGATGATCGCCGCGGGGCAGGACCCGGTGGCGCTGGCGACGCAGTTGCTGGGCGAGCTGCCGGGCCGCATCCCGGTGCTGCTGGTGGTGGTGGAGCCGCAGTTCATCGAAGAAGTGGCCATGGGCCTGCGTGAATGCAGCTGGCCGGACACCACCGGTTGGGCCTGCGGCGCCGATGCCGGGGTGGGCAGTGCACGCTTGCGCGTGGCCGTGCCAGTCGGCGCGCTGCGCGCCTTGTGCATGAACCGGGTGGTCGAGCGCGCCGTGGTGGTGTGGCCGTCCGATGAACTGCAGCGCACCGGCATGCCGGTCGACCGGGTGGAAGAGTCCATCGTGTGCACGGACTTGCCGCAACCATGGCCGCGCGTGCTGCGCCAGCAAAGCGGGTCGCTGCGCTTACTTGCCGATGCAGAAGCGCGAAAAGATGACGCCCAGCAAGTCGTCGGCGCCGAACTCGCCGGTGATCTCGTTCAGCGCGTTCTGCGCGAGGCGCAGCTCTTCGGCCAGCAGGTCGAGCGCCTCGGCCTGCAGGGCCAGTAGTTCTTCGGCCGCCTGCAAGTGGCCGCCCGCGCGGCGCAGCGCCTGCACATGGCGCTCGCGGGCGATGAACACGCCTTCGGGCGAGGCTTGCCACCCGGCGATTTCGAGCAGGCGCTGCCGCAGGGTGTCGATGCCTTGGCCGGTCTTGGCGGACAGGTCGAGCGACAGGGCGCCCTGGGTCCCCGCCTTCGCGGGGATGACATCCACCTTGTTCCACACATCCACCACCGGCACCTGCCCCGGCAGCCGGTCGGCCAGGTCGCGCGCGATGCGCTCGTCGGCCTGCACGTATTCCATCTCATCGGCGCGCGTCAGGTCGTGCAGGAACACGATGGCGTCAGCGCCTTCGATCTGGTCCCAGGCGCGTTCGATGCCGATGCGTTCCACCACGTCGCCGCCTTCGCGCAAGCCCGCGGTGTCGATCACGTGCAGCGGCACGCCTTCGATCTGGATGGTCTGGCTGACCACGTCGCGCGTGGTGCCGGGGATCGGCGTGACGATGGCCAGCTCGGCGCCGGCCAGCGCGTTCAGCAGCGAGCTCTTGCCCGCATTGGGCTGCCCCGCAATCACCACC
Source organism: Burkholderiales bacterium (assembly GCA_016213325.1). GTDB lineage: Bacteria > Pseudomonadota > Gammaproteobacteria > Burkholderiales > Burkholderiaceae_C > Ramlibacter. The sequence goes on along the minus strand of JACRAY010000026.1, from coordinate 194,412 downwards.
TTGATGCCTTCGCGCAGCAACGCGCCCTGCTGTGCGCGCTGCAACACGCGGGCCAGCTGTTCCTGCAGGCGCGCGAGCTGGCCGGCGGCGTCGGCTTTCTGCAGGAAGTCGATTTCTTCTTCCGGGAAGTCGAGCGTGGCCTCGACCAGCATGCGCAGGTGGACCAGCCCGTCGCGCAACGTGTGCACCTCGTGCGAGAACTCGCCGGCCAGCGACCGGCTTGCGCTGCGCGCGGCGGCTTCGGTCGATGCGTCGATCAGGTCGGCGACCGCCTCGGCCTGCGCCAGGTCGAGCTTGTCGTTGAGGAAGGCACGGCGCGTGAACTCGCCGGGCTCGGCCACGCGCAGGTTGATCGCCGCGCCGGCTTCGAGGCAGCGCGCCAGCAGCAGCTGCAGCACCACCGGGCCGCCGTGCGCCTGCAATTCCAGCACGTCTTCGCCGGTGTAGGAATGCGGCGCCGGGAAGTGGATGGCCAGGCCCTGGTCGATGGCGTTGCCGTCGGCCGCCTTGAAGGGCAGGTAAGTCGCTTCGCGCGGCTCCAGCGCGCGGCCGCAGACGGCTTCGATGATGGGGCGCACGTCCTTGGCCGAAACCCGCACGATGCCCACGGCACCGCGGCCGGGGGCGGTGGCGATGGCGGCGATGGGCTGGTCGAGGCGCTCGAGCATCCATGTATTGTCATGCCGGACTCGATCCGGCATCCATCGCGCCGCAGTGCCATGGATTGCGGATCAAGTCCGCAATGACAAGTCGGAGTCTTCCAGCGCCTGCACGATCAGGCGCGCCGCCGAGCGGCTGCGATAGCTTTCGCCGGCCTCCAGCACCACGTCCTTCGGGTCGCCGTCATGCGTGACCCACACCGTTCCGCGGCTGCACTGCACCACGGCGCCGAGCGGGCGGTCGATGCGCAGCAGGGCGCCCTTTGCCAGGCCCTGAGTGCGGCTCGCAGGCTCGCGGCGGGCGGGCTGCTGCGGCAGGAAGGAGGCGTTGAGGGTGAGGTTCATGTCGGGCTCCGCGGTTGGTGGTGCGATGGAGCCAGTTTGGTCGGCGCCCGCCAATCCGGGCAGTGTGCGGACTACGGTATCGCCCGCCCGCGGCTACGGTAGGACTACCGTGGTGCCAGCCAGCCCGCAGCCGCAGCCTTGGCCACGGCCTCGGCGCGCGTGGCGCAGTCCAGCGCCTTCATGGCGCCCGCCACGTGCATTTCGACGGTGCGCGGGCTCAGCTGCAGCGCCCGGGCGATGGCCTTGTCGGTGTGGCCTGCCGACACCTGCAACAGCACCTCGGCCTGCCGCGGCGTGAGGTGCACCGCCTGCGGCAGCGGCGCCACCTCGCCGAGAAAGTCACGCAAGTGCCCGGCCACCGTCGCCCAGGCCGGCTCGTCGCCGAAGGGCAAGTGGTTGTCGCTGTCGATGGGCACGAAGCGCGCGCCGGGGATCAAGGCAGCCAGCTTGCGACCCATTTCGAAGTGGATCATCTGGTCGCGCCGGGAGTGGAATACCAAAGCAGGGCAACGCACCCGCTTCGCGTCCGCGCGCACGTCCACGCTGAACATGGCGCGCATGCAGCGTTCCGCCATGCCGGCGTCGGCCGTCAGGCGCTGGTAGTCGTCGAAAGCACTGCGCCTTTCGGCACTGGCGTTGGGCATGAACTTGCTGACGAACACCTGCCGCAGCGCCGGGCTCTGCTGGCCCCAGCCGAGCTTGACGATCTTCAGCAGCATCTCGGCTTCTTCGCGGATGCGGGGGTCGGGGTTGCCGGTGGTGAAGTACGACGTGGCGAAGGGGCCGAAAGCCACCAGCGCGCTCACGCGCTCGGGATGCAGCGCGGCGTAGCGCACCGCGATGGCGGCGCCCTGCGAGAAGCCCACCAGCGGAAACCGCTCGAGCCCCAGCGCATCGACCACCGTCTCGAGGTCGCGCACCCAGGCGTCGACGGACACGTCGTCGACCTGGCGCGACGACAGCCCGCAGCCGCGCATGTCGTAGGTGACGTAGGTATGGTGCTGCGACAGCGCCTCGATCCATGGGCGGTTGCCGTCGGACTCGACATCACGCTCCATGTGCGTGAGCCAGGTAGCTGCCCGCACGATGGGCGGCCCCTTGCCATACAGGCCCATCGCGAGCTGCACGCCGTCGGCGGTGGTGCAGAAGCGGATGTCCGGGCGGATGGTCATCAGGGCCCTACGGCAGCAGTCCGGCCGCCGCGGCCTTGGCCACGGCCTCGGCCCGGGTAGCGCAGTCGAGCGCCTTCATGGCGCCCGCTACGTGCATTTCGACCGTGCGCGGGCTCAACTGCAGCGCCCGGGCGATTTCCTTGTCAGTCTGGCCCACCGACACCTGGGTGAGCACCTCGGCCTGGCGCGGCGTGAGCCGCGCGCCGGCAGGCTCACCCGGATGCAGGAAAGCCTCCATCTCCCGTTGGAAGACGGGATAGGCGGGGTCCGTGGTGAGCAGGTAGTGCGCGCTGGCTTCCAGCGGCACGAAGCGAGAGCCTGGGACGCCCGCGGCGAGCTTGCGGCCCTGTTCGAACAACACCATTTCGTCACTGCGCGAATGGAACACCAGCACCGGGCAGGCGACACGGCCGGCCAAGTCCAGGACGTCCGTCGCGTAGTTGCAGCGCAGGTGCCGGGCGGCCATCTCGCCCGTCATCGAAGCGCGCATGCGGTGTTCGACCTCCTCGCGCACCTTCGGCGCGGCAGGACCGACCAGTTGCCGCACGAACATCTCGCGGAAGAACGGCTTGTCCGACTCCCATCCCTGCTGCGCAGTGCGCAGGATGAGTTCTGCTTCGGCGCGCAGTTCCGCAGTTGCGGTGCTCGCGCTGAAGTAGGAGCGCGCGAAGCCGTTCAGGATGACGACACGCTCCACGCGCTGCGGGTGCTTGACGGCATAGGCCAGGCTGAGGGCTGCCCCGGCCGAGACGCCGAGCAGGGAAAACGTGGCGAGCTCGCGCGCGTCGACCACCGCTTCCAGGTCGGCCAGGAACCCTTCGAAAGTGATTTCCGGCACGTGACGGTCCGACAGCCCCGAGCCCCGCGCGTCGTAGCGGATCACGGTATTGCGGCGTCCCAGCTGCTCGAAGCGCACGACGCTGTCGGCTTCCTGTGCTTCGACTTCGAGGTGGTTCATCCACGTGCCCGCCCGTACCAGCGGGGGGCCGGTCCCGCTGGCGGCATGGGCGATGCGCACGCCGTCGCGAGTGGTGCAGAAACGGATGTCCTGGCGCAGGGGCATGGCGCACCCATTGTCATGGATTGCGGGTCAAGCCCGCAATGACAACCTACGAGAACTTCGGCAGGTTGAACTCCGGCGGCACACCCATGCGCGTATTGATCAACCACTGCTGGGCGATCGACAGGATGTTGTTGGTGATCCAGTACAGCACCAGCCCCGCCGGGAAGAAGAAGAACATGACGCTGAAGATCAGCGGCATGAACCACATCATCTTGGCCTGCATCGGGTCGGGCGGCACCGGGTTCAGCGCGGTCTGCAGCAGCGTGGTGCCGGTCATGATGACGGGCAGGATGTAGTACGGGTCGGGCGACGCCAGGTCGCGGATCCAGCCGATCCACGGTGCGTTGCGCATCTCCACGCTGGACAGCAGCACCCAGTACAGCGCGATGAACACCGGGATCTGCACCAGGATGGGCAGGCAGCCGCCCAGCGGGTTGACCTTTTCTTCCTTGTAGATGCGCATCATCTCCTGCTGCATCTGCTGCGGGTTCTCCTTGTAGCGCTCGCGCAGCGCCATCACGCGCGGGTTGATGGCCTTCATCCTGGCCATGCTCTCGTAGCCCTTGGCCTGCAGCCAGTAGAACGCGATCTTGATGATCAGCACCAGCGCCACGATGGACCAGCCCCAGTTGCCGATGAAGCTGTGCAGCTTGTCGAGCAGCCAGTACAGCGGCTTGGCGATGATGGTGAAGATGCCGTAGTCCTTGACCAGGTCGAGGCCGGGGCTCACCCTTTCGAGCAGCTTCTCTTCCTGCGGGCCGGTGAACAGCTTGGCCTCGACGGCCTGCGTGGCGCCGGGCGCTACCGGTGCCAGCGGCGCTATCATGCCCACCGAAAACTGCGCGCTGTCGACCTTGCGCACGAAGTTCTCGTGCTTGGTGCCTTCAGGCAGGATCCACGCGCTGGCGAAGTAGTGCTGGACCATGGCCACGTAGCCAGTGGTCGCTTCCTTCTGGAAGTCGGCCTTGTTCTTGTCGATGTCGCTGAACTCGACCTTCTGGAACTTCTTGTCTTCGGTGTACACCGCCGGGCCGGTGAAGGTGCCGGTGGGGTTGGTGATGAACGAGCCGGTGTTGGCGTCGGACGCGCCGCGCACCAGCTGCACGTAGAGCTGCGGCGTGACGGGCGCCGCGCCCGCGTTGACCACCTCGTGCTTCACCTGCATCTCGTACGAGCCGCGCTTGAGCGTATAGGTCTTGACCAGCTTCACGCCGCCTTGCGCCGGCGACTCGAACCGGACCGCGATCTCGTTGGCTTCCTTCAGCTCGCGCGGGCCGCTGGCCGTCATGACCGTCTTGTGGTTGGGCAGCTCCGGCGCGCCGATCAGGCCGGACTGCGCCACGTAGACCATGTCGGGGCGCTGGTCCATCAGCACGAAGGGGCTGTTGCCCTTGCCCGCGCTTTCGGCCACGTGCTTCAGCAGCTCGTTGCGCACGATGCTGCCGCCTTCGGTGTCGAAGGTCACCTTCATCACGTCGGTGGTGACGGTGAAGCGCTCGCGCGGCGCGGCCGGTGCGCTGGCGCCGCCGCTGGGCGGCACGGCGGCCACCGTGGCGGTGCCGGTGGCCGAAGGCACGGCACCCGGGGTCGCCGTGGGCGCGCCGCTGGCCGGCGTGGCCGGGGCCGACGCCGTCTTGACGGCCGCCGAGGGAAAGAAGGTGGCGGGCTTGCCGCTATGCACCTGCCATTGGTCCCACAGCAGCACCATGGAGAAGCCGAAGATCACCCACAGGATGGAGCGGCGAATGTCTGTCATGTCGTTGTTTTCTTGGTGAGGCGCGAGAACAGCCGGTCGGGTACCGGGTCATGCCCGCCGCGGCACAGCGGGTTACAGCGCGCGATGCGTGCGATTGTCAGGTACGAGCCGCCCAGCGCGCCGTGCTTCTCGAGGGCTTCGATGGAATAGACCGAGCAGGTGGGGGTGAAGCGGCAGGCCGAGCCTAGCCAGGGGGACAGGGTCAGGCGGTAGAGCTTGACGAGGGCGATCAGCAGGCGCTTCATGGCTGGACCTGCCCGAAGAGTTGCAGCAACTCGCCCCGCACCGCCTTCTTCAGCGGCTCCGACCAGGCACTCTTGAACTCATCCTTGGCAAACGCTGCGCGCAGCCGCACCACATGGGCGGCGCAGGACAGGCTGGCTTCGAAGGAAGAACTCACCGCGTATATCTGCCGCTTGATCCCGTTGCGGGTGACCGCCCGCCTGGCCCAGCGCTTGGGCACGACGGCGCCGACCCAGGGCTGGTCGCGCACGGCAAACAGGGCCTGGGCCTCTTGGGCCCCAAGCCCTGCGCGATGCAGCACGAAATGCGCCGTGCGGGAAATGGTGCCTCCCGCCATCGCTGCCTCGTACTGGGCCCGGTTCTTCAGCCGCTGCACGACGAGGGGCGACCCGCGGGAAAAGCCGCGAATGCCGGCTTAGACGGCCAGGCGCTTGCGGCCCTTGGCGCGGCGCGCATTGATGACGGCGCGGCCACCACGCGTCTTCATGCGCACGAGAAAGCCGTGGGTGCGGGCACGGCGCACTTTGGAAGGTTGGTAGGTACGTTTCATGATGGTTCTCAGGGGAACCCAAGATTATCGTCGAAAATGCCTGCCCCTACAACGCCGGCCGGGCTTGCGGGCATGGATGAGCCGGCACGCCGCGACCCGCCGAAGATTTGTGGATAAGGTCTTCACAAACTAGAATGCAGCGTTTCGCCGCCAAAAACTAATCCACAGGAGCGAACGGATTCCGATGACCGAGGGGCAACACAACAGCCTGGCTGCCAATGCCAGCCTGGGCGCAGGCGACAGCCTGTGGCAGGCCTGCGTGGACCAGCTGGCCCAGGAACTACCCGAACAGCAGTTCAACACCTGGATCAAGCCACTGGTGGCCCAGGTGTCCGACGACTTCTCCAAGGTGACTTTGTACGTGGGCAACCGGTTCAAGCTGGACTGGGTGCGCGCGCAGTATGCCGGCCGCATCGCCGGCATGCTGGAGAAGATGTACGGCCAGCCGGTGCAGCTGGAGTTAGCGATTACTCAGCGCGAAGCCCTCGCCCGTGCTTTCCAGCCTGCCGCCGTCGCGCCGATCCGCACGGTCACCGAGCCGCCCGAGCCGGAGGAAGACAGCGCTTCTTCCGCCTTCAAGACGCGGCTGAATACCGCGCTGACTTTCGACAACCTGGTCGAGGGCTCGGCCAACCGCATGGCGCGCGCCGCGGCCATGCACGTGTCGGGCACGCCGGGGCAGCTTTACAACCCGCTTTTCATCTACGGCGGAGTCGGCCTGGGCAAGACCCACCTGGTGCATTCGGTGGGCAACAAGCTGCTGGCCGACCGGCCCGGGGCCAAGGTTTTGTACATCCACGCTGAACAATTCGTGTCGGATGTGGTTAAAGCCTACCAGCGCAAGACTTTCGACGAGTTCAAGCACCGATATCACAGCCTGGACCTGCTGCTGATCGACGATGTGCAGTTCTTTGCCAACAAGGACCGCACGCAGGAAGAATTCTTCAACGCCTTCGAAGCCCTGCTGGCCAAGAAGAGCCACATCGTGATGACTTCGGACACCTACCCCAAGGGGCTGGTGGACATCCACGAAAGGCTGATTTCGCGCTTCGATTCCGGCCTGACAGTGGCCATAGAGCCGCCCGAGCTGGAAATGCGGGTGGCCATCCTGATCAACAAGGCCAAGGCCGAAAGCGCCGAAATGCCCGAAGAAGTGGCCTTTTTCGTGGCCAAGAACGTGCGGTCCAACGTGCGGGAGCTGGAAGGCGCGCTGCGCAAGATACTGGCCTACAGCCGCTTCAACCAGAAAGAAATCTCGATCCAGCTGGCGCGCGAGGCGCTGCGCGACCTGCTGTCGATCCAGAACCGCCAGATCAGCGTGGAGAACATCCAGAAGACGGTGGCCGACTACTACAAGATCAAGGTGGCCGACATGTACAGCAAGAAGCGCCCGGCCAGCATTGCCCGGCCGCGCCAGATTGCCATGTACCTGGCCAAGGAGCTGACGCAGAAGAGCCTGCCCGAAATCGGCGAGCTGTTCGGCGGGCGCGACCACACCACGGTGCTGCATGCGGTGCGCAAGATCGGCGGCGAAAGGCAGCAGATGACCGAGCTGAACCAGCAGTTGCATGTGCTGGAGCAGACGTTGAAAGGGTGACGGGATGCGCCAAAATACACAATTCGAATAGAAGAAGAGGAAGACATGATTGTCCTGAAGGCAACACAGGAAAAACTGCTGGGGGTGCTGCAGTCGGTGGCCGGAATCGTCGAGAAGCGCCACACGCTCCCGATCCTGGCCAACGTGCTGGTCCGCAAGACCGGCGGCACCGTGCAGTTCACCACCAGCGACCTTGAAATCCAGATCCGCACCAGTGCCGAGCTGGACGGCGACAGCGGCAACTACACCACCACCGTCGGCGCGCGCAAGCTGATAGACATCCTGCGCACCATGCCGTCCGACCAGCAGGTGAGCCTGGAGTCCAGCCAGAACAAGCTGATCCTGAAAGGCGGCAAGAGCCGCTTTACGCTGCAGACGCTGCCGGCCGAAGACTTCCCGCTGGTGCAGGAAGCCCCCAGCTTCGGCCCCAAGTTCAGCGTGCCCCAGAAAGTGCTGAAGGACCTGCTGAACCAGGTGTCGTTTGCCATGGCCGTGCACGACATCCGCTACTACCTGAACGGCATCCTGTTCGTGGCCGAAGGCAAGCAGCTGTCGCTGGTAGCCACTGACGGCCACCGCCTGGCCTATGGCAGCGCCATGCTCGACGTGGAAGTGCCGCGGCAAGAGGTGATCCTGCCGCGCAAGACCGTGCTGGAAATGCAGCGCCTGTTGTCCGACGCCGACGGCGCCATTGAAATGCAGTTTGCCAACAACCAGGCCAAATTCGCCTTCGAGGGCATGGAGTTCGTGACGAAGCTGGTCGAGGGCAAGTTCCCCGACTACAACCGCGTGATCCCGAAGAACCACAAGAACTCGGTGACCCTGGGCCGCGTGCCGCTGCTGGCCAGCCTGCAGCGCACCGCCATCCTGACCAGCGAAAAGTTCAAGGGCGTGCGCCTGAACCTGGAAAAGGGCACCCTGCGCGTGGCCAGCAACAACGCCGAGCAGGAAGAGGCCGTGGACGAGCTCGACGTGGACTATGCCGGTGACGACATTGAAATCGGCTTCAACGTGACGTACCTGATCGACGCACTGGCCAACATGGGCCAGGACATGGTGAAGATGGAGCTGGCCGACAGCAACAGCTCGGCGCTGATCACCATTCCGGAAGACGCGGCGTTCAAGTATGTGGTGATGCCGATGCGAATCTAGAGGAAAACGCGGCCTGAAGGCCGCGTCCTTGGATGACCAACCCGCCTTCAACGGCGGGTTTGGTCCTTAAAGAGTTTTGAGAACAGCAAGTACATGGCCGAAGAACACGCCCAACCCGACCCCGCCGCCACCCCCGAAGACGGCATCAACGACTACGGCGCCAGCTCCATCCAGATCCTGGAAGGGCTGGAGGCGGTGCGCAAGCGCCCCGGCATGTACATCGGCGACACCTCCGACGGCACCGGCCTGCACCACCTGGTGTTCGAAGTGGTCGACAACGCCATCGACGAAGCGCTGGCGGGCCATTGCGACGACATCGTCGTCACCATCCACACCGACAACTCCATCAGCGTGGTGGACAACGGCCGCGGCATCCCCACCGGCCTGAAGTGGGACGACAAGCACGAGCCCAAGCGCAGCGCCGCCGAGATCGCGCTGACCGAACTGCACGCCGGCGGCAAGTTCAACCAGAACAGCTACAAGGTATCGGGCGGCCTGCACGGCGTGGGCGTGAGCTGCGTGAACGCGCTGAGCAAGATGCTGCGCCTGACGGTGCGCCGCGACGGCAAGGTGCACGTGCTGGAATTCAGCCGCGGCTTCGTCACGGTCAGCGGCGACGTGGTGGAAGAACAGGGCCCGGCCGGCGAGAAGGCGCTGGTGCGCCCCATGCAGATCCTGGGCGAGACCGACCGGCGCGGCACCGAGGTGCACTTCTTGCCCGACGCCGAGATCTTCAAGGAAAACGCCGACTTCCACTACGAGATCCTGTCCAAGCGCCTGCGCGAGCTGAGCTACCTGAACAACGGCGTGGCCATCAAGCTGCTGGACGAGCGCACCGGCAAGCAGGACGACTACTCGGGCGCCGGCGGTGTGAAGGGCTTTGTCGACTTCATCAACAAGGGCAAGCGGGTGCTGCACCCCAACGCCTTCCACGCCATCGGCGACAAGATGAGCGACCAGGGCACCAGCATCGGCGTCGAAGTGGCGATGCAGTGGAACGAAGGCTACAACGAGCAGGTGCTGTGCTTCACCAACAACATCCCGCAGCGTGACGGCGGCACCCACCTGACCGGCCTGCGCGCGGCGATGACGCGCGTGATCAACAAGTACATCGACGACAACGAGCTGGCCAAGAAGGCCAAGGTGGAAATCAGCGGCGAGGACATGCGCGAAGGCCTGACCTGCGTGCTGAGCGTGAAGGTGCCCGAGCCCAAGTTCTCCAGCCAGACCAAGGACAAGCTGGTCAGCAGCGAGGTGCGCGGCCCCATCGAAGACGTGGTGGCCAGCAAGCTGCACGACTACCTGCAGGAGCGGCCCAACGACGCCAAGATCATCGTCGGCAAGATCGTCGAAGCCGCGCGCGCCCGCGAGGCTGCGCGCAGGGCGCGCGAGATGACGCGCCGCAAGGGCGTGCTGGACGGCCTGGGCCTGCCCGGCAAACTGGCCGACTGCCAGGAGAAAGACCCGGCGCTGTGCGAGATCTACATCGTCGAGGGCGACTCGGCCGGCGGCAGCGCCAAGCAGGGCCGCGACCGCAAGTTCCAGGCGATCCTGCCGCTGCGCGGCAAGATTTTGAACGTGGAGAAGGCGCGCTACGAGAAGCTGCTGACCAGCAACGAGATCGTGGTGCTGATCACCGCGCTGGGCACCGGCATCGGCAAGGCGGCGGTTGAAAGCGGCAAGAGCGGTGCGGACGACTTCGACATCGGCAAGCTGCGCTACCACCGCATCATCATCATGACCGACGCCGACGTGGACGGCGCGCACATCCGCACGCTGCTGCTGACCTTCTTCTATCGCCAGATGCCCGAGCTGGTGGAGCGCGGCCACATCTACATTGCGCAGCCGCCGCTGTACAAGGTGAAGGCGGGCAAGGAAGAGCTGTACCTGAAGGACGGCAGTGAGCTGGATAGCTTTTTGCTGCGCATCGCGCTGCTGGGCGCATCGGTCCATACGGGCGGCGCGGCCAACCAGGTGCTGGCGGGCGACACGCTGGCGGACCTGGCGCGCAAGCACCAGGTGGCCGAGCGCGTGATCAGCAAGTTGAGCGGCTTCATGGACGACGAGGCGCTGCGGTCGATTGCCGACGGCGTGTCACTGAACCTGGACACCGTGCCCGACGCCGAAGCGTCGGCCATCTCATTGCAAGCCAAGCTGCCCGACGCCGAAGTGGCCGGCGAGTTCGACGTGCGCACCGACAAGCCGATCCTGCGGATTTCGCGGCGGCACCACGGCAACGTGAAGTCGTCGGTGATCACGCAAGACTTCGTGCATGGTGCCGACTATGCGGCGCTGGCCGATGCAGCCAACACCTTCCGCGGGCTGCTGGGCGAAGGCGCCCGGGTGGTGCGCGGCGAGGGTGAGCGGGCGAAGGAAGAGCGGGTGGGGGACTTCCGCACGGCGATGAAGTGGCTGATTGGGCAGGCGGAGAATGCGACTGCGCGGCAGCGCTACAAGGGGCTGGGGGAGATGAACCCGCAGCAGCTGTGGGAGACGACGATGGACCCCACGGTGCGGCGCCTGTTGCGCGTGCAGATCGAGGATGCGATCGAGGCGGACAAGGTGTTCACGATGCTGATGGGGGATGAGGTGGAGCCAAGAAGGGACTTCATTGAGCAGAATGCGTTGAGGGCGGCGAATATTGATGTGTAGCTAGCCAATCCGGCGGCTAAGCTTCGCGCGTACCCCTACAGGCTGGGTACTGTGAGCATCCCCAGAAGGCACTTCCTGGGTTAGCGCCCTTCTTCGCGGTTCGTTTGACCATGCCCGCTCCGCAACGTGGGCATGCAGGTGACGGCGAGGTGGAAGCGGCCATGGAAGGAGCGGCCACGGTTCTGGTTGCCAGCAGCTGGAGCAGTTTGCTTCCATCCCAGAGCTCGATGTTCCGCCCCTGCGCAAAGGCCATGGCCTCTGATGTGAATACGCCCGAAGTCACCACGTAGCCCTCGGATGCGCCGCGCGCCGCCATTACTCCGTACAGCTCCCGCACCACCGTCACGCCGACTTTGAAGGCCTTCCACTGTTTGCACTGCACGAGCGCGAGTTCATTGCTCTTGCGCATCTGAAGGTCATAGCCCCCGTCCGCACCGCCTGTGAAGTGCTCGTCAACGGTGTACCCGCGCCTTCGGAAGACTTCGGCCACGAAAGCCTCGAATTCGCGCCACGTCATCTGCGAGACCGCGGCAGTACCTCCGGCCATCGCGCCGGAAACGAGCTGTTTGCGTTTGCGGCGCCTCGCAAACGATACGATGGCTGCGATGACGCAGAGGGCGGGAACGACGATCTTCCCGGCCACCCCGACTGCGGCGAGCACCGCTACCAGCAAGAGTGATCCGGCTTGGCCAGGTGTAGGCGACACAGGTGTCAGCCTGGAGAGCTGATCGAAAAGGACATAGCTGACGACCGCCAATAACAAGCCGCCCCATTCCGGCAGCAACGCCACGGCATCCATCAATGCCTCCGCCGTGCTTGTACGCCTGCGCCCCATTTGGAACCTCTCTCCTCAACAACTTCTGTGGATAGAGCATAGCGGGACAACCCGCGATTGCCCGCTCCGAGAAGCGTCCAGCAGGCCAACACTCTTTCTAGAACCTTTTGCCCAGCTCTGCGGCGCATGCCTGCGAAGCAGTCGGCAACTGAGGCTTGGCTGATCATGGGCGGTACGCGTATGCTCCGTTGAAAAATGGAGGAGTGTGATGAGTCGGTACTGCGGCGAAGTCGAACCAAGCACTATTCTGAAGGCGGCCTCTCATTGGGCACGATCTGCGCTAGTCGAGGGCGGTTCAGTCCTAACCGGGAAGTCGCTCTGGACGAACGAACTACTCGATGCGCTTGATCGCTTCTACATCCAGCGTCTGGACGTCGGTGAAGGTAATTTTCTCGAGAAGTTGAAGGCGCAGCTTGCACCGGCGGGACCCGATGCGATTCAACTTGCGGCCGAGATGATGTGGCTCCTCTATCTCTGCCCCCGAAACATCAGAGCATCTAAAAAGCGCCAAACCCTGCAAACAATTTGGGGCTGGTCTGGGGAACTGTTCCCTGCCGATTCTCCGTTTGTGCAGGACGAGACGCTCGCTGGCATTGGTAGCGGCGGGCCGGGCTTCAATCAGAACCAGTGGCGTGAACTCGTCTTTTGCATCAATTTGGTCCGCTCGTTTCGCAAGCTTGATGTTGCGCAGCAGGCCCGGCTGTTGGAATCCCCTTGGGGCTTTGACGAGTGGCTCAGTGGCCTCGAAGACGCAGACGGGAGGCAGTTTCGACACATGCTCCTCTTCCTGCTCTTTCCGGACGATTTTGAGCGGGTTTTTGGGCAGACCGACAGGCGTGCCATTGCACTGCAGTTCTCCAAACGCGACAAGCGAGAGATCCGACGCATGAGCAATCTCGAGCTAGATCGCGAGCTGCGTGCAATTCGCAGCGGTTTGGAGAGTTCATATGGTCGCACCGATCTGGACTACTACGTCCCGCCGCTTCGAGACGAATGGGGTGGTGCATCTCTCGCGGAAGCGACCGCGGGGCTGACACCGGATCATGTCAGAGAAGCGTTGAGACGTATTGACGACGAAGGAGTTCCCTCTAGTGCCCAATCGGTCAGCTATGACCTGCTTCACGACGGTCGGCGATACCCACCAAAATACGTGCTCTCACTGGCCGTGGAAGTCGCTTCGGGCGAGCCACTCGATAGGGCAAGCTTCACCGGGGGTGCGGAATCCGCCTGCTTCAGGAAGCTCGGCGAGCTTGGCTTTGAAATCGTGGCGAAGAAGGAGGATTTTCGCGAGGATCTGGCGAAGTTTGTAAAGCAGGCTATGGACGGAACCGAATTGGGAACACAAGGTTATGTTCGCCAATATCGTGGCCTAAGGGTGAAGGTGAGCTTCGGACAGGGCGTCTTCGCACGCGTACCGTGGATTGCGTTTCTCGGAGGAGAAGAACGGGTTTCGAAGGGAATTTATCCTGATCTCCTGTTCTTTCGAGAGCACAAGAAACTCCTACTTTGCTATGGCGTCAGCGAGACGGAGCCTCCAGTCCGGAGCTGGCGCATCGACTCCGCGGTTGAGACCGTCGCCCGCTGGTTCTCATCGCACATGAATGGCGCACCTCCTCGCTACGGCGCATCGTTTGTCGCCGCTGCATTCGATGCAACTTCTATCAATTTGGACGAAGTACAGGCGCAGCTTGATGCCGTAATCGATACCTATAAACGCGAACTCGAGGTCCAACCGTCCGAGGAAGAGCCGACTGCCGGCGAAGTACCAGAGGACGATGGGTTGCCCGTAAAAGTTGACCTTGGAGCGGCAACCACCAGCTTCGCGGAGGCTTTGCTGGACTGTGGCGTGAGTTTCGGTGAGAGGCACTCGACCGTAGTCGCGTCCTTCGTTGCGTCTCTCACAACAAAACCACTTCTGATCTTGACCGGACTGTCGGGGTCAGGGAAGTCCCAAATTGCGCTGCAGTTCGGGCACTGGCTCGGAGGGCGCCAACTGGTTCTACCTGTCCGCCCCGACTGGACGGGGCCCGAGGCGCTTCTTGGCTACCAAGATGCGCTGAGGCCAACGGAAAACGGTCTGGCCGCCTGGCACGTGCCGGTTTCGCTCGAATTCATGTTGCGCGCGCACCGCGATCCGCAGCATCCGTATTTGCTCGTGCTTGATGAGATGAATCTTGCCCATGTCGAGAGGTACTTCGCCGACTTGTTGTCCGGCATGGAGTCAGGGCAGCCATGCCTCCCAAATCTCTCTCAACGCAAAGACGGTTGCTGGCGTGCGGTCAGCGACGCAGCGCCACTGATACCAGTCCCGAAGAATCTATGGATTGTGGGAACGGTTAATGTGGATGAGACGACCTACATGTTCTCGCCGAAGGTTCTAGATCGCGCGAACACGCTCGAGTTTCGTGTCGGCACGGCGGATCTCACGTTAAGTCCGAAGAAGCCTGGCGTGTGCGCTAAAGGAGATGCGGACCTTGTCCGCGGCTTGCAGGTCATTTGTCGCGACGATGGTTGGCATGTCACTCAGCCCTTCAGTTCTCAGGCCGCGCTCATAGAACGCCTGCATCAGTTGCACCGGCTTCTCGGTCGCTCGAACCACGAGTTCGGGCATCGCGTCTTTTATGAAGCGGTCCGATTCGCAGCCATGGCTGAGAAGGCCGGCGTGGTCGGCATCGATGCTGTGCTTGACCTCGTCGTCCTCCAAAAGATTCTTCCTCGTCTTCACGGGTCACGAAGAAAGCTCGAAGGGCCACTCACGTCGCTCGCCAGCTTTTGTCGCGTTCTGCCTAGCGAGGGCGGTCAGGAAGGCTCAGAGAGTGCCGGAGCCTCTCCCAATGTCACCCCTCGATTGCAAGCCTCGACTCGGAAGATCGAACGCATGATGGAAAGCCTTCGAACGAACCAATTCGTCAGCTTCGCTGAATAGGTCGGAATGCGCGTTGTGAATGTTGAAGCGGTCGCCAGTAATGGAGTGCTCCGATTGTGCGTGAGCCGACTGCCTTCTCGCCCCGACACGATTGGCCCGTTCATACCAGGGAGCGATTCTTCAGGTGTGATCCAGTTGATTGAGGGTGAAGAGTACCGATATGAATGGCGGGGTGCGGACACGGGTAGTCTGACTGCCGAGCCTATTGAGGTCTTCAACCCCGATGACTCGTCCGGGCGCACTGGCCGCCTGCGTCCCGGTTTGTCCGTCGGCTTCGTAGAGGCAACTCTTTTCGTCGGCTCAGCTGAATGCGCAAAACTCGAGATCGAAGTTCGATCAAGGAAACTGTCGTTCGAGGACGAGTATCGCTGGATGCTAAACGACGTCGCAGCTAAGATGACAGAAGTTGTGATGGAGAAATTTGCTGCCAGCGAGTTAGTGTTTGAGCAGGACGTCAGCCGTGACTCAGGGACACTCTATCAACGGTTTGAGTTTCTTCAGTCGCTCCTGAAGTCGGAGCGCTTTCAACTTGCTATGCACGAAGTTCTCCAACGTCCACACGTGAACTGGGACGAGCAGTTGGAGAGGGTTGATCTCTCAAGGGGGCTTGCGGGTGGAGGAACAATTTCGCGACAACTCGCCAAACTAGGACTTCGCCCGGCCGATCTCCAGACGACTGGGGGCACTCTCCCCAGTATTCACAGACGACGCACTGATTCGACCCTGGACACGGTTCCGAATCGATTTGTCAAGTTCGCTCTCCTTCAGTGGCAGCAGGTGCTGTCAGACATGGAGGACGCTTTGTCTAATCTGCCTCAGACGCCCGCCATTTCCCGCGGGTGTCGTGAACTCGGAAGTGCACAAGCAGCCGTATCCGATTTGCTGCGGCGGGAGCTCTTTGTTGGCGTCGGCAAGTTGTCTACGTTTCCGGTGGATAACCAAGTGCTTCTGAGACGTGAAGGCTACCGAGAAGTCTTTGGCGCATTTCTTGAGTTTGAGCTGGCGGCGCTCCTTTCGTGGCAAGACTCAGAATCAGCCTTCAAGGCTGGGTCCCGTGATGTAGCCACTCTTTACGAGTACTGGGCGTTTCTGCAACTCAGCACAGTTGTGGGTCGGGTCCTAGGGCGGCCTTTTAATTTGGCCTCGTTGTTGATCAGGCGACGGGATGGTCTCTCAATCGACTTGAACAAGGGCAAGGAAAAGGTCATTTCAGGTTCGACTGTGAGGTTTGGCCGTGAGCTGAATGTAGATCTCTTTTTCAATCGAACCTACAGCTACCCGCATGGGTCTTGGACACGGAGCATGAGGCCTGATTACTCACTAGTCATAGCGCCCGCACCGACCGAAGGAGGTCCTATTGAGGCAGTTGTCCTTCACTTTGATGCGAAGTATCGGGTGGAGTATTTGAAGGAAATCATCGGTGCTGCCGACGACGTAGTTGCCGGCGACAAGGAGCTCGACCGCGACATTCGAGGGGGAGCACGCCGTGACGATTTGCTCAAGATGCACGCGTATCGAGACGCCATTCGCAGAACTGCCGGTGCCTACGTACTGTATCCAGGTGGTGATCAGGAAATTTCCCAACGGCCATTCTCGGAGTATCACGAGCTGTTGCCCGGTCTAGGTGCGTTTGTATTGCGCCCCACTGCGGAGGGGAGCGCGACTGGCACTCAGCAACTAACACAGTTCTTGGAGGACGTGATCGAGCACCTTGCACGCCGTCTGACCGAGCACGAGCGAAGTCGATATTGGTTGGAGGAAGTCTTTGGTCGCAAACACCCTGACCGCTCTGTCGTTTCGGAGGGCCCTCCTAGAACTGCGACTGTCCTCCTCGGATTTGTAAAGAGCCCGGAGCACTTTGTTTGGATTCGGAGAACGAAGACCTATAACGTGCGAGCGGTTGGTCGAACTGGTGGAGTATCGGCCGATGCGTCATTGCTACACAGCCAGCTTGTGCTCCTTTACTGTCCCGCCAGCGGAGAACTTCAGCTTGCGCGCGTTCTCTCAGATCCCGAATTGCTATCCAGCGAGGCGCTAAAGGCGACGGGTTATCCCAAGCCTGGCGGGCCGAGCTACCTATGTGTCCAGATCGGCTTCGTGAATGCTACTTGGATTGCACAGCTATCTGCTGTTCAGGTCGCGGCTTTCTTGGCGACCAGTGGTCATCTGGTAGGAGTACCATACATGACAACTTGGGGCGAGCTTCTGGATAAAGTTTCTTCCGCCTAGCTCGAGCGTCCCCCACGACTCGTCGATTCGCCGCTGCACCTCTCCGAAGTTCGAATCGATGCAGTCGATCAGCTTCCATGCACCCAGGAAGAAGTCGACCAGCTCGCCCAGCGTAATCGGCTGCGTGGACGTTCGCGTGGCGCTGCCGCTGAGCGTGCCGCCGTCGTACTCGTCGACCACTTCGTATTCGATGCCCGCCTCGGTCTCCTTTGCATAAACGCATGTCACGTCCTGCGTCGTGCTGTCGATGACGATGCGGGCGATCTCGACCTGCCGCTCTTCGCGGTCCGGCAGGTACTCGCCACCCATGAAGCTCGGGTGACAGCGGCCCCAGGCGTTGCGGTCTGCTTCGTCCAGCTTGGGCTGCAGCAGGGCGGGGAGAACGGGGAAGCCGGACTCGACGGCCTCCTCGTACATCCGCTTGCGCTCGGCGCCCTTGATGTCGGACGAGAGCTGCACGTTCAGGTCCGCGGCCCAGAAGTACGAACGCGGGCGGTAGTGCAGGTCGATGGCAGGATGGCTCATGTCGATCTCCGGTTTAGCCTTTTCGCGGGGTGCGGGGCAGGCAATCAGGCAAAGCGCCCGCATCAAGAAAGGGGAGTCGACAGGTCACGCAGCCGCTTGGTTGCCTTGCAGGCCGCATCGCTGTTGGGCGGACCACCTTGCCCGGCTGGCAGGTTGGTGGGGGGGGTCCCGGCTCTTGATGCAGCTTGATGATACGGCGAAGCGGGCGCACGTGGAGTCGTGGAGCTGGACGGCACACGCTACTTCCCGGCCTTCTATGGCGACGCCCGGTATGACAGGCGTCAGCTTGAAGCAATCACCAAGCTCCTTGGGAGCCTTTCTGGTGGAGCGAAGCTGCAGTTTTTCATGAACCCTCGTGGGTCATTGAACAGGGCGACGCCGTTGGAAGCGCTCACACGCGGTCAGGTCGCGGCCGTGAAGGCGGCTGCCGAAGCGCTTGCGTCAGGCAGGGGAGCCGGCTGGACTCAGGGGGCGGTTCGTCGGCCGGGTTCGTAAGCCGGTACCCGTCGAAGAGATGGATGGGGCCGTCGCCGGCGGGAAGCGCCATCCCTACCAAGGTGGCGCTGGCGCTTAGCTAGACCTCGACTTCCACGATCGCGCTGGAGGAATGCGATGCAGGGATCGGAAGCCCGTCTTCCTTCATGCCTTCAATGTGAAACTCGATGGCCTCATGGATCAACTGGGTCACTTCTTCGCGGGTTTCGCCCACAGCGACGCACCCCGGCAGATCGGGTACGTAGGCCCCGAAACTGGTGGGCCCTTGTTCAATGACGACTAGATACTGCATGCGACCTCACTCTTCAGACCAGCTTGCTTCAGGACGCTGTTGAAGGTCCCGGGAGGGACATCCGTGCTTGGCTTTCCAGAGACCGTGACGGTCCCCGGGTGCGAGGCGTCACGACTTGCGCCGTACGGCGCGGACATGTTTCTGCGCGATAGGTTCACCTTGGTGCTTACTCACCAAAATGCTAGCAGGAAGCGTTGGCTCGCCCCAACCACCGGCCTCTTCCCAGGCTCAGATCAGCATCACAACGTCGCTGTACTGGGCCAACGTCTCATCCGCTGTCAGCAACCTGAGTGGCTCGGCCAGGGCCTGGGCGACCAACAGCCGGTCGAATGGATCATGATGGTGTGGCGGCAGGCGGGCGACACCCGCAGCGTGACTCGCCTTGATCGGAAGCTCCAGGAATCCGCTGGCCGTGATCGCTTGCGCCAAGTCGTCCGGGTCGGCCTGGATCTTCCCCAAGCGGGCCTTGATGGCAACTTCCCAGATGGAAGCGGCCGACACATGCACCTCGTCAGCAGCCTCGATCAGGCGGCGGGTCGCCGGCTTCAATTGGGATGATCCGGCGACTGCCCACAGGAAAACATGGGTGTCCAGCAGCAACCGCATCAACGTCCCTCGAAAGCCGCCTGCACATCGGCGGGAAGGGGGGTGTCAAAGTCGGCTGGGACCACCAGCTTGCCCTTCATCAAGCCAAACCGGACACGGCGCTTCGGCCCTTCCAGGCGCGTGATGCGTGCCAGCGGCTTGCCATTGCGGCTCACCACCACGTCCTCGCCGGCCGCGGCCTGGTCGACCAACTGGGACAGCCTGGTTTTCGCGTCGTAGATGTTCACCGTAGCCACGGATTCTGCCCTTGTGCGGATGGTCAATTCAGACCAAGTCTAGTCTGGATCGAAATCAGCGGCAAGCTGGCTTTTGGGCTGCGCACTTCTAGGGCCGGCGCGGGGGCAACTCTTCGCTGCCGCAGTAGAGCAGCCGGTGGTTTCAGCCTTGGGCCAACTCTTCGAGGCCGAACGCGCCCACTGGGAGTCGTTGCAAGCCCGGCTGCGCGAAGCCCTGGCGCAGGAGAAACACATACGTTCGGCCTGGCTCTACGGCAGCGTTGCGCGCGCGACGGATGAACCCAGAAGCGATGTGGACCTTGCTCTCGCCGTGGACGAGGACACACCGGACGTGCTCAGGGACGTGATGGGCAATTTGCTGCCTGAAATCCAGGAGCGCCGGTACCGCCGAATCCTCAGCTTCAAGGACGAAGTGCCGTACGGCACACGCAAGGCGTCACGGGAAGAGGGCGCAAGGCTGCTCGCAGACCTTGAAGAGTTTGCGCGTTGGGCAGAGGACGTGCTGTAACGCCGGCCGCGGTTGCTATGCTCGGCACGTGCCCATCGCCATCATCGACTTCGAAACCACCGGCCTCTCCCCCACCATGGGCGACCGCGCCACCGAGGTCGCCATCGTCCTGGTGGAAGGCGACCGCGTGGTCGACCGCTTCCAGAGCCTGATGAACGCCGGCGTGCACATCAACGCCTTCATCGAGTCGTACACCGGCATCACCAACGACATGGTGCGCGCGGCGCCGCCGGCCGAAAGCGTGATGGCCGACGCGGCGCGCTTCGTCGGCGACGCGCCCATGGTGGCGCACAACGCGTCGTTCGACCGGCGTTTCTGGGCGGCGGAGCTGGCGCGCCTGGACATGCCCGCGGCGCAGCCCTTCGCCTGCACCATGCTGCTCGCGCGCCGGCTGTACCCCGAGGCGCGCAGCTTCCGGCTGGCGTCGCTGGCGGCGTTTCACGATCTGTCGTTTTCGGGGCGCGCGCACCGCGCGATGGCCGACGCCGAGGTGACGGCGGCGCTGCTGGCACGCATCCACCGCGACCTGGAGCGCAGGTACGACGTGTTCGATTGCACGCATGACCTGTTGGTGAAGGTGCAGAAGGCGCCGAAGACGAAGGTGGGGGAGGCGATCAGGAGGTACCTGGAGCCGGTTGTGGGATAGCTGGGGTCGCGACCCCAGCCTACGGGGGCTACGGAGGCAAGCGGGGGGCGCCACGCGGATACAAGATTTTGTATATTTCTGGCGCATGCTAACAATCGAGCGCATCGCATGAACGAGAAGCTGTTCGCAAGCGTGTGGGACGCGATCGAGGACACCCACGCACAGGCCGCGAACATGAAGCTGCGTTCGGAGCTGATGATTGCGCTGGGCAACTACATTGCCCGCACCGGCATGAGCCAGGCACAGGCAGCCCAGCAGCTCGGTGTGACCCAGCCACGGATCTCCGATCTCACACGCGGCAAGATCAACCTGTTTGGCATCGATGCCCTGGTCAACATGGCAGCGGCGGCGGGGCTGCATGTCGAGATGCGTGTTGTGGAGCGTGGCAAGGTGCGCGAGGGTGGGAACAAGGTGGTGGAGGATGCGCTGCCGGCGGGGGTGCGCAAGGCAGCCAAGGAGCTGGATTAGGGGCAGCTTGGAGAATCTCGCATCCCATCTCGCAGATTTGAATAATTTTTCCTTTTAAATCAATAATTTGCGGATGACTGCCAAGTCGCAAAAATTCCCGCTGTACGACCACCCGGCCCAAATGGAGCCTCTGCTGCCGGGTGAGCACCGCCTGGGCCCCTTGCTCGAGCGCGCCCACGACCTCCAGCGCGCCGCTGACCGGCTTGCCGGGTTTGCCCAGCCAGGCTCGCTGGCCGGCCTGCGCACCCTGCTGAGGGCGATGAACTCGTACTACAGCAACAAGATAGAGGGCCAGCACACATTGCCGCTCGACATCGAAAGGGCGTTACGCAACGACTATTCATCCGACCAGGACAGGGCGCACCGGCAACTGCTTGCCGTCGCGCACATGGCAACGGAAGAACAGCTCGAGTCGCGCTGGAAGCGCTGGTCGATGTCGGACGTGTGGTCGGCCCAGATGGTGTGCGATATCCATCAGGATCTGTTCGCCCGTCTGCCACATGACGATGCGTTGCTGCCCGGCGTGCTGCGCGACCGCGAAGTGGCCGTTGGTGTCCACGCGGCACCGGCTCACGGCGCCATACCGGCGATGCTCGACCGCTGGGCCGGCTTCTATCGCTCGGTGCGCAGGGGTGAGCTCCAGCTGGTCGCAGCAGCAGCGGCGCATCACAGGCTCGGATGGATCCACCCGTTTCGTGACGGCAATGGGCGCGTCATGCGCCTTCACACGCACCTCGTCATGGGCAAACTGGGGCTGACCAACGGCCTGTGGTCGCCCTTGCGGGGATTTGCCCGGACGCGCGACAACTACTTTGCCTTGTTGGCGCGGGCCGGCGAACCCCGTGCCGGCGACCTCGACGGGCGCGGCAACCTCTCTGAGCAGGCGCTGGTCGACTGGATCGCCTACGTGCTGGACCTGTGCATCGACCAGATTGGCTTCATGGGCCGGATGCTCCGGCTCGAAGAGATGAAGGACCGCATTGCAGCCTGCCTGCACTTCGAGCAAGAGGTCGTCCGGCAAGGCGTGCGCACCGAGGCATTGCGGGCGCTGCACTACCTGTTTGCCTTCCAGGGCGAACTGGAACGAAGCGACTTCAAGGCCCTGCTCGGGTTGGGCGATCGCCTGGCCACGGCCCAGGTCAGTGCGCTGCTGCGGCGCGGGCTGGTTGTCGCCTACTCGCCTTACGGCAAGGTTCGATTCGGTGTGCCGCAGCACGCGTTGCGGTTTTACTTTCCGAACCTGTGGCCCGAGGCGGAAGCCGAGTCAAGCTGAATCGGGCCTGTGGCTCTCACGCTGCAGCAAAAAAATATATCCGCCTGCACAAGCCTGTGGAGCAACCCGGCACAACTGGTGGCTTGTCCACAGCGGACGGCCCAGCCGCCAAGTTGTCCCTGTTTGGACGACAGCACCGAAGCACGGCTGCCCACAGCCGTCAACACGCGCCAAGTCCTTGTCGCTACAGGCCGAAAGTTCGGTTGTCCACAGCGGGGGCCGGGCTCCTGCTACTACGGCTATTCAGTCTCTTCAAGAATTCCAGGAGACAACAGGAGCCAGGCAATCCGGCCGGCGGGGGGTGGTAGCCACCGTTGACCGCCGGGCGTAAAGTCCGACCCTTCCAAAACCAAACGAGGGAACTTCACCATGGGCATGCTCGTGCTGGGACTGTTGCTGTTCCTCGGGGTGCATTCCACCCGCGTCGTGGCCGACGGGTGGCGCACGGCGACCATCGCACGCATCGGCGAGTTGCCGTGGAAGGCGGTGTACTCCGTCGTGTCGATCGCGACCTTCGTGCTGATCGTGTGGGGCTACGGCCAGGCGCGCCAGCAGGTGCCGCTGTGGACGCCGCCGGGCTTCATGCGGCACGTGACGGCGCTGCTGATGCTGCCGGTGTTCGTGATGTTCGTGGCGGCGTACGTGCCGAAGAACGGCATCAAGGCGAAGCTGGGCCACCCGCAGATCCTGAGCGTCAAGCTGTGGGCGCTGGCCCACCTGCTGTCCAACGGCAACCTGGCCGACGTGCTGCTGTTCGGCGGTTTCCTGGTGTGGGCGGTGTTCAGCTACCGCGCGGCGCGCAAGCGCGGGTCGGGCAAGTTCGACAACCCGTCGGGGGCGATGACGGCCGTGACGGTGGGGGTGGGGCTGGCGGTGTATGCGGTGTTCGTGTTCGGGTTGCACGAGTGGCTGGTGGGGGTTCGGCCGGTTTAGTTACCATGAAATTCCCGCATTGAGAGCGGGATTTTCATGGTAACGTGACGTCATGCTCTACCGGGCCCGACTTCACTCGCACATCAGCAGCCTGCTGGGCTTCTTCAGGGCGGTCGAACTTGTCGGCCCGCGGCAGATCGGGAAGACCACGCTAGCCAGGCAGTTTCTCCCGGCGAACCACCCCAACTACTTCGATCTTGAGCGTCCCCATGTCCGGGCGCTGTTTTCGGATCCCATGGAAGCGCTGGCGCAACTGGAAGGGCTGGTGGTCATCGACGAAGTGCACTATGCCCCCGAACTCTTCCAGGTTCTGCGCGTACTCATAGACCGGCCGACACACATTAACCGACCCGGGCAGTACCTGCTGCTGGGTAGTGCCGCACGCAATCGGCTGAAGCAAAGCGAGTCGCTCCTCGGTCGGATGGCGAGTGTCGAAGTCACCGGCTTCTCCCTCGACGAAGTGGGAGTAGAAGACGATGCAGTGCACCGGTTGTGGCTGCGGGGGGGATACCCCGAATCCTTCCTGGCGCCGGACGATGACCTCAGCTTTCAGTGGCGCGAGATGGCTATCGACCGGTTCCTGCGTACCGACCTTCCGGAATTTGCAGGCGCTGTTCCGGCGCAAGCCATGCATCGATTTCTTGGCATGCTGGCCCACTACCACGGGCAAACGTGGAATGCCGCGCGGCCTGCCCAGTCGCTGGGCGCCAACGAGTCGACTGTTCGCCGCTACCTGGACCACATGACTGACACGTTCATGGTCAGGCAGTTGCCGCCTTGGCATGAGAATCTTGGCAAGAGGCAAGTGAAGGCTCCCAAGATCTACTTTCGGGATACCGGGTTGCTCCATACATTGATGGGTGTCCGGAGCACGGCCGACTTGGTTCGACACCCTTCTGCAGGCGCCAGCTGGGAGGGCTTTGCGCTGGAACAGGTGCTGCGCATCGCCAAACCCGACCAGGCGTGGTTCTGGGCGACGCACCAGGGTGCCGAGCTGGACCTGCTGATGATCAAGGGCATGCAGCGCATCGGGGTGGAATTCAAGCGGGCGGACGCGCCGAAGGTCACCCCTTCGATGCGGATCGCGATCGACGACCTCAAACTCGACAAGCTCTACGTGGTCCACCCGGGGATGCACCGCTATCCGATGGGCGGTGGTATCGAAGCGGTGCCGTTGTGGGCGATGCTTCCGGCATGAAAATCGAAGTGGTCAGGCTGAAGCCAGGCGACGACTTGCGAGTCGAGCTCGAGAAGCTTTCCCTGCCGGCCGGCTGTGTGATCTCTGGCATCGGTAGCCTGGGCCAGGCAGTGCTGCGGTTCGCCGCGCAGGACGAGGGAACAGTGGTGCCGGGGCCGCTGGAAGTGCTTTCACTGGCCGGCACGCTGGGCAGCGGCGGCGTGCACCTGCATGCCAGCGTGAGCGACGCGCAAGGCAAGGTGACGGGCGGACACGTGCTGGCCGGTTGCGTGGTGCGGACCACGGCGGAGATCGTGGTGTGGGTGCTCGATGATCGGGTGGTCGCGCGCCACCAGGACTACGACTATCCCTGATGACAAATCCCGGCTGCGTTGACGGTTACGCTGCGCAGCTCACACATCCAAGGAGCACACCATGTCCAACCTCTCCGACAGCGTCCTGTCGCACGTCTCGCTGGGCACCAACGATTACCCGCGCGCCAAGGCCTTCTACGACGCCGTGCTGGCCACCTTGCAGGTCAAGTGCGTGATGGACTTCGAAGGCGGCGCCGGCTACGGGCGCAAATTCCCCGAGTTCTGGATCCAGCGGCCCTACGACGGGCAGGCGGCCACCACCGGCAACGGCGTGCACATCTCGTTCATGGCCAATTCCATCGACGAGGTAAAGGCCTTCCACGCCACGGCACTCAAGCTCGGCGGCAAGGACGACGGGCCGCCGGACTTCCGCAAGGAGTATTCAGACAACTACTACGCGGCCTTCGTGCGCGACCTCGACGGCAACAAGATCGAGGCCATGCTGATGGTCAAGGCGTAAAGCCGGTCTTCTCCGACAGCCGGGCTGCGGCGGGTTGCCCAGAATGGGTCACAAAGGAGTGAACCATGACGCACAGTTACAAACGCCCCCCGCAGGACAAGCAAGCTGCGCTGTCGGGCAAGGTCGAGAACGACTTCAACAAGCAGGGCAACGAGGCGCCCACGCAGAAGAACGAAGGCAAGCGCACGCCGCATTCACGGTCAGACCGCGACCAGCTGCTGGGCAACAACCAGACCCACATGCGCAAGGGCGGGCCCAACCAGGGCGAAGGGCGGCGCTAGCCTAGACCGAGCGAGCTTCAGCGCGTACCAACTCGCTGAACTCGAAGCAGTGCGGCAGCCCCAGCGCACAGCCCTTGGGGTGGTAGCGCCCGTCCGCATGCTTCACGAACAGCTGCGTGCCGGCCAGCAGGCGGCGCAGCATGGGGTCGAACCGGCTCAGGGTGGCGGGCGCCAGCGAGGCGATCACCACGCAGCCGGTATCGAAAGGGTCCTGGACGGCGGTTGAAGACATAAGGCGGGTCTCCATGGGAGTCTGCCTCCGCCATAACGGACTCGCCTGTCGGCCAGACGACAGGTCGGGCCAGTGTTTACCCGCGGGTTGTATTTACAACTGCAGTCGAAAGCGGTCGGCTTCATAATTGCTTGCATGGAAATCGGGGCCACCCAACAAAGTCGCATCGCCGATATTTGCCGTCGCTATCACGTGCAGCGGTTGTCCCTCTTCGGCTCGGCTGCGGTAGGGGCTGAGCGGCCAGACAGTGACGTCGACCTGCTGGTGGAGTTCGTGCCTGGCGAGGCGCCGAGCGGTTTTGCCCTGGTCGATATGCAGCAGGAGCTGTCGGAGGCTTTTGCGGGGCGTCGAATCGACTTGGCGTTCCCCTCTGTGCTGCAGAATCCCTTCCGCCGGCGAGCCATCGAGGCGCAGCTCAAGCCTTTGTTTCAGTAGCGATGGACCGCGGGCCGGCCCACGTTGCGGATCTCCTGCACTTCGTCGGCGAAGCGCGCCAACTCTTGGCAGCAAAGAGCCTGTCCGAATTCCTCTCAGACCGAGTGCTCTGTCTTGCCATAGTTGAAGCGGCGCTAAAGGGCTGGCTTGATGGCCTGCCCCAGCCGTGACCGCCGCAAACTACAACTGCACGCCGATGCGCCGCGGGAACAACTCGCGCTCGAGCTTGGCCAGCATCTTGGCCCAGCCTTCGCGGGTCTGCGCCTCGTAGGCGCGGGCCATGTCGCTGTCGCCCAAATCGTGTGTCAGCACCAGCTCGCAGCTTTGCCACGAAAGCGGCTGGAAGTCGATGGCCACGCGGCTGGGTACGTCGCTGTAGGGCGGCACGCTGAAGTCGAACACCAGCCGCTTGGGGCGGTCGACCTCAATGTATTCGCCCCGGTGCTCGGCGTCCATCACGCTTTCGTCGCCGTCGGCCTGCGGGCGCCGGTCGGTCACCACGAAGTGGCCGCCGGGCTCCGGTTGCATCTCGCAACGCATGACGTTGCCGGTGCGGGTGGCAAAGAAGAAACGGGATGCCTGCGACGGGGTGATCCAGGCGTCGAACACGCGATCGACCGGCGCGGTATACCGGTGGCTCACGCGTACTACGATGTTCGAGCTCATGAAGGCAATTTTATGCCTTCGTGGGGGCGATCAGTTCGGCAATTCGATCTTCACCTCCAGCACCTCCAGGTTGTCCTGCCGCTGCAGGTCCACCCGGATGTCCTTGGGGTCGATCTTGATGTACCTGGAAATCACCGCCACCAGGTCGCGCTGCAGCGCCGGCAGGTAGTCGGGCTGGCCCGGGTTGCGGCCGCTGCGCTCGTGCGCCAGGATGATCTGCAGGCGCTCCTTGGCGACGCTGGCGGTCTTCTTCTTCTCGCCCAGCAGGAAGGACAGCAGGCTCATCACCGCCCCCCGAACAGGCGCTTGAGGAAGCCGGCCTTCTGCGCATCGACAAAGCGCAGCGGCTTGTCTTCGCCCAGGAAGCGCGCCACCACGTCGAGGTAGGCCTCCGACACGTCGCTGCCCTTCAGGTGCACCGCGGGCGTGCCCTGGTTGCTGGCCTGCAGTACCGAGTCGCTTTCGGGCACCACGCCCAGCAGCTTGATGCGCAGGATGTCCTCGATGTCGCCCAGCGACAGCATCTGCCCCTGGTCGACACGGTTCGGGTTGTAGCGCGTGATCAGCAGGTGCTCCTTCACCGGCTCCTTGCCCTCGATGGCGCGCTTGGTCTTGCTGGCCAGCATGCCCAGGATGCGGTCCGAGTCGCGCACCGACGATACCTCGGGGTTGGTGACCACCACGGCCTCGTCGGCGAAGTGCATCGCCATCAGTGCGCCGGTCTCGATGCCGGCCGGCGAGTCGCACACGATGTACGCGAAGCCCATGCCGGCCAGCTCCTTCAGCACGCGCTCGACGCCGTCCTTGGTGAGCGCCTCCTTGTCGCGCGTCTGCGAGGCGGCCAGCACGTACAGGTGCTCGTTGTGCTTGTCCTTGATGAGCGCCTGGTTGAGCGTGGCCTCGCCGTGGATCACGTTGACGAAGTCGTACACCACGCGCCGCTCGCAGCCCATGATGAGGTCCAGGTTGCGCAGGCCCACGTCGAAGTCGATGACGGCCGTCTTGTGGCCGCGCAGCGCGAGGCCCGATGCGAAAGAGGCCGAGGTGGTGGTCTTGCCGACCCCGCCCTTGCCGGATGTGATGACGATGATTCGGGTCATGTAAGTGCGTTCATGTGGAGCCGGTCGTCGACCAAACGCACCTGTGCGCCCCTGCCCCGCAGCTCGGGAGGCAAAGGCACTTCGCTGGTGCGGTAGACGCCGGCAATGGAGACGAGTTCTGCCTCGAGGCAGGTGGTGAGGATGCGGGCTTCTTCGTTGCCCTTGGCGCCGGCAATCGCCTTGCCGCGCAGCGGTGCGTACACGTGGATGCTGCCGTCGGCGATGACTTCGGCGCCGGCGTTGACCATCGAGAGCACGACCAGGTCGCGCCCCTTGGCGTAGACCTGCTGCCCCGACCTGAGGGGCTTCTCGACGACCAGCGCGTTCTTAGGCGGCTCCGCCTTGTCATTGCGGGCCGCAATCCATGCAGCCATGCGGGCGTCTTCGCCGTTGGCCAGGCCGGCAGCCATCGCCGCCTGCATCTGCTCTTGGCTGCCTCCCTTCACCGCAACCGGCAGCACCTTGTGCCGCTTCAGCAGCGTGAGCAGCGCACCGAACTCGGGCACCGCCTCCCCTAGCTGCGACAGGTCGATCACCAGCGGGTCGTGGTCGAAGAACTCAGGCATGTCGCCGAAGCGTGCCTGCATGTCCTGTGCCAGCGCCTCGAGGTCGGCGGTTTTCAACAGCAGCGCCACCAAAGGCAGCTGGGCGCTCTTGATCTCGAACGTGGCGATGAGAAGGGTCCCTTCGGAAAAGCGGCGAATCTTAGCAGCGCCGCGTAACAGGCCCGTTGCAGCCGGTGTCCTACAGCAAGCAAGGCGGCGCCGTACCAAACTGCAACCATGATCCATCACCCTACGCACTGGATCGCCGTCGGGCTTGCCGCCCTGCTCGCGGTGATCGCGTTCGAAGCGGCCGGGCAGATGAGCATGGGTTCTGCGGCCATGTATGAAGGGCGGCCCTACATTGCCGGCGCGCAAGGCGGCCTGGGCGCGCAGGCCGGGGTGGCGCAAGGCGGCATCGGGTTGCAGGGCAGTGAAGCCACCGGCATGAACCTGCGCAAGCCTCGCATCATCCGCGAAGCCGAGCAGGAAGAAGTGGCGGTGGCGATGTTCGACGACAACGACCGCATCCTGCCCAAACGCGTGGAGCCCGACACGACGCCGATGGAAGCCCGGCAGATGGCGCGCGCGGCGCGCTGAGCGCCCTTCGGTCAGGCCGGCGGCAAGGCGGCCTGCGCCAGGTCCCGCACGTACGCCTCGAAAGCCGCCTCGCGCTCTTCGCGCACGCGCAGCAGTGCCGACGGATGCAGCGTCACCAACACGCGCAAGCCGTCCTCGCGCGCCAGCCACTGGCCGCGCAAGAGCATCACCGGCACCGCGCGGCCCAGCAGCGAGCGCGCTGCCGTCGCGCCCAGCGCCACCAGTGCGCGCGGCTTCACCAGCCGGATCTCGTCTTCCAGCCAGTGCAGGCACGCCGCCGCCTCGCGCTGGGTCGGGCTCTTGTGGATGCGCCGCTTGCCGCGCAGCTCGAACTTGAAGTGCTTGACCGCGTTCGACACGAACGTGTCTTCGGGCGCAATGCCCGCCTGCGCCAGCGCGCGGGCCAGCAAGCGGCCGGCGGGGCCGACGAAGGGGTGACCCTGCAGGTCTTCCTGGTCGCCGGGCTGTTCGCCCACCAGCATCAGGCGGGGCTTGAGCTTGCCTTGGCCCACCACCGACTGCGTCGCGTACTGCCCGATGGGGCATTCGCGGCACGCCATGGTGGCGGCCTTCAGTTGCGCAAGCGAGCGGGGGCGGTCACGCGGTGGCGTGTCCATTCGCGATCAGCTGGTGCCAGCGCTCCAGCCAGTCGGCGTCGGGCATGGCAGCCGACAGGGGTGGACCGCCGCTCGCCAGCGCGTAGCGCACCCGGTGGCCGTCCGAATAGATGCTGCCCTGCGGCGTCATCAGTGCCCAGCGCGTGCCGGAACAACGTTTGGTGAACCACGGCGCCACGGCTTCCAGCACGTGATGGGCAGGCTCGCACCACGCCATCAGGACCGGGCTGCCGGGCCGTTCGGGGTCGTGCACTTCGCGAAAGCGCAGGTGCATCTTGACCTTGTGGATGTCGCGGCGCACCGCGTGCGCCATGTGCTGGGCGCGGGTCATGTCGCCGTCGGTGGCATCGTGCCGCAAGTGCGGCTCGTGCACCAGGCGCCACAGCAGGCGATAGAGCAGGGAGAAGCGGTCGGCGTCGCGGTGCTTGACCACGTACTCGCACAGGCGCACGAAGGAGGCGGGGACGATGGCGGTGGCGGCTCGGGCCGCCGGCGGGGGACGCACTTGCTGGGCTGCAAGGGTCGACGACAGCAGGCAGTCCATGTCGGGCGGGGCGGTCCACGTCACGTCCTCCGGCGGGATCTTGTGCGCCAGCAGGTTGCGGGCCTCCGACCGGAAGCCCACGATGTCGGTGGGACTGGCAAGCCGGGCTTCCATCAGCGGTCCAAGAACAGGGCAGCTTTCATTGTCCCCCGCCTTCACGGTGCGTGCGGCGCGGCCGGCGTTTCTTTCTGTAAGCGCCGCGCTGCCAGCTCCATGCGAAGGTAGAGCAGCGATGCGATGGCCAGCGGCACCATGTAGTAGAGCGCGCGATAGCCGAGCAGCGCGCCGAGCAGCTGGCCCTCGGGCAGGCGATGCGACAGCAGTGCAAGGAACACGGCCTCCAGCACGCCCAGGCCACCCGGCACGCGCACCACCAGGCCGGCCATGGCCGCCAGCAGGAAGACGCTGAGCACGGTGAAGTAGGACACCTGACCCTGCAGCACGGTGTAGATCGCCGCAGCCACCGCCATCCAGTTGGCGCACGACAGGGCTAGCTGCACCAGTGCCGTGCGCCAGGGCGGCAGGATCACTTCGTGGCCGCGAATCTTGAAGCTGCGCAGCGTGGCCCGGGCGCACAGCACGAGGTACGCCACCGCGAGCGCCACCAGCCCGACGCCGACCAGGCTGAGCCCGTCCCCATCGAGCTTCCACGCCGGCGGCAAGTCCAGCGGCGACAGCGCGAACACCGCACCCGCCAGCAGCAGGTAACCCAGCCAGTTGGTCAGCATGCTGAGCGTGAGCACGCGCACGATCTGCGCATAGTGCAGGCCGAGGCGCGAGTACAGCCGCAGCCGAAAGCCGATGCCGCCCACCGTGGAGCCGAAGTTGAGGTTGAAGGCGTAGCTGACCAGCGCCACCTGGATCACGTCGCGCGTGCGCAGCTGGTGGCCGGTGTAGTGGCGCCCCACCAGGTCGTAGCAGCTGTAAAGCAGGTGGCTGGCGGCGGCGAACAGGCCGGTGGCCAGCAGCACCGCCGGCGGCAGGTTGACCAGCGTATGCCACACCTCGTTCCAGTCGATGCGCTGCGCGAAGCGCGCCATCAGCACGATGACCAGCAGCGCGAAGCCGAGCACCACGCCGCGCTTGAGCCACGGCCACCAGGGCTTGCGCCCGCCGGCGGGCCGGATACTGCGCATGCCCGTGCGCGGCAGGCTGGGCGCGGTCATTTCTTCTCGGCGCATGCCGTCACCAGCGACAGGGAGGCCGGCAACAGCCGCGGCACGTGCTGCGGCAGCCAGGTGGCCCAGCTCGGGTAGTGGCGCGCGAAGTGATAGGCGATCACGCTGCGCGCCAGCGTCCAGCCGCGCTCGTCGCCCAGCTGGTCCAGCGTCACCTCGTTGCAGGTCTCGCACATCAGGTGCTGCAGGTTGGCCGCCAGTTCCCGGTTGAAGGCGCGGTCGCGGATGACGACGTTGGCTTCCAGGTTGAGTGCCAGGCTCAGGGGGTCGAGGTTGCTGGAGCCGACAGTGGCCCAGTCGTCGTCGGCCAGTGCCACCTTGCCGTGCAGCGGGCGCTTGCAGTACTCGAAGATGCGCACGCCGGCGCGCAACAGGTGGTGGTACAGCATGCTGCCGGCGGCCTTCACGATGGCCATGTCGGGCTCGCCCTGCAGGATCAGGCGCACGTCGACGCCACGCCGGGCGGCGCGCCTGAGTTCGCTGATGAGGCGATAGCCCGGGAAGAAGTAGGCGTTGGCAATGTAGATGCGCTCCTTCGCGCTGCGGATCGCGTGGCGGTAGTGGTCTTCGATGTCGTTGCGGTGCTGGTGGTTGTCGCGCACCACCAGCATCGCGGCGGCACTGCCGGCGCGCGGCAGTTGCTCGGGCGCGGCGCGCAGCTGCTTGCGCCAGCGCCACCACCGGCGCTGCCGGCGCTGGTGCCGCTGCCCTTCGGCCAGCGCGCCGTGGCAGAAGCGGTGGATCTCGGCGACCAGCGGGCCGCGGATTTCCACCGAGTAGTCCTGCTTGGCCTGCGGCCCGAAGTCCTGCAGGTGGTCGGCCGAGTAGTTGATGCCGCCGACGAAAGCCACCTGCCCGTCGACCACCACGATCTTGCGGTGCATGCGGCGCAGCAGCTTGGGCCGCCAGCCGAACGGCCGCGGGCCCGGGTCGAACACGTGCACGCGCACGCCTTCGGCCGCCAGCGTGGAAAGAAAGCGCTCCGACAGGTCGGGCGAGCCCCAGCCGTCGATGGTCACGTCCACCTGCACGCCGCGGCGCGCGGCGGCAACCAGCGCCTCGTGCAGCTGCAGGCCGACATGGTCCTCGAACAGGATGAAGGTTTCCAGCACCACCTCGCGCTGCGCATTGGCGATGCAGGCGAACACGCGCGGGAAGAACGCCTCGCCGTTTTCCAGCAGGCTGATGGCATTGCCTTCGATCCAACGGCCGTTCATACGTGGATTTCCGCCGCCAGCGGCGCGTGGTCGGACAGGTGCGCCCAAGGCTTGCGCGGCAGCACCACCGGCAGGTGCACGGAGCAATTGCGCACGTAGATGCGGTCCAGCGACAGGATGGGGAAGCGCGCCGGGAAGGTCTTGGCCGACTCGCCGTACGCCGTGACGAAGATCTCGCGCAGGCCCACCTCAGTCCACAGGAAGTCGTGCGCGCGCCGGCGCCAGTCGTTGAAGTCGCCCGCCACCACCAGCGGCGCGTTGTCGGGCACCTCGCTGCGCACCATGGCGCACAGCAGCTCCAGCTGCTGCTGCCGGTGGCTTTCGGCCAGGCCCAGGTGCACGCAGATGGCGTGGATGTCCAGCGTCTGGCCGGGTACGCGCAGCACGCAGTGCAGCAGGCCGCGCTTTTCCGGGCCGGCGATCGACACGTCGTGGTTCTGGTAATGCACGATCGGGAACTTGGACATGATCGCGTTGCCGTGGTGGCCCTTCGGATAGACCATGTTGCGGCCGTACGCGAACTGCGGCCAGATGCTGTCGGCCAGGAACTCGTAGTGCGGCGCCTCGGGCCAGCTTTCGCTCCACTTCTTGCCGTGCTCGTCGTGCGTGCCCAGCACCTCCTGCAGGAACACCACGTCGGCGCCCACCTGCCGCACGGCGTCGCGCAGCTCCGGCAGGATGAACTTGCGGTTGAAGCTGGTGAAGCCCTTGTGGATGTTGACCGTCATGACGGTGATCGGCGGGGCCGAGGCGGCGTGTTCGCTCATGGGCGATTCTTATTGCCCAGCTCGCGGCAGCGGTGTAGGACGGTGCGGTGTCGTGGTGCCGGGACAGCACGCCAGAATTCGGTGAAACTCGGGGCCATCAGCCCGACCACAAGCCCATGAAGAAACTGTATTGCCTGACCGCGGCTGCCCTGGCCGCGCTGCCCTTCCTCGCGCAAGCCCAGCAGGGGCTGAGCCCGGCCACCCTGTACGCCCAGTTCGGGCTGTCCGAACACGGCACGGTGAGCGCCACCGTCGGCGCGGCGTGGCCCTGGGCGTGGAAAAGCAGCCTGGTGGGAACCGAGGTGACCGGCCAGACCGAGGGCTATGCCAGCCTGTGGCGCGCCGACGCCATTGGCGGCGGCTCGCAATCGGTGGTGCAGCTCGGCCTGCTGCCGGTGTTCCGCTTGCGCTTCGATGCGGGGCGCTCCGACTGGTTCATGGAAGCGGGCATCGGCGTGTCGTGGATGGACAGGGTCTACCACACGCCCAACAAGCAGTTCAGCACGTCGTGGAACTTCCACGACATGCTGGGTGTGGGCTACAGCTTCGGCGCCAACCGCGAGCACGAATTCGGCTTGCGGCTGGTGCACTACTCGAACGCCGGGATCAGGAAGCCCAACCCCGGCATCGAGTTCCTGCAGCTGCGCTACGGCCGCAGGTTCTGACCCTTCAGCGGGCGTACGGGCCGTGCTGGCCGCCGCCGTGGCGGCCGCCGCGCATGCCGCGCCCGCCCTTCAGCAGGGCCATGCTCTGCTCGTCGAACACGCGCTGCTGCTGCGCGTTGAGCGTCGAGTAGAAACCCCGGGTGGCGTCGAGCCGCTGGTCCATCTGCTGCGCGCGCTGGGCGCGCAGCTGCTTGATGCGATCGATGCGCTCGGGGGTGGTCATGCGCGCGAACTGCACCATGTTCGGCCGCTCCATGCGGTTGCGCTGCTGGGGCCTGACGGCGTTGAGCCAGTTGTTCCAGGCGCCTTCCTGCTGCGGCGTGATGGCCAGTTGCTGCTTCAGCTGTGCCATGCGGCCGGCCATGCGGTCTGCCATGTGGCGGCCCATGCGTTCGCGCATGTCGCCACCGGGGTGGGCCATGGGGCCGCGCGGGCCGCCGTCACGCATGTGCGGGGGCGGGCCCCCGGGGGCGACGGTGGCGGGTTGGGGCGCCTGGGCGGCGGCGGTCAGGCCGATGCCGGCGAGCAGCACGGCGGCGGCGAGGTGGCGGTAGTTGGTGTTCATGAGTTCTTCCTTTCCAGGTGCGAGCCATGCCAGTCTGCTGCGGCTGTGTTTCGGCGCCATACCTGCAGGGTTGCTGGCCGGTAAAGCTGGGTCCCACACCGGTCGGCTCGCTCCTACAGTAATTGGGCCTGCGCGGCCACAGCCTGCCCGGCCGCAGCGGCAGACCATGGATACACCATGAAGTACCCGTCCATCCTCCAATCCGCGGTCGTGGCGCTGGCCGTGTGCGGTGCTGCCGCCTTCGCCCAGACCATGCCGACGCCGGCCGTCATGACCGACACCGCACCCCTGCCCGCGCAGGACCGCAGCAGTGCCGGGGCCATCGTGCTGGAAGATTCGATGGTGCTGGCGCAGCGCGAGGCGTTCCGGCAGGCGGGGGCGCGTACCGGTGTAGCCACCATAGGCCGCAACGCGATGCGCGCGACCATGCGCCAGCAGACGATCCAGGACCTGGCCGAGATGCGGGCGCAAGAGGCCGCGCGGTTCAGGGATGGCGGGGCTGCGGCGCAGGACGAGAAGTAGCCGCGTCCGCCATCTCCTCCACCAGCTGCAGCTTTTTCGCCCGCGTCAGGCCCCGCAGGCCCAGCGCCACCCACTGGGCGCGCGCCAGGTTGTGGCGGCCGGCCTCCAGCGCCGGGTTGTGCAGCATCGCAGCCAGCCACGCCGCCTGCGCCGGCGCCAGTTCGTGGGCGCGCACGCCGTAGTAGTGCGCCGCCGCGGCCTCCGCGCCGCACAGGCCATCGGTTCCCCAGGGCGCATTTTCCAGGTACAGCCGCAGGATGCGCGCCTTGCCCAGCGTGCGCTCCATCTCCACCGCATACAGCAGCTCGCGCAGCTTGCGCGCCGTCGTGCGCTCGTCGCCCGTGATGAGCAGCTTGGCCACCTGCTGCGTGAGCGTGCTGCCGCCGCGTTCGATGCGCAGCGCCTGGCCGTTGCGCGCGAAGGAGGCGGCGAGTTCCGTCAGGTCGTAACCCGGATGGTCGAAGAAGCGCTGGTCTTCGGCGGCGACCACGGCGCGCGATAGCCAGTGGTCGGCGGTGAGTCGCGTGCGGCGCTTGCCGCAGGCGCTGCG
This sequence comes from Burkholderiales bacterium, assembly GCA_016213325.1. Lineage (GTDB taxonomy): Bacteria > Pseudomonadota > Gammaproteobacteria > Burkholderiales > Burkholderiaceae_C > Ramlibacter. Next base: position 158,759 of record JACRAY010000026.1, on the reverse strand, counting down.
CGCGCCGGCCAGCGCCTCGGTGCCCAGGCCGCTCACCTCGAAGCCCTCGATGCGCGGCACCACCTGCAGGGTACCAGCGGGAAGCGCGATGCGCACCTGCAGCGAGAAGGTGCCGGCGATGTGCCCCTGCTTCACTTCAGGCACCTGTGCAGCGAACAGCGCATAGCCGTCAGCCAGCGCGGTAGCCGGGACCTCCAGCTTCAGCAGCAGGCGGTCGCGTGACAGCTCGCCCTGCCAGCGACCGCGCACGCTGCCCGCCCAGGCTTCACCGTCCAGCAATTCGCCCTGCCGATGCACCGTGGCGTTCAACTCGGGCAGCGTGAGGTGTTGCACCGTGCAGGGTGCGCAGCGCAGCTGCAGCGCGCGCCGCGCTTCGCTCCAGCCGAAGGTGACGCGGCCGAAGCGCGTGTCGAAGCCGCGGCCCTGCAACAGCGGCCCACCCCAGCTGGAGGTGGCCAGCCGCAACAGAGACGGCACGCCGGCTTCGACCTGCAGGGGTCCTATCGTCAGCGGCACCGACCATTCACCGGGCAGTGGCGCCAATGCTGCGCGCAACGCGTAGAAGCTGCCGGCAGCCAGTGAAACCGCCGCGAACAGCGCCGCGTACACCAGCGCCTTCATAGCGGACTCGCGACGGTGATCGCCTGCCAGGGGCCGGTGGACTGCCCGAGCACGGCCGACCAGTACCAGGCCGAGGTGTCGGTGAAGCCGGCGCCGGCCGCGTCGACGATGCGCTCGCACACGCGCAGATGCGTGGCGCCACGTTCGGCCTCGAAGCAGCGCCACAGCTTCTTCTCGTCATCCAGCTGCAGCCGCTGCGCCGCGATGCGGTAGCCGAGCGCGCGGTAGCAGTCGATGGCCGGGTGCAGCATGCGTGTGGGGCGGTGGACGGCGCGCATCACCATGACCTGCCGGCCGTCGGTCATGCGGGCCAGCGTGCCGGGGAACTGCCTTGTGAACCTTTGCTCCACGTCCGACAGGGCGAGCGGCCGCCACCCCTGCGGCAACTCGAGCGCTTGGTTTTCGGCTGTTCGTAGGGTGGGCTCAGAGCGCGCAGCGCGTAGCCCACCGATCGCCGCGCACACCAGCAGCACCACCCCACACGCCACCTTCCACGCGACCCGATTCACCAACGTGTTCTCAAACATCGCCCCTCTCCCTGCGATTCATCACCGCCGCAATGCCCAGGCACACGACACCCAGCACCACCAGCCCGACGCCTTCATGCGCCCAATTCGCCAGGTGCGTCCCCGACCCCTCCAGCGCCACCAGCACCGCATTGCGCACCACGTTGCCCGCCAGCACGATGGCGCTCACCGCCGGCAGCCGCGCCAGGAACGCCGCGTTGCGCTGCGCCGCATGCAACGCCACCACGCACGCCGTGAAGTACCCCAGCCACAGCATCTGCACCCCCGAGCACGGCGCGTCGACGATCACCAGCCTGCCGTCGACCCATAACGCCGTGCCGAACCGCTCCACCGCAAAGAACGGTTGCAGCAACCAGCGCCCGGCTTCGGCCGTCACCACCCGCAGCGGAAAGCCCGCATAGAACTGCAACGAAGCCAGCAGCGGCAGCGACAGCACCGCCAGTCCCATCACCGGCGCCGTCGCCGCCGACTGCGGCAGGAAGGCCGCCAGCGCAGCGCCCATGGCCAGCAGGCCGAGCAGCGCCGACAGCAGCGCGGGCCACGCGCCATGCGTCGCGTTGGACAGCAGCGCCAGCAGCAACGCAGCCGCCAGCCAGCCCAGGCGCGGCGAGGCGCGCAGCCGGCCCTTGCAGCGCCACGTGAGCCACGCCAGCGTCAGCAAGGCCAGCAGCCCCAGCGGGTCGTCCGAGCCGTCGGCCATGCGCTGGCCCATCCACCACCAGGTGGGTGCGAGCGAGGCCGCGACCAGCGCCAGCCAGGTGATGGCCGGCGCGCGGTCCACGCGGATGGCGAAGCGTACGAACAGCGGCTTGTGCAGCAGCGAGGACGTCGTCATGGTGCGGCCCTCACGAAGTGAAGCGGTCCGGCCTGGCACGGCGCGCGCGGCGCGCCAGCATGGCAAGGAGCGACAGCGTGAGCAGCATCGCTCCCCAGGTCTCAGGCTCCGGGGTTCCCGGTACCTCGGCGCCGATGGCGAGGTTGCTCACGCCCTGGGGCATGGGAGAAGGCTGGTTGACGCTGGCGGTGTCGGCCGGCTGGGTGTTGCGCACCACGCGGTCGACGGCCAGGAAGGACGTGTACTGCGTGAGCAGGTTGTAGCGCAGGCCCAGTTCGGTGATGCGCGCCTTCTGCGCGTCGCCGCCCTCCAGCGACTCCTGGTCCGACAGACCGGCGATGCGGTGGCGCGCCCACAGGTAGCGCAGCGCGCCCGTGTCCTGCGAGGCGTTGCCGTCGACCGCAATGGCGTTGCGGTACGGGCCGTCGGCGCCCAGGCCTTCGATCACCACGCTGCCGCGCGGCTGGCCGCGCCACTTGCCGAACAGGATGACGGGGCGCTCGCCCAGCACGTCGGGCAGCTGCGGCGGCTCCACGTCATATACGTCCAACCCTTCGAACTTCGCCTTCACACCCGTGAGCACCGGCGACTCGATCATGCGGCGAAAGCGCGCCGCCTGCGCCGGCGCTTCGGCAGCGGTGGTGATGACGAAGGGCTCGCCCATGCCGGCGCGCGCGATGCCTTCGATGAGGTGCCGGTTGACCGAGCTGCCGATGCCGAAGGCGAACACGTTGGCCTGCGACAGGTTGCGGCGCACCAGCTCGAAGGCTTCGCGCTCCACCGTCACGTAACCGTCGGTCACGACCACCACCGTGCGTGACAGGTCGGCCGCGGCCTTGGGTTCGGCGTACACCCGCTTGAGCGCCGGGATCAGTTCGGTGCTGCCGCCCCCGCCCATGCGCTCGATGGTGGCAATGGCCTGCTCGATGTTGGCGCGCGTGGCGGGCACCGGCTGCGGCGCCAGGAAGCGGTTGCTGCCGGCGAACAGCAAGACGTTGAAGCGGTTGCTGGGCTTGAGGCTGCCGACCAGCTCGCGCAGCAGCGCCTTGGCCGTCTGCAGCGGGAAGCCGTGCATGGAGCCCGAGATGTCGACCACGAAGATGTACTCGCGCGGGCTGGTGGCGGCAGCCGGCACGTGCTTGGGCGGCTCGACCATCGCCAGGAAGAAGTTCTCGCCTTGGGGCCCCTGGAACAGCAGCACGCCGGACTCGACCCGGTCGCCGGCAAGGCGCCAGTCGAGGATGAAGTCGTGGTTGTGGTCGGTGCCGCCGGTCTTGCGCAGCGCCACGCCGACCTTCTGGCCGCCGGCATCGCCGGTCAGTTCCAGCGCATGCGATTCGGAGCGGACTTCCTTGATGCCGATCGGGCTGGTAAGCGCCACGTGGATGTCGAAGGTCGTCTCGCTCGCTTCACCGGCCGGCAGGTAGGGCTTGGCCACCCATTCGGCCTGCGCCTGCCCCGACTGCGGGCTGTTGTAGCGCGGGCCGACCACGGTGGGAAAGACGAACTGGTAGTTGCCCGCCTGCGGCACCAGCAGCTCGGTGTAGCGCAGCTCCACCCGCACGTCGTCGCCGGGCAGGATGTTGGCCACGTTCATCTGGAACACGTTGGGCAGGTGCTGTTCCAGCAGGGCGGCGGTCTTGCCTTCGTTCTTCGCCTGCGTGTATTCGATGCGGGCCTGCTGCTTCTCGCGGATCTTGGCGGTGACCAGGCGGTCGGCCAGCCGTACGTTCATGCCGTACACCGCGGCGCGGGTGGAGCCGGGGAAGACGTACTTGGCTTCGATCGGGCGCGTGCCAACGTTCCGGTAGTGCTGGGTGACGGTGACGTCGGCGATGACACCCGAGACCTGCACGTCGACGCGGGTCGCTTTCAGTGGCAGGCGGTCGAGCGTGGGGTCGTCGCTCTTCACGAAGAAGTACGGGCTTTCGGTCTTCAGCCGCGGCGGCGCTTCCTGCGCGTCGGCGCTGCGCGCGACGGGCAAGCAGGCGGCGGCCGCGCTGGCGACGGTGACCGCGAGCCAGCGCGCGAAGCCGGCCGCGGGGGTGGGGGCAAGTTGCTGCGTCATGTTTCTTCCTTGCGTGCGGGTGCACTGCCGGCAACTGTCGGCAGGGCGCGGGAAGGCGGTGGGAAGCGCAGGTGTTGCGTGTGTGAAGTCCGTGTGAAGTCCGCGCTTCATCGTTTGCGCGCGCGGTGCTGCTGCTGCTGGCGTCGGAGGACAACGCCTTGCTGCTCGGATCGCTGCTGCTGTTCGGGCTGCTGGCGGTGTTGATGCTGGCGACGCGCAAGGTGGATTGGTACACCGTGGCGGCGCAGGCGCGTTGAGGATGTGTGCCGAACTATGTCCGCGCCGTGACGCCGGGTGCCACCTACTTCTTCACCGTGGCGCTGGGGGATCGGCGTGCCTCATGGCTGGTGGAGCATGTGGATTTGCTGCGGGAGAGCGTGATGGTGGTGAAGAGGCGGCATCCGTTCGGGATCGATGCCATGGTGGTGATGCCAGATCACTTGCATGCGTTATGGACGATGCCCGCAGGCGACGCGGCGTACGCCATGCGGTGGATGTTGATCAAGCAACGATTTGCCAAGCTCTTGCGGCGCCGCATCGCGATTGGCCGGCAGCGATCCTATGGCAATGGCGAAGTCGACATCTGGCAGCGCAGGTTCTGGGAGCACCAGGTTCGTGACGATGGGGACTATGCGCGGCATGTGGACTACATCCACTTCAATCCGGTGAAGCATGGCTACGTGACGCGGGCGTCGGAGTGGCCGCACTCGAGCTTTCATCGGTGGGTGAGGGAGGGGCGTTTGCCGGCGGATTGGGGTGTTGCCGCTGGCGTGGTGGATGGGGGGTTTGGGGAATGACGCGCGGCGGTGGGGTGCGTACGCTGCGCTCCTTACCCCACCCTACGAACGACGAACTTCCATGCCTTGCCCGTAGGGTGGGGTAAGGAGCGCAGCGTACGCACCCCACCGTGCCCCAATCCCCTACCATCCACCCAAATGCTCAACCGCCCCCGCATCCTGGTGGTCGAAGACGAATCCGGCATCGCCGACACCATCCAGTACGTGCTGGCCACCGACGGCTTCGCGCCGGTGCTGTGCGCCACCGCTGAACAGGCGCTGCGCGAATTCGAGGCGCAGCCGCCGGCTCTCGCCATCCTCGACGTCGGGCTGCCCGACCTGAACGGCTTCGAGCTGTTCAAGCGCCTGCAGGCGCTGCCCGGCGGGGCGCACGTGCCCATGCTGTTCCTCACCGCGCGCAGCGACGAGATCGACCGCGTGGTGGGGCTGGAGCTCGGCGCCGACGACTACATCGCCAAGCCATTTTCGCCGCGCGAGCTGGTGGCGCGGGTGCGCGTGATCCTGCGGCGCAGCGGCCGGCCCCCGGCGCCGCCAACGCCGGCCGCAGCATCCGCACCGCCCAAGCCGTTCGCGCTCGACGAGGAACGCCGCCAGATCCGCTACTACGGCCGCGCGCTGGACCTGTCGCGCTACGAGTACGGCATCCTGCGGCTGCTGGTGCTGAAGCCCGGGCGCGTGTACACGCGCGACGAGCTGCTGAACAAGGTGTGGGACGACGACAGCGCCAGCTTCGACCGCACGGTGGATGCGCACATCAAGACGCTGCGTGCCAAGCTGAAGGCCGTGGCGCCGCAACTCGAACCGATCCGCACGCTGCGCGGCTCGGGCTATGCACTGAGCGAAGAGTTGCCGCCCGCGCCGTGATCAGCAAGCGCAACCGCATCTTCGTGGGCATCCTGCTGATCTACGCGATCGGCATCGCCTTTGTGCTGTACCGCGTGCTGGCCGACCTGGACCCGCGCTATCGCGAGTCGGCCGAAGAGTCGCTGGTGGAGTCGGCGCAGGTGATGGCGAGCCTGGTGGAGCAGGACCTGAAGGACGGCGCGATCGACGTCAGCCGCCTGCAGCCGCTGTTCAAGGCGGTGTATGCGCGGCCTTTCGAGGCGCAGATCTTCAGCGTGACCAAGAAGCGCGTGGAGCTGCGCGTTTACGTGACCGACCGGCAGGGCCGCGTGCTGTTCGACTCGCTCGGCCAGGTGACGGGCGTCGACTTTTCGCAGTGGCGCGACGTGCGGCTGGCGCTGAAGGGCGAGTACGGCGCGCGCACCACGCCCGACGTGGAAGGAGACCCCGCCACCTCGGTGATGTACGTCGGCGCGCCGGTGCGCTGGCGCAACGACATCGTGGGCGCCGTGACCGTGGGCAAGCCGGTGCAGAGCTTCGGCCAGTTCGTCGACGCGGCGCGGCGCAAGACGCTGATCGTCGGCGCGGTGGCGGCGGTGTCGGTGATCCTGCTGGCGGTGATCGTGTCGGTGTGGCTGGTGCGGCCGTTCGGGCTGGTGGCGGACTACGTGCGCTACGTGCGCTCGCAGCGCCGGCTGAACCTGCCGCGATTGGGACGCTACGCGCTGGGCGTGCTGGGCGCGGCCTACGACGAGATGCGCGATGCGCTGGCGGGCCGCAACTACGTGGTCGACTACGTGCAGACGCTCACGCACGAGGTGAAGAGCCCGCTGTCGGCGATACGTGGCGCCGCGGAGCTGCTGCAGGAGCCGAACATGCCGCCAGAGCAGCGGCAGAAATTCCTGGCCAACATCCAGCGCGAGACGCAGCGCATCCAGGAGTTGGTGGACCGCATGATGGAGCTGACCGCGCTGGAGCGGCGGCAGGAGCTGGAGCACGTCGAGCGCGTGAGCCTGCGCCCCTTGCTGGAAGAGCGCGTGGCCGCGGCCAACGATGCCGCTGCGGCGCGGCAGGTGAAAGTGATGCTGGCGGCGGGCGACGACGCGGTGGCCGAGGGCGACCCTTTCCTGCTGCGCCGCGCGGTGAGCAACCTGCTGGACAACGCGGTGGACTTTTCACCCGCGGGTGGCGAAGTGACGGTCACGCTGGAAGGCGGATCGCGCGTGGCGCGCATCCGGGTGGAAGACCAGGGGCCGGGCATTCCGGAGTACGCCCAGGAGAAGGTGTTCGAGAAGTTCTACTCGCTCGCGCGGCCGCATTCGAACAAGAAGAGCACCGGGCTGGGCTTGAGCTTCGTGCGGGAGATTGCGGTGCTGCACGGCGGCAAGGCGGAGCTTGGGAACGGTGAGGAGCGCGGGGCGGTTGCGGTGTTGGTGGTACCCGCCGTGTCACGCCCGCAATGACAAGCGCTCGCCCGCCAGGTCATCCAGGATCGGGCACTCCGGCCGCCCATCCCCATGGCAGCAATGGATCAGGTGCTGCAGCGTGCGCTGCATCGCCTGCATCTGCTCGATGCGTTGCGCCAGGTCCTGCGCATGCTTCTGCGCGATCTTGCGCACATGGGCGCTGGCGCGGCGGCGGTTCTGCCACAGGCCGACCAGCTCGGCGATCTCGTCCATCGAGAAGCCGAGTTCGCGGGACCGCTTGATGAAGCGCAGCGTATGCACCTCGGCGTCGCTGTACTGCCGGTAGCCGCTGTCGCTGCGGCCCACCTTGGGCAGCAGGCCCAGCGACTCGTAGTGGCGCACCATCTTGGCCGACACGCCCGAGCGGCGCGCGGCCTCGCCGATGTTCATCATCGTCACGCGGCCACGGTGTAGCCTTCTTCCTGGATGGCCTCGGCCAGGGCCTGCCGCTCCTGCCCGGACTGCACCACCACCCGGCCGCTGGCGAGGTCGACGGTGACCTCGGCCTGCGGGTCGAGCGCCTTCACTGCCTGCGTGACCGCGCTGGCGCAATGCCCGCAGCTCATGCCTTGCACCTCGAATACCTGTTGAGCCATGATTTCCTTCCTTTCGCTTGCCATCCTGGACCTTGCCACCATGGTAAGGTCAAACGGCCTGTCCCGGTACCCTGCACCGCCACAGGGTTGATGCAGCGCAAGGCTTGACCTTGCCATCGTGGCAAGGTTCAGCATCCACCCATGACCGATACCACCCGTACCCTGGACCTTGGCGTTGCCGGCATGACCTGCGCGTCGTGCGTGTCGCGCGTGGAGCGCGCCATCCGCAAGGTGCCCGGCGTGGCCCAGGCCAGCGTGAACCTGGCCACCGAGTCGGCGCGCGTGGTGTACCAGCCTTCCGCCCAGATGGAGGCGCAGATCCGCCGGGCCGTGCGCAACGCGGGCTACGAGCCGCGCGCCGCCGAAGAGTCGCTGCCGCAGGACGGGTCGCCGTGGACGGGCTTCGCGCCGGTGGCGCTTGGCCTGGCGCTGTCGCTGCCGCTCATCGTGCCGATGTTCGGCGACCTGCTGGGTTACCACTGGATGCTGCCGGCCTGGCTGCAGTTCGTGCTGGCGACACCGGTGCAGTTCATCCTGGGTGCGCGCTTCTACCGCGCGGGCTGGCACGCGCTGAAGGCCGGCACCGGCAACATGGACCTGCTGGTGGCCATAGGCACCACGGCCGGCTGGGCGCTGTCGGTGTGGCTATGGCTGGCCGACGATGGCCAGCACCTTTACTTCGAGGCGTCGGCTGTGGTGGTCACGCTGGTGATGCTGGGCAAGTGGCTGGAGGCGCGCGCCAAGCGGCAGACCACCTCTGCCATCCGCGCGCTGCACGCGCTGCGGCCCGAGACGGCGCACGTGCTGCAGAAGAACGGCGACGAAGCGGACCTGCCGCTGGCGGAAGTGCTGGCCGGTGACCGGCTGGTGGTGCGTCCGGGTGAGCGTGTGCCGGCGGACGGCCTGGTCGAGCAGGGCGAGACCCATGTCGACGAGTCCATGCTGACCGGCGAGCCCTTGCCGGTGCCGCGCGGCGTCGGCGCCAGGCTGACCGGCGGCAGCATCAACGGCGAAGGCCGCGTGGTGATGCAGGCTACGGCGGTGGGCGGCGAGACGGTGCTCGCGCAGATCATCCGGCTGGTCGAGGACGCGCAGGCCGCCAAGGCGCCGATCCAGCGGCTGGTGGACCAGGTGTCGGCCGTGTTCGTGCCGGTGGTATTGGTGATTGCGGTGCTGACGCTGGGCGGCTGGCTGCTGGCGGGCGGCGGCTGGGAGGCCGGGTTGATCCACGCCGTAGCCGTGCTCGTGATCGCGTGCCCTTGCGCGCTGGGGCTGGCGACGCCCGCGGCCATCATGGCGGGCACCGGCGTGGCGGCAGGGCAGGGCATCCTGATCAAGGATGCCGAGGCGCTGGAAATTGCGCACCGTGTCGACACGGTGGCTTTCGACAAGACGGGCACGTTGACGGTGGGTCGTCCGCGCCTGGTGGCTTTCGTGCCGGCACCGGGCGTGGACGAACCGCAGGTGCTGGCCTTTGCCGCTGCGCTGCAAGGCGGCAGCGAGCATCCGCTGGCGCGCGCAGTGGTGCAGGCAGCGCGCGAGCGTGGCATGGCCATCGCAACTGCCGATGCCTTGCGCGCGGTGGCCGGGCGGGGCACCGAAGGCGTGGTGCAGGGCCGCGCTTTCCTGATCGGCAGCCTGCGCTGGCTCGATGAACTGGGCGTGGCACTGGGCGAGCTGTCCGGGCGCGCGCAGGCGCTGCAGGGCGAAGGCGCCACGGTGTCGGCGCTGGTCGAACGCACGCACGAAGGCCTTGCGCTGCGCGCGCTGATGGCGTTTGCCGACGAGCCCAAACCCGGCGCCGGCGAAGCCCTGGCGCTGCTGCGCGCGCGCGGGCTGCACATCGTGATGATCTCGGGCGACCATCGCGCTGCAGCGGTCGCCATGGCGCGCCGCCTCGGCCTCAACGACGACGAGGTGATGGCAGACGTCCTTCCCGGCGACAAGGCCTCGCGCGTGGCCGACCTGCGCCGGCAGGGCCGTGTGGTGGCAATGGTGGGCGACGGCGTGAATGACGCGCCCGCGCTGGCCGCGGCCGACGTCGGCATGGCGATGGGCACCGGTACCGACGTGGCGATGCATGCCGCAGGCATCACGCTGATGCGCGGCGACCTGCAACTGGTGGCCGGCGCGCTCGACATTTCGCATCGCACGGTACGCAAGATCCGGCAAAACCTGTTCTGGGCGTTCGCCTACAACGTCGCCGGAATCCCGATGGCGGCGCTCGGGTTCCTGAGCCCGGTGGTGGCCGGTGCGGCCATGGCATTGTCGAGCGTGAGCGTGATGACCAACGCGCTGCTGCTCAAACGCTGGCGACCGTAAGCCTGACCCCGTTGATGTACGTCAACGGGGCTGCAGCACCGGCGTGCCAAGCTCGCGGAAGGAGACCTTGCCATGTCACGCGCCGCCCTTCAGATCATCCGGGATGAACACACCGCCGTGGCCGCCGTGTTGCGGTCCATCCTCGCCATGCTGGAGACCGGCCCCGGCGACCACCCCGAGCGCTTCTTCGACGTGCTGCGCGCGATGCTGTTCTACATCGACGAATTTCCCGAGCGCCGGCACCACCCGAAAGAGTCCGACGTGCTGTTTCCGATGGTCGTGCGCGTTGCGCCCGAGCTGAAGCCGGTAATCGACCAACTCGACAACGACCACCTGCTGGGCGAGGGCCGCGTGCGCGAGCTGCAGCACATGCTGCTGGCGTGGGAGCTGCTGGGTGACGGACGGCGCCAGCAGTTCACCCACACGGCGCAGGGCTACGTGCGTTTCTACCTCGACCACATGCACGTGGAAGAGCAGCAGGTGATTCCCGCCGCGATGGAGAAGCTGGGCGACGACGACTGGGCCCAGATCGACGCCGCCTTCATGGAGCGCCGCGACCCGCTGGCCGGCGGCGAACGCGACCCGAGTTACGACCGGCTGTTCACGCGCATCGTGTTGAAGGCGCCTGCGCCGATTGGCGTGGGGCCGGAGCTGGACGCGTAGCCTTTACGGCAGCCCTTCGACCTTCAACGCCTCCTGCACCGCTGCCCGGGCGCCCATGCGCTCGAAATGCGCGCGCAGGTTCGCAAACGGCGCCAGGTCGATCGCCAACGCCTGGTGCCAGCGCGTCACTGCGAACAGGTAGGCGTCGGCCACCGTCAGGTGGTCGTTCATCAGGAACGCCTTGTCCTGCAGCTGCCCGTCGATCCACTTCATGCGAAAAGCCAGCCGGTCGCGGAACACCTGCTTGCCGGCTTCGGGCATCGCCGGGTTGAACAGCGGCGTGTTGTTGCGATGCAGTTCCATGCCGATGAAGGTCAGCCACTCCTGCAGCCGGTAGCGAGGCAGCGTGCCGGCAACTGGCGCCAGGTTCTTCATGGGTACCTGGTCGGCGATGTACTGCAGGATGGCCGGCACTTCGCGCAAGCGCGTGCCGTCATCCAGCTCCAGCAGCGGCACGTAGCCGAGCGGGTTGACGCCGAAGTAGTCGCTGCCGTCGGGCAGCTGCTTGGTCTTGGTCGGCGCCAGCACGGCTTCGAAAGCCAGCCCCGCTTCACGCAGTGCGATATGCGGCGCCAGCGAGCACGCGCCTGGTGAGTAATAGAGTTTCATCGTGACATCCTACCGGCGGGGCAATTTCCTTGCTGGCGACGGTGGCGCAAAATCCGCCCATGGCACGCGCAATCAAATGGCTGGCGATCGCCGGGGCTGCCGGGGTGCTGCTGCTGGCGGTGGTGGTGCTCGCGCTGCATCGCTGGCTGGGCACCGACGACTTCCGCCAGCGCGTGGAGCGCGAAGCGTCGGCTGCCGCCGGGCTGCCTGTGAAAGTGGGTGCGCTGTCGATCGACCTGTTCCCCTTGCCGGCGGTAGCGGTGGACCAGTTGCGCATCGACAGCAAGCCGCCGCTCACGCTGGAGCGCGTGGAAGCGCGGCCGCGCTGGCAGCCGCTGCTGCAGGGCCGGCTGGAGGTGGCGACGCTGGTGGTGCGCCAGGCGGTGCTGCCGCAGCCGGCCATCGCAGCGATCGTCGCTTCGGTGCAGAAGCAGCGAGCGAGCCCCATGAAGCCGGCGGCGGCGGCGCAGCCGCAGGCCGACTCGCTCGCGTGGCTGCCGCGCCGCGCCGTGCTGCAGCGGGTGACCTGGGCCGACGAGAAGGGCGCGCGCACGACCTTCGATGCGCAGTTGCGGCTGGATGACTCGGGGCTGCTCGAGTCGGGGTCGTTCAAGGTGCTGGAAGGCCGGCTTGCCGGCACGCAGGGCCAGGTCGAACGCGAAGCCGATCACTGGCCGGTGCGCATCGACATCGGCGGCGGGCGCATCACCGGCCGGCTGACGCTGCAGCCCGGCAAGGCCGGTACGCGGGTGCTCGGCGGAACGCTGGCGACTGAAGGGGTCGAGCTGGCCGCGCTGACGGCGCCGAGCAAGACGCTCTCGGGCAAGCTGCAGGCGCAGACGACGCTGAACGCGCAGTTTCGCGACCCCGGCGAAATCGCCGACGCGATGCAGACGCAGACGCGCTTTACCGTGCGCCATGCGGTGCTGCACGGCATAGACCTGGCACAGGCCGTGACGACAGTGGGCATCCACCGCAGCGGCGAGACCAGGCTCGACACGCTGGCGGGCCACCTGGCCACCCACGGCCGCGCCGCGCAGCTCACCAACCTGGTGGCGAGCTCCGGCGCGCTGGCCGCCACCGGCAACGTGGCGATGGCGGCCAGCAAGAACCTGAGCGGGCGCGTGGCGGTGGAACTCGCGTCGGCCAAGGGCACGGTCGGCGTGCCGCTGCAGGTGGGCGGCACGCTCGACTCGCCGAGCGTCACGCTGTCGCGCGGCGCGCTGGTCGGCGCGGCGGTGGGTACGCTGCTCGCGCCGGGCGTGGGCACCGGTGCCGGTGCATCTGCCGGCGACAAGCTCGGCAACTCCTTGAAAGGATTGTTCGGACGGTGACGCCGGGCCCTATGCCAGCTGTCCTACAGTGCAGCGCAGGCCGCGGCTCTACCATGGTCCCATGCATTTATCGACCGTCGAATGCGCGCTGGAGTACATGGTCAAGCAGCCCGCGCATTTCTGTTTCAACATCGAGGCGGCCCACTGGCCGACCCAGGACATCCTGGCCGAGCGGCTGGCCATCTCCTCGGGCGTGGCGGTGAACAGCTACACCGAGCCGCGCAGCGGCAACCGTTTCATCCGTTTCGACGCAGCGCCCGGGCCGCTGCTGGTGAACTACAAGGCCGAGGTCGAGGTGAACATGCACGCGATCGACCCGGACCTGCAGGAGGTGCCGCTGGGACAGGTGCCCGACAACATCTTCCGCTACCTGCTGGCCACGCGCTATTGCGAGTCGGACGTGCTGTGCGCGCAGGTTCAGCAGATGTTCGGCAGCCTGCCGCCCGGCATCTCGCGCGTGCAGGCGATGGTGGAGTGGATCCGCAAGCACATCGCGTACAAGCCGCTCAGTACGCATTCGAACACCACCACGCAGGAAGTGCTGGAGCAGCGCAGCGGCGTGTGCCGCGATTTCGCGCACCTGGGCATCACGTTCTGCCGCGCGCTCAACATACCGGCGCGCATCGTGGTGGGCTATGTGTGGTTCGACGAGCCGCCGCAGGACTTCCACGCCGTGTTCGAGGCGTGGCTGGGCGGCCGCTGGGTGCTGTTCGACCCGACCGGCATGGCGCCCGTGGACCGCCTGGTGCGCATAGGCACGGGCCGCGATGCGAAGGACGTGGCGTTTGCCACCTTCTTCGGCGACGTGGAGATGACGCGCAAGGAAGTGACGGTGCTGGAGCACGACCGGCGCGAGAAGCGGCAGCAGGAGGCCGTCGCGCCGGCGCTGCCCACCCTGGCTTAGTTCGCGTAACCGGGGTTCGTGCGGTCCAGCTTGCGCAGCAGCGCTGGCCACGCCAGGTTGGCGCCCTGCCCCGCCGTCACCGTCTTCAGCACCTGGCCCATGTTGTCCATGATGCGCGGGTCCACCTGGATCAGTTCGCCGCCGGCCTGCGCGTCGATCTGGATGCGGCAGGTGTTCTCGAACGTGTACATGCTGAGGAAGGCGTCGGGCACCGTCTTGCCCACCACCAGCAGGCCGTGGTTGCGCAGCATCAGGAAAGTCTTGTCGCCCAGGTCTTTCTGCAGCCGCGGCTTCTCGTCATCGCGCAGCGCCACGCCTTCATAGTCGTGGTACGCGAGTGACGCGCACACGAAGGTGCTCTGCTGGCTGACCGGCAGCACGCCGCACTTCTGCGTGCTGACCGCCACGCCGGCGCGGCTGTGCGTGTGCAGCACGCAGCCTGCGTCCTCGCGCGCTTCGTGGATGCAGCTGTGGATGACGAAGCCGGCCGGGTTGACCGGGAACGGAGAGTCGATCACCTTGTTGCATTGCTGGTCGACCTTGACCAGCGACGATGCGGTGATCTCGTCGAACATCAGGCCGTACGGATTGATCAGGAAGTGGTGCTCGGGCCCGGGGATGCGCGCGCTGATGTGCGTGAACACCAGGTCGCTCCAGCCGTACAGTGCCACCAGCCGGTAGCACGCAGCCAGGTCGACGCGCAGGTTCCACTCCTGCTCGCTGACAACTTCTTTCAGGGACGGGATGTTCATGGGTTGCCTCCAGGCGAGCCATCATGCTCGCGGCTCGTGCCGATGCCAATTGGCGAAATTTCAACGATGCCCTGAATTCCGGTCCGGCGCTGTCGCCTACGTGCGCCGGAACTCGCTGGGACTCTTGCCGGTGTGGTCGCGGAACACGCGGCTGAAGTGGGACGGGTTGCCGAAGCCCCACGACAGCGCGATGTCGGTGATGGGCCGGGCGTGGGCCGCGTCCTGCAGGTCGCGGATGCACGCTTCCAGGCGCAGCCGCTGGATGTACGCGGCGATCGACTCGCCTTCGCCGGTGAACGCGTTGTACAGGTGGCGGCGGCTGCAGTTGAGCGCGCGCGCGATGCCGTCGACCGACAGGGCCGGGTCGCGCAGGTGCTGCAGCACGTAGTGGCGGATGCGGTCGCGTAGCACCTCGCGCTGCGTCACCGCCGTCTCCTGCCCGGCGCCTTCCATCAGCGACAGCTGCACCAGCTGCTTGATCATCTCGCCGGCGCCCTGCGCCGCCGCCTCGCTCATGTTCGGCAGCTCGAGATAGGTGTTGCGCATGGTCTCCAGGCACACGCGCGAGATGCCGCTCAAGCCGAAGCGGCGCGCCATCACGCTTTCGATGCGCAGGCCGCGCTCGGAGATGCAGGCCTTGGGCACCATCACGACCAGGTGGTCGCTGCGCTCGGGGTTGGCGATCTCGTAGGCGAGCGTGGTGTCGTAGATCACCCAGGCGCCGTCGCTGGCAGATGCTTCGCGGCCCTGCTGCTGCACGGTGGCATGGCCCTGCCACGGCGCAACGATCTTCAGGTACGCCGTCTCGGACAGGCGCGCCATGTCGGGCGTGCGCAGTACGCGGTGCCGGTTGGCTTCGAGCCGCGTCAGGATCACGTCGCCCGCGCGCGATGCCGCCATGTGGCCGTCGAACTCGGTGTCGCCGTACAGGTCGGATTTGAGGCCGCCGAAATGCCGGAACACCCACTCGCACCACTGCGGCGCGCGGTCGCGCGGCGCGACGGCGTCGGTGCTGAGCTGGGTGGTGGCTGCCATGGCCGGTCCATTATGGGAGGCAACAGGCCTGCGGCACCCGGGTAAACCCCAGCCTCGTGCACACGCAGGCAAGGCGGAAGTGCGCGAATCGCATAGCCAGCGCGGCCGCGCGTGCCTACCATGCGTTGCACGCTCCGAGGCAGGAGTGAAAAAGGAGACCAACATGGCGAATGAACGTACCAGCAGTACCCGCCGCACGCTGATCAAGGGCGCTGCTGCGGCAGTCGGCGCAATGTCGGTGGCGCCGGGCCTGATCGCGCAGTCGGCGCCGGTGCGCGTGGGCTACGCGATAGCGCGCACGGGGCCGTGGACCGGCGGCGCGCAGGTGAGCCAGGAACCCAACTACCTGCTGTGGGCCGACGAGCAGAACGCGGCCGGCGGGCTGGACGTGAAAGGCGCGCGCCGCAAGATCGAGCTGGTTTCGTCGGACGACCGCAGCGACGTAGAGACCTGCGTGCGCACCTATGAAAAGCTGATGGGCAGTGACAAGGTCGACCTGGTGCTGCCGCCCTGGGGCAGCAACGCCAACTTCGCGGTGGCGCCTATCGCCAACCGCCACGGCTATCCCTTCCTGGCCCCCACCGCGCTGTCGCGGCGGCTGGCAGAGATGAAATTGCCGTACTTCTTCCTGCTGCTGCAGCAGCCCAAGCCGATGTGCGATGCGCTCGTCGACATGCTGAAGGCCCACGGCGCGAAGTCGGCGGCGGTGATCTACGTCGACGACCTGTTCGGGCTGGAGAACTACGCCGCGCTGAAAGTGGCGGTGCAGGGCAGCGGCATCAACCTGGTGCAGGAGACCAGCTACCCGGGCGGCGTGAAGGACCTGTCGCCGGTGCTGCGCTCCATCAAGGACCGGAACCCCGACGCCTTCATCGGCTTCACCTACCCGCCCGACACCATCCTCGCGTCGCGGCAGGCCAAGGAGATCGGCTTCAACCCGAAGTTCTTCTACGCGTCGGTGGGCACCGCGTTCCAGCTCTATCGCAACGTGATGACACCGGCGGGTGCCGAGGGCGTGCTGGGCATGGGCTCGTGGAACCAGAAGACCAGCGCGGGCGCCAAGACCTACTTCGACGCGCACGTGAAGAAGTTCGGCGCGGCCAAGGAGCCGGACCGCTGGGCCAGCGGCCATTGCTATGCGGGGCTGCAGATCCTGACCAGCGCGGCCAAGCAGGTGGGTCTGGACCGCAAGGCGATCCGCGACTATGTGGCCAACAACACGCACAAGACCATCGTGGGCGACATCAAGTTCACCGGCAGCGAGAACACCGCGACGCCGGGCACGGTGAGCCAGTGGCAGAACGGCGAGTTCGAGGTGGTGTGGCCGCAGAAGGTGGCTACGGCGAAGTTGAATCCGTCGAAGCCGGCCTGGAAGTGAATGTCGGCGGGCGCGTGGCTTGAACTCATCACCTCCGGCCTGATCACCGGGGGCATCTACGCGCTCGTCGCGCTCGGCCTGAACCTGCAGTACGGGCTGATGCGCATCCTGAACATCGCGCACGGCGAGTTCCTGATGGTGGGGGCCTACCTCACGTGGATGCTGCAGACCTCTTTCGGCCTGTCGCCGCTGCTGGTGATGCCGCTGTCGTTCGCGCTGCTGGTGGTGCTGGGCATCGCGATCCACTGGTTGTGCTTTCGCCGGCTGGCGGCCACGTCGCCCAACCTCGACATCTTCGAAGCACGCGGGCTGATGGTGGCGTTCGGGCTGATGTTCCTGGTGCAAAACTTCGTCAACTGGGTGTGGGGCGGCGACCTGCGCGGCTACGACTACCTGACCGAGCCCATCAAGTTCGGCGGGGCGCAGTTCGCCGCCAACAAGCTGCTGGTGTTCGGGCTGGCGTTGGCCTTTGCCGCAGCCATGATCGTGCTGCTGCGCCAGACGCTGTACGGCAAGGGCGTGCGCGCGCTGATGCAGTCGCCGGTGGGCGCGCGGCTGGTGGGCATCAACACCGGCGTGCTGCACCCGCTGATGTTCGGCATCGGGCTCGGGCTGTCGGGCGTGGCCGGCTGCCTGCTGTCGATGGCGTACACGATCTCGCCTTCGATGGGCGAACCCTATACGGTGACCGCGCTGATCGTGATCACGCTCGGCGGCTTCGGCAGCATGGGCGGCGCACTGGCGGGCGGGCTGTTGCTGGGCGTGGTGGAGGCGATCGGCATGCACTTCACCAGCCCATCGCTGAAGGCGCTGATGTCGTATGGCGTGTTCATCGGTGTGCTGCTGCTGCGGCCCGAGGGCTTGTTCACCAGGAAGTCGAGGAAGGCATGAGCTCACGCCAGTTGCTGGTCCGCGACCTGCTCGTGCTGCTGGCCATTGCGGGCTGGTCGCTGGCGCTGCCGTACTGGGGCAGCGAGTTCATCGTGTCGCTCGCGCTCACCTGCCTGATGTACGTGGCGCTGTCGTCGAGCTGGGCGCTGTTCTGCGGGACCACGCGCTACCTGTCGCTGGCAACCTCGGCCTTCTTCGGCATCGGCGCCTACACCAGTGCCTTGTCGCTGGAGACGGTGGGCTGGGTGCAGGCGGTGGCGGCAGGGGCCGGCATCGCGGCGATCGTGGCGGTGCTGATGGGCGCGGCGGTGCTGCACCTGCGCGGCACCTACTTCGCCGTGCTCACCTTCGGCATGACGGAGCTGATTCGCCATGCCGTCACCTACTTCGAAAAGAGCGTGACGGGGACCGTCGGCCGCGTGCTGGCGACCGTGCCCGAGCGCGACACGATCTACCTGACCGTGCTGGCGCTCGCGGTCGGCTCGGTGGCGGTGGCCATCGTCGTGCGGCGCACGCGCTTCGGGCTGGCGCTGGCGGGTATCGGTGCCGACGAGCAGCGCGCGCAGACGCTGGGCGTCAACACGCGCTGGATCAAGCTCGCCGGCTTCGCGTTGACGGCGGCGGTGGCGGGTGCGGTGGGTGCCGCGATGTCGGTGCGCTGGACCTACATCGACCCGCCGACCGTGTTCAATCCCTTCATCGGCTTCCAGACGGTGCTGATCGCGCTGATCGGCGGCGCCACCACCTTGTGGGGGCCCCTGATCGCGGCCATCGTGTTCAGCCTGCTCGCCGAGACGCTGCGGCTGACCGCGCCGCAGGTGTACATGATGGCGCTGGGCCTGCTGCTCATCCTGTGCGTGCTGTACCTGCCGGGCGGGCTGGCGTCGCTGCGCTGGGAAACCTTCCGTTCGTGGTGGGACGACACCCGCGCGTGGTGGAAGGAGAAGAAGTACGAGCTGGGCGGCGACAAAGCGCGCGACAAGCAGCGTGCGAGGGAGCGGCGCCTTGTCGTCTGATGTCGTGCTGTCGGCGGAGGATGTCACCGTGCGCTTCGGCGGGCTGGTGGCGGTCGACCAGGTGAGAGCGCAGTTCCGGCGCGGCGAGCTGGCCGGCATCATCGGGCCCAACGGCGCGGGCAAGACGACCTTCTTCAATGCGCTGTCGGGCGTGCTGGTGCCGACGTCGGGCCGCCTCGTGGTGGCGGGCGACGACCTGACGGGGCAGGGGCCGCATCGCTACGCCGTGCACGGCCTTGCGCGCACCTTCCAGACGCCGCGCGTGTTTGCCGACTTGCCGGTGCAGGCCAACATCGAGTTCGGCCTGCAGTTCGCCGGCCGCCGTCCGCGCAAGTACTGGCTGTGGGGCGAAGAGAGCACCGTGCCCTGGGTGCTGCGCGACGCGACGCGCATCCTGCAACTGATCGGCCTGTCGGAGTTGGCGCCGCTGCCGGCGGGCGCGATCACGCCGTCGCAGCAGCGCCTGCTGGAGATCGGCATGGCGCTGGCGACCCGCCCGCGCATGCTGCTGCTGGACGAGGTGGCTGCGGGCCTCACCGAGGCGGAGATCGAAGAGCTGGCGCGGCTGATCCGCCGCCTGCGCGATGAGCTGGACCTCACCGTGGTGTGGATCGAGCATGCGGTGACCACGCTGCTGCGGCACGTGGAGCGGGTGCTGGTGCTGCACCAGGGCCGCAAGATCGCCGACGGCACGCCGCGCGAAGTGACGCGCAACGCGGAGGTGATCGAGGCGTACCTGGGCGACGAGATGGCGGAGGCGGGTGATGTGGTGGCGTGACCGACCGTTCGAGCTCGACCCTTCGATTCGACGCGCGTGGCTGCGCGTCGAAGGCCTGTCGGCGGGCTACGGACCCATCCCGGTGCTGCGCGACGTGCGCTTCGAGGTGAAGCCGGGGCTCACGGTCATCCTCGGTCCCAACGGCGCGGGCAAGACCACGTTGCTGCGCGCGCTGAACGGTTTGATTCCACGCCGCGGCCTGGTGTTGCTGGACGGCGAAGAGCTCGAGGAAAAGACGCACGAGATCGTGCGCGCCGGCGTGACGCTGGTGCCCGAGGGGCGGCAGCTGTTCCCGCAAATGACGGTGCGCGAGAACCTGGAGCTGGGCGGCTGGCTCTTTGCCAAGCCCGTGCGCGAGCGGCGCATCGCCGAAGTGATGGCCAACTTTCCGAAGTTGCGCGAACGCTCGTCGCAGCTTGCCGGCACCATGAGCGGCGGCGAGCAGCAGATGGTGGCGCTGGCGCGCGCGATGATGGGCGCGCCGCGCTTGCTGATGCTGGACGAGCCCTCGCTGGGCCTGGCGCCGCGCATGGTCGACGAGCTGCTCGCGATGGCGCGCCGCATTGCCGATGCCGGCACCACCGTGTTGATGGTGGAACAGAACGTGAAGAAGGCGCTGGCCGTGGCCGACCGCGGCTATGTGCTGGAGCGTGGCGCGCTGGTCGCGAGTGGGCCCGCGAAGTTGCTCGCACGCTCCACAGTCGTTCGCGAGGCGTATCTCGGCGCGGAGTCGGCTGACACCACGACCTCGTCCAACGCCGCCAACGATCGGCGGGGTGCGTCGCTGCGCTCCTCATAAGTGCAAGATGGAAACGTAGGATGGGGTAAGGAGCGCCAGCGACGCACCCCACCGATGCAGTCAAGGAGAACCCCATGTCCGACCTGTCCATGCTCATCAACGGCCTGAAGGTCACCGCCGAACGCGGTGCCACCTTCGAACGCCGCAACCCGCTCGACGGCACCGTCGCCACGCGCGCGCCCGCCGCCTCCGCCGCCGATGCCGAGATGGCGGTCGAAGCTGCCGCCGAAGCCTTCCGCACCTGGAGCGACAGCGGCCCCGGCGAACGCCGGGCCCTCCTGCTGAAGGCCGCGGAAAAGCTCGAAGCCAAGCTGCCGCAGTTCGTGGACGCGGTGGCCGCCGAAACCGGCGCCACCGGCATGTGGGCCGGCTTCAACGTGATGCTGGCCGCCGGCATGATCCGTGAAGCCGCGGGGCTCACCACGCAGGTGACCGGCGAGGTGATCCCGTCCGACGTGCCGGGTTCGCTGGCGATGGGAATCCGCCAGCCGGCTGGCGTGGTGCTGGGCATCGCGCCGTGGAACGCACCCATCATCCTGGGCGTGCGTGCCATCGCCACGCCACTGGCCTGCGGCAACACCGTGATCCTGAAGGGCAGCGAAAACTGCCCGCGCACCCACCAGCTGATCATCGAAGCGTTCCAGGAAGCGGGCTTCCCGGCGGGCGTCGTCAACTACGTCACCAACGCGCCGGCGGACGCGGGTGCGGTGGTGGAAGCGATGGTCGCGCATCCGGCCGTGCGTCGCGTGAACTTCACGGGATCGACGCGCGTGGGCCGCCTGATCGCGCAGACCTGCGCCAAGTACCTGAAGCCCGTCGTGCTGGAGCTGGGTGGCAAGGCGCCGCTGCTGGTGCTGGACGACGCCGACCTCGACGACGCGGTGAATGCCGCGGCCTTCGGCTGTTTCGCCAACAGCGGCCAGATCTGCATGAGCACCGAGCGCATCATCGTCGACGCGAAAGTGGCCGACGAGTTCGTGCGCAAGTTCGCCACCAAGGCCAAGTCCCTGCCGGTGGGCGACCCGCGCAAGCCCGAGCCCGTGGTGCTGGGGAGCGTGATCGGCATGAGCACGGTCGATCACTGCAACGCGCTGATCGACGATGCGCTGGCCAAGGGCGCCAAGCTCGCGTGCGGCGGCAAGGCCGACTCCACGCTGATGCCGGCGACGCTATTGGATCACGTGACGCCTGCGATGCGGATCTATCACGAAGAAACCTTCGGCCCCGTGAAGGCGATCGTGCGCGTGCGATCGACCGAGGAGGCGATAGCGTGCGCCAACGACAACGAGTACGGCTTGTCCGCTGCGGTGTTCGGCCGCGACATCGCGCGCGCCTTCAACGTCGCGCGCAAGATCGACTCCGGCATCTGCCACGTGAATGCGCCGACTGTGCACGACGAAGCGCAGATGCCTTTCGGCGGCGTCAAGGGCAGCGGCATGGGCCGCTTCGGGGGCAGGGCAGGCATCCACGAGTTCACCGAGCTGCGCTGGATCACGGTGCAGACGCAGCCTCGGCACTATCCGTTCTGAGTGTCAGGAGGAGGTTAGCGCCTCCAGCCGCGCGAGCCACAGCATCGCCTGCTCGCGCGACTCGCCGCACATCTCGCTTGAGGGCTGCAAGCTGGCGCAAAACGCCGGCCGCTGCGGCAGCCCGAAGATCCGGCACCGGTTCGACTCATCGAGCTGCACGCAGCGCACCCCGGCCGGCTTGCCGTTCGGCATGCCGGGAATCGGCGACGTGATCGACGGCGCGATGCAACACGCGCCACAGCCGGGCCTGCATTTCATGCTATCTATTCCATAGCGCTTGCGTCTTCATGGCCACCATTGCATCACGAGGCGCAAAAACCCCCTGCAAATTAGAATATAGGCCCTCATGCTCTACCCTGAAGAATTCGACGTCATCGTGGTCGGCGGCGGCCACGCCGGCACCGAAGCAGCCCTCGCGTCCGCGCGCATGGGTTGCCGCACGCTGCTGCTCACGCACAACATCGAGACCTTGGGGCAGATGAGCTGCAACCCGTCGATCGGCGGCATCGGCAAGGGCCACCTGGTGAAGGAAGTCGACGCGCTGGGCGGTGCGATGGCAATTGCCACCGATGAAGGCGGCATCCAGTTCCGCATCCTCAACTCGAGCAAAGGCCCGGCGGTGCGGGCGACGCGGGCGCAGGCCGACCGCATCCTGTACAAGGCGGCGATCCGGCGCATGCTGGAGAACCAGCCCAACCTGGTGCTGTTCCAGCAGGCGGTGGATGACCTGATGGTCGAAGGTGACCGGGTGGTGGGCGCGGTGACGCAGGTCGGCATCCGGTTCCGCGGCCGTGCCGTCGTGTTGACCGCGGGCACCTTCCTCGACGGCAAGATCCATGTCGGGCTCAACAATTACGCAGCCGGCCGGGCGGGTGACCCGCCGGCGCAGTCGCTGTCCGCGCGCCTCAAGGAGCTGAAGCTGCCGCAAGGGCGCCTGAAGACCGGCACGCCGCCGCGCATCGACGGGCGGACCATCGACTTCTCCAAGACCGAGGAGCAGCCCGGCGACCTGGACCCGGTGCCGGTGTTCAGCTTCATGGGCCGCGCGGACATGCACCCGCGGCAGGTGCCGTGCTGGATCACGCATACCAACGAGCGCACCCACGACATCATCCGCTCCGGCTTCGACCGCAGCCCGATGTTCACCGGCAAGATCGAGGGCGTCGGCCCGCGCTACTGCCCGAGCGTCGAAGACAAGATCAACCGCTTCGCGGACAAGGCGAGCCACCAGGTGTTCCTGGAGCCGGAGGGGCTGACCACGCACGAGGTCTACCCGAACGGGATTTCGACCAGCCTGCCGTTCGACGTGCAGTACGCGCTGGTGCGCACGCTGCCCGGGCTGGAGCAGGCGCACATCCTGCGACCCGGCTACGCCATCGAATACGACTACTTCGACCCGCGGGCGCTGAAGGCGAACTTCGAAACCCGGGCCATCGGCGGCCTGTTCTTCGCCGGGCAGATCAACGGGACCACCGGCTATGAAGAGGCAGCGGCGCAGGGCCTGTTCGCCGGGATCAATGCGGCGCTGCTGTGCCAGGGCCGCGACCCTTGGTTGCCGCGGCGTGACGAGGCCTACCTGGGCGTGCTGGTGGATGACCTGATCACCAAGGGCGTGACCGAGCCGTACCGCATGTTCACCAGCCGCGCCGAGTTCCGGCTGCAGCTGCGCGAAGACAACGCCGACATGCGGCTGACCGAAGCCGGGCGGCAGCTGGGGCTGGTCGACGACGCCCGCTGGGATGCCTTCAACCGCAAGCGCGATGCTGTTTCACGTGAAACAGAACGCCTGAAGGCGACCTGGGTGAACCCCCGTTCGCTGCCGCAGGCCGAAGCCGAGCGGGTTCTGGGCAAGGGCATCGACCACGAATACAACCTGGGCGACCTGTTGCGGCGGCCCGACGTGACCTACCGGGCGCTGATGAGCCTGGACGGCGGCAAGTACGCCAACCCGGCTGTTTCACGTGAAACACTGGCTGAGCTGCATGAAGCCGTGGTCGAGCAGCTGGAGATCGGCGCCAAGTATTCGGGCTATATCGACCGGCAAAAGGATGAGGTGGAGCGCGCCGCCCATTACGAAAACCTGAAGCTACCGGCCGAGCTGGACTTCATGGGGGTCACCGCGCTCAGCATCGAAGTGCGGCAGAAGCTCAGCAAGCACAGGCCGCAGACGCTGGGGCAGGCTTCGCGTATCTCGGGGGTGACGCCGGCGGCGATTTCGCTCCTGCTGGTGCACTTGAAGAAGAGCCGGATCAAGGGCTTTGTGGACGGGGCAGGGCAGGCTGACCGGAAAGCGGCATGAGGATCTGGGTGGCGCGCAGCCCCCACCCCAACCCTCCCCCGGAGGGGGAGGGAGCCTTTCGCCTGCGGATTTTGCTCCCTCCCCCTCAGGGGGAGGGCTGGGGTGGGGGCTCTCCATGACCCACCACCCCCTCCGCGTCCCACTACAAGCCGGCGCCCAGCAACTGGGCCTGGCCCTCAACGATACCCAGCTCAGCCAACTCCTTACCTACCTCGACCTCATCCAGAAATGGAACAAGGTCTACAACCTGACGGCGGTGCGCGACGCGGCCGAGATGCTGACGCACCACCTGCTCGACAGCTTGGCCGTGGTCAGCCCATTGCTCAGGCACACCGGCGGGCGGCCGACGCGGCTGCTCGATGTGGGCTCGGGCGCCGGGTTGCCAGGCACGGTCATCGCCGTGTGCTGCCCCGAGGTGCAGGTCGATTGCGTGGACGCGGTCGCCAAGAAAGCGGCCTTCATCCAGCAGGCCGCCGGCCAGCTGCGGCTGCCCAACCTGCGCGGCTTGCACGCGCGCGTCGAAACCCTGGCCGAGACCTACGACGTGGTGAGTTCACGGGCCTTTGCTTCGCTGCCTGACTTCGTCAACTGGACCCGCGATACCCTGTCCGAAGGCGGGGCCTGGCTGGCCATGAAAGGAAAGCGCCCGGACGACGAAATCGCCGCGCTGCCCGCCGACCTGGAAGTGTTTCACGTGGAACAACTGGTGGTGCCGGGGCTGGACGCCGAGCGCTGCATCGTCTGGATGCGCGCTCGTGCCAAGGGCGCGTCAGCAGCGTAACGGTACACTCGGCCTTTCTCCCGGAGGCCCTTCCCATGTTCGGCGTTGCAGACTACGGCGCATTCGTCGCTGCCGTCCTGATTTTCCTGTTGATCCCCGGCCCCGGGAACCTGGCGCTGATCACCTCCACCAGCAAGGGCGGGGTGCGCGGCGGGCTGGCCGCCACCTTCGGCATCATCGCCGGCGACCAGGTGCTGATGTGGGCGGCTGTCGCGGGGGTCGCCGCATTGCTGGCGGCCTATCCTGCCGCCTTCAGCGCCGTCCAGTGGGCCGGTGCCGCTTACCTCGCCTACCTGGGAGCGCGCATGCTGCTCGCCAAGCCGGGCGACGCGCCGGTGCTGCACATCGAGCCGCGCCACTACTTCAAGCAGGCGGGGCTCATCACGCTGCTGAACCCGAAGGCCATCGTCTTCTACATGGCGTTCTTCCCGCTGTTCGTCGACCCCAAGCAGCACCAGGGCCTGCTGACCTTCGGTGCGATGGCGGCCACCATCGCCGTCCTGACCTTCGGCTATGGGCTGGTCGCCGTGTTGCTGACCCACCACCTGGCCGAGCGCATGCGAGCCAACCCGGTCATCGGCCGCGCGCTGGAGAAGCTGGCGGGCGTGTTCCTTATCGGCTTCGGCGTGAAGCTCGCCATCTCCAAGTGATGACCCGCATCTTCTGCATCGCCAACCAGAAGGGCGGGGTCGGCAAGACCACGACCACCGTCAACCTCGCCGCCGGCCTGGCCAAGGTCGGCCAGCGTGTGCTGATGGTCGACCTGGACCCGCAGGGCAATGCCACCATGGGCTCGGGCGTCGACAAGCGCAAGCTGGAACTGACCGTGTACGACGTGCTGCTGGAGTCGGCCTCGGTCGCCGAAGCGCGGGTGCGTTCCGAAAAGTGCGGCTACGACGTGCTGGGCGCCAACCGCGAGCTGGCCGGCGCCGAGGTGGAACTGGTCGACGTCGAGCGGCGCGAGAAGCGGCTGAAGCAGGCGCTGGCCACCGTCGCCAGGGACTACGACTTCATCCTCATCGACTGCCCGCCGTCGCTGTCGCTGCTCACGCTCAACGGCCTGTGCTCCGCGCACGGCGTCATCGTGCCGATGCAGTGCGAGTACTTCGCGCTGGAAGGCCTGTCGGACCTGGTCAACACCATCAAGCAGGTGCACGCCAACCTCAACAAGGACCTGCAGATCATCGGCCTGCTGCGCGTGATGTTCGACCCGCGCATCACGCTGCAGCAGCAAGTCAGCGAGCAGCTGAAGGCGCACTTCGCCGAAAAGGTGTTCGACACCGTGATCCCGCGCAACGTGCGGCTGGCCGAGGCGCCGAGCTACGGGTTGCCCGGCGTGATCTTCGACCCGTCGGCGCGCGGCAGCATCGCCTTCGTCGAGTTCGCGCAGGAAATGGTGGACCGCATCAAGCGCGCGTGAGCCCGACAGCTATCAAAAAGAGAGCATGAAACCCGCGAACGTGCTGATTTTGCCGGGCTGGCAGTCCAGCGGCCCGCAGCACTGGCAGAGCCTGTGGGAACAGCGCTACGGCTACCTGCGCGTGGAACAGCACGACTGGGAGCGGCCGCTGCGCGGCGACTGGGTGGCACGGCTCGAGGAAGTGCTGCTCACGCGCGATGAGCCGGCCGTGCTGGTGGCGCACAGCCTCGGCTGCCAGCTGGTGGCCGCGTGGGCGGACCATTCGCAGAACACCCATCGCGTGAAGGGCGCGCTGCTGGTGGCGCCCGGCGACCCGGAGCGGCCCGACGTGCGCGAGCTGCTGCCCGGCTGGTCGCCGGTGCCGCTGCAGGCGCTGCCGTTCGTGAGCGTGCTGGTAGCAAGCCGCGACGACCCGTACTGCGAGTTCGAGCGCGCACGCCTCTTTGCGTACGCGTGGGGCTCGCAGTTCCTCGACTATGGCCCCTGCGGCCACATCAACGCCGACTCCGGCCTCGCCAGCTGGCCCGAGGGCCACGTGCTGCTGCAAGACCTGATGAAAGACTAGCCAGATGGTGACGAAGAAACCCAAGGGCCTGGGCCGCGGCCTCGAAGCGCTGCTGGGCCCCAAGGTCGACGAGGCCACGGGCGAGCCGGCTGCGCTGCATCCCGGCCAGCCCGCCTCGCTGATGCTCGAAGACATGGTGCCCGGCCAGTACCAGCCGCGCACGCGCATGGACGAGGGCGCGCTGTACGAGCTGGCCGAGTCGATCAAGGCGCAGGGCATCATGCAGCCGATCCTGGTGCGGCGCCTCACGCGCGGCGCCAACTCGGGCAAGTACGAAATCATCGCGGGCGAGCGCCGCTTCCGCGCCGCGCGCCTCGCGGGTCTCGACAGCGTGCCGGTGCTGGTGCGCGACGTGCCGGACGAGTCGGCGGCGGCGATGTCGCTGATCGAGAACATCCAGCGCGAAGACCTGAACCCGCTGGAAGAGGCGCACGGCCTGCAGCGGCTGGTGAAGGAGTTCGGCTTGACGCACGAACAGGCAGCACAGGCCGTCGGCCGCTCGCGCAGCGCCGCGAGCAACCTGTTGCGCCTGTTGAACCTGGCCGAGCCGGTGCAGACCATGCTGATGGCGGGTGACCTCGACATGGGCCATGCGCGGGCTTTGCTGGCGCTGGAACGTGCTTCGCAGATCACCGCGGCCAACCAGATCGCGCAGAAGAAGCTGTCGGTGCGCGAAGCCGAGAGCCTGGTGAAGAAGCTGGGCGCGGAATTTACGCTGACCTCGCCCAAGCCCAAGAAGGAAAAGTCGCGCGACCTGCGGCGCATCGAAGAAGAGCTGTCGGACCTGCTGACGGCCGAAGTCGACGTGCGCGTGAAGAAGCGCGTGAAGCGACACGGACGCACCGAAGAGGCGGGGGAGATCGCGATCCAGTTCTCGTCGCTGGACGAGTTGAACGGGTTGCTTGATCGACTGAAGGCGGCCTGAGGCCTACATCGAGAAGATCTTCCCCGGGTTCATGATGTTCTTCGGGTCCAGCGCGCGCTTGATCGTACGCATCATGTCCACCGCACCGGCGCCGGCTTCATCCACCAGGAAGCCCATCTTGTGCAGGCCCACGCCGTGCTCACCGGTGCACGTGCCGCCCAGTGACAGGGCGCGCGCGACCAACTGCTCGTTCAAGCCTTCGGCCACCGCGCGCTCCTGGTCGTCGTCGGGGTTCACCAGGTAGCCGAAGTGGAAGTTGCCGTCGCCCACGTGGCCCACCAGGAAGTAGGGGATGCCGCTGGCATCGGCTTCCTGCACCGAGTCGAGCAGGCAGTCGGCCAGCCGTGAGATCGGCACGCAGGTGTCGGTGGAGATCGCGCGGCAGCCGGGCCGCGACTGGATCGCCGCGAAGTACGAGTTGTGCCGGGCGGTCCACAGGCGTGTGCGCTCCTCGGGGGTGGTGGCCCACTCGAAAGCCTGCCCGCCGTGCTCGGACGCGATCTCCTGCACGATCTCGGCCTGCTCCTTCACGCCCGCGGGCGAGCCGTGGAACTCCATCAGCAGCATCGGCTCTTCGCGCAGGCCCAGCTTGCTGTGCGCGTTGACCATGCGCACCGTGTTGTGGTCGATCAGCTCGACGCGGGCGATCGGCACGCCGAGCTGGATCACCTGGATGGTGGCGCGCACGGCGGCCTCGATGCTGGGGAAGGAACACACCGCCGCCGAAATGGCTTCCGGGATCGGGTAGATGCGCAGCGTCACTTCGGTGATGACGCCCAGCGTGCCTTCACTGCCGACGAACAGGCGCGTCAGGTCGTAGCCGGCCGAAGATTTCTTCGCGCGGGTGCCGGTGCGGATCACTTCGCCGCTGGCCGTGACCACTTCGAGCGCCAGCACGTTTTCGCGCATCGTGCCGTAGCGCACCGCGTTCGTGCCCGATGCGCGGGTGGCGGCCATGCCGCCGATGGAAGCATCGGCACCGGGATCGATCGGAAAGAACAGGCCGGTGTCGCGAATCGCCTCGTTGAGTTGCTTGCGCGTGACGCCGGGTTGCACGGTGACCGTCAGGTCTTCGGGTTGCACCGCCAGCACCCGGTTCATGCGGTTGACGTCGATGCTGATGCCGCCCTGCACCGCAAGCAGGTGGCCCTCCAGCGACGAGCCGACGGCGAACGGGATCACGGGCACGTCGTGCCGGCTGGCCAGCGTCACGGCATCGGCCACGTCCTGCGTGGACTCGGCGAACACGACGGCTGCCGGCGGCGGCACGCTGGTAAAGGACGACTCGTCGCGGCCGTGCTGCTCGCGCACCACCATGGCCGTGGAACAGTTGTCGCCGAAGCGCGCCTTCAAAGCGTCGATGAGCGCCTGCGGAACGTCGCGTTGGCGGATCTCCGGCACAAGGTGCGTGATGGCGGTGGGCGCGTTCATTCGGTCTCCTGGCGAACGCGCCAGTTTAAGCCGCAATGCCCGCCAGGCCCCTATGGCTGGCCGGATGCCCTCAGCAGCGCCTCGTATTCGGCGCGCGACAGCACGCCGTCCTTGTTCTGGTCCATTTCCTCGAAGGTGCGCGGCAGGATGGCGAGTTGCTGGGCTTCCGCCCGGCTGAGCACGCCATTGCCGTCGGTGTCGGCCTGCGCGAAGGCGACCAGAAGCTCAGCCAGCGTCCAGCGCGGTGGCGGCCGCTCCGAAACCTGCGCGGGCACGCCCGTTGCCACGACCAGCAGGCCCAGCGCGAAGCCTGCCAGCAGGGCACTGCTAGGGGCGAACCGCGGTTTCATACTCGGACCGCGTCAGGCGGTCGTCGTGGTTGGCGTCCATTTCCTCGAAGCTGAGCGGCATCAGTGCCAAGCGCATCGCTTCTGTGCGCGTCAGCTCGCCGTCGCGGTTGAGGTCGGCGTTGAGGAACGAGCGGGCGATGTCGACCGCGCTCACCGGCCCCATATTGCCGCCCGCGCGCACCAGTCCGCGCGTGCCGTACGGGCCGGCGCCCATCACCGACGTGTCGGGCGACAGGTCGGGCGGCACGTTTTCGGGCGGTGAAGTGCCGACGGCCGAAGTGCCCGGTACGGCCAATGACGGCGCGCTGGGCGGGAACGGCGAGCCGAGCCCGCTGGCGCTGGGCCCGCCCGGCGCCACCGGGTTGGTGACGGCTGCGACGGGCGGCGGCGGGCTGGGTTGCGGTTTCACGCCGATACGGCCGCCGGTGCTTTGCGCCAGGGCGCCGGTCGCCGCCAGCGCAAGGCCGGCCAGCAGGGATGCATGAAGGTGCAGTTTGGTCATGGCAACTCTCCTGCCGGCCCCGATGAGCCGGCCTTTCGCCCATGTTGCGCGCGCCGCCGCAGCCGCACAGCCGACACTGTTGTCATTGGGTGTAGGAGCGAACCGGCACAATGGCGTGACTGCATACCGAGGATTCCTGCCATGGGCAAACGGCTGACCCAGATCGCAACGCGCACCGGCGACGACGGCACCACCGGGCTGGGCGACAACACCCGCGTGCCCAAGGACAGCCTGCGCGTGCAGGCGATGGGCGATGTCGATGAGCTCAACTCGCACATCGGGCTGCTGCTGTGCGAGGACTTGCCCGATGGTGTGCGCACGCTGCTGGTGGAGATCCAGCACCAGTTGTTCAACCTCGGGGGCGAGTTGTCGATTCCCGGTTTCGAATTATTGAAAGCCGAAGCGGTGTCCGCGCTCGATGCCGCGCTGGCCGAGCACAACGCGAGGTTGCCGAAGCTGGAAGAGTTCATCCTGCCGGCCGGCACGCGCGCGGCTTCGCAAGCTCATGTTTGCCGAACCGTCGCACGCCGCGCCGAGCGCGCCGTGGTCGCGCTGGGCCACGCCGAGAAACTGCGCGAAACGCCGCGGCAGTACCTGAACCGCCTGTCAGACCTGATGTTCGTTCTCGCCCGCGTGCTCAATCGCATGAATGGCGGGGATGATGTCTACTGGAAGAGCGAGCGCTTGGCGCGGGGTTAGATCTTGGACGCAGAAGAATCTATTCTGCGTCCCCTGCGTTCTGGAACCTGGCTAACGAATCAAGGGCCTCGTCGCCTCGGGATCCTCGTCTTCTTCCGGCGGCACCGGCTCTGGCCGGGGTTCGCGATTGAGCAAGGCGTAGAGAAGGATGGCGCCGAAGGTCGCCGTGCCGATGCCGCCCAGCGCGAAGTCGCCGAACTTCAGCGTGAAATCGCCCGTGCCCAGCACCAGTGTGACGGCGGCGACGATCAGGTTCTTGTTCTGCGAAAAGTTGACGCGGTTGTCGACCCAGATCTTGGCGCCCGCCACCGCGATCAGGCCGAACACCACGATGCTCACGCCGCCCATCACCGGCAGCGGGATCGCCTGGATCACGGCGCCGAACTTCGGCGAGAAGCCCAGCACGATGGCCACGAAGGCCGCCACCACGAACACCGCCGTGGAATAGATCTTGGTGGCCGCCATCACGCCGATGTTTTCGGCATAGGTGGTCACGCCGGTGCCGCCGGCCGCGCCGCTCACCATCGTGGCCAGGCCGTCGCCGATGAAGGCACGGCCCATGTACTTGTCGAGGTTGCGGCCGGTCATGGCGGTCACCGCCTTGATGTGGCCCAGGTTCTCGGCCACCAGGATCACCGCCACCGGCGCAATCAGCAGCATGGCCGGGCCCGTGAAGACCGGCGTGGTGAAGGCCGGCAGGCCGAACAGGTCGGCGCTGGCGACTCCGGCCAGGCTCATCGGCTTGCCGTAACCCATGACGTTGGCCAGCACGTAGTAAATGCCGGTGGCCAGGAGCAGGCCCACCAGGATCAGCAGGCGCTGGATCATGCCGCGCGTCATTACCGCCACCAGCCCCACGCAGACGAAGGTGACGAGTTGCATCCACGAGTCGAAATTGCTCGCCGCCATGTTCTTGATCGGGATGCTGGCGAGGTTCAGGCCGATCACTGCCACCACTGCGCCGGTGACCACCGGGGGCATCATGCGCTCTATCCAGTTGGTGCCGACGGCGTTGACGATCACGCCGATCAAGGTGTAGAGCGCACCGCAGGCGATGATGCCGCCCAGCGCGACGCCGATGTTGGCGTTGGGCCCCTTGCCGGCGTAGGCCGTGGCGGCGATCACCACGCCGATGAAGGCGAAGCTGGAACCCAGGTAGCTGGGCACCTTGCCGCCCGTGACGATGAAGAACAGCAGGGTGCCGACGCCGCTCATGAGGATGGCGATGTTGGGGTCGAACCCCATGAGGATGGGCGCGAGCACCGTCGCGCCGAACATCGCGATGACGTGCTGCACGCCCATCGCAAAAGTCTGCGGCCACGGCAGCCTTTCATGCGGGGCAATCACGCCCCCCTGGGCCAGCACACGCGGCGGCCTCTCCGTCCACACGAACACCGGCATCGCTCGTTCTCCTTCTGTCGGTGAGCGATGCTACCCGTTCGCGCTGCCCCTGTCGAAGCCGGCGCGGCGGGAAGGCTACAGGCTCCTAGCGGGCAAACAGCGCGATGCGGCCCAGGACGGCGGCGTCCTTCAGGATCTTGCGGTGTCCCAGCCCCTCGGTGGCGACCAGCTGGGCGCCGCGGATGGCGTGCGCGAAAGCCTGGCCGTCGGCAAAAGCGTTGACGCTGTCGCCGCGGTCGTGCACCACCAGCGCCGGCACCTGGATCCGCGGGCCGACGAAGGCCGGCTCCAGTTGCTGCATCAGGATGCCCTCGCGCGCTTCGATGCGCTTCTGCATGGCGGCACGCGTGGCTTCACGCAGGCCGAACACGTGGGCGAAGTAGCGCGTGAACGCGCGCGGCGAGGCGGGCGGCGCCACCAGGACCAGCCGGTGGATGCCCAGCCCGCGGGCGGCCGCATAGGCTGCCGCGTTGGCGCTCAGCGAGTGCGCCGCCAGCACGCGGACCGTGAAACCTTCGCTGGAGAGGCGGCCGACGGCGTATTCGATGGCCCGCGCGAACTGCGGCAGGTTGCTCACGGTGCCGCTGCTGTGGCCGTGCGCCGGCATTTCCAGCAGCACCGGCCGGAAGCCGTGCTGCGCCAGCGATTCGGCCATGGGCAGCATCTGGCGCGCATGCCCGCCCCAGCCGTGCACCAGCAGGGCCACCGGCCCATGCGGCGCCGCTGCCGGGCTGTAGACGGTGAGGCCGGCGTCTTCGAAGCTCCACCGCTGCCGCTTCCACGAGGCGTCCCAGCGGCCGCCCCGGTTCAGCCACTTCGGTGGCAGCGGCGTGCCGAACAGGCGGTAGGCGGCGCGCACGGCGAGTGCGGGCCACAGGCGCTCGGCCGCCCCCAGCGCCATGCGGAACAGGCGGATGCCCGGGCTGGTGCCGTAGTACGACGAGGTGGCTTCGAGGGCGGTGCGGGTGGTCATGGCAGTGCCCGCTCGCTCAGAACAGCACCATGTCCTCGTTGCGCCTCGGCAGCTGGCGCAGCGAGTCGCGGACGGCACGGGCAATGCGCCAGGCCGCATAGGCACCGGCAAGGGCAAGAACGGTCAGCATGGCAAGGTCCTTTCATCGCACGATCGTGCGAAATGGGTGCAGAGGGAAGGGCGAGGGGAACGCATGCTTGGCAATCGGTGGAGGGCCTCAGGCCAGGTAGGTGGACAGCAGCCGCTGCCAGGTGCTCATGGCGCGCTCGGCGACGCGCGGGTCGCGCATGAAGCGCGCATCGTGCAGCGCACCCATGACCATGGCGCAGACTTCGCACACCAGCTGGTCGGCGTCGGTATCGGGCTTGAGATGGCCGGCCTCTATGGCCTGCACCACCGTGCGGCGCAGCGCCGAGCGCCAGCGCGCCACCTCGGCATGCAGGTGGTCGCGCAGCGCGCCGTCGCGGTCGTCCAGCTCGAAGGCGCCGGCGGTGAAGATGCAATTGGTGCGGGATTCGACGTCGCGCACGCGCACGATCCAGCGCCGCACGATCTCGTCCAGCCGCGGCAGGCCCTTGGGCTGCTGCATGGCCGGCACGAACACGTCGGCCAGGAAGCGGCGCCCGAACTCTTCTACCACTGCCAGCTGCAGCGCCTCGCGCGAGCCAACGCGGGAGAACACGCCGCTCTTGGACAGGCCGACCCGGTCGGCCACCGCCTGCAGCGAGATGGCTTCCAGCCCTTCGGCCGCGGCCAGGTCCAGCGCCGCACCGACGATGGCGGTGCGGGTCAGTTCGCTGCGGGCGGTCCGGGCTTCCATGCGCCGCAGTTTAGCACGGGTGTGCGAAATTGCAAGCCCGGCCGCCGGGCAGCGTGCTAATCTCCCACGCCATGAGGCCGCCGTACCTGCCGCAGATCCGCCTGTACCGTGATTTCCTGCGCCAGCAGCGCGGGCTCGCGTTCGACGATTACGAGGCCATGCGGCGCTGGTCAGTCACCGACCTGGCGGCGTTCTGGCAAAGCGTGTGGGACTACTTCGATATCGAATCGCCGACGCCGCACACCGCCGTGCTGTCGGGCGACCGGATGCCCGGCGCGCGCTGGTTCGAAGGCGCGCAGCTCAACTATGCAGGCCAGGTGCTGCGCCATGTCGACGCCGCGCACGCGGCCGGGCAGCCCGCGCTGGTGGCCCGCAACGAGCGCGGCGAACAGACAGAGCTGTCGTGGCCCGAGCTGCGGCGCCGGGTGGCATCGCTGGCCCTGCACCTGCACGAGCAGGGTGTGCAGCCGGGCGACCGTGTCGCCGCCTACATGCCCAACATCCCGGAGACGGCAATCGCCTTCCTGGCCGTGGCCAGCATCGGCGGCATCTGGAGCCTGTGCGCGCCCGACATGGGCACGGCCGCAGTGCTCGACCGGTTCCGCCAGATCGCGCCGAAGGTGCTGGTGGGCTCGGAACAGGTGTTCTATGGCGGCAAGGCGATCGACCGGGCGGGGGTGGTGCAGCAATTGCGCACGGAACTGGCTTCGGTGCGGCATGTGCTCACCTGCGGCGCAGCGTTCGAGGCGGCGACGGCGCGCGACGACCAGGAGGTTCGTTCGTTCCAACCGATGCCCCTGCCGTTCGCGCATCCGCTGTGGATCGTCTACTCCAGCGGCACCACCGGCCTGCCCAAGCCCATCGTACACAGCCACGGCGGCATCGTGCTGGAGCACCTGAAGCTGCTGGTGCTGCACAACGACATCGGCTGCAGCTACGCGCCCAACAGCTTCGGCGAGCGCTACCACTGGTACAGCTCCACCGGCTGGGTGATGTGGAACGCCAACATCAGCGGCCTGCTGAACGGCACCACCTGCTGCATCTACGACGGCAGTCCCAGCGGCAGCAAGGACAACCCGGACTGGGGCGTGCTGTACCGCTTCGCGGCAGCCACCGGCGCCACTTTCCTGGGCGCGGGTGCGGCGTTCTTCGGCAACTGCATGAAGGCCGGGCTCGACATCAGTGCGTGCGGCGACCTGTCGCGCGTGCGCACCCTGGGCACCACCGGCTCGCCGCTGTCCGAAGACGTGCAGCGCTGGGGCGTCGAGCAGTTCGCGCGCGCCGGCGTGCCCGACGTCTGGTGGTGCAACATCTCCGGCGGTACCGACTTCGCCAGCGCGGTGATCGGCGGCAACCGCGAACTGCCCGCGGTGCCGGGCGAGATGCAGTGCCGCCAGCTCGGCTGCGCGGTCGAGGCCTGGAACGAGCAGGGGCAGTCCGTCATCGACGAAGTCGGCGAGCTGGTGATCACGCAGCCGATGCCGGGCATGCCGGTGGGCTTCTGGAACGACGAGGGCGACCGGCGCTACCTCGCCTCGTACTTCGACACCTGGCCGGGCGTGTGGCGCCACGGCGACTGGCTGAAGGTGCTGCCGTCGGGCCGCTGCATCATCTACGGCCGCAGCGACGCCACCATCAACCGGCACGGCCTGCGCATGGGCACCAGCGAGCTGTACAGCGCCGTCGAGGCGCTGCCGCAGGTGCTGGACTCGATGGTGGTCGACCTCGAGTACCTGGGGCGCGACAGCTACATGCCGCTGTTCGTGGTGCTCAGGCCCGGCCTGGTGCTGGACGACGCGCTGAAAGGCGAGATAGCGCAGGCGATCCGCAGCGCGCTGTCGCCGCGCTTCGTGCCCGACGACATCATCCAGGTGCCCGAGATCCCGCGCACCCTCACCGGCAAGAAGCAGGAACTGCCGATCAAGAAGCTGCTGCTGGGGCAGCCGCTCACCAAAGTGGTGAACCCGGATGCCATGGCGAACCCCGCCTGCCTCGACTGGTATGCCGCGTTCGCGCGGCAGCGCGCGTGAGCGCTCAGTCCGGCTCCGGCGCCAGGGCACCGAGGTAGGCGCGCACGCGCTCGTCCTTCACCAGGGAGGCGAAGTCCGGCGCCTCGGTGACCATGCCCTTCTGCACGAACAGGAAGCGCTCGCAGCTTTCGCGCAGGATGTCGATGTGGAAGCGTTCGTTCGGGTGCAGGCACAGGAACACCAGCTTGCCGTCGCGCCGCAGCCGCGCAAAGAAGTCCAGCATGAAGCCGATGTAGCCGTCCTGGGTGTTGAACTGCGGCTCGTCGAACAGGTGCACCAGCGGCGCACGTGCAGCGGCCGGCTCTAGCAGGAAGTCCGGCTTGCTGCGCTGGAAGCGGCGCACCTGGTACGACTGGTGGTAGTGCACGGCGAGCCGGTCGCGTTCGCGCGTCTTCACGGCATGGATGTCCTGCCCAGCCACGCGCACCGAGCCGCCGCTGGGCCGGTTGCTGCCGGTGATCAGTTCGAACAGCGTCGTCTTGCCCGAGCCGTTGGGGCCCATCACGCCGACCACCGACGGCCCTTCCACCGTGAAGTCGGCCGCCAGCGAGAAGGTCACCTGCGGGCGCACGAGGCCGCGCGTGTAGCGCTTGGCCAGTTGGTCCACGCGCAGCAGCGGCTCGCCCATCACACCCCCAGCAGCCGGCAGCGCAGCGCTGCGTCCTCGCGCAGCTCGCGGGCCGGCCCCTCGTGCACGATCGTGCCCAGGTTCATCACGTAGACGCGGTCGGCAACGGCCAGCGCCGACGCCACGTTCTGCTCGACCAGCAGCACGGCGATGCCTTCGGCCTTCAGGCGGGCGATGGTCTTCATGACGTCCTGCACGACCTTGGGCGCCAGTCCCTGGCTGGGCTCGTCGAACAGCACCAGGCCCGGCGAGCCGAGCAGGGCGCGCGAAATGGCCACCATCTGCATCTCGCCGCCCGACAGGTTTTCGCACTCGCGGTGCAGCAGGTACTCGAGCGCGCTGAAGATCTCGAAGCACTCCTTCTCGCTCCACGAGCGAAAGCGCGTCTGCTTGCGCGCGATGGCGAGGTTGCGCGCCACCGTCAGCGTGGGGAAGATGCGCCGGTCGTCGGGCACCCAGCCGAGCCCGGCACGTGCGATTTCGTGCGTGGGGCGGTGCGTGACGTCACGCCCGTCGAACTGCACGGCGCCGCGCCGCGCGGGCGTGAGGCCGAGCACCGTGCGCAGCGTCGTGGTCTTGCCCGCGCCATTGGGGCCGAGCAGCGCCACCACCTCCCCGGCGCCCACCTCCAGCGACACGTCGAACAGCGCCTGCGTCTCGCCGTAGAACGTATCGACATGGGCCAGCGACAACATGCCCGCGCCCTGGGCTTGCAGCACCGCGCTCATGCCAGGGCCCCCAGGTTGGACCGCTTCACCCATTCATTGCGCCGCAGTTCGTCGGGCGTGCCGCGGGCTATCACCTGCCCCCAGTGGATCACCGCCACGGTGTCGGCCAGCCGGAACAGGAAGCGCATGTCGTGTTCGATGATGACGAGGGTGAGGCGCTGCTTGAGTTCGGCAACCAGCTCGGCCAGCCGGGCCGTTCCTTCGGCACCCAGCCCGGCGGTCGGCTCGTCGAGAAACAGGATGCGCGGCTGCGCCGCCAGCGCCACGCCGATCTCCAGCGCACGCCGGTCGCCGTACGACAGGCTCTTTGCCCGCACCTGCTCCTTGCCCTGCAGGCCGACGCGCGCCAGCACCTCGGCCGCCTCGTCGCGGGCCGCGCTGTCGGCGCCGCGGTCGCGCCAGCATTGCAGGCCCTGCCGGCGCATGCGCGGCAGTGCCACCAGCACGTTGTCCAATGCCGTGTCTTCGATGAACAGGTTCATCACCTGGAACGAACGCGAAATGCCCTTGCGCGCGATGGTGCGCGGCGGCAGGCCCGTGATGTCCTCGCCGGCAAAGGTGACGCGGCCCCGGTCGGGGCGGAACAGGCCGGTCAGCACGTTGAAACAGGTCGTCTTGCCGGCGCCGTTGGGCCCCATGATGGCGGACAGGCGACCTTCCTCGAACGCCAGGTCGATGCCCTGCAGCACCACCTGGTCGCCGAACCGCTTGCACAGCCCCTGCGCCTCGAACAGGGCCATCACGCCCGCCTTTCCTGCGGCACGGCCAGGGCCGCAGCCGGCAGCCGCGCCGCGCGGTGCGCACGCCACGATTGCCACATCCCGGCGATGCCTTCGGGCTTGAAGAGGACCAGCGCCATGAAGACCAGGCCGTACCAGAGCAGCCAGGCTTCGGTGTAGGCGCCGAGCAGGTCACGCGCCAGGATGAAGAAGGCCGCGCCGATCAGGGGCCCCCAGAAGCTCACGAGGCCGCCGCCGATCAGCACCATCATCACCACGAACCCCGAGTTGTGCAGGCTCATGACGTTCGGGTAGGCCGACTGCTGCGCCATCGCGAACAGTCCCCCCGCGAGTCCGGCAACGGCGGCAGAGAGCGTGAAGGCGATCCACTTGTAAAGCCACACGTTGTAGCCGACGAAGGCGGCGCGCGCCTCGTTCTGCCGGATCGCCGAGAGCACCCGCCCGAGCGGGGAGTGCGTGAGGCGCCACAGCACGAGCAGCGCCACGGCGAACACGGCGAGCCCGAAGTAGAACAGCGCGTCGTTGCTCTTGAGCGGAATGGACGCGAAGCCCAGCTCCAGCGGCGGCCGCTGGATGTTCAGCAGGCCGTCCTCGCCGCCCGTGACCGAATGCCACTTGATGGCGACGAACCAGAACACCTGGCCGAAGGCGATGGTGAGCAGCGCGTAGTAGATGCCGCGCCGGTGCGAGATGAACAAGGCCACCAGTGCGCCGACCAGCGCCGCCACCAGCATGGCCGCGGCGAGGTCGAACCAGAGGTTGGCCCACAGCTTCTTCTGGGCCAGCCCGAAGGCGTAAGCGCCGACGCCGAAGTAGGCACCATGGCCGAACGAGGGCAGGCCGCTCGTGCCCAGCAGCAGGTTGTAGCCGAGGGCGAACAGCATCCAGATCATGATTTCCAGCGCCAGATACTGGTACAGGCCCACGCGCGCGAGCCACAGGGGCGTCGATGCCAGCACCAGCACCGTCAGGGCCAGCGGCAGGGGCAGCAGGGGCGCGGGGCCGGGAGCTCGCGACATGGCGGGAAAACCCTTGTTCCAATTCCTTGTGCGATCAGAATGTACGTTCTAAACTGGACGTCAGCAAGAATATTCGTTCTAGGACTTTCCCGCACAGGCCATGCCCGCCGCCGCCACCTACGAAGAACTCAAGGACGCCATTGCGCGCACCTACCCCGGCATGTCGAAGCAGCTGCAGCGCATTGCGCGCTTTGCGCTGGAGAAGCCGCACGACCTGGCGCTGGGCACGGTCGCGGTGGTGGCGGAGGCGACTGAAGTCCAGCCCTCGGCCATGATCCGCTTCGCCAACGCGCTCGGTTACCGGGGTTTCTCGGACATGCAGCAGGTGTTCCGCGGCCACCTGGTGCAGCGTTCGGCAAGCTACCGCGAACGCATCGACCAGCTGCGCCGCAGCCAGCTCAACGGCCAGCGTGCACCGGCCGGCGTGCTGCACCAGATCGTCGGCGACGCCATCGGTGAACTGGGCCACCTGGAAGAAGGCATTCGCGAAGCGGACCTGAAGGCCGCCGTCAAATTGGTGGCGGCGGCCGACCGCATCCATGTGCTGGCACAGCGCCGCGCCTTTCCCGTCGCGGCCTACCTCGCCTATGCGCTCGGCCAGCTGGAGCTCAAGACCCACCTGCTCGACGGCGCGGGCGGCATGCTGCAGGACAACCTGGGCGCCATCGGCGCGCAGGACGTGCTGCTCGTGGCGAGCTTCCGCAACTACTCGCCCGAGGTGGTCGAGGCGGCCGAAGCCTGCGCGGCGCGCGGTGTCGCCGTCATCTCCATCACCGACGGGCCGCTGTCGCCGCTGGTGGCGCTGTCCCGGGTGTCGTTCCAGCTCGCCGACGATTCGTCCAAGGCGTTCCGTTCGCTGGTCGCGCCCCTGTGCCTGGCGCAGGCGCTGGTCGTGAGCACCGGGCACCACCTGGCGGACAAGCCACCGCCGCGCAGCGCACGCAAGACTAAGGCTTCGAGGACTTCATGACTGCGCGGCCGCTAGACCTGATCTGCCTCGGCCGCGCTGCGGTCGACCTGTATGGCGAGCAGGTCGGCGGACGGCTGGAAGACATGGTGAGCTTCCGCAAGTACCTCGGCGGCTCGCCCGCCAACACCGCGGTGGGCGCGGCCCGGCTGGGGCTGAAGGCCGCGATGCTCACCCGCGTGGGCGACGAACACAACGGCCGCTTCGTGCGCGAGGCACTGGCCGCCGAAGGCGTGGACGTGAGCCACGTGAAGACCGACCCGAAGCGGCTGACCGCGCTGGTCTTCCTGGGCATCCAGGATGCCAGCACCTTCCCGTTGGTCTTCTACCGAGAACATTGCGCCGATATGGGGCTGGATGCGGGTGACTTCGACGGCACCTTCATCGCTTCGGCCACCGGCCTGCTGGTGTCGGGCACGCACCTGTCGCAGCCTGCCACGCGCGCTGCCTGCCACCGCGCGATCGTGCTGGCGCGCGCCAGCGGCACCCGCGTGATCCTGGACATCGACTATCGGCCCGTGCTGTGGGGCCTGACCTCACCCGGCCTTGGCGAACAGCGCTTCGTCGCCTCGGCCGAGGTGACGCGCGAGCTGCAGGCCGTGGCCCGCCACTGCGACCTGGTCGTCGGGACCGAAGAAGAGATCCACATCGCGGGTGGCAGCGCCGACACGCTGCAAGCGCTGCGCAAACTGCGGCAGGCCAGCACGGCCACGCTCGTGTTGAAGCAGGGGCCCATGGGTTGCGTGGTGTTCGCCGATTCGATCCCCGCGGCTGTCGACAACGGCTTGCGCGGCCCGGGCTTTCCGGTCGAGGTGTTCAACGTGCTGGGCGCGGGCGACGCCTTCATGGCGGGCTTCCTGCGCGGCTGGCTGCGTGGCGAGTCGCTGCAGCAATGCTGCACCTGGGCCAACGGTTGCGGCGCACTCGTGGTGTCGCGCCACGGCTGTGCGCCCGCCATGCCGAGCTGGGTGGAGCTGCACTACTTCATCGACCACGGCGCGCCCACGGCGCGCCTGCGGGAGGACCAGGCGCTGGAGCATCTCCACCGGGCCACCACCCGCAGCCGGGCCTGGCCCGAACTGGTGGTGCTGGCGTTCGACCATCGCACGCAGCTGCAAGAGGTGGCCGCGCGGCACGGCCACGGCGAGCAGAGCATCCGCGCCTTCAAGCGGCTGGTGGCCGCGGGCGCCCGGCGGGCAGCGGGCGAGCGCGACGGGGCCGGCGTGATCCTGGACGAGCGCTTCGGCGACGACTTGCTGCCTTCGCTCACCGGCTGCGGCTGGTGGATCGCGCGGCCGGTCGAGCGGCCCGGCTCGCGCCCGCTCGCTTTCGAAGGCGACGCCGAGCTCGCGCTGCAGCTGCGTGAGTGGCCGGCCGAGCACGTGGCCAAGTGCCTCGTGAGCTGGCACCCCGACGACCCTGCCGCGCTGCGCGAGCAACAGCTCGAAGCGCTGCTTCGGCTGCAGGCCGCCTGCATCGCAACCGCGCACGAATGGCTGCTGGAAGTGATCCCGCCGCGCGAGGCGCCACGCGATGAGACGACGCTTGCGCTCGCCATCAGCCAGCTCTACCAGGGCGGCGTGCGGCCCGACTGGTGGAAGCTGCCGCCCCCGGAGACGGCGGCCGAATGGGACCGGGTCGGCGCGGCGATCCGCCGCCACGACCCGTACAGCCGCGGAGTGCTGGTGCTGGGCATGGAAGCCAGCGAGGAAGAACTGGAGCGGAGTTTCCGGCTGGCCGCACCGCACGCCATCTGCCGTGGCTTTGCCGTCGGGCGCTCAATCTTCGCTGCTGCCGCATCGCGCTGGTTCACCGGCG
Organism: Burkholderiales bacterium; assembly: GCA_016213325.1. GTDB lineage: Bacteria > Pseudomonadota > Gammaproteobacteria > Burkholderiales > Burkholderiaceae_C > Ramlibacter. The sequence goes on along the minus strand of JACRAY010000026.1, from coordinate 116,900 downwards.
AGGCCGGCGACGAGGACGCGGTCGACGACGTCGCGCGGCGCTACGCGCGGCTCATCGCATTGTGGGACGAGGCGCGCGCCGGCACGACCTCGGCCCAGGCCGTTTCATAGGGACAGGGCAAGACCATGGCACAACGCATCGGGTTCATCGGCATCGGGATGATGGGGCACGGCATGGCGAAGAACCTGCTGGCCAAGGGCTACCCGCTCACCATCAAGGTCAACCGCAACCGCAGCAATGTCGAGGACCTGCTGGCCGCGGGTGCGACCGAGGCGACGACGAACGCGGCCTGCGCGCAGGGCAGCGACATCGTCTTCATCTGCGTCACCGGCTCGCCGCAGGTGGAAGAGATCGTGTATGGCCCCGAAGGCCTGCTGCAGGCTGCACGCGCCGGGCTGCTCGTGGTCGACACCTCGACCGCCGAGCCGGCGTCCAGTGCCCGCATCCGCGCCGACTTCGCGCAGCGCGGCGTTCGCTTCGTCGATGCGCCGCTGGCGCGCACGCCCAAGGAAGCCGAGGAAGGCCGCCTGAACACCATGGTGGGCGCCGAGCCGGCCGACTTCGAGGTGCTGCGGCCGGTGCTGGCCGCCTTCTGCGAGAACATCTTCCACGTGGGCCCGCCGGGCCACGGCCACGTGCTCAAGCTCGTGAACAACATGATGGCCATGTGCTTCGCGGCCTGCATCGCCGAGGCCTTCGCGGTGGGCGCCAAGAGCGGCCTGGACCTGAACCGGCTGTACGACGTGGTCAGCGCCGGCGGCGTCAATTGCGGCATCTTCCAGATGATGGCGACGCGCATGCTGAAGGACGGCGCGCTCGACGGCATGAAGTTCGCCATCGCCAACGGCCAGAAGGACCTGCGCTATTTCACCCACCTGGCCGAGCAGTTGCCGGTAGCCGCCTTCATGGGCGAAGCCGCGCACCAGGCCTTCGTCCAGGCCGTCAACCTGGGTTACGGCGACAAGCTGATTGCCTCGCTGTTTGAGGTGCAGGAACAGACCGCCGCCACCCAGATCGTTCCCCGCTAACCCCCCAAAAGGAGACATCCATGAGCACGACCCGTCGCTCCCTGCTGAAGCAGTCCGCCCTCGCGCTGGCCGGCGCCGGGTTGTATGGGGCAGCCCCGTTCTATGGCCCCTGGAAGCACAACCACGCGTGGGCGCAGTCGGCGCAGAAGAAGCCGCTGGTGATCGGCCTCACGATGGACGCCTCGGGCCAGTACGCCGCCTCGGGCGGCGAGGAGCGGCTGGGCGCCATGATGGCCATCAAGGAGTTCAACGACCGCGGCGGCGTGCTGGGCCGGCGCATCGAGGCGATCCACATCGACACCGAGACCACGCCGGCCACCGGCTCGCGCGTGGCCGAGCGCATGATCACGCGCAACGAGGCTGCCTTCCTGATCGGCGCTGTGCACTCGGGCGTGGCCAACGCGATCTCGCAGGTGGCGCAGAAGTACGGCACCATCTTCCTCAACACCAACTCCAGCTCACCCACCGAGGCCGGCAAGGACTGCCACCGCGTGAAGTTCGTGTGGGACGGCAACGGCGCCAACTTCTCCCAGGCGATCGTGAAGAACGCGATCAAGACCAGCGGGCGCAACTGGCTGCTGCTGACCAACGACTATGTGTGGGGCCACAACACCTCCAAGGCGACGCGCGCCGTGGTGGAGGCCAACGGCGGGCGCATCGTCGAGGAACTGCTGGTGCCGCAGAACACGCGCGACTTCTCGGCTTTCCTGCTGAAGGTGCAGCAGATCAAGCCCGCGGTGGTCGCCACGGCGGTCGGCGGCGACGACATCAAGGCGCTGCGCCAGCAGGTGGTGCAGCTCAGGATGCACCAGGCCATGGCGTGGATCAACAACCAGCAGGACTGGCCCGACGTCTACGGGCTGGGGCCGGATGCGATTTTCGGCGTGTTCGGCACCACCTGGTACTGGCGGCTGCCGCTGCCGGGGGTGAGGGAGTTCGTCGCGGCCTACCAGAAGCAGTACCCGGGCATGGCCATCCGCGTGCCGGGCAACGTGTACCACAACGGCTACATGGCCACGCGCGAGCTGCTGCGTTGCGTGGAGGAGGCGGGGACCACGCAGAACATCGCGGTGATCAAGAAGCTGGAGGGCCGCCGGATGACGGCGGCCGACCGGCTGCAGCACCACGACGCCTGGATCGACCCGGTGACGCACCAGTGCCAGCAGACCATCTACATGGCGGCGTACAACGACCAGCCGGCCGAGAAGGACGACATCTTCAAGATCCTGTCGAACATCGACCCGAAAGAAGTGGTGGACCGCGAGGCGCCCGCGGCCTGCAAGCTGGAAAGCTACGAGGCGACGCCGAGCTACGAAGCCTAGGTGCGGCGCCGGATGCTGCCCCACCTGGTCAACGGCATCTCGCTCGGCCTGCTGTTCGCGCTGATCGCGCTCGGCTTCATGCTGATCGTCGGCGTGATGGAGACGATCAACCTGGCGCACGGCTCGCTGTTCGCGCTGGGCATGTACTTCGCGCTGTTCTTCGTCACGCCGCAGCTCGGCTGGCTGCCCGAGCTGCAGTCGGCCTACATGGCGCTGCCGCTGGCCACGCGCTACCTGGTGGCGCTGTTCCTGGCGCCGGTATTCGTCGGCCTGTTCGGCATGCTGCTGGAGCTGTGCATGCGGCGCACCTACGGGCGCGACCCGCTGTACGGCCTGCTGCTCACCTTCGGTGCGGCGCTGGTGATCGAGGAGACGATCCGGCTGGTGTGGGGTTCCACCGAGAAGCAGCTGCCGCTGCCCGAGGCGATCTCGGGCGCGTTCCTGCTGGGCGACCTGGTGTATTCGAAGTACCGCTTTTTTGCCGCCGGCTTTTCCATCGTGGCGATCCTGGCGCTCTGGCTGTTCCTGGAGAAAACGCCCTACGGCGCCATCATCAAGGCCGGCGCGCACGACAGCGAAATGGTGCGCGCGCTCGGCATCAACCTGCCGCGGCTGCGCCTGTTCGTCTTCGCCCTCGGCGTCGCGCTGGCGGCGCTGGCCGGTGTGGTGATGGCGCCGATCTGGGGCATCCGGCCGCATGTGGGCGTCGACGCCGTGGTGCCGGCCTTCCTGATCATCGTGCTGGGCGGCGTCGGCTCGCTATGGGGTGCGGTGCTGGCGGGGCTGATGGTCGGCATGGTGGTCGGCCTGACCGGTGCCTATGCGTCGGAGTGGTCGCTGCTGTCGATGTACCTGCTGTTCATCGCCGTCGTCACCTTCCGGTCGCGGGGCCTGTTCGGCAAGAAGAGCGTGCTCGATGCCTGAGGGCAGGCTCGCACTGCTGACCGGTGCGGCCGGCACCATGGGCATCGCCGCCGCGCGCTTCCTGCTGGAAGACGGCTGCCGCGTGGCGATGGTCGACACCAACCGGGAACGCAACGAGGCACTGGCCGCCTCGCTGGGTGCCGGTGCGTTGGCGTTCTCGTTCGACGTGCGCTCCGCTGCCGCAGTGCGGGAGGGCCATGCGCATATCGTGGCTCGGCTCGGGGAGGTCGACATCCTGGTCAACAACGCCGGCATCCTGTCCAACCACAAGGCCGAGGCGACCGACGAGAACGAGTGGCGGCGCGTGCTGGGCGTCAACCTGGACGGCGCGTTCTTCCTCGCCCGGTGCGTGATGCCGGCCATGAAGCAGCGGCGTTTCGGGCGGATCATCAATACCTGCTCGCTGGCGGCGAAGACTGGCGGGCTGACCGCCGGCACCGCATACTCCGTGTCCAAGGGCGCACTCACCTCGCTCACCTTCTCGCTCGCGCGCGAACTCGCGCCGCACGGCGTGACGGTGAACGGCATCTCGCCCGCCTACGTGAAGACGCCGATGATCACCGAACAGCTCTCCGAGAAGCAGCGCCAGAAGCTGCTGCGCGACATCCCGGTCGGTCGCTTCTGCGAGCCCGAGGAGTTTGCGCATGTGGTGCGCTTCCTCGCCTCGCCGCTCGCGGGTTTCATCACCGGCGAGATCGTCGACCTCAATGGCGGCCTCTTGATGGACTGACATGCCGATGTTCGACCTGCAAGGCAAGGTGGCCTATGTACCCGGGGGCTACGGCGGAATCGGCCAGGCGATCGCCTGGGCCTTGGCGGGCGCGGGCGCCAAGGTGGCTGTGTCGGGACGCGACGAAGCGAAAGCAGCGGCTGCCGCAGCCAACCTGCGCGATGCGGGCCACGAGGCCATGGGGCTGGCGATGGACGCGCATACGGTCGCCGACATCCGCGCCTCGGTCGATGCCGTGCGCGAGCGCTTCGGCGCGCTGGACATCCTCGTCAACTGCGTCGGCATGCAGCGCGAGCAGTCGCTGCTCGACGTCACCGAGGAAACCTTCGACGAAGTGCTGGCCGTGAACCTGAAGTCGGCCATGTTCCTGGCGCAGGCTGCAGCGAAGCACCAGATAGCCGGCGGCCGTGGCGGCTCGCAAATCCACTTGCTGTCGGTGCGTTCGCAGCTCGGCCTGCGCGGCCGCGGCTACTCGGCCTATACCAGCAGCAAGGGCGGCCTCGTCATGCTGGTTCGCCAGCACGCGTGCGAGCTCGCGCCGCACGGCATCAGGGTCAACGGCATTGCGCCGACCGTCGTGCGCACGGAGATGGCGCGGCACTGGCTGGACAACCCCGACACCTACGCACAGCTGAAAGCCCGCATCCCGCTGGGCCGCGTGGCCGAGCCGCAGGATGTCGCGGGCGCCGCGGTGTTCTTCGCGAGCGAAGCGGCCGGCTTCATCACGGGGCAGGTCCTCTACATCGACGGCGGGATCACGGCGAGCCAGTGAGGCGGGCGGCGGTCACCCCTGGTGCGACTCCCGCTCCACCCCATCGAGGAATGCACGCACCTTGGCAGGCACCAGCCGGCGCCCCGGCAGCAGCGCATGGATCTTGAGCGGCGCGCACTCCCAGTGCGGCAGCAGCTGCACCAGCTTGCCCTCGGCCACCTGCTGGGCGCAAAACGTGCGCGTGACGCGCACGACGCCCAGCCCGGCGACGGCGGCCGACCGGCGCACTTCGGCGTTGCCGCTGCGCAGGCGCGGCGTGCGCACGTCGATGTCGCTCACGGCGCCCTCGGCTGCGGTGAAAGCCCAGCTGGTGTCCTCGGCGCCGGCGAGCAAAGGCATGGCACCGAGGTCCTCCGGTGAAGCCAGGCCCGGATGCAGCGCGACGAGTTCCGGCGCTGCGAAGACGCCCCGCTGCAGCGAATAGACGCGCTTGGTGACGACCGTCGCCGGCGCCAGGCTGTGCTCCAGCGCCGAGAACACGATGTCGTACTGCCGCTCGAAGAGCGGCACGCGCGCATGCTCGACGTCGAGGTGGACCTTGAGCTGCGGATGCTGCGCCATGATCGCGCAGGCAACGCTGGCCAGGTGATGGGCGCCGAACTCGTAGGGCGCCGCGATGCGCAAGGTGCCTTGCACCTTCTCGCCCTGCGCCATCGCGTCCACCGCGCGCTCACGCAACTGGGCCAGCGGGCGCGAGATGTCGCGATAGAGCGACTCGCCGGCGTCGGTCAGGCGCAGCCGGCGGGTGGTGCGCTCCAGCAGCCGCGCGCCGAGCTGCTGCTCCAGCCGCGTGACCGCAGCGCTCAGGCTCGACTTGGGCTTGTCCAGTGCACGCGCAGCGGCACTGAAGCCGCCGTGTTCCACCACCTGGCAGAAAGCGTCGAAGTCGTCCCAGTTCATTGTTCAGGATTCTGAACGCAGAAGTCAGCCGCGCGCATTGATCGCGGGACGTGTGCTGCCTAGCATCGCCCCATCGCGGGAGAACTTTATGTTTCTGAAGAACTGCTGGTACGTGGCCGCCTGGGACCATGAGCTGCTGGACGGCCGCTTGCTGGCCCGCACCATCCTCGAGCAGGCCGTGCTGCTCTACAAGTCCGAGTCGGGCAAGGTCGTGGCGCTGCAGGACCGCTGCTGCCACCGCGGCGTGCCGCTGCACCTGGGGCGGCGCGAAGGCGACTGCGTGCGCTGCATGTACCACGGCCTCAAGTTCGATCCCAGCGGCAAGTGCATCCAGATTCCCGGGCAAGAGGTGGTGCCGGCCAAGTTGGGCGTGCGCAGCTTTCCCGTGGTGGAGAAAGATCACCTCATCTGGATCTGGATGGGCGACCCGGCCCGCGCCAACCCCGACGACATCATCGACTTTCCCTACCTGCGCGACCCCCAGTGGAAGGGCGTGCCCGACTACATGCACTACGACGCCAATTGGCTGTTGATCGTCGACAACCTGGCCGATTTTGCGCATCTGGCTTTCGTGCACACGAAAACGCTGGGCGGTTCGGAAGAGTACGCGTACGTCACGAAACCGGTGTCGGTGGAGCGCCTGCCCGACGGCTTTCGCGTGGAGCGCTGGCACATGGACGCGCCGCCGCCGCCGTTCCACAACAAGGTGCTGCCGGCGCACCTGAAAGGCAAGCCGGTCGACCGCCGCAACATCGGCCGCATGCACATCCCGGGCATCTTCTTCCTGGAGTCGATGTTCTCGCCGGCGGGCAGCGGCAGCGAGCAGGGCAACCGTGAAGGCACCCGGGAGTACCGCAACTGCCAGTTCATGACGCCTCAGACGCGCCGCACCACGCACTTCTTCTGGGTCTACCTGAACAACTGGGAAGCTGGCGACGCCAACATCTCGCGCTCGCTGCACGCCAGCCTGATCGAAGGCTTCATGGAAGACAAGCACCTGATCGAGGCGCAGCAGAAGGTGCTGGACGCCGACCCCAGCTTCCAGATGCTGGCTGTGGCGGCCGACGCGGCGCTTGCGCATTTCCGCCGGACTTTCGACCAGCTGGTCACAGCCGAGCAGGCCGGCGAAGCGGCCGCGCCGGCGGTCATTGAAGTGCGCAAGCCGCACCAGGCCGGGATGCCCGCCTGACGCAGGTCAAGGTGCCGCGCGGCGCGCGCGGCAGCCGGCCCGCAAGTTTGACTTGGGGCAAGGTCCGCCGTGGGGTCTCCCGAAGAATGCAGCTTCATGGCTGCCTTCGATTCCCCCATGCCCCGGCGCCGCTTGTTGCTCGCGGCAGCGGCCGCCTGTGCCGCCCCCTTCAGCGCAGCGGCAACGCCGATCTACACGCCGCATGAAGTGGGCGAGGCCTTTGCCCGCCGCGTCGATGTCCGGCTGGACCTGCCGGCCAACGAGGGCCACCTGTACGCCGGCATGGCCGAGATGCACCTGATGTCGAACCGCCGCTCGCTGCTGGAGCCGCAGTACCTGCTGGTGGTCGACGCCAGCCCCGAAGTGCAGGCCGCGCTGCTGATGTGGCGCCTGAGCCCGGGCAGCTACCAGTTGCTCGGTGCCACGCCGGTGTCCACGGGCGGGCCGGTGCGGCCGGAGCACTTCGAGACGCCGCAAGGCGTGTACGAGCACCAGGGCCGCGAGCGCGCGAGCGGCATCTATGACTTCGGCTGGCAACGCGCCCGGCGCGCCACGCGCGATGGCGCGCTGCTCGCCATGCGCCTGCGTGCCTGCGCCACCGACCGGCGCACCGAACGTGGGCTGGGCAAGGCGTGTTCCGACGGCAGCATCGTGCTGCCCGCGTCCCTGATGGCTTTCCTCGACGACTTTGCACTGCTCGACGCCGGCCTGCATGCGCCGCGAGCCGCCGTGGAAGTGCCGTTCCGCGGACGCCACATGCTGGTGCTGGACAGCGAACGTGACCGCCCGGAGTGGGCTTACGAAGCCCCGCCGGTCACGGCCGTTTCCGGTTGACCAGCACGATGCCCGCGGCCACGCCCGCAAGCGCCAGCACGAGTTGCAGGGTCAGCGGCTCGCCCAGCAGGGCGACGCCGAACACCAGCGCGAACACCGGCGTCAGGAACGTGAACGACGACATCAGCGTCGCCGGGTAGTGCCGCAGCAGCCACATCCAGGCCAGGTAGCTGGCGAAGGCGCCTACGGCGGTCTGCAAGGCGATCGAGCCCCAGGCCCATGCCGGGTAGTCGAGCGACCAGGACTCGCCAAGCCCCAGTGACAGCAGCGGTGCGACGACCGCCGTCACCGCCACCTGGTACATCAGCGTCTTTTCGGCGCTGGCCGTGGCCAGCGCCGAGGCGCGGATCACCAGCGTGGTCAGTCCCCACAGCACGCCCGAGGCCAGCGCCAGCGCATCGCCGCGCAACTGCCTGGGCGTGGCGGCGCCGGTGAAGCCCTCGCTGAAGGCGGCCGCGACCGCCAGGAAGGCGATCACCAGCCCGGCCCACTGGACAGCGCGCAACCGCTCCGAGCGCACGAAGCGCGGCAGCAGCACCGCCACCACGAACGGCGAGGTGTAGAGGAACACCGTGAGGCGCGACGCCGTGGTGTCGCGCAGCCCCAGGTAGATGCAACTGAACTCGCCCGCAAACAGCAGCCCGGCCAGGAGCCCCGCGCGCAGCGTGCCGTCGCGCGTGAACAGCGGCACCCGGCGCACCGCGCACCACAGGGCCAGCAGGACAGTGGCGCCGGCGAATCGCAGCGCAGCCTGCCACAGGGGCGGCACTTCGACTACCGTCGTCTTGATCAGGACCTGCTGGAAGCCCCAGAAGAGGCAGCAGGCCAGCAGCGTGGACACGGCGAACGTGTCGAGGTGTTCCTTGCGTTGGACCATCGGGCGATGTGGCGCTAGAGCCCGGCGATGCGGCCCAGCAAGGACTTCAGCGCGGCCTGGTCCGACGCGGGCATGCTGCTGAGCAGGGCTGCCTCGTGCGCGCGCGCCTTGGCCACCAGGGGACGAGCCAGCTTGCGGCCGACTGGGGTCACGGCCACCAGCGTGCGGCGGTGGTCGGCGGGGTCGGCCAGCAGCTGCAGCCAGTCCTGCTCGCACATGCGCTGCACCAGCTTGGTCACGGTGGGCTGCTTGGACAGGACCTCGTGCGCCAGCTGGCTCACGGTCAACGGGTCGCTGTCCTGCAGGGTGGCGAGCACGCGCCATTCGATGCTGCTCAGGCCGGCGGCGCGCACGTGCGCCTCGAAGTCCTTGAACAGCGCATGGTTGGCCTGCCCGAGCAGGTAGCCGAGGTAGCCCTGGACGAAGCGTGCGTCGGTCACAAGGGGTGCTCGGTGAAGTAGCGCCCGCCGTGGAACAGCAGCGGGGGCGCGCCGGGCCGCCAGCTGCAGCGTTCCACCTCGCCGACGAAGATCACGTGGTCGCCTTCTTCGTAACGGCTGCGGTTGAAGCACTCGAAAGTGGCGGCCGAGCCGTGCAGCAGCGGCGCGCCCCCGATGCCTTCGTCGAAGGACACGCCCTGGAAGCGGTCGGCGCCGCGCAGCGCAAAACGCTCGGCCAGCGCCTTCTGGTCCGCCGCCAGCACGTTGATGGCGTAATGCGAGCCGGTGCTGAAGGCCGGCAGCGAGCCGGCCGCGCGCGACAGGCTCCACAGCACCAGCGGCGGGTCGAGCGAAACGGAGTTGAACGAATTGGCGGTGAGTCCCACCACTTGCCCGTCGGCGGTGCGCGCGGTGACGATGGTGACGCCGGTGGCGAACATGCCGAGCGCCGCGCGAAACTCGACGGGCGAGAACGCTGGCGGCTGGGCGCGGGGCAGCGGGGATTTCACGCAGTGCAGGTTACATGAATTTTCATGTACCATGAATTTCATGCTGCAGGAGACCCTCGAGCCGGCGTGGCTGGATGCGTTCGAAGCCGTGCTGGCGCGCTGTGCGCTGCAGCCGGGCGACACGGTGGCGGTGCTGTGCGAAAGCCAGAGCCGGCCGGTGCTGGTTGAACTGGCCCGGCTGGCCGCCGCGCGGCGGGGGGCCAGTGTTTTTACGCTGGTGCTGCCGTCGCATGTGAGCGCTGGGGTGTTACCCCAGCCTACGCAAGCTTCCCATGTAGGCTGGGGTGCAACCCCAGCCTACATGCCCGTCGCACGCTCCACCGGTGCGTCACCGGTGATCCGGCAACTGGCCCCGGTCGTGTCCGCGCTCGCGGGCAGCACGCTGGTGGTCGATTGCACGGTCGAGGGCCTGATGCACGCGCCCGAACTGCCCGCCATCCTCAAGGGCGGCGCACGCGTGCTCTACGTCAGCAACGAACACCCCGAGGCGCTGGCGCGCCTCTTGCCCGACGACACGCTCGAGCCGCTGGTGAAGGACCACGTCAAGCGCCTGCGCGGCGCGCAGCGCATGCACGTGACCTCGGGCGCCGGCACCGACCTGGACATCCGCCTGTTCGGCGCCACCTGCGGCGGCAACTGGGGCTACACCACGCGGCCCGGCACCATGACGCACTGGCCCGGCGGCCTGGCGCTGGCGTTCCCGGCGGCGGGCAGCGTCAACGGCACGTTGGTGCTGGCCGAAGGCGACGTCAACCTCACCTTCAAGCGCTACATCGAACGGCCCGTCACCTTGCGCATCGAAAGCGACTACGTGACGCGCATCGAGGGGCAGGGCGTCGACGCCGAGCTCATGCGCAGCTACATCGCGGCCTGGGGCGACCGCGATGCCTACGCCGTCAGCCATGTGGGCTACGGCCTGAACCGCGCGGCGCGCTGGGACAGCATGGCGCTGTACGACAAGCGCGACTTCAACGGGACCGAATTGCGGGCCTTCGCCGGCAACTTCCTCTACAGCACGGGCGCCAACGAAGTCGCGGGGCGCCATACGCTGGGTCACTTCGACCTGCCGCTGCGCGGCTGCACCGTTACGCTCGATGGCGTGCCCGTGGTCCGGGACGGAGAATGCGTGGCATGACTTCGATTCCTGCCTTCACGGCGCTGGGCGGCGGCCCGACGGTGCTGATGCTGCACGGCATCGGCGGCGGCCACCTGGCGTTCGCGCCGCAGGTCGAGGCGCTGGCGGTGGCGGGCTACCGCGCAGTGGCGTGGGACATGCCGGGCTACGGCCACAGCGCGCCGATCGAGCCCTACACCTTCAAGGGGCTGGCGCAGAGTTGCGTCACCCTGATCGAAAGCCTGAAGTGCGGCGAGGTGGTGCTGGTCGGCCACAGCATGGGCGGCATGGTGGCGCAGGAAGTCGTGGCACGCCGGCCCGAGCTGGTGGGCAAGCTGGTCCTGTGCGGCACTTCACCTTCGTTCGGCAAGCCCGACGGCGAGTGGCAGCGCGAGTTCGTCGCCGAGCGCACCGCGCCGCTGGACCAAGGCCGCTCGATGGCCGAGCTGGCCGAGGTGCTGGTGCCGCAGATGGTAGGCCCCGGCTCACTGCCCGAAGGCGTGCGGCTGGCCACCCATTGCATGGGCCTCGTGCCCCCGGCCACCTACCGGCGGGCGCTGGAATGCCTGGTCACCTTCGACCGGCGCGCCAACCTCGCGAACATCCAGGTGCCCACGCTGGTGGTGGCAGGGCAGTACGACAAGAATGCGCCGCCGGCGGTGATGAAGAAGATGGCCGACGCCATTCCCCACAGCACCTACCTCGAGATGAAAGGGGTGGGCCACCTGCAGAACCTGGAAGCACCGGACGACTTCGACGGTGCGCTGCTCAACTTCCTGGCGCTTCCGCGCATGCTGCATTGACATCGATGACCCTCGGCTTCACGCCCGCGGTGGGCGACCACGCATTCACCGCGCAGCAGGCCAGGCTGCTTTCGCTGGCCAACGAACTGGGTCGCACCAAATTCGCGCCGCGCGCCGCGCAGTGGGACGAAGAGGCGAGCTTCCCGTTTGCCAACTACGACGACCTGCGCGATGCGGGCCTGCTGGGCCTGTGCGTGCCGCAGGCGCACGGCGGGCAGGGCGCCGACTACGCCACCTACATGATGGTGGCCGCCGAGATCGGCCGCTCCTGCGGTGCCACGGCACTCACCTACAACATGCACATCTGCTCCACGCTGTGGACCGGCGTGCTGGCCGACGGCATCGCCATGACGGGCGAGCAGCGCGAGGAACACGACCGGCGCAGGCGCCTGCACTTCCGGCGTGTGGTGGACGACGGCGCCATCTACGCGCAGCCGTTCTCCGAAGGCAGCGCGGCAGCCGCCGGGCGCGCACCGTTCGGCACTACCGCGCGCAAGGTCGAAGGCGGCTGGGTCGTCAACGGCCGCAAGATCTTCGCGTCGCTCGCGGGCGCAGCCGACTACTACGGCCTGCTATGCACCGAGGACAAGGGCGACCAGCACCCGGACGTGCGCGACACGCTGTACCTGGCGGTGCCGGCGGAAAACGACGGCCTGACCATCAGCGGCGACTGGAACCCGCTGGGCATGCGCGGCACGGTGAGCCGCAACCTGCTCTTCAAGGAGGTGTTCGTCGCCGACGACGAGCAGCTCATGCCGCGCGGCGTGTACTTCAAGGGCGCGCAGACCTGGCCGGCGATGTTCTTCACGCTGGCGCCCACCTACCTGGGCATCGCCAACGCGGCCTACGACTTCACCGTGCAGTACCTGCGCGGCGAAGTGCCGGGGGAGCCGCCGGTGAAGCGCCGCATGTATCCCACCAAGCAGGTTGCGGTGGCGCAGATGCGCATCCAGCTGGAGCAGATGAAGAGCCTGTTCCTGCGCGCCATCCTCGAGGCCCGGCCCAACCCGTCGAAGGACGAGCGCATGCGGCTGTATGCCGCGCACTACAGCGTGATGGAAGGTGCCAACGACATCGCGCGGCTGGCGCTGCGCACCTGCGGCGGCCAAAGCATGATGAAGCACCTGCCGCTGGAGCGGCTGTATCGCGACAGCCGGTGCGGCTCGCTGATGCTGCCGTGGACCGCCGAACTGGTGCTGGACCGCATGGGCCGCGAGACGCTTTACGAACCCGGCGAAAAGGACGAATGACGACGCTGCGCGCCGCCACCCGCCGTTCGGCCTTTGCCTGCCTGGCCTTGCTGCCCCTGGCGGCTTGCGCCGTGCCGTGCGACGAATGGGCCCGGCGCCTGCCCAACGTCACGCGCAAGCTGTGCGAGTCGTCCCAGCTCGCCGACAGCGGCGCCCGCTCGGTGCGCGGCCTGCCGCTGTACCGCACCGACGTGCCGGCCGACAAGGCGCGGCTGCGCGTGCTCGTGACCGGCGCCATCCATGGCGACGAGCTGTCGTCGGCTTCGGTCGCGCTGCACTGGCTGCGGCTCGCGCGCGAGGAGCCCGTGGTCCTGGCGCGGCCGGTGCACTGGCGCTTCGTGCCGCTGCTCAACCCCGACGGCGTGCTGGCGCAGCCGCCGCGGCGCACCAATGCCAACGGCGTGGACCTGAACCGCAACTTCCCCACGCCGTACTGGGAGCGTGATGCGCCGGTGTACTGGGAGAAGCGCACACGCAAGGACCCGCGCCGCTGGCCGGGGCGCAAGCCGCTGTCGGAGCCCGAGTCGCGTTTCCTGCACGAGCAGATGCAGGGCTTCAAGCCGCACCTGATCGTGTCCATCCATGCGCCTTATGGCGTGCTCGACTTCGACGGCCCGAGCGTCCCGCCGTCCAAGCTGGGCCGGCTGTACCTCGACCAGGTGGGCATCTTCCCGGGCTCGCTCGGCAACTATGGCGGCGTCCACAAGGGCATCCCGGTGGTCACCGTCGAACTGCCCAACGCCCTGCGCACGCCGCTGGATGCCGAGATGCGGCAGATGTGGCTGGACTTGTTGCGCTGGATGAGCGAGCGCGGGGCTGGGCTGGGGGATGGGGGTGGACGTTGACGTCTTGAACGCAGAAGACGCAGAAGGAATTCAAAAGACGCAGAAGAAGCCAAGTCAGTTGTCCAAGGTTTTCTTCTGCGTCTTTCGAATTCCTTTTCTGCGTCTTCCGCGTTCCAGGCCTCAGCCCGCAGGCACATCCCTCACAGGCGAGCAAGACCCGCCGAAATCGGCGAGACTCCGCCCTCATGGACGCCAACACATCCGGCATCGGCCGCTTCGGCAGCGGGCAGGCCGTCAAACGCATCGAGGACGAAGCCCTGCTGAAGGGCCTGGGGCAGTACACCGACGACGTCGTCCCCGACGGGCAATTGCGCGCGGTCTTCGTGCGCTCGCCGTACCCGCATGCGCGCATCGTCTCGGTCGACACGGCCGGTGCGAAGGCCATGCCGGGAGTGGCCGCGGTGGTCACGGGCGCCGAGCTCGACGCTGCGGGCGCGAAGCCCTTGCCCGGCAACCCCGCGTTCCGCCGCGCCGACGGCCCGGCCGTGTCGCCGCCGCGGCGCGTGCTGGCGCACGAACGCGTGCGCTACGTCGGAGAGGCAGTGGCCATCGTCGTCGCCGAGACGATGCAGCAGGCGCGGGACGCAGCCGAAGCGGTCTTGGTCGACTACGAAGAGTTGCCGCACGTCACCGACCTCAGCGGCGCATTGGCGGGCCGGGCCGTCCTGGCCGAGGGCGCGCCCGACAACATCGCGGCCGAGATGCGCTACGGCGACGCGAAAGCGGCGGACGCCGCGTTCGCGCAGGCCACATACTGCGTGGCGCTCGACATCGTCAACCAGCGTGTGCACGCATTGCCGGTCGAGCCGCGCACGGTGCTGGCCTGGGTGGCCGAGGACGGGCGCCTCACGATCCGCATGAGTACCCAGATGCCTTCGGGCGTGCGCAACTCGCTGAAGGACATCTTCGGCTGGCCGACCGAGCAAGTGCGCGTGACAGTCGGCGACGTGGGTGGCGGCTTCGGCATGAAGACCGGCATCTACCCGGAAGACGCGGCGGTCGCGTGGTGCGCGCGCACGCTTCAGCGTCCGGTGAAGTGGGCGGCCGACCGCAGCGAAGAGTTCCTGAGCGCCGCACATGGCCGCGACCAGCGCTCGCACGCCGAGCTGGCACTCGACCGCGACGGCCGCATCCTCGCGATGCGGCTGGCCACGCAGGCCAACCTCGGCGCCTACGGCACCGGCACCGGCATGGTGATCCCGATGGTGGTCGGCCCGTGGGTGCAGACCAGCGTCTACGACATCCCCCTCATCGACTTCCACTTCCAGTGCGTGCTGACCAACCGGGCCTGCACCGGCGCCTACCGCGGCGCGGGCCGGCCCGAGGCGATCTTCATCATCGAACGGCTGATGGACGAGGCGGCGCGGCAGACCGGGCTGGACCGCGCCGAGCTGCGCCGCCGCAACTTCGTGCGCGCCGAGCAGATGCCCTACAAGAATGCGATGGGGCAGGTGTACGACAGCGGCGACTTCGCGCGCATCCAGCAGCAGGGGCTGGCGCTCGCCGACTGGACGGGCTTTGCCGCAAGGTACGAAGACAGCAAGCGGCGCGGCAAGCTGCGCGGCCTCGGCCTGGCGACCTTCCTCGAGTGGACCAGCGGCAACTCGTTCGAGGAGCGCGTCACCGTGTCCGTGCTGGCCGACGGCACCATCGAAGTGTTTTCCGCGGTCAACCAGATGGGGCAGGGCATCGCGACTTCGCTGGCGCAGCTGGTGGTCGACGTGTTCAAGGTGCCGTTCGAGCGCATCCGCGTGGTGCTGGGCGACACCGACCGCGGCGACGGCTTCGGCAGCGCCGGCTCGCGCTCGATCTACATCGGCGGCTCGGCGCTGGTGGAAGGCGCGCAGAAGGCGCTGGACCGCACGCGCGACCTGGCGGCGCAGGCGCTCGAAGCGGCGCCGCAGGACCTGGACTATGCGGAGGGCCGCTTCACGGTGCGCGGCACCGATGTGGGCATCGACCTCGGCGCAGTGGCGGGGCGCCAGCCGGAAGGGCGCATCTTCCTGGAAAGCACCACGCAGGTGGCGGGCCCGAGCTGGCCCAACGCCTGCCATGTGACCGAGGTCGAGATCGACCCGGCCACCGGCGAGGTCCAGGTGGTGGCCTATGCCAGCATCAACGACGTGGGCCGCGTGGTGAACCCGATGATCGTGCGCGGCCAGCTCGATGGCGGCGCGGTGCAGGGCATCGGGCAGGCGCTGTGCGAAGAGATGGTCTATGACCCGGAAAGCGGCCAGCTGGTGACGGGCAGCCTGATGGACTACGCGGCGCCGCGGGCCGATGCCGTGGCCTGCGACTTCGTCACCGGGATGGACGAGAGCCAGCCCAGCAAGAGCAACCCGCTGGGCATCAAGGGTGTGGGCGAACTGGGCACCATCGGCGCGACGCCGAGCGTGGTGAATGCGGTGGCCGATGCGCTGGCGCGCGCCGGCAAGCCGGAAGCCGCGCGCACGATCCAGATGCCGCTGACGGCGGCGAAGGTGTGGGCAGCGTTGCAGGCGTGATTACGCGGTGAGTTCGGGCCGGCCCGTAGGGTGGGCAGCTGAGCTGCCCACCGGCTTAGGCTCGTACCCATAGAAATTGAACGCCATCGCCGGCGTGCGCCCGCTGATCAACTCGGCCATCGCCTTGCCTGAACCGGCGCCATGCGTCCAGCCCAGCGTGCCGTGGCCGGCGTTCACCCACAGCTTGCCGACCTTCGTGCGCCCGATGTAGGGGATATTGGTCGGCGTCGAGGGACGCAGGCCGCACCAGAACTTGGGGTCGCCGCCTTCTTCCGGCAGCCGCGTATCGCACACGCCGGGCAGCACCTGCTCGATGCGGCGCGCCAGCATGCGGCAGCGCGCCTGCGCCACCGGCGAGTCCAGCGACAGGTCGAAGCCGCCCAGCTCGATGGTGCCGGCCACGCGCAGCTCGTTGCCCAGGCGGCTCATCGCCACCTTCACTTCGTCGTCGATCGCACTCACGAAGGGCGCGGCTTGCGGCTGCTTCAGCTGGAAGGTGGCGCTGTAGCCCTTGCCGGGGTAGATCGGCAAGTCCACGCCCACGGTGCGCAGCAACGGCGCGGAATACGAGCCGCAGGCCACCACCACGTGGTCGGCCGTGATGC
This sequence comes from Burkholderiales bacterium, assembly GCA_016213325.1. GTDB lineage: Bacteria > Pseudomonadota > Gammaproteobacteria > Burkholderiales > Burkholderiaceae_C > Ramlibacter. The sequence continues at coordinate 100,254 of JACRAY010000026.1, read as the reverse complement.
GCTGCTCGGCACCGGTGGCGCGGTCGCGCACCACGACGGCCTGGATCTCGCCGGCCACCTGCTCCAGGCGCACGACATCGGTGTTGAGCCGCCACTCGGCACCGCGCGCGGCGGTGCGGTCGGCCAGTTGTTGCGTGAAGACGCGCGCGTCGCCGCTCTCGTCGCTGGCGGTATAGGTGCCGCCCACGATGCGGTCGGCGAACGAGCGGAAGGCCGGCTCGATCTGGAACAGCTCTTCCTTGCTGACCACCTTGCGCTGCACGCCGTACTTCTGCATCAGCCCGGCCGCTTCACCGGCGGCGGCGAAGCTGGCCTCGTCGGTGTAGTAGTGGGCGATACCGCGCTCGAGCCGCTGGTAGTCGATGCCGGTACTGCGCACCAGCTCCTTCAGCGCGGCGTGGCTGTAGTTGCCCAGGCTGACCAGCTGGGCCACGTTGCGCTCGAACGCGGTGTCGTGGCATTGCGCCAGGAACTGCAGGCCCCAGCGCCATTGCTGCCAGTCGAGTTGCGGGCGGAACAGCAGGGGTGCCTCTTTGCTGAACATCCACTTGATGAGCTTGGCGGGGGCCTGCCTGTTGGCCCACGGCTCGCAGTAGCTCACCGAGATCTGCGCGGCATTGGCAAAGCTGGTTTCCTGCGCGGCCGCCGGCTGGCGGTCGACGACGATCACTTCATGCCCGCGCTCGAGCAGGTGCCAGGCGGTGGAGGTGCCGATGATGCCGGCGCCGAGGACGAGAATTTTCATGCCCGCGAGTTTGCAGGCGATGGCGCGCCATTAAAAGGGAAATTAAACTCCAGCGCGAATCATCAGGATCGCTAATGAATCCCTACGACCCCATCGCCCTCGAATGCCTGGCCGCCATCGTGGAAGAAGGCGGCTTCGAGCGGGCTGCGCAGCGCCTGTCGATCACCCAGTCGGCTGTCTCGCAGCGGCTGCGCGCGCTGGAGGCGCAAGTGGGCACGGTGCTGGTGGTGCGCAGCCGTCCTTTGCGTCCCACGCCGGCGGGGCAGCTGCTGCTGAAGCACACCCGGCAGCTCAGGCTGCTGCGCGCCGACCTCGACCGCGACCTGAAGGAGCTGGCGCCCAGCTCGGCGGCGGGCGGCGGCGAAGAAGACCGCATTTCCATTGCAGTGAACGCGGACAGCATCGCGACCTGGGCGCTGCCTGCTCTCGACACCTTGGCGCGGCAAGGCCTGCCGCTGGAGATCATCACCGACGACCAGGACTTCACGCACGAATGGCTGCGCGTCGGGCAGGTGCTCGGCTGCGTCACCACCCTCAAGCAGGCGCTGCGCGGCTGCAAGGTGCTGCCGCTGGGGGCCATGCGGTACATCGCGGTGGCCGAGCCGGCTTATGCCGCCCGGCATTGCCCGAACGGGCTCACGCCGCAGAACTTCCGCGAGCTGCCCTTCGTCGCCTTCAACCGCAAGGACGACATGCAGGGCGAATTCGTCGCGCGCTGCCTGGGCCTGAAGCGTGTCGGCGTGCACCAGCTGTTCGTGCCGAGCTCCGAAGGCCAGGTGCGCGCGGTGCTGGCGGGCTGGGGGCTGAGCGTGGTGCCCGAACTGCTGGTTGCGGGGCTGTTGGAGCAAGGGCGCGTCACCAACGTCGCGCCCGACTGCACGGTGCCCGTGCAGCTCTACTGGCATTGCTGGAACCTGGAGTCGGAAGTGCTGGACCAGCTGACCGCGGCGCTGACGCGCGGCGCCGCTGCAGCTGCGTTGAAATAGCGCGCCGTGTTCAGCGCGGTGTCGAAGCGCCGTGCGGGAAGGCGTCGGGCAGGCTCACCGTTTCAGGACCCATCATCGCGAGCAGCAGCGCGGCTGCGATCGCGGCGATCCATGCGAGAGTGTGGGCCCACAGCGGTTTCATTTCTTTTCCCCTGCTACAAGGCCCCAGTGTCGCAACTCCGCGATGCCCACGTGTGCCGCGCGTGTAAAGATCGACTGGCTTGTGTACGCACGCGTAACGCGTGCTCGGCCGTCAGCGAATGAGCAGCACGGGAACGGTGCACTCCGCCAGCACGATGGTGGTCACCGACCCCATGACGAGGCGGGCCAGTGCACCATGGCCGTGACTGCCCATGATGATCATGTCGTAGCCGCCTTCGCGCGACACCGCAGCAATCGTCTCGCCGGCCGAACCTGGTTTCCACTCGCCGCGTGCCTGCAGGCCGGCGGAACGCATGCGTTCCAGCGTGGGCCCCAGCACCTTCTGCGCCTCTTCCTCGTGGAAGCCCTGCACCGTGGCGGAGCCGACCACCGACCTGGCGTGCGGCGGCACCGGCATGGGGGCGGTGAACGCCACGTACTCGTGGCTCGCGTCGAACAGCGAGCGGTTGTCGCAGACGTAGTCGAGCATCTTGCGGGTGTAGTCGCTGCCGTCCACGGCAAGCAGGATTTTCATGGCTCTCTCCTGATATTGGGCGCCAGACTAGCACGCACCGGCAGCTGCAGCACGAAGTCCTCGCGGAAGCCGGCTTGCTCGCCCTTGGAGGCATAACCGAGCGTGTTGGCCAGCACGCGGCAGCCGCCCGCCACATAGTCGTGCTGGCAGTGCAGGTGACCATGAAGCCAGAACTGCGCCAGCGGCAGCAGCTCGTCCAGCGAGTTGCAGAAGCCGGCGGTGCCGGGCGTCATCCCGTAGCGCGGGTCTGCGCTGCGCAGGCTGGGCGCGAAATGCGTCACCACCACGGTGGTGCCGTCGAAAGGCTGCGCCAGTGCCTCGCGCAGCCACTGCTGGCACACCAGCGCCTGTTCGCGCCAGCCGTCGGCCAGCATCAACTTGCCGTGCCGTTGCGTGGCGGCCTTCTGCAGGTAGAAGTTGGCGGCGCGATACGCCTTGTCGCGCTGCTTCAGCAGTTGCGGAGTGTCGGGCGCGGGGTACCCGGGGCGCAGCGCCAGCGCATCGAAGTCGGCCCACAGGGTCGTGCCGACGAAGCGGATGCCGTCCAGCACCAGCACTTCACGTTCCAGCCAGGTGATGCCCAGCCGCTCGCAGCATTCGCGCAGCCGCGCATGCGTCTCGTCGAAGTCGAGGTTGTCGTACTCGTGGTTGCCCGGCACGTACAGCACCGGCACCGGCCAGCCGTGGCGCGGCGAGAAGCGCTCCAGCCCGAAATCGTTGCCCGGCAGCAGCGAGCCCTTCTGGTAGGAACCGATGTCACCCGCCAGCACCAGCAGCTGCGCGCCCGGTGCCGGGCGCGGGTGGTAGCCGGGGTGCGACTCGAGGTGCAGGTCGGACATCAGCTGGATATTCACCAGCCGATTGTGCAGGGGCCGGACTTCAGCGTGCGAAACGCGGGCCCGGCACGCCCATCATCAAGGCATGCAACCAGCCGCGCGTTGCGGCCCGCCGGGGACGGGCGGGCGCATGGGCTTCCACGGAGAAAGTGGAGTGGCGGCCCCGCGGCCCCGAAGAGATCACGGCGACTTCGCCGGCGCGCAGCAGCATGCGATCGCCCGCCTTCAGCACGTGGTCCGCGGCGCGCACGCCCGCAACCGTCACCCATAGGCGGCCTTCGCAGGCCGTCAGCACACGGTCTCCGCGCGGCTGCACGCGGATCACGCTGGCGCCTTCCAGGCGATGCATGAAGCTCATGCTGCCACCCCCGCGCGGGCTTCCATTTCGCCCAGCTGCATCACTTCGGCCAGCAGTCCGTAAGCGCCGGCCCAGGCGGCACGCACTTCGGGAGTGAAGTCGGCCTGCAGTCCCTCCTGCAGCGTCCACAGCAGCGCGGCGCCGACGGTGTCGTAGTGCTGCGGCTTCACGCCGTAGTCGATGTGGCGCGCACCGAGCTGGCGCACCACCGGCGACAGCGTCTCCAGGTTGCGCAGGCCGTTGACGGCCACGCCCAGCACGCTCATCAGCATCTGGCCCTGCTTCCGCATGTCGCCCTTGAACATGGCGCGCAGGCTGGGGTCGAGCTCGAACAGGCGGCCATAGAACAGCTGGGCGGCGACGCCGGCGATGGGCTTGACCTTGGCGAAGGTCTTCTGCACGAGGTCGATCTGGTGGGGGGTCATGGTCGCTCCTTGAGATGGTTGGGTTGGCTTACTGCGGGAACAGAGTGGCCAGGCGGGCTTGCACGGCCGCGTCGGCGTTGGCCTGCGCTTGCTGGTCCTGCGCGGTGTAGGGCGCGGACAGGGGTTTGCCCAAGTCGACCTGGTCGAAGCTGTGGCGCGCGCCGGCATGCACCGTCATCGCAGCCAGTCCTGCAGCCCCGGCCACGCGGTTGGCGCAGCGGCCGTCGGTGTACAGCGCGTCGAGCGAGCCGTGGTGGATCGTCACGGGCGCATACGGCAGCCAGGTCGTCTTGGCCGGCGTGCTGGCATCGCCGCCGAAGTTGTTGATGAGGCCGCAGCCGGGATAGAACGCGAAGGCTTCAGCGAACGGCCGGGCGCCGGGGGCGCCGGCGTTGCTCGTGTCCATGGCCGCCATCACCGCGCTGCCGCCGTTGGACCAGCCCAACAGGGCGATGCGCGAGCCGGCCACCCACCCGTTGTCGACCAGCCACTGGCGGCCAGCCAACGCGTCGCGCGGCCGCACCACGGCTTCGTTCAGGCCGGCGGTGCCGTTGCCGCATTCGTTGGTGAGCCCGCGCGCCGTGAAGCTGTCGACCAGCAGCGCGGTGTAGCCGTCGCGGGCCAGTTGCTCGCCCCAGCGGCGGTGGACGTGCGACAAGGCCGACTTCGGCGGCTGCGGGTCGGCATTCACCACGCCGTTGGACCACACGCCGCTGCAGCCATGCATCATCACCACGGCGGCCTGGCGCGTGATGGCACCCGGGTCGCGGAACAGAAAGCCGGTAAGCGCCTGGCCGTCGCTGTTGCTGAAGGCCACCTTGGTCATCGTCACCGAGCTGGCCGGCTGCGCCAACATGGCGACCGGCCTGGCCTGCGCCACTTCCATCTCTTCCACTGCTGTACCGCCGCCGCACGCAGCGAGCGCCAGCGCGGCGAGCGCCTCCACCAGCGACAGGCAGAACTGGCGGACACCGTGGCGGCTTTGCAGGTTTTGCAGGAATCGGTTCATTCGTCGTGCTCCTCGAATGCCTCTTCCTACTCAAGCGCCGTGCCAGCTTTTCGGCCAATGGAATCAACGACTTGCGCGCGCACTTGTCGGCGTTTGCCGACAGCCCGGGGCTGCGCCCGCTTGCCGCCGGGCAGGTAACAGGGGGAAGTGGCGCTGTCGGTGAATCCCGACAGTGCGCAGCTATGCCGAGGGCTTGAATTCGCCCGGCTCGAGCTCGTGGCGTCCCAGCAGGGCGTAGAAGTCGGTCCGGTTGCGCCGCGCCAGCTTGGCCGCCTGGGACACGTTGCCCGCCGTCATCTTGAGCAGCTGCACCAGGTAGTCACGCTCGAACTGGCGGCGGGCCTCGTCGAACGGCAGCACGTCGGACGACTGCTGCGCCAGCGCGCGCTGCACCAGCACCTCGGGCACCAGCGGGCCGGTGCACAGCACCACGCACTTTTCCACCACGTTCTGCAGCTGGCGCACGTTGCCCGGCCACGCGGCAGCGGCCAGCAGCTCCAGCGAGCCGGGCGCGAAGCCCGTGACGATCTTGCCGTAACGCTGCGCCAGTGCCGCCATGAAGTGCTGCGCCAGCAGCGGGATGTCCTCGCGCCGCTCCGCCAGCGGCGGCAGCAGCAGCTTCACCACGTTCAGGCGGTAGTACAGGTCTTCGCGGAAGCGGCCGGCCGCCACTTCGCCTTCCAGCCTGCGGTGCGAGGCGGAGATGATGCGCACGTCGACCTTCACCGCGCGGTCGCTGCCCACCGGCCGCACCTCACGCTCCTGCAGCACGCGCAGCAGCTTGACCTGCATGGCCAGCGGCAGCTCGGCGATCTCGTCGAGGAACAGCGTGCCGCCGCGCGCTTCGTCGAACAGGCCGCGGCGGTCGCGCTGTGCGCCGGTGAAGGCGCCCTTCACGTGGCCGAACAGCTCGGACTCGATCAGCCCCTCGGGGATGGCGCCGCAGTTGACGGCCACGAAAGACGAAGTGCCGCGCGCGCTGGCGGCGTGGATGGCGCGGGCCAGCAGCTCCTTGCCGCTGCCGCTGGCGCCTTCGACCAGCACCGACGCTTCGCTTTGCGCCACCAGCCGCGCTTCGGCTAGCAGCTGCTGCATGCGCGGGCTGCGCGTGAGCACCGCCTCGCGCCAGGCTTCGCCCGGCTCGTCGCCGGGGATGTCGGCGCCCAGCGCCTGCGCCGCGGCGAGCGCGCGGTTCACTTCGGCCATCAGCTCGCGCGCATGGTACGGCTTGGTGATGTAGCCGAACACGCCGCGCTGCAACGCGCGCACGGCGTCGGGGATGGTGGCGTGCGCCGTCAGCATCACCACCGGCACCAGCGGGTGGCGGCGGTGCACGGCTTCGAACAGCTCCAGGCCGTCCATGCCCGCCATGCGCAGGTCGGTGATCACCAGTTGCGGCAGTTCGCGGTCGAGCTTGGCCAGCGCCGCGTTGCCGCTGGCGGCTTCGATCACCGCATGGCCTTCTTCGCGCAGGCGCAGCGACAGCAGCCGCAGGAGCGTGGGGTCGTCGTCGACGATGAGGATGCGGGCCATGTTTGTTGGTTCTTCTAGGCGGCAGGCTGCGGCGCGTGCAACCGCACATGGAAGATGGTGCCACGGCCGGGCTCGCTCTCGACTTCGATGCGGCCGCGGTGCAACTCCACGCATTCGCGCACGATGTGCAGGCCGATGCCGGTGCCCTGGATGCTCCCCACGTTGCCGCCGCGGTGGAACGTCTCGAACAGGCGCGGCAGGTCCTGCGCCGGGATGCCGATGCCGCGGTCCTGCACGGCGAACGACAGCGAGTCGCGGTCCTCCGCCGCGGCGTAGCACTCCACGGCGGTGTCCGGCGGCGAGTACTTGAGTGCGTTGGACAGCAGGTTGACGAGGATGTGGCGCACCAGCTTGGCGTCGAGCAGGCGCGCATCCTCCAGCCCGTCGCAACGCATCGCGATGCGCGCGGCCTGCGGGTTGGCCTGGTCCATCTCGGCGGCTAGCTGCACCAGCAGGTCGGGCACCGAGTGCGGACGCGGATCGAACGCGAACTGCCCCGACTCGAGCTTGCTGGCCAAGAGCACCTGGTCGACCATCGCGTCCATGCGTGCGACCGCGGCGCGGACTTGCGCCAGCAGTTCGTGCCGCTCCTCGTCGGGCAGGCGGTTGCCGTAGGTGTCCAGCAATTCGACCGATGACAGGATGCCCGCCAGCGGCGTGCGCAGCTCGTGCGAGGCCACGGCGACGAAGCGCGACTTCAGCTCCGACAGCTCGCGCTCGCGCGCCAGGGCCTTGCGCATCTCGTCCTCGGCCTGCAGCCGGTCGGTCACGTCGGTCAGGAAGTTGAGCGTGGCGGGTGCGCCCTGCCACTCGAACACCACCGCGGAGATCTCCAGCCAGCGCACCGCGCCGCCGCCGTGGACCACGCGGAAGTGGTAGTAGTTCTCCACCGGCTCGCCCTTCAACCTCCGCATGTGGTTGGCCAGCACGCGCTCGCGGTCGTCGGGGTGGATGAACTCGATGAAGGGCTTCGACAGCGCGGCCTGCTCGTCGATGCCGGTGATGGCCAGGGCCTTGGGGTTGGCGTACAGGATGCGGCCGCCCGCGGTGACGAGGATGCCCTCGTTCACGTTCTCGACCACCTTGCGGTACTTGGCCTCGGACTCGGCCAGCGCGCGCGCGGCGGCCTTGCGCCGCGAGATGTCGCGCACGAACGAGCTGAAGGTGTAGCCCGCGGCCGTGCGCACCGGCCACAGCGACAGTTCCACGTCGAACAGCTCGCCGCTGCGCCGCAGCGCGTGCGTTTCCACGCGCCGCTGGAAGAAGCGCGCCGTGCCGTCGGCCAGGAAGCGCGCGATGCCCATGCGGTGCTGCTCGCGGTAGTCGGGCGGGATGATCAGCTCGGGCAGCTGCTGGCCCAGCGCCTCTGCCGCGGTCCAGCCGAACACCTTCTCCGCGGCGCGGTTCCAGTCGATGATGCGGCTCGACTCGTCCACGGTGATCACGGGGTCGTTGGCGGTGGCCAGCATGGCCTCGAGCCGTGCCGTCGCTTCGCCGAGGCTGCGTTCGGCATCGGCCCGCCGGCTGATCTCCAGGTGCAGCTGCGCCGTGGTGTCGAACTGCCACGACACGTCGCGCATGACATGGGCCACCCACACCGAGCCGTCGGGGCCGGCGCAGGCGAAGGCGCGCTCGCGCAGCCGGGTGGGCCGCGCGCCCGGCTGCGCCACCTGCAAGCGGTATTCGAGCGTGTAGTCCTCGCCGGGCAGGCTGCGCCGCGCCAGCGACAGGGCCTGCGCATCCTCGGGCGAGACACGGTCCAGCAGCAGCTCGCGCCCGTTCGCGGGCGCGCTGGGCGTGTTCAGGAAGCGCAGCAACACCGCGTTGGCATGCACCAGCCGCCCGGTGGCGGCTTCCCACACCCACAGCATCTCGTCGAGGCCGCTCGCGAGCTGGGCCCACCAGGCCGGTGTGCCGATGGCGGGCGGGGCGGACGCGCTCATGCGGCCAGCATAGCGTGCAGATGAGCTGCTAGCCGCGTGGCTTGCCTGCCATCTGGCGAACCTGCTCGTTCCACAACGCCGAGCCGATCAGCGAGAGGCCGCCGTCGACCGACAGCACAGTGCCCGTGATGTAGGTGGCCAGGGGCGAGGCGAGGAACACCGCGGCCTGGCCGATGTCGTTGACCGAACCGTAGCCGCGCAGCGGGATGGCGGCCTTGGCCTGCTGGTCGGCCTGTTCGTTCGACAGCCGCTTCATGCCTTCGGTGCCCGCGATGGGGCCAGGCGAGATGCCGTTGGCCCGGATGCCGTGCGGGCCCCATTCGAGCGCCAGGTTCTTCATCAGCATGTCGATGCCGGCCTTGGCCGCACCCACGTGCACCTGGAACGCCTGCGGCACGAACGACTGCGGCGCGGTGATGTAGATCAGCACGCCGCGTGTCGACTTGAGCTGCTCGAACGCCACGCGCGACGCATGGAAGGCGCCCAGCAGGTCGATTTCGACCACGGTGCGAAAGCCGTTGGAGCTGAGCTGTTCGGCCGGGCACAGGAAGTTGCCCGCAGCGCCCGCCACCATCACGTCGACGGCGCCGACTTCATCGCGGGTGCGGGCCAGCGCCGACTCCATCGCGGCGTAGTCGCGCACGTCGGCCGCCACCGGGAGCACGCGGCTGCCGGCTACGTGCGCGTTCAGTTCGCGCAGCTCGCCGGCCGCCGCGTCCAGCTTCTCCTGTGTGCGCCCGCAGATGGCAACGTTGGCGCCGAGCGCCGCGAAGTTGCGCGCCACGCCCAGGTTGATGCCGCTGCCCCCGCCGGTAACGAACACGGTCTTGCCGGCGAACAGGGTGTCCGGCAGGAAGTCCTGGATGATGGTCACGGCGGTCTCCGTCGATTGGGGGAACCGTGATCGTGCCCGCACGCACGGGCGGCGTCTACAGCAGCACGTCAGCTGCCCGCGCCCTCGAAGGCCTTGCGGGCGGCGGCGGCCACGGCCAACCGCAGCCACGCATGGTCGCTGCGCTGGCTCTGGCGCCGGTGCCACAGCGAGTCCACGTGCACCGGCGGCACGTCGAACGGCAGCTCGCGCACCACCAGGTCCTGCGCCATGCCCGTCACGCCGACGAAGTGGCGCGGCAGCACGGTCAGCAGGTCGGAGGTGGCGACCACGCGGCCGGCCGTGAAGAACTGGTTGACGGTGAGCACGATGCGGCGCTTGCGCTCCAGCGAGGCGAGCGCCTCGTCGATGAAGCCGAACGGGCGGCCGGAGAAGGTGACCAGCAGGTGGTGCGCGTCGCAGTAGCGCTTGAGCGTGAGCGGCCCGCGCGCCAGCGGGTGGCCCGCCCGCATGACGCAGACGTACTCGCCGTCGTACAGGCGCTGGTGGTCGAAGGCGGCCACGCCGCCGGTCTGCGCCTGCGCCGTCAGGTCGGCCAGCACGGCCGGAAAGTAGCCCACCGCCAGGTCGATCTGGCCCTCGTCCAGCAGGCGCCGCGGGTCGCGCGTGGTCAGCGGGCGGCTGCGCATCGACACGCCAGGCGCGTCGCGCTCGATGATCTCCACCAGCCCCGGCATCAGCTCGGCGGCGGTCGCGTCCGCCATGGCCAGCACGAAGCTGGTCTCGGCCTCGGAGGCGATGAACTCACCCGGGCTGAGCGAGCTTTCGAGCTGGCGCAGGGCGTCGCTGACGGCCGGCCACAGGGCGACGGCGCGGGGCGTCGGCTCGACGCCGTAGCCGCTGCGCGTGACCAGCCGGTCGCCCAGGGCGTCGCGCAGGCGGTTGAGCGCATTGCTCACCGCAGGCTGGGTCATGGCCAGGTTGCGGGCCGCCCGCGTCAGGTTGCGGTCGGCCATCACCTGGTCGAACACGCGCAGCAGGTTCAGGTCGAGGGTGCGGAAGTTGGTCGATTTCATACGGTCTGTGAATAGTATCCATCACTAGACTAAAGTGGATAAATATCAGTAGTTACCCTAATCTACGACTGCGCTTCCGGCAATCTCGCCCCCAGCGCATGTAGAGAGAGGGAAATCATGGGCCGCTTCGTTCAAATCGACTATCCGCAAAGCCACGCCGGCGTTGACCGGGTGACCAACGCGTACCAATACCTTCGCGCCACCGGGCATAGCCTCGCCCGGGGCCGCGGGACCGCCACTTTCCTGCTCGCCGCCGTCGTCTCCGCGCTGCTGGTGGTAGCCAACGAGCTGGTGGAAACCTGGACCGAAGGCCACCTGATGGTTGCCTGGGTCGTGCTGTGGGCCGTAGGTTTCGCCTCGCTCGCGCTGTTCGCGCAGCCGGCGCGCACGGCCGGTGCCGCCATCCGCTCGGCTTTCAGGAGCTGGAGCGCCGCCCGCAAGCAAGCCGCCGAAGACGACAAGCTGTGGAACCTGGCCCTGCAGGACGCCCGCGTCATGGCCGACCTGAGCCGCGCGATGAGCGCCGCCGCCGAGCGCGACCTGCGTTCGTTCTACTGAAAGGGGTGCTGACATGGTTGCCAGCTACCTGAGCCGGGTTATCGAGTTGCTGCCCCGCCGGCTGCGCGAGTCACTGGACGCCTGGTCGCAACGCGTGGCCCAGCGGCGCGCCCAGGCCCGCCGCCGGCGGGGTGAGCGCCGGGTCGTGCCGCTGCCGCCGGTGGTGATCGGCCGGGCCTACCTGCCGCACCCGTGGCGTGATTGAAACGGACAACAACAAGAACAAAGGCCACCCTCCGGGGTGGCCTTTTTCATGGGCGTAACGCCTCTGACGTCAGCCGAGCCGCTCTTCGATCTTCGCCTTGGTGTCCTTCAGCTCCTGGGGCAGGTGGTAGGCCAGCTGCTCGAACAGCTCGGCGTGCAGCTGGAGCTCCTGGCGCCACGCCGCCTGGTCGATGTCGGTCACCTGCGCGAACTGCTGCGGCGTGAAGTCGAGGCCGTTCCAGTTGATCTCTTCGTACGCCGGGCCGACGCCGAACACGTTGTCCTGGCCGGGCACGCGGCCCTCGATGCGGTCGATCATCCACTTGAGCACGCGCATGTTCTCGCCGTAGCCGGGCCACACGAACTTGCCGTCCTCGCCCTTGCGGAACCAGTTGGTCGTGTAGATCTTCGGCAGCCGGGCGCCGCCGGCCTGGAGCTTGCGGCCGAGCGACAGCCAGTGCTGGAAGTAGTCGCTCATGTTGTAGCCGGTGAACGGGAGCATCGCGAACGGGTCGCGGCGCACCACCCCCTGCGCGCCGCCGGCGGCCGCGGTGGTTTCGGAGCCCATGGTGGCAGCCATGTACACGCCTTCCACCCAGTCGCGCGCCTCGGTCACCAGCGGCACCGTGGTGGAGCGGCGGCCGCCGAAGATGAAGGCGTCGATCGGGACGCCCGCCGGGTTGTCCCATTCGGCATCCAGCGCGGGGTTGTTGATGGCCGCCACCGTGAAGCGCGCGTTCGGGTGGGCCGCCTTGGCGCCGGTCTGCGCGGCGATCTCGGGCGTCCAGTCCTTGCCCTGCCAGTCGATGCAGTGCGCGGGCGGCGGGCTCATGTTCTCCCACCACACGTCGCCGTCGTCGGTCAGCGCGACGTTCGTGAAAATCACGTTCTTGTCGAGGCTGGCCATGCAGTTCGGGTTGGTCCTGGTGTTGGTGCCCGGGGCCACGCCGAAGTAGCCCGCCTCGGGGTTGATCGCGTACAGGCGGCCGTCGGCGCCCGGCTTGATCCAGGCGATGTCGTCGCCGATGGTGGTGACGCGCCAGCCTTCGAAGCCCTTGGGCGGGATCAGCATGGCGAAGTTGGTCTTGCCGCAGGCCGACGGGAAGGCGGCGGCCACGTGGTACTTCTTGCCCTCCGGGCTGGTCACGCCCAGGATCAGCATGTGCTCGGCCAGCCAGCCCTCGTCGCGGCCCATGTTGGAAGCGATGCGCAGCGCAAAGCACTTCTTGCCCAGCAGCGCGTTGCCGCCGTAGCCCGAACCGTACGACCAGATCTCGCGCGTCTCGGGGTAGTGCACGATGTACTTGGTCTGGTTGCAGGGCCAGCTCACATCGGCCTGCCCGGGCTCGAGCGGGGCGCCCACGGTGTGCACGCAGGGCACGAACTCGCCGTTGACGCCCAGCACGTCGTACACCGCCTTGCCCATGCGCGTCATGATGCTCATGTTGACCGCTACGTACGGGCTGTCGGACAGCTCGATGCCGATGTGCGCGATGGGCGAGCCGAGCGGGCCCATGGAGAACGGCACCACGTACATCGTGCGGCCCTTCATGCAGCCGTCGAACAGCGGCTGCAGCGTGGCGCGCATCTCGGCCGGGGCCATCCAGTTGTTGGTGGGGCCGGCCTCCTCGCGCGTATTCGAGCAGATGAAGGTGCGGTCTTCCACCCTTGCCACGTCGCTCGGATCGGAGCAGGCGAGGTAGGAGTTGGGCCGCTTGACCGGGTCCAGCTTGCGGAAGGTGCCGGCGTCGACCAGCTGCTGGCACAGGCGGTCGTATTCCTCGGCGCTGCCATCGCACCAGTGCACGCTTTCGGGCTTGCACAGCGCCACCATGTCCGCCACCCAAGCCATGAGGCGGGCGTTCTTCACGAATGACGGGGCCTGCAGGTTCAAGCCCTGCATCACGGGAGAGTTCATCGAAAAGCTCCTGATTGTCGAAACCTGATTTCGCAAAGGGGCGGCCGCGCCACTTTGCGGAATCCGGCTGGCCGGAACCGCTGGAAATGGCCGATTTTAGGGACGCGGGCTGTCGCTCCGCTGAGGCTGGGGGGCAATTCCATGCAAAACTGGCATAGGGTTATGCATTTGGCGGTCGGAACTATTTACTTGACGTCACCACCTAAAAGACCTATAGTGACGTTACTGGAGCTTTGACATGGCAACCGCAAACCTCAACCAACCCCACTTCCAAGACGCAGATAAGGCCCGCGAGTACCTTGAAAAGCAGGTCTGGCCGAAGGGTCCGGTTTGCCCGCATTGCGGCTCAGTTGCCAAGCCTTTCGTGCTGTCCGGTAAGTCCGCTCGCCCCGGCCTGTACAAGTGCCGCGACTGCCGCGAGCCGTTCACCGTCACCGTCGGCACGATCTTCGAGCGTTCCAAGGTCGCCCTGAACATCTGGCTTCAGGTGGTCTACCTCATGTCCGCGTCCAAGAAGGGCATCAGCGCCAAGCAGGTCGAGCGCATGACGGGCGTCACGTACAAGACTGCTTGGTTCATGTGCCATCGCATCCGCGAAGCCATGACGACTTTCCCGACCGACCTTCTGGGCGGTCCCGGTTCCTCCGGCATCGTGGAAGCCGACGAAACCTTCTGGGGCGTGCAGAAGGACGAAGAAGGCGTCCGCTACCCCGCGAAGACCAAGAAGGGCACCGCCTCCAAGATGAAAATCTTTTCGCTGGTGGAGCGCCACGGCGAGAAGCGTTCCTTCCATGTCCCGACCGTCAACGCGGCCAACCTCGGCCCCATCCTGAAGGCGCACATCACGAAGACCGCTCGCCTGATGACGGACGAAGGCAGCTTCTACATCAAGCCCGGCAAGCACTTCGCTTCCCACGAAACCGTGAACCACAGTGCCGGTGAATACTCGCGTGGCGATGTGACTTCCAACACCGCCGAATCGTCCTTCGCCATCCTGAAGCGCGGGCTCATGGGCACGTTCCACAACGTCAGCGAACAGCACTTGCAGCGTTACTGCAATGAGTTCGACTTCCGTTGGAACACCCGCCAGTCTCGCGGCTTCAACGATGTGGACCGCTTCGATTCAGCCCTATACGGCATCAAGGGCAAGCGCCTGACCTATCGGCGGGTTGACGCAAGCCACGCGCTTTGCACTCCCGTTTCCCGCACCACGCACTAACAAGCTGAAGGCCGTTGCCGACGGCCTGCGCTTCAACTCGGGCTACTCACCCACTCCGGGCCAGGAACATTGCCCGGCTTGCTGGGTGCGAGCTGGTGAGACTCACTGGCTTCGCTTTGAGCCGCATCACAACGCGGTAGACGTTCTCTGCGCGGTTTGCGATGCTTGCGGCCTGCACATCCCTCTGTGAAGGACCGCGATGACCGAACACATAGCCATTACCGCGCCGGAAATCGTCGGCTCAGTGGTTTCTGATGACGGCTTGAACATGCTGCTCAAGGTGGCGCAGGTAAGCGGACAGGAGCTTGTAATCGCCTTCCCGCATGAATCGCTGCCGGGTTTGGTTGCCAGTGCTGCTCATGCCTTTACTGCGGGCCAGCATCTACAAGGACTTCCATCTTCTCAAGTGAGGCTCACGAACTTTGAACAGTGGGACTTGAGTCCTGCTGGGGATAACTCTGTTCTGACGATAACGCTTGATGGAGGAGGACGCTTGAGCTTTCTCCTGCAACCCGAGGTCCGACTTGCACTACAGCAGGCTCTCGCTTCGGCAGGCGCAGCCACTCCCTAGTCACCTTAAACGACTCAACGTGAAGGTTTAGAGTCCGAAGCACTCAAGCCTACTTTGGTGGCTTTGGCTTGACCTGCTGGCCCGCTGGCTTCGCCTTGACCTTCGGCATCGGCGGGGCTGACCATACGCGCTTCAACGCCTCGTTGAAGGGCATCACGGGCTGATCTGCTTCCGACTTTTTCTTAGGGGTAGTCATGGCGGGGATTCCTACGCATAACGATCACAACGAGTACCACCAGGCCCTAGGCGGATTCATAGAGATGTACGCGGCTGCAGAGCGCATGACGTACATCCTACTCGTGACGATGGCCCAGCTCGACGCCCCAATTGCCCGAGGCATTTGGACAAGCCTGCGCGTGCGCGAGGGAGTGGCGATCATCCGTAGGCTGCATGAGACACGGAACATCCCGCTCTCTGAGAACCTTGACGAAGCTCTTGGCCACCTCATCACCATCAACGGAATACGCGACGGACTCTTGCACTACGGTGCACCGCCGGACAACAAGGGCCGTCGCGCGGTATCAACCGAGATGTATGCACGGTCCGAAGAGAGCCTGATTGAATTCCGCGTCAGCGTGCCGATGCTCAACGCCCTCACGCACGACTTGGACATCATCATCAACCGGATGCTTGCCGGAACCGCCCGTCCCAAGGACAAGGCGTCTCAGCCGTGGTACGACCGCGCTGAGCTTCGCGCACGCGATCCATTTCTGTATACACAACCTTCGCCAGCGCCCAAGGGTCGTAAGACTCCGAGTAGCGCTCAATCACGCACACCCCGGCAGAAATCATCAGAGCGGACGGCTCTGCGCAAGAAGGCGGCCGCGGAAGAACTGAAGAAGCGGGCGAAGAAATAGCCGCCCACGGCTGAGCAGAGGATTCGCGGCGGGTAACATCGCTACCGCCGAGCATCTCACTACTATCCGGCCTGTCACGCTGAGCCAAAGTATAATCCTTTTAGGTGGTAACGTCACCGGGATACTTCCGTTGGCGGTGTGCGATGCTTCGCGCCAAAGAAGAGGAGAGGCCAATTGCCCCGCATCGTCCTGGCGCTGTCGCTGGCGCTCGCTTTGTCCTGCGCCCATGCGGCCGAGAAGGCCAAACCCGCCAAGCAGCGCAGCGCGCGCCCGGCGGAAGCCGCCGCCGCCCGGCAGGGACTGACGCCGGCCAACCCGCTCTACGTGCGCATGCTGCCGGCCGAGCCCACGGCTGACGACCGGGCGCGGGGCATCGAAGAGCAGCAGGAGCGCGCCGAGCGCCTCACGCTCGAGCGGCGGCAACTGCGCGAATCGCAGCGCGTGGCCAGCTACACCCTGTTCCTGGCCGCGGGGGTGGCCGCCCTGTTCCTGGTGACGGCAGGTCTGCTGGGCGTGGCCGTCGTGCACATGCGCGAGGCGCGGCGGGCCGGCCGGGCGGCCGAGGCGGCTGCCAGCGCGGCGCAGGAATCGGCGGCGGTGGCCGAACGGACTGCCGTGCGGCAGTTACGGCCTTACGTGCTGCTGCTGAAGGCCATTCCGGAAATTCGCGGCCAGGATTTCATCGTCAACCTGATCTTCAAGAACTACGGGCAGACGCCCGCCTATCAGGTGCATACGGCCGCGCACCTCGCCATCTGGAAGGCCGACGAGCCGTTCCAGCCCGGCGAGATCACCAAGGAGCACACCCTGGGGTCGAGCTCGACCATCGGGCCCGGCGGGCAATTGGATGCGTCGAACAAGCTCAACCGCCCGGCGTGGCAGATGACGCTGCACCAGGAGCTGGAGTCCGGCGTCACCCGCGGCTACGTCAACGGCAAGATGTTCTACAGCGACTCTTTCGGCAACGAATGGGTCACCACCTTCCAGCTGGTACTGGGCAAGGACGCCAACGGGCGCTGGGCGCTGGCCGGCGCGCCCGACGGCAATTCGGCCACCTGAAATGAGAAACGCCCGCGGCCGGCGGGCGTTCGTGCCAAGCGGAGTGCGCCTTACGCCAGGTAGACGGCGATGAAGGCCAGCAGGAACATGAGCACGCCGCCGGCCACCGGCAGGACGATCGGCACGGCGTGGATGATGTCCTCGACCGGGTCGTGCGGTGCGGCGGGCGTTTCGCCATGGGTCTGGCGCGGTTCGTGGCTCGACATGGTGGGGGTCCTTCGGCTTTGCTGGGTGTTCCGGTGATTTTAAAGCAGGGCGTAGGTGGTGCTGGCGCGGCACGCGCTTTTGCCGTCGTCCGCCCCGCGGATGTCGATTTCGCCGAACGCCAGCGACTTGCCGGCGCGGATCACCTTCGCGTGCACCAGCGCGTCCTGGTTGGACAAGGGCCGCAGGAAGGTGGAGTTCATCTGCACGGTGGTGCAGGGACGGAACTCGCCGGACTGGCTCATGAGCGCCAGCACCATGCCGGTGTCGGCGGCCGCCATCATGGCCTGGCCGCACAGCATGCCGCCCACCCGCGACAGCTGCTCGTTGCGCGGCAGCCGCAGCGTCACGTCGCCCTCGCCGAACGACTCGACTTTCAGGCCGAGGGCCTGCACCCAGGGCGCGAAGTACTCCGCCAGGGCGCCCTGCAACTTGTCTTTTTCGATCATCACTGTTCCTCCGCTTCGAAACCGCCGGCATGCAAAGCTGCCAGCACCGCCTGGATGTGGTCGCGGCCGCGCGTCTGCACCACCAGCTCGATCTCGACATTCTGGGCGGCCAGCATGGTGAAGGCGCGCTGGTGGTGGACTTCGTCGATGTTGGCGCCCGCTTCGCCGATGATAGAGGTGATGCGCGCCAGCGAGCCCGGCACGTCGCGCGCGCAGACACGCAGCCGCGCGAGCCGCCCGGCGCGCACCAGGCCGCGCTGGATGATGGCGGCCAGCAGCATCGGGTCGATGTTGCCGCCGCCCAGCACCAGCCCGACGCGCTTGCCGCGCCAGCGCTCGGGGTACTTCAGCAGCGCCGCCAGCGCGGCGGCACCGGCGCCTTCGACCAGCGTCTTCTCGATCTCCAGCAGCATCACGATGGCCTGCTCGATGTCGCCCTCGTCCACCAGCACGAGGTCGTCCACGTAGCGCTCGATGAGCTCCTGCGTCACACGCCCCGGCGTGCCCACGGCGATGCCTTCGGCGATGGTCGAGATGCCCTGCGGCAGCGACTGCCCCTTGACGGCGTTGAACATGTTGGGAAAGCGCAGCGTCTGCACGCCGATCACTTCGACCTGCGGCTTCAGGGCCTTGGCCGCGACGGCGATGCCCGCAACCAGGCCGCCGCCACCCACAGCGACCACCAGCGTGTCGAGGTCGGGCACCGCTTCCAGCATCTCCAGGCCTACCGTGCCCTGGCCCGCGACAATCGCCTCGTCGTCATATGGATGCACGAAAGTCAGGTGCTCGCGCCGCGCCAGCTCGAAGGCGTGGCTGCGCGACTCTTCCAGTGTGTCTCCATACAGCACCACCTCGGCGCCGAAGCTGCGCGTGCGTTCCACCTTCACGCCCGGCGTGAAGCGCGGCATCACGATCACCGCCCGCAGGCCCAGCCGCTGCGCGTGGTAGGCCACGCCCTGCGCGTGGTTGCCGGCGCTCATGGCGATCACGCCGCTGCGCCTCTCGTCCTCGGACAACTGGGCGAGCTTGTTGCAGGCACCGCGCTCCTTGAACGAGGCGGTGAATTGCAGGTTCTCGAATTTCAGGAAGACCTGGCTGCCGGTGATCTGGGACAGCGTGCGCGACTCGACGCACGGCGTGTCCAGCACATGGCCCTGCAGGCGGACGGCAGCTTGCCGGATGTCAGAAACAGTGAGCATCACCGGATTGTGTACTGCCCGGCGTCGGGGTTTCCCCGCAGCACTTGTCTTCCACGACGACCCAAGTAGCGTTATCGTCTGGCGGAACAGGACACCGGTTACACCTGCTGGAGGTCGATTGGCCAAGCGTTCGCTGGACATGCAAGTGCTGCCTTCGCCTGGGCTCAAGGAAGCCCCGGTGCTGGACCTCATGTGCTCGCATTTCGTGTTGACGCTGGCGGCCAAGCAGGGCGCCAAGTTCAACGTGCGGCGCGACCTGAACGGGCTGCTGTCGCTGGCCGGCCGCCACCTGGTGTGGCCGGCACCGGCGCTGGGGCGGCTGCGCGAGTTCCTGTCGCGCCGCTGCAAGGACAACGAGTTCTGGCGCGGCCACGAAGCGCTGGGCATCCGCGAGTTCCTGGACCGCCACGGCGTGTGGCGTGGCCCGTACGAGGAGGGCACGCTGTTCTTCTACCTCGACGAATACGCCAAGGACCAGCCCAAGGACCTGCTGTCGGTGCTGGCCGTCACCGGCGAGTGGCTCACGCACGCGCTGAAGAAGCATTCGAC
The DNA here is from genome assembly GCA_016213325.1 of Burkholderiales bacterium. Classification (GTDB taxonomy): domain Bacteria; phylum Pseudomonadota; class Gammaproteobacteria; order Burkholderiales; family Burkholderiaceae_C; genus Ramlibacter. The sequence goes on along the minus strand of JACRAY010000026.1, from coordinate 81,048 downwards.
GCTGGTCGAGAAGAACATCGACGCGCTGTCCAGCCTGCTGCAGCTGAACAAGGCCGAGCGTGCGCTGCTGCTGTACGGCACGCTCGCGCGCTACCAGCGCGACCTGCGCAGCCTCCTCGTCGAGTTCAAGGTGAACAACGCCCCCGAGGCCTATGCCGCCATCGCCGAGGTGGCAGGCGTCAACGCCAACGAGGTCGGCGAGGCGCTGCGTGCCGGCTCGCGGCTGGAACGCATCGGGCTGGTGGAGAACCTGATCTCCGAGCACAACATCACCGACCTGGCCGACCTGATGAAGGTCAGCGAAAAGCTGCCGCCGGTGCTGATGCGCGAGTACCGCGACCACAACGAGCTGATGGCGGTGTTCACGCGCCCGTCGGCCAAGAGCACGCTGGCACTGCACGACTTTGCCTTCGTGGACGAAGACGCGCAGGTGCTGTGCTCGCTGCTGCGCAACGCGGTGGCGCGCAAGGAATGCGGCGTCAACATCCTGCTGTACGGCCCGCCCGGCACCGGCAAGACCGAGCTGGCCAAGGTGGTGGCGCAAGCCGCGGGGCTGGAACTGTTCGAGGTCGAATACGCCGACCGCGACGGCAACTCGCTATCGGGCCGCGACCGCTACCGCTCGCTGCAGATCGCGCAGGTGTTCCTGAAGGGCAGTGCGCAGGCGGCGCTGCTGTTCGACGAGGTGGAAGACGTGTTCCCGCCGATTTCCAGCGAGGCGGCGCAGATGATGGCGCGGGCCGAGCAGGTGGTCGCGCCGCCGACCAGCAGCGTCAGCGGCAAGGCGTGGGTCAACCAGATCCTGGAGACCAACCCCGTGCCCACGCTGTGGGTCACCAACCGGATCGAGCAGATCGACCCCGCTTTCCGGCGCCGCTTTGCCTACCACCTGGAACTGAAGTCGCCGCCGCCGGGGGCGCGCGAGGGACTGGTGCGCAAGACGCTCGAAGGTGCGCAGGTGTCCGATGCCTTCGTGGCCAAGCTCACCGAGCGCAAGGGCCTGACGCCCGCGCAGATCCGCACGGCGGTGCGCTTCGCTGCCCTGGCGCAGGAAGAGGGCGCGCCGGTGGAAGGCCTGATCGAGCGGCAGTTGCGCAACGCCGACCGTGCGCTGGGCACGCGGGCGTACGACAGCGGCGCGCGGCGCAGCGTCACCACCTACGACCTCGGCATGCTCAACGTGGAGTCGCGCTTCGAAGTGCCGCGTATCGTGCAGGCGCTGCAGGCGCGCGGCCACGGAACCCTGTGTTTCTACGGCGCGCCGGGTACCGGCAAGACGGCGCTGGCCGAGCACATCGCGCGCAGCCTCGACCGCCCGCTGCTGATCAAGCAGGCGAGCGACCTCATGAGCAAGTTCGTCGGCGAGACCGAGCAGAACATGGCTTCCATGTTCCGCGAGGCCGAAAGCGAAAAGGCGGTGCTGCTGCTCGACGAGGCCGACAGCTTCCTGCAGGACCGCCGCGGCGCGCAGCGCACCTACGAGGTGACCGAGGTCAACGAGATGCTGCAGGGCATGGAACGCTTCGCCGGCATCTTCGTGTGCACCACCAACCTGATGGACCGCATCGACCAGGCGGCGCTGCGCCGCTTCACCTTCAAGATCCGCTTCAAGCCGCTGGCCGCGGCGCAGCGCGAGAAGATGTTCGCGACCGAGGTGCTGGGCGGCGACGCTGCCCTGCTGACGCCCGAGGTCGCAGCGCGGCTGGCCCGGCTGGAACAGCTTTGCCCCGGCGACTTCGCGGCCGTGAAGCGGCAGGTCGACATCCTCGCCACGGCCTTCACGCCCGACGAGTTCCTCGAGCAGCTCGAAGCCGAGCACCGCATCAAGCCCGAAGTGCGCGAGTCGCGCAGCATCGGGTTCCTGCAGTAGCAGGTTGCCTGCGTTTCGTCACGCGCCCGTGCGCGTGCCAGGGTCATGCCGCCTGCTGGCTCTTGAGCCAGTCGTCGGCGCGCGGCAGGCCGCGCGGATTCGACCGATGCAGTTCGTAGTAGGGAACCAGTGGGTTGAAGATCTCGTACAGGCGGACCAGCTCGGCGACCGGGTCGTCGTTCAAGTCGATGCGCAGGTCGATCAGCGCCCCCTCACGGTCGCCGAAGACAGCCATGTCGGAGGAACGTTGCCCGCCGAGTTGGCCGCCGGCGTCGCGGCCCGCCTCCAGGCTTGCGAGCAGCCGGCGCGCAAACGGCAGGCCGCTGGATGCTTCGTACCCGGCCGCCATGGCCTCCACGGTTGCCGCACTGGTCAATACGTTGCCGAGGACCGTGAAGTTGTCGCCGACGATGTGGCCCGCGTACGGGAAACAGGTCTCGCCGGTGAACGCGGCGACGCGTCCGTGCCGGTCGATCGCGGCCAGTTGCCGGTTGGCGAAGAATTCATCGCTGCCGATCATGGCCTTCATGGCGGCCTCGGCATCCAGTCCGTTCTGGATCATCAGCGCGCCGACCTTCTGGCACCGGCCCACGGTACTGATGCCCAGGCAGAAACCCATCATCGGGACATGGCGGTACAGGTCGAGCCCGCCCGCGGCGATGGTGCGGGTGGTCTTGGCGACGCCGAAGTGGCCCGTCTGCGGGTCGCGCGCAACAATGGCAAAAGTCATACAGGTCCTTCCCGGGGGTGCTACTCGCCGAACTTCACCGGCGTCGTTTCCAGAGTCTTGCGGATGGTTTCTGCATCACGCGCCGTGAGCCGCGTGACCTCTGCGGCGGTCGCAGGCTGCAGGCTGAGCCCGAAACCCGCCAGGCGCTCCTTCATGCCGGGCTCCGCCAGCACGGTCGCGAGCGTGCTGCCGAAACGGGTGGCCGCTTCCGCCGGGATTCCGGGGGGTGCGAAGAAGCCGAAGTTGATGTCCTGCACGTAGCCCGGAATGAACTTGGCGATGGGTTCGACGCCGGGAACCAGGTTCGATGCGGATGCCGAGGTCACTGCGACCGCCCGGAGCTTGCCGGCCTTGGCGTTTTCGGTGATCACGGGCGATGGCGTGCTGAAGAAGGCCTTGATGTCCCCCGCGAGCGCGGCCTGGACCACCGGTGCGGTGCCCCGGAAGGGCACGTACACGAGCTTGGCGTTGGCACTTCGGGCCAGCACGGCGGTCGCGATCTCCACGATCGGTCCGCCGCCGCCTATGTCGAGCCCGGCCGGCTGCTTTCGCGCCCACTCGAGGAAGCTCGGGAAGTCGGTGGCCGGGCTGCTGGCATGGACGAACAGTCCCATGGGCGTACTGCCCACGCCCATTACTGGAGCCAGCGACTTGAGGGGGTCGAAACTCGAGTCCTTGGTCACCAGCGGCACCTGGACCACCCCGGTCACCGTCGTGTACAGGAAGGTGTAGCCGTCGGCCGGCGCGTTGGCCGCCGCAAGGATGCCGACCGCGCCAGCGCCGCCGCTCCGGTTTTCGACAACCACCTGCTGGCCGAGCAGGGCGCCCATGCGTTGAGCGATGTAGCGCGTCACCGCGTCCCCCGGTCCGCCGGCAGGAAAGTTCAGGATGATGCGGATCGTCTTGCTGGGCCAGGCTTGGGCCCACGCCAGGGATCCAAGGGCCGCCCCGGCCGTTGCAACGAGGATGCTGCGTCGGTTGATGAACATGATTTCTCCCGGAAAACTCTTCAAAAAGGTGGACTTCGAGATTTCCGAATTAGGATTCTGATTCTATTTCTGCTATTGTCAACCGCATAACCCTGCACGCCATGCCGACTCCCCAAATCTCCCATGCAGAGGTCGAGGCCTGGGCCTGCGAAGGCTGCCTGCCCGAAATGAAGCCGTCCCGCCAGAGGCGCAGTGCCAGCACGGCGGCTGCCCTGATCGAAGCCGGGCGCAGGCTGCTGCACGACCGCTCGCTGGAGGACCTGTCGATCGAGGCCCTCTGCGCGGATGCCCGGACGACCGTGGGCGCGTTCTATGGCCGGTTCGAAAACAAGCAGCACTTCTTCGTCACGCTCCAGCGCGTGCAGACGATGCGGACGGAGCAGGCGATCCGCGAGTTCGTCGCGCGCCACCCGCCCAACCGGTCGTCCATCGACGCGCTGTGCCGCGACATCGTGGACGAGACCATCGGCAATTTCCGGTCGAACCTGGGCGTGATGCGCGCTTCGCTCCAGCACAGCAAGGAGGGCATGTGGGAGGTGATCCGGAAATCCGGGGACCGCTACCGCGTGATGCTGGTCGAGCTGCTGGGACCGTACCTGACCAGGCTACCGCCCGCCCAACGCCGCCTTCGCATCCTGTTCGCTTACCAGGCGCTCGCCGGCGTGCTCGTGCAGGCGGTGCTCAACAACCCCGGGCCTTTGTCACTGGAAGACGACCAGATCCGCGACGAACTCTTCCGCCTGGTGAAGGCCTATCTGCTGGCCGACTAGGCCCCGTCTCCAAATGCAGCATGCAAACGTGAACCCCGCAACCGGCAACTGGCCCGCCTTCGGAAAAAAAGCCGGGCAGGGCGCTCCCAACGTCATCGTGTTCCTGACCGATGACGTCGGCTATGGAGCCTGCAGCACCTTTGGCGGCCCGATCGAAACCAGCCACCTTGACAGCCTGGCGGCCGGTGGCACGCGATTCACCCAGTTTCACACGACCGCCATGTGCTCGCCCACGCGTGCCGCGCTCCTCACCGGCCGCAACCCCCATCGGGTGGGGATGGGCCGGGTGACGGCAAGGCCGTCCTACTACGACGGCTATACCAGCGTGATTCCCAAGTCCGCGGCAACGATCGCCGAGGTGCTGCGGGCCAATGGCTACAGCACGGCCATGTTCGGGAAAGGCCACATCACCCCCGAATGGGAGATGAGCCCGCTGGGACCGTTCGACCGATGGCCCACGGGGATGGGCTTCGACTATTTCTACGGGTTCCTCGGCTTCGACACGAACATGTGGTCGCCCGACCTGGTGGAGAACACTTCGTACGTGCGTCCACCGGGCGACGGCAAGCGCCACTTCGACGAGATCATGGCCGACCGCGCGATCGACTGGATCGCCCAGCAGAAAGCCATCGCACCGGACAAGCCCTTCTTCGCCTACTACGCCACCGGCACGGCGCACTCTCCCCACCACGCGCCGGATGAGTGGCTCCAGAAGTACCGCGGGAAGTTCGACGAGGGATGGGACATCGTCCGCTCGCGGACCTTCGAGCGGCAACAGGCCTTGGGAGTGGTTCCTGCAACTGCCAGGCTCACGCCGCGGCCGGCCAACCTGCCTGCATGGCATTCCTTGTCGGCCGAACAGAAGACGCTCGCCGCGCGCCTGATGGAGGCGTATGCGGCGGCCCTGGACCACTTCGACTTCCAGGCTGGCCGCGTGATCCAGGCCCTGAAGGACTGGGACGAGTTCGACAACACCCTGATCCTGTTCATCCAGGGCGACAACGGTGGCAGCGCGGAAGGCGGGTTCAATGGCCTGCTGTACGAGCAGTCATGGGCCAATGGGTTCGAGGAGAAACTGGAAGACCAGCTCCGGCTGATCGACAGGATCGGCGGCCCGGCCGCCTACAACCACTTTCCCGCGGCATGGGGCTGGGCGATCAACTGCCCTTTCCAGTACTACAAGCAGGTGGCATCCCACTTCGGCGGGACACGAAACGGGCTGGTGGTCTCCTGGCCCAGGCGCCTGCAGGACCGCGGATCGACCCGGAGCCAGTTCCACCACGTGGTCGATGTCTACCCGACAGTCCTTGCCGCAGCCGGCATAGAGGCGCCCGAAGTCGTCAACGGGATTGCTCAAGACCCGGTAGACGGCACGAGCATGCTCTACGCTGTCGATAGCCCGCAGGCCGTACCCACCCGAACCGTGCACATCTTCGAATCGATGCAGAACTTCGGCATCTACCACGAAGGCTGGCTCGCCTGCACCACGCCCGAGAACGATCCGTGGGAGAGCTTCGCCTTGAGGAAAGCCAGCGTTCCCGACAGCCGGCAGTGGGAACTCTACGACTTGCGCAACGACTTCAGCCAGTCGAACGACCTGTCGAAACAGCATCACGGCAAGCTGCAGGAACTTACGGCGCTGTTCTGGAGCATGGCGGCCGACGGAAAGGTGCTTCCCATCCACCCACCAGGAGAAGGCACTGAAGGCCGGCCCAGCTACGGAAAGTCGAGAACCTCGTTCAAGTATCGGCGCCGCCTGCGCAACCTGCATTCCGATGCAGCACCGCACACGGCCGGCCGAACGTTCCGCATCAGCTGCGAAGTTCTCGTAGGGTCCAACGGGGGACATGGCGTGCTCGCGGCCCACGGCAGCTCGATCAACGGCTATGCCTTCTACCTTGTGCAGGGCGTGCCCACCCTCTACTACAACGCCATCCTTCCGGCTGCCTGCCGCATCGCGGGCGCCAGGCTCTCACCGGGCCGGCACACACTGGTTGCCAAGGTCGACCTCGACGAGGCGAAGCCCGGCTCTGCTGCGACACTGTCCATCGAAGCAGACGGACAGGTCACGGCCAAGGGGCGGATCGACCGCACTTTGAAAACCTTCTTGAACCAGAACGGCTTCAACGTCGGCGGTGACACGGTGAGCCCGGTGTCGCCGGACTATCGGCTGGAAGACAGCGAGTTCGACGGCGAGCTGCCTTACCTCGCCGTGGACCTCGAATAGCCACCAACCGCTAGGCGGAGATGACCCGCAGCACCTCGTCACCATAGGCCTCGAGCTTCTTCGCGCCGATACCCGACACGCCTTCCAGCTCCCGCAGCGACTGCGGCGCCAGCGCGGCGATCGATGCCAGCGTGGCGTCGTGGAAAATCACGTAAGCTGGCAGGTTGTGCTCGCGCGCCACCTCTGCGCGCCAAGCCTTCAGCGCGGCAAAGCGCTGCTGCGCGGCACCGGTGAGGCCGGCCGCCACTACCGGCACGGCCTTGTCGCCGCGTGACTTGCTGCGCCGCCCGCCGCCCTGCGACACCGACTCGCGCAACAGAACCGGCCGCTCGCCGCGCAGCACGGCGCGCGAGCCTTCGGTCAGGCGCAGCGTGTTGAACGCTTCCGCATCGACCGCCACTGCGCCGGTGGCGACCAGCTGCCGCAGCACGCTGCGCAGCTGCGCTTCGCTCAAGTCGGCGCCCAGCCCGAAGGTCGACAGCTTCTGGTGGTTGAACTGCGCCACCTTGTCCGTCGCCCGGCCGCGCACGATGTCCATGATGTGGCCCGCACCGAAGCTGATGCCGCTTTGCTGCTGCACGCGGTACACGGTGGACAGCAGCTTGCGCGCGGCGTCGGTGCCATCCCACACCCGCGGCGGGTGCAGGCAGTTGTCGCAGTTACCGCAGGGCTGCGACTCTTCGCCGAAGTAGGCCAGCAGCCGCACGCGGCGGCAGTCGGTGGCCTCGGCCAAGGCCAGCAGCGCTTCGAGCTTGCCGCGCAGCACCTGCTTGAATTCTTCCGGCGCCTCGCCTTCGTCGATCATGCGGCGCTGGTTCACCACGTCCTGCAGGCCGTAGGCCATCCACGCGTCGGCCGGCAGGCCGTCGCGGCCGCCGCGCCCCGTCTCCTGGTAATAGCCTTCGATGTTCTTGGGCAGGTCCAGGTGAGCCACGAAGCGCACGTCGGGCTTGTCGATGCCCATGCCAAAGGCGATGGTGGCGACCATCACGATGCCGTCCTCGCGCAAGAACCGGTCCTGGTGGCGCTGCCGCATATCGGGGTCCAGCCCCGCGTGGTACGGCAGGGCGTCCATGCCCTCCTGGCAGAGTTGCTGCGCCACTTCCTCCACCCGCTTGCGCGTCTGGCAGTACACGATGCCCGCCTCGCCGGCGTGCTGGTCATCGATGAAGCGCATGAGCTGCTGCGTGGGGTCTTTCTTCTCGACGATCGCGTAGCGGATGTTGGGCCGGTCGAAGCTGCTGACGAACTGCCGCGCGTCCTGCAATTGCAGGTGCTGCACGATGTCCTCGCGCGTCACCGCATCGGCCGTGGCGGTCAGCGCGATGCGCGGCACGCCGGCATAGCGTTCGTGCAGCACCACCAGCGCCCGGTACTCCGGGCGGAAGTCGTGGCCCCACTGGCTGACGCAATGCGCCTCGTCGATGGCGAACAGGGCGAGCTGGCCGCGCTCGTGCAGCGAATCGAGCTGCGCCAGGAAGCGCGGCGTGGTCACGCGTTCCGGCGCGGCATACAACAGGGTGATCTCGCCGCGCAGCAGGCGCCTTTCGACGGCGTTCGCCGCCTCGCCGCTGAGCGTGGAGTTGAGGAAGGCCGCCTCGACGCCCGCCTCATGCAGGGCGCCCACCTGGTCGTGCATCAGCGCGATCAGCGGCGACACAACCACCGTGATGCCGCGCCCGGCGCGCTGCCGCGCAATCGCCGGAATCTGGTAGCACAGCGACTTGCCGCCGCCGGTGGGCATGAGCACCAGCGCGTCGCCGCCGGCGACCACATGGTCGATGATTTCGGCCTGCGCACCGCGAAACCGGTCGTAGCCGAAGACTTCCTGCAGGATGGTGGGAGGTGACACAGGGGCAATTGTGCGTGAGCGTGTACGTGTAACGCCCGATGCCTAAAATGGGAGGACCATGAAGCCTGTGACCTATACCCGTGGCCAGTCCCTGCCGGGACTGCTGGCCCAGCGCATCCTCATCCTGGACGGCGCCATGGGCACCATGACGCAGCGCTTGCGCCTGGCCGAGGCCGACTACCGGGGCGAGCGCTTCAGGGACCACGGCAAGGACCTGAAGAACAACGGCGACGTGCTGTCGCTCACGCGGCCAGCCATCATCCGCGACATCCACGAAGGCTACCTCGCGGCCGGCGCCGACATCATCGAAACCAACACCTTCGGTGCCAATGCGCTGGCGCAGGAAGACTACTCGCTGGCGCACCTGTCGCACGAGATGAACGTGGCTTCGGCGCGCCTCGCGCGCGAGGCGGCGGACAAATTCAGCACACCGGACAAGCCGCGCTTTGTCGCAGGCGCCCTCGGCCCGACGCCGCGCACGGCCAGCATCAGCCCCGACGTCAACGACCCGGGCGCGCGCAACGTCGACTTCGAGCAGCTGCGCGCGGCGTACTACGAGCAGGCGGCGGGCCTGCTGGAAGGCGGGGCCGACCTGCTGCTGGTGGAAACGATCTTCGACACGCTCAATGCCAAGGCCGCGCTGTTTGCCATCGACGAGCTGTTCGAGGCCACCGGCGAGCGCCTGCCGCTCATCATCAGCGGCACGGTCACCGATGCGTCGGGCCGAATCCTGAGCGGCCAGACGGTCACGGCGTTCTGGTACAGCGTGCGGCATGCCCGGCCACTGGCCGTCGGCCTGAACTGCGCGCTGGGTGCCGCCTTGATGCGGCCGTACATCCAGGAGCTGAACCGCGCCGCGCCCGATACCTTCATCAGCTGCTACCCGAACGCGGGCCTGCCCAACCCGATGAGCGAGACCGGCTTCGACGAGACGCCCGAAGTCACGTCGCGCCTGCTGCACGACTTTGCGGCCGAAGGGCTGGTCAACATCGTCGGCGGCTGCTGCGGCACCACGCCCGAGCATATCGCCGCCATCGGCGATGCCGTGCGCCCGCTGGCGGCGCGGCCGCTGCAGCGGGAGTTCTTCTACAAGGAAGCGGCTTAACCTTTCAGGCCGCGGGAGCTGCTGGCTCGGCGGGGCCGGAGGCCCCTTGTAAAGTCCGGCCCGAATCCCCTGGCACCCCTACACTGGCCGGTGCAGTACAGGGAGCAGTTTTGAGCACATATATCGGCACGCCCGGTCACGACAACCTCGACCAGGCGGCCCTCGGGCTCGAAGCCTGGTCCCGCATCGAGGGCGGCGCGGGCAACGACACCGTCACGGTCGGCATCGGTTACGCGCTGGGGCAGCAGGGCAACGACACCCTGGTGGGAACCAACGCGAAGTCCCAGGTCCTTTTCTGGGATTCGCCGTCGGGCGTCCTGGTCAACCTGCTGGCGGGGTTCGCGCAGGACGGATGGGGAACGATCGACTCGCTGTCGGGTTTCCGCACCGTGTCCACGGGCGCCGGCAACGACACGATCGTCGGGTCCGGCCTCGACGAGGTGTTCTGGGAAAACGGCGGCAGCAACTCGATCGATGGCGGGGGCGGGGACGACGCGGTCGTGTACTTCGGCGGCACGATCGGCCAGGCGGCGATCAGCTACGACAGCGCGAGCCGCACTTTCACGGTGGCCAAGCACTTCGGCATCACGGGCACTGATACGCTCACCAATGTCGAAGTGATCCGCTTCGCCGACGAAACCGGCGGCATCGACGCGTACCGCGTCGAGGATTTCACGGGGCCCTTCTCGAGCCGCACCACAAACCCCATGCCGGGCGGCAGCCACATCCAGCAGTTGCTGGAGGGCGACTTCAACGGCGACGGCTTCGGTGACCTCTGGGTTGCGCGCATCGACGGCTTCGGCTTCGAAACGAGCGCGGCGCAGGTGCTGCTGGGCGACGGCCAGGGAGGCTTTACCGACGCGACGGCCTCGGTGTTTGCGTCGACGATCCCCACCACGAACTTCGCGCCCCGCATCGCCGGCGCCGACTTCAACGGCGACGGCATCACCGACGTGTTCATCCCCGACTTCGGCCCGGACCACGTGCCGTTCCCGGGTGGCCAGAACCGCATCTTCATCTCCGCCGGCGGCAAGCTGGCCGACCAGTCGGCGCAGCTCATCCAGGCCTTGACCTTCGCCCATGGCGTCAGCATCGGCGACGTCGACGGCAACGGCTCACCGGACATCCTGGTCAACGGCATCAACGACCGTTATGACGACGTGGTCTTCAGCGACGGGGCGGGTGGCGTGCAAACCACCACCAACCTCTTTCCAGCAGCTACGCAGACGCACGACGGGCGCCCGCGCGACCATACGTGGTCCTATGTGGGTGACCTGAACGCGGACGGCATGGCCGACGTGGTGCTGGGAGTCAATCAGGGCACGGGGCCGAGCTATGTCGTGCTCGCATCGGCGCCCGGGGAGTTCGAGGCCAGCGGCCTCAGGGCGCTGCCCGGGAGCGGCGTGCCCGAGGAGATGGTGATCGCGATCAGCGCCCTCGACTTGAACGGCGACGGCCGCCAGGACCTGGTGATGTCCATCACCAACGGCGACGGCTACGTGGAAGGCAGCACCGACACCATTTTCCACAGCGAAAGCTACATGCAGATCCTGGTCAACCAGGGCAACGGCAGCTTCACCGACGAAACCCAGTCGCGCTTTGCACAAGGCACCCGGGACCTCGAAGGCGCCTGGATCAAGTTCCTCGACATCGCCGACTTCAACGGCGACGGGTGCGACGATATCCTGGTCATCGGGGCCGACGATGCGAATTCCGCCAAGCTGCTGCTCAACGACGGGGCGGGGCACTTCTCGGTGGCGCGCACCTTCACCGGATACGGCACGGTCCACGCGATGGACGTGAACGACGACGGTATCGTCGAGATCGTCGCCGGCTCGCAAGAGAGTGTGACGGTTTACTGGAACGACATGTTCACGGGCAACGGGCGCGGCTTGGTGTTCCATGCGGGGGTGCGCTCACAGGCCATCACGGGTGGCGCCGGCATCGATGAGGTGGTGTTCGACGGCGCATCCATGGATTACGTCGCCGCGCCGGTGCCCGGCGGCTGGAGCGTGGCCTCCAGTGCCTTCGACGTCGACCACCTGGCAGGGATCGAGCGGCTGCGGTTCGACGACGTGCGGCTGGCGATCGACCTCGGGGGTCATGCAGGCACGGTTGCGAAGGTGCTGGGCGCTGTGTTCGGCGCGGCGGCAATCGACAACGAAGCCTATGCCGGCATCGGCCTGTGGCTGCTGGACACCGGCATGGCCAGCCAGACGCTCATGCAGCTCGCGCTGGACGTGCGGTTGGGCAGCGAGGCGAGCAACGAGGCCGTGGTGGACCTGCTGTACACGAACCTGATCGGTCCGCCGCCCGCGGCTGAGCTGGCTTACTTCACGGGCCTGCTGGACGACGGCATCTTCACCCGGGCCGGGCTCGCCACGGTTGCCGCGAACACCACGTACAACCTCGCGAACATCGACTTCACCGGACTGCAGGCCCACGGCCTGGCCTACGTCTTCTAGTGCGAATCAAGCGGGCCGGCGGGCGGTAACCCGCCGGCCCCCTGTCATGCGCGCCGGGCGGGTTACCCGGGCGCATGCAGGCAGTGTGCGGGCGAAGTGGCCGAAAGTCCTTCTGGACTTCGGACATCCGGCCTGTCTTGCCGCAAATTCGACCGCATAGCCAGGTTCTGGCCGATAATCCTGCTGTATGGATTCCATGGATCGGAAAATCCTGCGAGTGTTGCAGGCCGATGCCCGCGCCAGCCTGCAGGCCATCGGGCAGGCCGTGGGCCTGAGTGCTTCGCCGTGCTGGGAGCGCATCCGCAAGCTGGAGCTGGGCGGCGTGATCGAGGGCTACACCGTGCGCCTGAACCCGCAGGCGCTGGGACTGGCCGACACGGTGCTGGTGCAGGTGACGCTGGACAGCCATTCGGACAACACGCTCGAGAAGTTCGGCGAGGTGCTGGCGGCCATCCCCGAGGTGATCGAGGCCTACCTCGTGTCGGGTGACTATGACTACCTGCTGCGCGTGGCGGTGAAGGACACGCGCGACTACGAGCGGCTGTTGCGCGAGCAGCTCTACAAGATCAGGGGCATCCGGCACAGCAAGTCGAGCTTCGTGCTCAGGACGCTGAAGAAGGCCGACCTGCCGATCTGAGCCAGCCTGTAAAATCGTGCTTGCTCGAGGAGCGCTGCAGCGGCAAACGGCCGTCAGGCTCGAGTTCACGAACCGCGCTCACCCATGGATCAACCCTCAGGTGAGTCAAGCGATGCCCGTCTCCCCCATGAAACTCGCCGGCCTCGAGCCGGTCGCGGTCGGCCCCGGCAGCCTGTTCGTCAACATCGGCGAGCGCACCAACGTCACCGGCTCCAAGGCGTTCGCCCGCATGATCCTCAACGGCCAGTTCGAGCAGGCGCTGGCCGTCGCGCGACAGCAGGTGGAAAACGGCGCGCAGGTCATCGATATCAACATGGACGAGGCCATGCTCGACAGCCAGGCCGCCATGGTGCGCTTCCTGAACCTGGTCGCGAGCGAGCCCGACATCGCGCGCGTGCCCATCATGATCGACTCGTCCAAGTGGGACGTGATCGAGGCCGGGCTGCGCTGCATCCAGGGCAAGGGCATCGTCAACTCGATCAGCATGAAGGAGGGCGAGGCCGAGTTCAAGCGCCAGGCCCGCCTGGTCAAGCGCTACGGCGCGGCCGCAGTGGTGATGGCCTTCGACGAAAAAGGCCAGGCCGACACCTTCCAGCGCAAGACCGAGATCTGCCAGCGCGCCTACCGGCTGCTGGTCGACGAGCTCGACTTCCCGCCGGAAGACATCATCTTCGACCCCAACATCTTCGCCATCGCCACCGGCATCGAGGAGCACAACAACTACGCGGTCGACTTCATCGAAGCGACGAAGTGGATCAAGCAGAACCTGCCGGGCGCAAAGGTCAGCGGTGGCGTGTCCAATGTGAGTTTCTCGTTCCGCGGCAACGACCCGGTGCGCGAAGCGATCCACACCGTCTTCCTGTACCACGCCATCCAGGCCGGCATGGACATGGGCATCGTCAACGCCGGCATGGTGGGCGTGTACGACGAGGTCGAGCCGATGCTGCGCGAGCGCGTGGAAGACGTGGTGCTGAACCGCCGCCCCGACGCCGGCGAGCGGCTGGTCGAAATCGCCGAGCAGGCGAAGGGCGCGTCCAAGGACGACACGAAGAAGAACGAGTGGCGCGCGTTGCCGGTGGGCCAGCGCCTGGCGCATGCGCTGGTCAACGGCATCACCGACCACATCGTCACCGACACCGAAGAGGCTTACCAGGCCGTGCTGGCCAAGGGCGGCCGCCCGCTGCACGTGATCGAAGGGCCGCTGATGGACGGCATGAACATCGTGGGCGACCTGTTCGGCGCCGGCAAGATGTTCCTGCCGCAGGTGGTCAAGTCGGCGCGCGTCATGAAGCAGGCGGTGGCGCACCTCATTCCCTACATCGAGGAAGAGAAGAAGCAGCAGGAAGCCGCCGGCGAGGACGTGCGCGCCAAGGGCAAGATCGTCATCGCCACGGTCAAGGGCGACGTGCATGACATCGGCAAGAACATCGTCACCGTCGTGCTCCAGTGCAACAACTTCGACGTGGTGAACATGGGCGTGATGGTGCCGTGCCACGAGATCCTGGCGAAGGCCAAGGTCGAAGGCGCCGATATCGTCGGCCTGTCGGGGCTGATCACGCCGTCGCTGGAGGAGATGCAGTACGTCGCCAGCGAGATGCAGAAGGACGAGCACTTCCGCGTGAAGAAGATCCCGCTCCTGATCGGCGGGGCGACCACCAGCCGCGTGCACACCGCGGTCAAGATCGCGCCGAAGTACGAGGGCCCCGTGGTCTATGTGCCCGACGCGTCGCGCAGCGTGAGCGTGGCGCAGTCGCTGCTGTCGGAGCAAGCTGCGAAGTACATCGCCGAAGTCAATGCCGACTACGACAAGGTGCGGCTGCAGCACGCCAACAAGAAGCAGGTGCCGTTGTGGCCGCTGGCGAAGGCGCGCGCCAACAAGACGCCCATCGACTGGTCGGCCTACCAGCCGCCCGCGCCCAAGTTCACCGGCCGCCGCGTGTTCCGCAACTTCGACCTGGCCGAACTCGCGCGCTACATCGACTGGGGCCCGTTCTTCCAGACCTGGGACCTGGCCGGCGCCTTTCCAGCCATCCTGAAGGACGAAGTCGTTGGCGCCGAAGCGGTGCGGGTCTACTCCGACGGCCAGCGCATGCTCAAGCGGCTGGTCGAAGGCCGCTGGCTCACCGCCAACGCGGTCATGGGCATCTGGCCGGCCAATACGGTGAACGACGACATCGAGCTGTATGCCGACGAATCGCGCACGCAGCCGGTGCTCACCTGGTACGGCCTGAGGCAGCAGGCCGAAAAGCACGAGATCGACGGCGTGTTGCGGCCGAGCCGCTGCCTCGCCGACTTCGTAGCGCCCAAGGGCGTGGCGCGCGACTATGTGGGCGTGTTCGCCGTCACGGCAGGGCTCGGGGTCGACAAGAAGGTGCAGTACTTCATGGACGACCACGACGACTACTCGGCCATCACGCTCAAGGCGCTGGCCGACCGGCTCGCCGAGGCCTTTGCCGAATGCCTGCACGAGCGCGTGCGCAAGGACCTGTGGGGTTATGCGGCCGGCGAGCAGCTGTCCAACGAAGAACTCATCGGTGAGAAGTACCGCGGCATCCGTCCTGCGCCGGGCTATCCGGCCTGCCCCGACCACAGCGTCAAGCGCGACATGTTCCGCCTGCTGCAGGCCGGCGAGATCGGCATGGAACTCACCGAAAGCCTGGCCATGATGCCGGCGGCCAGCGTGAGCGGCTTCTACCTGAGCCACCCGGAAGCCACCTACTTCAACGTCGGCAAGATCGGTGACGACCAGCTGGCAGACCAGGCCGCGCGGCGCGGTGCGGCCGTCGACGAGTTGCAGCGGTTGCTGGCGCCCAACCTCTGACGAATGGTTACATGCCCCTGCTGCCTCAGCCATACGATCGGCGCATGAAAAACAAGTCGCACCTGATCGCGGCCGCGCTGCTGGCGCTGGCTGCTTCGCCGTCCTTCGCGCAGCCGGACCACGCGCCTGCCCACGGCGCACGTGCCAAGCAGCAGCAACGCGCGCTCTGCGGCCACTGCGGCACGGTGGAAACGGTTCGGGAAGAAGAGCGCAAGGGCGAAGGCGGCGCGGCCGGTATCGTGGGCGGTGCCGTGGTCGGCGGCCTGCTTGGCAACCAGATCGGGGGCGGCAGCGGCAAGGCGCTTGCCACGGCCGGTGGCGCAGTGGCCGGTGCCTACGTCGGCAACGAGGTGCAGAAGAAGGCGACGAGCAGGAGCGTGTGGGTCACCCAGGTGAAAATGCGCGACGGCACCATCCGCCGCTTCGAGCAGGAACCCCGTCCCCTGTGGAAGACCGGCTCTGTCGTGAAGGTGAGCGACGACAACCGCTCGATCGCCGCCGTGCGGTGAGATCGTCGTTGCGGTCCGATGGACCCGCGACGATGACTGCCTTCCAACCATTCACCCGGGCGCTGCGCCTGTGGAGCGGCGCCGGCGGCCTGACGATGAGCGCAGCGATGTCGTTCTACGGCATCCTGAGCCTCGCGCCGCTGCTGCTCGCGCTGGTCGGCCTGCTCGGCTGGTGGGTCGACCGCGACATGCTGGAGAGCGGCCTCATCACCCAGGTCGAGGCCGTGGTCGGGCAGCAAGGGTCCTCACTGATCCGGGCCGCGCTGGCCAGCGCGCAGGCGCCGGGTGAAGGCATCGCCGCCAGCGTGTTCGGCTTCGCCGTGCTGCTGTTCGGCGCCACCGGCGTGTTCGGCCAGTTGCAGGATGCCCTGACCCGCCTGTGGTCGCAGGGCCAGGACCCGGTGAAGACGAAGTGGTGGCGCATGGCGGCGCTGCGCCTGCGCGGGATCGGCTACATCCTGGTCTTCGGCTTCCTGTTGCTGGTGTCGCTGGTGGTGTCGGCGCTGCTGGCCATGTTCTCGGGCTGGCTGGGTGGCGGCGCCGCACTCGAAGCCGTGGTGCGGGTGGTCAACGAACTGATCGGGCTGGTGGTCGGTGCGCTGCTGTTCTTCGGCCTCATGCGGCTGTCCCCGGGCGCGCGGCCGCGCACGCTCGACCTGGCCGTGGGCGCCTTCGTCGGCTCCATCCTGTTCACGGGCGGCCGCCAGCTGCTCGCGCTATACCTGTCGAAGGCGGCGGTGGTGTCGGCCTACGGCGCAGCGGGTTCGCTGGTGGTGCTGCTGATGTGGATCTATTTTTCGTCGGCCGTGCTGCTGTTCGGCGCCTGCTTTGCGCGGGCGCTGGCGGAAGCGCGCGGTCAGAGCAGCGAGCGGCGCTGGGCGCCCCACAGCGCCAGCGCCGCCAGCACGCCGGCCACAAGCATCACGACCAAGCCCCAGCGATAGCCGGCTTCTGGGCTCCACAGCAGGCCCAGCGCCAGCGGCGCCAGGCCGCGCGCAATGGCTGACGGCAAGCCCAGCGCACCATTCAGCGATGCGACATGCTCGCGGTTCACGTACTGCGCGATGGCCGTGCCCTTCACGATGGTCATCATGCCGTTGCCCAGGCCGTAGAGCACCACGAACACGATCGCCACCGCCGGGTGGGCTGCACCCGCCAGCAACACCGCCAGCCCCAGCGGGATGAGCCACGGGATCAGCCGGTTGGCCAGGTGCAGGTCGAAGTGGTGCTCGAAGAAGAACAGGATGAGCCGGCCCACCACCTGGATCGCGCCGATGCTGGCCGGGATGGCGATGACCCAGGCCTCACCCAGCCCGCTTTCGCGCAGCAGGCTGATCATGTGCGGCGGCAGCGCCGCGGTGATGCCCATGAAGCCCACCACGAATACACCGATGAAGAGGAAGGGCGCGCTGCGCACCAGCACCGCCGGCGAGGCCACGTGCTCGCCCGACCGGGCCACGCCGGGCGGCGCCCCGCGCAGCAACACCGCATGCAGCGGCACGCACACCAGCACGTGGATGGCGGCCAGCACCAGCAGCGCATGCCGCCAGCCCAGCTGCGAAATCAGCCAGGCCGACAGCGGGATGAACACCGTGCTGGCCAGCCCGCCCAGGAAGGTCAGCGTGATGATGGCGCGGCGGAACGCAGTGGGGAAGCGGCGTGTGACCACCGCGAACACCGGGCTGTAGAGCGTGGCCGACAGCGCGCAGCCCAGCACCAGCCACACCGCGTAGAAGCCCGCGGCGCTGGTCACCTGGCTGTGCGCGGCGAGCCCCAGTGCGATCACCACCGAGCCGCCCGTCATCACGGCGCGCTCGTGGCCGCGGTCGATCCAGCGCCCGACGAAGAAGGCGAGCGCGCCTTCGGCCAGCAGGGCGAGGCTGAACGCCAGCGAGGTCTGCGCGCGCGTCAGGCCCAAATCGCGCTCGACCGGCTCGAGCAGCAGCGCGAAGGTGTAGAACACGCTGCCCCACGTGATCAGCTGCGCGAGCGACAGCCAGCCGACCAGCCTGCGGTCGTAGGCGTGGGCGGCAGCGGTCATGCCTGGTCGGCGTCGATGGACACCCCGCCCTGGATGCTGCGCGCCACCGATAGCAGGCGCGGGCTGAGCCTGAGCTTCTGGCGGGCGGCCGCATCGACCGAGGCGCCGAAGCGCACGCGGCCCTCGTCGAGGAAGAAGCTGATGACGCTGCCGCGCGGGTGTGTGCCGTCGGAGTCGGCTACCGTCAGCACGCCCTCGGGGACCTGCGGGATCACCTCGGCCAGGCGCGCGGCGCTGGGCGCCTTCAGGTAGAGGATGTGGAAGCCCGACAATGGGTCGCCCGCGATCACGCGCGTGACCAGCACCGGACGGCCGTCGCGGTCGCGGTCGCGCGCCAGCTCGCGCAGGTCGCGGAACACCTGGTCGTCGCCCATCACCGCGATGCGCAGCGGCGTGTCGGGCCGCGGAAAAGTGCCTTCGGGCCAGTCGACGAAGCTCGCGAACTTGTGCAGGAACGCGGCCTTCACCAGGCTCTCGCGCGGCTTGTCTGGCTGGGCCCGCGCGCCGCGCCATGCTGCGGCCGCCAGGGCGGCGGCCAGGGTGATGAGGCTGCGGCGCGACTGCATGGACGCTCCTACATCCGCCACAAGGCCCGCAGCAGCCAGCTGCGGCCGAACTCGGCGCGCGCAGCGGGCGCCCCCCATTCGACATGCCTTTCGCCGGACGCGTTGCGCAGCGTCAGCGACAGCTCCAGGTCGGGCCGCGCGCGCCAGCCCCAGCGCAGGTCCACCGTCGTGTAGGCGGGCACGACCGGGGCGGGCAGCGCGCCCACGCGGCGCAGGTGCACGTCCAGCTCCATGCGGTTCGGCAGGTCCCACGACGAGGCGAGCTTGAAGCGATAGCGCGGGTCGTTGCCCAGCGACGCCGTGCCCCGCAGCGGCGCCGTGCCGGGCAGCGCTTCGGTCCGCAGGCGCTGCCAGGCATAGCCGGCGTCGAGCCGCCAGGTATCGCCGAGGCGCCATTGACCCCAGGTCTCGATGCCCTTCAGCCGGCCGCGGAAGTTGTTGTTGATGGTCACGCCGCCGGGCCCCGCGTCCAGCGAGCGCAGGCGGTCGAACTCGTGGTGGAACAGGGTCATAGCCCACGACACGCGCGGCAGCGGCTGCGCGCGCAGGCCCACTTCGAGCACCTGCGTGGTTTCGGACTGGAAGTTCGGCCCGCCGCTGATGCCCAGCCCGAAGAAATCGCGGTCCACCCGGGCAGGTGTGCGCACCGCGCGCGAGGCCGACGCCCACAGCAGGCGGTTGGACCCGAACTCCCAGGCGAGGCGTGCGTTGGGCAGCAGCTCCAGCCCGGTGAAGTCGTTGTGTTCGGCCTTCAGGCCCAGCGTCACGCGCAGCTTCTCGCGCAGCTCGAAATCGTCCTGCACGAACAGGTGCCACAGCCGGTTGCGCCGGTCGGTGGGCAGCAGCGCGAAAGTGGCAGGCGCCAGGTTGGTGAGGCGGTCGTCCTGCAGGCGCCAGCCCGCGCCCCACAGCAGTTCGTGCGCGGGCAGCGGCCGCGACAGGTGTTCGAACTCCACGTCCCAGGTGCCCAGCGTGTCGCGGATCGCACCGGGCTGGTCGCGCTCGCTGCGATCGTGGTAGGCCTGCAACTGCCAGCGGCCGCCGCTGCCGAGGTCGCGCACATAGCGGCCCATCAGGTGGGCGCCATTCACTTCGCGCGGCGCGGGGGCCTGGTCGATGGTGCTGGTGTACACCTCGCCCTGCACCATGAAACTGGCATCGCCGCGCGCGCCGTCGGCGCGGAAGCCGGCGTGCGTGCGGCGGAAGGCGTCGCGCACGGCACCGCCGGCGGCCAGCCGGCTGGCATTGCGCAGCGACCGCTTGGCATACAGGCGGTAATGCAGGTCACCCGCGGCGCCCCCATAGCGCACGGCGCCGTTCCTTTCTTCGTTGCCTGCCACCGCCTTCACCAAGGTGCCCTGCGTGTCGGCGGCGCTGCGCGTGATGATGCTGATGACGCCGGTGACGGCGTTGGAGCCGTACAGCGTGCCGCTCGCGCCGCTCAGCACCTCGATGCGCTCGATGTCTTCCAGCACCACGTCCTGGGCTTCCCAGAACACGCCGGAAAACAGCGGCGAGTAGACGGTGCGGCCGTCCACCAGCACCAGCATCTTGTTGGCCAGCACGCTGTTGAAGCCGCGCGCGGTGATGGCGTACTGGTTGGCATCGGCGCGCGCCACCTGCAGGTTGGGCGCCAAGCGCAGTGCCTCCGGCAGAGTGGCCGCCCCGGAACGGCGGATGTCTTCGGCGTTGATGATGTACACCGAGCCCGCCACGTCGGCCAGCCGTTGCACGCGCTTGGCGACCGTGGTGACTTCGATGCTGGAGAGCTGCTCGAGCGACAGGTCGGCGATGCTGCCGGCAACGGTCTGCGCCGCCGCCGGCGCTGCCGCGAAGCAGGCTGCCACGAGGCATGCGAGTCCATCCCGGTGCTTGTTGCGCTGCACGACCACGCCCTCTGGGTCACTTGGAGCTTGCGATTATTCACGCAATAAGGTGCCGCATCATCGGTGCGCACCCCATGCACACCGGATGTGCGCGATCCCGCGCACGGCGGTGGCCGGGACCGAAAAACTATTTTTTCAGCCGCGTGTCGAAATGCCGCGGGCCCGGGCGACATTGTCAGGCGTCGCATGGTGCGCCGCCATTGACCCAAGGAGAGACCCAATGGAATTCATGCTGCTGATCCACTCCGACCCGAAGGGCTTCGAGACGCTGCCCGCCGACGTGCGCGGGCAGGCGATGGCCGCCTACGGCGCGTACACCGAAGCCCTGAAGGCTGCGGGCGTGCTGCGCTCCAGCAACCGCCTGCACCCCTCCAGCATGAGCACGTCCGTCAAGGTGCGCGACGGCAAGACCGAGGTGCTCAATGGGCCGTTCATCGAGACGCGCGAGGAACTGGGCGGCTACTACCTGGTCGACGTGCCGGATCTGGATGGGGCGCTCGCCTGGGCCGCACGCTGCCCGGGCGCCAGCCACGGGACGGTGGAAGTGCGCCCGGTTTGGGACATGAACGCGCGGTGAGCGCGGCCGGGGCCGCCGAGGCGGCGGCGCGCCGCAGCTACGGCAAGCTGGTCGCCTTCCTGGCTGCACGCACGCGCGACGTGGCGGGCGCCGAGGATGCGTTATCCGAGGCGTTCACAGCGGCGCTCACCGACTGGCCCGCCGCCGGCGTGCCCGCCAACCCCGAGGCGTGGCTGCTGACAGTGGCGCGCCGCCGGATGGTCGACGCCATCCGCTCGCGCGTGCAAGGCGAGGCCGCGGCCGACATGCTGCAATGGCTGGCCCATGGCGAGCCCGAGGAAGATGGCTTGCCCGACAGGCGACTCGAACTGCTGTTCGCGTGCGCACACCCCGGCATCGAACCGGCAGTGCGCGCGCCGCTGATGTTGCAGGCCGTGCTGGGCTTCGATGCGGCGACCATAGCCTCGGCCTTCCTGGTTGCGCCATCGGCAATGCGGCAACGGCTGGTGCGCGCCAAGGCCAAGATCCGTCAGGCCGGGATTCCCTTCCACGTGCCGGGCCACGCCGAGTTGCCGGCGCGGCTCGCTTCCGTGCTGGAGGCGATCTACGCCGTCTACGCCGAAGGGTGGGCGGACGCCGCCGGCTCCGACGCCCGCCGGCGCAACTTGGCCGAGGAGGCGATCTGGCTGGGCCGGCTGACCGCGGCGCTGCTGCCCGAGGAACCCGAGGCGCTGGGCCTGCTGGCGCTGATGCTCCACGCCCATGCCCGCCGGCGCGCGCGCCGCGACGCGCAGGGCGAGTACGTCCCTCTGGCGTTGCAGGACACATCCCTGTGGGAGGCAGGGATGATCGATGAGGCCGAGCAGCTGTTGCAGCGTGCCAGCCAGATGCAGGCGCCGGGCCGCTTCCAGCTCGAAGCCGCGGTGCAGTCGGCGCATTGTGTGCGACGCCGTGCCGATCGCGCCGACTGGGAAGCCATCTGCGTGCTGTACGAGGCACTGCACGCCATGACCGGCTCGCCGGTGGCGGCCCTCAACCTTGCGGTGGCGCTGGCCGAGGCGCGCGGTCCCCGGGACGGCCTGGCTGCGCTGGAGAAGCTGTCGGTCGAGAAGCGCTTGGCCGACTACCAGCCCTATTGGGCCGCGCGCGCGGAGTTGCTGGCGCGATCCGGTGCGCAGGAAGCGGCGCGCTCGGCGTACCGGCGGGCGATCGGGCTGGAGAGCGACCCCGCGGTGCGGCGCTTCCTGCAGCGCAGGATGGAAGGCCTGGCCGGCTGAGCGCCAGGTGACGCGGCTTCACGCGCTAGCGATGCCGCGGCGATATTGCACGGCTTCGGCCACGGCTTCGACACCCACATCGCGCGCGCCCTCGAGGTCGCTGATCGTGCGCGCGACCTTCAGCACGCGATGCATGGAGCGGGCGGTCCACCCCAGCCGGGTGGCCGCCACGTGCAGGAACTTCGCGGCTGCCGGTTGCAAATGCGCGTGGCCCTCGACGTCGCCGCCGGTGAGCGCGGCGTTCGCCTTGCCCTGGCGCGACAGCGCGCGTTCGCGCGCGGCGTTGCAACGTGCGCGCAAGTGGGTACTGGCCTCGCCCGGGGTGGCTTGCAGCAGGTCCTGCGGCGCCAGCGCCGGCACTTCCACGTGCAGGTCGATGCGGTCCAGCAGCGGCCCGCTCAGCTTGGACTGGTAGCGCGCCACCTGGTCGGGCGTGCAGCGGCAGGCGCGCTGCGCGGCGCCCAGCCAGCCGCAGGGGCAAGGGTTCATGGCGGCGATGAACTGGAACCGCGCCGGAAATTCGGCGCGGCTGGTGGCCCGTGCGATGCACACCTGGCCGGTTTCGAGCGGTTCGCGCAGCGCTTCCAGCGCGGGCCGCGGGAACTCGGGCAGTTCGTCGAGGAACAGCACGCCGTGGTGCGCCAGCGAAATTTCGCCGGGCCGCGGCGGCGAACCACCGCCCACCAGCGCCACCGCGCTCGACGAATGGTGCGGGGCGCGGGTCGGCCGGCACCACCACTTGTCCAGCGTGAACTGGCCGGCCAGGCTGGCGACGGCGGCGCTCTCCAGCGCCTGCTGCACGTCCATCGGCGGCAGCAGGCCGGCGAAGCGCTGCGCCAGCATCGACTTGCCGGCGCCCGGCGGACCCACCAGCAGGACCGAATGGCCGCCGGCCGCGGCAATCTCCAGCGCGCGCCGCGCTGCCGCCTGCCCTTTCACGTCGGCCATGTCGGGGTAGTCCGGTTCGCGCGATGGCGGCGCAGCCTGGATGCGCACCAGGCCTTCATCGGCGGTGCTTTCCGGCAGGAACTGCCGCACCACATCGAGCAAGTGCCTGGCGCGATACACCAGCGCACCCGGCACCAGGGCTGCCTCTTCCGCGCTGCCGGGTGGCAGCACCAGCTTGACCGTGGTGCCTTCGGCATGCAGCGCCAGCGACATGGCCAACGCACCGCGCACGGGACGCAGTTCACCCGACAGCGACAGCTCGCCGGCGAATTCGTGGCCGGCCAGCTTCGCTGCGTTGACCTGCCCGCTGGCCGCGAGGATGCCCATGGCAATGGGCAGGTCGAAGCGGCCCGAGTCCTTGGGCAGGTCGGCCGGGGCCAGGTTGACGGTGATGCGCTTGTTGTGCGGGAACTCGAGGCCGCAGGTAGCGAGGGCCGACCGCACGCGCTCGCGCGACTCCTTCACTTCCGTGTCGGCCAGCCCCACCAGCGTGAACTGCGGCAGCCCGTTGGCCAGGTGCACCTCGACCGTCACCGCGGCCGTGCGCAGACCCACCAGGACCCGGCTTTGCACCAAAGACAGGCTCACTTGTTTTTTCCTCCCCATTCATGTGCGCGCCTGAAGCTGGTGCACAAACCTGCGATGCCCGCACCGCTCTGGTGCAAACCGCGTGGCCCAGCTTCCACTTCCACCTTAACGCCGCCCGAACACCGTGCGTGGACGCCGGATGAATCCTTGTGACTTATGGCACGGCTCATGCTTTGACCCACCGGCAATACCTACTCACATCCCGCACGGAGAACCCAATGAAACTGAAACTTGCCGTCCTGCTGCCGTCCCTCGTCGTTTCGGGCGCCGCCCTGGCCCAGGCCAAGGCGCCGGAACCCGACTGGTCGCTGGCAGGCAACGTCGGCGTCGTCACCGACTACCGCTACCGCGGGATCTCCCAGTCGCGCGCCAAGCCCGCCCTGCAAGGCGGCCTGGACCTGACCCACAAGAGCGGCCTCTACCTGGGCACCTGGGCGTCGACGATCCGCTGGATCAAGGACGCGGGCGGCGCGGCGAACGTCGAAGTCGACCTGTACGGCGGCTACAAATTCAGCGCCGGCCCCGTCGGCCTGGACGTGGGCGCGCTGCGCTACCTGTACCCCGGCTCCAAGGTGGCCGTGAACCCCGACACTACCGAGCTCTACGTGGCCGGCACCTGGGGCCCCGCCACGCTGAAGTACTCGCATGCCACCACCAACCTGTTCGGCTTTACCGACAGCAAGGGCAGCGGCTACCTCGACCTGAACGCCACGTTCGACCTGGGCAACGGCTTCTCGGTGGTGCCGCACATCGGCTACCAGCGCGTGCGCAACAACTCGCCCTTCTCGTACTACGACTACTCGGTCACGCTGGCCAAGGACTTCGGCAACGGCCTCGCCGGCACGGTCATGCTGGTGGACACCGACAACAACAACTACCTGGCCCCCACCGGCAAGAACCTCGGCAAGGCGGGCGTCGTGCTCGGCCTGAAGTACACGTTCTGACGCAGCCCCATCCCAAGGAGAGAGCACGATGAAACTCGTCACCGCCATCATCAAACCCTTCAAGCTCGACGAGGTGCGCGAAGCCCTGTCCGGCATCGGGGTGCAAGGCATCACCGTGACCGAAGTCAAGGGCTTCGGCCGCCAGAAGGGTCACACCGAGCTGTACCGCGGCGCTGAGTACGTGGTCGACTTCCTGCCCAAGGTGAAGATCGAGGCGGCGGTGACCGACGACCTCGTCGACCGCGTCATCGAAGCCGTCGAAGGCGCTGCCCGCACCGGCAAGATCGGTGACGGCAAGGTGTTCGTGTACGACCTCGAACAGGTCGTGCGTATCCGTACCGGCGAGACCGGCAAGGAAGCGCTGTAACCCATCCCCATCCGGAAAGAGACAATCCCATGAGAAAGCTCCTTGCCTCCCTGGCCCTGGGCCTGGGCCTGCTCGCAGGCAGCCCGGCCGCACTGGCCCAGGCGCCTGCCGCGCCCGCCGCCTCCGCACCCGCTGCTGAAGCCGCTTCCGCACCGGCGGCAGCCGCTGCGCCCGCGGCAGCCACGGCCGCCGCGCCTGCGCCGGCACCCGCTGCCGCGCCGGCACCCGTACCCAACAAGGGCGACACCGCCTGGATGACGGTGTCCACCCTGCTGGTCATCCTGATGACGCTGCCCGGCCTGGCACTGTTCTACGGCGGCCTGGTGCGCAGCAAGAACATGCTGTCCGTGCTGATGCAGGTGTTCGTCATCACGGCCCTGATCTACGTGCTGTGGACGCTCTATGGCTACACCGTCGCCTTCACGGCGGGCAACCCGTTCTTCGGCAGCCTCGACAAGATCTTCCTGAAGGGCATCACGCCGGACTCCATCGCGGCCACCTTCAGCAAGGGCGTGGTGATCCCCGAGCTGTCGTTCGTCGCCTTCCAGGCCACGTTCGCCGCCATCACCTGCGCACTGATCGTCGGTGCCTTCGCCGAGCGCATCAAGTTCTCCGCGGTGCTGCTGTTCATCGTCATCTGGTTCACCTTCTCCTACCTGCCGATCGCGCACATGGTGTGGTACTGGGACGGCCCGGACGCGATCACCGACGCCAAGACGCTGGAGGCCGTCACGGCCAACGCCGGCTGGCTGTGGGCCAAGGGCGCGCTCGACTTCGCCGGCGGCACGGTGGTGCACATCAACGCCGGGGTCGCCGGCCTGGTGGGCGCCTACCTGGTGGGCAAGCGCATCGGCTACGGCAAGGAAGCGCTCGCGCCGCACAGCCTGACGCTCACCATGGTGGGTGCCTCGCTGCTGTGGGTGGGCTGGTTCGGCTTCAACGCCGGCTCCAACCTGGAAGCCAACGGCGTCGCCGCGCTGGCCTTCATGAACACGCTGGTCGCCACCGCTGCTGCCACGCTGTCCTGGATCGCCGGTGAGGCGCTCGCCAAGGGCAAGGGTTCGATGCTGGGTGCCGCTTCGGGCGCCGTCGCCGGCCTGGTGGCCATCACCCCGGCCTGCGGCTTCGTCGGCCCGATGGGTGCCATCGTCATCGGCCTGCTGGCCGGCCTGCTGTGCCTGTGGGGCGTGAACGGCCTGAAGAAGATGCTGGGCGCCGACGACTCGCTCGACGTGTTCGGCGTGCACGGCGTGGGCGGCATCCTGGGTGCCCTGCTGACCGGCGTGTTCGCCTCGCCGTCGCTCGGCGGCACCGGCGTGTACGACTACGTGGCCAACAAGGTCAACCCCGACTACTCGATCGGCGGGCAGGTCTGGATCCAGTTCCAGGGCGTGCTGACCACGGTGGTCTGGTCCGCGGTGGTGGCCTTCATCGCCTACAAGATCGTCGACCTCGTGATCGGCCTGCGCGTGACCGAAGAAGAAGAGCGCGAAGGCCTCGACATCAGCAGCCACGGCGAAACCGCCTACAACCGCTAAGTTCTCCATTGGATGTTGGGCCCGCGCGAGCGGGCCCTTTTTTCTTTCAGAAGCGGATGCGCGCCGTGCTCGCGTCGCGCGACACGGCCACGCCGTCGGCCGCGGCCAGCGTCTGGACTTCCTGCCAGTCGAGCAGTCGATAAGGGTGGTTGGCGGGAAAGCCCGGGTCGCCCGCCTTCGGCTGCACCTGCACCGTCACCACGCCGTCAGCGGTGGTCGCCACCGTCACCTCGGCCGGCGCGGGCGCGCGGTCGGTCAGGGCCAGCAGCACGGCAGGCAGCACATGGCGTACGGCCGCACGGGACACCTCGACGGTTGCGCCCCCTGGCTGGTGCGCCAGCGGGAAACCGCGAAAGCTGAAGTTGCTGCGCAGCAGGACCACGCACTCCGCCACGGCGTCGTCGAGCGGTACGCGCACTTCGGCCGGCGGCGCGAGCCAGGTCACTACGTCGAGGCACGAATCCACCGCAGCGCGCGACAGCTCGTGAATCTTCGACATCGCCTCCTGCACCTGCGCCAGGTCGGGCTCGGCGGCTTTCAGCCGGCGTTCCAGCAGTTCGGTGATCATGCCCATGGGCTGCAGGTGCACGACCATGTGGTGGCGCATCGCGAGGGCCAGCCGGCGCAGCAGCGCGTAGCGGGCTGCTTCCACGCGCTGGGCATCGGGATGCAAGGCCATGCGGCGATATTAGCCAATCCATGCACAATGGGGTGAGGAGACACAACGACATGGCTCTCGAGTTGCAGTCCGGCGCATTGCTGTGCACGGTGGAACCCGCCCTCGGCGGATGTATTGCCGGGCTGTGGCTCGGCGACGAGCCGGTGCTGCGGTCGCCGCCCGTATCCGAGCTGGCCTCGGCGCGGCAGGCGGGCTGCTATGCGCTGGTGCCGTTCTCCAACCGCATCGGCGGCGCGTCGCTCAGCTGGCAGGGCACGCAGCATCCGCTGGTGCGCAACGACGGCGACGAGCCGCACGCCATCCACGGCGTGGGCTGGCAGCGGCCCTGGAACGTGCTCGACGCGGGCGAAGGCTTCGTCATGCTGGCCTACGAACACCGCGGCGACGGCGGCTGGCCCTTCGCCTTCGACTGCTCGCAGACGCTGCGGCTGGCTGGCGACCGGCTCGAAATGACACTGGCCCTCACAAACCAGTCCGGGCAGCCGGCGCCCGCCGGCCTCGGCTGGCACCCCTACTTTGTCAAGCGCTCACGCAGCCGCGTGTCCTTCTCGGCCAGCGGCCGCTGGGAGATGGGCCCCGACAAGCTGCCCACCGAACGCAAGCCTTCGAGCGGCCTCGACGCCGACTGCGGCTTCCTCGACGTGGACCACTGCTACGACGGCTGGGACGGCATGGCCCACCTGCGCGACGAGAAGATGCACGTGCGCATCCAGTCCGACCTGAAGCGGCTGGTGGTGTTCACCAACGACACGCGCGACTACGTGGCCATCGAGCCGGTGAGCCACGTCAACAACGCAGTCAACCTGCACGCGGCCGGGCGCGACGCGGACGAGCTGGGCCTGACGGTGCTGCAGCCGGGCGAGTCGATGATCGCCGGCATGTCCATCAGCGTGGAGAAGGCGAGGTGACCTGGGAGGTTGCCGTCACCCAGCGCGACGAGCTGGGCGAGTCGCCGTTCTGGCACCCGGCCGAGGAGCGCCTGTACTGGGTGGACATCCCGGCGAAGCAGCTGCGCCGCCTTCAGCCGCGCACCGGGCAGCTGGAGAACTGGGAGATGCCGCTGGAGCCGGGGTGCATTGCACCGGCACGCTCGGGCGGGCTGGTCATTGCGTTGCGCGACGGCATCTACCGCGCCCGCAGCTGGGGCGGCGTGCTCACGCCGCTCGTGCGCTTCAGCCACGACGTGCTCACCACGCGCTTCAACGACGGCAAGGCCGACCCGCTGGGGCGGCTGTGGGCCGGCACCATGTACGAGCCGCGCGACGCCCGCAAGGCCGAGCTGTACAGCATCGACTGCCGGCCCGAGAACGGGCAGTCCGGCGAGCCGCTGGTGCAACTGAAGGCGACCAACGCCATCATTGCCAACGGGCTCGCCTGGTCTCCCGATACGCGCACGCTGTACTGGGCCGACACCCCGCACCACGTGATCCACGCGTGGGACTGGGACGCGCAGGCCAACGTGATGCGGCACCACCGCGTGTTCCAGCAGTTCGCCGGCAAGCCGGCCGGCTGGCAGCCGGGCCAGGCGGGCTACGGCGGCCGGCCCGACGGCGCCGCGGTGGACGCCGAAGGCAACTATTGGAGCGCGATGTTCGAGGGCCAGCGGCTGCTGAAGTTCGCGCCCGGCGGCGCGCTGCTGGCTGAACTGCCGGTGCCGGTGCGCTGCCCCACCATGCCGTGCTTCGGCGGCGAGGACCTGCGCACGCTGTACGTCACCAGTGCCAGCTACAAGCGGCCGGCGGAAGAACTGGCGCAGCTGCCCGACTCGGGCCGCGTCATCGCGATGCGCGTGGACGTGCCGGGGCTGCCCGCCAATTTCTTCATCGACTGACGCCGAAAACATCATGGGCCGCGCCGCCTGGCCGGCGCACGGTCGCGCTTAACATGCGGTCATGGACCCCTTGGTAGCACCTTTCGTCGAACGCATCCGCGAAGCCGCGGGGCACGGCACGCCGCTGGCCATTCGCGGCGGCGGGACGAAAGACTTCCTGGCCGAGCGCATCCAGGGCGACGTGCTCGACGCGCGTCCGCTCGCGGGCGTGGTGGCGTACGAGCCGACCGAGCTGGTCGTCACCGTGCGCGCCGGCACACCTTTGGGTGAACTCGAAGCCCTGCTGGCCGAACGCGGGCAATGCCTGCCGTTCGAGCCGCCGCACTTCGGCCCCGGCGCCACCGTGGGCGGCATGATCGCCAGCGGCCTGTCGGGCCCGGCACGCGCCAGCGTGGGTGCGGTGCGCGACTACGTGCTGGGCGTGACGCTCCTCAACGGCCGCGGCGAGCTGCTCACGTTCGGCGGGCAGGTCATGAAGAACGTGGCCGGCTACGACGTGTCGCGCCTGGTGGCCGGCTCCTACGGCACGCTGGGCCTCATCACGCAGGCCAGCCTGAAGGTACTGGGCCGCGCCCCGGCCGAAGCCACCTTGCGCTTCGAGTGCGACGAGGCCGAGGCTTTGCGCCGGCTCAATGCCTGGGGTGGCCAGCCCTTGCCGCTGAACGCGAGCTGCTGGCAGCAGGAGAAGGACGGCGGTGCGCTGTACCTGCGCCTGCGCGGCGCCGCGGCCGCGGTCGACGCGGCATGCCGGTCGCTCGGCGGCGAGCGCATGGCGACGCCGGACAAGGCCTGGCACGACTGCCGCGAGCAGACGCTGCCCTGGTTCGCGCAGCGCGGCGAACGCGAGCTGTGGCGCCTGTCGGTGCCGCAGACGGCCCCCAAGCTGGACCTGCCCGAGCCGCCGCTCGTCGAATGGCACGGCGCGCAGCGCTGGGTGCGTGTGGAAGCGGGCGCGGGCGACTGGTTGCGGCGGCTGGCCGAAGAAGCCGGCGGCCACGCGACCCTGTTCCGCAGCGACCGGCCAACGGCTGCGCGCTTCCACCCGCTGGCGCCCGCCATCGCCCACATCCACCACGAACTCAAGCGCCAGTTCGACCCGGCGGACATCTTCAACCGGGGGCGGCTTTACGCCGACCTGTGAATGCAGACCAACCTGTCGCCTGAGTTCAAGGACACGCCCGAGGGGCTGGAGGCCGAAGCGATCCTGCGCAAGTGCGTGCACTGCGGCTTCTGCACCGCGACTTGCCCCACCTACCAGCTGCTGGGCGACGAACTCGACGGGCCGCGCGGGCGCATCTACCTGGTCAAGCAGGTGCTGGAAGGCGAGGCGCCGACCCGCAAGACGCAGCTGCACCTGGACCGCTGCCTCACCTGCCGCAACTGCGAAAGCACCTGCCCGAGCGGGGTGCAGTACGGCCGGCTGGTCGACATCGGCCGCGCCGTGGTCGAGCGCAAGGTGCCGCGCGACAGCGCGTCGCAGGCGCTGCGCTGGGCGCTGAAGGAGGGCTTGCCTTCGCCGCTGTTCGCGCCCGCCATGAAGCTGGGCCAGGCGGTGCGTGGCCTGCTGCCGGGCCGGCTGAAGGAGAAGGTGCCGGCGAAGCAGGCAGCGGGCACGTGGCCCACGCGCCGGCATCCGCGCAAGATGCTGATGCTGGCGGGCTGCGTGCAGCCCTCGATGATGCCCAACGTCAATGCGGCGACCGCCCGCGTGCTCGACGCCGCGGGCATCCAGGCGGTGGTGCCGCGCGCCGCGGGCTGCTGCGGCGCGGTGAAATTCCACCTGGACGACCAGGAGGGCGGCCGCGCCCAGATGCGCGCCAACGTCGATGCGTGGTGGCCGTACGTCGAGCGCGGCGAGGCCGAGGCGATCGTGATGAACGCCTCGGGCTGCGGCGTGACGGTGCGCGAGTACGGGCACTTGCTGCAGCACGACGCCGCCTATGCGCAGAAAGCCGCGCGCATCTCGGAACTCACGCGCGACCTGAGCGAGCTGCTGCCGCAGATCGTGCCCGCGCTGCAGGGCCGCGTGAAGCCGCCACCGGGTGTACTGGCCTACCACCCGCCGTGCACGCTGCAGCACGGGCAGCAGCTGCGCGGCGGAGTGGAGCAGGGCCTTGCACAGCTGGGCTTCACCATCCGCACCGCGCTGAACGAGTCGCACCTGTGCTGCGGCTCGGCGGGCACGTACTCGGTGCTGCAGCCGAAGATTGCGCACGAGCTGCGCGACCGCAAGCTGGGCCACCTGTCGCAGCTGGAGCCGGCGGCCATCGTGTCGGCCAATATCGGCTGCATCACCCACCTGCAAAGCGGCACGCCGGTGCCGGTGAAGCACTGGGTCGAAGTGCTCGACGCGGCCCTCTCCTGACACCAGCTTGTCAGGAGCCGGCAGGCACAGTAATGTGCCCCACGCAATCCCTCCTGACAATGCGCCGCGCCGACCGCCTGTTCCACATCATCCAGCTCGTCCGGGGGCGCCGCCTCACCACGGCCGCCTACCTGGCGCAGCGGCTGGAGGTGTCCGAGCGCACCATCTACCGCGACGTGGCCGACCTGCAGCTGCAGGGCGTGCCGCTCGAAGGCGAAGCCGGCGTCGGCTACCGGCTGGGTGCCGGCTTCGACCTGCCGCCCATGATGTTCACCCACGACGAAGCCAAGGCGCTGGTCGCATCGGTGCGCATCGCGCAGGCCTGGCTGGACCCGGCCCTGGCCAACGGCGCCGAAGACGCGCTCGGCAAGATCCTGTCGGTGCTGCCGGTGGAGGCGCGGGTTGCGGCCGAGGCGCTGGCCGTCTATGCGCCCGGGGGCGGCCTGCCGGCCCCGGCACAGCGCACGCTGCAGACCCTGCGCGAGGCCGTGCAGGAACGATGCAAGGTCTTCCTCAACTACCGCGACCTGGCCGAACAGTCCAGCGAGCGCACCGTGCGCCCGCTCGGCTGCTTTTACTGGGGCAAGGTCTGGACGCTGGCGGCGTGGTGCGAGATCCGCAACGACTTCCGCAGTTTCCGGGTCGACCGCGTCACTTATGTGCGGCGTCTCGAAGACCGCTTTCGCGATGAGCCCGGGCGCACCCTGGCCGACCTGGCGCGGCTCGACCGCGAATGGGCGCAGCGCCAGGGCTGGGCAGCGTAGCACAGGTGTGCTACATTGGGCGGACAGGAGCCCCCATGTCCACGACGACCATCCGCCTGACCGATGAACTGAAGCGGCGCATCGCGCGAGCGGCCGAGCAGTCGGGCACCACGGCCCATGCCTTCATTCTCGAAGCCATTGCTGACAAGGCGGACCGGGTCGAGCGGCGCGCCGAATTCCATGCGACGGCCGAAGACAGGCTGGCGAGGCTGGCGGCGTCCGGGCGTTCGGTAGGATGGAAGGACATGCGCGGCTACCTGCTGGAGCGAGCCCATGGAAAGGCTCCCGCCAAGCCCAAGGCCCGCAAGACGTAACCCGTGGCGCGGATCGAACTCGTCCCCGAGATCCTGGAAGACTTCGACCGAATCTTCGACCATCTGGCTCAACACTGGGCTTCGGACATCCCGGGCCGCATCGAGGAGATCGTCGCCGGCCTCGACATCCTGGAGCGGCATCCGGAAATCGGCCGCCCGGTGGAAAGCGGACTCAGGGAGTTGGTGCTCGGCAAGGATTCGCGCGGCTACCTGGCCCTCTATCGCTATGTGGCGCCCGCCGACACGGTCGTCGTGCTGGCGATCCGCAGCCAGCGCGGGGCGGGCTACGCACGCCCCTGATCAAGCCGCCAGCGCGGCCTCGATGTCCTTCTTCATCGCTTCCGGCGGGTCGTTCGGTGCGAAGCGCTTGAGCACCTGGCCGTCCTTGCCGACCAGGAACTTGGTGAAGTTCCACTTGATGACCGTGCTGCCCAGCAGGCCGGGTGCCTCCGTGGTGAGCCACTGGAACAGCGGATGCGCCGTCGGGCCGTTGACGTCCACCTTCGACATCATCGGGAAGCTCACGCCGTAATTGAGCTGGCAGAACTCGGCTATCTCAGCGTTGCTGCCGGGGTCCTGCGCGCCGAACTGGTTGCACGGGAAGCCCAGCACCACCAGCCCCTTCTTGCCGTACTCCTCGTGCAGCTTCTCCAACCCGCCGAACTGGGGCGTGAAACCACAGGCGCTGGCGGTGTTGACGATCAGCATGGCCTTGCCCTTGAACTTCTTCAGGGGCACGGTCTTGCCGTCGATCTGTTGGGCTTCGAAGTCGTAGACAGTACTCATGACGGTGATTGTGCGCCAGCTATGCGCGGCGCGCGCGAAGGCCATGCGGCCCACGCGGCGGCGGCCAGGATCAGCGCGCCGCCTGCCGCCACCCGCGGTGTCAGCTCGGCCGCACCAAGCAGCACCGACGACAGGCTGGCGAATACCACCTCGGACAGCATCACCAGCGCCGTCGTGTGCGCGGCCAGCCGCGAGGCGCCGTACTGCAGGCACAGGTTGCTGGCGAGGAAGGCCACGCCCAGTGCCAGTGCCAGCACGATCCAACCGGCTGCAGGCGCGGGCAGGGCCACCAGCCCAGCGAGCGCGGCCAGCGCTGCGAGAGCCGCACCGCCGCCGAACATCGCCACCACGCGCGACTCGGTCGGCACGTTGCGCAGCAGGCGCAGCAGGATGTTGGTGAGCGCGAAGCTGAAGCCGCCCGCCAGCGCCAGCCAGTCGGCCAGGTCGCGCGGCACGGGCCAGCCCGCACCGGGCGAATGCAGCACGGTGAGCACGCCCACCAGTCCCAGCGCCAGGCGCACCAGCGCAGGCGGCGTGGGCCGCTCGCCCAGCAGCGGCCAGGCCAGCAGCACGCTCCACGCGGGCATCAGGTAGAACAGCAGCACCACGCGCACCACGTCGCCGACCGTCACACCCCAGTTGAAGCCGACGTTGGTGAGGCCGCAGGCGGCGGCCAGCAGCCACAGGCGCGGTTCGCGCGCGAACGGCGCGAGCGCGCCGGGCCGCACGGCCAGCGCGCAACCCAGGCAGAACAGGTAGACCAGCGCGGTGGCCCACAGCGGGTGCAGGCCGAGCGACTGCAGCTCGCGGAACGGCCACCAGGACACGCCCCAGACGAAGGCATTGAGCACCAGCGCAAGCGCCGGTGCAAGGCGTTCAGCCATGGGTGTGGTCGTGGCGCGCGATGTCCAGCAGGTGGTCGACCTCGTCCTTGTAGACCACGACGTTGCGGTCGTGCCAGCGCTTGATGATCCACATCACGCCGGCCACCACCACGCCGAAGGCGGTGATGGCTCCGAAGGCCGACATGCCCAGCCCCGCCGAGAAACTGTAGAACGCACCCAGCCCGAGGATGCAGGCCTGCTCGTTGAAGTTCTGCACGGCGATGGAGCGGCCGGCGCCCATTAGGTTGTGGCCGCGGTGCTGCAGCAGGGCGTTCATGGGCACCACCATGAAGCCGGCCAGCGCGCCCATGAAGATCAGGAACGGCACCGCCACCCACACGTTGGAGATGAAGTTCATGACGATGATCAACAGGCCCAGCGCAATGCCCATCGGCAGCACCTGCGTGGCCATGTCCAGCCGCATGCGCAGCGTGGCGACCACGGCGCCTACGGCGGTGCCGATCGCGACCACGCCGCCCAGCGATGACGCCTGCGTCGTCGAGTAGTGCAGCGCCGCCGCCGCCCACGCCAGGATGATGTAGCGCAGGTTGCCGCTCACGCCCCAGATCAGCGTGGTGGTGGCCAGTGAGATCTGGCCCAGCCTGTCGTGCCACAGGCGCGAGTTGCAGCTCCAGAAGTCGGGCACCAGCTCCAGCGGGTTCTTCGGCATCGAGCGCATCTCCACGCCGGTCAGCGGGATCCGGGTGTTGTACCAGGCTGCAATGACGTAGAAGAAGATCAGCACGAGGATGGCCGACTCGGGGGCCGTGTCGATGCCGGTGTCGAACACGGGGAAGTCCACAGCCAGCATCCGGTTGGCCATCGCGTGGCCCACCAGCTGGCCGCCCAGCAGGATGCCCAGGATGATGGAAGCGATGGTCAGGCCCTCGATCCAGCCGTTGGCCTTGACCAGCTGCGACGGCGGCAGCAGCTCGGTCAGGATGCCGTACTTGGCCGGCGAATAGGCGGCGGCGCCCAGCCCGACGATGGCGTAGGACAGCAAGGGGTGGATGCCGAACAGCATCATCAGGCAGCCCACGACCTTGATCGCGTTGCTGATGAACATGACCTTGCCCTTGGGCAGCGAGTCGGCGAAAGCCCCCACGAATGGCGCCAGCACCACGTAGAACAGCGCAAACATCGGCACCAGCGCCGCGGCCTGCCACGAGGGCGCTTTCTCGGTCTTCAGCAATTCCACGGCCGCGATGAACAGCGCGTTGTCGGCGAGCGACGAGAAGAACTGCGCCGACATGATGGTGTAGAAACCGCGCTTCATTCGTGTCCGGCGCACCCTATCAGAGCTGCTGATGGGCCTGCTGTTGGCCTGTCTCCTTGCGACCCGCGGGTTATATCACGTGGGCTCGGTGCCAAAATCCACCGCATGCCGCGCCCCGTCCTCGCCACCATCCACACCGAGTCGCTTCGCCACAACCTGCAGCGCATGCGGCGCGCCGTGCCCGATGCCCGGGTCTGGGCGGTGGTCAAGGCCAATGCCTACGGCCACGGCATCGAGCGGGTGTACGACGCGCTGCGGGGCGCCGACGGTTTTGCGCTGCTGGACCTGCCGGAAGCCGAGCGGCTGCGCGCGCTCGGCTGGCGCGGCCCGGTGCTGCTGCTCGAGGGCGTCTTCGAGCCGCGCGACCTGGAGCTCTGCTCGCGGCTGGACCTGTGGCACACCGTGCATTGCAGCGAGCAGGTGGACTGGCTGGCCGCCCACAAGACCGAGCGGCCGCACCGCGTGTTCCTGAAGATGAACTCGGGCATGAACCGGCTGGGCTTCGCGCCCGGCAGCTACCGTGCCGCGTGGACGCGGCTGAATGCGCTGCCGCAGGTGGAAGAGATCTCGCTCATGACACATTTCAGCGACGCCGACGGCGAGCGCGGCATCGCCCACCAGGTGCAGGCCTTTGCCGACGCCACGCGCGACCTGCCGGGTGAACGCTCGCTTGCCAACAGCGCGGCGACCTTGCGCCATGGGGCCGACCCGGCGGTGCGGGGCGACTGGGTGCGGCCCGGTATCGCGGTGTACGGCAGCGCGCCCGATTTTCCGCAGCACGACATTGCGCACTGGGACCTGCAGCCCACCATGACGCTGTCCACCCGCATCATCGGTGTGCAGCAGCTGAAAGCGGGCGACTCCGTGGGCTACGGCTCCAGCTTCACCGCCGCGCAGCCGGTGCGCATCGGAGTGGTGGCTTGCGGCTACGCCGACGGCTACCCGCGCCATTGCACCACCGGCACGCCGGTGCTGGTGGACGGCGTGCGCACCCAGCTGCTGGGGCGCGTCAGCATGGATATGATCGCCGTCGACCTGACGCCGGTGCCGCAGGCGCAGCTCGGCACCGAGGTGACGATGTGGGGCAGGGCAGCCAACGGCGCGGTGCTCGCGATCGACGAAGTGGCGCGCTCGGCGGGGACGCTGGGCTACGAGCTGATGTGCGCGCTGGCGCGGCGGGTGCCGGTGGTGGTTGCGCGTTGAGCCGCCGGGTGACGGTACCGGTGGCCGCGAGGGCATCCATGGGCAGGTGCCCGATCTACACTGCCGCTACCTCTTGCGCATCCCCAGCAACATGACCGCGCCGACTACGACCACGGCGCCCACCACCTGGATCGCTGCGATCGCCTGCCCCAGCACCAGCCAGGCCAGCACCAGCGCGAACACCGGCTCCACGTTCATGATGGCCGAATTGCCGACCACGCCCAGCCGCGGCAGCACCGTGAACATGATCGTGAAGGCGGTGCCGTAAAGGAAGGTCAGCGCCAGCAGCCCGGCCCAGCCCGCTGGCGCGTCGGGCAGGTGGAAGCCGCCTTGCGACGCCACGGTGGCGAGCGCCACCAGTGCCGCCATCGCCATCGTGGTGGCGGTGCGCACGCGGCCATCGATGTCGCCGGCTTCGTGTTGCGTCAGCACCAAGGCCAGCCCGAAGGTGCCCGCCGCCGCCAGCGCGAAACCGACGCCGGCGCCGATGCGCGACCACTGGCCCGAAGCGCCCAGCCCCGAAGCCGCACCGAACACGTCGAGCGCCAGCGCCAGCCCGAACAGGATCACCGGCATCGCGAGCAGCATCGCCCGCTCCGGTTTCTGCCGATACACCACCGCGGCCCAGAACGCCGTCCAGATCGGGTAGGTGTTGAAGGCCAGCAGCGCCAGTGCCACCGGCAGCCGCGCGACAGCCGAATAGAGGCACAGGCTCTGGATGCCGATCAGCAGGCCGATGACCGGCAGCACCTGCTTGTGCCGCGTGCCGAAGCTGATGCGCACACCCTGCACGGCCAGCAGTGCCACCAGCACCACCGTGGTGACGCCGCTGCGGAACACCACGGCGGTGGCGACGTCGGCGCCGTGGTTGAAGGCGATGCGCGCAGCCACGTGGTTGGCGCCCATCATCAGCGCGATCAGCAGCAGCGTGGCAAAGGCCGCGCCGGTCAAGGCCCTGGGGGATCGTGTCACGGGGTGCTCAGCCCAGCGTGGCCAGGTGGGCGCGCGCGGCGGTGGCCAGCCTCGCGTCGAAAGTGGCCAGCGGCGCCTTCAGGTGACCGGCCAACCACAGGTAGGCGGCGTCGTAAGCCGGCAACTCGTAGCGCAGCGCCAGCTCGTGCAGCTCGCTGCCCCCGGCGGGGTGCAGTTCGATGTCGTTCTGGAAGTAGTCTTCAAGTGCGCGCGCGACGACCGCCTGCGGCCAGCCGGCACGGCTTTTCTTCACCGCCACGCTCACCATCTCGTAGTCCAGCAGGCTGGGCGCGTGCAGGGCCTTGCCGACCAGCAGGGCCAGGGCTTCGTCGCGCGATTCTTCCTGGAACAGGGCGGCGCTGAGGACGCTGCAGTCGACCACCAGGGGCCGGCGCACGATGTAGGCAGGCGGTGGCGGCTCGGCCAGTTGCAGCACGTGGGCCGCGGGCCGCTTCTTCATCGGGCGTCCCGGTCGGCACGGATGATGTCGACGGCGAACGGCCCCCCGCGCACGGGCCGCGGGAACTGGGCGCGCTGCTCCTGCGCGATGGCCTCCAGTGTCCGTGTACCACGCCGCAGGCCGCCGGCTGCCGGAAAGTCGGCCGATGAGGGAACCTCCTGCCGGGTGGCCTGCTCCAGGATGGCCATCAGTTCGCCCTGCAGCGACCGGTGGTTGCGCGCCGCGCGCCTGCGCAGGGCTTCCGCCCAGGCATCCGGAACGTCCTTGATCGAGAGGTTGGGCATGAAACGGCTCCAGAACGAAATCTGGTTCCATTTTGGAGCCAAATTGAACTTCAGGTCACGTCCGGCGCGCGCGCACCGAGTCGGCCAACTGCTGCAGCACCGACACCGTGGTGTCCCAGCCGATGCACGCGTCGGTCACGCTTTGCCCGTAGCGCAAGCCCTGCCGGCCGTTGACGATGTCCTGCCGGCCTTCGACCAGGTGGCTTTCCAGCAGCACACCGGCGACGTGGCGCGAGCCGTTGGCGAGTTCACTGGCCAACTCAGCCGCCACCAGCGGTTGGCGGCGGTAATCCTTGGCGCTGTTGCCGTGGCTGCAGTCCACCATCAGGCGCGGCAGCAAGTGCGACTCCTCCAGCCTGGCTGCGGCAGCCGAGACGCTGGCGGCGTCGTAGTTGGGCCCGTGGTGCGCGCCGCGCAGCACCAGGTGGCCGTCGGGGTTGCCGGTGGTCGTCACCACCATCGCGCGGCCGTCCATCGAGATACTGGGAAAGCGGTGCGGCTGCATGGCGACGTGGATGGCATCGATCGCCACGTCGACGCCGCCGTGCGTGGCGTTCTTGAAGCCCACTGGCGCCGACAGCGCCGACGCCATCTGCCGGTGCAGCGGGCTTTCCACCGTGCGCGCGCCGATTGCGCCCCAGCTCAGCAGCTCGGCGTAGTACTGCGGCGTGGCGAGGT
The DNA here is from genome assembly GCA_016213325.1 of Burkholderiales bacterium. GTDB lineage: Bacteria > Pseudomonadota > Gammaproteobacteria > Burkholderiales > Burkholderiaceae_C > Ramlibacter. The sequence continues at coordinate 41,905 of JACRAY010000026.1, read as the reverse complement.
CGAGGATCTCCGAGGCAGCGGGCACGCCCAGCCGCGCGCACTCCAGCAAGAGGCGGCGGGCGGTGCGCAAGCCTTCGTCGATGTTGCCGCCACCGTCGAGGCCCGGGTCATAGATCAGGCCCTTCCAGCCCATGCGGGTGCGCGGCTTCTCGAAGTAGACCCGCATCACCGGGAACAGCGCATCGGCGTGCTGTTCCGCCTGTTCGCGCAGGCGTTGCGCGTACTCGATGGCCGACGCCGGCTCGTGGATGGAGCAGGGGCCGACGATCACGACCAGCCGGTCGTCGTCGCCGCGCAGGATGGCGCGGATGGTGTCGCGCGCACCTGCGACCAGTTCAGACTGCGCTTCGTCGCACGGCAGCTCGGCGTGCAGCGTGGCGGGCGCGGGCAGCGCTTCTTCGCTGGCGATGTGGAGGTCGGAGATGCGCGGCATGCGGGTAGTGTAGGCTGGGGTGCAACCCCAGCGTCGCGGCCGGCTGCCAGCTGGGGTGTCACCCCAGCCTACGAATACAGGCCGCGCTCTTTCGCGTACAGGCGGCTCAGCCCTAGCAGGGCATCGGTGTAGGGCGTCTCGACCCCCACCAGCTCGCCCAACTCCTTCACCACGGTCACCAGCGCATCCAGCTCGAGCGGCTTGCCCGCCTCCACATCCTGCAGCATCGACGGCTTGAAGGAGCCGAGCTTGCGCGTGACCTGGTGGCGGTCTTCCGGGCTCTGCTCGATGGGGATGCCGATGCGCGCGCCGATCTCGCGCGCTTCCAGCATCACGCGGGAGATGAAGTTGCGCACCAGCTCGTCGTCGAGCAGCTTGTCGGTGGTGGCGCCGGTCATCGCGCTGATCGGGTTGACCGTCATGTTGCCCCACAGCTTGTACCAGGCGTCCTTCTGGATCTGGTCGGCCAGCACGGTCTCGAACCCGGCTCGCTGCAACAGCGCGACCAGCTCGCGCACGCGCGGCGTCTTCTCGCCGGAAGGCTCGCCCACGATCAGCTTGTTGCCCATGTGGTGCCTGACCACACCCGGGGCGGCGACCGAGCAGCTGGCGTGCACCACGCAGCCGACGATGTGGCGGGCCGGAATGGCGTCGGCGATGCTCCCGTCGGCGTCCACCGCCTTCAGCCGCGTGCCGGCGTAGCGGCCGCCGAAGCCTTCGAAGAACCACCACGGCACGCCGTTCATGGCGGTGAGCACCACGGTGTCCGCACCCAGCAGCGGGCGGATCGCACGGGCCACGTCGGCCATGGCGGGCGCCTTGACCGCCACGATGACGAGGTCCTGCACGCCCAGGTCGGCCGGCGCTGCACTGGCACGCACGGGGGCGGCCAGCGTCTCGCCGCCCGACTGCAGTTGCAGGCCCTGCGACGCCAGCGCGTCCAGCGTCGCGCCGCGCGCCACCACGCTCACGTCGCAGCCGGCGCGGGCCAGCTTCACGCCGAGCCAGCTGCCGATGGCGCCGGCGCCGTAGATGCAGATGCGCTTCATTGCTTGTACGAAGGATCGCGCCGTTCGACCATCCGGGTCATCGCGTCGAACACGTCGCTGCCGCCGCCGAACTTCACGTCGAACTGGAACGAGTCGTGCGTGGTCTTCTTCGCCACCGCTTCCGGCACGGCGATGGACGGGCCCAGCGCGGCCTGCGCCACCTGCACATCGCAAGCGCGCTGCAGGGTCCACAGCCGGCTGAAGGCCAGCGGCAGCGTCGGCGCCCAGGCCAGCAAGCCGTGGTTGCGCAGGATCACGCAGGGCTTCTCGCCGATGTTCTTCAGCAGGCGCGGCGCCTCGTCGGCATGGATGGTGATGCCCTCGAAGTCGTGGTACGCCACCAGCCCGTGCAGCTGCGCCGAATAGAAGTTGTTCTGCGCCAGGCCCGACGCCGTGCAGGCCACCGCCAGGCCGTTGGTGGTGTGCGTGTGCATCACGCAGTGCGCGTCGGGCAGGGCCTCGTGGATCGCGGCATGCACCGTGAAGCCGGCCGGGTTCACCGGGTGCGGGTTGTCGTCGAGCTTGTTTCCCTGCACGTCGATCTTCAGCAGGTTGCTGGCCGTGACTTCGCTGTAGTGCAGGCCGAAGGGGTTGATCAGGAACTGCTTGCCGCGGCCCGCCACGCTCTGGGGCAGGCGCACCGTGATGTGGTTGTAGATCAGCTCGGTCCAGCCGAGCATGTCGAACACGCGATAGGCGGCTGCCAGCTGGATGCGCGCGTGCCATTCGTCGGGGTGCATCGCCATGTCTCTCTTCCTCAGTAGGTCTTGCTGGCGGGCAGGCTGGCCACATCCTTGAACTTGGCGGCCAGCGCCGTGGTGCCGCGCACCAGCAGGTTGGTGTCCAGCCCGACGGCCACGAAGCTGTAACCCATCTCCAGGTACTTGCGGGCCTGCGCCTCGTCGGGGGTCAGGATGCCCGCGGCCTTGCCGGCCTTGTTGATGCGCCTGGCCGCGTCCTCGATCAGCGCCTGGATGTCGGGGTGGGCCGGGTTGCCCACGTGGCCGTGCGTGGCGGACAGGTCCGAAGGGCCGATGAACACGCCGTCAACGCCTTCGGTCGCCGCGATCGCGTCGAGGTTGGCCACGGCCTCCCGCGTCTCGGCCTGCACCAGCAGGCACACGCGCTCGTTGGCTTCCTTCGCGTAGTTCGGGTAACGGCCCCAGCGCGACGCGCGCGCACCGCCCATGCCGCGGATGCCGTCGGGCGGGTAGCGCATCGCGCGTACCAAAGCCGCCGCCTGCTCCGCCGTGTCGACCATGGGCACCAGCAGCGTTTCGATGCCGATGTCGAGGTACTGCTTGACCAGGGTGGTGCCGATGTTGCCGTGGCCCACCGGAACGCGTGCGATGGCGTGCGACGCCGGGTAGGCCGCGATCGCCTGCGCCTGCTGCAGGATGGAGTTGAGGTCGTTGGGCGAATGCTCGCCGTCGATCAGCAGCCAGTCGAAGCCGGCGCCGGCGCAGATTTCGGCGGTGTACGAACTGGCGAAGCCGAGCCACAGGCCGAACTGGGGCTTGCGCTCGCGCAGCGCCTGCTTGAAGCGGTTGTCGGGAGTCTGCATGTTCTCTGGTTTCCTCAAATGAATCGGAACTCGAAGCGGCCCAAGGGCCCGTAGTCGGCGTCGAACACGTCGCCCTTCTTCGCAGCCACCGGGCGGGTGAACGAGCCGGCCAGCACGACTTCGCCGGCCTGCAGGCATTCGCCCCAGGGCGCGAGCTTGTTGGCCAGCCACGCCACGCCGATGGCTGGGTCGCCCTGCACGCCCGCCGCCAGCCCGGTCTCTTCGACCACGCCGTTTTGCCGCAGGATCGCGCCGCACCACGGCAGGTCCACGTCCTTCGGGACCATTCTGCGCCCGCCCAGGATGATGCCGGCGTTGGCCGCGTTGTCGCTGATGGTGTCGTACACCTTGCGCATCGCCTTGCTGTGGCGGTCGAACTGCTCGATGCGCGCGTCGATGATCTCGATGGCGGGCGTTACGTATTCGGTCGCCGCGATCACGTCGGCCGCGGTGACGTCGGGCCCCTGCAGCCGGTGCTTCAGCACGAAGGCCAGTTCGACCTCGACGCGCGGGGCTATGAAGCGCTGCGCGGGAATGTCGCCCGGCTCGAAGAACATGTCGTCGAGCAGCGTGCCGTAGTCGGGCTCGTCGATCTGGCTCGACTGCTGCATGGCGCGCGAGGTCAGGCCGATCTTGTGGCCGCGCACCCGGCGGCCCTCGGCCACCTTCATCGCCACCCAGGCCCGCGAAACGGCATAGCCGTCTTCGATGGTCATGCCGGGAAAGCGCCTGGAGAAGTGCTCGACCTGCACGCGCGACTGCTCGCTGGCGTGCAGTTCGCGCGCCAGCTGCTGGATCAGGTCTTGCGGGAACGTCATGGGTTGAACAGGGGGTGCAGGGTGCTGTGCTTGCCGTCGTACACCTGCCCGTGGCTCTCGTCGACCTGCAGGGTGATGCCGATCAGGCTCGAATCGAACACGGGTGCGAAGTGCCGCTTCACCACGTCCATCAGCGTGTCGCCAGCGTGCTGCTTCACCGCTTCGCTGCGGCCGGCGCCCATGCGCACGTTGAGGTAGACGAAGGCATAGTCGCCCTTGCCGTCCGCCACGGCGTAGTGCGCCGCCGGGTAGGCGAGCACGCGCGTGCCGCCGGTCGGGAACACCTGCTTGCCCGCTTCGTCGCGCACGGTGAGCATGGCGTCGGCCAGCGCGCGGCACAGGGCCGTCATGTCGCATTTGGCGTCGACGTTGGGGGTGTAGAGGATGACGCAATGCGGCATGGTCAGAGCCTGGCGCTGATGGCGGTGTAACCGTCGGCCGACGAGGCCTGCGCCTTGGGAATCGCTGCGCCCGCCTGCGGCGTGACCGGGAAGACGGCGTTGATCTGCCCCGTGCCGGAAGCGCCGAAGTAGGCCGTCACCACCTCGGCCCGGCCCTGATAGTCGGACCAGCCGAGCGCGCCCAGCAGCATGGCGGTGTCGTGCATGAAGCCCTCGCCATGGCCCTTGGCGGCGTACTCGGGCAGCATGCCGCAGAACGCCTTCCATTCGCCGGCCTGCCACATGCGCACCACTTCGTGGTCGAGCTGCTCGAGAAAGGGCGACCAGATCCTGAATGCGAAGTCCGGCGCCAGCCCGTTCTGCGCGAAGCGGTGCGACAGCGAGCCGCTGGCCAGGATCGCCACCGTGCCGTCGTACTCCTCCTCGATGGCGCGGCGGATCGCCCAGCCCAGGCGCGCACTGTCGTTCAGGTAGTGGGCCATGCACAACGCGGACACCGACACCACCTTGAAGTGCCGGTCGGCGTTCATGTAGCGCATGGGCACCAGCGTGCCGTACTCCGGGGCCAGCGTGGTCGCGTCGTGCGCCAGCGTCTCCACGCCCAGCGCATTGGCCGACTTTGCCATCAGCTGCCCGAGCGCCGGGTTGCCCGGGAACTCGAAGTCCATGTTGGCGATGAAGTGCGGCAACTCGTTGGAGGTGTAGAGCCCCTTGAAGTGCGGCGCGCAGTTGACGTGGTAGTTGGCGTTGACCAGCCAGTGCGTGTCGAACACCACGATGGTGTCCACGCCCAGTTCGCGGCAGCGCCGCCCGATTTCTACGTGCCCGTCGATCGCGTCCTGCCGCGTGCCATGGCGCGGGCCGGGCAGCTCGCTCAGGTACATCGACGGCACGTGCGTGATCTTGGCGGCCAATGCCAACTTACCCATGCCTTTTCTCCCGGCTGTTTGGCCCTCCCCTCGAGGGGAGGGCCGGGGTGGGGGGAGCGTCAATGCGCCCCATGGGGGAACGTCCCATCACGCGCCCCAGCGCGGGATGGGATGAGACCCCAGCGACACCGCGATGTTCTTCGGCTCCAGGAACACCTCGTAGCTCCAGGTGCCGCCTTCGCGCCCCGTGCCCGAGGCCTTGGTGCCGCCGAAGGGCTGGCGCAGGTCGCGCACGTTCTGGCTGTTCACGAAGCACATGCCGGCCTCGACCCGTGCGGCAACCCGATGCGCCCGTCCCAGGTTCTCGGTGAACACGTAGCTGGACAGGCCGTACTCGATGTCGTTCGCAAGGCGCACGGCGTCGGCCTCGTCCTTGAACGGGATCAGGCAGGCGACCGGCCCGAAGATCTCTTCCTGCGCGATCTTCATGCGGTTGTCGACGTCGGCGAACACGGTGGGCAGCACGTAGTTGCCCTTCTTCACCCGGTCGGGCAGCAGGGGCGCGGCGAGGCCGCCGCACAGCATCGTCGCGCCCTCCTTGCAGCCCAGTTCGATGTACGACCGCACCTTGGCCAAGTGTCCTTGCGAGATCATCGGGCCGATGATGGTCTTGTCGTCCAGCGGGTCGCCGACCGCGATCTTCTTCGCCCTTTCGGCGAAGCGCTGCGCGAATGCGGCATAGATCGACTGCTGCACCAGGATGCGCGAGCCGGCGGTGCAGCGCTCGCCGTTGTTGGAGAAGATCATGAAGATCGCGGCATCCAGCGCGCGATCGAAGTTGGCATCGTCGAACACGATGAAGGGCGACTTGCCGCCGAGCTCCATGCTGAACTTCTTCAGGCCCGCTTCGCGCACGATGCGGTTGCCGGTGGCGGTGGAGCCGGTGAAGGAGATCGCGCGTACGTCCCGGTGCTTCACCAGCGGCTCGCCCGCTTGCCTGCCATAGCCGTGCACGATGTTCAGCACGCCAGGCGGAATGCCCGCTTCCAGCGCCAGCTCGCCCAGCCGCGCCGCCGTCATCGGCGACAGCTCGCTCATCTTCAGCACCGCGGTGTTGCCGAAGGCGAGGCAGGGCGCGACCTTCCAGGTGGCGGTCATGAAGGGCACGTTCCACGGCGAGACCAGGGCGCACACGCCCACCGGGTGGAACAGCGTGTAGTTCAGGTGCGTCTCGGTCGGGTAGGTGTGGCCGTCCACGCGCACGCACATCTCGGCGAAGTAGTAGAAGTTGTCGGCGGCGCGCGGCACCAGCTGCTTGCCGGTCTGCGCGATCACCTGGCCGGTGTCGTTGGTTTCGATCTGCGACAGCTCGGGCACGTGCGCGGCGATCAGGTCGCCGAGCTTCTTCACCAGCCTGGCGCGTTGCGGTGCGGGCAGGGCGGCCCACTTCGGGAAGGCTTCCTTCGCAGCGGCCACGGCGGCATGCACTTCCGCCTCGCCCCCGGCGGCGACTTCGGCCAGCACGTCCTGCGTGGCCGGGTTGACGGTTTCGAAGTAATCGCGGCCGGCGACCGGCTTGCCGTCGATGAGGTGGTCGATGCGCATGGCTCTTCAGTCCGAGATGGTGTTCATGAGGGCGCCGACACCTTCGATCCCGGTGACGACGACGTCACCGGCGCGGCAGTCGACCACGCCGTCGGGCGTGCCGGTCAGGATCAGGTCGCCGGGATTCAGCGTCATGAAGCTGGAGAAGTATTCGATGAGGAAGGGTACGTCGAAGATCATGTCCCGGGTGTTGCCGCTTTGCGTAACCTTGCCGTTCACCGTGGTCTGCAGCGCCAGCGCCATCGGGTTGGCGACGTCGGCAGCATCCACCAGCCAGGGGCCCAGCGGTGTTGCGCCGTCGCGGTTCTTCACGCGCAGGTTGGGGCGGTACCAGTTCTCCAGGTAGTCGCGGATGGCGTAGTCGTTGGCCACCGTGTAGCCGGCGATGAAGTCGTAGGCGTCGTCGCGCCTCACCTTCTTCGCGGTCTTGCCGACCACGACGGTCAATTCGCATTCGTAGTGCATGAACTGCACGCCCGCCGGGCGCTTCGTGACCTGGCGATGGCCGTTCAGCGCGTTGGCGCCCTTCAGGAACACCAGCGGCTCTTCCGGGGCCTTGAATTCGAGTTCCTTCGCATGGTCGGCGTAGTTGAGGCCCAGCGCGAGGATGGTCCGCGGCCGCGTCACGGGCGCCAGGGGCGGCAGCCACGTGACATCGGCCTCGTCCACGAGCCGGCCGTCGGCCAGCAGCAGCTGGCCTTCCTTCTCGCTGGCGGCATGCGCCACGCCCTGGTAGATCACGCGTGCGTGCTTCATGCGGCCTCCGCCACGAGCGTGTTGGCGAGCGTGGCGAAACCGGCGGCACTGATCTCGATGCGGTCGCCCGCCCTGGCGCGCGGCCGTCCCCAATCGCAGCCGAGCATCAGCACGTCGCCTTCGGCCAGCGTCATGAATCCGGTGACGTCGGCCAGCAGCTGCGGCGCAGGGCGGACGAGGTCGGCGAAGCGCACGGACTGCTTCAGCTCGCCATTGATTCGCACTTCCAGCACGGCTTGCGCCGGGTCGACTTCGGCCACTTCGGCGCCGATGCCCAGGAAGCCGTCGAGGCACTTGAACTTGACCGGCGGGCGGAAGAAGCTCGCGTGCGGGATCGACAGGTCGTTCATCAGCCGGTACCCGGCCACCTTGCCGTTGGCGCCGATGACGGCCCCGAGCGTGGCGCCGATTTCGACTTCGGCGACGCGCGCAGGAACGCGAATCTCCGCGCCATGCGAGCTGAACGTGTTGCCCGTCTTGACGTACAGCACGGGCGCCTTGGGCGGCGCCTTGTAGGGCGCCTCGTTCATTTGCGACGCCAGCGCTTCCAGTTCACCCTTGAAGTTCATGAGGGTGCCGTAAACAGTCATGGCCTTTCCTGTTCGATCAGTTCGTCGAGCAGCAGGTACAGCTGCGCGAGCTTTTCCTTGCCCAGCGCGGACTCGAGCCACTGGTAGTGCGCCTCGATGGTGGACGACAGCTTCTCCACCATCTTGCGGCCCTTGGGCGTGGCTTCGACCACCGAGCGGCGCTGGTCCCCGGGGTCGCGCTCGCGCCGCACCAGCCCGTCGCGTTCCATACGCGCGAGCACGCCGGTAAGGCTGGGGCCGAGGATGAACGCCTCGCGCGCAACGCGGCCGGTGTCCACCGTGCCGTGCTCGCCCAGCACGCGCAGCACGCGCCACTGCTGGTCCGACAGGCCATGCACGCGCAGGCTGGGCCGCGTGTGGGCCATGACGGCTTCGCGCGCCTGCAGCAACAGGCGCGGGAGGTTGCGATGGGTGAAAGCGGTGCTCATGGCCAAGTTATTTAATATGTTAAATGAGTTTGGCCGGAGGCGCAAGTTGCCTGCGGCGTTCAGCCACAATCCCACGATGGCGAAGGAAAAGACGGCCTACTCCTGCACCGAATGCGGCGGCACCACGCCCAAGTGGGCGGGCAAGTGCCCCCACTGCAACGCGTGGAACACGCTCATCGAGACCGTGGCCGAGGCGCCGGCGGCGCAGCGCCACCGCTTCGCCTCGCTGGCGCCGGTATCCGAAGTGGCCGTGCTGGCCGACATCGAGGCGACCGACATCGCGCGGCAGCCCACCGGCCAGGGCGAGCTCGACCGCGTGCTGGGCGGCGGCATCGTCGAAGGCGGCGTCGTGCTGATCGGCGGCGACCCGGGCATCGGCAAGTCGACGCTGCTGCTGCAGGCGCTGGATGGCCTGCAGCGCGCGGGCGTGCCCACGCTCTACGTCACGGGAGAGGAGAGCGGCGCGCAGGTCGCCTTGCGCTCGCGCCGCCTCGGCCTCGACCACTCGCAGGTTCGGGTGCTGGCCGAGATCCAGCTCGAGAAAATCCTCGCAACCATCGCCGCGCAGCAACCGGCCATCGCGGTGATCGACTCGATCCAGACCGTCTATTCGGACCAGCTCACCTCGGCACCCGGATCGGTGGCGCAGGTGCGCGAGTGTGCGGCCCACCTCACGCGTGCCGCCAAGGCCGGCGGCACCAGCATCGTGCTGGTCGGCCACGTCACGAAGGAGGGCGCACTGGCCGGCCCGCGCGTGCTGGAGCACATGGTCGACACGGTGCTGTACTTCGAGGGCGACACGCACTCCAGCTTCCGGCTGGTGCGCGCCATCAAGAACCGCTTCGGCGCGGTCAACGAGATCGGCGTGTTCGCCATGACCGAGAAGGGCCTGAAGGGCGTGGCCAACCCCAGTGCCATCTTCCTGTCGCAGCACAGCGAGCCGGTGCCCGGCAGTTGCGTGCTGGTGACGCTGGAGGGCACGCGGCCCATGCTGGTGGAAATCCAGGCGCTGGTCGACAGCGGCGGCCCCAGCCCGCGGCGCCTGTCGGTCGGGCTCGACCGCGACCGCCTCGCCATGCTGCTGGCCGTGCTGCATCGCCATGCGGGCGTGGCCTGCATGGACCAGGATGTGTTCGTCAATGCGGTCGGCGGCGTGCGCATCAGCGAGCCTGCGGCCGACCTGGCCGTGATGCTGGCCATCACCTCGTCGCTGCGCGGGCGGGCCCTGCCCAAGGGCTTCTTCGCTTTCGGCGAGGTCGGGCTGGCCGGCGAGGTGCGGCCGGCGCCGCGCGGCCAGGAGCGCCTGCGCGAGGCTGCCAAGCTCGGCTTCTCGATGGCCATCGTGCCGAAGGCCAATGCGCCCAGGGGAACGCCGCGCGAGCTGGCGGGCCTGGCCATCCATCCGGTCGAACGCATCGAGGAGGCGCTCGAAGTCGTGAGGAGCCTGCAATGAACATCAAGCAGATCTGGGTGCCCATCGCGGGCGTGGTGCTGGTGGTGATGGCCTATCGCGGCTTCGGCTGGCCCGGCGTGGCGCTGGTTGCCAGCGGCATCGTCATGTGGGTGCTGCTGCACTTCACGCGGGCCATGAAGGTGCTCGAGCGCGCGTCGAGCCGGCCGATCGGCTACTGCGACAGCGCCGTGATGCTCAACGCCCAGCTCAAGCCGGGCATGGCGCTGCTGCACGTGGTGGCCATGACCCGCGCCATCGGCGAGCTGCTGTCGCCCAAGGACGAGCAGCCCGAAATCTACCGCTGGACCGATGCCGGCGCATCGCACGTGACCTGCGAGTTCCAGGGCGGCAAGCTCGCCCGGTGGGAGCTGGTGCGGCCGCCTGGGGAGGCACCGCTAAAATCGGCGGATTCCCCCGATTCCCCAAAGGACACACCATGAGCCCGCCAGTACCCTCAATGGCCGACCGCGACGGCAAGATCTGGATGGACGGCGAGCTGGTCGACTGGCGCGACGCGAAGATCCACGTGCTCACGCACACGCTGCACTACGGCTGCGGCGCGTTCGAAGGCGTGCGGGCGTACAACACGGTCAACGGCACCGCCATCTTCCGCCTGCAGGAACACACCGACCGCCTGTTCAACAGCGCCAAGATCCTGCGGATGCAGCTTCCCTTCAGCAAGGAGCAGGTCAACGAGGCGCAGAAGCAGGTCGTGCGCGCCAACCAGCTGGAAAGCTGCTACATCCGCCCGCTCACCTGGATCGGTTCGCAGAAGCTGGGCGTGTCGCCCAAGGGCAACCAGATCCACCTGATGGTGGCGGCCTGGGCCTGGGGCGCCTACCTGGGCGAAGAGGGCATGCAGCGCGGCATCCGCGTCAAGACCTCCAGCTACACGCGCCACCACGTCAACATCACGATGACGCAGGCCAAGGCGGTGTCCAACTACACCAATTCGATCCTCGCCAACATGGAAGCACTGGACGACGGCTACGACGAGGCGCTGCTGCTGGACAGCTCGGGCTTCGTGTCGGAAGGCGCGGGCGAGAACATCTTCGTCATCAAGGACGGCACCATCTACACGCCTGACCTGTCGGCCGGCGCACTGAACGGCATTACCCGCAACACGGTTTTCCACATCGCCAAGGACCTCGGGCTGGAAATCGTCCAGAAGCGCATCACGCGCGACGAGGTCTACATCGCCGACGAGGCGTTCTTCACCGGCACCGCCGCCGAAGTAACGCCTATCCGCGAACTCGACCGCGTGCAGGTCGGCGAAGGCCGCCGCGGGCCGATCACCGAGAAGATCCAGTCGGGCTTCTTCGACATCGTGAACGGCCGCAATCCCAAGTACGCCCACTGGCTCACCAAGGTCTGACCTGCATGAACACTGCGACCCCGATGCGACCCGAGACCGTCGTCGAGCTGCTGGCCAAGGACCTCAATGGCCAGGGCGGCGTGTTCTGCCCCAGCGCCAAGGCGGGCATGAAGCTGTGGAACACCCACCCCCGCGTGTTCCTCGACGTGGCCCACACCGGTGCGGCCAAGTGCCCGTATTGCGGCACCGTGTACAAGCTGAAGGAAGGTGAGCATTTCGGCGGGACCCATTAATCGGGGTCAGATTCCAATTAATCGGTCGCTCGTCATCGCCCCCCAGTGGATCGGCGATGCCGTGATGACCGAGCCGCTGCTGCGGCGCCTGCACGCGCGCGGTGAGCAGCTCACCGTCGGCGCGCTGCCCTGGGTGGCGCCGGTGTACCGCGCCATGCCGCAGGTGGCCGAAGTCATCGAATTCCCGTTCCAGCACGGCGGCCTGCAATTCAAGGCGCGGCGCACGCTGGCGCGCCGGCTCGAAGGGCGCTTCCAGGCGGCCTATGTGCTGCCCAATTCGCTGAAGAGTGCGCTGCTGCCCTTCCTGGCCGACATCCCCAGGCGCGTCGGCTACCTGGGCGAGGCGCGCGTCGGCCTGCTCACGCACCGCCTGAAGAACCCGAAGGACAAGCCCCCGATGGTGGCGTTCTACTCGGCACTCAGCGGCGAGGTGGGCGTCGGGCAGGACCGCCCGCGGCTCGCGCTGCCCGACGCCGACATCGAGCGCGCCGTGCAGGCGCGGCAGCAGGTTCGCGGCGGCTACTACGTGTTCGCGCCGGGCGCCGAATTCGGCCCCGCCAAGCGTTGGCCGCACTACGGTGAACTGGCGACGCAGCTCGACGCGCCCGTGCTGGTGCTGGGTTCCGCCAAGGAGTCGGCCATCGCCGAAGAGATCGTCGCGCATGCGCCCGGGCGCTGCATCAACCTGTGCGGCAAGACCTCGCTGCTGGAAGCCTTCGCGCTGATTGCCGGCGCACGCTCGGTCATCAGCAACGACTCGGGCCTGATGCACGTGGCGGCGGCGTTCGGTGTGCCGCAGGTCGCGCTATTCGGCTCGTCGAGCCCGCTGCACACGCCGCCCTTGAACGACAAGGCGAACGTGCTGTGGCTGAAGCTCGAGTGCTCGCCCTGCTTCCAGCGCGAGTGCCCGCTGGGGCACCTGAAGTGCCTGGTCGACATCGAGCCGGGGCGGGTGGCTACGCTGCTGTCATAACAGCTCGCGCAACTTTGCGAGCGCCGTCGAAGGCTGGCCGTGCCACACCAGGTGCGTCACGTTCTTGCGCACCTTCGCGGGCACCTCGTGCTGCTGCACCTCCTGCGACGACTTCAGCGCCGCCAGCAGGGACTTGGGCACCAGCGCAAAGCCGGTGCCCGCCGCCACGCAGGCCACCATGGCCTGGTACGACGCGAACTCCAGCGTGCGCTTCGGCATCACCGAGGACGCGCCCAGCCAGTCCTGCAGGCGCTTGCGGTACGAGCAGCCGTCGGCAAAGGCGATCAGCGTCATGCCGGCCAGGTCGGCCGCGCGCGTGACCGGCGGCACGCCCCGCGCCGTGACCAGCACCAGCTCTTCCTCGAACACCTTCACTGCCTCGAGCCCCGGCGCGGTGAAAGGCTGCGACACGAAGGCGGCCTCCAGCTCGTAGTTCGACACGCGCTGCACCAGCGCACCGGTGGTGCCGGTGGCCAGTTCCACCACCACGTCGGGATACTGCCTGTGGAAGCGCGACAGGATGGGCGCGAGCCGGCTGCCAGCCGTGCTCTCCAGCGAGCCGATGCGCAGCACGCCGCCCGGCTTGCCGTTGCGCAACTCGCTTTCCGCTTCGTCGGCCAGCAAGAACAGCCGTTGCGCATAGGCCAGCAGCCGCTCGCCCTCGGGCGACAGCACCAGCCCGCGGCCCTGCTTGCGAAACAGCGGCCGGCCGAGCCGCTGCTCGAGCTGCTTCACGCGCGTGGTCACGTTGGACTGCACGCGGTTGAGCTTCTGCGCCGCCCGCAGCACGCCGCCTTCCTGCGCGACGGCGCGGAAGATCTCCAGCGAGTCCAGGTCGATGCTTCTCATTTCAAGAACAGTCCTGCAGGATTATTCATTTGTCCGGCCGTCCGATTCTCGGTCTAATGCGGGGGCCATGGCAACTGCAGCCCGTCCCGTCACCACGCTCGCGCTGTGCATCGCGGGCGCGCTGTCGCTGGCGGTCGCCATGGGCATCGGCCGCTTTGCTTTCACGCCCTTGCTGCCGCTGATGATCCGCGAGGGCCAGCTCGACGTGGCGGCGGGCGGTTGGGTGGCGGCGGCCAACTACCTCGGCTACTTTGCCGGTGCACTGACAGCCGGGCGCTTGCCATGGCGGGCCACGCACCTGGCTATGCTGGGACTGCTGGCTACGGCCGTGCTCACGGCGGCGATGGCCGCACCGGGCCCCTGGCTGTGGGGCGCCTGGCGCTTCCTGGCCGGCATGGCGTCTGCGTGGGTGTTCGTCGCCACGGCGGTATGGTGCCTCGGCGCGCTGGCGCAGGCGGGCAAGCCCCAGGCGGCGGGCTATGTCTACGCCGGTGTCGGTGCCGGCATCGCGCTGGCCGGCCTGCACGGCTGGGCCGCCGGTGCGGCGGGTGTCACGCCATCCAACCTGTGGCTGCAGCTGGCGCTGCTGGCCCTCGTCCTCTCGATCCCGATCGCACTCGTGTTGCGCCGCAGTCCCGCGCCCGCCGCGGCCCCAGCCACGGCGGCGGCTTCTCCCAGCAGCGTCTCGAAGGGCCTGGTGCTGGCTTACGGTGTCATGGGCTTCGGCTACATCCTGCCCGCCACCTTCCTGCCCGTGCTGGCACGCAACGTCATCGACGACCCGTTCTGGTTCGGCCTGGCGTGGCCCGTGTTCGGCGCCGTCGCCGCGCTGTCCACCATCGTGGCGAGCTGGTGGCTGCACCGCCGGCCGCGTACCGAAGTGTGGGCCGTGTGCCAGGCGCTGATGGGCGTGGGAACGCTGCTGCCCAGCCTGTGGCCACACGGCCTCGCGATCCTGTTGTCGGCACTGCTGGTTGGCGGCACCTTCATGATCGTCACGCTCGCCGGCGTGCAGGAGGCGCGCGCCCGCACGCCCGGCGACCCGCGCGCGGCCGTCGGCCGCATGACGGCGGCCTTCGCCATCGGCCAGATCGCCGGCCCCGTCGTGTCGGCGCTGCTGCTGCATGTCCCCGCGCTGCGCGCGCACGGCCTGGCCATCGCGCTGCAGCTCGCCGCGCTGTCGCTGTTCGCCACCGCGGCGTGGCTGTGGCGCGAGGCGCGCACCCCACCCCTGCAAACGGAGACTTCCCATGCCCGCTGAACCCGCACCCCAGGGCTTCGCCGCAGCCGCGCGCGAACGCCTGCCCATGCCTGCCGCCGAGGCGATGAGCGAAGCCCAGCGCGCCGCCGCCCAGGCGCTCATCGACGGCCCGCGCAAGGGCGTCTACGGGCCCTTCCTGCCGCTGCTGCGCAGCCCCGAGCTGCTGGAGCGGGTGGCCCGGGTCGGCGAGTACCTTCGCTTCGGCAGCACGCTGGACGCACGCGTGCGCGAGCTGGTGACCTGCGCCACGGCGCGCCACCAAGGCAACCAGTTCGAATGGCTGATGCACGCGCCGCTGGCCGTGCAGGCCGGCGTCGACGCCGCGGCCATCGAGTCGCTGCGCGTCGGTGCACGGCCGCGCGGGCTGGCGGCCGACGAAGAGTGCGCGCTCGACTTCACGCACGAGCTGCTGCGCACGCACGGCGTGAGCGACCCTACCTATGCCGCGGCGCTGGCGCAATTCGGCGAGGCGGGCGTGGTGGAGCTGACCACACTGGTGGGCTACTTCACCATGGTCAACTGGGTCATGAACGTCGCGCGCACGCCGGGCTTGGCGAATGCCAGGGGCGAGCCGCTGCACGCCTTTCCGGCATAGCATCGCAGGCATGTACCAACCCTTCAACCTGGCGGGCCGCTCCGCCGTGATCACGGGCGGCAACGGCGGCATCGGCCTGGGCATGGCGCGGGCGCTGCTGCAGGCCGGTGCGACGGTCGCCATCTGGGGCTCGAAGCAAGGCAAGACCGAACAGGCGCGGCAGTCGCTGGCCGACGAGTGCGGCGACGCCGCGCGGGTCCATGCCTTCACCTGCGACGTCGGCGACGAAGCCGCGGTGGAAGCCACCTTTGCAGCGACGGTCGAACGCGTCGGGCGCGTGCACAGCTGTTTCGCCAATGCCGGCGTCTCCAGCAAGGGCGCGCCGCTGCTCGACATGACGCTGGACGAGTTCCGGCGGGTGCAGCGCATCAACGTCGAAGGCGTGTTCCTCACCTTCCGCGCCGCGGCACGCCACATGGCGCAGCACGGCGGCGGCTCGCTGGTGGCCACGGCGAGCACGGCGGCGGTCGAGGGCGCGGCGCGCAACAGCCATTACGGCGCCTCCAAGGGTGCGGTCACTTCGTTCGTGCGCGCGCTCGCGGTGGAGCTCGCGCGCCACCAGATCCGCGTCAACTCCATCCTGCCCGGCTGGATCGCCACCGAGATGACGCAACGCTCCTTCGGCGACGAACGCTTTGCCACCGCGGTGATGCCGCGCATCCCGGCGCGGCGCTGGGGCTCGGTGGACGACTTCGGCGGCATCGCCGTCTACCTCGCGAGCGACGCGGCGGCCTATACCACCGGCGAGCAGTTCCTCATCGACGGCGGCTACACCAAGTTCTGAAGCGGCCAAAAAAAACGGCCACCTTGCGGCGGCCGTATCAAGTCCTTGGAAGGACGTCGTTGGGAGACTTCAAACCTGACGGCGGTCAGTGTGTGACAGCGATTGCCATTCAATGTAGTCGGCAGGCGCATCAACCGCATCCCCAAATCAAGGGAGGAATGCACCGAGCGTGAACCACGTCAGTGACTTTTTCCACGGAACGCGCGCTTTTGGCGGTCCGCTTACACGAGCTTACACATGCTGCGCGGGCAGCCGAAGCACAAAGCAGGCCCCGCCGCCCTCGCGGTCCTCGCAATGCACCGAGCCCTGGTGCCGCTGCGCGATCGACCGCACCAGTGACAGCCCCAGTCCCACGCCGCCGTGGCGCTCGCTCGCGCCGGGCAGCCGGTAGAACGGCTCGAAGATGTGTTCGCGCTCGGCCGGCGGTATGCCCGGGCCGCGGTCGCAGACGCGCAGCACCGCGTGCCCGGCGTCCTGTTGCACGGCCACCGTCACTTCGTCCGGGCTGTAGCGCCGCGCGTTTTCCAGCAGGTTGCGCACCGCGCGGCGCAACAGCCTGGACACGCCGGGCACGACCACGCTCTGGCCTGCGGTCACCGCTTCCAGCGTGGCACCGGTGCGAGCACATTCCTCCGCGGCCAGCCCGGTCAGGTCCACTGCTTCGACCGTGCCCATGTCGGGCTCGCGCGCGTCGAGCCGGCTGGCCAGCAGGATCTCGTCGATCAGCTGGTCCAGCTCGGCGATGTTGCGCGAGATTTCGGCGCGCGCTGCGGGCGACGGCTCGGGCGTCATCAGCTCCAGCCCCATGCGAATGCGCGCAAGCGGCGAGCGCAACTCGTGCGACGCGTTGGCCAGCAGCGACTTGTGCGTCTTCACCAGCGTCTCTACGCGTTCGGCCGCATGGTTGAAGCGGCGCGCGAGGAAGGCCACTTCGTCGTTGCCGTTCTCGGCGACGCGCACGCTCAGGTCGCCTTCGCCCCAGCGTTCCACCCCGCCGCGCAACTCCTCCAGCCGCATCGTCAGGCGCCGGATGATGGGGTAGCTGCCGACGATGACGGCCATTGCCACGATGCCCAGCAGCCAGATGAAGCCCGTCGGACCGCGGGGGAAGAAGGAGCGCCCGGGCGGCCCTTCGCCAGGACGGCGCTGGCGCGGCGGCAACTGCACGGTGATCGTGCTGCCGTCGTGCATCTTCACGTCGAACTCGATGCCGGCACCCGGCACGCGCATTGGCCGCACCATGCTCTGGCCGATCACTTCGTCCGCCTCGTTGCGGATCACCACCTCGCGCGGCGGGTTGGTCTGCTCGCGGTTGACCTGCCACAGCCAGCCGAACGCGATGGTGAGCACGCCGACCGCGGCAATCACCGCCAGCCAGATGCGCAGGTAGAGCGGGAAGCGCCAGCGTTCTCGCCAGATCGTCGGCATTCAGTCCTGCTGCTTGGCGAACACGTAGCCCACGCCGCGCACCGTGAGGATGCGCTTGGGCGCCTTGGGGTCGGCTTCGATGGCCGCGCGGATGCGGCCCATGTGCACGTCGATCGAGCGGTCGAAGGCTTCCAGCTCGCGCCCGCGCACGGCCTCCATGATCTGGTCGCGCGTGAGCACGCGGCCCGCGCGCTCGGCCAGCACCACCAGCAGGTCGAACTGGTACGACGTGAGCTCGCAGGGCGTGCCCGCCACGGTCACGGTGCGCGCGTCGCGGTCGATCTCCAGCGAGCCGAAGCGCATCAGCTTGGCCGGCGGCGGGGCGCCAACGCCCCGGCGGCGCAGGATGGCGCGGATGCGCGCCAGCAGCTCACGCGGCTCGAAGGGCTTGGGCAGGTAGTCGTCGGCGCCGAGTTCCAGCCCGACGATGCGGTCCATCGGGTCGCCCTTGGCGGTGAGCATCAGCACCGGCACCTTGCCGGTTTCGCCGGGCATGGCGCGCACGCGGCGGCACACCTCCAGGCCGTCCATGTCGGGCAGCATCAGGTCCAGGATCACCAGCTCGGGCGGCGTGCCGCCCGGCGGCTCCTGCAACAGGGCCAGCCCGGCCTTCGCATCCATTGCATGCGTGACCGCGAACCCGGACCTTTCCAGGTACTCGCCCACCATCTGCGCGAGGCGGGCGTCGTCTTCGATCATCAACAATTGCTGCATCCGTTCATGGTAATGGCGGATCCCATGGTCCGCCGCCGCCATCACACGGCCTTGTAGCGCCGGTAAAGTTAGGTAAATGAAAGGTTTGCACGAATCCCTGCCGGGCCTGTCCGAAGGCGCCGGCGCGCGCGCAGCAGCGCGGCTGTGGCATGGCTGGGGCGTGCGTCCGGGTGACCGCGTGGCCTCGCTTGGCGGCAACCACTGGGGGCAGGTGGTGCTGCTGGCGGCGCTGGCGCGCATCGGCGCCGTGCTGGTGCCGCTCAATTTCCGGCTGGCGCCTGCCGAGTGGCAGCGGCTGCTGGGCGTGTGCACGCCGCGGCACATCGTGCACGACGCGGCGTGGGCCGATGCGGCGCGCGCGCTGGGGCTGCCCGCCCATGCAGTGGAAGAGCTCGATGCGCCATGGGGCGGCGCAGCGGCGCCGGTCCATGCGGCCGAAGACGCTCCGGTGCTGCTGGTGTTCACGTCGGGCACCACCGGCGGCCCCAAGGCCGCGGTGCACACGCAAGGCAACCTGCTGGCCAACATGCGCATCGCCGCGGCTTCGCAGCGCATCACGGCCAGTGATGTCGTGCTCACCGTGCTGCCGCTGTTCCATGTGGGCGGCCTGTGCATCCAGACGCTGCCGGCGCTGGGCGCGGGTGCGCGCGTCCTGCTGCATGCACGCTTCGACCCGGGCGAAGCGCTGGCGGCCATCGCGCGCGATCGGCCGACGCTCACCCTGCTGGTGCCGGCCGTGATGAAGGCGATGATCGAACATCCGCGCTGGCCGGCGACCGACCTGTCGTCGCTGCGCGCGGTATGGGCGGGCTCCAGCGTGCTGCCGGCGCCGTTGGTGCAGGCCTTCCATGCGCGCGGCGTGCCGGTGTGCAACGTCTATGGGGCCACCGAGAGCGGCCCGTTTTCCATCGCCTTGCCGCCGGAACATGCGTTCGACCACGCCGGCTCGTGCGGCTGGCCGGCGCCGGAAGTCGAGGCCAGGCTGGTGCACGGCGAGGTGTGGCTGCGCGGCCCCAACGTCGTGCGCCACTACTGGCCCGACGTGCCCGCGTGCGACGCCGAGGGCTGGTTCCACAGCGGCGACCTGGCGACGCAGGCGGCGGACGGCAGCTACACCATCGTCGGCCGCGCGAAAGAGCTGATCATCTCCGGCGGCGAGAACATCCACCCGCTGGAGGTGGAGCAGGCGTTGGCGGAGCATCCCTCGGTGGCTGAGTGCGCGGCGTTCGGCATCGCCGACGCGCAGTGGGGCGAGGTGGTGGCGGTGGCGGTAGTGCGCAAGGCGCCGGTCGCAGAAGCCGAATTGCGCGAGCACTTGGCCCAGCGCATCGCGCGGTTCAAGCAGCCGCGCCGGTGGTTCTTTGTGGAGGCTTTGCCGAAGACGGCGCTGGGCAAGGTGCAGCGCGGGGAGCTTGTGCGGTTGTCATCCCGGGCTTGACCCGGTAACCATGGATTGCGGGTCAAGCCAGGTCAAGCCCGCAATGACAGGTACCCGTTCAATCCTCCGCCAGCACCCCCGGCCGCTGCGGCTTCACCCGGATGTGGCGCGTGGCCAGCCACACCAGCACCAGCACCGGCAGGCCCAGCAGCGCAGTGGCCACGAAGAAGTTGGTGTAGCCGAACGAGTTGACGTAGTCGCCCGAGAAGCCGGCCAGCCACTTCGGCAGCAGCAGCATCATGGAGCTGAACAGCGCGTACTGCGTCGCCGAGTACTGGATGTTGGTCAGGCTCGAAAGGTAGGCGATGAACGCGGCCGAGGCGATGCCGCTCGACAGGTTGTCCGCCGACACGACGAAGATCAGCCCGTTCAGGTCATGGCCGCGCGACGTGAGCCACGCGAACAGCAGGTTGCTGGCCGCGCTCAGCACCGCGCCCAGCATCAGCGTGCGCATCACGCCCAGGCGCACCGCCAGCGCGCCGCCGAGGAGGGCGCCCACCAGCGTCATGACCACGCCGAACAGCTTGCTCACCGCGGCCACTTCGTCCTTGCTGTAGCCCATGTCCACGTAGAACGGGTTGGCCATGATGCCCATCACCACGTCGCTGATGCGGTAGGTGGCGATCAGCGCCAGGATCAAGGCTGCGTGCCAGCCGTAACGGCGCATGAAGTCGGCGAACGGCTCCACCAGCACCGTGTCGAGCCAGGCCACCAGCGGCGCGGCCGGCAGGGGCACTTCCATGCGCATCGGTTGCGCTGCGCCCCAGCCGTTGCGCAGGCCCAGTGCCGCGGCGACGCCGAGTGCCAGGTAGACGCCCACTTCGGGCCAGCGGATAGCGCCCAGCGAGGCCCGCACCATCGCCACCAGCAGCGCGAGGATCACCGCAAACAGCAAGGCCTGCGGCCAAGCGAAGCGGATGCCGTCGCGCGCGAACTGCGCGGCCACTTGCGCGCGCTGCGTGCGCTCGGCACTGGCGTCGCGCGGCGCCGGCTCGCGCGACAGCAGCACCGTGAGCACGCCCACCAGCATCGACGCCGCCATCACGAGATAGGCCGTCTGCCACGCGCCGTGCTCGTAGACGGCGGCCGGGTTGGTCTCGGAGCGCGCCGCGATCCACAGCACGCCCGCGCCGGCCCAGATCATCGCAAGCCGGTAGCCCGTCTGGTAGGCCGCGGCCAGCGCGCCCTGCCGTTCGGCGCTGGAAGACTCGATGCGGAACGCGTCCAGCGCGATGTCCTGCGTGGCCGAGGCGAAGGCGACGACGATGGCCCAGCGCACCACCGTGTCGATGCCCGCCACCTGGGGATCGGCCAGCGCCAGCCCGATGATGCCGCCCATCACCGCAAACTGCGCCAGCAGCAGCCAGCTGCGCCGCTGCCCCAGCCGGCCCAGCAGCGGCAGGCGCAGGCGGTCCACCAGCGGCGCCCACAGCCACTTCACCCCGTAGGCGAGGCCCACCCACGACAGGTGGCCGATGGTGGCGCGGTCGATGCCGGCTTCGCGCAGGCGAAACGACAGCGTGCCCAGCACCAGCAGCAGCGGCAGCCCGGCGCCGAAGCCTAGGAACAGCATGCGCAGGGTGGGCGGTTCCAGGTAGACCCGCAAGGTTTCGCCCCAGCCCGGGCGGGCAGGCTCGTTGCGGTCGGCGGTGGTGGCGGTGTCTGTCATGCGGCCTGTGGTTTGCTCGGTACTATTATTTGCCCATGTGCCAACTGTGCCTTGCCGGACGGTCCCCCTGGAGTGCGCGGCGTGCTTTCCTACTGGCCGGCAGCGCGGCCGTGGCGGCGCCCGCGCTGGCCCAGGTCGACGTCGGCAATCCGTCCACCCTGCGCAACCTGGTGCCGGCTGGACAGCTCGAGACCGCGGCAGGCCAGCAGTACGCACGCCTGCTGGAGCGCGCGTCGGCGCAGCGGGCGCTGGCGCCGGAAAGCCATCCGCAGGTGCAGCGGCTGCGCGCCATCGCCAATCGGCTGATCCCGCATGCGGGCCGCTTCAACGACCGCGCCAAGCAGTGGCGTTGGGAGGTCAACCTCATCGGCAACCGCTCGATCAACGCCTTCTGCATGCCCGGCGGCAAGATCGCCTTCTTCACCGGCATCCTCGAGCAGCTGCAGCTGACCGATGACGAGGCCGCGATGGTAATGGGCCACGAGATGGCGCACGCCCTGCGCGAGCATGCGCGCGAGCGCATCGCCAAGACGCAGGGCACCGGGCTGGCGCTGTCGATCGGCGCAGCGCTGCTGGGGCTGGGGCAAGTGGGCGACCTCGCTGCCAATGTCGGCACGCAACTGCTGTCGCTCAAGTTCAGCCGCGATGACGAGACCGAAGCCGACCTGGTGGGACTGGAGGTCGCGGCGCGGGGCGGCTACAACCCGCAGTCTGCGGTGGTGCTGTGGGAAAAGATGGGCAAGGCACGCGAAGGCAAGGGGCAGCAGATCGGCTTCCTGTCGACGCACCCCACCGGGCCGGACCGCATCAAGACCCTGCAGGCCAACGTGCCGCGCGTGCGCGGGCTGTACGAACAGGCGCGGCGCTGACCGGCTCAAGTCCCCGCCACGTACGGGTTGTGCCGCCGTTCGTGCCCGAACGAACTCTCGGGCCCGTGCCCCGGGATGAAAACCGTGTCATCCCCCATCGGCCACAAGCGCTGCGTGATGCTCTCGATCAGCGTGTCGTGGTCACCCTGCGGGAAATCGGTGCGGCCTATGCTGCCCGCGAACAGCACGTCGCCCACGAAGGCGCGCTTCAACTCCGGTGAGTGAAAGACGACATGCCCCGGCGTATGCCCCGGGCAATGCCGCACGTGCAGCACATGGCCGGCCAGTTCCACCGTGTCGCCGTCGTGCAGCCAGCGCGTGGGTTTGAAAGCCCGTGCCTGCGGAAAACCGAACATGCGGCTTTGCTCGGGCAGCAGGTCGATCCAGAACTGGTCGGCCGGGTGCGGGCCGATCACCGGCAGCGCGAGGCGCTGGGCCAGCTCACCCGTGCCGCCCGCGTGGTCGATATGGGCGTGGGTCAGCCACACCCGTTCGAGCTTCAGCCCCAGGCGCTCGACTTCGGCCAGCAACCGGTCCAGGTCGCCGCCCGGGTCGATGACGGCGGCCTGCCCCGTGGCCTCGTCCCAGAGAATGGAACAGTTTTGTTGAAATGCAGTGACAGGAAAGGTGCGGTAGCGCAGCATGGGGCTATTGTCGGGCCCTGCGCCGCAGTAGACTGCGCACTTCCGACGAAGGAGAAAAAACACATGAGACTCCTGTCACCGGGCATCCTTCTCGCGTGCCTGTCGCTGGCCCTGGCCTCGTGCGCTACCGCGCCGGAGACCGCCACCTTCCAGGGCAACAAGGTTCCCACGATCAGCGGCTTCTCGATGTCGTGCACGGTGCCCTACGTGCTGACGCAGAACTGCTCGCCCAGCGGGGGCGCGTCGCTCAAGGTGCAGATTCGCGACCAGGTGGCGCGTATCGCGGGCACGGCCGACGGCCGTACCGTCATCGTGATGACCGACGCAGCCATTCCCACGCAGGCCAAGGCCGAACAGGCCGCCGAGGCCGTGGGCGCGGTGGTGGAAACCACCGGCGCGCGCCTGCTGAAGATGGAGGCGCTGGCCGTCATGGGTGCCGGCGTGCTCGGCTACGTGCTGCACTTCGACCGCGACGTCTACACCAGCCTCAGGCGCTTCGCGATGCCGAGCTGAGGTCAGGCGAAGGCCAGGCCGTGCGCGGCCAGGCCGACCAGGTCGATGTTCTGCTCGTTCAGCGCGTGCCCCGCCGCAATAGCGGCCAGGTCCACTTGCGACAGCGTGCTGCGGTCCAGCAGGCCGACCAGTTCCTGCGTGGCGGCGCCGTTGGGCGCCATGCCGAACAGGTTGGTGTAGAGCAGGTCCACCACTTGCGCGTTGCTCGCGTTGTCGCCGAGCCGCGCGTCGAGCGCGAGGGCAAGGGCGTCGCGATACGACACGCCGCCATCCAGCACGTCGAGCGCCACACCGATGGCGGCGGGCACGTCCACGGCGGCCGCGCCGAACACGGCACCGAGGATGCGAGCCGCTTCACCGGCATGGCCGTCGAGGTCCAGCGCGAGGCCGCCGTCGGCGAACTCGAGGCGCTCGATGTTGCCCAGCGAGTCGGTGCCTTCGGCGCCGGTGCGGTCGCGCACCGTTGCGCTGGTTCCGGCGATCGTCACGTCGAAAGAGTTGCGGGCACCTTCGTACAGGGCCGTGTCGCGGCCCGCGCCGCCCTGCAGCCCGTCGTCGCCGCCGCGGCCTTGCAGCCGGTTGTCGGCGGCGTTGCCGGTGACGGTGTCGCCGAAAGCGGTGCCGATGGCCTGCTCGATCAGCGTCCCCTGCGCCATCGTGAGGGTGTAGGCGTAGGTGGTCGCGACGGGGGTGCCACCGACCTTGGCGTTGGCATCGATGCGCACGCCGATGTCGCTGGCTGCGCCGCCGCCCAGGTTGAGCGTGACCGCATGGGCCAGCATCGACGCATCCAGCGTGTCGTAGCCGCCCGAGTCCCACAGCGCCTTGAAGCCCGACTGGAAGTCGCTGCCGGCCAGGCCGTACCAGCTGTTGCCGCTGGCCAGCGACGAGGCGCCGTACAGCTGCTGCAATGCCGTCACGTCGAAGGCCATCGGTTCGCTCGGATACGTTTCCATGTAGCCGCTCGTGCCACCGGCCAGCGGCGAGTAGCTCATCACCGTGTTGGGGATGATGTCCTGCGCCGCCGACAGCACGCTGCCGCCGCTGAAGGGGTGCTTCAGGCCCAGGGCGTGCATGGTTTCGTGCAGGACCAGGTTGGGCCGGTAGAAGTCCCACTGCGCGGTGGACTGGGTGCTGGCGAGCCAGATGTCGCCGCCGATCGGCGAAGTGGAAGGGAAGAACGCGTAGCCCGCGTAGTTCATGGCGGCAGGCTGGTCGGAGTAGCCGTAGCGCAGCACACCGGACTGCGTGGCGTTGTCGGGCACTTCCACGAACTCCACGTTGCACACCGCGGCGATCTTGGCCAGCATGTCGCGCGTGAGCGCCTTGTCGGCTTCGGAGAACGACTTCGCGGTGGCCGCGAAGCCGTCGTTGACGCCGTACGAGAAGGTGGAAGCCTGCGGGTTGATGAACGAGTAGCTGATGATGGTGCGCGCGCTGGCGGCGTCGAAGCTCGTCCACTTGCTGCCGGCCATGAGCGCCGCGGTGGCTGCGTCGCCGCCGGTGGGCTGCGAGGTCGACACGTAGCCGTAGTTGGCGGTCGGCGTCGTGCCATAGGCGCCGAGGTCCGCACCGCCTGCGCCTGCGCAGCCACCGCACGAGCAGGCCCAGGTGGCGGGCGTTTCGGCGGGTTCTTCTTGCAGCAGGGCGGTGAACAGGTCCATAGCCCCAATGAGACGATTTGGGGCCGTTCGCGCCTTAGGTGAAAGGTGGGCCGCGCGTAGGTGAAACGGAGGGGCGCCTGAGGTGATGCCTTAGGGGCTTAGGCAGATTGCCTACCGGCACTTGTTCCGGAAGTACGGAATGAGACAGAATGGTTTCAAATTCGGGGGAGAAGACCATGGGGACCCAATGGATACGTTGGGCGGCGCTGGGCATGGCGCTGCTCGTCCTGTCGGCTTGCGGCGGTGGCGGCGACGATGAACCGCCGGCACTGCACCGCGCCGCGGCGCAAGCCGCGCCAGAGGCGCTGACAGCCGACCAGCTGATGGATTGGGCCGAGTCGCAGTACGCCAGCCTGTTCCCGGTGGCGGGCAAGACCTCGGGCTACCTCGCGCCCTATACCTACCGCTATTACCCGCAGACCGGCAACTACCTGGGCGTGTCCACCGGCGCGGCCGACGTGGCCATCTACCTGTACGGCAACATCAGCGGCTGGCAGATCTTCCGGGTGGGCGCGCTGGCCGACTACACCTGCACGGTGCTGCCGGCCAACTGCGCGCCGCCCGGGGCGCCGACCATCGGAACGGCGACCGCCGGCAATGGCAGCGCCAGCATCGCTTTCACGCCGCCCTTGTCCAGCGGCGCCAGCGCCATCACTGGCTATACAGCCACCTGCACCGCGCTGTCGGCGCTGCAGGGCACGGGCACTTCGACCACCAGCCCCATCGTGGTCTCCGGCCTCGTCAACGGCACGCAGTACACGTGCAGCGTGAAGGCCAGCAACAGCTTCGGCGCCTCGGCCGCCTCGTCCACGGTCACCGTCACGCCCACCGACGGCTCCTTGCCCGGCACCAGCACCACCGCGGGCGTGCTGTGCAGCTACAGCGGCAACTTCTTCGTCAGCAACCTGAACAAGACCTCCACCTCGGCCATCAGCTGCACCAGCGCGCTGCGCACGCTCACCGGCAACGGCATCCCGGACCATGCCACCGGCACCTTCCCCAATGCCAGCAACCCGAGCGCGATCTCGACCCAGAGCGTGAGCGCGACCATGACGATGACGCCGGTGAAGAACGCCAACAGCACGGCCATGACCGTGGTGGGCTACGCCATCAACAGCGTCAAGTTCGACCCCAACACCAACGCACACTGCACCGGCAGCGGCAACAGCGTGACCTGCACCATGAACGGCTCGGGCGACTGGATGATCGAGGCGCTGGGCCACGACACCTTCGACCTGGGCCTCGACAGCAACAACGCGCACGTGCAGCCCGACGGCTCGTACCACTACCACGGCATGCCCGGAGGACTGGTCACGCGGCTCGGCAAGGGGACGGCAATGACGCTGGTGGGCTTCGCGCTGGACGGCTTCCCGCTCTATGCGCGCTACGGCTACACCTCGGCCAACGACGCAGGCAGCGCCGTCAAGGTGATCAAGGGCAGCCACAAGCTGAAGTCATCGCCCGACGCCAACCGGCCGTCGACCGCGAGTTATCCGATGGGCACGTTCAAGGAAGACTACGAGTTCGACGCCGCCAACGAAGACGGCCTCGACGCGTGCAACGGCCGCTTCGGCGCCACGCCCGAGTTCCCTAACGGCATCTACCACTACTACCTCACCGACACCTACCCCTTCATCGGCCGCTGCGTGTACGGCACGGCCAGCGGCGGCGGTGGGGGCGGCGGCGGCGGCCCGCCACCGCCCCACACCCGGGCGAAGCCGTGATCCGCATCCTGTTGCTCGCCGCGCTGCTGGCCGGCGCGACGCCGGCCCAGGCGCACCTGATGCCGGCGCAGCAGGGCACGATCCACGTGGTGGGCGACGTCGCCTATGTGCTGGTGTCGCTGCCGGTGTCGGCGCTGGGCGGCGACGACAACCGCGACGGCCTGCTGTCGGTGCAGGAACTGCAGCGGCATTACGTGACGCTGCGGCAGCGCGCGATCCAGGGCTTTCGCATCACCGACGCAGGCTTGCCGGCCGAAGCGCAGATGCTGCAACTGCTGGCCGACGCCGACCCGGCCCATGCGCAGGGCGAGCGCCACGTGGTCCTGATGGCGCGCTTCAAGTTCGCCCAGCCGCCCACCGCGCTGCGCGTCGAGACCGACCTGTTCGGCAGCCGCGACGACGAGCGGCGCCTGGCGATCAAGGCGCGCCGCGGCGCCGACGTCGAGCCGGTGGAACTGACGCCTAGGCGTCCGGGCCGCGGCCTGTTCCGCTCGCCGTGGCAGGTGATGCAGGACTCGGTGCGGGTGGCCGTGCAGGCCATAACACCGACGCGATCGCCACCACCATGAGCGCGACGGCGGCGAAGTCCTGCCAGTGCAGCACCTCGCCCAGCCACAGCGCGCCGGTGAACACGCCCAGTACCGGGATGAACATCACGCTGAGGGTCGACGCCAGCGGGGGCAGGGCGCGTGCGAGGTAGAACCACGTGGCGTGGGCAAAGCCGAAGATCAGCACCGCGTTGAACAGGATGGCGAACCATGCAGTGGCTGATGGCTCGCGCCACTGCTGCCGCTCGAACACCGCGCACAGCAGCGTCATGACGACGGCGGTCAGCGCCGTCATCCAGAACGACAGGGTGAGGGTGGGCACCGGGATGCGCGTGCGCCGCAGCAACTGCGTGCCCAGCGCCCACGTGGCCGCGGCCACCAGCGCCAGCGCCACGCCCGCCGGCTTGCCCGCCAGCCCGGTCAGCTCGTGCCACAGCAGCAGCGCCACGCCGAGGGCGGCGGCGCTCACGCCGATCCAGCCGCGGCGCGTGAGCACGGCCGAGAACAGCAGCGCACCCAGCACCGCCGAGAAGATCGGCATGGTGTAGCCGAGGATCGCCGCGCGCCCGCTCGACAGCGTCTTCACCGCCAGGATGATGCAGGTGTGCCAGACGAACATGTTGGTGGCCGCGAGCCACAGCAGCTCGGGCCAGTGGCGCGCCGGCAGGCGAAACGGCACCTTCATCACCACCAGCGCCAGCGCCAGCACCGGCAGGCCGAGAGCCATCGAGATCGCGCGGAAAGTGAGCGGCGGGTAGTCGGTGACGCCCAGCTTCATCACGGGCCAGTTGACGCCCCACACGATGGTGAGCAATACGAGCAGGACCAGCTGCTGCCGGGTGAGGGATTGCATGGGCTGCGATTGTCCCCGTTTTACAATGGCGGCTCATGACCTTCACCGAGAAGCTGCGCCACGCGCAGCAGCGCAACGCGTCGATGCTTTGCGTGGGGCTCGACCCCGAACCCTCCCGTTTCCCCGGTTCCATGAAAGGCGATGCTGCGCGCATCTACGACTTCTGCGCGCACATCGTCGACGCCACCGCGGACCTGGCCATCGCCTTCAAGCCGCAGATCGCCTACTTCGCGGCGCATCGCGCCGAGGAGCAGCTCGAGCGGCTGATGGCGCACCTGCGCGCGAACGCGCCGCACGTGCCGGTGATCCTGGACGCCAAGCGCGGCGACATCGGTTCCACCGCCGAGCAGTACGCCAAGGAAGCCTTCGAACGCTACGGCGCCGATGCGGTGACGCTGTCGCCCTTCATGGGTTTCGACTCCGTGCAGCCCTACCTGAAGTACCCCGGGCGCGGCGCCTTCCTGCTGTGCCGCACCTCCAACCCCGGCGGCGACGACCTGCAGAACCAGCGGCTCGCCTCGCTGCCGGGGCAGCCGCTGCTGTACGAGCACGTGGCGGCGCTGGCGCAGGGGTCCTGGAACCTCAACGGGCAACTGGGGCTGGTGGTGGGGGCCACCTACCCGGCGGAGATCGAGCGCGTGCGCGCGATTGCGCCAACGCTGCCGCTGCTGATCCCGGGCATCGGTGCGCAGGGCGGCGATGCCGTGGCAACGGTCAAGGCGGGCTGGCGCGCGGACGCGCCCATCGTCGTCAATTCGTCGCGTGCGATCCTGTATGCGTCCTCGGGCGACGACTTCGCGGCAGCGGCGCGCACCGAGGCGACGCGCACGCGGGCGCTGCTGGAAGCAGCGAAGGCCTAACCGGCCGAACGGGCGGCGTCGAGCTGCGCCTTCGCGCGCCTGGCCAGCGCCACTTCGCCCGGCGTCTCGGGCGTCCACTTGTCCACCGCCACCGGCTCGCCCTCGGCGTTGACGCCGGCAAACACGATCAGGCATTCGGTGGTGCGGTGCAGGTGCCCGGTCTTGATGTCGCCGCTGCGCACCTCGACCGCAATCGCCATGCTGGTGTTGCCGGTGTAGGCGAGGTGGGCCTCCACCTCCACCAGCTCGCCGATGCGGATGGGACGGTGGAAGCGGATGCCGCTGACGAACACCGTCACGCAGTAGCGCCTGGCCCAGGCGCTGGCGCAGGCATAGCCGGCCTCGTCGATCCACTTCATGACGGTGCCGCCGTGCACCTTGCCGCCGAAGTTGACGGTGCTGGGTTCGGCCAGGAAGCGCAGCGTGATCGAGTTCATGGCTTCTCCACGTAGTTGGCCCATCGCGTGAACTGCTCGCCCATCACGCGGTCGACCAGCGGCGCGAGCTTGTCGAAGCCGGTCTCGGGCGCGCCGCTGACCTTGTAGACCATCTGCATGAAGGCCTTGCCGTCGCGCGTGCCGGTCGACAGGGTGAGCACGCCGCTCACGGCCAGCGGCTGCAATGGCCCGAGGCCGCCTTCCATGCGCACCAGCTGGTTGCGCATGACCAGCAGCACGCGGGCGTGCTCGATGGAGTTGCCGTCCCAGTCCTCGCAGAAGCAGTCGCCGGCCTTCAGGCCCAGCCGCAGGTTCGCCGCCTTGCCCGAGTAGGTGTGCTCCTGGTTCCACCATTGCGGAAGCCTGCCGATCGCGTCGTAGGCCTGCGCCGGCGCCACGCCGACCTCCTTGCGGAAGGTGGAGGTGAAGCCGTTGGCGGAGACGGCGGTCACGTCGGCGTGGGCCGAGGTGGCGAGGAGGGCCAGGAGGATGATGGCGCGCATGTGGTGATGTTACGGGTTAAGCCAGTTCAAGGCCTGGCCAGCATCTACAAGAGCCGCTTCAGGTACTTCCCGGTATGGCTGGCAGGATGCCGGGCCACATCCTCCGGCGTCCCAGCCAACACCACCGTGCCCCCGCCATCGCCGCCTTCGGGCCCCATGTCGATCACCCAGTCGGCGGTCTTGATGACGTCGAGGTTGTGCTCGATCACCACGATGGTGTTGCCCGAGTCGCGCAGCTGGTGCAGCACCTTCAGCAGCAGGTCGATGTCGGCGAAGTGCAGGCCGGTGGTCGGTTCGTCCAGGATGTATAGGGTGCGGCCGGTGTCGCGCTTGGACAGCTCCAGCGCCAGCTTCACGCGTTGCGCCTCGCCGCCCGACAGCGTGGTGGCCGACTGCCCGAGCTGGATGTACGACAGCCCCACGTCCAGCAGGGTCTGCAGCTTGCGCGCGATGGTGGGCACGGGCTTCAGGAACTCGAAGGCGGCTTCCACCGTCATGTCGAGGATCTGCGCGATGTTGCGGCCCTTCCACTGCACCTCCAGCGTCTCGCGGTTGTAGCGCTTGCCGTGGCACACGTCGCACGGCACGTAGACGTCCGGCAGGAAGTGCATCTCCACCTTCATCACGCCGTCGCCCTGGCAGGCTTCGCAGCGGCCGCCCGCCACGTTGAACGAGAAGCGCCCCGGGCCGTAGCCGCGCTCCTTGGCGACGTTGGTCTCGGCCATCAGCTCGCGGATCGGCGTGAACAGGCCGGTGTAGGTGGCCGGGTTGCTGCGCGGCGTGCGGCCGATGGGCGACTGGTCGACGTTGATCACCTTGTCGAAGTGCTCGATGCCCTCGATCGCCTCGTGCGGCGCCGGCTCCTCGTGCGCGCGGTACAGCTCGCGCGCTACCGCCGCATACAGCGTGTCGTTCACCAGCGTCGACTTGCCCGAGCCCGACACGCCGGTCACGCATGTCAGCAGGCCCACCGGGATGTCGACCGTCACGCCCTTCAGGTTGTTGCCGCGCGCCCCGGCAATCCGCAGCACCTGCGGGTCGAGCTGTTCGCCCAGCCGATGCCGCTTGGCCGGCACCGCGATCTGCAGCTTGCCCGCCATGTAGCGGCCGGTCAGCGAGGCGTCGCTCGCCTCGACATCGGCGGGCGTGCCCTGCGCCACCACCTGGCCGCCGTGGATGCCGGCGCCCGGCCCCATGTCGACCACGTGGTCGGCCGCGCGGATCATGTCCTCGTCGTGCTCCACCACCAGCACGCTGTTGCCCAGGTCGCGCAGGTGCATCAGCGTGCCGATCAGCCGGTCGTTGTCGCGCTGGTGCAGCCCGATGCTGGGCTCGTCCAGCACGTACATCACGCCGGTGAGCCCCGAGCCGATCTGCGAAGCCAGCCGGATGCGCTGCGCCTCGCCGCCCGACAGCGTCTCGGCGCTGCGGTCCAGGCTGAGATAGGAGAGGCCGACGTCGTTCAGGAACTTCAGCCGCGCGCCGATCTCGCGCACCACCTTGTCGGCGATCTCGGCCTTGGAGCCCTTCAACTTCAGCTCGTGGAAGTAGTCGTGGCTGTCGCGCAGCGTCATGCGCGCGATCTCGAAGATGGCGCGCGCCTGCGTGCCGTCACCCACCTTTACGTGGCGCGCCTCGCTGCGCAGCCGCGAGCCGCCGCATTGCGGGCAGGGCTGCAGGCTGCGGTAGCGCGCCAGTTCCTCGCGCACCGCGGCCGAGTCGGTCTCGCGGTAGCGCCGCTCCATGTTGGGGATGATCCCTTCGAACGGGTGCTTGCGCGTGATCTTGCGGCCCATGGAGTGGCCCGACTCCATGGTGTAGGTGAACTTCACCGTTTCCTCGCCGGTGCCGTGCAGCAGCACGTGCTGAATGCGGTCGGCCAGCTCCTGGAACGGCACGTCGACGCTGAAGGCGTAGTGCTTGGCCACGCTCTCCACCATGCTGAAGTAGTAGCCGTTGCGCCGGTCCCAGCCCTTGATGGCGCCGCCCGCCAGCGACAGTTCGGGAAACGCCACGACGCGGTGCGGGTCGAAGAACTCCATGGTGCCGATGCCGTCGCAGCCCGGGCAGGCGCCGACCGGCGAGTTGAAGGAGAAGAGCCTGGGCTCCAGCTCGGCGATCGAGTAGTTGCAGACCGGGCAGGCGAACCTGGCGTTGAACCAGTGTTCCTCGGCGGTGTCCATCACCACCGCCAGCGCGCGGCCGTCGGCGAGGCGCAGCGCGGCTTCGAAGCTTTCGGCCAGCCGCTGCTGCACCTCGGCGCGCACCTTCAGGCGGTCGACCACCACGTCGATGTCGTGCTTCTCGGTCTTCTTCAGCTTGGGCAGGTCGTCGTACTCGAACACCGTGCCGCCCACGCGGAAACGCACGTAGCCCTGGCCCTGCATCTCGGCAAACAGGTCGGTGAACTCGCCCTTGCGCTCGCGCGCCACCGGCGCCAGCACCATCAGGCGCGTGTCTTCCGGCAGCGCCAGCACCGTGTCGACCATCTGCGACACGGTCTGCGACTGCAACGGGATGTCGTGCGTCGGGCAGTACGGCGTGCCGGCGCGCGCGAACAGCAGGCGCAGGTAGTCGTGCACCTCGGTCACTGTGCCGACGGTCGAGCGCGGGTTGTGCGAGGTGGCCTTCTGCTCGATGGCGATGGCCGGCGACAGGCCTTCGATCATGTCGACGTCGGGCTTGTCCATGAGCTGCAGGAACTGCCGCGCATAGGTGGACAGGCTCTCCACGTAGCGGCGCTGGCCTTCGGCGTACAGCGTGTCGAAGGCGAGAGACGACTTGCCCGAGCCCGACAGGCCGGTGATCACCACCAGCTGGTTGCGCGGCAGGTCGAGGTCGATGTTCTTGAGGTTGTGCGTGCGCGCGCCGCGGATGCTGATCCGCTCCTTCATGGCCGAGGCAGCTTGACTGCCGCTTGCCGCGTTCACTAGGTACTTGCCGTCGGAGGAGGTGTTCAAGGGTGCGCGAGGGAAACCCTTGATGATACCGGCGCGTGGCGTAGCGGCGCTACACCCCGGCTTTCGCCAGGATCACCACCGACACCCCCCGCGCCGGGCTCACCCCATCCGCGTTCTGGTACGAATGCGGCAGGTTGCCCGGGAACGCCAGCACGTCCCCCGCCTGCAGCGCATAGCGGTCGCCCGCCACCATCAGGTTCACCCGCCCTTCCAGGCAGGTGAAGAACTCGCGCGTGCCCGGCAGGTGCGGCGTGCCGCCCATCACCGCGCCGGGCGCAAAGTCCATCACTTCCATCATCGAGTCGGGCACCGGCTCGGGCACCAGCGCCCGGACGTACACGCCGCGCCCCTTGCCCACCACCGCTACCTCGTCCGCCGGCCAATGGCGCACCTTGGCGCGCGGCGACGCCAGCAGTTCGTCGATGGGCACGCCGAGCGCGCCCGCCACCTTCACCAGCACCGCGAGCGAAGGGTTGCCCTCGCCCGACTCCAGGTTGGCGATGGTCGAGCGCGGCACGGCCGCCTGCTTCGCCAGCCCGTCCTGCGTGAGGGCGCGTGAATGGCGCAGGCTCACGAGGTTGCGGGCCAGGTGGTTGGCGGTGCCGTCGGCTGTCATGGGCTGGGATTGTGACCATTTGCCAATCCGTTGGACAAGCCGCTGGGTGAATCGCAGCGCCGTCCCTATCGTGGTCCCCATGAACCACGCAGCACTCAAGGACATCCGCGCCGTCGTTACCGGCGGCACTTCAGGGCTCGGCCTCGCCCTGGTCGAACAACTCCATGCAGCCGGTGCGCAGGTCGCCTTCATTGCGCGCAACGCGCTGAAGGTGCACGCGCTGGCGCAGCGCCTGCCCGGCACCCACGGCATCGTCGGCGATGTTTCGCGCAAGGATGCGATCCACCCGCTTGCGCTGCAGGTCACATCGCTGCTGGGCGGCGTCGACCTGCTGGTCAACAACGCGTCGAGCCTGGGCCCGGTGCCGCTGGTGCCGCTGGCTGACACCGAATGCGAAGACTTCGAGGCTGCGCTCGCTGCCAACCTGCTCGGGCCCTTCCGCCTGACCAAGGCGTTGCTGGGCGCGCTGGCCGCGTCGGCGCGGCAGGGGCGGCATCCGCGGGTGGTCAACATCTCCAGCGACGCCGCCGTCAGCGCCTATGCCGGCTGGGGCGCCTACGGCGCGAGCAAGGCGGCGCTGGCGCACCTGAGCCGCATCTGGGACGAGGAGCTGTGCGAGCACGGCATCCGCGTGGTCGCGCACGATCCCGGCGACATGGACACGCCGATGCATGCGCAGGCCCTGCCCGATGGCGACCGCTCGACGCTGAAGCAGCCGGCGCAGTCCGCCGCCGAATTGCTGGAGGCCCTCGCATGAAGGCCGCCACGCAAGCCGCGCAACGCCCCGCGCAGGCGCGCCTGCTGGTGGTCGACGCCGCGGGCCGCATGCAGCATGCGCCGCGCTCGCGGCTGGCCGACTACCTGTATGCAGGCGACCTGCTGGTGGCCAACGACGCGGCGACGCTGCCTGCCAGCCTGTGCGGCACGCACTGGCGCACCGGCCGCGAGGTCGAAGTGCGGCTCGCGGGCCGCCGGTCGCTCCTGGCCGACGACTTGCGCCAGTTCACGGCGGTGCTGTTCGGCGAAGGCGACCATCGCACGCCGACGGAGCACCGGCCATTGCCGCCGCAGGTGGTGGCGGGCGACCTGCTGCTGCTGGGACCGCTGCGCGCGACTGTGCTGCGCACGCTGGACCACCCGCGCCTTGTCTCGCTGAAGTTCGAAGGCCCGGTCGACTGGATCTGGACCGGGCTTGCGCGCCACGGCCGGCCGATCCAGTACGCGCACATGCACGAACCGCTGGCGCTATGGGACGTGTGGACGCGTGTGGCCGCGCGGCCGGTGGCTTTCGAGCCGCCGTCGGCGGGCTTCGTGCTCGACTGGGCGCTGCTCTCAGCGCTGAAGGCGCGCGGTGTCGCGTTCGCAACCCTCACGCATGCGGCCGGCATCTCATCCACCGGCGACGACGAACTGGACGCGCGGCTGCCGCTGGACGAGCCCTACGACATCCCCCAGGCCACCGCGGACGCCGTCACCGAGGCCCGCTGGAACGGCGGCCGCGTGATCGCGCTGGGCACCACCGTGACACGCGCACTCGAACACGCGGCTGCCGGCGGACGCCTGCGCGCAGGCCCGGGCATCGCCGACCAGCGCATCGGCAGCCACACCACCTTGCGGGTGGTCGACGCCATCGTCAGCGGCACCCACGAGCCCGGCACCAGCCACTACGAACTGCTGCGCGCTTTCGCGCCGGACCCTGTGCTGCGCGCAGCCTCGGCTGAACTGGAGTCGGCCGGCTACCTGACGCACGAATTCGGCGACAGCGTGCTGCTGGAGGCTCAGGCCGCGCCCGGCGGCGCCAGTGCCGACTCGATGCGGCTCAGCAGCAAGGGCAAGGGCCCGCCCTTGGCCACGCAGGGCTTGCCGCCCAGCGTTTCATCCATGTCGCGCGCCTGCACCGGCGAGACCACGCCGGTCAGGTAGATGAAGGGGATGGCCGCGGTTTCGGCGTTCGCGTCCATTTCGGCGGCGACCGCCGGCCCGCCATGCCCCGGCATCTCGATGTCGCACAGGATCAGGTCGGGTTTGTGTTGCAGGGCCAGGCCCAGCGCCTGCCGGGGCTCGGAGGTCGTCACCAGCCGGTAGGTGGCGGACAGCTTCACCTTCAGCGCCGCCAGCGTCGCCTCGTCATCGTCGATCAGCAGGATCTTGCGTCGCTGGGACATGGCGCGATGGTAATGCTTCCGGCTAGCATTCGGCCATGGACTCGAATGCACCCGTGCTGCAGGCCGCCGGCCTCGGCAAGCG
Organism: Burkholderiales bacterium; assembly: GCA_016213325.1. Taxonomy (GTDB): domain Bacteria; phylum Pseudomonadota; class Gammaproteobacteria; order Burkholderiales; family Burkholderiaceae_C; genus Ramlibacter. The sequence goes on along the minus strand of JACRAY010000026.1, from coordinate 6,182 downwards.
CTTTGCCAGCGGCAACCTCGACGTGACCGTGCTGGCGAAGGTGGACCTGGAAGCGCGGCGCGGCGACTCGCTGGGCATCATCGGTGCGGACGGCAGCGGCAAGAGCACGCTGCTGCACGTGCTGGGGGGGCTGGAGCCGCCCACCGCCGGCACGGTGCGGCTGCACGGCCGCGACCTGGGCCAGCTCGACCGTGAGGAGCTCGCGCGCGTGCGCAAGCGCCACATCGCCTTCATGTACAAGCTGCATTACCTGCTGCCCGAGTTCTCGCTGCTGGACAACGTGACCATGCATATGTGGACGCTGGGCGAGCGGGCTCACATGCAGCAACATGCCATGGAGGCGCTGGAGGCAGTCGGCCTCGCGCGGCGTGCCGCCTTCCGGCCGGCGGAGCTGTCACCCTTGCAGCGCCAGCTTGGCGCTCTGGCGCGAGCCGTCGCGGGGCGCCCCGACTGCGTGCTGGCCGATGAGCCCGAGGGCGAGCTCGACGAAGAGTCGGCTTCGGACCTGTACGATCACATGGCCGCACTGGCGCGGGCCCATGGCATGGCATTCGTCGTCGCGACCCGCAACGACGGCCTGGCCGCGCGGCTGGGCCGCTGCCGGCAGTTGCAACACGGCACGCTGGGCTGACTTTCGTCAGCCGCCCCTGCAATCGATGCCGGAGAATGCGGGGTCTGCCGGCCCCCAGGGGCGCGGTTCTTGCATGACTTCCCGGTGAACCCTCCAGCCTCCGCTACACCCGCCAGCCGCATGACGCCCTCCGAAAGGCAGGCCAGCGCGGCGCTGGCCGCCGTCTTCGCATCGCGCATGCTGGGCCTGTTCCTCGTGCTGCCCGTGTTCGCGCTGGAAGCGGCGCGCTACCCCGGCGGCAGCGACCCCGCGCTCGTCGGGTTGGCCATGGGCATCTACGGCCTGACACAAGGCCTGCTGCAGATTCCCTTCGGCATGGCGTCCGACCGGTTCGGCCGCAAGCGCGTCATCTGCATCGGGCTGGTCATCTTTGCGGCCGGCAGTTTCGTGGCGGCGGCCGCGCCTGACGTCTTCTGGCTGGTGGTGGGGCGTTCGCTGCAGGGGGCCGGCGCGGTGTCGGCCGCGGTGACGGCGCTGCTGGCCGACCTGACGCGCGACGAAGTGCGTACCAAGGCCATGGCGATGGTGGGCGCCAGCATCGGGCTCACCTTTGCGCTGTCGCTGGTGGCCGGGCCGGTGCTGGCCGGCTGGGTGGGCCTGGCTGGGCTGTTCGTGCTCACGGGAGGGCTCGCGCTCGGCTGCATCGCCATCGTGCTGTGGGGCGCGCCGCCCGAGCCCGTGCAGCACAGGGACCAGCCGCGCGGGCGGCTGTCTGAAGTGCTCGCCCATGGGCAGTTGCTGCGGCTCGACGTGGGCGTGTTCGTGCTGCATGCGGTGCAGCTCGCGATGTGGGTGGCGATCCCGGCGCTGCTGGTGCAGGCGGGGCTGGCCAAGGAGTCGCACTGGGCGGTCTACCTGCCGGCCGTGCTGGCCTCTTTCGTGGTGATGGGCTTCACGCTGTTTCCGCTGGAGCGGCGCGGCTACCTGCGCGCGGTGTTTCTGGCCAGCATAGCCGTGATCCTGCTGGTGCAGCTGGGCCTGCTGCTCGCCGCGGGCAACCCGGGCGTGTGGGTGCTGGGCCTGCTGCTGTTCGCCTTCTTCTGCGGCTTCAACATCCTGGAGGCCACCCAGCCCAGCATGGCGTCGCGGCTGGCGCCCGCGCACCTGCGCGGCTCGGCGCTCGGTGTGTACAACACACTGCAATCCTTGGGATTTTTTGCCGGCGGCGCAGTCGGCGGCTGGCTCGCCAAGAACGTTGGTGTTAGCGGGCTCTTTGCTGCGTGCGCCGCCTTGACGGCGGTCTGGCTGGCCGCAGCCTGGCCCATGCGAGCGCCGCAGGCGGCAAAGTCGGCCGAAGAGGTCCTGGCCGACGAAGCCCGTGCGACGTAGGGAAGGGATAATCACCCGATTCACAAGGGACATACGTCATGGCATCCGTCAACAAAGTCATCCTGGTCGGCAATTGCGGCCGCGACCCCGAAATCCGTTACCTGCCGTCCGGCCAGGCCGTCGCCAACGTCAGCGTGGCCACGTCCAGCAAGCGCAAGGACAAGACCAGCGGCGAGCTGGTGGAAGAGACCCAGTGGCACCGCGTCACCTTCTTCGACCGGCTGGCCGAGATTGCCGGCGAATACGTGAAGAAGGGCAACCCCATCTACGTCGAAGGCCGCCTGGTGTACCGCAAGTACACCGACAAGGACGGCATCGAGAAGCAGTCCACCGACATCATCGCCACCGAAATGCAGCTGCTGGGCAGCCGCCAGGGCATGGGCGGGCCCTCGGGCGGTGACGACGACGGCGGCGGCCAGCGCCGCGCGCCGGCCCCGCGCCCGTCCGCGCCCGCCGGTGGCGGCGCCGCCAAGCCCGCGTCGAAGCCTTCCACCGGCTTCGACGACATGGACGACGACATCCCGTTCTGACGCCTGCCGTGCTGCGCGGCAGCAAGCTGTCGCTGGACCAGTGGCTGCCCCCGCTGCTGCTGCTGGTGGCAGCCGTCGGCTTCGGCCAGTTCCTGGCCGCACCGCCGCTGGCCTCGCCCGACGCCAAGCTGGCGGCCGCGGTGCTCCAGTTCGAGTCGTCGCAGCAGTCGCTGGCACGGCGGCTGTGCACCCGGCCGCTGCCCGTGGGCCCGCTCGGCTTCAACCAGAGCGGCGTGCCGCCCGGGCCGATGCTGCACAAGGCACTGGCGACCGTTTCCGTGAAGATGAAGGTCGAGGCGCCGGCGCCCGATGCCGTGACGCTCACGCTCACCACGCCCGAGCTGGAAGCCGACGGCGTGCACTGGCTGCTGCGCCGCGAGCCGGTGCCGGCGGGCACGGTGCTGCGCAGCGAAGGGCGCTGCGTGGCCGGCAAGCTGTATTGGGCGCCGCTATGGACCAGCCTGGACAAAGACCGCCTGCGCCGCGCCCAGTGGCGCGCCGCGCTGTGAAGCCATGCCACGCTACGTAGCCTTGCTGCGCGGGGTGAGCCCCATGAACGCGAAGATGCCCGAGCTGAAGGCGGCTTTCGAGTCGGCCGGCTTCAGCAACGTGAAGACCGTGCTCGCCAGCGGCAACGTGGTGTTCGACTCGCGCAGCGCCTCCAATGCGTCGCTGCAGAAGAAGGCCGAGGCCGCGATGGAACAGTCGCTGGGCCGCAGCTTCGCCACCATCGTGCGGTCGGTGGCCGAGCTGCAGGCGCTGCTGGATGCCGACCCGTTTGCGGCGCACAAGCTGCCCAAGGACGCCAAGCGGGTGGTGACTTTCCTGCGCGAGGCGCCGCAAACCGTGCCCAGGCTCCCTGCCACGCTCGGACACGCGCGCATCCTGGGAATGCGCGGCACCGAAGTGCTCACCGCCTACCAGCCGCTGGACGACACCCCGCTGTTCATGACGCTGATCGAGAAGACTTTCGGCAAGGATGTGACGACCCGCACGTGGGATACCGTCGCGAAGTGCGCGAAGGCGTGAAGGAAGCCGGTTACTTCGCTGTCGCCAGGTACTGGTGCGTGAACGCGATCGCCATGCTGCCTTCGCCCACCGCAGCCGCCACGCGCTTCACCGGGCTCAACCGCACGTCGCCGCAGGCGAAGATGCCGGGCACGCTGGTCTCCAGCAGGTACGGGTCGCGCGGCTGCGACCACGCGCCCGACTTCACCACGTCGGCGCCCGTCACCACGTAGCCGCGCGGGTCGCGTGCGATCTCCGGCGGCAACCAGCCGGTCTGCGCATCGGCGCCGATGAAGACGAACAAGCCGGCGCTGTCCTCGCGTCGCACCGTGCCCGCCACGCGGTCCGCGATGTCGACCGCGGACAGGTGGTCGGTTCCGTGCACACCCAGCACCTCGCAGTTGAGCGCCACCGCGATGTTCGACTTGCGGCGCAGCTGTTCCACCAGGTAGTGCGACATGCCCTTCTCCAGCGAGTCGCCGCGCACCAGCAGCGTCACCTGGCGCGCGTGGTTGGCGAAGAACAGCGCCGCCTGCCCGGCCGAATTGCCCGCGCCGACCAGGTGGATGTCGAGCCCCTGCGCCGCGTCCGCTTCGCTGCGCGCGGCGCCGTAATAGATGCCCTTGCCGATCAGCCGGGCCAAGCCTTCCACGTCCATGCGCCGCCAGCTCACGCCGGTGGCCAGGATCACGCTGCGCGCGCGCAGCACTTCGCCGCCGTCCAGGTAGATCCAGCGCGCCACCGGGTCGATGCGCTCGATGCTGCGTGTGACGAGGATTTCGGCGCCCAGCCGGCGCGCCTGCAGCAGCGCGCGCATCGCCAGTTCGTCGCCCGACAAGCCGTTGGGAAAGCCCAGGTAGTTCTCGATGCGGGACGATGTGCCGGCCTGCCCGCCCGGTGCCTCGCGCTCCACTACCAGCGTCTTCAGCCCCTCGGATGCGCCATACACGGCGGCGGCCAGCCCCGCGGGCCCGGCACCGACGATCACGGTGTCGTACTCCGGCAGCTTCGCCTGGATCTGCAAGCCGAGCCGGCGTGCCAGCTCGCGCGGCGGCGGCTTCACCATGATGCCGCCGTCCTTCAGGCACACCGCCGGAAAATCGCCGTCGCGCAACGCGGGCCCCCGCCATTGCGGCGAAGTGCCGGCTTCTTCGGGCGTCACCCAGTCGAAAGCCACCTGGTTGCGCGCCAGGAAGTGGCGCAGCTCATGGCAGGCCGTGTCCCAGCGGTGCCCGCACACCACCGCTTGCGGCACCGGCGCTTCCCTGGCCATCCCTCGCAGCCCGCCCATGCGCTCGGCCGCCATCCTGCCGATTTCTTCTGCCACCTGTGGGCAGGCGGCGGCCAGCGCGTAGTACTGGCGCACGCCGATGCGCACCAGGCGGGTCGGCTGCGAAGCGCGCGCGCCGCCGAGGAAGGGCGTGCCCATGGCGATCGGCACTTCGCCGTGGTATTGGCCGGGGGTGCGCTTGCCCACCACGCGGGCTACGCCGTCCATCTGGCGCGTGACTTCGAGCTCGCCTTCCAGCACGAGGAAGAGCGCGCGCTCCTCGCCTTCGTGCACGGCGTATTCGCCGGCCTCGAGGTGGATGTCCGGCGCCGAAGCCGCCAGCCGCTCCAGATCGGCACGCGGCACTTGTGCGAGCAACGGGAACCGGGAGAGTTCTTCGGCGGTGAGCATGTGGCCCACTCTAATGGAAGGCAGGCTGGGGTGAAACCCCAGCTACACGATCACCCCGCCGCCCAGGCAGACCTCGCCGTCGTACACCACCGCCGACTGCCCCGGCGTCACCGCCCACTGCGGCTCGTCGAAGTCCAGCCGGAACTGCGCATCGCCCGCTCCCGACAGCGTGCACGCCGCATCGGCTTGCCGGTAGCGCGTCTTCGCGCCATAGCGGCCCGCCGGCGGGGCCACGCCCGCGACCCAGCTCGCATCGTCCGCCTGCAGCGCGGGCGACAGCAGCCACGGGTGCTCATGCCCCTGCACCACGTACAGCGTGTTCCTCGCCACGTCCTTGCGCGCCACGAACCACGGCGCGTGGTCGCCGCCACCGCGTTGCGCGCCCTTCGCCTTGATGCCGCCGATGCCCAGCCCCTGCCGCTGGCCCAGCGTATAGAACGACAGGCCCTCGTGCTTTCCGATGGTGCGGCCCTTCTCGTCCTTGATCGGCCCCGGCTCGCGCGCGATGTAGCGGTTGAGGAATTCGCGGAACGGCCGCTCGCCGATGAAGCAGATGCCGGTGGAGTCCTTCTTCCTCGCGTTCGGCAAGCCGATCTCCGCAGCGATGCGCCGCACCTCGGTCTTGCGCAACTCGCCCACCGGGAACAGCGTCTTGGACAACTGCGACTGGTCCAGCCGGTGCAGGAAGTAGCTCTGGTCCTTGGTTTCGTCCAGGCCCTTCAACAGCTCGAACCGGCCGTCGCGTTCGCGCACGCGGGCGTAGTGGCCGGTGGCGATCTTTTCGGCGCCGAGCCGCATCGCGTGGTCGAGGAAAGCCTTGAACTTGATCTCGGCGTTGCACAGCACGTCGGGGTTGGGCGTGCGGCCCGCCTGGTACTCGCGCAGGAACTCGGCGAACACACGGTCCTTGTAGTCGGCCGCGAAGTTCACGTGCTCGATCTCGATGCCGATCACGTCGGCTACGGCCGCGGCGTCGACGAAGTCCTCGTTGGACGAGCAGTAC
>JACRAY010000024.1 GCA_016213325.1 Burkholderiales bacterium | reverse complement strand
GGAGACGTGCCTGCAAAGGTTGACGGCTCGCGCACGCTTCAACGAGGGACTGCCGAACCACCTTGCGGCCCAGGTCGTCAAGCAGTTCTGCGACGAGCACGCCGAGCGCTACCTGCTCGCGTTCGTCTATGGTTACCTGGGTGACCACGACCTCTTGCAAGTGCGCACCGACGCAGAGAAGTTCCTGCTGCTGGCCGCGCTCAACCTCGTGGAGTGCGTCGCCTTCGTTGGCTCCCAAGACTCAGGGAAGTGACTGCAGGCACCGGCCATCGTCAAGATGGGATGGCTGCACGCTCACGACCATGCAGGTCTGACTCACACCAACCGGTCTCCACGAAACCCGGGGTGGTTCATCCAGGTTTCAGCGCTGCCGGTGGTGGCGCGCGCGCTGTTGGTGTCGCTGGAGGAGTTGCTCGGCGAGGGCACGCCGGCCGCGCGCAGCAAGCGCGGACCGACCCCCATGTGGGCGCAGCAGATCGAGGCCATCGCCAAGCTGCCGCGCGCTCGCCAGCGCTTCGTCAGCGAAATGCTCGATACGGTGCTGGCGCAGCACTGACCAATGACCAAGACCGCAGAAGCGATCCTTGTGCTCGTCAGTCTAAGCGGCTAACCCGCGCGCAGCGCGGGTGGGGGAGGTCTTCTTTTGGGGAATTGGAATCCGACTCCCAATTTCTACCTCTTCTTTCGGAGGAACGTCACAGCTCCTTTCAATGAAGGCGTTGATTTGCTCTTATAGGGCATCGTGACTTGCTCATAGGCGCCCTCATGGCTTGCGGGTGCATCCAACTGAACTGGAACCTGCATTCGCTCTGCGGACTTCTGGTCCAGCAGACGAAACTGTGGCACCGTACGTTCGCCGCTCAACACGCTGTCGACCTCGTGCGCTATAGCTTCCCGATCAGATCGAGCAACCCTACGCCAGTAGTCGGGATTGAGCGCGCACTCGCGCACAAGCGCTTCACCAGAGTTGACAGAATCAAACCAAGGGACTGCCACTGCCTCAACAGCGCTCGCAAGTTGCCGAGCAGTTGCTTCCAGCGCCTCCGGTCTCACATCCCACATCCAACTCTCACGCACGCTTCGAGCCGACAGGTTGCCGCCTACCAGCGGCGACATATGCTCCACATCGAGCAAATCCCCGCTGAATCCGGATGTCATGGTCAGATATGGAGACCAGATCATGGCGGCAGCATCGGCGAACTCGCCGTGGCGGGACACCCAAATCGACAATCGATCAACAAACGGCCCGCGCTGCCTGGCAAAGCAAAGGTATGACGTCCTTATCGCGACGAATTCCTCTTTGACTGCTAGAGGCATCACAGCTGCGAAGGCTTTTTTAAGTTGGGTGTTGGTAGTCACACGATCACTTGAATTTGATGAGGAACAGTCGCGCCCCAAATCTGCGCTGGTAAGTGAAATACTTGTCGTTCGAAATGTTTGACGAACCCATCTTCAGATCAAACGCAACGAACTTCTTGCCCCGATAGGTCACAACGACATCTAACCCCAGTGCCCCTTTGACTCCAGGAGTAGATGGCACCCCCCCAGCTCCACCTGGACCTGGCAAGAGAAAGAGTTCGGCCTCGACCTCAATCCCTTTCGCGAGTGGTATCCCCTTGATCCATTGATTGAGCAGAATAATGCGCTGCTTCAAGAGCTTGTGAGCTTGCGTACCCTGCTGCTGGCCAGACTTTTTTGCAAACGCAGGATCACCCAACACATCCCCTACTGCGCCGAGCATCTCATCGAGAATCAAGTTTCCAATAATTCCAAAGTCCCCTTGCTTGGGATTGCCGAGCATGGCCTTTCGAACTTGCGTCTGAAGAGACTGCTGACCAACTGTTGTCAGCGTACCCTGCACGTTGGCCGTGGCATTGGTCTCTCCGAGCGTCGTTTGCCCCGACGGATCGTGCCCATGCACCGGGTCGCTGTGGGCATAGGCGAAGCTGTTTAGACTCCGTGGATCTTCCTGCCTCCCCTCAAAGGGATCCGGACTGATGAATCTTCCAATCTTCGGATCGTACCAACGTGCCCGCAGGTACACCAGTTGGCTATCCTGGTCCCAGTACTCCCCCGTGTACAGGTGCGTCTGCATCGGCCCTGTTGCCTGGTCGAGGTTTCCGAACGCATCCGCATCCACCTGCTCCACCAGATTGCCATCGGCATCTACTGCCCCCAGGCTGGGGCCCCAATGCCCATGCAGCGGGAACAGGTGCTGCCCGCCTGAACCTGACTGTCGGACGAGCTGCAGCCCGCGCACGTAGTCGGCGCTGTCGCTGCCCTTCGCCTCCCGCGCCACCTGCGCATACGCATAGCTGCCGTCTATCAGGTATCCGGTGGTGCCCTGCGCCGTGGTCTTTCTGACTCGGTTGCCCTGTGCGTCGTAGGAGTAGCGGATACCAGGCTCCGCTGCCATGGCTTCCGTCTGAGTGGCGCCAGTTCGGATGTCGATCAGCCGATTCTGCGGGTCGAACCGATAGAGCGTGACCTTGTCCGGCTCGGTCTTCAAGGCCAGGTTGCCGTTGCCGTCCCAGCCGTAGTTCGTTGCACGCGTGCCGCCTGCTGCCAGGCTCACGCTCTCCTGCGTGAGCCGGTCGGCGCTGTCGTAGCTGTAGGTGGTGATCTCCGCGCCCGCAGCCGTGGTCACCGTCTTCTTGGTCCGGTTGCCCACCGCGTTGTATTCGTACAGCGTGTCCGTGGTCGCACCGGCTTGCTTGCGCGCCTCTCGCGTCAGCCGGGCATTGCCGTCGTACTCGAAGGCCTGGGTCTTCGCCGGCGTGCCGCTGAACTGGCCGGTGGCGCTGTCATAGCTGCTGCCGACCCGGTAGGTCTCGATCCGCCCGATCGTGCGGCCCACGCTGCGCGTGAGGGCTTGACCTGCCAGCAAGGTCTCGCCGGTCCCTATCCTCCTGACTTCGGCGATGGCAATGAGCCGGTCGGCGCTGTCGTAGCGGTTGTAGGTGACGAGCACCTGTGCTTGCCCATCCCGAGGGTTCAAGTCGCGCTCGACGCTGCTGAGACGCCCGGCCGCGTCATAGGTGTAGCGCGCCTGCTTGCCGTCTGCCGCCGTTACCTTGGACATGCGCCCTACGTCGTCGTACCCGTAGCGCACGGTGCCCGCACCGGCGACGCTGCGCTCCACGACGTTGCCCGCCGCATCCAGCCCGTAGGCGATGCTGCCGATCGGGTTGGTCAGCCGGATCAGCCGGTCGCTTGCGTCGTACTCGTAGCTTTGCGTGCCGCCAAGCGTGGTGGCGCCCGACTCCTGCTGGCTCTTCACTTGCCCGCTGGCGCTGTAGTCGAAGACGATGCTGCTGCCGACGACCGCACTGTTGCCGCCCGCCCCCGGCGGCACGATCACGCTCTTGAGCAGACTGCGCAGGTCGTAGCCGAAGGTGAAGCTTTCGCCTGCGAAGGTGGACTTAGAGAGCCGGTTGCCTGCCAAGTCGTAGCTGCTGGACTCCTTGCTGCCATCGGGCAGCTCGCGGCTGGTGGGTTGGCCGTTGGCATCTTGCGTCCAGCGCGTGGTCCTTTGCAGTGCATCGACCTGCGTCACCTTCAGGCCGGTCTCGTCATAGCTGTACGTGGTGCTGCCGGCCACGCCGCTCTGGCTCACGCTGACCAGGCGTCCCGCCAGGTCGTATCCGTAGGTGGTTGTTACCCCGCGCGCATCGGTTTCGCTTTGCTTGCGGTTGTCTGGTCGGTAGGCGATGCTGTGGGTGCTGCCGTCCGGCCAGGTCGTGAGCACCAGCCGGTTGAGCGCGTCGTGGTCGAAGCGGGTGGTCAGGCCCGCCACCGTCACGCTGGTGCGGTTGCCGTTCTCGTCGAAGGTCTGCTCCGTGCGCCGGCCGGTGGCGTCCACGCTGGCGGTCTGCCGGCCCGCATCATCGTATTCGTAGGTGGTGGCCTTGCCTTTGCGGTCGCTTGTGCGCTCGACCCGTCCGGCCGCGTCGTAGTCCGTCTGTTCGCTGCTGCCGTCCGGATGGACGGTCCTGGTGAGCCGGTTGAGCGGGTCGTATTCCATCCGCGTGACGCGCCCTTGCCGGTCGGTGCGGCTGGTGTCGTTGCCTTCGGCGTCGTAGCCGATCTGCTCGTTCGTGCCGTCCGGGTAGTCGGTGCGTACCAGCCGCGCATTGGCGTCGTACGTGTAGCGGGTGGTGCGCCCCAGGCTGTCGATCTGGGTTTGCAGCTTGCCGGCGGCGTTGTACGTGAGGGTGCGCTTGCCGCCGCGCGCGTCGGTCTCCGACACCAGGCGGTTCTCGCTGTCGAATTGGCGGCTGGTGGTTTCCTGCACCACCACGCCGTTGACCGTGCGCCTGACCGTGCGGCTGGTTTCGTTGCCGTTGGCGTCAAAGCCGTACGTCACTTCCTCGCCCAGCGCGTTCTTCTCCGAAGTTCTCCTGCCTTGGCTGTCGTTGCCGTAGCTGAGCGCTTCGCCGGGAAGCTCCAAGTTGATCAACTGGCCCTTCAGGTCGATGTTCACGCCGGTGCGCCTACCCAACGGCTCGTCGATGTACCGCGGGATGGCACCCGGCTGCAGTTCCTGGCCCTGTAGGTAAGCGAAGGTGGTGGTGTTGCCGCGCGCATCGGTGGAGCTCACCGGGTTGGTCCGCTGCCAGTCGAAGCCCGCAGCCGGGTAGGCCGTCTGCGTGGTGTGGCCCAGCGGGTTGGTCTCATTCAGCTGCTTGCCGGTGGCCGCATCGAAGGTGCGTTCGGTCTTGTGGCCCAGCGCGTTGGTGACGCTGGTTTCGTTGCCGTTGGCGTCGTAGGTGTAGCTGGTGGCCTGCCCCAGCGCATTGACGCTGCGCGTGATGTTGCCGTCCGCATCGAACGTGTGGACGGTGCGATTGCCGCGCCGGTCGGTGACGGTCTGGGTGTTGTTGGCCACATCGAACTGCTGGGTGGCCGCCTGTCCCAGTGCGTCGGTGGTGGCGGTCAGGCGCCCCAGGCTGTCGAACTGGTTGGCCATGACCTGCTGGCCGCGCGGGTCGGTGATGCTGGCCAGCAGGTGCTGCTGGTCCGCGTTGCCGCTGGCTGCCGCACCGTGCGTGCCGGCTACCGTGGCGTAGCCGAAGCGCGTGACCTGGCCCGCGCGGTCGGTGACCGATTCGAGCTCGCCTTGCGCGTTGTACGAGTAAGTCAGGCTCTGGCCGGCCGGGTCGGTGGCGCGCGTGATGCGGCCCTGCGCGTCGCGCGTGAGCGTGACGGCCAGGTTGGCCGAGTGCTGGTAGCCGGCCGCGCCGTAGCTCACCGTGTTGCCGTACGGGTCGGTCACCGCCAGCACGCCCACGCCTTCTTTCAGCTGGTACTTGAAGCCCTCTTCGGTGGTGAGCACGAACTCCCGCGGGTTCCACGGCTCGCCGCTGGCGCCGTCGATGAGCTGGCCGCCTTGCGCCAGCACGCTCGCGTCCATCACCACTTGCAGCTGCGCCGTGCGCGCGCTGCGCCCGCCGGCACCGCCCGTGGGTGCGGCCACCGGGGTGAACACAATGTTCACCGGCGGCACGCCGGTGGCGCATTCGGGCTCATTGCGCGCATCGAACCGGTACAGCCCGCCATCGGGCAGCGTGATGCTGATGCGGCGCTTGCCCGTGGGCTTCAGGCAGTTCTGGAAGCCCTGCACGATGTCGGCGCGCCAGGCCAGCCCGAACACCATGTTCTTGCGTACCGACAGGTCCTGCGCGCTGGCGCTCCAGCCGAAACCGAAGTCGCCCGGCACGTCTTTCTTCGTGCTGTCATAAGTGCGCGTGAGCAGCAGCGGGAAGCCGGGTGCTTCGGCGCGGATGTCGGCAAAGCTCAGGCGGAACTGGCCCAGCTTCAGGTTGCCGACGAATTCGAGTGTGACGCTGGCGTTGCTTTGGGAGCCGTTCACGTCCACCACGCGCAGGCCGATCTGCCAAGCGCCGCTGGCGTAGCGGCTGGTGTCCAGCTGTCCCAGCTCACCGGCCGTCACCGGCGACAGGCCGCGGCCGATTTCCTGCCAGGCGGTGTCGGGGTCGCCGGCGCGGCGCAGCAGCAACTGGTAGTAGGCAAGGCGCGCATCGGTCGCGCTGCCGCGGATGGCGACCGTGCCGCGCAGCTCGGCGCCAAGGGCCGGTTCGCTGATCTCGGCCTGCGGCGCTTGCGTGTGGGAGGGGTCGCGTACGGTGAGGATGACCTCGCGCGTGACACTGCTGCGGCCGTCACTGGCGGTGACCACGATGGGGTGGGCTCCCGCGGCTGGGGCAGCGAAGGTGGCGACGCCCTGCGGGTCCAGCGCCAGCGGCACGCCCGCAATGCTCGCCGAGCGAGTGATGACGCCGTTGGCAGACGACGCGGCTGCTACCAGCGTGACAGTCTCGCCCGAGTTGGCGATGCCCGGACTCAGGGCCAGCTGCAGGCTCAGCGGCCCGGGCGCACTCACCCGCAGTTGCCAGCTCTGCTCGGCCACCGCTTTGCCGTCGCTCACGCGCACCGTCACGGGATACTCCCCAGCAACCGGCTCGGCCCAGTGGACTGCGCCTGCATTGCCGATGGTCATGCCGGTGGGAGCAGAACCCAGTGCGTAGGCCAGCGTTTCACCGTCTGCGTCGGTAGCCTGTACGACGTAGCTATAGGGGCTTCCGGCAACCGCAGTGGCGACCGGCGCGCTGACGATGACCGGTGGCTGGTTGGCCAGCGCACCGGCAGGCAGCCCGACGCCCAACTGGCTCGCCATGATCGAGACCAGCCAGTCGCACGCGTCGGCCGTGGATGCGACTGCGCCGATGCGGCTTGCATACAGTGCGTCGACGACGTCGGCCTGTCCGGCAAACGCCTGCCAGCGTACGGCATCGATGTCGCCCGATAGCGCCTGCGCCGTATTCAACTGGCCCACGGCAGCCTCGAGCGGCGCCGCCAGCAGCGCCTTGCTCGCACCGGCGTCCGCCAGCCCAAGCCAGCCAGCCAGTCCCGAACGCTGCGCTGTCAGCCGCACGACCGGTGCCCCGCGCGAGCTGGTCGTATAGGCGGACGTGCCCGAAGCCGCATCGAGCACGACCAGCGGATCCATCGGCAAGCCGCCCAGGTCGACTGCGGACTGTGGAAGCAGTGCCTGCATGCCGCTCGCCGCCGCGTGTCCCACCTGCTGGCGCGACGACGATGCTTCCGGATCGACCGCTGCGAGCACTTCGGCCAGTGTCGCAGCATCTACGCGCCAGACAGTCTGCGATTGGGCAGCGGCCGCCAGACCAGATAACGCCGACTGCGTGCCTGGGCCGAACAGCCGGTCCAGCACATGGTGCGCGGCTGTGCTGGCGCGTTCGAGGGACTGGCGGTCATACCCCACAGCGTTGCTTGCAGTGCGCGAGCCGACGGCAGATTCCAACCGGTCAATGTGCAATCCGACGCCGGCCGCTTCCACGTGCGTGACGAGGCCGAACACCTCCTGGGCCGCCAGCCGCGAGGACGCACGCGCCACACTGGGCTGGCGAGCCTCCACCACGCCCGCCACTCGCTGGTACAAGCGGGCGCGTGCGTCGAGGATGGATTGGTAGGCCTTTGCGACCCCCGACAGCAATTCCGTGGCCTGGCTTTCTCCAGTGGGCAGGGCGGGCGCCAGCAGCGACTGGCGCAGCGCAACCAGGCGTTGAGCCGCGGCGCTGGCGTCGGACGCCGCCTGCGCATATCCCTGCACGGCCCATACGTGCGTCTCTCCCGCCACGATGACCGAATCCGCGGCCACGGACGCACCGTGCGGGTCCTGCTGGAGGCTGCGCAGCACGAGCGGTTGGCCCAACGTGAAGCTGCCACCTTGCGCCACGGTCTGCCCATTGACGCGAAGCTGGGCCTGGAGCCTTACCAGGTAGGCGGCAATGCGAGCCGGCAGGCCCGTCAACGAGTCACCGCCCGACTGCGGGCGCAGCAAAGCCGCCAGCATGTCGGCGTCGGCCGGCGTTTCAGCAACGAAGTGCAGGCTGACCGTCTGCCCATCCAACTGTGGCAGGTCACGCTCGAACGCCAGGACCTGCTGGGTGCCTTGATGCAGCGTGAGCTGCATCTGCCAGCGCAGTGCAGGCGTGACCTGCGTTGTTGCCACGTTCGCCACCACGGTAGGAACCGCGAGCGTTCCGGCAAGCAAGGGCTGGTTAGCCGCTTCGATGACGCTGCCGCCCAACACCGTACCCACGAGCGGATCGCCGTTGCCCAAGTGCTGGTTCGCCAGCGCCTTGAACTGGGCATAGTGCGCAGCCAGTCCGGCATGATTGAGTTGCCGGGCGGACAACGCAGAGCATGTGGCGCCCTGCTTCGCCGTGTCGAAGACTCCAGCGGCATTGAACGGCGCGACTTCCGAGAAGTCGGCCCCCGCGGCCAGCCGGTGCTGCTTGAAAGCCCCGTCCAACGGGACCCAGGCGTTCAGGTGTGCGTTGGGATTCGGGTGCTGCGGTGGCACCAGCGCCGACCCGCCCGCGCGCGCGCCCCGGCTCGGCGCCCAGTTCACGTAGGCAAGCGCCCACGCGTGCTCCATGCGGATGGTCTTGATCAGGCCGCCTGCTTCGAGTCCCCGCGAAGCAATGCCGCCTTGCTGCAGAAGACCGAGAATGGCCTCCGGACGGCTCACCCCACCCAGCCAGTTGCCCGCCACCGACAGTGGCACGTCCACGGTGCCGAACTGGTAGCGCGCCGGGATTCCTGATGCCCGGAGCATGGCGATGGTCAGCGACGCAATGTCCACCGCATTGCCGCGCAAGGTTCGCAGCGTGGCATCCGCGTCTTGCACGGCACCCCAACCGGGAACGAACTGGACATTCGCCCGGACCCAGTTGAGGATGTTTACGGGGTTGTGCCCCAGCACTTCGGCCTTCGCCCGTATCGCCGGCGACAGCCGGACTTCCGGGGATTCCGCCAGGTCGGCATCCTGGGGAGCTACGCCGGCTTCGGGCAGCGTAGTGAACCGGACCCCACCCACCGTAGTGAGGGGCCCAGCCTGTGCCAGGTGCACGCGCTGGTCGCGCGCCAGTGTGCGAAACAACGCTGTGCGCGTTTCGGCAGGCAAGCGAAGCTGGGGCTTCGCGCCCCAGGGCAGCACCTTGGGCAGGGCCGGCAGGCTCGCCCCGGCCCCAGCGTATTGCTTCAGGAACGTGTCGAGCTTCTGCAGGTTTGCATCGGACGGATCGCCCAGCCAGGCATTTGCTGCAGCGTCGAACTGAGTCGCGCGACGGTCGAACTCGGCCTCCACTTGGCTCTGCCGCGCACCGATCTCCGACGGCAGGGTCCGCGCTTCGAGCTGTGCACGCTGGGCCATGAGCTCGGCCCGGGCGTTGGCAATTCGGGACTTGTGCGTCGCCAACTGTGTCTTCAGCTCCTGCACTTTCGCAGCGCGCAGATTGGCATTGCCTGAAGAGGATTGCATGAGGCCGCTGACCAGGCCGCGCACCTTGTGCTCGGACTGCGCGGCCTGTGAGCCTCCTTGCGCGTAGGTGAACCCGGCGGCGACGAACAGCAGCGCAGCGACAGCGGCACGCGTGAAGGTCTGGCTCATATTCATTTTCTTCCTCCTCCCTCGCGCCTACTGGCAGCTCGCATTGCCGCAGCGCTGGAAGCACAGCGCATCGCTGCTCGCTTCGATGGCCAGCGCCACCGCCAGGCGAGCTGCGCTCGTGTCGGCCGACCCAATCTTCTCCAGCTCGGATGCCGCCTCCATCCAATTGGCCAGCGCCGCTTCGTACTGGCCTTGGCTGTGCAAGCCGAGAGCCTGCATCACCGCATCGAGCGCCTTGGTGCGCTTGATCTTGTCTTGTGGGTCGCTGGGCTCGAGCGCCTGTGTCGCCGACAGCGCCCCGTGCAGCAGTGCGGCTGCATCCAGCACCTCCAGGCTCGCGCTGGTGCTCTCGCGCAGGCGCGGCGCGGCCGTGCCGCCTGCTGCCGGCAGGCTGTGCACCTGAATCGGCACGCTGTAGCCGCGCGCCGCATCGGCACGCACCAGCCATTCGATGCCTGCGGTGGCGCCGCCTGTCAGGCTGAAAGTCCACACCGCGGCGGTGCTGCCGTCGGCGTTTGGCGTGAGCTGCGGCACACCGCTGGCTTGGAGCGGCGCCAGGCCGGCCGGAAGAGTCGCAGTCACACTCAGGCTCACCGTGCGGCTGCCCTGGTTGGTGACACTGGCGTGCACCGTGGAAAGGTCACCCAGGGTCAGGGGTGCGCTTTCACTGACCGCATGCGCGATCGCAGCGCCCGCAAGGCCGCGCAGCGGCGCATCAGCAGCACTTGCATCCAGCGCGATCATGCCGGCCAGGTCGAAGGCAAACAACAGGCTGCGGCCCTGGCCGAATGCGTTGCTCACCAAGGCAGGTGCTGGCGACTGGTTGCCCGGCAGTTGTGAGAAGAGCGCCTGCGCGGCACCGCCCGCCAGCTCGAAGGTGGTCGGCTGGCCCAGCGTGGCAAGCGGGCCGGCTGCGAACAGGCCACCTTCTGCCAGCTGAATCACCTGGTTATCCTGGGGCAGCTTGCCGGTCTCCCGAACCCCGGCCACGTCGTGCAACAACTGGTTGCGCGAATCGTGCACGCCGTCCATCCACAGTGCGTCGCCGCGATACACGGTCTGGCGCAGTTCGCCAACTTCCGCGGCGGCGAGCTTGGCCGCACCGCCGGAGATCCAGTAGGTGTTGTACGTGCCGCAGCGCAGCAGGGCGATGAAGTCCTGCGCGCTGGCCACCACCGTGGCGCTTGCCCCCAGGCTGGCAAAGTACGACAGGATGGCGCTGCTGCGCTGCGCGACACAGGCCGCGTCATCCTGCGGCGGGCTGCCCACCGGGCAGGACACCAGCACCAGGATCCGCGCGCGCGCCGTCTGGTTCGCAGTGACTGCGAGAGGCACCGGCGGATCGGTCACGACAAAGGTGGTGGTTCCAAGCACCACGGTGCTCGTGCCCACTTGCTGCGACAGCACCACGGTGAGCGTTTGCGGGTTCTCCCCTGCCGTGTAGGTCTGGTTGCCCGCATGGCTGCTGCTGCCGGCCACGGTGATCGAGAGCGGCCAGCTTGCCACCGAATGGCCATCGGCCTGCCGCACGGCCAGCGTGCCCGCCATGGCTGCGGGTGCCGTGGACGGGTTGGCGAGGCTGTAGTTCAGTGCCACTGCCTGGCCCGCTTCCACTTCTGCCGCACCGGCACTGACGCTGGCCGCGAACACGACGGGTCTTGCGTCGCCCGACAGCGGTACTACCAGTGGCGAGGCGCCCGCGGATGCCACGCGCAGCTCGCCGGCATGCGTGCCGGGCACTTGCGGGCGGTAGCTCACGATCAGCGTACAGCTTGCATTGATGGCCAGCGTCGTCAGGCCCATGCAGGTGCCGCCCGTAACCACATACTGGCTCGGCGCCGCTCCGGCCAGCGAGACCACGAGTTCGGCTGCGTTGCGGGTGCCAACGGAAGTGACGGTAATCGTCTGTTGTGCACTCTCGCCCGGATAGATGGGCGCGAAACTGGCCAGCGCAGGCTGGCCGCGCAACAGCGGGATGCCCACCAGGCGCACGCTGGCCTGTCCCAGCAGCACCTCGCGGCCTGCCACGAGGGCTGTCGCCATGGCAACCACGACCTGGCCGTCCAACCCCTGTGCCGTCCAGCTGTACGTCATGGATTGCGCGGTGCCTTGCACCCAATCGGCAAACGTCTGCGTCGTGCTGGCGAGCACGACACCGGCCTGCGGATCGACGATGCGTATGGTCACCGGCACGCTTGGCAGTGGCGCATTGCCCTGGTGGGTGGCGGTGAGCGTGACCTCGAACGTCTGCCCCGTCAGCGCAGTGGCGGGCGCCTGCATCTGGCCGGCGAGGCCTACTCCTGTTTGGTCGACGCCCTGCACAGTGAAGCTGGCCGAGCCTTGCGACAGCACGCGATCCTGCGCATCGAGCAGCTCCACGCTTGCGGTGTGGCTGCCGACCGCCAAGCCACTTGCCGGCAGCGTGTAGCCCCACTGGCGTTGAAGGCCCGCAGCCAACTGCTCGACCGATTCCGTGCGGCTGTAGATCACCTGTCCGGTGGGGCCGGCCACGGTGGTGACCACCCGCAGGTTCTCCTGCAGGACATTGCTCGTGAGGTTGGCGACCCGCGCTGTCAGCAACACGTCCTGCGCGGCGTTGTAGCTCAGGCGGTCAGCGTTGATGCGGGCACTGCTCGGCTGCGTCGTGCTGGCAGTGACCGTGAATGTCGCCATGGAAGTCGCATACAGGGTGCCTGCGGGCGACAGAAGTTCGGCCTTGACCTGGTAGCTCCCGGACAGGACTCCTGTCACCGGCCATACAGCCTGCAGAGTATTGCTGCCGGAGGCGGGTACGCCAATGGCGGCCGCTTGCGGCAGCACGTCGGTCACGCGGCCCGCCGAGTCGAGCACCGTGAACCGGACCAGTGCGTCGCGAACTTGGTCGCCGCCGTTGAAAATCGTGGCCGTGAAGACGACTTGCTCCAGCTCTGTGTAGACCGGCTTGCCCGTGCCCACCGTCTGCGTGAGGTTCGTCCCGACGGCCACCTTCGGGATTTCGATGGGTGCCGATACCGTGCCTTCCACGAACGTATTGGCGAACACCAGGTTCGCGCTGCTCGCCACCGCGCGCACTTCATCCACCTGCATGTCCTGCAGGACGAGGTTGAAATTCACCTGCCGGGGCGACTCGGTGACATCGATCTTGTCCCAGCGATAGGTCGTCGAACCGTCAGCCGCCGTCGAACTTGCAGAAGGCGCTATGTCGGGGTTGCTCATGACGACGTTGGCCGGCAGTGTGAGTTCAAGCGCGGCTTCGATGGTGCCCAGCCGTGCGAGCGCGACGGGCAGCCAGATTTCGACCCACGCCGTTCCCATGACCTGGCCCGTGGCCAACTCGGTCTTCCAGGTGCCGTCCTCCAGTTGGGCTTCGAGCAGGTATTGGACGGCCTTGCGGACCTCTGGCGAACTCTTGGAAGGATCCAGGTAGTCGAGTGCGAAGCCCACGATGGCGGTAACCATGGCGTCGGGCTCGACGCTGGCGGCTTTGCAGGCGCCCGCAGCTGCCTCGCACCAGACCCAGCCGCCGCTTGCCCGTTGGCGCGAGCGCAGTGTCGATCCGACACTCTGCATCAGGCTGTCGAACTCGCTTGCCCGGGGCGTGCCTGCGTAGTACGCCTTCGCATTGCCCAGGCCGATCAGCCGAAATGCCATGTCGACGTTGTTGGGGCTGGCCGCGGCGCTCGCGGCCTTCAGCCAGGCCGCCGACTTTTCCACCGATGCGTTCATCCGCGCCTGGAATGCCGCCGCATCCATGGGCTGGAACTTCAACTCGTAGATTTCCCCACGCATGTTGACAAGCAGGCGGCCATCGGGCATCTGCACATGCCCTCGCACCTGCTGCGCGTTTTCGTAGTCGAAGACCAGCGACTGGCCGACCCAATTCTTGTCGTAGAGAAATAGTCCGCGGCCCGTGCTGACAAGGTGGCCGTCGCCGTAAGGCCGGGTCTCGTAGGGACTGCCGTACGCAATGGGTACGGGAGCACTCAGCAGCTGGCCTGTGGGGCTGTACTGCAGGACGTTCGGGTTCCTCCCGTAGCGGTTGTAGGTGGTGACCAGCAGCGTGCCGTCCGGCTGGACCACCGTTGCGCGCACGAGCGCGCCCAGGCTGTCGGCGACGTTCATCAACTCGACCAGATTGCCGTTGTAGTCCATCGAGTACAGCGTCCAGTTTCCGTCGGTGACCAGCAGGCGGCCGTCACCGTAAGGCTGTACATCCCACGCGAACTGCGTGGAGATGCGGGAAACAGTGCCGGCCGCGTCGCGCAGGTAGATCCCGCTGATCGCCGCGATCGCAAGACGGCCGTCCGGCAGGACCCGCACGCCCCTTACGCTCGGGATGTTCGCCACCAGCACCTCGGCCGTGCTTGCACCGGGCCTGATCCTGAGCACCTGGTTTGCCTCTACATGGGCAATGTAGAGCGTGCCATCCGGGCCCGCGTCGAAGCGCATCTCCCCCGAGGGCAAGCCGTCGACGGGCACGCGGGTGACGACAGGATTGGGTGGAGCGCCGTCGCGCTGCATGCTGGCCCTCAATGCCCGCAAGCTTCCGACTGTCAGGCCGACCTGGGGCGCTTGCGAGCCGCCCCACCATCCCGCGTCGTTGATGCTGCTCCACGTGCCACCGGGATCCTGCTGGGCCATCAGCCAGTCGGCCATCTTGCGATTGGACAGTGCCACTGCTTTCGAGTCGTGCCACTGGGTGGCAGCCCATAGGCCCAGCATCGTGTTGGTATGTCCGTGGAAGAGATCGTTATGCAGGATGGAGCCGTCGCCGCGGACGGCATGCGTGATCGAGTTGAGCAAAACCGTGCGTTTCAGCGGCTCCAGCGGCTGGACGTATCGCAGGCTCGTCTCGCCGCCTACCACCGCCTGTGTCTGGACGTGGCAGGCGAAGCAAGGCAGATCAGTCAGGTGACGCTGGTAGGCCAGGGCGTCCACAGTCCGCACAGCGTTAGTGATCGCCTTCCGTACCAAGGGCTCGAGCGGGTCGCCAACCGCGCCGCCGGCCGCGCCCGGCCCGGTGACATCGATGGTGCCGCGGACCGACTGCGTGCCGGCGGGAACCCAACTCTTGTCCACTGAGAAAGTTGCGCTGCTTGCGGCACCCACATACAACGTCGTCGTGGCCAGCGGACCTGGCGTCGATGGTGCCGTCAGTTCGAGACGGAAGTTTCCGGTGCCGGCGGGCGTCCAGTCGGCGAACACCAGGTCACGCACCTGCGCCACCCGCAACTCTGCGCTGCCCAATGTCTGCGTGTGGGCGGTTTCGCCGGACCCGGCATCGATGATCGCCACGCGCCACCCTTGCGCCGGCAAGGTGACGTTGCCGTCATTGCGCACCACTGCCGACAGCTTTACCGGCGTGTCTGCCCTGGCGCGCAGCACCGGTGGGTTGGCCGTTAACGATCCGATGAAGCTGGCGCCAGCCTGGATGCCGAGCTCCGTGCCGATGGACGCCAGGATTACACCGTCCGGCTTGTCGATCAAGACCGAGCCTGGCAACTGCGCACGCGCAGTGATGCGGTAGCTGCCGGGCGCATACGCTCCGGTATTCCACTTGAAGTGCACCGTGCGCTGTTGCCCGGGTGCCAGGGCGACAGCGCCGAGCAGGTTGCCAAGCGCGTCGGTCGCAGCGAGGTTGGCGATCCGCTTGCCGTCCGGGTTCGCCACGACGGCGGTCGCCACAGCGGAAGCCGGCTGGCTGGACGGGTTGCTCAGGACCGCGGTTGCGGTCACGTCCTGTCGCAAGCCCGCGGACTGCACCGAGAGCACGAGCTGCGCAATGTCCACGAAGTCCGCCGATGCGGCGGGAAGCGTGAAGTCCTGCACCAGGTCGCCCGGTTGCGCGAGGTTGAATGCAACCTCGCGCGTCACATAGCCGCTGGCGCTGGCCCTGGCCGAGAACTGCAGTTCGCCGATTTCCGTCAACGCGTATGCGCCGCCGCCATTGGTTAAGGCCTGCGCTGCGCCGGCACGGACAATGGCGCCCGCCACCGGCTGGCCAGCCAGGTCGGTTACCACACCCCGCAGCGTGCTGGTCAAGCGCGCGGTGCGCATGAGCACGGACCCGACATCGGCGATCGAACCGTTGGTTGACAGGACTTGCCTGTCTTGCGTCAGGTAGCCGGCCAACGAGAAGCTGACCATGTTGCTGCCCGCCGCAACGGCGACATCGAAACTGCCTTGTGCGTCGGTTTGTGCGCTCACATTGCTGGCGCCGGCCACTTGCACGACCACGCCGGCCAGCGGCGCGTTGCTGCCGGACGCCTTCACAGTCCCCTTGACGCGAGCGCCCGTGGCGGGCGTCTCACCTGGCGCGAACATGGCGGGCGAGAACACGGCCACTGCCCCGGAGGCAAGCGCCACCTGGCCAGCCACTGTCTGGTAACCCGCCAGCGAGGCGGTCAGTCCGACGTTGCCGGGCGGGATGCCCTGCAGGATGTAGCTGCCTTGCGCGTCAGTAACTGCGCTTCGCGCCGGCCCCGTCGAGGGCTGCGCCGTGATCGATACACCGGCCAGTGGCTGGCCGCTGGAAGCCAGCGTGGCGACGCCCTTGACAGTTGCGCTGAACGCGAGCGTCGGGTCGACGGGTGCGACGGGAACCAGCGCCAACGCGCGCAGTGCCACGGCGGTGGCGAACGTGTCGCCCTGCCAGGAGCCGTCGGCGCCCTGCTGGCTGAGCAAGAACGCCTCGACGCCGCTCGCGATGGCAGGATCGGTACCCGTATAGGGATGGACGGCCTCGAACACCACAGACGTGATCGCGACGTCGCCCAGCCAATTGCCTTGCGCATTGCGACGGCCCAACAGCCATTGGGCCGCCTTGGCGCCGATGGCGGCCGCTGCACTATTGCGCGGCGCTTCGTCTTTCAAACCCCTCAGGATGATGGCAGTGGCCAGCAGGTCGGCTTGATTGGCGGTTGCGAAACTGCCGTCGGCGGCTTGGGTGGATTGCAGCCATGCGAGCAGCGTTCCTTTTTCCGTGGCGGAAAGGTTTTGCAGCCTGGCAGACAGCGCCCAGCCCGTATCCCCCGCACTGCTGACGGCGAAGCCGTCGTAGGCTCCATAGCCTTGCTGTGCAATGCGGCGAGACTCCAGGTCGGCGCCCAGGATGTCTTGCCCCAGTTGCTGGCGCAAGTGCTGCCAGCAGGCCACGCTCTCGGTTGGGTCTCCGGTGCCGGTCGGCTGGATCGCCGACAGGAGTGTTGCGACCCGGCTGCTGTTGCCCGCAAGTTTCAGCAGCGTCGCCGCCGTTTCGCATTGCGACTGCTTCAGCGACGCGGAACCGGCCCCTGCCGCGAGACCTCCGTCACTCAGGACCTGGGCCTGCAGCCAAGCCAGTCCGCGCACGAGGTCGGCAGGTGCGCCAAACACCAGTGCCGTGCCCGCAAGGGCCAATGACAGGACGCTGGCTCGCCAGAGCCGCGCCATGAGCGCCACGGCTCTTACCCCTGCAGATACCGACTGGCAGTCGCCTTTGCTCATCAAATTTCCTCCGCGCCTTTCCAGGCGCTAGATCACCCCATCCGCCACATCGAGGTCCCGAAGGCTGCCGCGAAGGTGCAGCAATGCGCGCCGGTGGATTTGCGAGATGCGTCCGCGGGTGAGGTTGAGCTGGGTCGCGACCTGCTCGAAGGGCAGGTCCAGGAGGTAGTGCCCGCGGATGACTGCCCGCTCCTGCACGGGCAGGGCGTCGACCGACTGGCGAATGGAATGCTGGAACCGTTTCAGCTCCAGACTTCGGTAGAACGGAATCGCCTCGATCCTGCGGCCCGTGTCGACCATGCCACTGTCTTCGAACAGCCAGGCCAGGGCGACGGCAAGTCCCGACTCGCCCACGTAGTGGAGAACCTGCCGGTTGAAGCGCGCAGCCTCTGTGGAAGCGGAGGGCTGATGCTGGTCCCGCATTTCGAAACGCAGGGCTTCGAGACGTTGGCAGGCAGCGACTTGTTGCCGCGTCTCCGTCGTGCGTTCGATACCGTCGGTGATGGAGCCGTGAATACGGCGCGTCGCAAACGTACGGAAGCAGGAGCCGAGGGCCGGATCGAAACGCTCCATGGCTTCCATCAGCCCCAGAGTCGCCCACTGCTCGAACTCCTCGAGTTCGATCTCGTCGTGCCCGTGCCTGGCAAACGACGCCTTGGCCATCAGGTGCGCAAATGGAAGATGGATCCCTAACAGCTTGACCCTTGCATCAGGGTCGCGCCCGCGCCGCCAGAGCGCCCACAGCGCGCCCTCATCGGCTATCGCGTTCGGCTGACCCGGGTCTTGTCCGCTGCTACCGAAAAGCGGCTGACTCGCCCGCCGCCGGACAGCGCTGCGGCTGCCGGCCGATGGCTGGCGCCCTGGGAGCACCCAGAGACCTTGCCCCATGGCGAGGCGTTACGACGAGTGGGAGCGGGAGGTGAAAGCCGATGAATCGGGCGCGTTCAAAGACGGCCCAGCCCGCATGCAATCCGCCATCGTGCCGATGGCAATGTGCGAAGACATGATGTTCCCTCTCCTGATTTGCAGCCCTTTTTTTGTGGGCTTTGCCATCCGATCGCTTATCACGACCTGTGTGACCGATGTGACGAATGGTATCAGCTAGAGGTAACCTTTGAGTGGTACTTTCTTTAGATTTTTTTGCTATTTGGAAACTGAAGTATCAGCACTTCGGCAGTGCGTTAGGGTTGCGGGATAGCATCGATGGCGAACAAGTTAAGGCAGTGGCCGAGGTCAATGATTGCGCCTATGACCGCAGGCTTCTTGTTTTCGATGCGCTTCCACTTCATCCGTTCCTGGGAGAAGCGAAGCGCGCGAACCGGGTCGTTTTCCCAGAAGTAAGCGCCATGCCCTAGCCAGTCGTAGTCGTTCGTGCTGAACTCAACGTGCTGCCTCGGATCGCAAATGATTTTTTCGACCGTCTCTTCATCGGTCCCATGAAAGCCCAGCACCCAGCTAGGCAACCGCTGGTACATCAGCCGCCGTAGTTCTTGGTCAGCTTGCCAGTAGGAGTGAGCAAGGCATTCTTGACGTACCAGTCGCGCAGCTTTTTCGGATCTTCCTGAGTTCAGACTTGAAGCTGGAAATTTCCTGCTTGACGTGCGGGTCATTGAGCGTCCGGCCCACCACGCGCCCGTTTTCAATGCGCAGACCCCGCTCCTTCGGAACAGCGTGAGCACTGGGCCGTTGCGAGCGGCGAGATCTTTGGGCCTTGGGCATTTTCGTGGGCCTCGGTCTAGTCGGAGAAGTAGTACCGCATACGAAGCAGCCAATCTAGAGCCTGCACTCCGCCTCTTCGCAGAAGGCCATCAAAAACTCCGCAAATTTGCGACAGGGGGCAGTCAATCACTGCCCTACCGCTGCACCGTTCTCGAAAGTTCTTCGCAGGTCGAAAGTAGTTAAATCGAGGGGTTGTAACGTTACGTTGCATTCGCCCCAGCTCAGCTTCTTTCGGAGTCTAAAACGTGCTGACGGGGCTGACGGGTGCGGTGTCGGCGGCTGACTTCAGCATCGGTTAGCGCTTCACCCTTTGGGCAGCGACTCCCACCAGCGCTGCCCGAAGCGCCCCTGCAGGAACGCAATGAACGCCTGCACCTTCCCCGGCACCAGCTTGGGCGACGGGAACACGGCGTGGATCTCCTGCTCGGGCAGGGCGTGGCCCTTCAGCACTTCGACCACGTGGCCTGACTTAAGCGACTCGGCCGCCACGTACCACGGCAGCGCGGCCACGCCCATGTGGGCGCGCGCGGCGGCCAGCACCGCGCCCAGGTTGTTGGAGCGCAGGCGCCCGGTGACCGCCACGGTCACGCCCTCGCCCTTGGGCGTGATCACGCGCCACAGGTCGTTGCCCTGCACGCTGCTGTAGATCAGGGTGTCGTGGCCGCTCAGGTCCTGCGGGCGACGCGGCACGCCGTGCTTCTTCAGGTACTTGGGTGAGGCCACCATCAGCCAAGGGTTGGCGCCCAGGTTGCGCGCGCCCAGGCTGCTGTCGGCCAGCTTGCCCAGGCGGATGGCCACGTCGATGCCCTGCGCCACCAGGTCGGTGTAGCGGTCTTCGAAGCTCAGGTCCACCCGCAGCTGCGGGTGGTGCGCCATGAAGTCCAATGCCAGCGGCACCACCACGCGGCGGCCGAAAGCCACCGAGCTGCCCACGCGCAGCAGGCCCTGGGCCTGGCCCTGGCGCAGCTGCACGATGCTGTCGGCTTCTTCGACGTCGCGCACGATTGACTTGCACTTGTCGTAGTACAGCGTGCCCGCTTCGGTCAGGCTTACGCCGCGCGTGTTGCGGTTGAGCAGGCGCACTTTCAGGTGCTGCTCGATGGCCGCGACTTGCTTGGTCACGGTGGGCTGGGTGGTGGCGAACTCCTTGGCGGCTTTCGAGAAGCTGCCGGTTTCCACCACCCGCACGAACATTTCCATCGCTTGAAGGCGGTCCATGGGTATTCCTGTGTGGAATAAATCTTATGGGCCGGGGGCGCGTTCCGCAATGGGCGGACAGTTCCTACAGTCGTGACCAGTCACAGGAGATTCGTCATGGCAAGAATGACCGCCGCCCAGGCCGCCGTCTGGGTGATGGAGAAAGAAGGCGTCACGCAGGCCTTCGGCGTGCCCGGCGCCGCCATCAACCCGCTGTATTCGGCACTGCGCAAGCAAGGGACCATCGGCCACATCCTGGCGCGGCACGTCGAGGGCGCGTCGCACATGGCCGAGGGCTACACGCGCGCGGAAGCCGGCAACATCGGCGTGTGCATCGGCACCTCGGGGCCGGCCGGCACCGACATGATCACGGGGCTGTACTCGGCGTGGGCCGACTCGATCCCGATCCTGTGCATCACGGGCCAGGCGCCGCGCGCGCGGCTGTACAAGGAAGACTTCCAGGCGGTGGACATCGAGTCCATCGCCAAGCCGGTCACCAAGTGGGCGGTGACGGTGCGCGAGCCGGCGCAGGTGCCGGGTGCGTTCCAGCAGGCCTTTCACCTGATGCGATCGGGCCGGCCCGGCCCGGTGCTGCTGGACCTGCCGTTCGACGTGCAGACCACCGAGATCGAGTTCGACCCCGACACCTATGCGCCCCTGCCCGCGTACAAGCCGGCGGCCACGCGGGCGCAGGTCGAGAAGGCGCTGGGCATGCTGGTGGCGTCGGAAAAGCCGTTGATAGTGGCCGGCGGCGGCATCATCAACGCCGACGCTTCCGGGCTGCTGGTCGAATTCGCCGAGACGCTGGGCGTGCCGGTGATCCCCACGCTCATGGGCTGGGGCGCCATCGCCGACGACCACCCGCTCATGGCCGGCATGTGCGGCCTGCAGACGTCGCACCGCTACGGCAACGCCACCATGCTGGCCAGCGACTTCGTGCTGGGCATCGGCAACCGCTGGGCCAACCGGCACACCGGCTCGGTCGACGTGTACACCAGGGGCCGCAAGTTCGTGCACGTGGACATCGAGCCCACGCAGATCGGCCGCGTGTTTGCCCCCGACTTCGGCATCGTGTCCGACGCCAAGGCGGCGCTCGCCCTCTTCGTCGAAGTGGCGCGCGAATGGAAGGCCGCGGGCCGCCTGCCCGACCGGCGCGGCTGGGCCGAAGAGTGCCAGGCGCGCAAGCGCACCATGCTGCGCAAGACCAACTTCGACAGCGTGCCCATGAAGCCGCAGCGCGTGTACCAGTGCATGAACCGCGCCTTCGACCGCGACACCTGCTACGTCAGCACCATCGGCCTGTCGCAGATAGCGGGCGCGCAGTTCCTGCACGTGTACAAGCCGCGCCACTGGATCAACTGCGGGCAGGCCGGCCCGCTGGGCTGGACAGTGCCGGCGGCACTGGGCGTGCGCGCGGCCGACCCCACGCGGCGCATCGTGGCGCTGTCGGGCGACTACGACTTCCAGTTCATGATCGAAGAGCTGGCGGTGGGCGCGCAGTTCAAGCTGCCGTACATCCACATCGTGGTCAACAACTCGTACCTGGGGCTCATCCGCCAGGCGCAGCGCGGGTTCGAGATGGACTACTGCGTGCAGCTCGGCTTCGACAACATCAACGTGGCGGATGACGTTCCTGAGAGGGGTTACGGCGTCGACCACGTGAAGGTGGTCGAGGGGCTGGGCTGCAAGGCGATCCGCGTGCACCGGCAGGAAGAACTGCGCCCCGCCATCGAGCAGGCCGAGGCGTGGATGAAGGAGTTCCAGGTGCCGGTGGTGGTCGAGGTGATCCTCGAGCGCGTGACCAACATCGCCATGGGCACCGAGATCGACAACATCATCGAGTTCGAGGAGTTGGCCTCCAAGAAGGAAGATGCGCCAACGGCCGTGGCCGCGATGCTGGATTGAGGAAGACCGCCAAATGCCCAAGTTCGCCGCCAACCTCACCATGCTCTTCACCGAGCTGCCGTTTCGCGAGCGCTTTGCCGCCGCCAGGGCGGCAGGCTTCAACGCCGTGGAATACCTGTTCCCCTACGACTTCCCCAAGGAAGACCTGGCCGCCCTGCTGCGCAAGCACCAGTTGCGGCAAGTGCTGCACAACCTGCCCGCGGGCGACTGGGGCGGCGGTGAACGCGGTATCGCGTGCCACCCGCAACGCGTGCCCGAGTTCCGTGCCGGCGTCGCCATGGCCATCGAGTACGCACTGGCACTCGACTGCCCGCAGCTCAATTGCCTGGCCGGCAAGCTGCCGGCCGGCGTCACGTGCGAAGAAGCGCATGCCACGCTGGTCGACAACCTGCGCTTCGCGGCGGCTGAACTGGCGAAGCATTCGATCCGCCTGCTGGTCGAACCCATCAACCACTTCGACATCCCCGGCTTCTTCCTAACGCGCACCGACCAGGCGCTGGCGCTGATCGACGAAGTGGGCTCGGGCAACCTGTACCTGCAGTACGACATCTACCACGCGCAACGCATGGAAGGCGAACTCGGCGAGACGCTGCGCAAGCACCTGGCGCGCATCGGGCACATCCAGCTCGCCGACAACCCCGGCCGCAACGAGCCGGGCACGGGCGAGATCAACTACCGCTGGCTGCTGCGCCACATCGACGCGCTGGGCTGGCGCGGCCACATCGGCTGCGAGTACAAGCCGCGCACCACCACGCAAGAAGGACTGGGCTGGATCAAGGAGATGGCGGCATGACGCGGTCGGGACTGAAACTGGGCTTCATCGGGCTGGGCGTGATGGGCGCGCCGATGGCCGGCCACCTGCTGGCGGCGGGCCACCTGCTGTTCGTCCACACGCGCGGCAAGGTGCCGGCAGCGCTGGCCGAAGCAGGTGCCACGGTATGCACCACCGCGCGCGGCGTGGCCGAGCGCGCCGACGTCGTCTTCATCATGGTGCCCGACACGCCCGACGTGGAGCTGGTGCTGTTCGGCGAATACGGCGTGGCCTCGGGCCTGGCGCGCGGCAAGACGGTGGTGGACTGCAGCTCGATCGACCCGATGGCCACGCGCAGGTTCGCCGCGCGCATCGCCGAGCTGGGCTGCGACTACCTCGACGCGCCCGTGTCGGGCGGCGAGGTCGGCGCCAAGGCGGCGTCACTCAGCATCATGGTGGGCGGCGACGAGGCGGTTTTCGAACGGGTGCGGCCGCTGCTGGCGCACATGGGCAAGAACATCACGCGCGTGGGCAACGTGGGCGACGGCCAGGTGTGCAAGGTGGCCAACCAGATCATCGTGGCGCTCAACATCGCAGCCGCCGCCGAGGCGCTGGTGTTCGCCGAACGCGCCGGCGCCGACCCCGCCAAGGTGCGCCAGGCGCTGATGGGCGGCTTCGCCAGCTCGCGCGTGCTCGAGGTGCATGGCGAGCGCATGGTCAAGCGCACCTTCGCGCCGGGCTTTCGCATCGCGCTGCACCAGAAGGACCTGCGGCTGGCACTGGAAGGCGCGCGCAGCCTGGGCATGGCGCTGCCGCAGACGGCGATCGCGGCGCAACTGATGCAGACCACCGCGTCGCTCGGTCACGCGCAGTCGGACCATTCGGCGCTGGTGACCGCGCTGGAGGCGCTGGCGCCCAAGCGTTGAGTCACTGGGGCGCGGCCAGGGCGAACAGTTCGTCCAAGTCGTTCCCGTCCTGCGCTGGCACCACCTGCCACTCCAGCAGGCTGAAGCCCGCGGCCTCCATTTCCTGCAGCAGCGCGGGCGCGCGGCCGACGTGGCGGTTGGCCAGCGCTTCGGCGCTGAAGGAGGGCGGCGGCTCGTTGCACATCGATCGAAGCAGGAACACGCCGCCGGGCTTCAGCACGCGCCGCACCGACGCAAAGACACGCGCGCGATCCTCGCCCAGGATGCAGTGCAGGCAATGCCCGTCGAGCACCACGTCCATGCTCGCGTCGGCAACGCTTGCCAGCGAAAGCACGTCACCCACGTCGAAGCGGGCCTCCAGCGCGGCGCTGCGCGCGTTGTCCCGGGCCCAGGCCACGGCGGTCGGTGCGATGTCAAGCCCGCGCACGCGATAGCCTTTGGCGGCCAGGTGCAGCGACACGTTGCCGGCGCCGCAGCCTATCTCCAGCAGGTCGCCGCTGCGCGGGAAGCCCTTCCAGTCCAACACGTCGTCCAGCAGGGCCAGGGCCCGCGCGAGCTCTTCGTACGTGTCCCAGCCGCTGCGTTGCGGCTGGCCGCGCAGGCGCTGGTAGACGGCGTCGTGGGCGGCGTAGTCTGGCTGGGGTCCTTCGGCTGGCATATGCCCTTGTAGCGCAAGCGGCGGGGGAAGACAAAGCCGCCCGGCGGCAGTAGCATGGGCGCCCCAAGTCGATCCGACCCAGGAGGCCCGCCTTTATGAAGCTCTATTACCACCCCGCATCCACCAGCTGCCGGCCCATCATGCTGTTTGCCGAAGAAGCGAAGATCCCGCTCGACTACGAGCTGGTCGACATCTTCACCGGCGCCAACTACAAACCGCCTTTCGAGTCGGTCAACCCCAACCACCTGGTGCCCGTGCTCGAAGACGGCGCCTTCCGCCTGACCGAAAGCTCCGCCATCCTGAAGTACCTGGCGGAAAAGACCGGCTCGGACGCCTACCCCAAGGACCTGCAGCAGCGCGCCCGCGTCAACGAGCGCATGGACTGGTTCAACACCCAGCTCAACCGCGAGTTCAACTACGGCTTCATCTACCCGCAGATCTTCGGCTTCATGAAGCGGCCCACCGAAGAATCGCAGAAGGTGCAGGTGCAGTGGGGCAAGGAGCGCGCAGCCGGCTGGCTGAAGGTGCTGAACGACAGCATCCTCGGCGCGGGCAACAATTACGTCTGCGGCGACAAGATGACGATTGCCGACTACCAGGGCGCGGCCATGGTAGGCGTGGGCGAGGTAGCCGGCTGCTCGTTTGCCGACTACCCCAACGTGTGCGCGTGGCTGGGCCGCATGAAGGCGCTGCCGAGCTGGGGCAAGGTGCACGAAGCGATCAGCGGCTACGCCGCGTCGCTGAAGGGCCAGCAGTTCGAGACCGTCTGACCATGATCCGCAAGCTGCACCACGCCGCCTACCGGTGCCGCGACTCGGAGGAGACGCGCCGCTTCTACGAGGACTTCCTCGGCCTGCCGCTGGCCGGCGTGGTCGAGATCAACGAGACCAAGAGCGGGCGCGCCACCGAGACGCTGCACACCTTCTTCCGGCTCGACGACGGCTCGCACCTGGCCTTCTTCGAGGCGGGCGACATGGCCTTCGACTTCAAGCCGCAGCACGACTACGACCTGCACATCGCGCTGGAGGTCGACCCCGACGTGCTGAAGCGCATGTTCGAGAAGGGCAAGGCGCAGGGCATAGAGACGCGCGGCGTGTCCGACCACGGCTTCATCGACTCGATCTACTTCCGCGACCCCAACGGCTACGTGCTGGAGCTGTGCGCCAAGCGCGAGAAGCACGACGAGATGATGGACCCGGCGACCAACGGCGCGCGCGAGAAGCTGGCGGCCTGGACCGGCCGCAAGCGCGTTACGGCCTGACGCGCCAGGCCTGCAGCACTTCGGCCTCGCGCGCGGCCGACAGGCCGGCGCGCGGCTGCGCCTGCCGCTCAGCCGGTTGCGAGCGGAACCAGTCCAGCGCATCGCGCGCCGTCTGCGCAATGGGCCGGAAGGTCAGCCCCGCAGCCACCGCACGGCTCACATCGGCGCGCATCATGCCGCCCATCTCGCCCTGCGGTGGCACCCATGCCGGCATGTCGCTCCAGGGTTTCACGCCCTGCTGCGCCAGGAAGTCGGCCGGCACCCAGGTGAGTTGCGCCGCCGGGTCGATGGCCCGCAGCATGTCGCCGAAGCGCAGCGTCTTGGCGGGCCCGGTGGCATTGAAGGTGCCGGTGATGCGCTGCTCGGCCACGCGGATGGTCCACTCGGCCAGGTCGTGCGCGTCGATCACCTGCACCGGGTCGTCCGGCGTGCCGGGCGCCAGCACTTCGCCGCCGCGCGCCAGGCGCAGCGGCCAATAGGTGAAGCGGTCGGTCTGGTCGCCGGTGCCCACGATGAGGCCGGGGCGGATGATGGTGGTGGCGTCGCCGAACTGCCGCCGTGCCTCTTGCTCGCATGCGACCTTCAGCGGCCCGTACAGCTGCATGCCCGATGCGCGCAGCGTGTCCATCGTTTCCGCGTACACGTCGGGCCCGCCGTAGGAGGCCAGGCGCGACGACTCGTTGGGCGGCTGCTCGAGGTTCGCGTAGACCGAGATGGTGGAGATGAAGATGTAGTGCGACACGTGCCCTGCGAGCACCTGCCCCGCATCGCGCACCCAGGAGGGCAGCGTGGTGGGGTTGTCGATGCACACGTCCCAGTCGCGCCCGCGCAGGGCGTCGAGCTGGCCGGTGAGGCGGTCGCCGGTCAGGTGCTCCACGCCGGCGGGCCAGTCGACCGGCTGCGTGCGGCCGCGGTTGAACACGGTCACCTGGTGGCCGCGGGCGGCGGCGTATCGGACCTGGTGGGGACCCGTGAGGCCGGTGCCTCCCAGGATGAGGATGCGCAAGGACTGCTTCTGCGTCATCCCGCCATGATACCGGCGCCTATTTCGCGACCGTCACCGTCTGCGCGAAGATGATCTTGGGGAAAGTGCGGTTGAGCGACTTGGCGGTGAAGTTGCTCATCTCGGTGCCGCCTTGCCACTGCACTTTGTCGCCGGCCTTCATGGGTGTCTCCATGGCGGCCACCCACACGGTGCCGCTGCCCTTGGTGACCTCGATGTAGCTGTAGCCGCCTGCATTGGCCACGCTCTTGACCACGCCGCCGTCGGGCGTGCCGGCAGCAGCGGGCGGTGCGGCGCCGAGTTGCGGGGTCGGGTAGCTGCCGTGGGGCGACGTCGCCGTCGACTGCTTGCCCACCGGGCCCCAGCCGTCGACGAACAGGATTTCGGCAAAGCGCTTGTTCAGCGCCTTCGAGTCGAAGTTGCGCATGACCATCGCGTTGCCCCAGCGGACCTGGGTGCCCTTCTTCACTTCGATCTGCGAGCCGGCGATCCAGACCTTCTGGCCGCCCGTGACCTCGACTTCGGCGTAGGTGTAGCCGCCACCGTTCTGGAACTGGACCACCTTGCCGGTGTTGTCGGCGGCGAGCGCATTCTCCGCCAGGAAGAGCGAATAGGTGAAAGCCGCTACGGCAGCGAGGATGGCAAGGAACGAACGGGACACGGCAATCTCCTGCATTTCGGTATCGGCCCATCATGCAGGGGGCCCCGCCCGCCCCATCTGCGTTTTGTCAAACGGATGCAGGGTTGCGATGCACGAACAGGTCGGCGGGGCTGCCCAGCAGGTCGACCGTGCCTTCGCGCCGTGCGCCCAGAGCTTCGGCCAGGCGCACCGAGCGGTCGTTGCCCGGGCGGATCAGGCTGATCACGCGCTCGCGCTTCATGGGGCCATATGCGATGTCCAGCGCAGCCGAAGCCGCCTCTTTCGCATAGCCGTGCCCCCAGTAGTCCTTGCCCAGCATCCACATCAGCTCGAAGCCCGGCCAGCCATAGACGTCGATGAAGCCGCATTGCCCGACGAGGGTTCCGTCTTTGAGCGTCACCGCCCACACGCCGTAGCCCACCAGCTCCCAGTGACCCAGCAGGCCCATCATGACGCGCCACGACAGGTCGGGTGTGCTGGCGTCGCCGGTGCCGAGGTACCGGGTGACGTCGGGGTCGGCGCGGATGCGCGTGAAGTCCTCGTGGTCCGGCAGCCGGAACGGGCGCAGTTGCAGCCGCGCGGTTTCGACGATGCGAGGTGCCAGGTAGTGGTTCATGCCTTGGGAATGCGGCCCTGCATGGCGGCAGCGCGCAGGAAATCGAAGTCGACACCCTGATCCGCCTGCGTCACGGTGGTGAGGAACAGCTTGCGATAGCCGCGTTCCGCAGTCGGCTCCAGCACCGGCTGTTCCTGGGCGCGCCGCGCGAGCTCCTCGTCGCCCACCAGCAGGCTGATCTCGCGCCGCTCGACCGACAGGCGGATGCGGTCGCCGTTGCGCACATGCGCGAGCGGCCCGCCCACCGCCGACTCGGGTGTGACGTGCAGCACGATGGTGCCGAAGGCCGTGCCGCTCATGCGGCCGTCGGAGATGCGCACGATGTCCTTCACGCCCTGCCGCGCCAGCTTGCGCGGGATCGGGATGTAGCCCGCCTCGGGCATGCCGGGCGCGCCTTTGGGGCCGATGTTCTTCAGCACCAGCACGTCGTCGGCCGTCACGTCCAGCTCGTCGCTGTCGATGCGCAGCGCCAGGTCTTCGAGCCCTTCGAACACGACGGCGCGGCCCTCGTGCTCCATCAGGCGCGCGTCGGCCGCCGACTGCTTGATGATCGCGCCGCCGGGCGCCAGGTTGCCCTGCAGCACGGCCAGGCCGCCCTGCGGGTAGATCGGGTTGCTGCGCGGGCGCACCACGTCCTGCGGGAAGGGCGGTGGCGCGTTTTCGAGCTCTTCCCCAAGCGTGCGGCCCGTGACCGTCAACGCGTCCAGGTGCAGCAGCGGCTGCAGTTCGCGCAGCAGCGTGGCCATGCCGCCCGCCGCGTGGAAGTGCTCCATGTAGTGGTGGCCCGAGGGCTTCAGGTCCAGCAGCACCGGTGTCTCGCGGCCCATGCGGTCCAGCGCCTGCAGGTCGACCTCGAAACCCATACGGCCCGCGATGGCCGTCAGGTGCACCACTGCGTTGGTCGAGCCGCCGATCGCCAGCAGCACGCGCATGGCGTTCTCGAAAGCCTTGGCGGTCAGCACGCGGTCGACGGTCAGGCCGTCCTTCGCCATCTGCACCGCAGTCGCGCCGGTGTTCTCGGCCACGCGCATGCGGTCGGCCGTGACGGCAGGCGGCGACGCGCCGCCCGGCACCGTCATGCCCAGCGCTTCCGCGATGCAAGCCATGGTGCTCGCCGTCCCCATCACCGAGCACGTACCCACGCTGGGAACCAGCTGGTCGTTGACGGCGTTGATCTCGCTTTCTTCGATGTCCTCGGCGCGAAAGCGCGCCCAGAAGCGGCGGCAGTCGGTGCACGCGCCCACCACCTCGCCACGGTGCGAGCCGGTGAGCATGGAGCCGGTGATGAGCTGGATGGCAGGCAGCCCCGCCGACGCAGCGCCCATCAGTTGCGCCGGCACGGTCTTGTCGCAGCCGCCGATCAGCACCACCGCATCCATCGGCTGCGCGCGCAGCATCTCCTCGGTGTCGATCGACATGAGGTTGCGCAGGTACATGCTGGTCGGGTTGGCAAAGCTCTCGCCGATGCTGATGGTGGGGAACTTCACCGGCAGGCCGCCCGCCATCAGCACGCCACGCTGCACCGCCTCCAGCAGTTGCGGCATGTTGCCGTGGCAGGGGTTGTAGCCGCTGGCGGTGTCGGTGATGCCGATGACGGGCCGGTCCAGCGCGCGGTCGGTATAGCCCGCGCCCTTGATGAAGGCCTTGCGCAGGAACAGCGAGAAGCCGGCGTCGCCGTAGTTGGTGAGGCCCTTGCGCATGCCGGTTGTCATGGGGCCAGCTGCTTGAAGTAGAGCGCGCCGTCACACGGCGTGCCGCCGGGCATCGCCGAGTCGTGCGGGATCACGCCAGCGAGCGACCACCCGAGCTTTTCGTAGGGCCGCTCGGCCTCGCAGCCGCGGCGCGTGAAGAGCGTGAGGTGCGGCCGGCCCATGGCGCGCGCTTCGCGCTCGGCCGCTTGCATCAGCGCCTCGGCCAGGCCACGCCCGCGCGCGCGCCGGTGCACGACCAGCTTCACGATTTCGGCGCGGTGCGGTGCGACGGCGTCGGCGAACAGGTCGGAGAGCTGCGGCGCAAGTTCACCCAGGGAGCCGGCATCGAGCCGACGGATCGTGACAGTGGCACTCATGATGCTGGAGCATACGACGTGCGGGTGAATCCGTGCGCACCCGCCTCGCAGAACTGCTGATACCTCGGGTGCACCACCAGCGGCGTCACCTCTAGCCGTACCCATCCTTGACACACGTCAAAGGAGGCGTTGCCGCGTTCGACGTGTAATCGGTCCCCCAACATCCACTCCGAAAGAAGGACGGGATGAACTTCCAGGGCAAGGTGGCGGCAATCACCGGCGCAGGATCCGGCATCGGCCGCGCGCTGGCGATAGAGCTGGCGCAGCGCGGTTGCGCACTGGCGCTCAGCAGCCGCAGTGCGCAAGGGCTTGCAGAAACCGTGCAACTGGTGCAGACCCCGGGTGCCCTCGTCACCAGCAGCGTCGTCGACGTTGCCGATCGCAACGCGGTGTTCGAGTGGGCGGCGCAGTCCCGTGCCGCGCACGGCAAGGTCAACCTGCTGTTCAACAATGCCGGCGTGTCGCTCAGCTCATTTGCCGAAACCACGCCGCTCGCGGACTTCCAATGGGTGATGGACACAAACTTCTGGGGCGTCGTGCATGGCACCCAGGCATTCTTGCCCCACCTGCGCGAGAGCGGCGAGGGACACGTGGTCAACGTCTGCAGCGTGGCCGGCCTCCTGGCCTTGCCGACGCAGTCGGCTTACAACGCGAGCAAGTTCGCTGTGCGCGGCTATACCGAGGCGCTGCGCATGGAGCTCGAGCTCGAAGGCGCGCCAGTCAGCGCAACCTGCGTGCATCCCGGGGGCGTGGCCACCAACATCGCGAAGGCCTCCCGCGTCGACGCCGGCTTTTGCCGCGCCAGCGGCATGGAGGCGCAAGTCCATCGCGACCGCGCCGACCGCATGATCCAGGTCACGACGGCCCAGTCGGCCGCGCGCCAGGTCATCGCCGGCGTCGAGCGCAACGCCCGGCGCGTGCTCGTCGGCCGCGACGCGATCATGATGGACTTCTTCACCCGGCTGCTCGGGCCGGCTTACCAGGTGCTGGTCATGCGCAAGGTGCGCGCGATCAGGGCGGCGGAACGGCTTGCGGCGGCTCGAGCGGCACCCTGAGCCGCTGCAACCAGGAGCGGGGTAAGGCGGCGGGGTGATTTCTCCTGGACGGCGTCCGACTCCTATACTGACCCGCATGTTCAAGCGCATCGACCACATCGAGTTGCTCACCGCAGCGCCCGAGCGCGCGGTCCGCTTCTATACCGACGTCCTCGGCTTTCGCGAGCGGGAGCGCATGCGGATTCCCGAGACGCCCGCCGGGCCGCTGGAGCTGGTCTACCTCGAGCTGGGCGGCACCACCGTGGAAGTGATGTGCTATCCCGCAGCGATGGGCATCCCGGCTCGCAACACCGAGCTGCGGCTCGGCTGGCAATGCCTCGCGCTCGAGGTGGACGACATGGATGGCGCGTTGCTGATGCTCAAGGGCAAGGGCGTAGACGCCGCCTGGGGCCCTGTGAAGCGCGCCGACTATGCGCGCGCGGAGATCAGGGATCCGGACGGCAACCCCATCGAGTTGCGGCAGTGGTATCGATAGTGGTCAGTTTGCTACGGCCAGACCCTCTCCGCCACTGCCTCGAAGCTCCCCGCCGACTGCCATCCCGGCATCGCGATCTGGCGAGCGGGTGGCTGTAATGCCTGCTGAGGCAGGCCCCCTTCAGCGCGTCAGCGCCGCGGACGATGCACCGGCGCGCCCGTCTGGGGCCTGCGCTCCGGCAGGTGCCGGAACATGATGCGGCCCTTGGTCAGGTCGTACGGCGACAGCTCGAGCGTCACGTCGTCGCCGGCAATGATGCGAATGCGGTGCTTCTTCATCTTGCCGCCGGTGTAGGCGATCAGCTCATGCCCGTTGGTCAGGATGACGCGGCAACGGGAATCCGGCAGGATTTCGTCGACGCGGCCCCGCATCTCGATCAGTTCTTCCTTGGCCATCAGAAGCGGCGGGCAGAGCCACCGGTGCGCGGCTCCATCGGGCGCGCCTCGTTCACCACGATGCCGCGGCCGCCGTGCTGCTGGCCGTTCATGCCCTGGATGGCGGACTGCGCTTCTGCAGCCGAGCTCATTTCGACGAAACCGAAGCCTTTGGAGCGTCCGGTGTCACGGTCCATCATGACCTTGGCGCTGCCGACGGTGCCGAACTGGCTGAACGCCTGCTGCATGTCGCTGTCGTTGAAAGAGTAGGGCAGGTTGCCCACGTAAAGTTTGTTGCCCATAGGGGACTCCATTGAAGGTTGGGGAGCGATGGAGCCCGGATGCAATCACAAACTCAGGGAAAAGATTCGAAAGCGCGAAACTGACTTATCACCGCAGGTGTGCGCGTAACCCGGTGGGCTGCGCGCCCCCCGATTGTGCACTGCTTTCGCCCGGCGCGCTTGCGCGAAGTGAATCGGCCCTACAGCGGCCAGATGATGCCGGCCACTTCCTCGAACGTGCGCGCAGATTGCCAGCCGGTCATCCCGATCTGCCCGACGGGGTTGCTATAGCGGTGCAGCAGCAGCAGGCGCAGCAGGGGCAAGCGCCAGTCGCGGCCGGCTGGTGCGCCATAGGCCGTCAGGAACGCGTCGCATCGCCGGCCATGCCCCGCTGCCAGGAAGCACAGCGGTCCCAGCCAGTCATACGCTGCGGGGCCGACCAGCCCGTCGCCGAAGTCGTACATGCCCGTGAGGCCGCCGTCGTACAGCAGGTTCATGGGGGTGTACTCGCCGGTGAGTATGACGGGCGAGCCTGTGGGCAGCTCGCCCTGCACGAACGCTTGCACCTGGGCCAGCAATTGCGGCGGCAGGCGGCCCCGGGTGTGGCGCGCAAGGCACCCTGCCTGCTGCCTCGCGATGAATTCAGGCCAGGGTGGCGCCAGCCTTTCGACGCCATCGGGCGGCATTGCATGGACTTCAGCGGCGAGCCGCCCGAGCGCAGCCAGCGTGTCGCACTTCGCGTCCTCGTCGAGCGCGGGCCAGACGTCCGTAAGCCCCTGCCCCTGCAGCCGCGTCATCGCGAGCCCCGGCCAGCCCTCGTGCTCGAATCGGTCGATGAGCGAGGGCGTCGGCACCGACAGGCGGCCGTCCAGGCGCGGGAGCACCGCCGCCTCGAAGTCGAAGTGGTCACGCAGGAACGGCGGGTAGAGCTTGACGACCACGTCATCGGCCAGGCCCACCAGCACCGTGCCGCCACTAGCAGGCTGCACCGGCTGCACGGTATAGCGCGCGGCGACCTGCCGGATGGCAGCGATCCAGTCCTGTGGCGAGTCGTGCAGCGCGTCGAACGCTTCGGCGCCGGGGTTGCGGGGCAGCGGCGTGATCACCCGGCGGTTTCTACCACGGCCAATAATGCAGGCCACGAAGGAGCGCACCATGGCCTCGCCGATCGACATCTCCGCCGTGCAGCACGGCATCCAGCTGGCCATAGCGCCGGTGTTCCTGCTGACCGCCGTGTCGGGCATGATCGGTGCCGTGGCGGGACGGCTCGCGCGCATCATCGACCGCGCCCGCTCCATCGAGGAGCGCGCCCGCGAAAGCACCGACGAGGACCTGCGGCTGCGCATCTTCACGGAACTGCACGGCCTGCGCGTTCGCGGGCTGCATTGCGCTGCTCACGCTGTGCGCCTTCCTGATCGGCCTGACCATCATCCTGCTGTTCCTGGGCGAAACCACGGCGTTTCGCAGCAACTGGTCGGCCGTGGTGAGCTTCCTGCTCGGGGTCGGCTGCTTCCTGCTGGCGCTGCTGTGCTTCCTGGCCGAGACGCTGTTCGCAACGCGGCTGCTCGACTTCCACGGTTTGAAGTAGCCTCAGTCCACCACCTCGGCGCCGGTCATCAACGCGATGAACCGGTCCATGCCGATGTTGCCGCCCGACAGCGTCACGCCGACCCGCTGCCCGCGGAACTGCTCGCGGTGGTGCATCAGCGCGGCCAGGGCGCAGGCGCCGGACGGCTCCAGCACGACCTTCATGCGCTCGAAGGCGAACCGCATGGCTTCGACCACCACGGGGTCGGGCACCGCGAGGATGCCGGCCACCTGGGAGCGGATGACTTCCCAGGGATGCTTGCCGACCGACTGTGTCTGCTGCCCGTCGCAGATGGTGCGCGGCACGTCGATGCTCACGATGCGGCCCTCGCGCAGGGACTGCTGCATGTCATTGCCGCGCTCGGGCTCGGCGCCGTACATGCGGATGGCGGGATGCAGGTGCCTGGCCGCCACGGTGCAGCCTGACAGGAAGCCGCCGCCGCCGGCGCAGACGATCATCGCGTCCAGCGCTCCGGCGTCCTGCAGCAGCTCCAGCCCCGCCGTGCCCTGCCCCGCCATGACCGGCAGGTAATCGTAGGGCGGGATCAGCACGGCACCGGTCTCGTCGGCGATGCGCTTGCCGATGGCGTTGCGGTCTTCCTTGTAGCGGTCGTAGATCACGACTTCGGCGCCGTAGCCGCGCGTGGCCGCGAGCTTCAGCGCGGGTGCGTCGTGCGGCATCACGATGGTCGCCTTGCAGCCGTGCAGCTTCGCGGCCAGCGCCACGGCCTGCGCGTGGTTGCCGGACGAGAAGGCCACCACGCCTTTCGCGCGCTGGTCATCGGACAGGGCGTTGACCGAGTTGTAGCCGCCGCGGAACTTGAAGGCGCCCATGCGCTGCAGGTTCTCGGCCTTCATGAAGACCTGTGCGCCCAGCATCGCGTCGAGCGTGCGCGAGGTCAGCACGGGCGTGCGGTGGGCTACGCCCTTCAGGCGGGCGGCTGCGGCTTCGACATCAGTGAATTGCAGCATCGGGATCAGCCCTTCTGGCTGGCCTTCCAGGCCTGGTACTTCGCCTTGTTCTCGTCGTTCGGCGGGTACAGCCCGGGCAGCGGCACACCCTGCTCCACCTGGCCCATGATCCAGCCTTCCAGCCGCTCCTGCTCGACCGACTCGGCGATCACGTCGTCGAGCAGCGCGGCCGGTATCAGCACGGCGCCGTCCTGGTCGACCACGATCACGTCGTTGGGAAACACCGCCACGCCGCCGCAGTCGATGGGCTCCTGCCAGCCGACGAAGGTGAGGCCGGTCACCGACGAAGGCGCCGCCGTGCCCTGGCACCACACGGGCAGTTGCGTGCCCAGCACGCCCGCGATGTCGCGGATCACGCCGTCGGTGACGAGTCCCGCCACCTCGCGCTTGCGCATGCGCGCGCACAGGATGTCGCCGAAGATGCCTGCATCGGTGATGCGCATGGCGCCGGCCACCGCGATGCAGCCGGCCGGCATGGCTTCGATCGCGGCCCGCGTGGAAATCGGGTTGCCCCACGACGCCGGCGTGGCGAGGTCTTCGCGCTGCGGCACGAAGCGCAGCGTGAACGCGCGCCCCACCAGGCGCGGGTAGCCGGGCGCCAGCGGCCGCGTGCCGCGGATCCAGACGTTGCGCAGGCCTTTCTTCAGCAGCACCGTCGTCAGGGTGGCCGTGGTCACGCCTTTCAGCTTTTCGACGATGGAGGGATCGAGGGGAAGGGATTCGACTGCCATGTATGTTCTCGCTCTGGGGCCTTGATTTGTATCAGAAGAAGGCCTTCCCACGTGTTTTCACGCACGCCGGGCGGTCTGAATGGGAGTACGGTGTCGGGTGCAAACCCCCAAGGAGACGTCATGGCCGAAGAAGCCCAACTCTCGCAAGCAGAAGTCGCCCTGCGCGATGCAGCCCGCGAATACCACCGTACCCCCACCCGCGGCAAGATCTCGATCAGCCCGACCAAGCCGCTGTCGAACCAGCGCGACCTGTCGCTGGCCTACTCGCCCGGCGTGGCGTATCCCTGCCTGGACATCCAGCGCGACCCGTCGCTGGCCGCCGAGTACACGTCGCGCGGCAACCTCGTCGGCGTGATCACCAACGGCACGGCCGTGCTGGGCCTGGGCAACATCGGCCCGCTGGCCGGCAAGCCGGTGATGGAAGGCAAGGGCTGCCTGTTCAAGAAGTTCGCGGGCATCGACGTGTTCGACATCGAACTGGCCGAGATGGACCCCGACAAGCTGGTGGAGATCATCGCCGCGCTCGAGCCGACGCTGGGCGGCATCAACCTCGAGGACATCAAGGCGCCCGAGTGCTTCTACGTGGAGCGCAAGCTGCGCGACCGCTTGAACATCCCGGTGTTCCACGACGACCAGCACGGCACGGCCATCATCTCGTCCGCGGCACTGCTCAACGGGCTGGAACTGGTGGGCAAGAAGATCGGCGATGTGAAGGTGGCCGTTTCGGGCGCGGGCGCCGCCGCCATTGCCTGCCTGGACGTCTTCGTGGGGCTGGGCGTGCAGGCGCGCAACGTCTTCATGTGCGACTCCAAGGGCGTCGTCTACCAGGGCCGCCCGGGCGGCTACGACGAGTCGAAGGCCCGTTACGCGCAGGACACGTCCAAGCGCACGCTGGCCGACGTGGTGAAGGACGCCGACGTCTTCCTCGGCTGCTCGACGGCGGGCGTGCTCACGGCCGAGATGGTCAAGACCATGGGCAGCCAGCCCATCATCCTGGCGCTGGCCAACCCCGAGCCCGAGATCCGGCCCGAGCTCGCCAAGGCGGCGCGGCCCGACTGCATCATCGCCACCGGCCGTTCGGACTACCCGAACCAGGTGAACAACGTCCTGTGCTTCCCGTACATCTTCCGCGGCGCGCTGGACTGCGGCGCCACCAAGATCACCGAAGCCATGAAGCTCGCCTGCGTACGGCAGATCGCCGACCTGGCCAAGGCCGACATCAGCGAGGAAGTGGCCAATGCCTACTCGGGCAAGGAACTCAGCTTCGGGCCCGACTACCTGATCCCCACGCCCTTCGATTCGCGCTTGATCCTGCGCATCGCGCCAGCGGTGGCGCGCGCGGCAGCCGAGTCCGGCGTGGCCACGCGGCCGATCACCGACTTCGACAGCTACACACAGGGCCTGACGCGCTTTGTCTACCAGACCGGCATGATCATGCGGCCGGTGTTTGCCGCGGCCAGGTCGGTGCAGGCGCAGCGCATCGTCTACGCCGAAGGCGAGGACGACCGCGTGCTGCGCGCTGCACAGCTCGCGCTGGACGACAAGCTGGCAAAGCCGATCCTCATCGGCCGCCCGGCGGTCATCGAGGCGCGCATCGCCAAGGCGGGGCTGCGCTTCAAGCTGGGCGAGGACGTCGAATGCGTCAACCCGGAGAGCGACACGCGCTTTCGCCAGTACTGGGAGGCGTACCACAAGCTGATGGGGCGCAGCGGCGTTACGCCCGAGGCAGCGAAGGCCGCGGTGCGGCGGTCCAACACGCTGATCGGTGCGCTGTCGCTGCATCTCGGCCATGCCGACGCGATGCTGTGCGGCTTGGTCGGCCGCTTCGACCAGCACCTGGACCACGTGCGCAACGTGATCGGCACGGCCGCGGACGCGCCCGGCTTCGCCACGCTGAACGCGCTGATGCTGCCCGACCGCACGCTGTTCATCGCCGACACCTACGTCAACGAAGACCCGACGGCGGAGCTGCTTGCCAACATCGCGCTCATGGCCGCGCGCGAGATCCGCCGCTTCGGCCTGCCGCCGAAGGTGGCATTTCTCTCGCACAGCAACTACGGCTCGTCCACCCGCGGCTCGGCCGCCAAGATGCGGCTGGCGCGCGACCTGTTCATGAAGCTGGCGCCGGACGTCGAGTGCGACGGCGAGCTGCAGGGCGATTCGGCCCTGTCGGAAGCGGTGCGCAATGCCAGCCTGATGGAAGGCGGCACGCTGTCGGGCGAAGCCAACCTGCTGATCTGCCCGACGCTGGATGCGGCCAACATCCTGTTCAACGTGCTGAAGATGACGGGCGGCCACGGCATCACGGTGGGCCCGATCCTGCTGGGCGCGCGCGCGCCGGTGCATGTGCTTTCGCCTTCTTCCACCGTGCGGCGGGTGGTGAACATGACGGCGTTGACGGCGGCGGCGGCGGCGCGCGGCTGAAGGCAGCTGGGGTTTCACCCCAGCCTACGATGGTTCCCGATGAAAAAGGGACGCCCACTGGCGTCCCTTTTGGTTGCTGTCCTGTTTGCCTTAGCGGACTCGGCCGCGGCGGAACAGGTTGACGATCGCAAGAAGGATGACGGCGCCGATCAGCGATACAACCACCGACCCGATGCTGATGCCTTCGTTGATGGTGCCCACGCCCACCAGCGGCGAGATGATCCAGCCGCCGATGAAGGCGCCGATGATACCCACCACCACGTTCAGCAGGATGCCCTGCTGGCCGTCAGTACGCATCATGAGGCTGGCCAGCCAGCCGACGATACCGCCAACGATCAACCAAACGAGGAAACCCATAGCACTCTCCTTTAACTTTGCCGAATACGGCGTGTTGTTGACAAAGTCGACTATGGTTGGGCCTGCGCGCGAGGCGCGTAGTCAGGCGTAAGGGCCCCAAGTGCGGCCCCACCGCGACGCGGCGTCAGACAACGCCGATTGGCCCGCGCAAGCCGGCGCCCGGGGATTCCCCTCGGGCAGGGTGCCTCAGCAGCAGGCCACAATGCAGCTTTGGCAGCCGCGCCCGCCGGGCGGCATCGTTCTTGCATAGCTCTCGTGTTTCACGCATTCGTTCCCATCGACGGAGTTCCCACCATGAAGAAGAGGCTGTTCCTCCAATCCACCGCACTCGCCCTGGCCCT
Source organism: Burkholderiales bacterium (assembly GCA_016213325.1). Lineage (GTDB taxonomy): Bacteria > Pseudomonadota > Gammaproteobacteria > Burkholderiales > Burkholderiaceae_C > Ramlibacter. The sequence goes on along the minus strand of JACRAY010000024.1, from coordinate 275,655 downwards.
GGCCGGCGGTGCCGCCCACGCCCAGGCCGCCACGCCCATCAAGTTCCAGCTCGATTGGCGCTTCGAAGGCCCCGGCGCGCTGTTCCTGCTGCCCGTGGCCAAGGGCTACTTCAAGCAGGCCGGGCTGGACGTGACGGTGGACGCCGGCAGCGGCTCGGGCGCGGCGGTGCAGCGCGTGGCCTCGGGCACTTACGACATGGGCTTCGCCGACCTGGCGGCGCTGATGGAGTTCCACGCCAACAACCCCGACGCGCCCAACAAGCCGGTGGCGGTGATGATGGTCTACAACAACACACCGGCCGCCGTGATGGCGCTGAAGAAGTCGGGCATCAAGTCGCCCGCCGACCTCAACGGCAGGAAACTGGGCGCCCCGGTGTTCGACGCCGGCCGCCGCGCCTACCCGATCTTCCAGAAGGCCAACGGCATCGCCACCACCACCTGGGTGTCGATGGACCCGCCCCTGCGCGAAACGATGCTGGCGCGCGGCGAGGTCGACGCCATCACCGGCTTCGGCTTCACATCGCTGCTGAACCTGGAAGCGCGCGGCGTGAAGCTGGAAGACGTGGTGGTGTTCCCGTACTCGCAGCACGGCGTCAAGCTGTACGGCAACGTGATCATCGCCTCGCCCAAGCTGATCCGTGAGAACCCCAACGCGATCAAGGCCTTCCTGTCCGCCTTTGCCAAGGGCGCCAAGGAGGTGATGGCCAACCCCGACCCGGCCGTCGAATACATCAAGCAGCGCGACCCGATCGCCAATACCGATCTCGAGAAGCGCCGGCTGCGCATGGCCATCGACTCCGTGGTGGCCAGCCCCGACGCGCGCGCCGAAGGCTTCGGCCAGGTCAACCCCGGGCGGCTGTCGCTGATGGCATCGCAGGTGTCCGACGCCTTCAACACCAAGACGCGCGTGAGCGCCGATGCGGTGTGGAACGGCTCGTTCCTGCCGGCCAAGGCGGAACTCAACATCCTGCCCCCCGCAAAGAAATAACCTTGGCGTTCATCGACTTCCAGGACGTCTGGCTCGCATACAACGACGACCTGCTGGCGGCCGGCCAGTACGCCGTAGAAGCCATCGACCTGCAGGTGACCGAAGGCGAGTTCATCGCCATCGTCGGTCCCTCGGGCTGCGGCAAGTCCACCTTCATGAAGCTGGCGACCGGCTTGCGCCGGCCGTCCAAGGGCAGCATCCGCGTGGACGGCCAGCCGGTCACCGGGCCGCTGAAGATCTCTGGCATGGCCTTCCAGGCGCCGTCGCTCTTGCCGTGGCGCACCACGCTCGACAACGTGCTGCTGCCGCTGGAAATCGTGGAGCCGTACCGCAGCCAGTTCAAGGCCAGGCGTGCCCAGTTCGCCGAGCGCGCGCGGGCGCTGCTCGCCAAGGTGGGCCTGGGCGGCTACGAGGACCAGTTCCCGTGGCAGCTGTCCGGCGGCATGCAGCAGCGCGCCAGCATCTGCCGCGCGCTGATCCACGAGCCCAAGGTGCTGCTGCTCGACGAACCCTTCGGCGCGCTCGACGCGTTCACGCGCGAAGAGCTGTGGTGCATCCTGCGCGACCTGTGGACCGAGCAGCGATTCAACGTGATCCTGGTCACGCACGACCTGCGCGAGTCGGTGTTCCTCGCCGACACGGTGTACGTGATGAGCCGCTCGCCCGGCCGCTTCATCGTGCGCCGGCAGGTCGACCTGCCGCGCCCGCGCGACCTGGAGCTCACCTATACGCCGGGCTTCACCGACATCGTCCACGAGCTGCGCGGGCACATTGGCTTTGCGCGCAAGCAGGAGGTGGCTTCGTGAAGCCCCGGCAACTGGAGCGCTGGTCGCCCTGGATCGTGCTGGCCGTGCTGCTGGTGGTGTGGCAGGTGCTGGTGCAGGCCTTCAAGGTGCCCGAGTTCATCTTCCCGGCGCCGCTGGCCATCGCCAGCGAGTTCATCGAGTTCAAGGGACCGCTGATCGCCGCCGCCTGGTCCACGTTCTGGGTCACTATGGTCGGCTTCGGGCTGTCCATCGGCACCGGCGTGCTGCTCGGCTTCCTGATCGGCTCGTCGCGCATCGCCTACACGGCGCTGTACCCCTTGATGGTGGGGTTCAACGCCATCCCCAAGGCAGCGATCGTGCCCATCCTCGTGGTGTGGTTCGGCCTGGGCGTCGGCCCCGGCATCACCACCGCCTTCCTGATCTCGTTCTTCCCGATCATGGTGAACATCGCCACCGGCCTGGCCACGCTGGAGCCCGAGCTGGAAGACGTGCTGCGCGTGCTGGGTGCCAAGCGCTGGGACGTGCTGGTCAAGGTGGGCCTGCCGCGCGCCATGCCCTACTTCTACGGCTCGCTGAAGATCGCCATCACGCTCGCCTTCGTGGGCACGGTGCTGGCCGAGATGACGGCGGGCGACTCGGGTATCGGCAACCTGATCCAGTCGGCCGGCAGCCAGCAGCGCATGCCGCTCGCCTTTGCCGGGCTGGTGGTCATCAGCGTGATGGCGATGGCGATGTACGAGCTGTTCAGCTACATCGAGAAGCACACCACGGCCTGGGCGCACCGCGGCTCGCAAGGCATGTAGTGACCTGGCACGCACGGCTGCAACTGCGCTATGCGATGGAAGCGGGCCGCTCGGTGGCGCGCTTCGAGCACGACGGGCCGCTGCGCATCCTGCAGAGCCTGTACCCCGAAGGCGACGCCGTGTGCCACAACGTGGTGGTGCACCCGCCGGGCGGGCTGGTGGGCGGCGACACACTGGACATCGACGTGCGCGCATCGGACGCGAGCCACGGCCTGGTCACCACGCCCGGCGCGGCGCGCTTCTACCGCAGCGACGGTGCCGGCGCCGTGCAGCGCACTGGCATCCGGCTCGACGCGGGCGCGCGCTTCGAGTGGTTGCCGCTAGAGGCCATCTACTACCCGGGCTGCATCGCGGAGAACCGCGTCGAGTTCGACCTGGCGCCCGGCGCCGAGGCGATCGGCTGGGACATCGCGGCCTTCGGGCTGCCACAGGCGGGGCAGGCCTTCGACCGGGGCAACGTGCTGCAGCACCTGGAACTGCGCGGCGCGTGGCTGGAACACGCGCGCATCGACGCGGCCGACCGGCGCCTGATGGACGGCCCGCTCGGCCTGGCGGGGCACCGTTGCCTGGCCACGCTGTTCCTGGTAGCGGGCGACGACATGCCGCGCTCGCGCCGCGAACTTGCGCTGGAACTCGCCAGGCAGGAGCTGCAGGCGCACCCGCTGGCGGCCACGGCGGGCGCCACGTCGCCGGGGCCGCGGGTTGTGGTGGTGCGCGTGCTCGCGCCGCTGGTGGAGCCGGCAGTGGGGCTGCTGAGGGCGGTGCGGCGCGCGTGGCGCACTTCGCTCTGGGGCGCAACGGCCACCGATCCACGCGGCTGGGCGATCTGAGGATTTGTTCCGCTACCTGTTGCCGGGATTTTACCGGCTAGGTTTCGTCCTACGCGGCTATCGGCTGCGGGACTCCTTGCAGCACCAGTGCTCTCCGGCAGCGCCGAGCTGTCCCGGCCACGAAACTTCACTCCATTGAACCCCCGAAGGAGTGGCATCCATGACAACCACCGACCGCACCCGCTCGCGCAAGAGCCTGGTTTCGTTTGGCCTGATCGCGGTGCTGGCCGTAGGCGCCGCCACCGCCCAGGTGGCCGGCACGACCGGCATCGACGCGACCGGCAGCTATCAGTCGGAAGTGCAGTCGTGCCTGACCGGCAAGACCCAGCAGGACCAGGCGACCTGCCTGCGCGAAGCGCGCAACGCCCGCGCCGACAAGCAGCGCGGCCTGCTGGAGACGCAAGGCGACCTGCAAGCGAATGCGCTGGCCCGTTGCGAAGTGTTCAACAGCGCCGAAGACAAGGCTGCCTGCCAGGCCCGCATCAAGGGCATGGGCAACACCGAGGGCAGCGTGGCCGGTGGCGGCCTGCTGCGCGAGGTGGAAACGGTCGTGATGCCCTCGGGCCAGGGCTCCATCACGGTCGAGCCGCAGACCTCGGAACCCGTGGTGCTGGTGCAGCCGCGCCGGTAACCCCTGCACACAATGTCGGGCTGCCCTCCCCTATCCGGGGGACGGCAGCCCGATCTTTTTTGGCGCAACAATGCGTAGACAGGATGTTGTCCTACATGGCTCGGCGCGCACCGCGCTAGCCTTCACACGTGTCTCGCGCCCAGGCCCTCAACCAGATCCGACCGCTGCTCTTCAGCACTGCCTTGCTGGCAGCCCTGCTGGGCTTCGGCGTGTTCTTCGACTACCTGGCGGACCGGCACGAAGCGGCGCAGCCCGACACGATGCGGGCCGCGATGAACGAGGAATCCGATATCTAGTTCAGAGCACGCCGAACAGCATCAGCAGCAGCACGATGGTGAGCGGCACGCCGAGTAGCCAGAGGATGATGGGCATTTGGTTCTCCTGGAAAGTTTATTTCCAATGCAGGGTACGGCGCGCCGGGGCGCGCCCGTGCGGGCCGTGCCCCTGAGTCGCGGTCAGCACCAGCCTACAGTTGCGCCTAGATGGCGACCATCTGCCGCACGCCGTCGGCCTCCATGTCCTTGCCGCGGCCGCGCGCAATCACCTCGCCCCGTTCCATCACCAGGTACTCGTCGGCGAGCTCTCGCGCGAAGTCGTAGTACTGCTCGACCAGCAGGATCGCCATCTCGCCGCGATCGGCCAGCATGCGGATGACCCGGCCGATGTCCTTGATGATGCTCGGCTGTATGCCCTCGGTAGGTTCGTCCAGCACCAGCAGCCGGGGGCTCGCGGCCAGGGCCCGCGCGATCGCCAGTTGCTGCTGTTGCCCGCCCGACAGGTCTCCGCCGCGCCGGCCGAGCATCTGCTTGAGCACTGGGAAAAGCTCGAACAGTTCGGCGGGGATGGGCGTGCCGGCCTTGCGGTAGGCCAGGCCCATGCGCAGGTTTTCCTCCACCGTGAGCCTCGCAAAGACCTCGCGGCCCTGCGGCACGAAGCCGATGCCGGCGCGTGCGCGCTCGTAGGGCGTGTCTTTCTGGATGGCCTTGCCGTCGAACTCGATGCTGCCTTCGCGGATCGGCACCAGCCCCATCAGCGATTTCAGCAGCGTGGTCTTGCCCACGCCGTTGCGACCCAGCACCACCGTAACCTGGCCGGGCCTTGCCTCGAGGCTCACGTCCCTGAGGATGTGCGAGCCGCCGTAGAACTGGTTGATGTTCTTGACTGTCAGCATGGGAAAACGGACACGTATTCAGCGCCCAAGATACACCTCGATCACGCGTTCGTCGCCCTGCACCTGGTCGAGCGTCCCCTCCGCCAGCACCGAGCCTTCGTGCAGCACGGTGACCTTCTCCGAGATCGTGCGGATGAAGCTCATGTCGTGCTCCACCACCATCAGCGAATGCTTGCCCTTGAGCGACAGGAACAGTTCGCCGGTGCGCGCCGTCTCTTCGTCCGTCATGCCGGCCACCGGCTCGTCCAGCAGCAGCAGCTTGGGGTCCTGCATCAGCAGCATGCCGATTTCCAGCCACTGCTTCTGCCCATGACTGAGTTCACCCGCCAACCGGTCCACGCTGTCGGCGAGATGGATGGTCTGCAGGATCTCGGCCAGCCGGTCGGCGTCGGCCGAGTCGAGCCGGAAACGCATGGAAGCGTGCACGCTCTTGTCGGTCTTCAGCGCCAGTTCGAGGTTCTCGAACACCGTGAGCATCTCGAACACTGTGGGCTTCTGGAACTTGCGACCGATGCCCATCTGCGCGATGTCGGCTTCCTTGTACCTCAATAAGTCGATGGTGCTGCCGAAGAACACGGTGCCGGCGTCGGGCCGCGTCTTGCCGGTGATGATGTCCATCATCGTGGTCTTGCCCGCGCCGTTGGGGCCGATGATGCAGCGCAGCTCGCCGGGGGCGATGTCGAGCGAGAGCCTGTTGATCGCCTTGAAGCCGTCGAAGCTGACGCTCACGTCTTCCAGGTACAGGATGCGGCCGTGGCTCACGTCCACCTGCCCTTCGACCAGCAGGTGGGCGAATCCGGCGGCGCGCCCGCCGGATTCGGTCTTGCCGGGGACTACGGCCTGTTTGGCAGCCGCGACTCGGCGCGCCCCCTCTTCCATCAGGTCGGGTGTCATGAACCAGGCCCCCCCACGTGCTTCGCACTGCCCCCCGAGGGGGCTGGCGCATCTTGGGGCGGCCCGGCAATGCGCCCGGCCCTCCGCAACTTGCGTGCCAGACCCACAACGCCATCAGGCAGGAACAGGGTGACGGCGATAAACAACGCGCCCAGGAAATAAAGCCAGAACTCGGGGGCGGCGACGGTCAGCCAGCTCTTGGCGCCGCTCACGAGGAATGCGCCGGCAATCGGCCCGACCAGCGTGGCGCGGCCTCCGACCGCGGCCCAGATCGCGATCTCGATCGAGTTGGCCGGGCTCATTTCGCCCGGGTTGATGATGCCGACCTGCGGCACGTACAGCGCGCCGGCCACGCCGCACATCACGGCCGAGATGGTCCAGATGGTGAGCTTGTAGCCCACCGGGTTGTAGCCGGAGAACATGACGCGCGACTCGGCATCGCGCACGGCCTGCAGCACCCGGCCGAACTTGGCCGTGACCAGCCAGCGCGCCGCCAGGTAGAAGCCCAGCAGCGTGACGCCCGTCAGCACGAACAGCACCATGCGCGCCTGCGGCGTCTGGATCGAGATACCCAGGATGCGCTTGAAGTCGGTGAAGCCGTTGTTGCCGCCGAAGCCGGTTTCGTTGCGGAAGAACAGCAGCATGGCAGCGAACGTCAGCGCCTGCGTGATGATGGAGAAGTACACGCCCTTGATGCGCGAGCGGAAGGCGAAGAAGCCGAACACGAAAGCGACGATGCCCGGCACGGCCACCACCAGCAGGCAGGTGGCCAGGAAACTGTCGGAGAAGGTCCAGTGCCAGGGCAGCTGCTTCCAGTCGAGGAAAACCATGAAGTCCGGCAGTTCGCTCTTGTAGTGCCCGTCGCGCCCGATCTGCCGCATCAGGTACATGCCCATCACGTAGCCGCCCAGCGCGAAGAACAGGCCGTGTCCCAGCGACAGGATGCCGGTGTAGCCCCAGATCAGGTCCATCGCCAGTGCGCAGATGGCGTAGCACATGATCTTGCCGACCAGCGCCACCGCGTAGTCGCTCATGTGGAACACGCTGCCTGGCGGCACCACGAGGTTCAGCACCGGGGCGACCGCGCACACCAGCACCAGGGCGACGAGGAAAGCGGTCCAGCCGCGTCGCGTGAGCAAGGGCGAGCGCTTGGGCAACTGGACGGCGAGCACAACGGCGGGGGGTTCGCGCATCATCATCACGCTTCCGCGCTGCGGCCCTTGACGGCGAACAGGCCCTGCGGCCGCTTCTGGATGAAGACCACGATCAGCACCAGGACCGCGATCTTCGCGAGCACGGCACCGGCCCAGCCTTCGATGAACTTGTTGAGGATGCCCAGGCCGAGCGCGGCATACACCGTGCCCGCCAGCTGCCCCACGCCGCCCAGCACCACCACCATGAACGAGTCGACGATGTAGGCCTGCCCGAGGTCGGGGCCCACGTTGCCGATCTGGCTGAGCGCACAGCCCGCCAGCCCCGCGATGCCGGAGCCGAGCGCGAAAGCGTAGGTATCGACGCGCGCCGTGTTGACGCCCATGCACGACGCGATGGGCCGGTTCTGCGTGACGCCGCGCACGAACAAGCCGAGCCGCGTGCGCGAAATGAGGAAGGCCATGCCAGCCAGCACCGCGAACGCGAAGGCGACGATCAGGATGCGGTTCCACGGCAGCTGCAGGTTGCCCATCAGGATCACGCCACCCGACATCCAGCTCGGGTTTTCCACCGCGACGTTCTGCGCGCCGAAGACCGTGCGCACCAGCTGCATCAGCATCAGGCTGATGCCCCAGGTGGCCAGCAGCGTCTCCAGCGGGCGGCCGTACAGGAAGCGGATCACGCCGCGTTCGAGGATCGCACCGACCACGGCCGATGCGGCGAACGCCACCGGGATGGCGGCCACCAGGTACCAGTCGAAAGCGCCCGGCAGGTACTGCCGGAACACGCCCTGCACCACGTAGGTGGCGTAGGCGCCGATCATCATCAGCTCGCCGTGGGCCATGTTGATCACGCCCATCAGCCCGTAGGTGATGGCCAGGCCCAGCGCCACCAGCAACAGGATGGAGCCCAGGCTGATGCCGGAGAAGACGGCGCCGATGCGGTCGCCCCAGGCCAGCGAGTGCTCCACGCTGCGCAGCGACGACTCGAGCGCCGACTTGACGTCGGCTTCCGGCTCCTGCTTCAGCCGTTCCAGCAGCAGCGTCTTGGTGGCGGGGCTGCGGCTGGAGGTGAGCAGCTGCGCGGCTTCGAGCCGCTTGGCCTTGTCGCTGCTGCCCAGCAAAGCCGCGGCGCGCACCAGTGCCAGTTGCTCCTTGATGGCGGGGTTGGCCTCGGCCGCGTACGCCTTCTCGATCATCGGCAGCTTGGCCTCGTCGGGCTCCTTCTGCAGTTCGGTGACGGCGGCGGCGCGCAGCTTGTCCTCCTTGGAGAACAGCTTCATGGCGGCCAGCGCGCTGTCGATCTCGCCGCGCATGCGGTTGTTGCTGACCACGTCTTCGGCGTCCGCGGGTAGCGCAGTCTCGGCACCCGTGAGCGGGTCGTAGGCCTTGCCGTCCTTCACGACGAACACCTTGCCGCCGGCGGTCTTCACCGCGTCGTCGGCCAGCGCCTGCAGGAAGGCGATGGTCTTGTCGTCGCCGGTGGCCGCGGCCTTGTTCACGGCCTCGATGCGCGCGTCCGACTCGCCGATGGCCATGGCCTTGGCTTCGTCGGGGGTAAGGGCGTGCGCATGGAGGGCCAGCAGGCTGGCCAGCAGAACGAGAAGTCGCTTCATCGGGGATCCTGTGTAATGGGCGGCACGCCGCCCATCGCGCAAGGCCCGCGCTTACTTCGACTTGCCGTCCGGCTCGTCCTTCTTCTTGTCGTTGCCTTCGATGTACGGCGACCAGGGCTTGGCCTTGACCGGGCCCGGGGTCTTCCACACCACGTTGAACTGGCCGTCACCCTTGACTTCGCCGATGAACACCGGCTTGTGCAGGTGGTGGTTCTTCTCGTCCATCTTGGCCACGAAGCCCGAGGGCGCCTTGAAGGTCTGGCCACCCATGGCGGCGATCACCTTGTCGACGTCGGTGGACTTGGCCTTCTCGACCGCCTGCTTCCACATGTACACGCCGATGTAGGTGGCTTCCATCGGGTCGTTGGTCAGCGGCTTGTCCTTGTGGCCGGCGATGCCCTTGGCCTTGGCGTAGGCGGCCCACTTCTTGGTGAACTCGTCATTGGTGGGGTTCTTCACCGACATGAAGTAGTTCCACGCTGCGAGGTGGCCCACCAGCGGCTTGGTGTCGACACCGCGCAGCTCCTCTTCCCCCACCGAGAACGCCACCACCGGCACGTCCTTGGCCTTCAGGCCGGCGTTGCCGAGTTCCTTGTAGAAGGGCACGTTGGAGTCGCCGTTGATCGTGGAGATCACGGCCGTCTTGCCGCCCGCGGAGAACTTCTTGATGTCGGCGACGATGGTCTGGTAGTCGCTGTGGCCGAACGGCGTGTACTTCTCGTCGATGTCGCTGTCCTTCACGCCCTTGCTCTTGAGGAAGGCGCGCAGGATCTTGTTGGTGGTGCGGGGATAGACGTAGTCGGTGCCCAGCAGCACGAAGCGCTTGGCGCCGCCGCCATCCTTGGACATCAGGTATTCGACGGCCGGAATCGCCTGCTGGTTGGGCGCCGCTCCCGTGTAGAACACGTTCTTCGACAGCTCTTCGCCTTCGTACTGCACGGGGTAGAACAGGAGGCCGTTCATTTCCTCGACGACCGGCAGCACCGACTTGCGCGACACGCTGGTCCAGCAGCCGAACATCACGGCCACCTTGTCCTGGCCGAGCAGCTGCTTGGTCTTCTCGGCGAACAGCGGCCAGTTGGAGGCGGGGTCGACCACCACGGGCTCGAGCTTCTTGCCCAGCACGCCGCCCTTGGCGTTGATCTCCTCGATCGCCATCAGCGCCGTGTCCTTCAACACGGTTTCGGAAATGGCCATGGTGCCCGACAGGCTGTGCAGGATGCCGACCTTGATGGTGTCCTTGGATTGCGCGAGGGCGGCGGTGCCGACGCTGGCGAGCGCGACGGCGGCGGTGATCGCCTTGAGGGTAAAGCGGCGTTGCATGTTCGTGAAGCTCCTGGGTGGATAAGGGATGACAGCGAAGCCCATGCTAGGTGCACCCCAGCGGTGCGCCTATACGACACATGGCGTACGGGCAAAAGCTATAGTGCTCAGGCTTTCGAGGAGATGCGCAAGATGATGAAGACGTTGCGGGCGTGGCTCGCGTGCGCGATGCTGGTGGTGCCGGCGGTGGCCATGGCGCAGGCGGCGGCCGGCCCGCTCAAGTCCGACCAGGTCCGCATCCAGTACGCCGTGTTCTACCTGCCGGCCCCTGCAGCCGACCCGCTGCAGCGCCTGAACGCGCTGGCCACGGCCAACCGGGCCGGGCCCATGCTTACCGACACGCTGCCGGTGGGTGCCACGCGCCTCGCCCTGGTGCGGGGGCGCGTCGAGAAAGACCCAAGGGCCAAGTACCGCCCGCCGGACCTGGCGCTGCTGCAGCACCTGGGCCGCGGGCTGTCCCCCGAGCAGGGGCGCGCCCTGCAACAGACCCAGCAGGTGCTGGTCCTCGATTTCGCGCACCCCGGCGCACGCGCGCTCGAATCGTTGCGTGCGGCCGACGAACTGGTGGAGAAACTGGCGCGCGAAGCCGGTGCGCTGGTGTGGGACCAGCAGACGCGCGAGATCTTCACGCCCGACGCATGGAAGCAGCGCCGGCTGGACACCTGGTCGGGCAACCTGCCGCAGGTGGGCCGCCACATCACCTTCTATGCCTACAACAAGGGCCAGATGGTGCGCGCAGTCAGCCTGGGCATGGCCAAGTTCGGCCTGCCCGACGTGGTGGTGCAGGACTTCTCGCGCTCGGCCAGCCGGCCGATGGGCATCCTGCTGGGCGCGCTCACGCAGTCGCTGGTGGAAGGCGCGCCCGCGTCCTTGCCGGGCAACTTCAAGCTGGAGCTCGCGAGCATCCGCCACCCCCAGGTGCAGAAAGAGCTGGCGGCTGCATCGAAGAAGGGCGCAACCGGCATTGCACAGCTGACCCTCTCACCGGGCACGCCCGAGAAGGAAGACCCGCCCGGCCGCCTGCTCGAGGTGGGCTTCCCGGCCGAGCCGGGCGCCGACCGCCATGCCGCGTACGCGGCGCTGCTGCGCTCGGCTTTCGGCGGGGAAGACACGGTCATGACCGTCAAGCCCAACGCCCCGGAACTGCTGGAAGCCAGCAAGCGAGCCCGCGAGCGGCTGCCCCAGCTGAAGGCCGCCTTCGCGGCCGGCCTGGCGCCCGGTGAATTCATCCAGCTGCGGATGCCGTTCCGCACACCGCAGGGCGGCATCGAATACATGTGGGTCGAAGTGACCGACTGGAAGGACAGCCGCATCACCGGCATCCTGAAGAACCAGCCGCGCGCCATCCCGACGCTGCGCGAGGGCCAGGTGGTGGAAGTGCGCGAGGAAAACGCCTTCGACTACCTGCGCATCTCGGCCGACGGCAAGCGCGAGGGTAACGAGACGGGGAAGGTGGCGCAGAAGTTGGGCGGGCGGTGAGTGCAGCTTGCAAAGCTTCCAAGGTATGCGCATAATTATGCGCATGACACGCACGTCACAGCCCAAGCCGACCGATCGCAAGCGCCCAGTCAACCTGACCCTGAGCGAGGACGTCGTGGCGCAAGCCCGCGACTACACGGCGAACCTGTCGGCAACTGTCGAAGATTTGCTGGCGGGCTACATTGCAAGCCGGCGCGAGGCAAGGGATACCCAGCTGGAGATGGCGCAGGCCTGTGTCGGGCAGTGGAACGCCGTCAACGATGCCGTGGGAGGCTCGTTCGCCGACGAGCACAGCACCCTGTAGTGGCGCAGTTCGACGTGCACGCCAACAAGGGCGCGCTGCGCGAATCGATCCCGTTCGTGGTCGTCGTGCAGTCTTCGCTGTTCGACGGCTACCGGCGGCGCATCGTGGTTCCGCTGGTACGCAAGAAGTTGCTGTCCGGCCAGCCCTCGGTGCTTCGCTCACGGATGAATCCCGTGTTTACCGTCGGCAAGACGGAGGTCGTTCTCCATCCCCTGGACATCGTTTCTGTGGCCAGCGACCAACTGGGGCCCCTGGTAGGTTCGCTCTCTGAACACGGCCAGTCCATCACCGACGCCTTGGACGAAGTGCTCACCCGGTCCTGGGGCTAGCCACAAAGTGTCATGTAGTTTGCTTCCGATTCGCATCGTTCTGCCTAGGATGCCAGCGCATGCCGCGCATCGGCACCCAGGAGACGAGACCAGTGGATTCACGAAGACACTTCATCGGCCGCGCCGGTCTTGCCGCGCTGGCCGCGGGCCTTGCACCGCGCCCGGGGGCGGCGCAGGCCGCCGATAACCTGCCCCCTGCGGTCCCGGCGTGGACGCGCAGCCAGGGCGAAGCCGTGAACTGGCGCCCCTACGGGCTGCCGGCCGACTTCGAGAAGGGCGTGGTCAAGATCAAGCGCCCGTCGCCGCTGCCTACCGAAGGCGTGTCGCTCACGCCCTTGCAGCACCTGCACGGCACCATCACGCCGTCCGGCGTGGTGTTCGAACGCTCGCACGGGGGCACACCGCTCATCGACCCGCAGCAGCACCGCGTGATGCTACATGGCCTGGTGAAGCGGCCGCTGCTGTTCACCATGGACGACCTCGTGCGATTTCCGTCGCAGACGCGCATCCACTTCCTCGAGTGTTCGGGCAATACGTCGCGTGACTGGCGCTCGCCCGTGTCGAAGACGGTGCAGGAGTCACATGGCCTGCTGTCCTGTTGCGAATGGACGGGTGTGGCCCTGTCGACACTGCTGGAAGAAGCCGGCGTCCAGCCGGGCGCGGCCTGGGTGCTGGCGGAAGGCGCGGATGCTTCGGGCACGAGCCGCAGCATCCCGCTCGCCAAATGCCTCGACGACGTACTCGTTGTCTACGCGCAGAACGGGGAAATGCTGCGGCCGGAACAGGGCTACCCGGTGCGGCTGTTCGTGCCGGGCTGGGAAGGCAACGTCAGCATCAAGTGGCTGCGCCGGATCAAGGTGGGCGACGCCCCCTTCATGACACGGCAGGAGACCGCCCGCTATACCGACCTGATGCCCGACGGCATCGCGCGCGAGTTCACCTGGTTCATGGAAGCCAAGTCGGTCATCACCTACCCCTCGGGCGGGCATGAACTGCGAGGCCCCGGCTTCTACGAGGTATCCGGCCTCGCGTGGTCGGGCGCCGGCCGCATCCGGCGGGTCGACGTGTCGGTGGACGCGGGCCGGACCTGGCGCCAGGCACAGCTGCAGGAGCCCGTGCTCACGCGTGCGCTCACGCGGTTCCGCTTTCCGTGGCGCTGGGACGGTGCGCCCACCGTGCTGCAAAGCCGCGCGATCGACGAGTCGGGCTACGTGCAGCCGACGCGCGCGCAGCTCGTGCAGCTGCGCGGCTACAACTCGCGCTACCACAACAACGCCATCCAGAGCTGGGGCATCGCCGCCGGCGGAAAGGTCAGCAATGTCCAGGTCTAGCCTCTTCGCAATCGCGGTCGCCGCGACACTCGCCGCGCCCGGCGTACAGGCCCAGGCCTATGGCCTGGGCAAGGCGGCCTCGGCCCGCGAGATCGCCGGCTGGGACATCGACGTGCGGCCCGACGGCAAGGGGCTGCCCCCCGGTTCCGGCACGGCCTCGCGCGGCAAGGCGCTGTTCGAGGCCCAATGCGCCGCGTGCCACGGCATGAAGGGAGAAGGCGGGCTGGCCGACCGGCTGGTGGGCGGCCGCGGAACGCTGAACACGGACAAACCGGTCATGACGGTCGGCAGCTTCTGGCCCTACGCGACCACGCTGTACGACTACATCAACCGCGCGATGCCGTTCATGGCGCCGCAGTCGCTCAAGCCCGACGAGGTGTACGCCATCACCGCCTACGTGCTGTTCCTGAACGGCATCGTCGGCGAGCAGGACCGGCTCGACGCCGCCACGCTGCCCAGGGTGAAGATGCCGAACCACAAGGGCTTCGTCTCCGACCCGCGGCCCGACATGAAGGCGCTCGCCTGCGAGGTGAACTGCAAGTAGCCGCGGGGCCGCCCGTCACAGGGCGGCCAGCGCAGCGCCCACGGTGCCGGCGCCCGCCACCAGCAGCAGCGCACACACCAGGTCCTTGAGCATTTCACGTGGCAGGGGCGCAGCGCGCCCGGCGGCGAAACGAGTCACCAGGAAGACGACCGGCACCGACTCCGCGGCGAGCCACACCGCGTTGCCGCTGAACTGGCCGGATCCAGCCACGATGGCCAGCCGCAGCGCGGCGCCCGCGCCGAAGAACAGGATCAGCGCCTCCTGGATCCGTTCGATCCGCCAGGGCTGGCGGTACATCAGGTAGACGAGCGGCGGGCCGGCCGCGGAGAACAACCCGCCCAGCACGCCCGACACGCCGCCCACCATGACGAACGAGCGGCTCGGCGAGACGGCAGCAAGCGGCCGCGCGGATCGCCAGAGCATCAGGGCACAGGCGACGATGCTCACCCCGAGCAGCAGGCGCACCAGCTGGTAGGCCACGCCCACCAGCCAGGTCAGCAGGGCTACGCCCGCTACCGCCCCGACCAGGCTCGCCCCCACCGCCGGCCACAACGCGCGCTCCAGTTGCAGCGGCCAGCGGCGCTGCAGGAAGGTGACCGCGTTCACCAGGATCATCACGGTCACGGCGTTCACGGCGTCGGTGAGCGGCACGAGGTCGGTGACGCCGACCAGGCCCAGCAGGATCAGCGCCAGGGCGAAGCCCGTCACGTTCTGCGCGTAGACCGCGATCGCGACGAACAGCAGGAACAAGGCATGCGTCGCCATGGCGCGCTCAGCGGGCCAGCGCCGCCAGCACCCGGTCGACGACGGCCCGGTTGACGCGGCGCTCCGACTGCCGGGTGACGCCCGCGATGTGCGGCGTGAGGACCAGGTTGGGAACCCCGGCATACATCGGGCTCGGGCCGAGCGGCTCCGCCTCGAAAGCGTCGACCGCTGCGCCCCCGAGGTGGCCGCTGCGCAGCGCCTCGACCAGCGCGCGGTCGTCGACGATGCCGCCTCGTGCCGCGTTGACCAGCACGGCGCCGCGCTTCATGGCCGCCAGGGTGCGTGCCCCGAACAGCCCGGCGCTCTCGCTGGTCAGGGGCAGGTGCAGGCTCACCACGTCGCTCGCCGCCAGCAACTGCTCGAAAGGTACCAGCGTCACTCCGTCCACCAGCAGCGCATCGACCCTGCCGGGCCGGCCACACGCGATGACCGCCATGCCGAGGCCGTGCGCCAGCGCCGCGGTGGCGCGGCCGATCGAGCCGAAACCGACCACGCCCAGCGTCAGGCCCCTGACCTCCCGCCCGCCGTCGAGCCGCGGCTTCGGCCAGGCACCCGCAATCACGTCTTCGGTGGCGAAAAACGCACCCCGCACCAGCAGCAGCGTGCAGGCGATCACGTACTCGGCGACGCTCCCCGCATTGGCACCCGTCGCGGGGATCACTTCGATGCCGCGGGCCCGGCAGGCCGCGACATCGATGTTGTCCAGGCCGACCCCGAGCCGGCCCACGGCCTTCAGGCGCACCATGGCGTCGAGCAGGTCGCCCCGCACCTGGGTCAGGCGCCGCACGATGATGGCATCGGCATCGCGGGCTATGTCAACGAGGCGTTGCCGCTCGCCCACCAGGCCGGGGTCGTAGACGACATCATGGATGGCGCCGAGCCGCTCGAGCGATTCGGGCAGGATGAATTCGGGAATGACGACCTTCATGCTGGGGCTCCGGAAACCTCGGGTCGCAACAGCGGCCGCAGCATCCACAGGCCGAGCGCCGGGCCCAGCGCCAGCCAGGGCAGCAGGTGCGGCAAGGGGACGGCCTGCGCGGCGCGCACGAACAGCTCGATGCTGGCGACGGTGATGGCGAAGCCGATGCAGTTGGTGAAGGTCAGCACGCTGCCGACCACGTGGGCCGGTGCGTTTCGTGCTGTCAGTGTCGAGAACTGCGGCGAGTCGCCGGCGACTGTCATGCCCCAAAGCAGCAGCCAGACAGCGAACACAGGCAGCGGCGCAGCGAACATCAGCGGCGCAGCCAGGCAGCAGGCGCCGCTCGCGGCGAGCTGGACGGCAGCCACTCGCGCGCTGCCGAAGCGGCGCACCAGCAGCCCGCCCAGCGCACAGCCGGCGAAGCCACTCGCGATCACCCAGAAGGCCGCCGCACTCACCCCAACGGCCAGGCGAGCGGCGACGATGGCCGGCACCAGCACGTAGAAGGTGTACAGCTCCCACATGTGGCCGAAGTAGCCGAAGGCCGAAGCACGCACGCGGCGGTCGGTCCAGACCAGCGCCAGCGCACGAGGCGTGAGCGCGCTTCCCGCCGGGTTCTGCTGGCCTGCGGGGACCAACGCAGCAGTCGCTATCCCACCCAGCAAGGCGAGCGCCGACACGCCCAGCATCACCGCCTGCCACGGCATGCCCTCGAAACCGAGCGCGCGCAGTCCATGCGGCAGCGCCGTGCCAAGTACCAGCGCACCGATCAGCACGCCCATTGCCACGCCCAGGCCTTCGCGGTACCAGCTGGCCGCGATGCGCATGCCCACCGGGTAGATGCCCGCCAGCAGGAAGCCGACGGCGAAGCGTGAAGCCAGCAGCAGCACCCACTGGCCAGGCCCCAGCACCACGGCCGCTGCATTGGCGACCGCTCCGAGCACGCAGCAGGCCAGGAACACGCGCGTCGGCGGGTGCCGGTCCGCCAGCATCAGCAGCGCGAACGCCAGCGTGCCTGCGACGAAGCCGGCCTGCACCGCGGACGTGAGCGTGCCCACCGCCTCGGCCGGCAGTCCCCAGTCGCGCTGCAGGTCGGGCATCACCGCGTTGGCGGCGAACCACAGGGACGTGCCGGCAAACTGCGAGAACACGATCACCGGCAGGACACGCCGTGGCACGCTGCGCATGGGAATGGCGCGTCAGGCGCGCTTGTACTGCAGCAGCCCGCCGGTCACCTTGGGCGGCCGCGCACGGATCGCTTCCTCGACCGGGTCGGTGCCCCAGCCCGGGCGGTCCGGCACGATCAGGTGGCCGTTGCTGTACTCGGGCGCGTGGGTGAACAGCTCGTGCTCCCAGGCCAGGCGGTCGATGTCGGCCTCCATGATGTGCAGGTTGGGCACGGCGGCCGCGAAGTGCGCATTCATCAGCGTGCACAGGTCGCCGTAGAAGTTGTGCGGCGCCACGTTGACGTCGTGCGCCTCGGCCACGGCCGCGATCTTCATCGCCTGCCACATCCCGTTCCACACGCCGTCGACGATCGCCACGTCCACGGCCTGCGCGTCGAAGTACGGCAGGAATTCGCGCAGGCCGATCAGCGTCTCGCAGGAGCTGATGGGAAGCCGGCTGTGCTCGCGGACGTAAGCCAGGGCTTTCGGGTTGTGCAGGTCGACCTCCACCCAGAACAGGTCCAGGTCCTCGAGCGCGCGCAGCAGCTTCAGCAGGCCTTCGGGCTTGGCGTTGAAGTTGATGTCGATCAGCAGCCCCATGTCGGGCCCGCCGCCTTCACGCAAGGCTTCCAGGTGCTGCCGCACGTTGCGGATGAACTTGTTGTCGACCGTCAGCTCGGGCTGGAAGGGAACGGCGAAGCCCGGGCGCCAGGCGTAGGCCGGGCCGTCCTCGTGGATGAACAGGTTGGTCTTCAACGCGGTGAAGCCGCGCTCGCGCGCTTCGGCGGCCGTGCGCTTCACGCCGTCGAGGTCCGTCACCGCCGGCGGGTAGAAGGCGGAATGGTTGATGCGCCAGGTCGGGCAGTGCGACCAGTACACGCGCACGCGCTCGCGCACCTTGCCGCCCAGCAGCTGGTGGCACGGCACGCCCAGCCCCTTGGCCTTGGCGTCGAGCAGCGCGTTCTCCAGTGCGCCGATCGCCTCGCCCACCACGCTGCCCGGCGCGGGCCGGGTGAGGCAGCTGGCCAGCTGGAAGAAGCGCTCGTGCTGGTTCACCGGCAGGCCGACGAGGCGGTGCTTCAGCTGCTCGATCACGGCGGTGACGCCGGGCGAGCCGAAGCCCTCGTCGTATTCGCTCCAGCCCACGACACCTTCGTCGGTGCTGAGCTTCACGAAGTAGTAGTTGCGCCAGCCCGCGTCGCAGGCGAGCGTGTCGACGGCTGTGACCTTCAAGTGCGACTCCCCGTTCACTCGCCGAACTGGCGGTGGGCTTCCATCGCGCGCACCGAATAGACGAAGGCGGCGCCGGCATTCAGCGCGATCGCGGTGCCGAGCGCCTCGCTCAGCTCGCCCTCGGTCGCACCCGCCTGGCGCGCGGCGCTGGCATGCGAGGCGATGCAGCTGTCGCAGCGCGTCGTCACCGCCACCGCCAGCGCGATCAGCTCGCGCGTCTTGGCATCGAGGTGCCCGTTGGCGCCCTGCGCTGCGTTGAGCGCCTGGAAGGCCTGGATGAACTTCGGGTTGGCTTCGGCCAGCGCGGCAGAAGCGCGCCGGGTGTTGGTGAGCTGGGCTTTCCAGTCGTTGAGCATGGTGTTCTCCGGTTGCGGGTTGTTCAGTCGAGGGTGATGTTCAGGGGCTTCAGGATCTTTTCCCAGCGCACGAGCTCGCCTTGCACGAAGGCTGCGAACTCCCTGGGCGAGCTGCCCACCGGGGTGGCGCCCAGCGCAGCAAGCTTCTCGGCGCTGTCCGGCGTCTTCACGACCGCCGCAACGGCGGCGCCCAGCTTCGCAACGATCTCGGGCGGCGTGTTGGCTGGCACGAACACGCCGTACCACGACACCAGCTCGAAGCCCGGGAGCGTGTCGGCCACGGCCGGCAGCTCGGGGGCAAATGGCGAGCGCTTCGCCGACGTCACGGCCAACCCCATGAGGCGCTTGTCGCGGATGTAGGGCAGCACCTCGTTGATGGCGAGGAAGTGCGCATGGCCGGCCATCACGTCGGTGATCGCCGGCGCGCCGCCGCGATAGGGCACGATCACGACGTCGACGCCGGTGCGCTGCCTGAACATCTCGCAGGCGAGGTGGCCGCTGGTGCCGACGCCGCTGGTCGCGCACGTCAGGCGACCCGGGCGTGCCTTGGCTTCCTTGACGAGATCCGCCAGCGACTCCACCTTCAACTGGGGAGTGGCCGCGAAGTAGTTGGGAATGCTCGCCACCTGGCTCACGGGCGCGAGGTCACGACGCAGGTCGAGCGTCCTGTTGCGGTAGAAGAACTCGTTGAGCACGTTGGAGAAGGCGCCCAGCAGGAACGTGTAGCCGTCCGGGTTGGCGCGCGCCACGTACTGCGAGCCGATCATGCCGCCCGCGCCTGCCTTGTTCTCCACCACCACGGGCTGGCCCAGGCGAGCGCTCAGGCCCTGCGCCACCAGCCGGGCCATGGCGTCGGCGTTGCCGCCGGGCGGATACGGCGCCACCAGCGTGACCGGCCGGTCCGGCCAGGCCGCGGCGGCACCGCAGGAAAGGGCCAGCGCCAGCAGCGCAGCGCTGTACCTGGCGAGGGAAATGAGCAGCTTCATCGGTTGTCTCCTGTCTTCTGGTCGATTCCGGCGAATCCTAGGCAAAGGGATTGATCAAGTAAAACTGAAAGTTTTTGGCCTGAGCGCAAGAAACTCCTGATCTCGCCCGCGGCTACACTGCGCGACATGCTCCGAGCGATCCGTGCCTTCCATGCCCTGCACCGCCTGGGCACCGTGGCCGCTGCCGCCGAAGAGGTGCACCTGTCGGCGGCCGCCGTGAGCGCGCAGCTCAAGCTGCTGGAGGAGCGCCTGGGCGTCGAGCTGTTCTCGCGCACCCGGCGTTCGCTGCAGCTCACGCCCGCCGGGCACCGGCTGGTGCCGCTGGCCGAGAAGATGCTGTCGGTGCACGAGGAGATGCTGGCGCTGTCGAACGCCAGGGGCTTGCAGGGCCGCATCGCGATCGGCGTGCTCACCAGCGCCCTCACCGGCATCTTTCCCACGGTGCTGCAGCGCCTGAAGGCCGATACGCCGCGCCTGGACATCCGCCTGGTCACAGGCACGTCGCCGTTCATGATCACGCAGGTGGAAGCCGGGCTGCTGGATGCGGCCGTCGTGACGCGGCCTCCCAAGCACTACGCGACCCCGCTCGAGGTGCATCCGCTGTTCACGGAGCCGGTGGCCCTGGTGCTGCCGCGCGGGACCCGCCACCGGGACCTCGCAACGACGATGGCGGCGTCACCCTACATCGCGCTGGACCGCCAGACCTGGGTCGGGCAGGCGATCGACGAATACCTGCTGCGCCAGGGCATCCACGTGCGCGCGGCGATGGAGCTGAACTCGCAGGATGCGGTGCTGGCCATGGTGCGCAACCGGCTCGGCGTGACCATCCTGCCGCTGCTGCGCGGCACGGCGCAGGCACGCGACCGGGCTGTGCGGCTGGTGCCCCTGCGCGGCTTCTTCCGCGGCGTGGCGCTGGTGGAGCGCAAGGTCCATCCGCACACCGACCTCACCCGCAAGCTGCTGGAGACCATCGTCGAAGTGGCGGGTGAAGGCGCCTCGGCACAGGGATAATCCGCACATGGCACGCCGCGAACCGCAGCCGAGGCCGGGCGGCCATGCCGACGTGATGGAAGCCCTTACGACAGCGTGCCGCCACGCGGTGCTGGCGCGCTGCAAGCGGCGCGAAGTGGCCAAGGGCCAGACGCTGTGGCTGCAGGGCGAGGCCGCGCACAGCGTGGCCATCATCGTCTCGGGCAAGGTGATGTCGCAGTACGAGGCGCGCAGCGGCCGCTCCGGCACCATCGGCTTCTGGTGCACCGGCGACCTGGTCGGCCTGGGCGACCTGGGACGGCGCTCCTCGCGGCAGCACACCCTGCGCTGCCTGGAGGCCTGCAGCTTCCTGGTGCTGCCGTTCGACGATGTGGACGACCTGATCCGGTCATACCCCGAGTTCGGCATCGCGCTCGTGCGTGCGCTCTCGCTGCGCCTGAGCTGGGTGACCCAGCTGGCGCTGGGCCTGGAGACCGGCTCGGCCACCGAACGCATCTGCACCGTCCTGCTCGCGTTGTCGGAGCGATTCGGCCACCGGGAGCCGGAAGGCGTGCGCATCGACCTGCACCTGACGCACGATCAGCTCGCGGCCATTGCGGGCGTCACCCGGCAGTTCACCAACTCCACGCTGAAACTGCTGCGCGAGCGCGGCATCATCTCGGCGGGCCGGCCACTCGTCCTGACCGACCTGGACGCGCTGGAACACCTCGCGTTTTCCTGACGCCGGATTGCAAAGTAGTTGACTTTCATGCCGCCGCTGGCGGCCTAGCATGAGGTTCCATTGCAGGAGACATGGCGTGAAGATCACAACGACCCTCGTGCTCGCGGCACTCGTCGGCCTTTCGGCCCAGGCGAACGCGCAGGACTATCCGCAGCGGCCCGTCAAGCTGGTCGTTCCGTTCGCGCCCGGCGGCAACGTCGACCTCACCGCACGCATCATTTCCACTCGACTGGGCGAACTGCTGGGACAGCCCGTGGTGGTGGACAACCGCGGCGGCGCGGGCGGCAGCATCGGCGCCGCTGCCGTCGCCAAGGCGCCTGCCGACGGCTACACGCTGTTGATGGGCGCGAGCGGCCCGCTGTCGATCAACCCCGTCGCCATGCCCAAGCTGCCGTATGACGTGATGAAGGACTTTGCGCCCATCGCGCAGGTGCACAGCGTGCCGCTGGTGGTGGTGGTGAATCCCAAGTCGGGCATCGCCTCCATCCGGCAGCTGATCGAGCTGGCCAGGGCCGGCGACGGCAAGGTCGCCGCTGCCTCCGCCGGCACGGGCACCATGAACCACATGGCGATCGAACTGTTCGGCGTCATGGCAGGCGTCAAGCTCGGTCACGTGCCGTACAAGGGCAGCGGCCCCGCGCTGAACGACGTGCTCGCGGGCCAGGTGCCGGCCATGTTCGACCAGGTGAACTCCTCCATCGGCTTCCTGCGCGACGGCCGCCTCAGGCCGCTGGCGGTGACGAGCCCCAAGCGCGTGCCGGCGCTACCGGACGTACCCACGCTGGACGAACTGGGCCTCAAGGGCTACGAAGCGGGCAGCTTCGTCGGCGTGCTGGCGCCGGCCGGGACGCCGCCGGGGGTGGTGGCCCGGCTCAATGAAGCCGTGCGCAAGACCCTGGAGACGCCGGCCGTGCAACAGAAGTTGCGCGAGCTCGGCGCCGACGTGCGCACGGGCACGCCCGAGCAGTTCCAGCAGTTGATCGCGGGCGAACTGGAAAAGTGGCGCCGCGTCGCCAGGCAGGCAGGTGTCGTCTTCGAATGAGGAGCCCTACGCGTAGATGGCCGTGCCGCCGCGCAGATAGTGCCGGTCGCCGGCCCGGCGCAGCAGGCCGGTACGGTCGAAGTATTCGAGCACCTGCACGACGCGCTTGCGCCGCATTCCGGTCGCGTCGCGCAAGTCGGCAGCCCTGACGCTTCCTTCAGCGTCGGCCAGCGAACGCGCGGCGGCCGCCAGCCGGCACAGGCTGGCGTGCGAGAAGAACAGGTCGGGCACCACCTGGTGCAACTCGCCGCGGCGCGCCAGGCGCAGCAGTGCAGGCCGCAGGGCATCCTCGCTCTCACCGATGTGCAGCGCGAGTTCGCTCAGCCAGGGCGGATCGAATGCGGCGGCCTCGATCTGCGGCAGCACCCGGGCCGCGATGCGTTCGTCGGCGGCGCCCAGGCGCGCATCGTGTTCGGGCAGCGCCAGCACCGGGCCGTGGCGCACCAGGCGGCCCGCCGCGACCGCTTCGGCAACGACAAGCTCCCACGCTTCGGGCGCCGACAGGGGGGCTACCATCCTGCGGGCGCGCTGCAACTCCACGCCGGCCTCACCCGGCTCGGCGCGATGGCAGCCGGCCAGCACATCGGCCATTCGCGCGTGCATCCGCTCGAGCTGCGCAGTGCCGATCGCAAAGTAGCCTGCGCGGTGCACACCCTCGTGGTGCAACGGAGGCTCGACTAGCCATCCCTCGGCCCGGACCCACGCACGCAGGTCCACGCCGCTGTCGCTGGCCGCCAGCAGCGCGCGCAGCCGTTGCGCCGGCTCGCAAGCGGCATGTGCCGCGAGCTCGGCCAGGCGCCCGGGGCTGCGCCGATAGCGCCGCGGCGGCATCGGGTCGAGCACCGTGCCGCCGGCCAGCGTGTGCTGCGCCGCCGCGTCGCGCAACACAAGCCGGTCGCCGCGCCACGCGGCAGTTGGCTGCCGCAGCACCAACTGCACCAGCGCCGTGTCGCCGGGCCCCAATTCGCGCGCGGCATCGAGCAGCGCCACCGTACCCATGATGTCCGCTGCGCCGAGGTGGACATGCACGGCCGACCCTGCGCGCAGCGGGGTCGCATCGCGCCATACGGTGACGCGCGCATCGATCCGGTCCGTGGCCAGCACCACCGCAGGGTTACACAGCCACTGGCCGCGCACGATCTCGCCGGTGCCGGCGCCGGCCACTTGCAAGGCCAGGCGTTCGCGCGCGCGGCCCTGCTGCGCCGGTGCGCCCTGCGCATGCAGCGTCCGCACGCGCAACCGCCGACCGCCTGGCACCACGGCCAGTTCGTCGCCCGCCTGCACGCAACCAGCCGCGGCAGAGCCGGTGACCACCGTTCCCGCTCCCTTGATCGTGAACACGCGATCGACAGGCAGGCGAAAGCCGCGGGTCCCCTCGTCGCTATGCACGTCTCTCCCGGCCGCGCTGGCCAGCTCGGCGCGAAGGTCTGCCACGCCTTCGCCGGTAGCGGCGCTGGTGCGGACGATGCGCGCACCCTCCAGCGCCGTCCCGGCGAGCAGTTGCCGGACCTCGCGCCCGGCTTGCTCGATCCGCGGCGCATCGACCCGGTCGCACTTGGTCAGCGCCACCCAGCCGCGTGAGATGCCCAGCAGCGACAGCACCGCTAGGTGCTCGCGGGTCTGGGGCATCGGCCCGTCGTCGGCGGCGACGACCAGCAGCGCATGGTCGATGCCGCTCGCGCCCGCCAGCATGGTGTGCACCAGCCGTTCGTGCCCCGGCACGTCCACCAGGCCGATGCGCCCGCCGGCCGGCACGTCGAGGAACGCATACCCGAGCTCGATGCTGATGCCCCGGCGCTTCTCCTCGGGCAGCCGGTCCGTGTCGGTCCCGGTCAGCGCCCGCACCAGCGCCGTCTTGCCGTGGTCGACGTGCCCCGCGGTGCCGACGATCATGGCGCGGGGTGCGTCGCGGCCAGCTGCGCGGCGAACGCGTCGAAGTCGTTTTCTTCGAGGCAACGGAAGTCGAGCAGCAGGGCGCCATCTGCGACGCGGCCGATCACGGCGCGCGGCAACGACCGCAGCCGGCGCGCCAGCGCTTCGACCGCATGGCCGCTCCCCTTCGCTGCCTGCGGTTTCACCTGCAGCCCGGCGGACGGCAGCAGCTCGACCGGCAAGGCGCCCGAGCCGATCTGGGACTTCAGCGGCATCACCCGGACATCGAAAGCGGGGCCGGCGGCCCGCGCCAGGGCCGCCTCGAAGCGCCGGGCAGTGGCCTCGATGTCCGGCAGCGCCCGCGTGAGCAGGCGCAAGGTCGGCAGGGTGTCGCGCAGGCTCTCGGGCCGCAGGTACAGCCGCAGCGTCGCCTCCAGCGCCGCCAGCGTGAGCTTGGACACGCGCAAGGCGCGCTTGAGCGGATGACGCCGGATGCGCGCGATGACGTCTCGTGTGCCGACCAGCAGCCCGGCCTGTGGGCCCCCCAGCAGCTTGTCGCCGGAAAACGTGACCACGTCGCAGCCCGCCGCCAGCATGTCCTGGGGCATCGGCTCACGCGGCAGGCCGTAGGGCGAGAGATCCACCAGGCAGCCGGCGCCGAGGTCGCTCGCCAGCGGCAGGCCATGCTCGCGCGCGATGCCCGCCAGCTCGGCTTCGCCCACCGACGCGGTGAACCCCTCCACCCTGTAGTTGCTGGTGTGGACCTTCAGCAGCAATGCCGTAGCGGCACCGATGGCCCTGCGGTAGTCAGCCGGGTGCGTCCGGTTGGTGGTCCCGACCTCGACCAGCCGAACGCCGGCGCTGGCCATCACGTCGGGCATGCGGAAGCCGCCGCCGATCTCGACCAGCTCGCCGCGAGACACGACGCACTCGCGCCCGGCGGCCAGGGCGCTGAGCGTGAGCAGGACGGCCGCGGCATTGTTGTTGACGACCGTGGCCGCTTCGGCGCCCGTGAGCTGGCGCAGCAGCGCTTCGACCGCGTCCTCACGCTCGCCGCGCTGGCCGGCTGCCAGGTCGAACTCGAGGTTGGTGGGCGCGAGCATCGCCGCCGTGACCGCCGGCACTGCGTCCTGCGGCAGCAGCGCCCGGCCCAGGTTGGTGTGGATCACCGTGCCGGTCAGGTTGAACACCGGGCGCAAGTGCGGCGCCAGGCACGAGTGAACGCGCTGTGCCAGTGCCGAGCGCAGGTCGCCCGGATGGTGCTGCGCCGTGCCGAGCAACAGGTCGGCGCGCACTTGCTCGAGCAGTGCCTTCGCTTCGCGGGCGACGAGCGAATGGCCGTGCTCGGCCACCAGGCCGGCAGCCTGGGCGAGCAGCCGGTGCACCGGCGGAATCTGCGCCGGGGTCCGGATCGTCATGTTGCCATCGGTTCGTGTCATTCGGTTGTCCGCCGCGGGCCCACAACTGGCGGAGGAGGGCGGGAGTCGAACCCACCTGCCGGCGCGTGGCGCCAACGACCGGGTTTGAAGCCCGGGCGGCCCACCAGGGCCGATCCTCCTCCGTCGATCACCAGAGCGTGTACGCCATTTTCAGGGCCAAAGCGAAAAGCAGCAACGCGAAGGTCCCGCGCAGCACCCGCGGTGGCGCGCGATGGGCGATCGCCGCGCCCACCGGCGCAGTCAGCACGCTGGCCGCGACGATGCCCAGCAGCGCCGGCACGTAGACGTAGCCGACGCTCAGCCGCGGCAACTCGCTCACGCTCCACCCCGTGAGGACGTAGCCGGCCGTGCCGCCCAGCGCAATCGGCAGGCCGATCGCCGCCGCGGTGCCGATGGCGTGCACCAGCGGCACGCGGCGATGCAACATGAAAGGCACCGTCATCATCGCGCCGCCCATGGCCAGCAGCGAACACAGTGCACTGATCACGAAGCCCGCGCCGAACATGCCGAGCGCGCTGTCGCGCTGCTCGCGACCATCGGCAGGCGGCGCGCGCTCGCGCGGCAGGCGGCCGAAGGCCATCTGCAGCGACATCAGCAGCACGAACGCCGCGAAGTAGATCATCAGCACTCGCGTGGGCAGCAGCACGGCGACGTTCGCGCCGGCCACGCTGCCCAGCAGGATGCCCGGCGTCATGCTGCGCGCGATGTCCCAGCGCACTGCCCGCCGGCGGGCATGGGCCTGGGTGCTGGAGATCGAAGTGAAGGCAATGCTGGCCATCGCCGTGCCGACGGCGAGCTGGAACATGTGCCCATGCGGCAGTCCCTGCGCGTCGAACGACAGCGCCAGCAGCGGGATGATGAGCAGGCCACCGCCGACGCCCAGCATGCCGGCGAACAGGCCAGCCATGCCGCCGATGCCTGCATAACCCAGCCAGGGGGAGACGGCTTGCCAGGTCGACATCGGCTTCAGGCGTCTTGTGCAGCGAGCACCTTCAGGGCCTTTTTGTCCACCTTGCCGATCGCGTTCTCCGGCAGCACGTCGACGTGGAACAGACGCACCGGCACGCAGACCTTGGACAGGCGTTCCTCCACCGCATCGCGCAGGGCGTGGTCGTCGAGGCGGCAGCCCTCGCGCGCGACCACGAACGCCACCGGCACTTCGCCGAGGTCCGCGTCCGGCATGCCCACGACCGCACAGGCCTTCACTTCCGAACGCGAGGCCAGGGCCGACTCGATCGCGCCGGGCGAAAGATTTTCACCACCGCGGATGATGATGTCTTTCAGCCGGCCCGTGATCGCCAGGTAGCCGTCGGCGTCCATGCTGCCGAGGTCGCCGGTTCGCAGCCAGCCCTGCGAGACCCCGGGACCATCGCCCGTGTCGCGGGCGGGCACGTAACCCTTCATCACCACCGGCCCCGCAATGCACACCTCGCCCTCGGCGCCCGCGGCGACAGGCTCCAGCGTGCCGGGGCGGCAGACTGCGACACGCTGGCCGGCCAGGGCCGGGCCTACGGTGCCGATGCGGCAAGCATCGAGGGGATTCATGGTGGACGTGCAGGTGGCCTCGGACAGGCCGTAGGAGGCGACCAGCGGAACCCCGAGATGGCGCTCGATCTGCCGGTGCAGCTCGACGGACAGCGGCGCCGCGCCGCAGCGCGCGAAGCGCACACCGGCCATGACACCCGCTGGCGCGGACTGCGCCAGCAGGCGCGAGTACATGGTCGGCACGCCCGTGAGGTAGGTCGGGCGCCAGCGCGCCACGTCGGCGAAAAAGGCCGCAGGGCTGAAGCGGTCGAGCAGTGCGACGAACGCGCCGCGCAGGAAAGGCACCACCAGCTGGTTGTTGATGCCGTTGGTGTGGAACAGGGGCATGGCGTGCAGCAGCCGGTCTTCGGGCGTCACGACGGTGCGCTCGGCCACGCCTTCCGCGTTGGCCAGCAGGTTTCCATGCGTGAGCAGGATGGCCTTCGGCACACCCGTGCTGCCGGAAGTGAACAGCATCAAGGCATCGTCATCGGGCTGCAGGCCAACGACACGACCCACGCGCGATCCCAGGGCCTGCTCCAGTGAAAGCGTGCGGCGCGCGCCAATCGCATCGGCCTTGGCAGCATGAGGTGCGTCGGCCAGCAGCCAGCCAACGCCGGCGCTCGCAAGCCTCAGCGCCAGGTCGGCCGCCGGCAGGCGGGCCTCGAGCGGGCACACGGCGCCACCCGCAGCCATCACGCCGAACAGCCCTGCGACGAACGGCAGGCCACGCTCGGCCAGCAGGGCCACGCGATCGCCGCGCCTGAGGCCACGTGCCTGCAGTGCCCCTGCGATGCGCGCGGTGGCATCGAGCAGCTCGCGATAGCTCCAGCCGGCCGTCGGCGTGGCGATGGCCGCCCGGCCGGCATGGGCGCCACCGCGGGTCGCGAGCATTTCGGGAATGGAAGCGAAGGTCATGCTGGAAGGCATCAGGAGGTGTCAGGCCCGCACTTCGGCGGCGAAGGCACCGTCGGGGTCGAGCGCGGCGAGGGCCCCGCGTTCCGCGTCGGTGATGGGTGGCGTCGGAACGGCCCGGCTGCTGTCGAACCCGAACCCGGTGCGCGCCACCACCTCGGCGATGGTGACGGCAGGGTTCCAGGAATGCAGCGCGAAGCGTCCGGGCGGATCGCGATGGAACACGGCGATGGGTGTCACCAGCGCCTGCATGTTGCCCGCGGCCGTGACGAAGTCGAGCTTGTCAACCAGGGCGCGCTTCGAGTGCTCGGTGCGCCAGGTGACCACGCGCCTCGCGGTGGGCAGCATGACGGCGGCGCCGCCACCGCCCGGCAGCTTCACGCGCGGCGCGTGCCAGGGCCCGATGGACGACACGTTGGTGCGGCCCTCGGCGTCGATCTGGCCGCATCCGAGGTACACCATGTCCATGCCGCCGCGGGCGCACAGGTCGTAGAAGTCTTCGTTGGCGAAGATCGCGGGCGCGCCGGCCACGATCGCGGGGTCGCTGCTGGAGTGCGGCACCTTCAGCGGCACCGGCTCCACCGCGCCGGCCACGTTGATCCACGTGAAGTGGAACGGCCAGGCGCGCTTGCCCAGCATGCAGGCCAGCATGGGCAGCGTGGAATTGACGCCGCTGAAGGTGACTTCGCCGGGGCGGATCTCGCGCGCGAGGTTCACCACGATGTACGAAAAGGGCGTCCAGCCGTCCGTCATCGTGCGCCGCCCTGCGCCTCCGGGGCCCGGGCCAGGTGCGCCTCGAGCGCCCCGGGCGCGTCCTTCAGGTAAGACTCGACACCGGGGTAGTCGATGTCGTAGGCATTCGGCATCGACCCCGGCCAGGCGCCGTTGGGCACGACAGCCGCAGCCTCCACCATGAATGCGGGGATCAGCGTGAGCTCCGGCTGCGCGCTCAACGCTTCGGTGGACACCAGCTTCTCGGCCGTGACCAGCACGCGCTTCGCGGCGCGCGTGATGGCATGGTCCCAGAACGGCGAGCCGTACACGCGGGCATTGCCCAGCTCGTCGATCTCGTGGACATGGATCACTGCGACATCCGGGCTGATGGCCGGGATCACGTAAACCTCCTGGCCTGAACCATACGGGTCGCGGATCGCCTGCCAGCCATTGAGGGCTGCGAGTTCACTTCCGTGGACTCCACCCACCGGCTGGAACGGGACGCCGTAACCGGCTGCACGCAGCCCGGCAACGAGAGTCATTCAGGCATGTTCCTCGAGTTCGACTTCCCTGCGCTCCAGCGCGGCGCGGGACCAGGGCGCAAGGCCGAAGTTGCCTTCCATCGCGATGATGCCGGCGCGCACGCGGCGCACCGCGCCAACCCGGCACAGCAGGTCGAGGTCGTAGCCGGGTGCGGTCTTGATCACTTCGAGGTCGCGCCTGCCCTGGCGCGCCAGCTCGCGGGCCACGGCGAACGGGCCGCGATGCAGCAGCACGCCGCCGAAGGCCAGCGACGCGCCGTCGGGAATGCGCTTGGCCAGCTCGGGCAATGAACACAGTTTGGTGGGGGCGGTGGCAGGTTGCATGCTGCAGTCTCCTTGAATGGCACTATAGGAGGCAGGAGGCGCGCGCGTCTGTCAACTAGTTTGCATGCACACGGTTCAGGCGGCTGTGATGCCGCCCTTGGTGATGACCACCCGCCACTTGGCGATTTCCGCCGTGATGAGGCTGCGGAACTCTTCCGGCGAGCCCGCCACGCTGGGCGAGCCGAAGGACGCCAGGCGGGCCACTGCGTCGGGCTGGCGCAGTCCGTTCACCGACTCGACGTTGAGCCTGCGCACGATCGATTCGGGCACGTCGGCCGGCGCCAGCAGGCCGTACCAGCCGCGCACTTCGAAGCGGTTGATGCCGAGCTCCTGCAGCGTAGGCACGTCGGGCAGTTCGGCCACCCGCTGGGGCGACGTGACGGCCAGCGGGCGCAGCTTGCCCGCCCTGACGTGCGGCAGCACCAGCACGAAGTGGTCGATCGAGAACGTGACCTCGTCCGCCAGCAGCGCATTGACGGCGGGTGCCGCTCCCTTGTACGGGACATGCGTGGACTCCAGCCCGAGCTGCTGCTTCAGCAGCTCGACCCCGAGGTGCTGCGGCGTGCCGGCGCCGGCCGTCGCGAAGCTCGCCTTGTCGCCGGCGGCCTTGAGCTGCGCCGCCAGTTCCGCGAAGGTGGCCGGCTTGCTGGCGGCGCTGACGCACAGCACCAGCGGCGTGGCCGCCACCAGCGTGATCGGCACCAGGTCCTTCAGCGGGTCGTAGCCCAGGTTCCTGAACAGCGTGACGTTTGCCGCCAGCGGCCCGCTCGCGCCCATGAGCAGCGTGTAGGGGTCGCCGCGGGCCGTGCGCGCCACATAGGCCGTGCCCACATTGCCGCCCGCGCCGGCCTTCGCCTCCACGATCACCGGCTGGCCGAGCGAGCGCTGCAGCTTGTCGCCGAGCAGGCGCGACAGGATGTCGACGATGCCGCCGGCCTGGTATGGCGAAACGATGCGGATCGGGCGGATTGGATAGGCGTCGCTCGCGTGCACCCAGGGCGAGGCAAGCGAAGCGGCGAGCGCGGCGGATGCGCCCTGGATGAACTGGCGCCGGGTACCGGTCATGGGTGTCTCCTTGTCGTGCGGCCAAGCCTAGGGGCCGCACGCATGGAAAACAATTGAAATATTCAAAAGATCTATTAGAGTCATCCGAATGATGCTGAACGTCACCTTCAAGCAGCTGCGCGCCTTCGTGGTGCTGGCGCGCGAGCAGAGCTTCGTGCGCGCGGCCGAGCGGCTGCACATCACGCCGCCGACGCTGACCGCCTCGATCAAGACGCTGGAAGAAGCGCTGGAGCTGCGCCTGTTCGACCGCTCCACGCGCAGCGTCGTCATGACCGGCCATGCGCGCGCCTTCCTGCCGGTGGCGCAGCGGCTGCTGGAAGACCTCGACCGCGCGTTGGGAGAGCTGCGCGACAAGGTGGCGCTGCATACCGGATCGGTGATCGTCACTGGCGCGACGTCGTTCATCGCCTATGTGCTCTCGCCGGCCGTGGCCCGCCTGGCGCAGGCCCACCCCGGCGTGCGGGTGCGGCTGAACGAGGCGGCGACCGAAGCTGCGCGCCGCGCAGTGCTGGATGGCGAAGCCGACTTCGGGGTGACGACGCTGCACGAGCCGGACCCATCGCTCAGTGCCACCCGGCTCGTGTCCGACCGCTTCATGCTGGCCTGCCATCGCGAACACCCGCTGGCCGTCGGCAAGGGGACGGTTGCGCTGTCCGAGCTGGCGGGGCATCCCTTCGTCGGCCTGAGCCGCATCAACGGCGTGCAGGCCATCCTGGAAGGCGAACGCCGCCTGCCGGAGTGCGCCAGGCGCCCCGCCTACGAGGTTTCGGACGTGCCGCTGCTGGCGCCGTTGATCGAGCGGGGTGTGGGGCTGGCGCTACTACCCGCCATGGCGACGCGAACGATCGCGCGGCGCGGCCTGGTCTTCCGCCCGCTGGGCGCGCTGGTGCAGCGTCACATCTACTTCATCATGCAACGCGGGCGCAGCCTCGGGCCGGCGGCGCAGACACTGGTTGCCTTGATGCTCGACGAGCTGCACCGGATGCCGGCGGATGCCACGGTGTCGGTCAGCCGCAGCAGCGCCGCGCTGCTCGACAGCGGACAGTGACCGCCGTCAGGCGACGGCTGCAGGGTCGGCACGCCGGACCCCCAGCCGGGCGGCCAGCCGCCCGGCCTGCCCCATCGCCAGCCGCGCGTTGGTGTCCATCGAGTTGGTCCAGAAGTAGGTGCCAGCCGCCATCGTGCCCAGCACCGTCACCCGCGGATTGAGGCGGCCGTCACGCGTCACCAGGCAGCCCGAGTCGAAGTCGAGCCTCAAGCCGCCGAATGGATCGGCCGAGGCCCCACCGTCCGCCAGCAGATACTGCAGCAGCGGCATGCCGCAGGCGGCCACGTCCGCTGAAAAGCTGGTGGCGTTCACCAGGAACGGCACGCGCAGTGCGGGCCCTTGCTCCCGCTCCACGACGAACTGCCGGTCCGCCGGGTCATAGGAGGCGCCACGAAACCCGGGCAGCACTGCCAGCCGCCCCGTGCCCAGCAGCCCCTGCAACACCAGCGCGTTCTCCAGCGGGAACGAGACGCGGCGAGCCATCCAGACCGTCTTCATCTCGCGCGTGAAGCGCTCGCGGTCGGGTGGCGGCAGCAGGTGCCACAACAGGTCCACGACTTCATTCAGCGCGTGCAGGAATGCCTGCCACGGCCGCGGCACGGCCTGCGCCAGCGTGATCTCCCGGTCGAGGAACTCGCGGGCCGGCGGCACCTCGGAGACCACCTGCCCCAGGTCTTCGGCCAGCGGGCCGGCGCAAGCGGCCAGTTCGGCGCGCACCAGGCGAATCATGTCGTCGAGCGGAATGACGGCATGCCGCAGCTTGAGTTGGTGAAGCCTGTCCCTGAAGCCGGGTCGCAGGGCCACTGGCGTGTTCAGGCGTCCGCGCACCGAAGGAAGCCGGCCGTTGCGCGAAATGGCGAACAGCGGCCCGCGGTGCCCCCTCGACTCGAGCGAGGCGATGGCATCGACCGCGCTCAGGCTCGTGCCGACGATGCCCACGGGTGCATCCTGTGGGATGCCTGCGCAGAGGCTGGCCGTCGGGTACGGCGACGCGAAGTAGCCCGGGCAGCCCCGCAGGTGCCCGAAGGCGCCGGACTCGAGATTGCCGATGGCCAGCACCGCGTGATCGGCCGTTACCGTCGTGCCGTCGTCCAGCTCGAACACCTGCCGGTCGTCGGGGCCGGCCACCAGCCGGTGCGCCGCGTTTCGCACATGGCGCAGCGAGATGCCGGCACTCGCAGCCTTTTCCCGTGTTCGCACGAAGACGGATTCGAGGTACTCGCCGAACAGCGGGCGCGAAACGTACGAGTCGTTGTCCACCGGGCGGCCGCGAAAGCTGTCGACCCCGCGCTCGTGCAACCAGCGGCGGAAGTGCCCGCGATCGTCCGCCACCGCCGACATCGACCCCACCGCTATGTTCAGCAGGTTCGCCTCCAGGTCGCGGGAATAGGCGCCGCCTCGGCCGACGCGGTCGTTCGGCTCCAGCACGGTGATCTCGATGCCGGGCGGGCAGCCGCTTTCGATGAGGGCCTCGACGAGGTGGTGGAGGAACGAAGTGGCGACGGAGCCGCCGCCGGCGACGCAAACCGTGGTGTGTGGCATGGCCGGGAAGTTACGCGCCGGCACGCCTCAAATCAATTGGAATATTCTGAACGATTATTAGTCTTCTGCGAATACTTTCCTAGCCCTCGAAGTGCGGATGCAGCTGCCGGATGCGGTTCATCGCCATGCCCGCTGCCGCCGTCCGCGTTTCCACACCGAGCTTCACGAAAATCCGCTCCAGGTGCTTCTTCACCGTGGCCGGGCTCGCGCCCAGGATGTCGGCGATGTCGCGGTTGATCTTGCCCTTGACCACCCAGTAGAGCACTTCGGCTTCGCGCGCCGTGAGCTTGAAGGCGAGCGACATCGACTCGATGATCGCGACGTCGGACACCTCGCGCATCACGATCAGCCAGTCATCGTCCCCCGTTTGCTGGTGCAGGCGGATGGTGAGCCTGCGCGCACCGAGTTCCGCCGTGAGCTTGGGCGGCTCCACCTGCCGTTCGGCGTCGCGCAGGTGGCGGCGCAGCCAGGTGAGGATGGGCTCGGGCGTCTCGGGTGACGAGGTGCCGAAGTAGGCGAGCAGCAGTTCGCGGGCCAGCGGTGTCTGCCACATCAGCTTGCCGTCGCTCGGCCGCACGGTGATGCTGGCGTAGCCGAAGGCGTCGAGCGCGCTGCGCGCCTGCCGGGCGAGCCGCGCGGCCTGCATGTGCACGCCCATGCGCGCCAGCACTTCCTTGGGCTTGATCGGCTTGGTCACGTAGTCAACGCCGCCCGCGTCGAGCGCGGCGACGAGATGCTCGGTATCGGTCAGTCCCGTCATGAAGATGATCGGGATGTGCGCTGTGAGCGGCGCCGCCTTCAGTCGCCGCGCCACCTCGAAGCCGTCCATGCCGGGCATCATGGCGTCGAGCAGCACGATGTCGGGCACGGCCTGCGAGGCCCGCTGCAGTGCGGCGTCGCCGCAGGTGGCGACCAGCACCGTGTAGCCCGACTCGTCGAGCGCGTCGTGCAGCACCGACAGGTTGTCGGGCACGTCGTCGACGACCAGCACCACGTCGTCGGTACGGTCAAGCAAGGCGTTCATGGGTTTCTCCCGGCGCGCCTTCGATCGCGCGCGCAATGGCTTCAAACTGGAACTGGCGCGCATGCTCGCGCATGGCCGCCGTGAAGGCGTGGCATTCGGGCTGGGCGGCTTCGATGGCATCCAGCTGGTTCAGGATCCCGCGGTAGTAGCCGAGCTGCACGGCCTGCTGCAGCAGGGGCATCAGGTCGGCGCTCGGCAAGGTCCATGTCGCAGGTGCTGGCGGCGGCGCTTCGGCGGGTGGCGTGTCCAGCCACACCATGCCGAGCTGGCGCTCCAGCCAGTCGAGCAGCTCGTTGTGGCGCACGGGCTTCAGCAGGAAGTCTTCGGGGCGGATGCCGCCATCGTTTTCCAGCCCCTTGTCGAAGGCGTTGGCGGAGACCACCGCCACCTTGGCCTGCACGTTGAGCCGCCGCAGCCGGCGGATGGTTTCCCAGCCGTCGATGCCGGGCATCGCCAGGTCGACCAGGATCGCGTCGGGCTGCAGCCCGCTGGCCAGCAGGTCTAGCGCATCGTGGCCGCTCGCGGCCGTGCGCAACTCGAACCCGAGCGGCTCCAGCACGTGCACCAGCAGTTCGCGGTCGGCCTCTTCGTTGTCGACCA
Organism: Burkholderiales bacterium; assembly: GCA_016213325.1. GTDB lineage: Bacteria > Pseudomonadota > Gammaproteobacteria > Burkholderiales > Burkholderiaceae_C > Ramlibacter. Next base: position 240,707 of record JACRAY010000024.1, on the reverse strand, counting down.
CCAGCAGCTTGCGGCGGGGGCCTGCGTAGCCCAGGCGCGGGCGCGCGAGCGCCGGAAGCGCCACGACGGCACTGTGCACTTCGGGCACGAACAGGCACACACGGAACACCGAGCCGCGCCCCGGCGCGCTCTGCGCCGTGAGCTGCCCGCCCATCAGGTCGGCCAGCATGCGCGCGATGGTGAGGCCCAGGCCCGCGCCGGGCGCCGACGGGCCTGCGCCGGTGCCGCGCGAGAAAGGCTCGAACACCTGCGCCAGTTCCTGCTCGCTCATGCCCGGGCCGGTGTCTTCCACTTCGATGGTGGCGAGCTCGCGCTGGTGCCGCACCCGGAACACCACCTGCCCTTGCGACGTGAACTTGATCGCATTGCCCAGCAGGTTGATGAGGACCTGCCGCACGCGCTTCTCGTCGGCACGCACCACCTCGGGCAGCGTGCCTTCCACATCGAAGCGGAACGACAGGCCCTTGGCGGACGCCTGCAGCTCGAACAGCGCGGCCATCTCGTGCGCCATGTCGGCGAAGCGCATGGGCTTGGCCGCGAGCGTGAGCTTGCCCGCCTCGATGCGCGCGATATCCAGCGTGCCTTCGATCAGCGACAGCAGGTGTTCGCCGCCGCGGCGGATGACGTTGATGGCGTGCTTGCGGTGCGCGGGCACGCTCGGGTCTTCGCCGAGCAGCTGCGCATAGCCCAGGATGCTGTTGAGCGGCGTGCGCAGCTCGTGGCTGATGGCGCTGATGTAGCGGCTCTTGGCCTGGTTGGCCTGGTCGGCGAGGTGCTTGGCTTGCTGCAGGGCCTCGTCGGTTTGCTTGTGCGACTCGATCTCGCGCATCAGCAGGTGCGTCTGCCGGTTCGATTCTTCTTGCGCCACTTGCCGCGTCTTGTGCGTGAGCACCAGCCACCACGCGACGATGCCGCCCACGACCAGCATGGCCATGTAGGCATGCCCGAAGCTGGCCTGCTGTGCCAGCTTCAGCAGCACGGCACCCAGCGGCACCACGATGGCCATCAGCAGCAGGAAGTGCGCGAGGCCGGTGTCCAGGTGCGGCCAGGCCCGCTCGGGCAGCAGCCGCCGCAGTGCGCCTTTCCATTGCGCGGCCAGGCTCGCGTGCGGCTTGCACAGGTCGCCGCAGCGCGCGTCGAGCGTGCAGCACAGCGAGCAGATCGGGCCCTGGTAGGCGGGGCAATGCGCCATGTCGGGGGATTCGTATTCGCGTTCGCAGATCACGCAGCGATGAGTGGCATCGGCGTAGGGTGGGCAGCTCCGCTGCCCACCATCCCGCGCCAGGTAGTACTTGCCCTTCGTGGCCCATGCGATCAGGGGCGCCGCCACGAACGCAACCCCCATCGCGATCAATGCCGAGAACGCCTGCGCCGACGGCCCGAAAGCGCCGAGGTGCGCGCTGATCGACAGCGCCGACGCCAGCGCCATCGCGCCCACGCCCACCGGGTTGATGTCGTACAGGTGCGCCCGCTTGAACTCGATGCCCGCTGGCGAAAGGCCCAGCGGCTTGTTGACGACCAGGTCGGCCACTACGGCCATCATCCACGCGATGGCGATGTTGGAGAACAGCCCCAGCACGTCGCCGAGCGCGTCGAACACGTTCATCTCCATCAGCATGAAGGCGATGAGCGTGTTGAACACCACCCACACCACGCGCCCCGGGTGGCTGTGCGTGAGGCGCGAGAAGAAGTTGGACCAGGCGAGCGAGCCGGCATACGCGTTGGTCACGTTGATCTTCAGCTGCGAGATCACCACGAACAAGGCGGTGGCCGCCACTGCCCACCCGTAGTTCGGGAACACGTACTCGTAGGCCGCCAGGTACATCTGGTTGGGGTCGACGGCACGGTCCGGCGGCACCATGTGCGTGATGGCCAGGTAGGCGAGCAAGGCGCCACCCAGCATCTTCAACACGCCCAGGACCACCCAGCCCGGGCCGCCGGCCAGCACGCCCGCCCACCAGCGCAGGCGGTTGTCGCGGGTCTGCGCCGGCATGAACCGCAGGTAGTCGGCCTGTTCGCCCATCTGGGTGATCAGGGCGATGCCGACCGTGAGCGCAGCACCGAACAGGTGCAGGTCGAAGCCGGCGGCAGCCGCCTTTTCACCGCCATAGTGCGCGATGCCGTCGAATGCACCGGGATCGCGCACCAGCACATACACGAAAGGAACCACCAGCATCACCAGCCAGAGCGGCTGGGTCCACATCTGCAGCCGGCTGATGGCCGACACGCCATGCGTCACCAGCGGGATCACGACCAGCGCACACACCAGGTAGCCCCAGCTCGGCGGGATGCCCAGCGCGAGTTCCAGCGCGTACGCCATCACCGCCGCCTCGAGCGCAAAGAAGATGAAGGTGAACGAGGCGTAGATCAGAGAGGTGAGGGTCGAGCCGATGTAGCCGAAGCCGGCCCCACGCGTCAGCAGGTCCATGTCGACGCCGTGGCGCGCGGCGTAGATGCTGATCGGCAGCCCCGCCAGGAAGATGATGAGGCCGGTGGCGAGGATCGCCCAGAAGGCGTTGAGGAAGCCGTACTGCACCATCAGCGTGGCGCCCACGGCCTCCAGGATCAGGAACGAGGCCGCGCCGAAGGCGGTGTTGGCCACCCGGAAGGTCGACCACTTGCGAAACCGCTGCGGCGTGTAGCGCAGTGCATAGTCCTCCATGGTCTCGCTCGCCACCCAGCTGTTGTAGTCGCGCCGCACTTTCACGACGCGCTGGGGGGCTTCGATGGGGATGACGCGGTTCACACCTGCCAATCGCATCTTTCGTGCCCGGCAATCCGCCTTTGGACGTATGGCCGCCACACCGGCTTGCACTAAGATGGTTCGCACCATGGAACTGACCCCCCGGGAAAAGGACAAGCTGCTGCTTTTCACGGCCGCCCTGCTGGCCGAAAGGCGCAAGGCGCGGGGCCTGAAGCTCAATTACCCCGAAGCCGTGGCGCTGATCTCGGCGGCAGTCATGGAAGGGGCGCGCGACGGCAAGACCGTGGCGCAGCTCATGAGCGAAGGCCGCTCGGTGCTCACACGCGACGACGTGATGGAGGGCATCGCCGAAATGATCCCCGACATCCAGGTCGAAGCGACCTTCCCCGACGGCACCAAGCTCGTCACCGTGCACCAACCGATCGTCTGAGGCCTCACGCGCATGACCCGAATCACCACCGGACTGGCCCTCGCCTTCGCGGCGGCTTCTTCCCACGCCCACGGCGGCCATGGCCACGCGGGCGCGCACTGGCACGCCACCGACACCTTCGGGCTGCTGCTGGTGGGCGCGCTCGCTGCAGCCGCCATCTGGCTCGCGCGCAAATGACCATCCCCGGCGAACTCTTCACCGACGGCGCCGACCACGTGCTCAACCCGGGGCGCCGGACCGTCACGGTGGTCGTGCAGAACACCGCCGACCGGCCGATACAGGTGGGGTCGCACTACCACTTTGCCGAAACCAACGGCGCGCTGCAGTTCGACCGCGACGCGGCGCGCGGCATGCGGCTGAACATCGCATCCGGCACCGCCGCGCGCTTCGAGCCCGGCCAGCAGCGCACGGTGGAACTGGTCGACTACGCCGGCGCGCGCGAGGTGTACGGCTTCCGCGGCCTGGTGCAGGGGAAGCTCTGATGCCCGCCACCATCGGCCGCCGCGCCTATGCGGAGATGTTCGGACCCACCACCGGTGACCGGGTGCGGCTGGCCGACACCGACCTGGTCATCGAGGTCGAGGACGACTACACGCTGCGCGCCGGCGGCTACGGCGAGGAAGTCAAGTTCGGCGGCGGCAAGACCATCCGCGACGGCATGGCGCAGTCGCAGCGCACGCGCGGCCAAGGTGCCGTCGATACGGTGCTCACCAACGCACTCATCATCGACCACTGGGGCATCGTCAAGGCCGATATCGGCCTGAAGGGCGGGCGCATCGCCGCCATCGGCAAGGCCGGCAACCCCGACACGCAGCCGGGCGTGGACATCGTCATCGGCCCCGGCACCGAGATCATCAGCTGCGAAGGCAACATCGTCACCGCGGGCGGCATCGACACGCACATCCACTTCATCTGCCCGCAGCAGATCGAGGAGGCGCTGGCCTCGGGCATCACGACGATGTTCGGCGGCGGCACCGGCCCGGCCACCGGCACCTTCGCGACCACCTGCACGCCGGGACCGTGGCACATCGAACGCATGCTGCAGGCCGCCGACGCTTTCCCCATGAACTTGGGCTTCCTCGGCAAGGGCAACGCGAGCCGGCCCGAAGCGCTGCGCGAGCAGGTTGACGCCGGCGCCATCGGCCTGAAGCTGCACGAGGATTGGGGCACGACGCCAGCGGCCATCAGCAACTGCCTGGACGTGGCCGACGAAACCGACACGCAGGTGGCGATCCACAGCGACACGCTCAACGAGTCCGGCTTCGTCGAAAACACGATCGCGGCCACCAAGGGCCGGTCGATCTGCGCCTTCCACACCGAAGGCGCGGGCGGCGGCCATGCGCCCGACATCCTGAAGGTGGTGGGCGAGTCGAACTTCCTGCCCTCGTCCACCAACCCCACGATGCCATACACCGTGAACACGCTGGACGAGCACGTGGACATGCTGATGGTGTGCCACCACCTCGACCCGTCGATTGCGGAAGACCTGGCGTTTGCCGAGAGCCGCATCCGCAAGGAAACGATTGCGGCCGAGGACGTGCTGCACGACCTGGGCGCCATCAGCATGTTCTCCAGCGACTCGCAGGCCATGGGCCGCGTCGGCGAGGTGATCCTGCGCTGCTGGCAGACCGCGCACAAGATGAAGTTGCAGCGCGGCAAGCTGCCGGGCGATTCGGAGAGGAACGACAACTTCCGCGCCAAGCGCTACGTCGCCAAGCTCACCGTCAACCCGGCCATCGCGCACGGCATCAGCCACGAGGTGGGCAGCATCGAGCCGGGCAAGTGGGCCGACGTGGTCGTGTGGAAGCCCGCCTTCTTCGGCGTCAAGCCGTCGGTGGTGCTGAAGGGCGGCTCCATAGCGATGGCCGCGATGGGCGACCCGAACGCGTCGATCCCGACGCCGCAGCCGGTGCACTACCGGCCGATGTTCGGTGCCTTCGGCGGCGCGGTTGCAAAGGGCTCGCTTACCTTCCTGTCGTCGGGCGCCTTCAAGGCCGGCGTTGCCGAACGCTACGGCCTCGCGAAGACGGTGGCCGAGGTGAAGAACATCCGGCAGGTGCGCAAGCAGTCGCTCATCCACAACGGGTATACGCCGAAGATGGAGATCGATGCGCAGACGTATGCGGTGCGTGCCGACGGGCAACTGCTGACGTGCGAGCCGGCGAAGGTGTTGCCGATGGCGCAGCGGTACTTCCTCTTCTAGACCTAAATACCAGCTGGTTATTTGTAATACAATGACTTCATGACTCTCACCGTCCGCCTTCCGCAGAACCTCGAACACGCCCTCGAGGAGTACAGCGCCACGCATGGCCTGACGAAGAGCCATGTCGTCCAGGAAGCACTGGCGGACTATCTTGTTCGCACGAAGAAGGATGGAAAGTCCGCGAGAAAGGGCGGCGTCAGCGCGAACTACGCCGCGTTCAAGCGCCTGGGGTTGATCGGTTGCGTGAGCGGCGACGGGGTGAGTGCGACGAAGGACGTCGTCCACAAGCGCATCGTGGAACATCTCAGGGCCAAGGCCGATGCATCGCGGGGGTGACGCCGTCCTGCTGGACACGAGTGTCCTCGTCGCTATCCTGACGGACTCCGATCCGCGCCACGAGGCAGCCAATGCCTGGCTTGCCGGCTGCACAGCGTCGCTGCACACCGTCGAGGCTGTCCTGACCGAGACTTCCTACTTCCTGCCCGCGAGCCGACGCAGCGTTCTCGCCGACATGGCGGCAGCAGGGGCCGTCCATCTCCATCATCCCGACGCAGCCGCGCACAAACGAGTCGGCGCGATCTTGCGCAAGTACACGGACCTGCGTGCAGACTGGGCGGATGCCGTCCTGGTCTGGCTCGCCGAGGAGTCCGGCATCCACAAGATTGCCACGTTCGACGTGCGCGATTTCTCCACTTACCGCATCAACGGACGCAGCAAGTTCATCCTGGAGGCCATCGCATGATCCAGGTCGGCAAGGTCCTCGCCCAAGGCCACGGGCTGGCGGCGCCGCTTTTGAAGCGCGCCGCCACCGTCGAACTCGACTGGGACGTACGCCAGAAATCGCGCTTCGACGCCACTGACTCGCAGGGCCGCGCGCTGGGCGTGTTCCTGCCGCGTGGCACGGTGGTGCGCGGCGGCGACGTGCTGGTGGCGGAAGACGGGTCGCTGGTGCGCGTGATTGCCGCGCCGCAGCCGGTACTGGTGGTCACGCACTGCCCGGGGCACGGCACGCCGTTTGACCTGATGCGCGCGGCGTATCACCTGGGCAATCGGCATGTCGCGATCGAGTTGAAGCCCGACCACCTGAAGATCGAGCCCGACCACGTGCTGGCGGACATGCTGCGCGGCATGCACCTCCTCGTGCGCGAGGCCGTCGAGGCTTTCGAACCGGAGGGCGGCGCGTACGCGTCGCAGGGCCATGAGCACCACCACGGCCACGATCACTGACCAGTCGCTGCTGCGGCTGATGCGGCTCGCTTCGCCGGCGCTGCCGGTGGGCGGCTTCTCGTACTCCGAAGGGCTGGAAGCAGCGGTAGACGCGGGACTGGTGACCACCGAGGAGCAGGCGGCGGCGTGGCTGGTGGACCAGTTGCACCTGTCGCTGGCCCGAGCCGACCTGGCCGTGATCGCACAGGTGCTGTGCGATCCTGCGCGCGCGGAGGAAGCCGACCAGTGGGTCCGGCAGACACGCGAGACCAGCGAGTTGAAGTTGCAAGCCGAGCAGATGGGAAGCTCGCTCGGGAAGCTGGGGTTGCACCCCAGCCTACGGGACAACCGAACCTACCCGGTGGCATTTGCGCTCGCGGCACTGGGCACCGGCGTGCGCGAAGCACTCGTCGCCTTCGCCTTCGGCTGGGCCGAGAACATGATGCAAGCCGCCATCAAGTCGGTGCCGCTCGGCCAGTCGGCCGGCCAGCGCATCCTGGACCGGCTGGCCCACGAGATCCCCGCTGCGGTGGACCACGCGCTGTCGCTCGAGCCCCACCAAAAGCAATCCTTCGCCCCGATGCTCGCCATCCTGTCGGCGCGCCACGAAACCCAGTACTCACGCCTGTTCCGGTCATGACTGCGCTGCACCACATCCCCAACCGCTCCAAGAAACTGCCGCCGCTGCGCGTGGGCATCGGCGGGCCCGTCGGCTCCGGCAAGACCACCCTGCTCGAGATGCTGTGCAAGGCGATGCGCGAGCAGTACGACCTGGTGGCCATCACCAACGACATCTACACCAAGGAAGACCAGCGGCTGCTGACAGTCAGCGGCGCGCTGCCCGCCGAACGCATCATGGGCGTGGAGACCGGCGGCTGCCCGCACACCGCCATCCGCGAGGACGCGTCGATCAACCTGGAAGCCATCGACCGCATGCTCGAGGACTTTCCCGATGCCGACATCGTGTTCGTCGAAAGCGGCGGCGACAACCTGGCCGCCACCTTCAGCCCGGAGCTGAGCGACTTGACCATCTACGTGATCGACGTGGCGGCCGGCGAGAAGATCCCGCGCAAGGGCGGCCCCGGCATCACCAAGAGCGATTTGTTCGTCATCAACAAGACCGACCTCGCGCCCTACGTGGGCGCCGACCTCGGCGTGATGGAGGCCGACACGCGGCGGATGAGGCGCGACAAGCCCTACGTGATGACCAACCTGAAGACGCGCGAAGGCCTCACCGAAGTGGTGCAGTTCATCGAGCGAAAGGGTATGCTGCTGGCCTCATGAGCCGCCCCATCCCACGCCGCACTGCTCTTCTATCCATTGCAGCGGCCGTCCTGCCCGGCTGTGGTGGCGGAGGCGGCGGCGGCGGAACGCCCGAAGGCCCGCAATTGCCCATCGGCCCGGTCGCGGGGCCGGACGGCCCCGCGTGGCCGGGCTTCGGCCGCGACGCGCAGCACACGGCGCTGAGCGCCATTGCCACGCAGGACCTCAACCGCATCACGTGGTCGACGCCGGTCGATGATGCGCCGCAGTACACCACTTCGGGGACGCTGCTGATCCATTACGGCTCGCCGGTGATCTCGCCGCACAACACCGTGGTGTATCCGGTGCGCACGCCGACCGATGCGTTCCGCATCGAGGCACGCTCGGGTGCCAACGGCGCACTGTGGTGGTCCGCCATGAGCGACTACGTGATGCCGCCGCACAACTGGGTGCCGAGCTTCAACATGGTGCTGACCACGTCAGGCCGGCTGTATGCGCCGGGCGCGGGCGGCAAGGTGCTGATGCGCGAGACGGTGGAAGGCGCAGCACCGCCCGCGTTCCAGCCTCTGGTGTTCTTCGGCGCCGCCGCCTACAACGCCAACCCAGCCGCATTCAACACGACGGTGTTCATCAACACGCCGATCGTGGCCGATGCTGCGGGCAACGTCTTCTTCGGCTTCCAGGTCACCGGCACCAACCCGGCCGGGCTGGAAGGCGGCATCGCGCGCATAGGCACCGACGGGCAAGGCCGCTGGGTGTCGGCGGCCAGCGCGTCAGCCGACCCGGCAATGACCAAGGCCGCGATGAACTGCGCACCCGCGCTGTCGCCCGACGGCAGCATCGTCTACATGGCCGTCAATGCACCCGCCGTGCAGGGCACGGTGCAGCGCGGCTACCTGCTCGCGCTGGACAGCGCGACGCTCACCGTGCTGGCGCGCGTCTCGCTGCTGGATCCCGCGACCAACACGCCCGCGCGCGTCAGCGACAACGCCACGTCGTCGCCCGCCGTGGGGCCCGACGGGCGCGTGTTCTACGGCGTGCTCGAAAGCGTGAGCGGCGCGCACAACTTCCGCGGCTGGCTGCTGCAGTTCGACCCGCTGCTCACCCCTGCGGGTGTGCCCGGCGGCTTCGGCTGGGACGTGACGCCCACGGTCATACCGGCCGCCATGGTGCCCTCGTACGGTGGCCCATCGACGTACCTGCTGGCGCTGAAGTACAACAACTATGCGCCGCGTGGCGACGGACTGAACCGGCTGGCAGTGATCGACCCGCGCACGAGCCAGGCCGACTCGATCATCCCCGCCGTCACGATCATGCGCGAAGTGCTGACCATCCTGTCGCCCACGGCCGACCCCGACAACCCGGGCGGGCGCGAGGAATGGTGCATCAACACGATGGCGGCCGACCCGGTGCGCCGCAGCGTGCTGGCGAACAACGAGGACGGGGTGGTCTACCGCTGGGACCTGGTGACCAACACGCTGGTGCAGCCGCTCAGGCTGAACACCGGGCTGGGGCAGGCGTATACGCCGACGCTGGTGGGCACCGACGGCGCGGTGTATGCCGTCAGCAATGCGACGCTGTTCTCGATCCGGGCGGCCTGAGCCCGCTTGACACCGGCTTCAGTCGGCATAGCATCCTGCCCGTGCATCCTGCGGGGACCATCGGCAGACTCCCCGCACCCAGGCGCCTCGCGCGTCCAAGCTCTGCTCCGGCTTTGGGCCTTGCCCAAGAAGGAGTTGCATGGAAAGCGTCACCAGTGCCACCACCCCCATCGTGCTTGCGCGTGAGCCGCTGTCGCGGCGCCTGGGCGCGGACGACTACTTCGAGGCAGCGCAGTCAGCGTTCCGGGCGCACGCCCGGGGGCGAACCCACATGCCCTTGCCGATGCACATCGAAGCGGCGGCCGGGGGCTTCCACGCCAAGGGCGCGCTGGTCGAACTCGACCGGGCGTGGGTGGCCGTCAAAGTCAACAGCAACTTTCCCGGCAATCCGGCGCGGGGGCTGCCGACCATCCAGGGTGGCTTGCTGCTCTTCGATGCGACCAACGGCGCCCTGGTGGCGATCCTCGACTCGATCGAGATCACGTCCAAGCGCACCGCGGCGGCCAGCGCACTGGCCGCCGTGCATCTCGCGCGCAGGGATGCGCACACCGTCGCCATGCTGGGCTGCGGGGAACAGGGGCGCTCGCAGCTCGCGGCACTGGCGCGCGTCAGGCCGATACAACGTGCGCTGGCCTGGGACTGCGACCCGGCCAAGGCACGCATCTATGCGCAGGCCATGAGCCAGACGCTGGGCCTGCGAGTGGACGCCGTGCCCACGATTACCGAGGCGACGCAAGCGGCCCAGATCGTCGTGACGGCAACCACGTCACGCGAGCCCCTCCTGCGCTGCGGCGACGTGTTGCCCGGCACCTTCATCGCGGCAGTAGGCGCGGACAACCCGCACAAGAGCGAGTTGCACCCCGACCTCTTCGTGGGCACCACAGTGGTGGTCGACAGCCTGGAGCAGGCAGTCATCATGGGCGACCTGCACCACGCCATCGACGCAGGCATGGCCACGCTCGGGACGGTGCATGCGGAACTGGCGGAAGTGGTCGACGGACGCAAGCCGGGCCGCAGGTCCGAAGCCGAAATCACCATCTTCGACTCCACCGGCCTCGCGATCCAGGACGTGGCCGCGGCCGCCCTGGCCTACACCCGATTCACCGAAGGAGCCTGACCATGCTGGACAGCCTTGCACCGCGCGGGAAGAACGCGATTGCCATCGAACCCATGCAGCCGCAGGACCTGCAGGCATGGACCCGGTCGCGTCGCGGCGCGCGCGAGTGGTTGCGTACCGTGGGCTTCCAGGCGCAGCCGGGGACATTCGCTTTCGTGCCGCAAGGACCCGATGGGGCCGCGCGGGTGCTCGCCACACCGCTGGGCGGCGACCGCGTGTGGGCCTGGGCGGGCCTGCCGATGTCGCTGCCCGAAGGCCGCTATCGGCTCGCCATCGACGGCGACGCCGCCGCGCAGACCGACGCCGCGCTGGGCTGGGCGCTGGGCGCCTACGACTTCACACGCTATCGCCGGCCCCGGCGCACGGCGGCGCGGCTCGAGTGGCCGCAGAAGGCAGACCGCGGTGAAGTGGAGCGCCTCGCGGCCAGCGTGTTCCTCGCGCGCGACCTCATCAACACGCCTTGCGAGGACATGGGGCCGGCGCAGCTGGCGGCAGCTGCGGCCACGGTGGCGCGAGAGTTCGGCGCAACGGTGAAGACGATCACCGGCAAACAGCTGCTCGCCCGGAACTACCCGACCATCCACATGGTGGGGCGCGCCAGCGCGGCGGACCGGCAACCCCGCCTTGTCGACATTCGCTGGGGCGATCCGCACGCGCCCAAGGTGACGCTGGTGGGCAAGGGTGTCTGCTTCGACACCGGCGGGCTCGACATCAAGCCGCACGAGGGCATGCGCGAGATGAAGAAGGACATGGGCGGCGCGGCCGTGATGCTGGGGCTGGCCCGCGCGCTGATGTCGGCCGGCGTGCCGATCCGCTTGCGGCTGCTGATCCCGGCGGTGGAGAACTCGGTGTCGGCCAATGCGTTCCGGCCGCTCGACATCGTGCGTACGCGTGCGGGCAAGACAGTGGAGATCGGCAACACCGATGCCGAAGGGCGCCTCATCCTGTGCGATGCACTCGCCGAGGCCGACAGCGAAAAGCCAGAGCTGCTCGTCGATGCGGCCACGCTCACCGGCGCGGCCCGGATGGCGCTGGGTCCGGAAGTGCAGGCCTTGTTCTGCGACGACGACGAGGCAGCGACAGCCCTGGTGCGCCACGGCCTCGCGGTCGGCGACCCGCTCTGGCGACTGCCGTTGTGGCGGCCCTACCGCAAGCTGATCGACGGCAAGTGCGCCGACCTGAACAACGTGGCCGCAGGCCCTTTCGCTGGCTCCATCATCGGCGCGCTGTATCTGGCGGAGTTCGTGGCCCAGGCAAAAACCTGGGTTCACCTCGACATCATGGCGGCAAACACCGCGGCCAAGCCCGGCCGGCCGGAAGGCGGTGAGGCAACGGGCATGCGCGCGCTGTATGCGTACATCCGCTCGCGGTTCGGGTGAATGGCGGAGAGTGTGAGATTCGAACTCACGGACGCCTTTCGACGTCGCCGGTTTTCAAGACCGGTGCCTTAAACCGCTCGGCCAACTCTCCTTTTGGAGAACGCTCATTGTAGGCTGGGGTGCAACCCCAGCTCGGCCCCCTACTGCGGCTTCAACCCCAGCGCCTCCACCACCTTGCGGTAGTACTCCAGCCGTTCCGCCAGGTGCTGCGCCAGCCGCTCTGGCGGCGAGTCGTAGGCCATGTTGCTGCCGCGCGCCAGCATGAACTCGTTCATCTGCGCATCGCGCAGCGCCGCATTCATCTCGCGGTTGAGCATGCGGATCGTTTCGTCCGGCGTGCCGGGCGGCGCCATCACGCCGAGGAAGCCGGCCACGACGATGCCGGGGAAGGTGTCCTTCAGCAGCGGCAGCTTGTCGAACGGCGCCATGTGCGGCGACGCTGCGGTAGTGGCGATGGGCACCACGCGGTCCTGCTGCGCCAGCACCGCGTCGAAGGGCGCGATCATGATGTCGACCTGCCCGGCCACCAGCGCATTCATGGCGGGCGCCACGCCGGGATAAGGCACGCTCACGATGTGGCCGCCCAGCGCATGCCGCAGCTGGTCGCAGGCCAGCCCCGCTTCGCCCGGGCCGGCCGCGCAGTTGAGCCCGCCGGGCTGCTGCGCGGCAACGCGTGCGATGTCGGCCGGCGTCCGGATGGGCAAGCCCTTGCGCACCGCCATCACCTGCCCCGAGCGCGTGAGCTCGATCACCGGCTTGAAGTCGCGCACCGGGTCGGGCGCCTGCTTCATCAGCACGGCATTGGTGACGACGAAGCCCGACGCCAGCAGCAGCGTGCGCCCGTCGGGCGGCGCCTTGGCCACGATGTCGGAACCGATCATGGCGCCGGCCCCAGGCCGGTTGTCCACAATCACCGTTTCCTTCATGTTGCGCGCGAGCACGCCGGCCAGGATGCGCGCCACGATATCCAGCGGGCCGCCCGCGGTGGTGGGCACCACGATGCGGATGGGCGTTTGCGCCGCGGCCGGGAAAGCCGCGGCCGAAAGCGCCGCGGCGACCAGCAACCCCGCCAGCGCCTTCACGCCTCGTCGCCCCCGCCGCCTGAACGCGCTTCCACCACCTTCTGCAGCCGGGTGGCGAGTTCCTTGCGCATGACTTTGCCGCCTTCGTTGCGAGGCAGGGTCTTGACCTTCACGACCATGGCCCGGCCGCCGCCCTCCTGCCGCACCCGTTCGGCCACGTCCTTGCCGACGAAGCCTTCTCCCGCTACCACGGCCACCGCCAGGCGGGCGCGGCCATCGGACAGCGTGAGCGGCACGACCGCGCAGTCCGTCACGCCCGGCAGCGCCATCAGCGCCTGCTCCACCCGTGCGGGGTCGACCTTGTTGCCGCCCACGTTCACGCGTTCATCGACGCGGCCGCGCAGGTACAGGAAACCGTCGATGCTGAGCGCGCCGATGTCGCCGGGATAGAACCAGCCGTCGACGAAGGCAGCGGCCGTCGCTTCGGGGTCACCCAGGTAACCGGACGCCATGGCGCCATACCTGGCACGGAAGCGCAGCCGTCCCTCTTCGCCGAAGCCCAGCGGGCGATGTTCTGCATCCACGGCCTGCGCCTCGATCCACGGCACCACGCGCCCCGCGGACTTGGGGTGCACCAGCCGGGACCACGGCTCGGACCGGGCCGTGGAGCCCAGCTCGGTGGAGCCATAGCTGACCACGACGTTCGGACACACATGCTGCTCCAGCGACTGCATCAGGGCCGGCGGCACGGGGCTGCCACCCACCAGCACCATCGCCAGTCCCGGCAGCGGGCCTTCGGCGCCGCGCGCCTGCGCCGCTTCGGCCAGCTTGGGCGCCAGCGCCGTCGTGGTGACCAGGCTGGTCGGCTTGTCGCGTTCGATGATCGGCAGCCACGTCTTGGCCGCCGCGCTCTCCGCCAGGATGACCACGCCGCCACTGTCCAGTTGCGTGAGCGCCCGGCCCAGCGCATACCCGATGGCCAGGTCGGCGCAGACCATCATGCGTTCGCACGGCCCGCCGTTGAAGCTGTCCAGCGTGTTGTGCTGGAGCTTCGCGCGCTGCAGGTGCGTCCAGGCAATCAGCTTGGGCGACCCGGTGGTGCCCGACGACAGGTTGATGCGCCACGGCTTGTCGTCCAGGCCGCGCTGCATGGCCGGGGCCTTGCCTTCACCGGCGGGGCGTTCGCGGATGGCCGCCTCGTCGATGGCCGTGAAGCCTTCGCCCGTGACGAAGAGGTCGCCGGCGCCCTGCACGCCGAACCGCGCGCCCGCGCGGCGGGCCAGCCGCATGCGCGCCTCGGACGGCATGGCCGGCGGCTGCGACAACGAGACCGCGCCGATGCGCGCCAGCGCGAGGATGGCCAGGAAGTGGCTGTGCACCGACAGGCGCGCCAGGCACACCACGTCGCCTTCGGTGACGCCACGCGCGGCGAACTGCGCTGCTACTGCGCCGACTTCGCGCCACATGCCGCGAAACGTGTAGGCGCGGGTGCGGGTGACGAGGGCTGGGCGCTCCGGGTAGGCGCGCACCATGCGCGCGATGCCATCCAGGACATTCATCGCGGCATCATAACCAGCACGGCCGTGTCAACCCGCCGGCTTGGCTGCCCCGCCCCGGGCCAGCGCCTTGGCCAGCGCTCGCGCCAGCGCCTGGCGCTTCACCTTGCCGTTGTCGTTCTTCGGCAGTTCCTTGACGATGGCCACCACGGCCTGCTTGCCGGCCTCGGCGCGCAGCTTGCGCGACAGTTCCTTGTGGTCCACCTGCGGCGGCTGGCTGGACGGCACGATGGCTGCGGCCACGACCTTGCGGCCGTCGGGCAGTTCCACGCCGACCACGGCGGACTCGAGCACGCCGGGCTCGGCGTTCAGGACCTGCTCGATGCGCCCCGGCGCGACCTTCGCGCCACCGGCGTTGACCACGTCGTCGACGCGCCCGCGCAGCGTGAGGTTGCGGCCCGCATCGATCGCGCCCAGGTCGCCCGGGTAGAACCAGCCCTCGCGGAACGACCGCGCGGTCGCAGCGTCATCGCCGAAGTAGCCGGTCGCGATCGAACCGGGCGTGCCGCGAAAGCGCAGCCGGCCCACCTGGCCCGCCGGCAGCGGCTGGTCCGCGTCGTCCACCGCCTGTCCTTCGATGCCCGCCAGCAGCTGGCCCGCCGTGTCCGCGGCGCGCAGCCGGCCCGCGGGGTCGGAGCGCGCCAGCATGCCGGCCTCGGTCGAGCCGTACATCACCTGCACGTTGCGGCACAGCTTTTCTTCCAGAGCGCGCAGCAGGGCCGGCGGCGCCGCGGCGCCCCCGACCAGCACCGAGATGAGGTGCGGCAAGGGCTCGGCCTCGTCCGCCCTGGCGAGGTGCTCGGCAATGCGGAAGGCGACGGCGGTGGTGGTGACCAGCCGCGTCGCGCGGCTCTCGCGCAACAGCGGCACCACGGCAGCGGGGTTGGCGTTGCCCGGCAGGACCAGGCAGCCGCCGCTGGCCAGCTGCGTCAGCAGCTGCGAGCCGGTGAAGCCGATGCCGAGGTCGGCGAACACCAGCATGCGCTCGCCGGGCCCGCCTGCAAACGAAGGCAGCGACCGCTCTTCCAGGCGGAGCCGCTGGCCGTGCGTCCAGGCAATGCTCTTGGCGCTGCCGGTCGTACCGGACGACAGCAGGATGCGCCAGAGCTGCTGCTGCAGGCCGCGCGCCATCGGCACCACCTTCTCGCCCCCGGCCGCCTGGCCGGCCAGCTCGCCGAAGGCAAGGGGCTGCACGCCGTCGGGGACGCTGGCGGCGCCTGCGCGATGCAGCCACCACTTCAGGCCGTGGCGCCCAGCGACCTGCGCGCGCTCGGCTGCGGTGGCACTGGGTGTGAAGCTGGTCGATACCGCGCCGAGGCGGGCGCACGCAAGCATGGCCAGCAGATGCGACTCGGGCACCAGCCCGGCCAGCCCGATGCCGTCGCCGCTGCGCACACCGGCGCCGTGCAGCCGTGTCGCCAGTATTGCGACACGGCGCCACAGCTGCCGGAAGGAGTGGGTTTGGCCTGCCGAGATGAGGGCTGGTGCGTCGGGTTGGGCACGCACCTGGCGTGCGAGGGAGTCGAGGGCGTTCATTCAGTTTCCGGTGGCAGGCAGGAACAGCGACTGCAGGTCGCTCAGGAAGTCGAAGCCGCGCGGCGTGGGCCGCACGCGCGCCAGGTCGCGCTGGAGCAAGCCCTTGGCCTCGCCCTCGCGCAATGCCGGCTCTATGGCGCTCAGTGGCAGGCCGGTGCGCTCCGTGAAGAGCGGCAATGCAAAGCCATCCTTCAGCCGCAAGGCGTTGAGCATGAATTCGAACGGCAGGTCGGCACGTCCCACTTCTTCATCCTGTGCCACGGCATCGCCCGCCAGCGCGTTGTCCATGTACAGGCGCGGGTCGCGGTTGCGCACCTGCCGCACCACGCGATGCGGGAAGCTCAGCTTGCTGTGCGCACCGGCGCCTATGCCCAGGTAGTCGCCGAACTCCCAGTAGTTCAGGTTGTGCCAGCAGCGGTGCTGCGGCCGGGCGAACGCCGAGACTTCGTACCGCTCGAGCCCCGCGGGCTGCGTCATCTCGGTGATGCGGTCGAGCATCGCGTAGGCGGTGTCCTCCGGCGGGACCTGTGGCGGGAACTTCGCGAACATCGTGTTCGGCTCTATCGTCAGGTGGTAGATCGACAAGTGCGGCGGCATCAGTGCGAGCGCCTGCGCCACGTCCTGCTCCAGCTGCGGCAACGACTGTCCGGGCAGCGCATACATCAGGTCGAGGTTGAAGGTGTCGAAGCACTGCGCCGCTTCCTCGGCCGCTGCGATGGCCTGGGCACTGTCGTGCACGCGGCCCAGCGCTTTCAGGTGCTGGTCATTGAAGCTCTGGACACCGATCGACAGGCGCGTGATGCCGGCGTCGCGGTAGGCGCGGAAGCGGTCTTTCTCGAAGGTACCGGGGTTGGCTTCGAGCGTGATCTCGGCGTCGGCCACGAGCTTCAGCCGTGCGCGCAGGTCGCTCACCAGCGACGC
This sequence comes from Burkholderiales bacterium, assembly GCA_016213325.1. Lineage (GTDB taxonomy): Bacteria > Pseudomonadota > Gammaproteobacteria > Burkholderiales > Burkholderiaceae_C > Ramlibacter. The sequence continues at coordinate 223,769 of JACRAY010000024.1, read as the reverse complement.
GATGCCCTGCGGCGAGAACAGGCTGGGCGTGCCGCCGCCGATGAAGATGCTGTGCACCGGCCGCCCCCACACCAGCGGCAAGGCCGCGTCCAGGTCGGCACGCACGGCGTCCAGGTAGCGTTGCTCCGGCATCTGGTCGGGCCGCATCTCGTGCGAGTTGAAGTCGCAGTAGGGGCACTTCTTCAGGCACCAGGGCAGGTGCACGTACACCGACAGCGGCGGCAGCGCGGCCAGCTGCAGCATGCCGGGCCGCAAGTAATGGAGTGCGTCCTTCACAGCCACCGTTCGCGGATCAGTTGCGCGACCTGCTGCGCGGCCTTCCCCCGGTGGCTGTTGGCGTTCTTCACTTCGGGCGGCAGCTCGGCGAAGGTCATGCCGAAGGCCGGGATGTACATGACGGGGTCGAAGCCGAAGCCGTGCGTGCCACGCCGCTCCCGTGCGATCTCGCCTTCGGCGCGGCCGGTTGCGATCAAGGGCTCGGGATCGTCGGGCGTGCGCATCGCCACGATGGTGCTCACCAGCGCGGCGCGCCGGTTGGTGACGTCGCGCATGTTGTGCAGCAGGGCCGTCACGTTGTGGTCGTCGCCCTTGGGGTAGCCGAACTGGGTGGCATAGAAGGCCGTGTCGACGCCGGGCAGGCCACCGAAGGCGTCGACGCACAGGCCCGCGTCGTCGGCCAGCGCGGGCAGCCCACTGGCACGCGCGGCGTGGCGCGCCTTGGCGATCGCGTTCTCGACGAAGGTGCGGTGCGGCTCTTCGGCCTCGCTTATGCCCAGGTCGGCCTGGCACACCAGCTCGATGCCCAGCGGCGCGAGCATGGCCTGCAGCTCGGCGAGCTTGCCCTTGTTGTTGGAGGCCAGGACGATGCGGCGGATCACGAGTTCAGGGCGGCCTTTTGCATGCCCACCAGTTCGGCGATGCCCTTCTCGGCCAGCCGCAGCAGTTCGTCCATCTCCTTGCGCGTGAAGGCCGCGCCTTCGGCGGTGCCCTGCACTTCCACGTAGTGGCCCAGCCCGGTCATCACCACGTTCATGTCGGTGTCGCAGCCGACGTCCTCCACGTACTCCAGGTCCAGCAGCGGCGTGCCATCGATGATGCCCACCGAGATGGCCGCGACCGCACCCGTGATGGGCGACTCGGCCAGCTTGCCTGCGGCCAGCAGTTTCGACACCGCATCGTGCGCGGCCACGTAGGCGCCGGTGATGGCCGCCGTGCGGGTGCCGCCGTCGGCCTGCAGCACGTCGCAGTCGAGCGTGATGGTGCGCTCGCCCAGCTTCTTCATGTCGAACACGTTGCGCAGCGCGCGCCCGATGAGCCGCTGGATCTCCTGCGTACGCCCGCTTTGCTTGCCGCGCGCCGCCTCGCGGTCGCCGCGCGTGTGGGTGGCGCGCGGCAGCATGCCGTATTCGGCCGTCACCCAGCCTTCGCCGCTGCCGCGCTTGTGCGGCGGCACGCGGTCTTCCACCGACGCCGTGCACAGCACGCGGGTGTCGCCGAACTCGATGAGCACCGAGCCTTCGGCGTGGATGGTGAAGTTGCGGGTGATGCGCACGGGGCGCAGCTGGTCGGCGGCGCGCTGGCCCGATCGCTGGAATGTCATTCTGGGATTTTCCTTCGAAGGACGGCGCCGCGAAGCGGCGACGTTTTCACCTTAATTTTTTCGCGAAGAGCGCTTGATGGCTTCGTTGATCTCGGCAATGGACCGCTCGATGGCGGCATCGTCGAGGTCGTCCACCAGCGTGTCGAGCACGCCGGCCTGGATGGTGGAGGCGAACACGCCGTCGCTGATGCTGTCGGTGGAGATGCCGCGGGTGGACTCGAAGTGGTCCGGCGTCTCCCACTGCATGGCGATCACGGTCACGTTGTCGCAGTGCTCGCCGCCGGTGCGCAGCGCGTCTTCGACCATGTCGGGCACCGCTTCGGCCACCGGCTTTTCGGTGAGGTGGCGCACGATGTCGCCGTCGGGCAGGCTGCTCCACAGGCCGTCGGAGCACAGCATGATGCGGTCGCCCTGCTGCAGCGGGACCGGGCCGGTCACGTCGAACACCGGCTTGGTCGGCGACCCGAGGCAGGTGAACAGGATGTTGCGGTTGATCCGGTCCATGCGGATCACGCCGGCGTTCTGCTGCTCGATGTACGAGTGGTCGCGCGTGCGCGTGAGCAGCTCGCCGCCGCGCACCACGTACAGCCGCGAGTCGCCGCAGTGCACCCAGGTGGCCTGCGTCCCCTGCACGATGCAGGCCACCACGGTCGTGCGCGGCGTGTCGAGCATGCCGCGCTCGCTGGCGTAGCGGATGATCTGGTGGTGCGCGGCCATCAGCGCCGTGGTCAGGAACTCGGTCACGTCCTTCACCACCGGCCGCGCTTCCTTCTGGTAAAGAGCGCTGACGGTCTGCAGCGCCAGCTGCGCCGCGACTTCGCCTTCGGGGTGGCCGCCCATGCCGTCGGCCAGCAGGAAAAGGCCCGATTCCCGCGTGTAGCAGTAGCCCATGCGGTCTTCGTTCTTTTCGCGCCCGCCCTTGCGGCTGACCTGGAAGACGGAGAACTTCATCTGGCTTTGGCACCGCCGAAGTTGGTGGCGCGCTTCATCGACTTCTTGGTGTCGCTGACCATGTTGTCGAACTGCAGGCGCATCTTCTCGCCCACCGACAGCTTGGTGTAGCGGCGCTCGCCCTCGCGGCTCAGCTCCTTCTGCAGGGCGAACACCGACTGCGGGCGCGACAGCGGGTCGAGCGACATGCACCATTCGACCACCTCGATCAGGTTGTCCGAATAGATGCCGCGCAGCCGCGACAGGGCCAGCGCCAGCCGGTCTTTTTCCAGCCGCTGCGGCGCGTCGTTGGGCGGGTAGCCCTGCATGCAGGCGAGATGCACGCGCCGATGGCGTAGATGTCGGTCCACGGGCCCATCGACGAGTCGCGCCGGTACATCTCGGGCGCGGCGAAGCCGGGCGTGTACATGGGGCGGATGAAGTTGCCTTCCTTGGACAGCACTTCGCGGGCGGCGCCGAAGTCGATCATCACCGCCCGGTTGTCGTCGGTGATGAAGATGTTGGCCGGCTTGATGTCCAGGTGCAGCATCTTGTGCTGGTGCACGATGCGCAAGCCGCGCAGGATCTCGTCGAACAGCGACCGGATGGTGGACTCGCGGAACACCTTCTGCTTCTTCAGCTCGCGCGCGGTGATGATGAAGTCCTGCAGGGTCGCGCCCTCCAGGTAGTTCATCACCATGTAGACGGTTTCGTTCTCCCGGAAGAAATTGAGCACGCTCACCACGGAGCTGTGCGAGATCTGTGCGAGCGAGCGGCCTTCCTCGAAGAAGCTCTTCAGGCCCAGGCGGTACAGCGACAGCTTTTCGGCCGCCACCTGCGGCAGCAGCTCGCCGGGGGCGCGGGTAGCCAGCGACGAAGGAAGGTATTCCTTGATGGCGACCTGCTGGCCTTCGTTGTCGACCGCCAGGTACACCACGCCGAATCCGCCTGACGACAACTTGCGCACGACCCGGTAACCGCCGATCACTGTGTCGGGCGGCAGTGGAGCCGGTTTCACCTTTGACATAATGACCTCCATGCCAGTTTACAGCATGACCGGCTACGCCAGCGCGCAGCAAACCCCCGCGCCGGCCCCCGGCCACGAGGGCAAACCCGCCCCGGCCAGCCGCATCGGCCTCGAGATCCGCTCGGTCAACAGCCGCTTCCTCGACCTCAGTTTCAGGCTGGCGGACGACCTGCGCGCCTACGAGCCCCAGTTGCGGGAGCTGTTGTCATCGCGCCTCAAGCGCGGCAAGGTCGAAGTGCGCGCCGGCATCGAGAGCAGCGAAGCCGAAACCTTGCGTGAGCCGTCGGTGCGGATGCTGCAGCGCCTGGGCTCGGTGCAGGACGCCGTGCGCAGCTGGCTGCCCGATGCACCGGCGCTGTCGGTAGCCGAGATCCTGCGGCTGGGCGCGTCCGAAAGCGCGGCCGACATCGACTGGGGCGCCACCGTGACGGAACTCGCCACGCGCACGCTGGACCACCTGATGGCCGCACGCGCGCGGGAAGGCGAGCGGCTGGCCGACATGCTGCTCGGGCACCTGAAGCAGCTGCGCGCGCACGCCGAACAGGCGCGCCCGCTGGTGCCGCAGCTGGTCGAGCAGCAGCGGCAGCGCTTCCTGGAGCGCTGGAAGGAGGCGATGGCGCTGGGCGAAGGCTCGGTCACGCCCGAAGCCGCTCAGGACCGCGCCCTGACCGAAGCCACGTCTTTCGCCATCCGCATCGACGTCGCCGAGGAACTGACGCGGCTGGCCGCGCACCTCGACGAGATCGAGCGGCTGCTGAAGAAGGGCGGCGAAGTCGGCAAGCGGCTGGACTTCCTGATCCAGGAACTGCACCGCGAGGCCAACACGCTCGGCTCCAAGTCCGCGGCGCTGGAGCTCACGAAGATCTCGGTGGACATGAAGGTGCTGGTCGAGCAGATGCGCGAGCAGGTGCAAAACATCGAGTGACGATCACACCAACCAGAACCGGGGGTGGAACCCCGCGATGTTGCAGAGTTCCATGTCGAACCCTCCCAGATTGCTGAAGTCGCACTGCGTGCGCTGCGCCGACTGGATGAAGCGCTGCGTGCGCCCGGGAAAGCGCGAGCAGGCCATCAGCGCTTCGAGCCGCCGGCCGAAGTCGGCCGACTGGCGGCCATTGAGCGCGCAGAACCAGTCGCGCAGCTCGGCGATGGTCGCGTCCGCTGCGGCCGTCGTCGCGTAGCGCGGCAGGTCGGCCCAGCGTAGGGCCTCGATGAAGCCGCGCGGCGCGCTCGCCAGCTCGTCGGGCCGCAGGCAGGAGCCGTCGGCCTCGCCGCGCAACAGGTCGCCCAGCACCTGCAGGTCGTTGACGCGCGGCGGCGGCGGCGCTGCGGGCGCTGCGCCTTCGCGGATGCGTTTTGCAGCGGTGGCGATGTCGACCCGGCCCATGGGCGCATCGAAGTGCGCGTAGAACGCCTGCTCGCGCGCATAGGTCACGCCCAGAAGCGAAGAGGCATCCACGATCTCGGAAGCCGCCGCGTGGTCGCCGGCCAGCACCGGCACACCGGCATGGGAGGCTTCGAGCAGCACGCGCCCCAGCGTCTCCAGGTTGGAGGTCGAGAAGAACAGGAACCAGTCGAAGCGGCGGAACACGTCCAGCACTTCGCCGTGCGGCACCGGTGGCAAGTAGGCAAACAAGTCGCTGCGGCCCGTGCGCCGTTCGAGCTCCGCCGCCACCTTCGCCGGCTCGCAGGCTGGCGAATGCACGGCCCCGCAGGCCTCCAGCCGGTAGCGGCCCGGCTCCTCGCGATCGAGCTCGATGAGCAGTTCGACCATCTGCGGGAAGTTCTTGTCCTCCGACAGGCGCCCCACGTGGCCCAGCGTTACGCGCCCGTCGTGGCCATTGCGGCGGGGCTGGGCGGCAGCCGGCTGCATGCCGGCCAGCACCGGGTCGAACAGGTGGATGGGGTGGCCGTGCAGGTGCGGGAACACGCGGCGGGTGAGCGTGCGCGAGTAGGCCGACAGCGCGATGAGGGCGTCGCCCGGCCGCAGGTACGGCTCGCACAGGGCCTCCTGCAGCAGGTAACAACTCCACAGCGCCGTGCGGATGTCGCGCACGATGCGGAAGTCCAGCCCGAGCTTCTCGCGCAGGGAGTGGTAGTAGTGGGCGTGCGGACCGACGTTGCACAGCACGCAGTCGGCACCGGCCAATACCTGCAGCGCATGCGCGTCATCGCGCACCACGCGGTCGAAGTCGTGGAACGACACCTCGAAGTCGCTTCCGAACCGCGAGCCCAGCAGGGCGTTGATCTCTTCATGCGCCAGGTTCACGCCGTCGCGCTGCGGCAGGCTGCCGTCGCTTTCGAAGCGATGCAGGGCGATGCGCGTCTTCATCTGAGCACAGAGACGCCGTCGAAGGACGCGGGCCGCTCGACCCCCAGCAGGTCGAGCAGCGTTGCCGGGATGTCCTCCAGCCGCGCCGTTGCGGCTGCACGGCGGGGGGCGATGCCCGGCCCGCCGGCCAGCAGCACGTTGCGCAGCACCGCGTCGTGCGACTGGTGGCTGCTGGTGCGAAAGTACGGCACGGGGCCGATGCGGCCGAACGGCGTGTCGGCCACGTCGAGCGGGCCGTCTTCGCGGAAGACCACGATCAGGTCCGCCGGCGGCTTCTTCGGGTCGGCGTCGAACGGGTCCGCGCGCACCCGCACCACTTCACGCACGATGGGCTGCCCGGTGCGCGCGTTGGCCATGGCAAAGACCTCCCGCACCAGCTCGCGGCACACCGCGTCGAAGTCCTGTGGCGCGACACAGCCTTGCGCCTCGCGGCCCGCCACGTTGATGCGGATGTAGCCGTCGGCGACGCTGGGCAGCGCGAAGGCCTTCATGCGCGGCCACAGCGGCGCATACCAGTTGGCCGGGCACCAGCCGAGCGGGTCGCCGCGCACCTGCTGCTGCGCGGGCGACTCGAGGTCGGCAACGCCCTCGGGCGTGCGCAGCTTCCAGACTTCGTGCTTCCAGTGCTGGTGGTAGTCGAACGACGCGCCAGGCACCGCGCTTGCCGCGTCACCAACCGCCAGTGCCGCGCGACCGGGAAAGTTCCAGCGGTAGAGCAACTCCGGCAGGAACACGATGCGTGCGTTCTCCAGGCTGTCGACCACGGTGGCGTCAAGAGAGAAGAACACCACTGCGGTGTCTTCACCGGCCGCTTCGGCGAGCCGCCCGACCGACTCGTCGACGGCCTGGTACACGGCCAGCAGCGGGTCTTCGCCGCCACCGCGCAAGGCCTGCAGCGGGTGCGGCTGGCTCAGGTGCCACAGCACATGGCCCGCCGTGTGCACCTCGGTGAAAGCAGCCAGGAACAGGTCCCACGGCTCGCGCGCCATCAGTTGCAGGCAGGCATCGGTGCGGCGCTGCACCGACTGCACCAGCGACGCGGCAAAGGCCTGCATCGCCTCGCGGTCGTAGCAGCAGGGTATGGTCCAGGAGACGCCTTCGCGCTGCGACACCGCGTTGACGATGCGCTGCGGCACGGGCGGCAGTTTCGGGTCGGGGCCCAACCGGCGCTCCAGCTCCTGCAGCAAGCCCGGCGGGTCCGACTGGGGGAAGGCTTCGTTCAGCTCCGCGGCGAAACCGCTCACCTGCACGCCTTTGACCCCTTGGACGACCGGCGCCGCCATGTCGAAAGCCACCACGTGCCGGCGCTCCCCCAGCGCGTAGAACAGCGGTGCCTGCAACCAGTCGAACAGCGATGCCTCGCTGAACCGGTAAGTCGACGCCTCGAACCGGTCGAGCCAATGGTCCCACCGGCCGCGGCCGATGCCGGTGAGCACCGGCACCCAGCAATGCTCGTTGCTGTGCGCCTTGCGCGACTCGATGGTGACCGCCAGGCCGCGCTGGCGCAGCCTCTCGAGCTGCGGCAGCCGCCCTCCGGCCATCCACTGGAGCAGCAGCTCGTGGTTGGGTGCGTCGAGGGCGAGCGCCAGCACGCGCTGTCGCGCGCTAGCTTCCGTCATGGTCTGCGGCATGGTGCTGGGTCATGTCCCTGGCTCGCAGCCAGAGCCGCCGCTCGGCTTCGGCCAGGTGCGAAGGGCGCAGGAAGACGATGCGCTCGAAGTGGCTGGCCGGCAGGCCGAGGGTGGTGACGTCTTCCACCGTCATCGCGGCCGCCGCGGCCGTGACCGACGTGTCGGCCAGCAGCACGCCCGCTGCCAGCAGGCTGTTGGCGGCGGTCCCCGCCACGTGCCGGCCATCCACCCACACACCGCGCGGCAGGGCCAGCCCGTTGCAGGCGCTGGCCGGAAACAGCGCAGCCAGCGCCTGGGGCGTAGCCGGCACCTTGCGGCGGTCGCAGACCGCCAGGTGCAGCGGGATGTTCCAGCGTCCGCCGAGCAGGCCGCGCAGCACCATGGCGTAAGCCTCGCGGCCCAGGTTGGCGCCGATCTGGGGCTGCGCGTTCATCTCGATGATCACCCCGCCGGTTTCGTGCCACGAGCGCGCGATGTCGGGGATGAGCAGGTCCACGCCGCACAGGTCCAGGCGCACCGCGCGGCAAGCGCGCACCACCATGTCGATGTTGTCCGGGTGGCAGTCACCCGGGTTCACCAGGGTCTGGATGCCGCCGGCGGAGATGTTGGACTTGCGGCGCAGCGTGACGAAGCGGCCCGCGGCCGGCACTGCATCGGGCGCCAGCCCCTGCTCGGCAAGCAGCCCCAGCGCTTCTTCATCCAGGTCGATCAGCTTGATGCCGCGCACGCGCAGCACCCGCTGCATGCGGGGCGTATGTTGCAAACCGGCCACCAGGGCGGCCACGGTTTGCTGCCCGTCACCCGTCACACCACCGGGCTGGCGCAGCAGGATCTTCACCACGCAGCCTTCGTGGACCGTGAGCCGGTAGTCGGCGCCGTCGTGGTGCTTCTCCACCAGGATGCGCGACGAGAAGGCACTGGCGGCCGCAAAGGCTTCCCGCACCGCCGCCGCGTCGCGCAGGCCGGCGAAGACGCCGCGGCCCTGCTCCTGGTCGTCGGGCTTCACCACCACCGGGTAGCCGAGCCACTGCGCCACCTCCAGGGCCTGTTCCACGTCCCGGGCGCGGCGATGGCGCGGCGTGGGTATGCCCACCTCCGACAGCAGCTTCTTGGTGGCGCCCTTGCTGCCGGCCACGCCGACGGCGATCGACGGCGTGCGGTCGGTCAGCGAGCGCTTGATCCAGTGGCTGTGGGCACCCATGCCGTAACGCCAGACATCGCTGACCAGCCGCGTGACGGGGATGCCCTCCTCATAGGCGGCCCGCAGGAACTGGAAGCTGTTGAGGCCCTCGGGCGCATGGGCGCGCAGGGCCTGCAGGCATTCGTCGAAGCCCGCCTTCAGCTGCTGCAGGGACTCGGGCGACGGCGGCTGCGGCGCGCACCACGCATCGAGGGCGCGGAACGCCCAATCCAGCACCAGCGTGGTGGCCTGCGGTTCGTGGCAGGGCAGCGCCAGCACGGCGCGGCCCGGCCGCGCACTCACCACCCGGCCCGCCGAAAAGACCGGCACGGCCTGCTGCCGCTGCATGGCGCCGTGCAGGTGGACCACCCGGGCCAGCAACTGGTGCAAGGGGCTCTCGTTCGTGTACATGCCCCCGATCGGCTCTTCCAGCAAGCCATCGAGGAAGGCATCCACCCCGGGCCAGTCGGCGTGCGCCGGCGGGGCGACCTCCGCGGTCACCAGCACGGTGGGCTGCCCGACGCCATAGGCCATGCCCGGCATCGGGTTGCACTGGAAGCGGGTGGGCGGTCTCGGCTCGGCCATGGTTTCATGAGGATAATAAAAGGCTTGGCGCATCACCCGAGAGGCAATGGACTATCCCGGTAACCTTTTTGTCGTGGCGGCCCCCAGCGGGGCCGGCAAGTCCACCCTGGTCAAGGCCCTGATGGAGCTCGACTCGCGCGTACAGCCTTCGGTCTCGCACACCACGCGCGGGCCGCGCGGGCAGGAGAAGCACGGCCGCGAGTACTTCTTCGTCTCGTTGCAGGAGTTCGACGCCATGGTCGCGGCCAACGCCTTCGTTGAATGGGCGAACGTGCACGGGCACCGCTACGGCACCTCGAAGAAGGCGATCGAGGACCGCATCGCGCAGGGTGCCGACGTGATCCTCGAAATCGACTGGCAGGGCGCCCTGCAGATCCGCCAGGCCTTCGACAACGCGGTGCTGATCTTCATCCTGCCGCCCAGCTGGGAAGAACTGCGCTCGCGGCTGGAAAGGCGCGGCGAGGACTCGCCCGAGGTGATCGAACTCAGGCTGAAGAACGCCGCCGAGGAGATGGCGCAGGCGAACCAGTTCGATTTCGTTATAATCAATGAGTTGTTCGAGCGAGCGCTTTTCGACCTGAAAGCGGTCGTCCATGCCCAGAGGCTGAAGTTCTCGTCCCAGCGCCGCGCGCTGGCCCCCACGTTCAAAGCCCTCGGCATCGTCTGAGTACCCCCGGAGATATCCCCCATGGCCCGCATCACCGTCGAAGACTGCCTGCACCAGATCCCCAACCGCTTCCAGCTGGTGCTGGCGGCCACGTATCGCGCCCGCATGCTGAGCCAGGGCCATGCGCCCAAGATCGAAAGCAAGAACAAGCCCGGCGTCACCGCCCTGCGCGAGATCGCCGAAGGCAAGATCGGGCTCGAAATGCTGAAGAAGGTGCCCGGCTGAGCTTGGGTTGAGCACCGTGAAAAAGCCCCTTCGGGGGCTTTTTGCTTTTCCGGGCTGCCGTGCAGCAGGCAGCGGCTACATTTAGGGTCATGAGCGCGGTGCTCCACCCCCCTTCCGGCCGGGGCCGGCCGCCTGCGGCCGTCTCGGCGAGCCCCGCTGCGGCCAACGCGGCGGCGGCCAGCTTCGCCGCGCTGACCGCCAAGCTCGACTACCTGGAACCCGCCGACATCGAGCTGGTGCGCAAGGCGTACCGCTTCGCCGACGAAGCGCACCTGGGCCAGATGCGCGCCAGCGGCGAGCCCTACATCACGCACCCGATCGCGGTGGCCGCCCAGTGCGCCGAGTGGAAGCTCGACGAGCAGGCGCTGATGGCGGCGCTGCTGCACGACGCCATCGAGGACTGCGGCGTGACCAAGCAGCAGCTGGTGGAGCGCTTCGGCGCGCCGGTCGCCGAGCTGGTGGACGGCCTCACCAAGCTCGACCGCGTGCAGTTCGACACCCGCGAGGAGAGCCAGGCCGAGTCGTTCCGCAAGATGCTGCTGGCGATGGCGCGCGACGTGCGCGTGATCCTGGTGAAGCTGGCCGACCGCAGCCACAACATGCGCACGCTGGAAGACGTGCCGCGCGAGAAGTGGCGCCGCATCTCGTCGGAGACGCTGGATATCTATGCGCCCATCGCGCACCGGCTGGGCCTGAACCAGACCTACCGCGAACTGCAGGAGCTGGCCTTCAAATACCTGCGGCCGTGGCGTTACGCCATCCTCAGCAAGGCCGTGGCGCGCGCGCGCAGCCGCCGCCGCGACCTGATCCAGAAGGTGCAGCGCGAGGTCGAGGCTGTGTTCGAGAACGCGCGCATGGGCGTGGGCATCCACGGGCGCGAGAAGACGCTGTACTCCATCTACCGCAAGATGGACGAGAAGCACCTGTCGTTCGCCAACGTCACCGACATCTACGGCTTCCGCGTGATCCTGCCCTCGGTGATCGACTGCTACACCGCGATGGGCCTGCTGCACCAGCTGTACAAGCCGGTGCCGGGCAAGTTCAAGGACCACATCGCCATCCCCAAGATCAACGGCTACCAGTCGCTGCACACGACGCTGGTGGGGCCGTCGGGCGTCAACGTGGAGTTCCAGCTGCGCACCGAGGCCATGCACCTGGTGGCCGAGTCGGGCGTGGCTGCGCACTGGCTCTACAAGTCGGCCATGCCCGAAGGCGAAGGCACCGAACGGCTGGGCACCAAGTGGCTGCAGTCGCTGCTGGACATCCAGAACGAGACGCGTGACGCCACCGAGTTCTGGGACCACGTCAAGATCGACCTGTTCCCCGACGCGGTGTACGTATTCACGCCCAAGAGCCAGATCCTGGCGCTGCCGCGCGGCGCGACGGTGGTGGACTTCGCCTACGCGATCCACAGCGACGTGGGCGACCACACGGTGGCCGCGCGCATCAACGGCTCGCAGGTGCCGTTGCGCACCGAACTGAGCAACGGCGACGTGGTCGAAGTGGTGACGGCGCCGGTCTCCGCGCCCAACCCGGCCTGGCTGGCGTTCGTTCGAACCGGGCGCGCACGCTCCAAGATCCGCCACCACCTGAAGACCATGGCGCAGGCCGAGTCGCAGGCGCTGGGCGAAAAGCTGCTGGCGCAGGCCTTGCGCGCCGAAGGGCTGGAGCGGCTGCCGCCGGAAGATGACGACTACCAGCCGGTGTGGGAGAAGCTGCTGCGCTTCACGGGCAACCGCACGCGCGCCGAGCTGCTCACCGACCTGGGGCTGGGCAAGCGCATCGCCTCCATCGTGGCCAAGCGGCTCGTCAACCTGCTCGCGGAGCGCGGCGAGAAGCCCGACGCGCTGCTGATCAGCCGCGAACGCTTCACGGCCCACGAGAACGTGTCGCAAGGTTCGGTGGTGCTGGATGGCAGCGAAAACGCTTCGGTGCAGTTCGCGTCGTGCTGCCGCCCCGTTCCCGGCGACGAGATCGTGGGCTACCTGGGCCGCGGCGAAGGGCTGGTGGTGCACACCGCCGACTGCGCCGTGGCGCGGCGCCTGCAGCACAAGGACAGCGAGCGCTTCATCGGCGTCGAGTGGACCGACGAGCCGGTGCGCAGCTTCGAGACCGGCATCAAGGTGACGGTGGCCAATGGCAAGGGCGTGCTCGCGCGCGTCGCCGCAGCCCTGGCCGGCGCCGAGGCCGACATCACGCATGTGGACATGGACGACGAGCGGGCGCAGGACTCCACCGAGCTGCGCTTCATCATCTCGGTGCGCGACCGCACGCACCTCGAGTCGGTGCTGCGCGCGGTGAAGCGGCAGGCGGCCGTGATGCGCGTGCGGCGCGTCAAGCCGGGGAACTGACCGGGTAAGCCACCTTCAGCACTTCGATGTCCTGCGCCCCCGCCGGCGTCACGAGCTTGACGACATCGCCTTCGCGAGCCTTCAGCAGGGCGCGCGCGATCGGCGAGATCCAGCTCACCTGGCCTTGCGCGCTGTCGGCCTCGTCGATGCCGAGGATGGTGACGGTGCGTTCCTGCCCCGACTCTTCGGCATAGGTCACGGTGGCGCCGAAGAACACCTGGTCGCGGCCGTGGTGCTGCGACGGGTCCACCACTTCGGCGATCTCCAGCCGCTTGGTCAGGAAGCGGATGCGCCGGTCGATCTCGCGCAGGCGCTTCTTGCCGTAGATGTAATCGCCGTTTTCCGAACGGTCGCCGTTCTTTGCAGCCCAGTGGACAGCCTCGACCACCTTCGGCCGCTCGTCGTCCATCAACTGCAGCAGCTCGCCGCGCAGCCGTGCGTAGCCGACGGGGGTCATGTAGTTCTTGCCGCCGGCAGCAAGCGGCGGCAATGCCGCGCTGTCGTCCTCGTCCGTTTCCGCGTCGGTTTCGCGCGTGAAAGCCTTGCTCATGATCGGGCAAGGATAGCGCGCCCGGCCTGCCCAGGTGGGATCACCCGAGGAAACCGGCCACCTCCCGGCCGAACGAGTTGCAGGCGTGGAGCATGATGTTGTTCGCGCCGTTGGCCACCAGCACGGACGAGGTGATCTCCGCCAAGCGCGGGAGCGCACCGTCCTTGCCCATGTCCCAGGCGGCAATGGCGCCGGCCTGGGCCATCCAGGACTCGGGCTTCACGGCAGCCCCGGACGCCGCGAGCCGCCGGTCGCGGGCGTTCATGAGGTTTCCTTGGTGGTGGGGGCATTCGAAGAGAGGCGACCCAGTTCGCCTTGCTGCCGCTCGACGAACTCACGCAGGGCGCGGGCATAGCCTGGCGAGACGGCTGCACGCACCGACGGACGGGCCGCCAGCGCACGGGCCCAGCGGGCCAGCTTCGAGCCAGGCGCAATGAGACGCGTCGGGTGGAAGGAGTCGAACACTTCGAAGTAGCGCAGGACGGGCGCGAATGCGGCATCGACCAGGGAGAACCGGTCTCCCCCGAACCACGGGCCGGGCGACAGTGCCCGCTCCCACTGGCCGAAGCGCGCGGCCAGTTCCAGCCGGCATGCTTCCAGCGCGGCAGCATCCGGGGCCGTGTAGTACCGCCAGACCAGGTCTAGCGTGGCCGATGCCACTTCCACCCAGGCGCGGTGGCGCGCCCGCTCCAGCGGCTCGGCGGGGTGCAGGGCCGGCGCCTCGGTTTCGTCGAGGTACTCGCAGATTGCCGCCGACTCGAACACGGCCTCGAAGCGGCCCGCGCGCGGCACCAGGAGCAGCGGTGTCTTGCCGAGCGGGCTGAGCGCGAGGAACCAGGCCGGCTTGTTCGCCAGGTCGATGTCGATGCGCTCGAACGCGACCCCCTTCTCCCGCAACGCGATCACCGCCCGCTGCACGTACGGGCAAAGACTGTGACTCACCAGCACCAGGCGACGCCCGGGGAGCGGGGCCGCCGGCCGGACCGTGCTGTCGGCTGCGACCATCATGCGGCTTTCCGGAGCAGGCCTTCGGCCTCGAGTGCCGCGGCGACCTGCGGGCGGGCTGCGACGCGGTCCAGGTAGGCAGCAAGGGCCGGGTACGGTTTCAGGCTGACCATGAGCAGGTTGCTCCAGCTCACGATGGCGAAGGCGTACGCGTCGGCAGCAGTGAAGCGCTCCCCCAGCAGGTACGGCTGCCGCGCCAGCAGGCGATCCATCTCGGCGAAGCGTACCGCCAGGTGCTCCTTCACCGAGCGACGGGTGGACTCGGCAGTCTCCTTGTGCCACAGCCAGGGACTGAATGCCTTGTGCAGTTCGCTGCTGACGAAGGTCAGCCACTCCTGCAGGTGCACGCGCTCCATCGTGCCCGCGGGCGGCACGATGCCGGACTCGGGGGCGAGGTCGCCGAGGTACTGCACGACGGCAGTCACCTCGGTGAGCAGCGTGCCGTCATCCAGCTTCAGGGCGGGCACGTAGCCCCGCGCGTTGATGGTGTGGTAGTCGGTGCCGTCCTCGAGCGTGTGGTTGCCGATGTCGACCCTGGCCAGTTCGACGGGAATGCCCGCCTCCCGGGCCACGATGTGAGCCGCCAGCGAGCAGGCGGCAGGGGAGTAGTAGAGCTTCATGTGTCGTTTCCTTTGGTTGGGTGTGGGACTTGGGCCAGAATCTAGGCTCCGGTTATGTGCATGCCAATTCCGGATCCGCGCATAATTCATATGCACGGATGCACATACCCCCCGAGCGGAGAAGGACAACCGATGGCAACGAAGCCTGCGCAGCGCCCTATGGACTGGGGTGCCTTCCAGGTGTTTGCCGCCGTCTGCGATGCCGGCTCGCTCTCGCGCGCGGCGCAGCGGCTGCAGGTCAACCACGCGACGGTCCTCAGGCGCGTGCAGGCCCTGGAGCGCGAGCTGGGCGTGGAGCTCTTCCAGCGCGGTGGTGCCTACGTGCCGACGCCGGCCGGGCGCGACCTGCTGTCGGGCCTTGCTGGCATGGGCGCCAGGCTCGAGGCTTCGCGCCTCGGCATGCAGGGCCACGACGCCGAACTGCGCGGCGAAGTGCGCCTGACCACCACCGACACGCTCGCACACGGGCTGCTGATGCCGTTGCTGCGCGAGTTCCAGGCCGGTCATCCCCAGGTGAGCCTGCGCGTTGCGGTCAACAACCACTTCCTGAGCCTCACGCGCCGCGAAGCCGATGTCGCGATCCGGGGGTCGAACCGGCCGCCGGAGAACCTGGTCGGCCGGCATGTCGGCAACATCCGCACCGGCCCCTATGCATCGAAGGCTTACCTGGGTTCGTTCGGGCGCCGGCCGGAACTGGCCGCGATGGACTGGATCGCGCCCGATGCCGCACTGGCGCACCTCGAACAGGCCAAATGGCTGGCTGCCAACGTTCCGGCCGAACGGGTGGTGATGAGCGTGGACAGCCTGGTGGGCATGCTGCACGCGGTGAAGGAAGGCATGGGCGCCGCCATGCTGCTGTGCCCGCTGGCCGATGCCCAACCGGATCTGGTGCCGCTCAGGAAGCCGCCCGCATCGCTGGATACGCAGGTCTGGATCCTCACCCATCCCACGCTCAGGCAGGTGGCTCGCGTGCGCGCCTTCGCCCAGTTCATGTTCGAACGCCTGGCGAACGACGGCCGGCTCGCGCCGAGGCCACGATGAACCGGCCGCCTGCGACCCGATCGATCGACTGGGGAAACCTGCAGTACTTCCAGGCAGTGGCCGATAGCGGCTCGCTGAAGTCGGCTGCCGAACGGCTGGGCGTCAACCACTCCACGGTGCTGCGCCGGATCGCTGCCCTCGAGGGCCAGCTCGGCAGCCGGCTCTTCGACCGGCTGCCCGGAGGCTACGCCCTCACCTCGGCAGGCAACGAGCTGGCCGACCGCCTGGAAGGGCTGGCCGAACAGGCGGAGAGCGCCGAGCGGAAGCTGCGCGGCCTCGACGCGGCAGTTCGAGGCGTGGTGCGGGTGACCTCCAGCGACGTCGTGGTCGAAGGGCTCCTCATGCCGCTGCTCGCCCGGTTCAGGCGCCGCCACGCGCAGGTGCGGATCCAGCTGGTGACCGATTACGCCTTTGCCGCACTCAGCCGGGACCAAGCCGACATTGCAGTGCGCGGCGCCGACAAGGCGCCGCCGGGGCTCGTGGCCCGGCAGGTCGGGCACATCGACTCCGTGTTGTGTGCGGCCCGCCGCTATCGCAGGCCGTCCGCCAGCGACCGTGACATCCGGCATGAACGCTGGGTCGCAGTCGACGAATCGCTCGCTTTCGGCACGTTCAACCGCTGGCTGCGTGAGAACGTGGCGCCCGGCCAGGTGGTCATGCGCGTCGACAGCATCGTGGCCGTGGCCGACGCAGTCGAGCAGGGAGTCGGGATCGGGTTCGTCCCCCAGCCGCTGTTGGCAGCACGTCCGCAGCTGGTCCGCCTGGAAGCGCCGGTACCCGCGTTGCGCAAGCCGCTCTGGGTACTGATGCATCCCGACGTACAGCACACCGCGCGCACGCGCGCGCTGTTCGATTTTCTCGCAGATGAGCTCGGCGCCTCTCCTACAGGCGCGAAGGCGCGGGGCTGACACCGATGGCGGCACCCTTGGGCCAGACTGGCCCGGCAGCAGCCAAAAGGACCCAGCGAAGTGTTTGCCACCGAGGAGCCAGTGATCGCAATCCAGGCCGATGACGACGCCAAGGCCGCGCGCCGGCGCAGCATGGCGAATGCCGCGCGCCAGACAGTGTTGCGCCGCGTGGCCCCGGCCCTCAGGCACGACATGGTCGTCGGCCTGCAGGCCGTGGCGATGATGGCCGAGATGCTGAACGCACGCATCGAGCGCGGCTCCGTGAACCCCACCGACCTGCAATCCAGCGTGTCCAAGCTCAACCGCCTCGCACGTGATGCGGTTGCCGGCTGCCTGAAAGTGACGAGTTGGATCGACGCGGGCGACGAAGAGAGCGTGGCGCTGCAGCAGGGGGTAACCGAGTGCGTCACGCTGCTGGCTGCCAGCTTCAACTTCCGCGGCTTTGCCCTGTTGAACGAGGTGGAGCCCACCGGATTCGAAGTCTGCCGCAATGCCGTGCGCAGCCTGCTGGCGGCCTCGCTCGTGATGCTGGCTGACTCCGCGCCTGCCGCCTGCGAGATCGTGGTCACCGGGGAAGTGCGCGGCAGCGACGCCGTGCTGCGCCTGACGATGCGCCCGCGCCAGCAGCAGCCGGATGCGTCGATGCCGCCGGCGACCGACGCAACGCCGCGGCCGTTGTTGGACTGGGACGAACTGCAGGCACTGGCCGATGCCGAGGATGCCACGCTGGAGCGCGCTGCCGACGGCCTGGCGCTCACGCTGCCGCGCGCGCTCATCACTTCACCGCTGCAGATGGCTCCGGTGTAGGCAACGCGTCCATGAAGGCCTCCAGCCGCTCGATGGGCAGCGGGTGGCAGAACAGGTAGCCCTGGTACCTTTCGCAGCCCTGCCGCGCCAGGTAGTCGCGCTGCGCCTCGCTCTCCACGCCTTCGGCCACAACGTCCAGCCCCAGGCTGCGCGCCAGCCCGATGATCGTGCGAGCGATCGCCGCGTCGTTGGTGTCGGTCAGGATCTCCTTCACGAACTCGCGGTCGATCTTCAACTGGTCGAGCGGCAGCCGCTTGAGGTACGAAAGGGCCGAGTAGCCGATGCCGAAGTCGTCGAGCGACAGCTGCACGCCCATGTCCTTCAGGCTGCCCATCTTGGCGACCGTCACCTCGATGCCATCGGCCAGCAGGCTTTCGGTGAGTTCCAGCGTGAGCTTGCGCGGCTCGATGCCGCTCGCCACCACGGCCCGCATGACCTCGTCGACGAAGTCGGGGTGGCGGAACTGCGCGACGCTCACGTTCACGGCGATCTCCAGGTGCGAGCGGTCCGCGCGCCTGGCCCATTGCGCGAGCTGCGCGCAAGCGGTCTCCAGCACCCAGCGGCCGATGGGGATGATCAGGCCCGTCTCCTCGGCCGCCGGCACGAAGTCCGACGGCGCGACCACACCGCGCTGCGCATGGTCCCAGCGCAGCAGCGCCTCCGCGCCGGTCATTCCGGCCGGTCCCACCTGGGGCTGGTACTCGACCTGCAGCGCCTTGTCGCGCCACGCCTGGCGCAGGTCGGCTGCGAGTGCGGCGTGCGCCGTGGCCAGCAGCTGCATGCCGGGGTCGAAGAAGCGCACGGTGTCGCGGCCTGCGTTCTTCGCGCCGTACATCGCCAGGTCAGCCTGCTTCAGCAGCTCGCTCATGGCTGACGGTTCGCGCCCGAACAGCGTGACACCGATGCTGCAGGTGCCGTGGTGCAGGCAGCCCGGCAGCACATAGGGCTCGCCCAGCGCCGAAAGCACGCGGTGGCTCACCGCGTGCGCGGCCTCGGCCGGGTCCAGCGGCTTGTCTTCGCGGTCTTCCAGCAGGATCACGAACTCGTCGCCGCCCAGCCGCGCCACCAGGTCGGGCGCGGACACGCAGGAGCGCAGCCGTCTGGCCACCTGCTGCAGCAGCAGGTCGCCTTTCTGGTGACCCATGGTGTCGTTGAGCACCTTGAAGTTGTCGAGGTCGATGAACATCAGCGCGCCTTCGCGGCCCGCCGCCACTGCATCCTGCAGCCGGTCCATCAGCAGTTGCCGGTTGGGCAGCTGGGTGAGCGGGTCGTAGAAGGCCAGGTACTGGATCTTCTCCTCGGCGTTCTTGCGCTCGGTGATGTCGCGTCCCACCGCCACCCAATGCGTGAGCTTGCGCTCGCGGTCCCACACCGGCGACACGTCGAGGTCCACCCAGAAGGGCTCGCCGGCCTTGGTGTAGTTGACGATGTCCACCCGCACGCGCTCCCATTGCTCCATGGCCGAGCGGATGCGGTCGAGCACGGCGCGGTCCGTCTTGGCGCCCTGCAGGATGCGCGGCGTGCGCCCCAGCACCTCTTCCTTCGCGTAGCCGGTGCGCCGCTCGAAGGCTTCGTTGACGAACACGATCCGCGGTCCGGGGTAGGCGAACGGGCCCGCCTCGGTGATGATGACGATGTCGTTCAGCCGTGCGATGCTGCCTTCCAGCAGCACCAGCTGCTCCTGCGCCTTGTGGCGCGCGGTGACGTCGCGCAAGTGCACGGCCAGCCCCGCGCCGAATGGGTAGGCGCGCAGTTCCAGCCAGTGCGCCATGCGCGCGTCCATCTCCGCGACCTCGAAGCTGGCGTTGCGCGCCAGCGCCTGGCGGAACTGCTCTTCGAGCTTCAGCCGCGCGCGCTTGCGGAACAGCGCCCAGATGCTGCGGCCGATCAGGCCGGCGCCGGGCAGGCCCAGCAGCTGCTCGGCCTTCTCGTTGACGTACGTGATGCGCCCGTGCGGGTCGATGGTGGCGAAGGCTTCGCCGCTGCCCATGGCGCCACCCATGCTCACGGTGTGTCGCAGCAGCGTGCCCTCGGGGTGGCCATGCGGCGCGACCTCCTGCACCAGGCCTTCGATGCCCGTGATGCGGCCGTCGCCGCCCGTCACGGCGCGGCCCACGTATCGCACCCAGATGCGGCGCCCCTGCAGCGTGACGACCTGCACCTCGGTGTCGAACGGCGTGCCGTGGCGCTCGCACTGGCGAACGAGCGACGCCAGTGCGTCGCGCTGTTCTTGGACCACGTGCGTGAAGGGCTCGGTGGCCAGCGGCGCGTAGCCGGGCGCCGCACCGTGGATCAGCGCGAGCTGGTCCGACCACTGCAGGCGGCCCTGCACGAGGTCGAACGCCCAGACGCCGGTGGAAGTCGAGCGTTCGACCAGCTCCAGCAGGGCTTGGGCTTGTTGGGGCTGCACAAGGCATCTTAGGCATGAGGAGGGCCCGTCCCTCGTAGGCCCGGTCCTACGCTTCGCAGCCGCAGCTACGACCCGGACTTCGCCGTGCGAGCCCCCGCCGCAGTCCGGGTTGACACGGCCGTCCAACATTGGCATGATGAACATCATGCGACATTCAAGACACAACGCGCGGGCTGCCGCCAAGGAGGCCTCCCACGAGCGCATCGTGTCGGTCGCCGCGCGGGCCATCCGGCGATGTTGGCGGAAGCGGCGGACCGGGCCCGTGTCGCCGCGACGGTGGGCACGCTGGTGCTGGCCCGCGCCGTCGACGAGCCGGCACTGACCGACAGGCTGTGTGCGGCCGCAATCAAGTACCTGAGCCCCCGGTGATGCACCCGCATGCGCGCAGTCGCGCCTCTTTCGCTCGCCCATGGATATGACGATCATCATACGAACAGACTGGATCCCACGATGAAGGCATTTGTCCTTGGCCGATATGGAAAGAAGAGCGCGTTGCGGTTGACCGACGTCCCGGCCCCGCGGCTGCGCGAAATCACCCGCCTCGTCGACGCGGGCGTCATCCGCCCCGTGATCGATCGGCTCTTTCCCTTCGCCTCGACCAACGAGGCACTGGCGTACGTCGAAGGGGGCCGCGCCAAGGGCAAGGTCGTCATCAAGGTCAGGTGAGCCTGTCCATTCCCCTTTCATTTTTTTGGAGATTTCCATGGATATCAAAAACCCAGTGGCCATCGTCACCGGCGCCTCCTCGGGCATCGGCGAAGCCAGTGCGCAGCGGCTCGCCGCTGCCGGCTACAAGGTCTACGGCACCAGCCGCCGCGCAGCATCGGCCCGCGGGCAAGCTTTCGAGATGCTGCCGCTGGACGTGACCAGCGACGCGTCGGTCGAAGCGCTGGTCGGCGAGGTGATGCGGCGGCAGGGCCGCATCGACCTGCTCGTGAACAACGCCGGCTTCGGCGTGGCGCCGGGCGGCGCGGAGGAGAGCTCGATTGACCAGGCCCGGGCCATCTTCGAGACCAACTTCTTCGGCCTCATCCGCATGACGCGCGCCGTCCTGCCCCACATGCGGCAACAACATCGCGGGCGCATCGTCAACATGGGCTCGGTGCTCGGGTTCCTGCCCATGCCGTACGGGGCGCTCTATGCGGCCACCAAGCATGCGGTCGAAGGCTATTCCGAATCGCTTGACCACGAACTGCGCACCCGGGGCATCCGGGTGTCGGTCGTCGAGCCCGCCTATACGAAGACGCCGTTCGATGCCAACTTCCTCGAGCCCGATGCCAAGCTCGATGCGTACGCCGAGGTCCGCGTGGCGGTGAACCGGCGGGTGAAAGAAGTGATGGAAACCGCCGACAGTCCGTCCGTCGTGGCCGAGGTGGTGCTGAAGGCAGCTACCGCGCCCAACGCCAAACTTCGCTATACGGCCGGCTCGCTGGCTGCGCGCCTGCGCCTGCTTCGCAGCTACGCGCCGTCCGGGCTGATGGACGCCGGGATTCGAAAGGACCTGCGGCTGGACGCCGCGGCCTGACCCGGCCATGCACGATTCGCTGCTCCGCGGCCCTATCGCCTCCGGCCTCGTCCGCCTCGCGTGGCCCATCCTCGTCGTGCTGGCCGTGCAGACGCTGGTGGGTGTCGCCGAAACCTACTTCGTCGGTCTCCTCGGCACGGCCGCCATCACGGGCGTGGCGCTAGTCTTCCCGCTGCTGATGCTGATGACGATGATGTCGAACGGCGGCATCGGCGGGGGCGTGTCTTCGGCCATCGCGCGCGCGATCGGTGCGGGCCGCCGGCAGGATGCCGACGCCCTCGTCTGGCATTCCGTCGTCATCGCAATCGCGTTCGGCGCGCTGTTCACACTCGGCGCACTCACCGGTGGTCCCGCGGTCTTCAGGGCGCTCGGCGGCGAAGGCGAAGCGCTCACTAGCGCACTCACCTACTCCAACCTGGTGTTCGGTGTGTCGATACCGATCTGGGTCGCCAACCTGCTGGCCTCGGCCTTGCGGGGTGCGGGCAACGTGAAGGTGCCGGCCGTGCTCACGGCCGCGGGCGCGATGCTGACGCTGGCGCTGTCGCCGCCGCTCATCCTGGGCTGGGGTCCGATCCCGCGCCTCGGCATTGCGGGTGCGGGCTACGCGATGATCTTCTACTACGTCGCCGCAACGGCTGCCTTCGTCGCCTTCATGCGTTCGCGCGCTACGCCGGTGCGGCTGGTGGTCGTGCCCATCGAATGGCGGCTGCTGAAGGACATCCTCGGCGTGGGCGCCCTGTCGGCGCTGGGCACCGTGGTGGCGAACGCGACCGTCGTGCTGTGCACCGGGCTCGCCGGCACTTTCGGCGTCGCCGCGATCGCCGGCTACGGCATGGCGTCGCGGCTCGACTACCTGCTGATCCCCCTGCTGTTTGCGCTGGGCACCGCGTCGGTCACCATGGTGGGCATCAGCGTAGGCGCCGGCGACCACGCGCGCGCGCGCCGCATCGCCTGGACGGCCGCCGGCATGTCGGCCGCGGCGACCGGGCTGATCGGGCTGGCAGCGGCGCTGGCGCCCGAGCTGTGGATGAAGATCTTCAGCCAGGACCCGGAAGTGATAACCGCCGGCGCGGCCTACCTGCATCACGCAGCCCCGTTCTACGGGTTCTACGGTCTCGGCATGGCCCTGTATTTCGCGAGCCAGGGCGCCGGCAGGATGTTGTGGCCGGTTGTCGCCGGCTTCACGCGCATGCTGGTGGCGACGGCGGGCGGCTGGTACTGGGTGTCGGTGCAGCAGGGCTCCATCGAGGGACTCTATGGCGTCTTCGCAGCCAGCCTGTGCCTGTTCGGCATCGTGAACGCGGCCGCGTTCGCGGCCAGCCTGTCATGGGGCCGGCGGGTTGCGCCGGCTTAGGGTCAGGACTTCTGCGGCTCAGGCGGCCAGCGCCGACTCGTTCAGGCGCTTGAGCGCCGTGCGGTACTCGCGGTCGAGGCGCGCCACCAGCTCCGCCGTCGGCACCACGTCGGTCACCGCCGCGATGCCCTGGCCGCAGCCCCAGATGTCCTTCCAGGGCTTCTTGCGATCGGTACCGAAGTTCATCTTGCTGGCGTCGCTTTGCGGCAGCGCATCGGGGTCTAGGCCGGCGGCGGCGATGGAGCCGCGCAGGTAGTTGCCGTGCACGCCGGTGAACAGGTTGGAATAGACGATGTCGCGGCTGGAGCCCTCCACGATCATCCGCTTGTAGGCCGGGTCGGCGCGGGCCTCGGCAGTGGCGATGAAGGCCGAGCCGATGTAGCCGAAGTCGGCACCGGCGGCAAGTGCTGCGAGCACCGCTTCACCGGTGGCGATGGCGCCGCTCAAGCCGAGCGGCCCGCGGAACCAGCGGCGGATTTCGTGCAGCAGCGCGAACGGGCTCACGGTGCCGGCGTGACCGCCGGCCCCTGCTGCCACGGCTATAAGGCCGTCGGCACCCTTCTCCACCGCCTTGCGTGCGAACACGTCGTCGATCACGTCGTGCAGGACGATGCCGCCCCAGGCATGCACGGCGTCGTTGATCTCGGGCCGCGCGCCCAGCGAGGTGATCACGATCGGCACGTTGTAGCGCGCGCAAGCCGCCATGTCGCGCTCGAGCCGGTCGTTGCTACGGTGCACGATCTGGTTGATGGCGAACGGCGCGGCCGGTGCCTCGGGATGGCGCCGGTCGTGGGCCGCCAGTTCCTCGGTGATCTCGGCCAGCCAGTCGTCGAAGAGCTCGGCCGGCCGGGCGTTGAGCGCCGGCATCGAGCCCACGATGCCGGCCTTGCACTGGGCGATGACCAGCTGCGGCGTGCTGATGATGAACAGCGGCGCGGCCACCACGGGAAGCCGCAGCTTGCGGAAAGCAGGATGCATGGATGTCGTTGCCGTTCAGAAGATGGGAACGAAGCCGCCGAGGCGGTTCCAGCGCTTGCCGTCGAACACGACCGGCTGCAGCGTCTTGATCAGCCGGTAGTCGTCGGGGCTGCTGCTGACCACCACGCCGGGCAGGAACATGGGCAACTGCACGGCCTTGATGGACGCAGCCTGGCGCAGCACGTTCTCGCGCGTGAGGTTGTCGCCGCTGGCGCGCAGGATGTCGACCATCAGCTTCGCGCTGGAGTACGCATAGACGTGCGAACCCAGGCGCAGGTCCGCCTCGGGCCGGTACTTCTTCATGAAGGCCAGCCAGTCGCGAAACGCCGCGTCGTTCTCCCATTGGGTGTCGTTGGGGTCCTTGGAGTACGCGGTGGAGATCACGCCGATGGCCTTCTCCGGGCCCGCCGGGTTGAACACGGCGCCGATCAGCGCGGCGCCCTGCGCCAGGTAGTGCACGGGCTTCCAGCCGGTGTCGTGCAGCTTGCGCAGCGTCTGGATCGCGGCCTTGGCGGTGCTGAAACTCACCAGCACGTCGGCGCCCGAGCCCTTCAATTGCACGATCTGCGAATCCACTGTCGGGTCGGTCAGTTCGTAGGAAGCCTCCGAGACGATCATGGCCTTCGCCTTCGCGCCCAGGCCTTCCTTGAAGCCTCTCAGGTAGTCGCGGCCGTAGTCGTCGTTCTGGTACAGGATCGCGATCTTCGCATTGGGGCGCTGCTCCAGGATCTGCCGCGCATACACGCGCGCCTCGGACGGATAGTCCGGGTAGAAGCTCATGCTCCAGGGGTTGCCCTTGGGGTCGTTCCACTTCGAAGCGCCGGTCAGCAGCAGCAGGTGCGGCACCTTCCTGGCATTGAGGTAGCGGTGCACCGCGGTGTTGGTGGCGGTCCCGAACATGCCGTACAGGAGCAGCACCTGTTCCTGCTCCACCAGCTTGCGCACGCCCTCCACCGTCTTGGGCGGCGAGTAGGCGTCGTCCAGGCTGATGAAGTTGATCTTGCGCCCGTTCACGCCACCCTGGTCGTTGACCATGC
Source organism: Burkholderiales bacterium (assembly GCA_016213325.1). Taxonomy (GTDB): domain Bacteria; phylum Pseudomonadota; class Gammaproteobacteria; order Burkholderiales; family Burkholderiaceae_C; genus Ramlibacter. Next base: position 199,006 of record JACRAY010000024.1, on the reverse strand, counting down.
GGAAGTAGGCGGCCTGCGTCTTGCCGACCTCGCCGTAGATCGAACCCGCGCCGCTGTAGGGCATGGTCTGGCCGATGCGGATCTCGCTGTCGGACGCGCCCGGGTCGTACTTCTTCTGCGCCGCGGCGCTGCCGCAGGCCAGCGCCAGTGCCACGGCCAGGCCGATGATGACTGCTCTCATGCTTTGCTCCTCGTGTTGAACCAGCTTTGCAGGCGTGCGGCGCCACCGGCCACGCCGGTCGGCCAGACCAGCATCAGGACCAGCAGGATCACGCCGTAGACCGCCCAGGGGGCGGCCTTCGATACCTGTTCGGCCAGTTGCGGGACGAACAGGATGAAGATGGCGCCATAGAGCGCACCCGACAGCGACGCCAGCCCGCCGACGACCGCGCCGACCAGCAGCGTGATGGACAGGAACACGTTGAAGCTGTCGGGCGCGACGAACTGCACGGCGATGGCCGAGAGCGCGCCGCCCACGCTCGTGTACATGGCGGAGACGCCGAAGGTGAGCGTCTTGACCCTGGCGTTGTCGACCCCCATGGCCTGCGCCGCGATGGCGTGGTCGCGCACGGCGACCATGCTGAGCCCTGAGCCGCCGCGCAGCAGGTTGCGCGCCGCGGCGAACAGCGCCACTGCCACCACGAGGCTGAAGAAGTAGAGCCATTGGTCCGCATCCAGCGGCAGGCCGAACGGCGCCTCGGGCTTCACCAGCACAAGGCCCTGCGAGCCGCCGGTCCAGGCCTCGAAGCCCTTGTACTTGAGCAGCTGCGGCGTCGCCACGCCGAGTGCAAACGTGGCCAGCGCGAGATAGACCCCGTCGAGCTTGAGCGCGGGCAGGCCGAACAGGTAGCCGACCACGCCCCCGCACGCCGCGGCAGCGGGCAGCGTCGCCCAGTAGGGCCAGCCCGCGTGCTCCATCAGCATGGCAGCCACGTACGCCCCCAGCGCGAAGAACGCGCCGTGGCCCAGCGAGATCTGCCCGTTGAAACCGGTCAGCAGGTTCAGGCCCAGCAAGGCCAGCGCATAGGCGATGACCAGCGTGGCCTGGAACACCGCGTAGCTGGGCAACACGAACGGCAGCACGCAGGCGGCGCCCGCCAGGGCAGCGAAGAACAGTTTGCCTTGCATGCTCAGACCCTCACCACCACGGCCTTGCCGAACAGGCCGGTGGGCTTGGCCACCAGCACCACGATGATCAATACCAGGGCGACCGACAGCTTGAGCTCGGCGCCGACGACGTAGGTGCCCAGCAGGTTCTCGAGCACGCCGACGATGAAGCCGCCGGCGACGGCACCGGGCGCGCTGCCGATGCCGCCCAGCACCGCGGCCGCGAAGGCGTACAGCAGCACGCCGGACATCATGTGCACGTCGAGGAAGACGACCGGCGCGATCATCATCCCGGCCACTGCGCCGATGGCGCCTGCCAGGCCCCAGCCCAGGGCCAGCATGCGGTTGACGCGCACGCCGACCAGCCGGCTCGACGTGGGGTTCTCCGCGGTGGCCCGCATCTGCAGGCCCAGCGGCGAATAGCGGAAGAACAGGTACATCAGCGCGAGCATCAGCAGGGTGATGCCGATCGCGCCCAGCTGGTGCGGCGACAGCAGGCCGCCAGCCACCGCCGCTTCGGCGAACGGGCTGGGGAAGGGCCGGATGGCGTAGCCGAACAGCCAGCCCGCCAGGCTGTGCAGGATGACCAGCAAGGCGACGAAGACGACGACGATGGCGAGCACCGGCGCATTGCGCAGGCGCCGCACCAGCAGCGCCTCGATCGCCGCGCCCATCGCGAAGGCGATCGCCACGGTGGCGAAGAAGGCCGCCCAGTAGGGCCAGCCCGCCTCGATCAGCATGGATGCGATGAAGGTCGAGAACATCGCCATCTCGCCCTGCGCGAAGTTCACGTGGTGCGTGCTGCGGTAGATCATCACCAGCGCGAGCGCGAGGCTGGCGTAGATGCCGCCGGTGGCCAGGCCCGCCATCAGTTGCGCCAGGAAAGCGTTCATGCGGATCCCCCGAGGTAGGCCGCGCGCACGGCCTCGTTGCTGCGTACCGACGCGGCCGGGCCGGCCAGCGCGATGCGGCCGGTCTCCAGCAGGTAGGCGGTGTCGGCGAGCTCGAGCGCGAGCGCGGCGTTCTGTTCCACCAGCAGGATCGCCACCTGCTGCTCCTCGCGCACGCGCCGCATGATGCGGAAGATGTCCTGCACCACTTTCGGCGCCAGGCCGAAGGACGGCTCGTCCATCAGCAGCAGCCGCGGCCGCAGCATCAGCGCGCGCGCGATGGCCAGCATCTGCTGCTCGCCGCCCGACAGCGTGCCCGCCTGCTGGTGCCGGCGCTCCTTCAGCCGCGGGAAGTACGTGTAGAAGCGCTCGAAGTCTTCGCGCACACCAGCCTTGTCGCGCCGCGTGCAGGCGCCCAGCCGCAGGTTCTCCTCCGTCGTCAGGCCCGTGAAGGTGCCGCGCCCGTCGGGTACATGCGCCACGCCCAGCCGCACGATCTCTTCGGTGGCCATGCCGTCGATGCGCCGGCCCGCCAGCGTGACATGGCCCTGGCGTCGCGCCAGTCCGCACAGCGCCCGCAGCGTCGTCGTCTTGCCCGCGCCGTTGGCGCCGAGCAGCGCCGTCACCGAGCCGGCGGCCACCTGCAGGTCGATGCCGAACAGCACGCGGGAGGCGCCGTAGCCCGCTTCGAGGCCGCGCACGTCGAGCAGCACTTCATTCATAAGCCCTCACCCCGGCCCTCTCCCAGAGGGAGAGGGTGAGAAGTGCGCTGCGCGATTTCCATGTTGGGCTCTCCCAGATACGCCTTCACCAGCTCGGGATCGCGCTGCACCTCGGCGGGCCGGCCTTCGGCGATCTTGCGCCCGAAGTTCAGCGCCACGATGTGATCGGACAGCGCCATCACCAGCCCCATGTGGTGTTCCACCAGCAGCACCGTCAGCGAGAAGCGGCTGCGAATGTCGCGCAGCAGCGTTCCGAGCTGGTCGACTTCGTGGTGGTTGAGCCCGCACGCCGGTTCATCCAGCAGCAGCAGCCGCGGCGAAGCGGCCAGCGCGCGGGCCAGCTCCACTCGCTTCTGCGTGCCGAACGGCAGCTGCGCCACCGGCAGGTCGGCCACTTCGCCCAGCTGCAGCAGCGCGACCAGTTCGTCCACGCAGCGCGACTGGCTGGCTTCTTCGCGGAGCACGGACGGCAGCCGCAGCGCGTGGGCCAGGAAGCCGCTGCGCTGGCGGCAGGTGGAACCGACGGCAATGTTCTGCCGCACCGTGAGCGAGCGGAACAGCGCCAGGTTCTGGAAGGTGCGGCCTATGCCCAGGCCCGCCATCTTGTGCTGCGGCAGCGCACCGAGTGCGCGCCCGTCGAAGAAGACCTCGCCCGCGTGCGCGGCGTACAGGCGCGACAGGCAGTTGAACAGCGTGGTCTTGCCCGCGCCGTTGGGCCCGATCAGCCCGCAGATGTCGCCGGGTGCGACTTCGAAGGAGACGCCGTCGAGCGCGACCACGCCGCCGAAGCGCACGGTGAGGTTGCGCACTTCGAGCAGGGGCGCAGGCTGCGGCCGGCCGCCGGACACACCGTATCTCATCGTGCGGCCTTCATCCACGGACCTGTTCGCGCAGCACGCTCTTGAGCACCTTGCCCGCCCCCGACAGCGGCAGCTCGGGCACGAAGCTGAAAGCGCGCGGGCATTTGTAGCCGGCCAGCCGCAGGCGGCACCACTCGCGCAGGGTCTCGCCGGCGATCGGGGCCGCCCCGGCCTTCAGCACCACCACCGCGTGCACGGCCTCGCCCCAGCGCGCGTCCGGCACGCCGACCACCGCCGCCTGCGCCACCTGGGGGTGGGCACGCAGCACGGTTTCGACTTCGCCGCCGTACACGTTCTCGCCGCCGCTGATGATCATGTCCTTGAGCCGGTCGACGATGAAGAGGTGGCCGCCAGCGTCCATGCGGCCGGCGTCGCCGGTGCTGAGCCACCCGTCGCGCAACGCCGCTTGCGTGGCCTCGGGCTGGCGCCAGTACCCGCGCATCACCATGGGGCCGCGGACGATCACCTCGCCCACTTCGCCGCGCGGCAGCTCGTGCCCGTCGCCGTCGGCGACCACGATCTCGGCGCCCAGGCCCGGGCGGCCCACCGAGCGGAACAGGCCGCTGGCGCGCCCGGCCGGGCCGTGGTTGTGCGGCGGGTTCATGCACACCGCGCCCGCTGTTTCGGTCATGCCGTAGGCCTGGAAGAACTCGGCCTGCGGCATCGCATCGAGCGCGCGCGCCAGCAGGTCGGGCGGCATGGGCGCGGCGCCGAAAGCGATGCGCGTCAGGCCCTTCACGCGATCGGGCCGGAAGCCGGGTGCGTCCAGCAGCGCCTGCAGCATCGTGGGGACCACGACGATGTCGCTCACCGCGTGTTGCTCGATCGCATCCAGCACGCGGTCCGGCTGGAACCGGGCCAGCGTGACGCAGGTGCCACCCACGATGAGCTGCCCCAGCAGGCGGCCCAGGCCGGCGACGTGGAACAGGGGCGCGACGAGCAGCGCCACCGAGTCCGGCGAGTTGGGCAGCTCGGCGCCACGCGCAATCGTCGCCGCCCAGAAGTTGGCGTGCGACAGCATCACGCCCTTCGCGCGGCCGGTGGTGCCGCCGGTGTAGAGGATGGCCGCCAGCGCATCGCCGCTGGTGCGCGAATCGGGCAGGCCGACCTGCTGCCGTGACTGATCGGCGAACGTGTCGAGCAGGACGACCGGCACTTCAGCGGCCGGCACCAGGGGGGCCAGCGCTTCGTCGGCCAGCAGCAGCGCAGCCTGGCTGTCCGCCAGCGCGCCGGCCAGCTCGGGTGCGCTCCAGCGGATGTTGAGCGGGCAGGCGACCGCCCCCAACCACCAGCAGGCCAGCAGCGCCTGCACCAGGCGGTCGTCGTTGGGCGCGAGCAGGGCCACCCGGTCGCTGGCGCGCACGCCCAGCGCGGCCAGCGCGGCCGCCTGCCGGGCCAGGCTGGGCAGCAGCTCCCCGAAAGCCTGGCGGCGCGGCGCTGCATCGCCCAGGTGGACCAGGGCGTCCTTGCCGGCGTGGCGCTGCCGCGAGCGGTGCAATCCTTGCGTGAGGTACATGTCGGGGTTCCGAAAGGTGGCGCAGCATGGCGCCGCGCCGCCCGCGGCGCTATCGGAAACGTGCACGATGACGGTTTTGGTGCATGCCAATGTGCATTTCCGCCATTGCGGTGCGCCGCCGAGGGGCCGACAGTGGCCCCATGGCCATGCAAACCCTGCCCTCCCGCATCGAATTCGGCGACCACCGCATCGCCGGCCTGCGCCTGGCGGACTGCCGGGACGTCGACGAGTCCAACGAGCTGTCCGCCCGGCTCTTCGGCTCGGCGCGAATGCGCCGGCTGCGCGCCGGCGGCACCTTCCACTTCACGCACGACCACGTGCCGTTCGGCCCCATTTCGTTCGATCGCATGAGCTGGGGCACGCACACCCAGCTGGTGCCGCGGACGGAAGCGCTGCCCGGCTACTACCTGGTGACCCTGCCCATCCGTGGCGCGGCGCGCGTGCGGCAGGACTCGCATGTGCAGCCGATGGCACGCGGCGCCGGCGGCGTGTTCAGCCCCCTGCGCAGCTTCGAGATCGAAGCCTATGAAGACTTCGACCAGCTGCTGGTGCGCGTGGACGCAGCCTTCCTGGCGCGTGCATGGCAAGGCATTTCAGGACGGCCGCTGGCGGCACCGCTGTTCTTCGACCCCGCCATGCCCGATTCACCGGCGCTTGCCATGAGCTGGATGTCCCTGATCACCCTGGGCGAGAGCGTTGCCAGGCTGCCGCGGGGCAGCGCGGCGCGCGAGTATGCGCAGTCTGCGCTGGCCGCGAGCGTCGCTTCCGTGCTGCTCACGCAGCACCCGCACAACCACCGCTTCCTGCTGGAGGCCGGCACCAGCCCCGCGGCACCCCGCGTGGTCCGGCTGGCCGAAGAATTCATGCTGCAGCGCCTGCGTGAGCCGATCACGGTGCAGGAGGTGACCGCTGCTTGTGGCGTTTCGCGCCGCTCGCTGTTTGCCGCGTTCCAGGCGCACCATGCGTGCGGCCCGATGGCCTGGCTGCGCCAGCGCCGCCTGGAGGCCGCGCGCGGCTTGCTCGAGAAGCCGGCGCGCGACGGCTTGCGGGTGGCGGACGTGGCGCTGGAGCTGGGGTTCGCGCACGTCGGCGAATTCGCGGCGGCCTATGGGCGCGCGTTCGGCGAAACGCCTTCGGTCACGTTGCGGCGGGGGCGGTTGCGCTGAAGCGTGCAGAAAGAAGAAACGGCTTAGGGAGCTGGCACTCTCTAAGCCGTTGATTCGTTTAGGTAAATTGGCGCGGCTGGCAGGATTCGAACCCACGACCCCTTGGTTCGTAGCTGCGGCTCATCTGTAAGTTGTGACATTCCTCGACCGGTGAATTGCCAATGGACCACGAACTCCCGTGTGTTCCCATGCATTCGGAAGCCGAGTCTCCCAAAAATCCCCCGACCCCATAGCGCTGGCAGGTGCAATTATCATGAGCCAGTGCGCGCGACTGACGGCCAGCGCGAACGCCTATCCAGCCTACGACTACCTTGTCACAGCGCTTGACTTGCTGATGCGACAGTCGAGCATCGATCCTTGGGTTTCACGTCAATCGGCGCGAGATAAATGTGTGAGCACGCAACGCCAACGGCCCTGCGACAAGCGGTAGACATCGGTGATCCATTCATCTGCGCTGATCGGCTCGCCCCGGAAAGTGCCGGTGTTCTTGCCGCGACCGGTGACGATCGCCGTGTCGCCGTATACCTTCGCCCGCAGCACCTCCTTCGTCATCGAGTCGTGAGCCAGCATTCCGTTACCGATGACGTGAAGAATTGCTTCGCGCCCGATCGGGCCCTTCTCGGGCGTAACAAGGACCCAATCGTCGGATATGCACTCGGAGATCCGCGCGACATCATTGCTGACCATCGCCTGGTTGAAGGCGCCTTCGATCGCCTGAAAGGTCGCGAGAACGTCCTTGTGGGGTGGTGCAACCGTCATGACGGACTCCCGCTATCGGACGCAGGCCCCGCCATCGAGTTCCAGCGACGCTGCATCTCCACGGCAGTCACATCTTCGGCCTTGCTTGCGATGAACCAGCTGTAGCCGAATGGATCGGCGATCAACCCGGTCCGGTCGCCGTGAAACTCGAGCTTGACCGCGCGAAGCGAGGTCGCGCCATGCTGCACGGCATGGGCGACAAAGGCATCGGCATCTGCGACATTGAGATGAAACTTGACCGGCGAGCCGCCCAGCGTTTCGGGGCCAACGGCACCGAAATCGGGGTATTCGTCGGCAATGAACACGCGGGTCGTGCCGAAGAGCAGCTCGGCGTGGCCGATGCGCCCGTCGGACGGATCTATCAATCTGAAATCGACAGTGGCGCCCAGGGCCTGGACGTAGAAATCGATGGCAGCCTGGGCGCCTTTGACCGCGAGGTAAGGGCACATGCTGTGCGGGGATTTGACCGAATCGACCATGTCGGGTCCTTGTGATGAGGATGCAATTAGATTACGATACGTCACGTAATGAGTCAAGCACCCATTCCACCCCTCAAACGCAAACCCGGCCGCCCCACTAGCGATGCTGCACGACGGGCGGTTCTCGATACCGCGTACCGCATCGTGATGGGTGAGGGTCTCGGCCGGCTCACGATCGAACGTGTGGCGGCCGAGTCGGGCGTGAGCAAGCCGACGATCTATCGAACCTGGACCAACGCCCAGGACCTCGCCATGGCCGCCTTCATGGCTCAGCCGCAATCCGGTGACCAGGTCTCGCGCGCGGGTTCCGCGAGGAATGCGCTGAGAACCCATTTGCGAGCCGTGATCGACGCGTTCGCCACGCAACGGGGCCGTCAGATCACGCTGACCATGGCCTCCGCCGACCCCGAAAGCGAACTCGCGAAGGCGTTTCGCAACCAGGTGATCCTGAAAAGCCGCGAGGCTGGCCGACGACTGATCGAAAGGGCGGTGGTGTCGGCGGAGATCCGGTCCGACATCGATATCGAGGCCGTGCTCGACATGCTCTACGGACCGCTGTTCTTTCGCCTGCTGGCAGGGCATCAACCAGTATCGCCGCAACTTGCGGAGCACTTGGTCGAGACACTGTTCGACGGGGTCAGGGTGACGCGAAAGGCGAAACCGAAACCGAAACCGGCCAGCTGAAGCGGCCGCATCACTGTTCTGGGGGCCAGGCAGTCATCGCGATCTCCACCACCCGTTCCAGTTCCGCGCGCCCCAGCCCGCTGCGCGCCTGAACCGCGATTCCCGACGCTACTGTCATCACGTACGCAGCAAGGGATGCCGGATCCTGTCCGTCCGGAAGGTCGCCCTCTTCCTTCGCCCGGCGGAAGCGATCCGCGACTTCGGCCTCGGCCACGCGGCGCAACTCCGCCATCGCCGCCCTGACCGTCTCCGACCCGGGTCCTGTCGCAAGTGCCCCGTGCACCATCAGGCAGCCGTCCGGCGTTCCATTGCCTAGAACGAGCCGAACCTCCCCCTCCAGAATGCAACGCGCGACTTCGCGCGCCGTCTTTTGCTGGAACGCCTCCTCGTACAGCTTGCCGTTGTACTGGCCGTACCGCTCGACAGCGAGCATGAACAGGCTCTCCTTGTTTCCGAAAGCAAGGTACAGGCTCGGCACCGTCACCTTCAAGGCTTCCGCCAGAGCGGCGATCGAGGTCCCCTCATAGCCGTGCTGCCAGAAGAGGCGCAAGGCGGCATCCAGCGCCGCCGCCTTGTCGAACATTCGCGGTCGTCCACGGTTCATTTGTATCGATCGCTATAAAAAGATTGACGAAAGGGTTTTTGATTATTATAACGGTCGATATATTAATTGCGAAGGACCCGCCAAATGCCGCCGATTCCCGAACGAGCCACCCCGCGTGAATGGATGGGACTTGCCGTCCTCGCACTGCCGACCCTCCTGGTTTCGATGGACATGACCATCCTCTACCTCGCACTGCCGAGTCTCAGCGCGGAGCTTCATCCCAGCGGCGCGCAACTGTTGTGGATGTCTGACGTTTACGCGTTCGTCCTCGCCGCTGTGCTGATCCCCATGGGCGCTCTGGGCGACCGGATCGGACGTCGCAAGCTCCTCCTCCTGGGATCCGTGGGTTTTGGCGCGTCCTCTGTCTTTGCCGGATTGGCCTCTTCAGCCGAGCAACTGGTCATGGCGAGGGCGCTCCTGGGAATTTCCGGCGCGACACTGCTTCCGTCGACGTTGGCGATGATTCGCCACATGTTCCCGCAGGCACAGGAGCGTACGTTGGCCATAGGGATCTGGGCAACCTGCTTCACGCTGGGAGGTGTGCTCGGGCCGCTGCTGGGCGGCGCCTTGCTTTCGCACTTCCACTGGGGATCAGTCTTCTTCATGGCAGTGCCCGTCATGCTGGTGCTACTGGTTGCAGCTCCAGCCCTGCTTCCGGAGATCCGGGAGCCTTCCTCCGGCAAAGTGGACGCCACAAGCGTGGTTCAGCTGATGCTTGCCGTACTGGCGGGTATGTACGCCATGAAAGATGCCGCGAACCATGGAGTCGGCTGGGTACCGGCGATGCTGCTGGTCGCGGCGGTGGCCTTTGGAGCCGCATTCCTGCGCAGGCAGAAATCCGTCGCAAATCCTCTCGTGCAAATCGCGCTTATTCGCAGCGCCGCCTTCAGCACGGCGATGGCCGCAAATGCACTGGCCTTGTTCGCATGGGTGGGCGCCTCGCTGCTGGTGGCCCAGCATGTCCAGCTGGTTCTGGGGCTGCCCGCCATGCCTGCCGCCTTGTGGATGCTGCCGAGTGCCCTGGCTTGCATGGCCGGGTGCCTGGCCGCACCTGGCTTGGCGCGTAGCTGGTGGAGCGGACGGATCATCACCACCGGCCTTCTTCTTGCGGCGCTAGGGCTTGGGGTTCTGGCTGTATCCGCTCACCGAGCCGGCCTGGCTGCAATCGTGCCAGCCATGATGATGCTGGGTTTCGGCGTCTCACTGATCGTCACGCTCTCTACAGACATCATTCTCAGCGAGGCCCCGCCAGAAATGGCTGGTTCCGCATCGTCGCTTTCCGAAACAGTAGCGGACCTTGGCGGCGCAATCGGAGTGGCCGTGCTGGGCAGCATAGGGCTGGCAGTCTATCGACTCCGCATGACGCTGCCTTCCGGCATGGACAGTGGGCAAATAGCGTCCGCCATGGACGGCCTCTCCGGGGCGGTGCACAGTGCGGCGTCAATGCCGGCGGGTTCTGGCGATTGGCTTCTCGACGCTGCGCGCTCGGCGCAAGGCCAGGGCCTCGGGATCGCAACCGGGGTTGGCGCGATGCTGCTCCTCGTCATGACAATCCTGAGCTGGTCAGCGATCGGCTGCACCTTGCAACAGTCCACGGAATTCAAGGGAGGCAACAATGCCTGACGGCGCCGGCAACGAGATTCAGGTCCGCAACCTGATTGAGCGCTGGGTTGAGGCAGTGTGCCGGGGCGACATGCAGGGCGTGCTGGCCGACCACTCGCCAGACATTGTCATGTACGACGTGCCAGAACCGATCCAGTGCAAAGGACTGCGAGCCTACCGGCAAACCTGGGAACTGTTCTTTGCGGAGAACGGCATCGGGCCTGATTGCTTCCGGTTGCTTGATTTGGAGATTCACGCCGGCGCAGATATGGCTTTCGCTTATGGGCTGCTTGCGATCTCAAGCGCGACAGCGGGGTGCAGGCTCACGATCGGTCTGCGGCGAACCGGACGCACCTGGACTGTCGTTCATGAACATCACTCGATGGCCATGCCCTGAGCTGCGTCCGAAGCGCAGGCGCTCTAGCTGCTTGCCGGGTGTTTAACGCCATATTCGAGGACGACCACGCCGCATTGGTAGCAGGTGGCATTTCGCGGCACCAGCTCAGCCCGGGTTCGAATGTCCTTGAACATCTTGCGTCCCTGTCCCAGCGCCGTGGGGTTGATGTAGATGTACAGCTCGTCGATCAGCTGTGCATCCAGGAGCGCCGAAGCCAAAGTAGGACCACCGTAGACAAGAATGTCCTTGCCCGGTTCAAGCTTCAGGCGTGCAATTCCATCGGCCAGGTCACCGCGAAGCAGTTCCGCATTCTTCCAGCGCGAACGCTGGATCGTGCGTGTGACAACAAGTTTTGACGTTGCGACGATCGCCGCGGCGAAGGTCGACTGAGGATTTTCGGCATCGGAAGCTACCTGCTCCCAATGTTCGAAAAAACCCTCTTCCGCCATCCTTCCGCTGATCAGGATGCAGTCGGATGATGTCGTCAGGCGATTGTGGTGCGCTCGCAGGTCTTCGTCCCAAGGCCAATCCTCAGACCACGTCCAAATCATCCAGCTGGCGTCGCCATCCGCGCTTGCAGTGAACCCGTCGAGCGACACTTGCATTTCCAGTTTCAGAGTTCGCATGTTTGCCTTTGCTCAAATGTGGGACCGGAGGTGGTCCCAAAGCAACGACGAACGAGACGGGTCGAAATCGACAGGGACTCCGGACTGCCGCGGCTTACTTGCCGTAGCGCACCGGCCAGACATGGCCCTGCTTTTCAGCTTCGGCGACGAAGTTGGCCGCGACCGCGCTTCCCGCCAGGCCTTGCGCGTCGAGCTTGCTGACTTCGGTAGCGGACCAGGGGGCTAGCAGTTGCGCCCAGGCCCTTTTCTGCTCGAGCGTGAAGGCGCTGACGATCATTCCGTTCGCGGCAACCTCGCGACAGGGCGTACACCGTCGCGAACTTCGTCTTCCCTCCGGGGGTCTTTACCAGCGAGGAAGCAATGGTGAAGCGGCTGTTTCCCTCGACAATGCGACCGTCGTGGCGCACCATCAATGGTTCGAGCACGGCGCCTTGTTCGCGGATCAGCAAGAAGCCAACTGTTCCCGAATCGTTCCCAGGCTATGACAGAAAGACAAAAGGGTTAGTAGCTACTACGCTACTAACCCCTGTCATTTCTGGCGCGGCTGGCAGGATTCGAACCCACGACCCCTTGGTTCGTAGCCAAGTACTCTATCCAACTGAGCTACAGCCGCGCGAAGCCCAGAATTATAGCAGGGCCCGAAGGCCCCCCTCCCTCAGGCCTCCGTCCAGCTCAAGAGCGTGTGGAACAGCGACGGCGAATACTGGGCATAGCCGACCAGCGTGACCATGGCGTCGACGATCTCCTCTCGGATCGTGTCGTCGTCGAAAGCACGCTGGTCGCCCGCCGTGTCGCCGAAGGCGTCGGTCAGCATGTCGATCAGCTGCGCAAACTTCTCCTCGTCGCCGTTGTGCAGCGCCGCCTGGTTCAGGTAGGCGAAGGTGGCGATGTCGTATTCCTCGCTGAAGTCGACGTTGCGCAAGGCGGCGATGACGGTGCCGTAGAACACCGACTCGATCGTCTCGGCGGTGGCCGGCTGGTTGCCGATGGACCAGCCCGCCTCGGCGTCGGTGAACGTGCCGTCGCCCGCGCCGATGTAGCCCGAGGCGTCGAACAGCGTCCAGTAGTCGGTGCTGTTGGAATGCGCGATCACGTCCGCGCGCAGTGCCGCCGTCGACAGGAAGCCGGTGTTGGCGTTCAGCTGCAGGTAGGCCGCCCAGTCGGCGATGTCCGAAGGCATCAGCGCCTGGCCGGTGGGCGGGGTGTGGGTGATGTCATCGTCGTTGATGGTCGCCACGCCGACCTCGCCGCCCACGTTGATGCTGATCGTGCGCACGTCGCTGTCGCCCGTCTCGTCGACGGTGTTCTCCGCCGTGTTCAGCGTGATGGTGAAGCTGGCCACGCCGGCCGGCACGATGAAGACCGGCCCCGACTGGTCCAGCGCGAACTGCACGCCGTTGCTCAGGCCGTAGCCGCTGACATCCGACAGCTCGCCGGTGACCATGGCCGCGTACGACGTAGTGCCTATCGTGGTGCCGCCCAGGGTGACGGTCTGCACCGAGGTTTCGCCTTCGGCGATGGTGGTGGACGAGACCGATGCGACTTCAGGCACGCTGCCGGCGAGTTCGGTCCAGTCGATGTGCGACGCTTCCAGCACCGCGACCACATCTGCTGCGCTGGCACCGAAGGCTGCGCCGATCTGGGCGGCCGACAGGCCGATGAACTCGCCCAGGTCCACGGCTGCCTGCAGCTCGCCGGCAGCGACGAACTCCAGCACGAAGTCCCGCAGCGCATCCAGCGCCGCCTGGCTGGTGTCGCCGGGCATGAAGCCCAGGATCTCGCCGAGCATCGGGCCGGTGATTCCGACCTGGGTGCAGATGTAAACCAGCGTGCTGGTGTCGTGGGGCAGGAAGGTGCCTGCGAGCTGGTTGGCCTGTTCGAGGGAAACGCCCAGCTGGTCGAGCTTGGCGGCGAGCGCGGTGGTGGTCATGCGGGGCTCCGTTACTGCAAGGAAATAGGAACCGGCGCCTGAAACTGCCAGCGCCGGTTACGACAGCTTACCGCTTAAGCGCCGTCGCGCCATCCCCCATCTGGCCCATGGTGCGGGCCAGCAACACCCACGTGCATTCGTTCAATAGTATTCGGCGCCGGGCATGCCCGTGAGCACCAGCGGCTCACGGTACGAAGGCGGCACGTCTTCGTAACCAGGCGGCTCCACAGTGGGGTCGAGGATGCTGCTGTCGAGGCCGTGCAGGTAGAAGTAGTTCACCACGTCCGGCGCGGTGACCCCGCCTCCGACGATCTCCGCGAGCATTGCGTTGGTGACCCCGTAGGTGTCCGCCACCTGCAGGATCAACGGCAGGTTGCCGAGATTGGCGAAGATGAACTCGCGCGCCTGGTCGACGGTGACGCCGTAGGTCGCGAGATGTTCCGCTGCGGTTGCCATGGTGCTCACCTCCTTGGAAACCCGAGTTGCGTGCGAAATTCACGGGATGACCCGCGCGGCGCAGCGGAAGTTCCGGCAGCAGGAAGGAAAAAGCCCGCCATCCGGACGGATGGCGGGCCGGGGCTAGGGTAAGTCCTAGAGGGACTGGCCGTTGACGGTGGCCGTGGTGGCTTCGATCGTCTGCGTGCCCTGCGACGTCGTCGACACGATCTTGACGGGAATGCCCTTGGGCAGGGCGTACCAGGTCGTGGTCAGGTTGGAGTCACCCGATGCCTGGGTCGTGTACTTGCATGCCTCCAGCGTCTTACCCAGGGCCGACACGTTCTCGCGCGCGACGTAGGTGTGTGTGACCGACATGTTGATGGGGGTTGTCGTCGGCGGGATCGGGAATGGCGCGCCCGAGATGGTCGTGTAGGCAGTGCCGGACTGGTTGAGAGTCACCGACTGGCCCAGGGCAAGCGTGTAAGTCGTATCGAGATAGGAAGGCGAGTACACGGACTTGATGGTCATGTTGGCCGTAAACACCCCTTGATAGGAAACCGTGGATGCGAATTCCGAGCCGAAGTGACGCATGTTGTCCCCTTCGCGCAGGGAGTACGCATTTCCGCTGGCTGACACTCCCGCGAGGGAGGCGCTCGCGGTCGTGACCACGGCCGTCGAACGTGCCGCCTGGCCTTCGAAAGTCGTCATCCCCCCGACGGTCGTCACGACGTGCGACGTGCCGCTGAGCAGGCCCGAGTACTGGTAGTTGACATCGATTACCGTGCCCTGCGTATCCGCCAGTGCCAGGTCGAAGCAGCCATTGCCCGTGCCACCGCCCCCGCCGCCACCGCCACCGCTGGTGGGGGTGATGTAGTTGGTGAGCGGGCCCACGTCGAGCGGGTTGGCCAGCGTGCTGCCGAACGGCGCGCCGACCACGTACACGTGGCCTTCGACGTACGGGCCGGAGGTGGAGGTGGCCACGCCCAGGTAGATCGTGCCGAACGCCGTGCTGTACGCGCGGAACTTGAACGGCGGGAAGGTCAGCGTGGGCTGAGTCGGCGGGAAGAACTGGGGCAGCAGGCTCTCGGCAAAGTCCAGCAGCTGCTCGGCCTGTTCGTCGATGGGGACGGGGGCTTGCGCGCGGATGACCGCAATCTTCGCCTGCAGCTTCTGCACTGCCATTTGCGGCGTCATCGGCTCGGGTTCGGAGCCGCCGCCGCAGGCGGCGAGCAGCGCGGCAATGGCAAGCGCCGTCAGGTGCTTGCCCGTTTTCAGGGACATGGATTTCATGGGGACCTCCGGGATGTGTAACACCAGTTTGCGTGACGCACGTCCCTTCTCCCATCCCTTGTTCGAGGGGGAGAAACTGCCGGCACCACCGTCGGGCCGATGATCTCAGCTCACACCCGGTAACACAATGCTGCAGCCTGCGAACTATGGAGTATTGCCAAACAGTTCACGTTGTGCTTGCAATCCGGGCCGACAAGTAACGGTGCTAGCCAGCCTGTAACCCGCCGATACAATGCCCCCCAACACTCCGGAGGGACGCTCCATGGGCCTGCATGCAGTCTGCATCTCGCGCGCGATCTGGGTCGGCGCGGAATCGATCGCCAGCGAAGTCGCCAAGGAACTCGGGTTCCGCTACGTCGACGAAGAAATCGTCAAGCTCGCCGCCGAAAAGCGCAACCTGAATGCAGCGGTGGTGGCCGATGCCGAGCGCCGCAAGAACTTCCTGGAGCAGCTGGTTGCCGACCTGAAGCGCGGCGGCATGACCGAGCTGATCAACTACATCCCCGGCCAGCGCTCGCTGCCCACTTCCAACGACGACGAGCGCGTACTGATCCAGGACGCGATCCGCGAGACGGCCGACCAGGGCGGCGTGGTGATCGTGGCGCACGCTGCGTCTTACGCACTGGCAGGCCGGCCCAACGTGCTGCGAGTACTGATCACCGGCTCGCCGATGGAGCGGGGCAAGCGCTGGCTGCTGACCAGTGGCGGCAAGAGCCCGCGCGAGGCGGCCGAGACCATCCGCGACAGCGACCTGGCACGCGCCAGCTACCTCAAGCGCTTCTACAACGTCGAGTCCGAGACGGCGTCCGACTACGACCTGACGGTGTCCACCGACAAGATGGAGCCCGAGCAGGTGAAGGACCTGATCCTGCGTGCCGCCCGCGCGGTGGAAGCTTTCAAGCACCCCACGCATGACCAGCCGGGCTGGGACCTGCCGGCCACGCCGCGCCGACCGGGCGCGCAGCAGTAATAAACGTCAGATCGACATCAGGCTGTCGAACACGTTGGTAAGCGGGTTGTTGGCGCCGGCCAGGTTCTGCAGCCCGATGGTCACCATGGTCTCGTAGTACGAGTCCTGGTACAGCCGGGTCGCGGCCGCGTCGGCCTCGGCGTCCACGAAGAGCGCCGCGTACTGGTCCATGACGGCCTGGTTCCTCGTGGTGATGCCCAGCAGGTTCGCAAAGAAGAACTGACTGATGGCGACGGCTTCGTTGAAGTCCATCGACTGCACGATGTCGAAGTACGTGCCGTAGAACAGCGACTCTATGTTCTCCGCCGTGGCCGCCACGTTGCCCAGGTGGCTCACGCCCAGTTCGTCAGGCGTGAACAGGCCGTCCCCCGAGCCCTGGAAGCGCGCGGGGTCGAAGAGCGCCCAGTAGCCCGCTGAGAGCCCCGCGTTCACCAGCACCTTGGCGCGCATCGACGCGTTGGACAGCTCGCCGGTGCGGTCGTTCAAGTCGAGCAGCGGCGCCCAGCCCTCCATGTACGGGTTGAGCAGCACCGAGACGCCTGCGGCGGGCGCCGGCTCGTCGTTGTCGGTGATCGTGCCCGTTGCGGCCATGCCGCCGAAAGTGACGGTGTACGTCTCGTTCGGTTCGTCCGCGGTGTCGTCGGCCGTGGCCACCTGGAAGTTGAACAGGCTGACACCCGCGGGCACGCGCACGGCGTTGCCCTGCTGGATGACGCCGTTGGAAAAGTAGGTGTACTGGAAGTCCGCCGCGCTCGCGGTGCCGTAGTCGATGCTGAACGGGACCAGCGTGTCTTCGGTGGTGGCCGACGCGAGGAAGACGGTGTGGACCATGCCGTTGCCCTCGGCGAAGGTGGCGCTGTTGACGGACTGCACGGTGGCGGTGCCGTTGGCGGGGTCCAGCGTGACGCTGTTGAGGCCATAGGCCTGGAAGAAGCCCTTGACGTCGGCCGCCGTGTACGGCGTGCCGGGCCAGCCGGCGATTTCGCCCAGCATCGCATTGGTGATGCCGGCGTTGCCGGCCACCGTGAGGATGAGCGATGGATTGCCCAGATTCTGCAGGACCCAGGCCTTGGCCTCGTCCATGGTGAAGCCGAACGTCGCGAGTTTTTCCGCGGCTGTGGTCATGTCCAATTCCTCCCTGCGAAATGCAAGGGCCAGTGTGCTTTGGCCGGGCGGCCGGGAGGTACCCCCGAATGCGGGGATGGACTTTGGTAGGGCGTGTTGGGCTCGAACCAACGACCAAAGGATTATGAGTCCTCTGCTCTGACCAACTGAGCTAACGCCCCCTTGGGCGGATTCTAGGGGCTGCGCCGACCGCTATTGTTTATGGCTGAGCGCGTTGCTCACCAGCTTGGCCGTGATATCGACGATCTGGATCATGCGTTCGTAGGGCATGCGCATGGGGCCTATGACCCCCAGCGTGCCGACCACCTGCCCGTCCACCTCGTATGGGGCGCTCACCACCGACAGCTCCTCGAACGGGACGACCTTGCTTTCGCCGCCGATGTAGATGCGCACGCCCTCGGCCTGGCTGGACACTTCCAGCAGGCGCATCAGCTGGGTCTTCTGCTCGAACAGCTCGAAGGCGCGCCTCAGGTGCGACATGTCGTGGGAGAAGTCGCTCACGTCCAGCAGGTTGTGTTCGCCCGAGATGACCACCTCGTCCTTCGACGCGTTGAAGGCGTCGGTGCCCACCTGCACTGCCGTTTCCATCAGCGTCACGATTTCGCCGCGCAATTGCTCCACCTCGGTGCGCAGGCGCGTGCGCACTTCCTCGATGGCCAGCCCGGCATAGTGGGCATTGAGGTAGTTGGCGGCTTCGGCCAGCTGCGCCTGCGAATAGTCGGCCTGCGTGTGCACCACGCGGTTCTGCACGTCGCCGTCGGGCGAGACGATGATCACCAGGAAGCGCCGCTCCGACAACCGCAGGAATTCGATGTGGCGGAACACCGACGTGCGCCGGGGCGCCACCACCACCCCGACAAAGTGCGACAGGTTCGACAGCAGCTGGGCTGCATTGGCAATCACCTTCTGCGGCTGGTCGGGCGGCAGGCTGGGCGTGGGCGAAGCAAGCCCGCCGCCGGTCACGGTGAGCATGGTGTCGACGAAAAGCCGATAGCCGCGCGGCGTCGGGATGCGCCCGGCGGAGGTGTGCGGGCTGGCCACCAGGCCCAGCTCCTCCAGGTCGGACATGACATTGCGCACGGTGGCGGGCGACAGCTCGAGCCCCGACGCGCGCGACAGCGTGCGCGAGCCCACGGGCTGTCCTTCGGCGATGTAACGCTCGATCAGGGCCTTCAACAACAGCTTGGCGCGGTCATCCAGCATGAATTCATTCTAGCGAGCGGGGCTTCGTGATGTAATTTGCCGATGACTTCCAGCTTCCGGCGGGTCGCCCTCATCGGCAAGTATCACGTTTCGCTCACGCCGGCGGCGGCGCGGCAGACGCGCGAGGTGCTCGAGGACATCGCGACATTCCTGCAGGGGCAGGGGTGTGAAGTGATGGTCGAGGCCGACACGGCCGCCAACGCCGAGGTCACGGGTTATCCCAAGCTGGACGTGGCGGCCATCGGCAAGTCGTGCGACCTGGGCCTGGTGGTGGGCGGCGACGGCACCATGCTGGGCATAGGCCGCCAGCTGGCGCGCGACGGCGTGCCGCTGATCGGCATCAACCAGGGGCGGCTGGGTTTCATCACCGACATCCCGCTGGACCAGTACGCCACCGTGCTGCCGCCCATGCTGCGCGGCGAGTACGAGGACGACCAGCGCACGCTGATGCACGCACGCGTCATGCGCGACGGCCAGTGCGTGTTCGACGCCCTGGCGCTCAACGACGTGGTGGTCCACCGCGGTACCACGTCGGGCATGGTGGAGCTGCGGGTCGAAGTCGACGGCCACTTCGTGGCCAACCAGCGCGCCGACGGCCTGATCGTGGCGTCGCCAACCGGATCCACCGCTTATGCGTTGTCATCGGGGGGGCCCATGCTGCACCCGGCCAACCCGGGGTGGGTGCTGGTGCCGATTGCGCCGCACACGCTGTCGAACCGGCCGGTGGTGCTGCCGGACGCGGCAGAAGTCACCATCGAGGTGGTTTCGGGCCGCGACGCCAGTGCCAATTTCGACATGCAGTCGCTGGCATCCTTGCTGCATGGCGACCGGGTGACGGTGTGCCGGTCGGAGCACAAGGCGCGCTTCCTGCACCCCAAGGGCTGGACCTGGTTCGACACTTTGCGCGGCAAGCTGCACTGGCAAGAGGGAGGATGATGGGACTCAAGAGGATCGCGCTGCGCGACTTCGTGATCGTCCGCGAGCTCGAGCTCGACCTGGCGGACGGCTTTTCGGTGCTCACCGGCGAAACCGGCGCGGGCAAGTCCATCCTGGTCGACGCGCTGCAGCTGGCGCTGGGCGCCCGCGCCGAGGCCGCCGTGGTGCGCGAGGGCGCGCAACGCACCGACATCAGCGCCGAGTTCGACCCCGAACCGGCTCTGGCCGGCTGGCTGGAAGAAGCCGGCTTCGAACCCGGCGACAGCCTGCTGCTCAGGCGCAGCATCGACGCGCAGGGCAAGAGCCGGGCCTGGATCAACGGCAGCCCGGCCACGGCCACCCAGTTGCGCGAAGCCGGCGAAAGGCTGGTCGACATCCACGGCCAGCATGCATGGCAAAGCCTCACCCGGCCCGAGTCGGTGCGCGAGCTGCTCGACGGCTATGCCGGCGTCTCCACGCAGGCGGTGCAGCAGCTCTGGCAGGCGTGGCGCGCCGCGCAGAAGGCGCTGGCCGAAGCGCGCGCCGCGCAGGACTCGCTGCAGCGCGAGCGCGAGCGCCTGGCCTGGCAGATCGGCGAAGTGGACAAGCTGGCGCCCGGCGCCGACGAATGGGACGAGCTGAATGCCAGCCACACGCGGCTGTCGCACGCGCAGTCATTGATGGAAGCGGCGCAGGGCGCACTGCAGGCGCTGGAAGGCGACGAAGGCGGCGCCACGCGCAGCCTGGCGCAGGCGCTGAACCTGCTGCAGGCGCAGGAAGCGTACGAGCCGGAGTTCCGCGCGCTGGCCGAGGTGATGGCGTCCAGCCTGGCGCAGGCAGAAGATGCGGCGCACACCCTGGGCACTTACCTGCGCCGCGCCGAACTCGACCCCGAACGGCTGGCCGAACTCGACGCGCGCATGTCGCTTTGGGTGTCGCTCGCGCGCCGCTACAAGCGCACGCCGGCCGAGCTGCACGCGCTGCATGCCTCGTGGAAAGAGGAACTCGGGCGGCTCGACGCCGCAGCCGACCTGCAAGCGCTGGAAGCCGCCGAGCGGCGCGCCGCCGAAGCCTTCATGGTGGAGGCGCGCAGCCTGTCGAAGTCCAGGGCCAAGGCGGCGCCGCAACTCGCCAAGGCAGTGACGCTGGCGATGCAGGGCCTGGGCATGCAGGGCGGGCGCTTCGACGTCGCCCTCGAGAAGTCCGACGAGCCGTCCTCCACCGGGCTGGAGGACGTGGGCTTCCTGGTCGCAGGCCACGCCGGCACCACGCCGCGGCCGATCGGCAAGGTGGCTTCAGGTGGCGAGCTCTCGCGCATCGCACTGGCCATTGCCGTCACCACCAGCCGGCTGGGCGCGGCGCAGACACTGATCTTCGACGAGGTGGATGCCGGTGTCGGCGGCGCGGTGGCCGAAACGGTCGGGCGCCTCATGAAGCAGCTGGGCCGCGACCGGCAGGTGCTGGCCGTCACGCACCTGCCGCAGGTGGCGGCCTGCGCCGACCATCACCTCGTGGTGGCCAAGCGCAGCGACGGTGCGGGCGTGGCCAGCAACGTGGCGCCGGTCGAAGGCGAGAAGCGGGTGGCCGAGGTCGCGCGCATGCTGGGCGGCGAGAGGCTGTCCGGGACGACACTGGCCCACGCCAAAGAGATGCTGGGCGAAAGCCGACGCTGATGCTGGAGCTGATCCTCATCACCGGCATGTCGGGCTCGGGCAAGTCCGTGGCCCTTCGTGCACTGGAAGATGCGGGCTACTTCTGCGTCGACAACCTGCCGCCCGAGCTGCTGAAGTCGTTCGTCGAGCTGGAGCAGCGCAACGGCGCCAAGCGCGTGGCGATCGCCATGGACGTGCGCAGCGCCACGTCGCTGCCGCTGGTGCCGGCCCAGTTGCGCGAGCTGCAGGCAGGCAGCGTGACGGTGCGCCCGCTGTTCCTGGACGCCACCACCGAGACGCTGGTGCGCCGGTTTTCCGAGACGCGCCGCCGCCATCCGCTGAGCCACCTGGCGCCCGCCGTGGAGGGCGCGCGCGACCAGTTGCGCGCACTGGTCGACTCGATCGAACTCGAACGCGAGCTGCTGGCCGACCTGCGCGAGCAGGCCCACGTCATCGACAGCAGTGTGCTCAGGCCGGGGCAGCTGCAGGCCTACGTCAAGTCATTGCTGGCGGCGCCGCTCGCGCAGCTCACGCTGGTGTTCGAGTCGTTCGCGTACAAGCGCGGTATCCCGACGGACGCGGACTACGTGTTCGACGTGCGCATGCTGCCCAACCCGTACTACGAACCCGAGCTGCGCGACCTGACGGGGCTGGACAAGGCCGTGATCGACTACCTGCAGGCCGACACCGAGGTGGAGCAGATGTACCGCCACATCCAGGGCTTCCTGGACCGCTGGCTGGAAGCGCTGGCGCGCAACCATCGCAGTTATGTGACGGTGGCCATCGGCTGCACCGGCGGGCAGCACCGGTCGGTTTACCTGGTGGAACGCCTCGCTGCCGAGTTCGGGCAGCGCTGGGCGACGCTCAAGCGGCACCGCGAAGTGGTGTATTGAGGGCGGGCGGGGAGCTGGGGTGTTACCCCAGCCTACGAAGACCGGGTCCGACCGTGCATCCCCGTAGGCAGGGGTAACATCCCAGCTTGCAGCAATGCGCGCACCGGTGCAGGAAGCCCGAGCTTCGGCCATTCGCCCTCCGCAAACCACGCCCCTTCGCGCCGCAGTTGCCTGACCCTGACCCTCACCGGATGCAAATGCAGGTCCTTGTGCGTCAGCACATGCACGAACGGCTCCCCGTCTTCGAGCCGCGCCCTCGCAGGCAGTGCACCCTGCAATTCGTCGCGGCTCGCAAACACCGGCAGGCAGTAAAGCCCCGCCCACACCCCCGGCACGGGCCGCTTCTCCAGCCACACCGCCCCACGCGCATCGCGCGCATGCAGCAGCCACAATGCCTCGGCGCTGCGCTTGAGCTTGCGCGTCTTGACCGGGTAAGCCTCGGGCTTCCCCTGCGCGGCAGCCGCGCACAAGCCGTGCACCGGGCACAGCAGGCACGACGGGTTGCGTGCCAGGCACACCGTGGCACCCAGGTCCATCAGTCCCTGCGTGTAAGCCGGCATGGCCTCGCGCTTCGGCAGCAAGGCCTCGGCATGCGTCCACAACTGCGCGACGTGCCGGGCCGATGCGAGGTCATCGCCATAGCCCAGTACGCGGGCCAGCACGCGCTTGACGTTGCCGTCGAGGATGGCTGCGCGCTCACCGAAGCAGAAAGCGGCGATGGCCGCCGCCGTGGACCGCCCGATGCCGGGCAGCGTTTCCAGCGTCGCCGCGTCGTGCGGAAACTCGCCGCCGTGCTGCCCGACCACCACCTGCGCACACCGGTGCAGGTTGCGCGCGCGCGAGTAGTAGCCGAGCCCGCTCCACGACGCCAGCACGTCGTCCAGCGGCGCCGCGGCCAGCGTACTTACGTCGGGAAAGCGCGCGAGGAAACGCGGGAAGTAGTCGAGCACCGTCGCCACCTGCGTCTGCTGCAGCATCACTTCGGACAGCCACACGCGATAGGGGTCGCGCGTGCCCTGCCACGGCAGGTGGCTGCGCCCGTGCGAGCGCTGCCAGCGCACCACGCGCGCTGCGAATCCTGCCGGTGGGGTCATGCCTGCTTGAGCAGCGGTTCGCGGGGTGTCGCCGCCTCGTCGTGGCCGCCGGGAATCTGCGTGAGGTGGGCGGTCAGCTCGCCCAGCTTGGCGTCCAGTTGGTCCAGCGCGGTTTCCTGCGCCTCGATCTCGGTGATGCGGTCGTCGAGGCCGCTGGCGGCCTGCTGGATTCTTTCGATGGCCTCGATGCGCCGCCCGAAATTGCGGCGGCGTTCGCGCAACTGCGCATCGAGCTGCGCCGCTGCGGACTTGTTCCACAGCTCCACTTCGCCCAGCGCCGACTCGTAAACCACGCGCAGCCGCGTGGCGAGCGCGCGCACCAGGCGGTCGGCAAACTCGGGTTGCGCCAGCCGCAGCGCGTTGCCCACACCCAGGTACTGGTTGTGGCTGCGCTCCACCAGGTCCAGGTCGCGCTCGTAGCGCGCCAGGTCGGGCTCGCGCGGCGCCTGCAGCGAGAAACCGTATTCCGCGTTGAGCTGGCGGAAGGTGCCCGTCAGCATCGACTGGATTTCGCCGCTGATCGACTGCGCCTTGTTCAGGCCGCCGCGCAACCGCTCGAAGGTCGCGCCGTAGGCCTTGCGCACGCCGAGCTTGATGCCGGGCTGGCGCAACGCCTTCGTCAGTTCGGCCATCTCGGCCTTCAGCGTGCTCGTGCCCAGCAGGCTGAACACGTCGCGCAGCAGCTTCAGGTGCACCGAGCGCACGGCATGGATCTTCGCGCCGCTGGCGTCGAAGTCGCCCTGCTCCTGCTCGATGCGCGCGCGCATGTGCCGGATGACCGACATGTTCTTGCCGCGCAGGCCCTTCAGCTCCACCATCTGCTCGGCCAGGTCGCGGCGGCGGATGTTGATGACGCGGCCGGCTTCGACGCGCAGGTCGGTGATGCTGCCCGACACGGCGGAGCGCAGGATCTTCTGGCGCTGCCCCATTACCCCCTGGCTCAGCGCCTGTTCCAGCTTCGGCAGGCAGCTCTTGTCCAGCAAATCGCGGTCGTGCGTGACCTTGGCGACCAGGCCCTTCTGCGCCGACACCGGGATCACCTGCGACTCGGGCAGCGCCAGGATTTCCGCCGTGGTGGCGCGCTGCCGGTCGATCTGCGCCTGGATCTGCGCGGGCGTGGACAGTACGTCCCACATCGTGTCGATCTTGTTCAGCACCACCAGCCGCGACTCGACGTCGAGGTCCTCGGTGATCAGGTGCTCTTTCCAGATCGACAGGTCGGACTTGGTGACACCCGTATCGGCGGCCAGGATGAACACCACCGCATGCGCCTGCGGGATCAGGTTGACCGTGAGTTCGGGCTCAGCGCCGATCGCGTTCAGGCCCGGCGTGTCCAGGATCACCAGCCCCTGCTTGAGCAGCGGGTGCGCGATATTGATCAGCGCGTGGCGCCACTTCGGCACTTCGTACAGGCCGTCGGACCCGACCATCGGGTTGTCTTCGGGCACGTCGTCGTGCCAGAAACCGAGGGCCCGTGCTTCTTCCTGCGTGACCTTGCGGACTTCGGCGACCTTCTCGAACGCCTGCGCCAGCTGCGCGGGGTCGTTCACGTCGAGGTCGACGCGCACCCACTTGTCGGGCACCAGCCGCCATTCCATCAGGGCCTGCGGCTGCAGGCGCGTTTCGATCGGCAGCAGGCGCAGGCAGGGCGGCACTTCGGCGTCGTAGCCCAGCTCGGTGGGGCACATCGTCGTGCGGCCCGCGCTGGCCGGCATGATGCGGCGCTTGTAGCCGGCGAAGAAGATCGCGTTGATCAGCTCCGACTTGCCGCGCGAGAACTCGGCGACGAAAGCCACCATCACCTTGTCGGAGCGGATCTGCGACTCGAGCCGGCGCAGCCTTTCCTCGACGGCGCTGTCCAGCAGGTCGTGGTCCTTCAGCCATTCACCCAGCAGCTTCAGACGCAGGGCGAATTCGCGCCGCCATGCGCCATGCTGGTCGAATTGTTCGTTGAATGAAGAAGCCACTGTCGCCCGGAATGATGCGTTTTTGACTATAGCATCGCCGCCCTTTCGGGCCCCCTAGGGCTTCTGGCAGTGGGGGCAGTAATAAGTACTGCGCTGGCCCTGCCGGATGCACCGAACCGGCGTTGCGCACACCCGGCACGGCTCGCCCGCGCGGTCGTAGACCATGGCTTCCAGCTGGAAGTAGCCCGCCTCGCCCTGGGCACTGGAGAAGTCGCGCAGCGTGCTGCCGCCCTTGGAAACGGCGCGCGCCAGCACGTCGCGGATGGCCGCAGCCAGCTTCGCCGCGCGCGGGCGGCTGATGCGCGAAGCCCGGGTGGTCGGGCGGATGCCGGCGAGGAACAGCGCTTCCGAGGCGTAGATGTTGCCGACACCCACCACCACGTCGCCTGCCAGCAGGACTTGCTTCACGGCGGCGTTGCGCCGCTTCAGCGCCTGGTGGAAGCGGGTGGCGTCGAAGCCGCTTTCCAGCGGCTCGACGCCCAGGCCGCCCAGCAGCTTCACCGCCTGGGGCGAGTCTTCCGAGTCCGCGTAGACCACCGCGCCGAAGCGCCGCGGGTCGTTCAGGCGCAGGGCGCCGCGCGAGGTGGCCAGGTCGAAGTGGTCGTGCAGCGCCCGAGGGGGCAAGGACGGCGCAAAGATGAGGCTGCCGGACATGCCCAGGTGCAGCAGCAGCAGCCCGCAGTCCAGGTCCACCAGCAGGTACTTGCCGCGGCGGCGCACGCCCTGCACCCGGCGCCCCGCCAGTGCCGCCGGCTCGATGCCCAGGGGCCAGCGCAGCGCCTTGCCGAGCCACGCCGATTCGATGGTTGCGCCGGCGATCCGGTCGGCAAAACTGCGGCGCGTGACCTCCACCTCTGGCAACTCGGGCATCAGCTATTATGGGTTGATGAAGCGTGTTTCCCGACTGGCCCTGGCTGCGGTGCTGGTCCTCTCCGCCTGGGCCACCGCGTATGCCCAGACCACCGACGACGATGACGACGACGACGACGTCCCCGCACCGGTGTCGCGCCCCGAACCCGCCGAAAAGGGCCAGCTCGTCGCGAGCGCCCTGGACGGCGACCTGTTCTACCAGTTGCTGCTGGGCGAGCTGAACGCGCGTGGCAGCGAACCGGCTGCGGGTTACGCGCTGATCCTCGACGCGGCGCGCAAGACCAACGACCCGTCGCTGTACCAGCGCGCGGTGGACATTGCGTTCCAGTCGCGCTCGGGCGAGTCGGCCTTGCAGGCCGCGCGCGCCTGGAAGTCGGCCCACCCGCAGTCGCGCGAGGCCAACCGCTATGTGCTGCAGATCCTGCTGGCGCTCAACCGGCTGGCCGAATCGATCGAGCCGCTGAAAAGCGACATCGCGCTGGCCGAGGCCAAGGACCGCCTGGCGGCCATCGCGTCCGTGCCGCGTCTCTTTGCGCGGGCCAGCGACAAGAAGCTGGCCGCTTCGGTGGTGGAACAGGCGCTCACCGAGCACCTGGCCAACCCCGCGACGGGCGCTGCGGCCTGGACCACCGTCGGGCGCATGCGCCTTGCGGCAGCCGACACGGCCGGTGCGCTGGAAGCCGCGCGCCGCGGCCAGGCGGCCAATGGCCGGGCCGAGGGCCCGGTGCTGCTGGCGCTGGACATCATGGACCCCAAGCAGCCGGCCGCCGAAGCGCTGGTGAAGAAGTACATCGAAGGCAAGCCGCTGCCCGAGCTCCGCATGGGCTACGCGCGTGCGCTGCTCGATGTGCAGCGCTACCCCGAGGCGCTGCAGCAGCTGCAGGCGATCACCGCCGAACGCCCCGAGTTCGCCGAAGCCTGGCTGGTGCAGGGGACGCTGCTGGTGCAGGACAACCAGCTTCCGGCCGCGGAAGCCGCGCTGAAGAAGTACGTGGAGCTGGTGGCCGACCGGCGCAGCGAAGACCGCTCGCGCGGCTTGGCGCAGGCCTACCTGTCGCTGTCGCAGATTGCCGAGAAGCGCAAGGACTACCCGCTCGCCGGGGCCTGGCTCGACAAGATCGAGAACTCGCAGGACCTGGTGGCCGCGCAGAACCGACGCGCCTCCATCCTGGCGCGCCAGGGCAAGCTGGAAGAAGGCCGCAAGCTGCTGCGCGGCCTGCCCGAACGCAACCCGGGCGACGCGCGCGTGAAGCTGATGGCCGAAGTGAACCTGCTGCGCGAGCACAAGCAGTACAAGGGCGCCTACGACCTGCTGGCCCAGGGCGCCGCCAAGGACCCGCGCGACACCGACCTGGTGTACGACCAGGCGATGATGGCCGAGAAGCTGGGCAACCTGCCCGAGATGGAAAGGCTGCTGCGCCAGATCATCGCGGCCAAGCCCGACTTCCACCATGCGTACAACGCGCTGGGCTTTTCGCTGGCGGACCGCAACGTGCGCCTGCCCGAGGCCAAGCAGCTGATCCAGAAGGCGCTGGAGTTCGCGCCGGGCGACCCCTTCATCACCGACAGCCTGGGCTGGGTCGAGTTCCGCATGGGCAATCGCGAAGAGGCGCTGAAGATCCTGGAAAGCGCCTACAAGACGCGGCCCGACGCCGAGATTGCCGCACACCTCGGCGAAGTGCTGTGGGTGGTGGGCCAGCGCGAGCGCGCCCAGTCCATCTGGAAGGAAGGGCTGCTGCTGGCCAACGACAACGAGACCCTGCTGGAAACGCTCAAGCGCTTCAAGGTCAAACCGTGAAATTCGGGCGCTCCCTCGCCGGCGTCCTGCTGGCGATTTCGGCATTGGTCACCGGCGGGTGCGCCACGCCGCAGCGCCCGGCGGCCTCGGCGGCCGAAGCCGCGTCCACCTGGACCGGGCGGCTCGCGCTGCAGGTGCAGGACCGCCCGCAGCAGTCGTTTACCGCCGCTTTCGAGCTGAAGGGCAGCGCGCAAGCCGGCGAGCTGACGCTGTACTCCCCGCTCGGCTCCACCATGGCCCAGCTCGCCTGGGCGCCGGGCGCCGCCACCCTGCGCAGCGGCGGGCAGACGCGCCAGTTCGATTCGGTCGACACGCTGTCGGCCGAGGCCACGGGCACGCCCATTCCGCTGGCCGCGCTGTTCGACTGGCTCGGTGGCGTGGCAACACCGGTGGCCGGCTGGCAGCCCGACGTATCCGAAGTGGCGCAAGGGCGGCTGCGCGCCAGGCGCGTCGACCCGCCGCCGGTGGCCGACCTGCGCCTGGCATTCGACCGCTGATGCGAGCCCTGTACGACGTCCCGGCGCCTGCCAAGCTGAACCTGTTCCTGCACGTGACGGGGCGCCGGGCCGACGGCATGCACCTGCTGCAGTCGGCCTTCATGCTCATCGACTGGTGCGACACCCTGCACTTCGAGCTCAGGCCGGGCGCTGGCGTGAGCCGCGAAGACCTGGGCGAGCCGCTGCCCGCCGACGACCTGGTGCTGCGCGCGGCGCGTGCCCTGCAGGCTGCCACGGGCGCGGCCGCGGGTGCCCACATCCGCATCGAAAAGCGCATCCCGTCGCAAGCCGGGATGGGCGGGGGCTCGTCCGACGCGGCCAGCACGCTGCTGGCCCTGAACCGTCTTTGGGACCTGGGGCTGGAGCTTCCCCAGCTGGCGGCCATCGGCCTCGGGCTGGGAGCCGACGTGCCCTTCTTCCTGCGCGGGCACAACGCGTGGGTCGAAGGCATCGGCGAAGTGATCACTCCCCTCGAGGTGCCGGCCGCGCGCTTCCTGGTGGTGAAGACGGCGCAAGGCCTGGACACAGCGCGCATCTTCTCGGACCCCGCCCTCAGGAGAGACAGTGAGCCTGCTATAATCTCGGGCTTTGCTGCAGACCCTTGGGAGTTCGGCCGCAACGACCTGCAACCGGTGGCCGAGAGCCTGTGTCCCGGGGTTGGGCAGGCGCTGCAGTGGCTGGGTTCGCAGGGCTTGCGGGGCCGGATGACCGGCTCGGGCAGTGCGGTGTTCGCGCTGCTGCCGCCCGGCCAGGTGCCTGGTGAGGCGCCCGCGGGCTGGCAGGTGAGGGAATGCAGCAATATGGGTGTCCATCCGCTGGCAGGTTGGGCTTCCAGCGACGATTCATCGGTGGGCGGTTGAATTTTTCGGCCGTCCTCCTGTGTAGGGGAGTCGCCAAGTTGGTTAAGGCACCGGATTTTGATTCCGGCATTCGAGGGTTCGAATCCTTCCTCCCCTGCCAAATTTACGAAGCAGCGTCGCTGCCAAAAATTGGAATCTGACCCCAATTAATTGCCATGCAAGCCGCCCCCGGTCCCGATTTCATGGTCTTCACCGGCAACGCCAACCCGGCGTTGGCGGAAGAGATCGCCAGCCACTTGGGCATCGCGCTCGGCGCGGCGAGCGTCAGCCGCTTCTCGGACGGCGAGGTCACGGTCGAGATCAACCAGAACGTGCGGGCGCGCGACGTGTTCGTGGTGCAGTCCACCTGCGCGCCGACCAACGAGAACCTGATGGAACTGCTGATCATGGTCGACGCGCTCAAGCGCGCCTCCGCCGAGAGGATCAGCGCCGTCATCCCCTACTTCGGCTACGCCCGCCAGGACCGCCGCCCGCGGTCCAGCCGCGTGCCGATCTCGGCCAAGGTGGTGGCCAACCTGCTGGAAACCGTGGGCGTGCAGCGCGTGCTGACCATGGACCTGCACGCCGACCAGATCCAGGGCTTCTTCGACATCCCGGTCGACAACATCTACGCGTCGCCGGTGCTGCTGGGCGACCTGCGGCAGAAGAACTACGACGACCTGATCGTGGTGTCGCCCGACGTCGGCGGCGTGGTGCGCGCCCGCGCCCTGGCCAAGCAGCTCGGCACCGACCTCGCCATCATCGACAAGCGCCGGCCGAAAGCCAACGTGAGCGAAGTGATGCACGTGATCGGCGACATCGAGGACCGCAACTGCGTGATCATGGACGACATGATCGACACCGCCGGCACGCTGGTGAAGGCGGCCGAGGTGCTGAAGGAACGCGGGGCGCGCCACGTGTACGCCTACTGCACGCACCCCATTTTCTCGGGCCCCGCCATCGAACGCATCGCCCAGGGCAGCGCCCTGGACGAAGTGGTGGTGACCAACACCATCCCGCTGTCGGACGCCGCGCGCGGCTGCCACAAGATCCACCAGCTGACGGTGGCGCCGCTGATCGCCGAGACGATCCAGCGCATCGCGCGTGGCGAGTCGGTCATGAGCCTTTTTTCGGAGCAGGTCAACCTGTTCTGATTTCGCGCCCCTTGAACGGGGCATTTGTGAACCCGGCAGCACACTGGTCGCGGTGGTTGCCGAATTGGAGAATGTCATGAAATTCGTCGCTTTCGAGCGCAACCTGCAGGGGACGGGTGCGAGCCGCCGTCTTCGCAACGTGGGCAAGACGCCCGGCATCGTCTACGGCGGCGTTGGCCAGCCGCAGCTGATCGAGCTGGACCACAACGCGCTGTGGCACGCCTTGAAGAAGGAAGCCTTCCACTCGTCCATCCTCGAGATGGAAATGGGCGGCGCCACCGGTAAGGTGCTGCTGCGTGACGTGCAGTACCACCCGTACAAGCCGCTGGTGGTGCACGTGGACTTCCAGCGCGTGGACGCCAACACCCGCCTGCACATGAAGGTGCCGCTGCACTTCAAGGGCGCCGAGGAATCCGACGCCGTCAAGCTGGACCACTGCCTGGTGAACCCGGTGATGACCGAACTGGACATCTCGTGCCTGCCGGGCGACCTGCCCGAGTTCATCGACGTCGACCTGTCCGCGCTGAAGAAGGGCACGGTGCTGCACCTGAACGACATCCCGCTGCCCAAGGGCGTGAAGGCCGTGACGCACGGCAAGCCGAACCCGGTGGTGGTGTCTGTGGTGATGGCCGCAGCCGAAGAGTCGGCGGAAGCCGCCGTCGCAGCCGAAGGTGCCGTCGCCCCCGCCCCGGCCGCCGAGGCGAAGCCTGCCAAGGCTGCGCCCGCGAAGAAGGAAGAAAAGAAGAAGAAGTAAAAACTTCACAGGGCCTTTGTGCCCGCAGAAGGACAAGGCCCGCTTCCAGCGGGCCTTTTTTTGGTTCTAATACCTCTCATGATCCGAATGTTCGTTGGCTTGGGCAATCCCGGCACCGAGTACGAAGGCACGCGGCACAACGCGGGCTTCTGGTGGGTGGACGCGCTCGCGCGCGAGCTCAAGCTCAACCTGTCTTTCGACCGCGGCTACCACGGGCTGGTGGCGCGCGGCAACGTGCACGGGCAGGTCGTGTGGCTGCTCGAGCCGCAGACCTACATGAACCTGTCGGGCAAGTCGGTGGCGGCGCTGGCGCGCTTCTACAAGATCAAGCCCGAGGAGATGCTGGTGGCGCACGACGAGCTCGACATCGTGCCCGGCCAGGCCAAGCTCAAGTTCGGCGGCAGCCACGCCGGGCACAACGGGCTGCGCGACATCCACGCGCAGCTGGGCACCGACGACTACTGGCGCCTGCGTATCGGCATCGGCCACCCGGGCGTGAAGTCCGAAGTGGCCAACTGGGTGCTGAAAAAACCCTCGCCCGAGCAACGCACCCTGATGGAAGAAACGATTGCCCGCACGCTGAAGGCCGCACCGGCGCTGCTGGCGGGCGAAATGGAAAAGGCGACGCTGATCGTCCACACGCACAAGCCGCCGCGGCCCAAGCCGCCGCGGCCGCCGGAACCACAGGGAGGGGAACCATCATGAAACTGCGATTCCTGTTCATCGCCACGGCCTTGCTAGCCGCCGGCGCCGCGCACGCGCAGGCCGTGTACCGTTGCGGCAACGAATACCGGCAATCACCCTGCCCCGAGGGCAAGGCGGTGGCCGCCGAAGACCCGCGTACCGCGGCCGAGGCGCGCAAGGCGGAGGCGCAGGTGAAGCAAAACCAGAAAGCGGCCGATGCGATGGAGAAGTCGCGCCTGGCCGAAGAGAAGAAGGTGGCCGGCCCGGCCATGGTGGTCACCGGCCAGCGGCCGGCAGCATCCGCCGCCAGCGCGCCGAAGAAGCCGGCTCAGAAGAAGGCGAAGGGGCGCAAGAAGGAACCCGAGCACTTCACGGCGATGGCGCCGCCTTCGAAGAAGTAAGCCTGCGGTATTTCTGCCAGAGCGTTTCGCGGTCTTCCACCGCCTGCGGGTTCACGGGGATGCACGCCACCGGGCAGACCTGCACGCACTGCGGCTCGTCGAAGTGGCCCACGCACTCGGTGCACTTCGCCGGGTCGATCTGGTAGATTTCCGCGCCCATGGAAATGGCCTCGTTCGGGCACTCGGGCTCGCACACGTCGCAGTTGATGCACTCGTCGGTGATCATCAGGGCCATTTAGCCTCCGCCGAGCCGCCTCAAGGAGGCTAACGCCCCCTCGGGGGGCAGCGCACTACACGAAGTGAGAAGCGTGGGGGCCATATCTGGCATTATCCCGCGGTCCATGAGCCTGTTCCTGTTCAAGCGGCTGATCACCCTCATCGCGACGCTGGTTGGCACGTCGGTGGTGGTGTTCCTGGTCCTCGAGATACTGCCGGGTAACGCGGCGCAGATCCTCATGGGGCCGGATGCCTCGCCCGAGGCCGTGACCGCGCTCGCCAAAAAGCTGGGCATCGACCGCCCGGGCTTCGAGCGCTACTGGGACTGGGTCACCGGCATGCTGGTGGGCGACCTCGGGCTCAGCTACGCGTACAGCACGCCGGTGGGCGAACTGGTGCTGGAACGGCTGACCCTGACCGTGCCGCTGGCCGTCATGGCGATGACGCTCACCACCATCCTCGCGCTCAGCGCCGGCATCTTCGCCGCCGCCCGGCACAACAAGGCGGGCGACGTGGGCATCATGGGGCTCACGCAGGTGGGCATCGCCATCCCCAACTTCTGGTTTGCCATCCTGCTGATCCTGCTGTTTTCCGTGCACCTGAAGTGGTTTTCGGCGGGCGGCTTCCCCGGATGGGACGAAGACATCTGGGAAGGCATCAAGGCGCTGATGCTGCCCGCGCTGTCGCTGGCGGTGGTGCAGTCGGCGATCCTGACGCGCATCACGCGCTCGGCCGTGCTCGAGGTGCTGCGCGAGGACTTCGTGCGCACCGCGCGCGCCAAGGGCGTGACGCAGCGCGGCGCGCTGTGGGGGCACGTGCTGCGCAACGCGATGATTCCGGTGGTGACCGTCATGGGCCTGCAGTTCGCCGAGCTGCTGGCCGGCACCATCGTGGTGGAGACGGTGTTCTACCTGCCCGGGCTCGGGCGGCTGATCTTCCAGTCCATCGCCAACCGCGACCTGATCGTGGTGCGCAACTGCGTGATGCTGCTGGCGGCCATGGTGGTGATCGTGAACTTCGTGGTCGACCTGCTGTATGCCGCGATCGACCCGCGCGTGAAAGCGTCCGACATATGAGCGCAACGCTTCCCGTCGCGGTGCCGCCCCTGCTGAAGGGGCCCGGGTTCTGGAAGCGGGCCCTCGGCCACCCCAGCTTCGTCATCGGCGCGGTGCTCACGCTGCTGCTGGCCTGCGCGGCGGCGCTCTCGTTCGTGTGGACACCGCACGACCCGTATGACGTCGACATGGCGCAGAAGCTCGCGCCGCCGGGCGGCAAATTCCTGCTGGGCGCCGACGCTTATGGCCGCGACATCGTGTCGCTGCTGCTGGTGGGTGCGCGCGCTTCCATCGTGGTGGGCATCGTCGCGGTCAGCATCGGCCTGGTGATCGGCACGGCCTTCGGCCTGCTCGCTTCTGCCCGGCGCGGCTGGGTCGAAGAGGCGATCATGCGGGTGGCCGACTTCGGCTTCGCCTTCCCGGCTATCCTGTCGGCCATCATGCTCACGGCGGTGTTCGGCCCCGGCATGGTGATCGCGATCATCGCCATCGGCATCTACAACATACCCACCTTCGCCCGCATCACCCGCGCCTCGGCCAATGCCGTGTGGGCGCGCGAGTTCGTGCTGGCGGCGCGCGCCTGCGGCAAGGGCGCTTTCAGCATCACCGTGGAACACGTGCTGCCGAACATCCTGTCGGTGCTGATCGTGCAGGCCACCATCCGTTTCGCCATAGCGATCCTGGCCGAAGCCGCCCTGTCCTACCTGGGCCTCGGCACCCAGCCGCCGCAGCCGTCGTGGGGCCGCATGCTGAGCGAAGCCCAGACGCTGCTGTTCCAGGCGCCCATGCTGGCCGTTTACCCCGGCGTCGCCATAGCGTTGGCCGTGCTTGGGTTGAACCTGCTGGGCGATGGGTTGCGCGACCTGTTCGATCCGCGGTTGGCGAGGAAGAGATGACAAACTCCCAGGAAAGGAACGCAGAAGACGCAGAAGTTGCGCAGAAGACGCAGAAGTTTTTTCAATTGAATCCTTCTGCGTCTTCTGCGAGGTTTCTGCGTCTTCTGCGTTCCTTTCCTGGCCATTGAGCTGCAGTCCATGCCCCTCCTCGAAGTCACCGACCTCTCCGTCCTGCTGCAAACCCACCGCGGCCCGGCATACGCCGTGCGCAACGTGAGTTTCACGCTCGAGAAGGGCGAGACACTGGGACTCGTCGGCGAGTCGGGCTGCGGCAAGTCGATCACGGTGATGGCGCTGATGGGCCTGCTGCCCGAGAACGCCAAGGTCACCGGCAGCATCGTCTTCGAGGGCCGCGAGCTGGTGGGCCAGCCCGAGCGCGAGATGTGCAAGCTGCGCGGCGACCGCATCGGCATGATCTTCCAGGAGCCGATGACTGCATTGAACCCGGTGCACGGCATCGGCCGGCAAGTGGCCGAACCGCTTCGGCTGCACCGCGGCATGTCGGCCGCCGAAGCGCGCAAGGAGGCGATCCGGCTGCTGGACCGCGTTGGCATCCCCGATGCCGGGCGCCGCATCGACGCCTACCCGCACCAGTTCTCCGGCGGCCAGCGCCAGCGCATCACCATCGCGATGGCCCTGGCCTGCGGGCCCGACCTGCTGATCGCCGACGAGCCGACCACCGCACTCGACGTGACCATCCAGCGGCAGATCCTGGACCTGATCCGCGAGCTGGTGGCCGAGCGCGGCATGGCGCTGATGCTCATTTCGCACGACCTCGGCGTGATCGCCCAGAACGTGTCGCACATGCTCGTGATGTACGGCGGCATGGTGGTGGAAGACGGGCCCACGCGCTCCGTGTTCGCCAACCGCATGCACCCGTACTCGCGCGGGCTGTTCTCGGCCCGGCCCGGCCTGCACTCGATGAAGGGCCGGCGCCTGGCGACCATTCCCGGCACCGTACCCGAGCTGGTGGACCTGCCCGCCGGCTGCCCCTTTGCGGGCCGCTGCCCCTTCACCGTCCCCGAGTGCCACGTGACCGTGCCTGCGGCCTCCAGGGTGGAAGACGGGCACCACGCGCGCTGCATCCGCCTCGATGCCGTCGCTGCCGCGCAGCCGGAGGTCCCCGCATGAACGCGCCGCTGCTGCAGGTTCAGGACCTGTACAAGCACTACACCATGCCGCGCGAGAAGCTCTTCGAGCCGCCCGGTCAGGTGCACGCGCTCAACGGCGTGAGCTTCACCATCGAGGCCGGCCGCAGCCTGGGCATCGTGGGCGAGTCGGGCTCGGGCAAGTCGACGCTGGCGCGCATCGTGATGGCGCTCGACCACCCCACGTCGGGCAGCGTGCGGATGCTGGGCCGCGACCTGCACAAGCTGCCCACGGAAGAACTGCGCCTGGCGCGGCGCGACTTCCAGATGGTCTTCCAGGACCCCTATGGCTCGCTGGACCCGCGCCAGACCATAGAGCGCATCGTCACCGAGCCGCTGCGCGCGCAGGAGCGCGCCGGCCGCGCCGAGCAGCACGACCGCGCCGCCGAGGTGCTGGACTCGGTGGGGCTGCGCCGCAACGACCTGGGCAAGTACCCGCACGAGTTTTCCGGCGGCCAGCGCCAGCGCATCGCGATCGCCCGGGCGCTCATCACGCGGCCGCGGCTGATCGTGGCCGACGAGCCGGTGAGCGCGCTCGACGTGTCGGTGCAGGCCCAGGTGCTGAACCTGATGCTGGACCTGCAGGAAAGCTTCGGCATTACCTACATGCTGATCAGCCACGACCTGGCCGTGGTGCACCACTTGTGCGAGGACGTCGCCGTGCTGTGGCAGGGCCGCATCGTGGAACAGGGGCCGCCCGAGCGCCTTTTCCACGAGCCGCAGCACGAGTACACCCGCACCCTGGTGGCCGCCGTTCCCGAGGCGCAACCGCCTCCATAAGCAAATCCCTCTTGCACTGCCGTTGGGTTGCCGTAATGATGATTCTTTCGCTAGCTACTCCCCTGGAGCCACACACCATGATCAAGCGCCGCAGCGTGCTCACGCACACCGCCTCCCTCGCCGCCCTCGCCAGCCTGCCTGCCGGGGCGATCGCGCAGTCGAAGAAGGACACCATCGTGATGGCCATGACGCTCGAGCCGCCGGGGCTGGACCCGACGGCCGGCGCCGCCTCGGCCATCGCCGAGATCACGCTGTACAACATCTTCGAGACGCTCACCAAGGTCAACCCCGACGGCTCGGTGTCGCCGCTGCTGGCCGAAGGCTGGGAGGTCTCGCCCGACCTGCGCACCTACACCTTCCGCCTGCGCAAGGGCGTGAAGTTCAGCAACGGCGAGCCCTGCAACGCGAAGACCGTGAAGTTCTCCTTCGACCGCGCGGGCGGCGAGAAGAGCACCAACAAGGACAAGCGCACCTTCGCCAACATCTCCACGCAGGCCGTCGACGACCACACGGTCGTGCTGATCAACAAGGAAATCGACCCCGACTTCCTGTTCCTGATGGGACAGGCCACGGCCATCATCGTGGAGCCGAAGAGCGCCGACACCAACGCCACCCAGCCGGTGGGTACCGGCCCCTTCAAGCTGGAGAACTGGGTCAAGGGCTCGTCGGTCGTGATGTCCAAGTGGGACGGCCACCGCAACGCCGCCAGCATCAAGCTGAAGCGCGCCACCTTCCGCTTCATCCAGGACCCGGCCGCCCAGATGGCCGCCCTGCTGTCGGGCGACGTCGACGCCTTCCAGCGCGTCACCGCGCGCGGCATCGAGCAGTTCCGCAGCAACCCCAAGTTCCAGGTGCTCACCAGCGGCTCGCGCGCCAAGACCATCCTGGCCATCAACAACAAGAAGAAGCCGCTGGACGACGTGCGCGTGCGCCGCGCCATCAACATGGCGCTGGACCGCCAGGCGGTGATCAAGGGCGCGGCCGACGGCTTCGGCACGCCCATCGGCAGCTACTACCCGCCCAGCGCGCCCGGCTACATCGACCTGACCAAGGTCAACGCGTACGACCCCGAGAAGGCCAAGGCGCTGCTGAAGGAAGCCGGCGTCAACGACCTGGAGCTCACCATCACCCTGCCGCCGCCGCCCTATGCGCGCCAGGGCGGGGAGGTGATCGCGTCCATGCTCGGCAAGGTCGGCATCAAGACCAAGCTGCAGAACGTGGAATGGGCGCAGTGGCTGTCGGGCACGTACGGCAACAAGAACTACGACCTGACCATCATCTCGCACGTGGAACCGTTCGACCTGGGCAACTTCTCGCGGCCCGGCTACTACTGGAACTACGAGAACCCGAAGTTCAACGCCCTGTACGACAAGTACAAGCAGACCGCGAACAACACGGAGCGCATGAAGATCCTGGCGGACATCCAGAAGCTCGTGGCCGAAGACGCGGTGCACGGCTACCTGTACCAGCCGCAGTGGGTGACCATCGCCAACAAGAACCTGAAGGGGCTGTGGAACAACATGCCCATCTTCGTGAACGACCTGTCGACGATCTCGTGGTCGTAGGCTCGGCACTCCACGAACTCTCCGCGCCGCAGCTCATCGAGGGTTACCGCCGCCGCGAGTTCTCGCCGGTGGAGGTGGCCCGCGCGGTGCTCGGCCACGTCGAGCGCTGGGAGCACCACCTGTGCGCGCTGTACCTCCTGCGGCCCGAGAGCGTGCTGGAACAGGCGCGGGCCGCAGAGGCGCGCTGGATGCGCGGCGGCCAGCTGGGCCCGCTCGACGGTGTGCCCGTCACCATCAAGGACAACATCGCCACCGCAGGCGACCCGCTTCCGCTGGGCACGGCGGCCACCGACCCGACGCCCGCCATGGCCGACGCGCCGCCCGCCGCGCGCATGCGCGAAGCGGGCGCCGTGATCCTCGCCAAGACCACCATGCCCGACTACGGCATGCTGTCGTCGGGGCTGTCGAGCTTCCACAAGCTGGCCCGCAACCCGTGGGACCTGTCGAAGACGCCGGGCGGTTCGAGTTCCGGAGCGGGCGCGGCTGCGGCTGCGGGCTACGGGCCGCTGCACATCGGCACCGACATCGGCGGGTCGCTGCGCCTGCCGGCCGGCTGGTGCGGCATCTTCACGCTCAAGCCCAGCCTGGGCCGCATCCCGATCGACCCGCCCTACACCGGCCGCGTCGCGGGGCCCATGACGCGCACCGTGGCCGATGCCGCGCTGATGATGCAGGCGCTGTCCAGGCCGGACGCGCGCGACAGCATGTCGTTGCCGCCGCAGGACATCGACTGGCACGCCTTCGACCGCGGGGCGGACAAGCTCAAGGGCCTGCGCATCGGGCTGCTGCTCGACGCGGGCTGCGGGCTGCGCGTCGAGAGCGAAGTGCGCATGGCCGTCGAGGCGGCCGCGCGCCTGTTCGAGCGCGCCGGTGCGGTGGTTGCGCCCATGCAGCCTTTCATGACGCAGGCCATGCTCGACGGCATGGACCACTTCTGGCGCATGCGCTCGCACGTCGACCTGAAGGCGCTGGCGCCGGACGCCAAGGCGCGCGTGCTGCCCTACATCCAGCAGTGGGCCGACAGTGTGGCCGGCATGGGTGGCGAAGCGGTGTTCCGCGCCGCGCACCAGTTCCACCTGACGCGCGTGGCCGCCGTGAACGCGTGCCGCGCCTTCGACTACGTGATCTCGCCGGTGTCGCCGGTACCGGCGTTCCCGGCAGAACTGCCCTCGCCCACCAACGACCCGCTGCGGCCGCTGGAGCACATCGGCTTCACCGTGCCGTTCAACATGTCCGAGCAGCCCGCCGCTTCGGTCAATTGCGGCTATACCGAGTCGGGCCTGCCCATCGGGCTGCAGGTGGTGGGGCAGCGCTTCGACGACCTCGGCGTGCTGCAGGTGGCGCGCGCCTTCGAACACATCCGCGAACCCCAGCGTCCCTGGCCGCAGCCGCCGTCGGAAGCGCTGCACCATGTGGACTGACTGCCTCGGCAATGCCGTCACGCTGGCGTCCGGTGCGGTGCTGCCGGCGCTGGACGACTTCGTCGAAGGCTTCATCGCCAGCGAAGCGCGCGCCGTCAACATCCTGCAGGCGGCTGAAACCGACGACAGCGCCATCGTGCAAGGCTATGCGGCGGCCGTGCACATGTTCGCCGAGGATCGCAACGCACCGGCCAACGCGCGGCCCTTCCTGGCGAAAGCGCAGGAGCGCGCCGCGGGGGCGACGCCACGCGAGCAGCGTTTCATCGCCGCCGTTGCCGCCTGGGCCGACGGCGACATCCCGCGTGCCATCGCCCTGCACGAGGAACAGGTGCAGGAGCATCCGCGCGACCTGGCGTCCCTGAAGCTCGGCCAGTACCACCGGTTCAACCGCGGCGACTCGCCGGGCATGCTGCGGCTGGCGCTGGCGGCCCTGCCCGCGGCCGCCGACGTGCCCTACCTGCACGGCATGCTGGCCTTCGGGTGGGAGCAGTGCCACTTCCTGCACGAAGCGGAAGCGGCCGCGCGGCACGCCATCGGCATGCGCCGCAAGGAGCCATGGGCGCATCACGCGCTGGCGCACGTGATGCTTACGCAGGGGCGCTTTCGCGAGGGCCATGCCTTCATGCAGGACGTAGGCGGCACCTGGACGGACCTCAATTCCTTCATGGTCACCCACAACTGGTGGCACCAGGCCCTCTTCGCGTTGGAGCTGGGCCACGGCGAGGAAGCGCTGGCGCTGTACGACCAGAAAGTGTGGGGCGTAGTCAAGCAATACAGCCAGGACCAGGTCAACGCGGTGTCGCTGCTGGCCCGGCTGGAACTGGCGGGCGTTGACGTGGGCGAGCGCTGGCAGGACGTGGCCGATTACCTGCGCGAGCGCACGGCCGACCAGGTGCTGCCCTTCCTGGACATGCAGTACC
Organism: Burkholderiales bacterium; assembly: GCA_016213325.1. Taxonomy (GTDB): domain Bacteria; phylum Pseudomonadota; class Gammaproteobacteria; order Burkholderiales; family Burkholderiaceae_C; genus Ramlibacter. The sequence continues at coordinate 159,119 of JACRAY010000024.1, read as the reverse complement.
TCTACGGCCTGGCGCGGGCCGGCCGGCCCGAGGCCGACCGCCTGCTGGACGCGATCGAGTCGCATGCGGCTGAGGCGCGGCCTGCGGACGCCGACGCCTGGCAGCGCGTGTGCGTGCCCGCCAGCCGGGGCCTGCTCGCGCATGCGCGCGGCGACTGGCGTCGCGCCGTCGAGCAGCTCGGGCAGGCGCTGCCGCGGCTGGTGGAAATCGGCGGCAGCCACGCGCAACGTGACCTGTTTGCGCAGGTGCACCTCGACGCGATGATGAGGCAAGGCCGCTGGGCCGCCGTGCAGAACGTGGTGCAGCCGCAACTGAATGCGCAGCCCGAATCGGCCCGGCTACGCCGCCACGCCGAAAGGACTTACGCGGCCCTGGGGTTGGGCACGGCGTACTTGCGCTGGTCGTAGACCGGCTGGGGCGGCATGTCGGCCAGGTGCCCCACCTCGGCCCATTCCACGATCTCCACGCTGCCGCCGCGCACGCGCACGCGATTGAGCCCTGCGTTCGGGATCTCGCTCACGCGCGGGCCGCCCAGCCCCAGCGCCTTGGCGGTGCGGTAGACCATGTCGAGCACGCCGCCATGCGTCACGACGATGACGACGCCATCTGCATGGTCGAGCGCGATGCGGTGCACGGCTTTCATCACGCGCGCATGGAACTCGCGCATGCTTTCACCTTGCGGCATGGCGTAGTCGGGGTCGAACTTCAGCCAGCTTTCCCAGGCCTCGGGCTGCCGCTGCTGGATCTCTTCGATGCTCATGCCGTCGACGAGCCCGAAGCTCTGCTCGCGCAAGCCGGCGTCGGCCACTTCCGCCATGGAAAGCTGGCGCGCGATGGGCAGGGCCGTGTCGCGGGCGCGCCGCAGGTCGCTGCAGTAGAGGGCCGCGGCCTGCGTGCCCGCGAGCCGCCGCGCGATGCGCCGTGCCTGCTCGTGCCCGATGTCGTTCAGGGGCACGTCCACCTGCCCCTGGAAACGCAGCTCGCGGTTCCAGTCGGTTTCGCCGTGACGCACCAGTACCAAGTCCATCCTTCAATTATCCCAAGCACTTTCGGTGCCAGAATGGGCAATTACCCCTTGAGTCCGCCTTTCCGTGCCGTATTCCATGGTTTCGCTCGTCCTCCTCCCAGGGCTCGCCTCGGACCACCGCATGTGGCGCCACCAGCTCGAAGCGCTGCACGACCTGCAGCCGCAGGTGAGCGACGTGCACATGCGATGCGACAGCATCGAAGCCATGGCGGCCGCCCTGCTGGCCGAAACACCGGGGGATCTCGCCCTGTGCGGTGCCTCGATGGGCGGGATGATCGCAATGGAGGCCGTGCGCCAGGCCCCGCAGCGCGTGCGGGCGCTCGCCCTGCTGGGCACGAACGCGCGCCCCGAAGACGACGCCATGCGCAAGCTGCGCGAGGATGCGATCGTGCTGTTCGGGCAAGGCCGGCTCAGGGACGTGATCGAGCCGAACATCGCGTTCGCCTTCCACCCCGCCAATGCGACAGCGCTGGCTGGTGCCTATCTCGACTTTGTGCTGGATGCGGGCGCCGAGCAGCTCATCCGGCAGAACCGTGCCGTGATCGTGCGCCCCGATGCGCGTGTGCACCTGGGCGGCGTGCGCTGCCCCACGCTGGTCATGTGCGGCGATGCCGACCAGCTGACGCCGTCGGTGTGCTCGCAGGAAATCGCATCGCTGGTGGCGGGCGCACGCTTCGTGCAGGTGCCGCAATGCGGCCACATGCTCACGATGGAGCAGCCCGACGCGGTCAATCGCGAAGTGCGGCAGTGGTTCGCGTCACTCGCGGCGTAGGGTGGGCATCTGCGCTGCCCACCACCCGCTTCATTCCCGGCCGAGGCTGCGGACCTTTTCCGCCAGCCGCTCCTGAACAGTCTTCGAGACGAACTTGTCGACTTCGCCGCCGAGCATGGCGATCTCGCGCACGAAGGTGCTGCTGATGAACTGGTACTTGTCGCTGGGCGTGAGGAACACCGTTTCCACCTCGGGCATCAGGCTGCGGTTCATGCCGGCCAGCTGGAATTCGTAGTCGAAGTCGGTCACGGCGCGCAGCCCGCGCACCATGGCCTTGGCACCGCGGGCCACGACGAAGTCGCGCACCAGCCCGCTGAAGCCTTCCACCGTCACCTGCGGGAATTCGGCCACCACCTCGCGCGCCATCTCGATGCGCTCCTGCAGGGTGAACAGGGCTTTCTTGTGGTGGCCCGCCGCGACGGCCACGATGACCTGGTCGAACAGCTGGCAGGCACGCTTGACGACGTCTTCGTGCCCCAGGGTCATGGGGTCGAAGGTGCCGGGGTAGACGGCGATCACTTTGGCCATGGCGGCAGTCTCCTCGACGCGGCTCAAGGCGCCGTTTGTTGCACCGCATTATGCAGTGCCAGCAGGTGGGCATGCACGGCGCCCGCCTTCAGGTGCCGCAGGACGGTCAGGCCCAGGGGCGCCAGCCGGACGGCCGCCCATTCGGTGGGCGCTTCCAGGTACAACCGGCCCTCGGGCGCCAGCACCGGCACGGTGGCCTCGAGGGCGCGGGCGAACAGGTCGGCCTCGAAGGGCGGGTCGAGGAAGGCGAGGTCGATGCTGGCGCGGGGCAGGCCCGCCAGCACGGACAAGCCGTTGCCCCGCTGGATGCGTACCGCACCTGCGTCCTGCAACCGCGCCTGCACGCGACGCAGGCCGTCGACCAGTTGCGCGTCCTGTTCGACCAGCAGCACGTCGGCCGCGCCGCGCGAGGCCGCTTCCAGCCCCAGCGCGCCCGTACCGGCGAAAGCGTCGACGCAGCGCCAGCCCGTCAGGTCCTGGCCCAGCCAGTTGAACAGCGTTTCGCGCACGCGGTCGGGCGTGGGCCGCAGGCCGGGCCGGTCGGCCACGGGCAGGCGCGTGCGCTTCCAGCGCCCGCCGATGATGCGGACTTCGTTCATGCCGGGAGCATACGTAAAGAAAAAGCGGGACGCGGCCTCGCGGCCGCGCCCCGTTCTCACTTCCTCTAGCTTCCCCTTGTGAACCGTTCCTGTGTGACAGCAGGTGGCTGCATTCTGGGCGGGATTCGTTCGGCCCGGGGCGCAACCCCTGTCAAGGTTGACAGGGTAGTGACCGCTCACCGTTGCGCGGCTGCCTCGGCCCCGCCGACGATCACCGTGACCATGCGCTCAGGCTGCAGCTTGCGGGCGAACGCCGCGCGCACCTGGTCGGCCGTCACCTTTTCGACTTCGCGCGTCCAGGTGTCCAGGTAGTCCAGCGGCAGCCCGTGCCACGCGATCGCGGCCAGCGTGCCCAGCAGCTTGCGGTTGCTGTCGAGGTTGAGGGGGAAGCCACCGACCAGGAAGTCCTTGGCGGCTTTCAGCTCTGCGGCGGTCGGGCCGTCCCTGACGAAGCCGGCGACGACGTCGCGTGCCACCTGCACCGCCTGCGCCGCCTGGTCCGGGCGGGTCTGCAGGCCTACCGTGAAGGCGCCGGCGTGGGTGCCGGGCTGGAAGTAGCTGTACACGCTGTAGCTCAAGCCGCGCTTCTCGCGCACCTCGGTGACCAGCCGCGACACGAAGCTGCCGCCGCCCAGCGTGTAGTTGCCCACCATCAGCGGGAAGTAGTCGGGGTCGGAGCGCTTGTAACCGGGCTGGCCGATCAGCACGTGCGCCTGCGCCGACGCGAAGGGAATATTGCGCTGCATGGCCGCCTGCAGGGGCGGCACTTCCGCCACCGCCGGCAAAGGCGTGCAGGCCGCACCGCCGGGCAGCCGGGCCAGCAGGTCGGTGACCAGCCGGTCGGCCTGGGCACGTGTCACATCGCCCACCACGCTCACCTTGGCGCCGCAGGGCTGCAGCCGCGCGTGCACGGCACGCATGTCGGCAACCGCGATGGCGGCCAGCGACTCCTCGGTCGCCTCGTAGCCATACGGGTGGCCGCCGTACACCGCCTTCTGGTATTCGCGATTGGCCACCGTGGCGGGCCGCGTGTTGGCTTCGCGGATCGCGGCGCTCATGCGCTGGCGCTCGCGCACCCACACGTGCTCGGGGAATGCGGGCTCGGCCAACTGGCGCGCGCCTAGCAGCACCGCCCGCGGCAGCAGTTGCGGGTCGGTCAGCGACCGCAGCGTGAAGCTCATGCGGTCGCTGCCCGCGCCAGCACCGAACGACGCGCCGAGGTCGGCCCACGCTTCGCCCAGCTGGTTTTCGTCCAGCGCAGGCTGGCCGGCGCGCGCAGCCAGCCCCTTGGCGGTCATCTCCGCGGTCACGTTGGCCAGCCCGGCCTTGTTCGCCGGGTCGCGCCGGCCGCCGTTGTCGAAGTCGACCTGCACGTCGACCATCGGCAGGCCGTGGGTTTCGATCAGCCATACGCGCGCGCCGCTGGGCTGGCTCCATTGCTGGATGGGCAGCGCAGCCGATGCGGCGCCGCAGAAGAGGAAGGTCGCGCAAGCGAGGATGTGTTTCATGGTTTGCTCGCTTCAATGACGCAAAGGGGTGGCGGGCACGCGGGGCTTGCGGTTCGGGTCGCGCGGCAGCGGCAGCAGCGTTGCCACGGTGAGCTGGTCGTCGCCGAAGTACTTGCCGGCCACCGCCTGCACCTGCTGGGCGGTCACGCCGCGCAGGCGCTGGATCAGCCGCTCGGACGCGTCCAGCGGCATGCCGAGCAGCCAGGCACCGCCCAGCTCGCGGCCCTGGTTCATGATCGAATCGAGCTTGTAGACCTCGGAGGCGATCCAGCGCGTCTTCACGCGGGTGAGCTCGGCTTCGGTCACGCCCTCACGCGCCACCCTGGCGACTTCGGCGCGCAGGGCCGCTTCCACCTGCGCGGGCGTCTTGCCGGGCGCGGGGATGGCGTCGAGCGTGAAGAGCTGCGGCCCGCGGCCCCACAGTCCGTTGCTGGCGCCCACGCTGTCGGCCACCCGGTCGGCGCCCTGCGTCAGGGCGCGTTCGAGGCGCGCACCCGGATACCCGTCGAGCACCGAGGCTAGCACGGTGAGGGCGAGCGCATCGTCGTTGGTGGGCGACGCCTCGAGCGACACCAGCTGGGGCACCTTGAAGGCAAGGGCCAGGTAGGCCTGTTCGGCCGGTGCCTTGAACTCGACGCGGCGAATGCCCGCCTGCGCCGGCTCGACCCGCGGCTTGCGCTCGGGCAAGGGCCGCGCCGCCAGCGGGCCGTAGTGCTTTTCGGCCAGGCGCTTCACCTGCTGGGGGTCGACGTCACCGACCACCACGACCGCCGCGTTGGCAGGCACGTACCAGCGGCGATAGAAGTCGCGGGCATCCTGCGGCGTCATGGCTTCGAGGTCGTTCATCCAGCCGATCACCGGGCGCCGATAGGGCGAGGCCACGTAGGTGGCCGCGCCGAGTTCTTCGAACAGCTGCGCGCGCGGGCTGTCTTCGATGCGCGAGCGGCGCTCTTCCTTCACCACCTCCAGCTCGCGCTTGAACTCGTCGTCGGGCCACTGGTTGTTGACGAAGCGGTCGGCCTCCAGCTTCATCACGTCTTCCAGCCGGTTGGCGGGAATCTGCTGGAAGTACATGGTCCAGTCGCGCGAAGTGGACGCGTTGTCGCGGCCGCCCAGCGCCGCGACGAGCCGCGAGTACTCGCCCGGCTTCACCTGCGCGGTGCCCTTGAACAGCATGTGCTCGAGCACATGGGCCACGCCGCTGTAGCCGTCGACTTCATCCATCGAGCCTACTCGCACCCACATCATGTGCACCGCCGTCGGCGCGCGCCGGTCAGGCTTGACGATGACCGTCATGCCGTTGGCGAGCTGGAATTGCTCGACCTTGGGTGGGGCTGTCGCCTGGGCGCCGGCCGGGGGGAGGAAGGCGGGTGACAGCAGGACCGCCAGGGTCGCGAAAGTTCGCAGCAAGAGGTGTTTCATAGAATCAGTGTGATTCTAGAAAACGGATTGATGTTCAGTTTCTTCAAAAAGAAGCCCGCGGCCACGCCGTCACCTGCCGAACCCGCGCCCGCCAAGGGTGGCGGGCTCATCGGCAGCGTGCTGGTGGCGCCCATGGAAATTCCCGTGGCCGAGGTGCCCGCGCAACGGCAGGGCTGGCTGGAACGCCTGTCGGCGGGGCTGCGCAAGACGGGTGCGGGCATTTCGCAGGTGTTCACCGGTGCGGTCATCGACGAGGCTTTCTATGAAGAACTCGAGACTGCGCTGCTGATGGCCGACTGCGGCGTGCAGGCCACCGAGGACCTGCTGGACGACGTGCGCCGCAAGGTGCAGGCGAGCGGCGCTACGCGGCCGGTGCAGGCGAAGAACATCCTGGTCGATGCGCTGACGCGCCTGCTCAAGCCGCTGGAGAAGCCTCTCGTGATCGGCGAGCACCAGCCCACCGTGATCATGGTGGCTGGCGTCAACGGCGCGGGCAAGACCACTTCGATCGGCAAGCTGACCAAGCACCTCGCGGAAGAAGGCGAAACCGTGCTGCTGGCTGCGGCCGACACTTTCCGCGCGGCCGCGCGCGAACAGCTCGCCGTATGGGCCGATCGCAACCGCGTGGAGATCGTGAGCCAGGAAGGCGGCGACCCCGCGGCGGTGAGCTTCGACGCCGTCTCCGCCGGGCGCGCCCGCGGCAAGGACGTGGTGATCGTCGACACCGCGGGGCGGCTTCCCACGCAGCTGCACCTGATGGAGGAGCTGAAGAAGATCCGCCGCGTGGTGACCAAGGCCGAAGCCACTGCGCCGCACGAGGTGCTGCTGGTGATCGACGGCAACACGGGGCAGAACGCACTGACGCAAGTGAAGGCCTTCGACGATGCGCTGGCGCTCACGGGCCTGGTCATCACCAAGCTCGACGGCACGGCCAAGGGCGGCGTGCTGGCGGCCATCGCCAAGGAGAAGCCGATCCCGGTGTACTTCATCGGCGTTGGCGAGAAGCTGGAAGACCTGGAAACTTTCAACGCGCGTGAATTCGCGCTGGCGCTGCTGCAATGAGTGAACCGCGGCTCACATCGTTGTCGCACGGCGGCGGCTGCGGCTGCAAGATCGCACCGGGCGTGCTGTCGCAGATCCTCAAGGACACGGCCAAGCTGCCGATGCCGCCCGAGCTGCTGGTGGGCATCGAGACTGCCGACGACGCGGCGGTGTACCGCCTGAACGACGAGCAGGCGCTGGTGGCCACCACCGACTTCTTCATGCCGATCGTCGACGACCCGTACGACTTCGGGCGCATCGCCGCCACCAACGCGATCTCCGACGTCTATGCCATGGGCGGCAAGCCCATCCTGGCGCTGGCGCTGGTGGGCATGCCGGTCAACGTGCTGTCGACCGAAACCATAGGCCGCATCCTCGCGGGTGGCGAGTCGATTTGCCGCGAGGCCGGCATCCCTGTGGCGGGCGGCCACACCATCGACTCGGTGGAGCCGATCTACGGGCTGGTCGCGCTGGGGCTGGTGCATCCGCTGCGCGTGAAGCGCAATGCCGATGCGCGAGCGGGCGACGTGCTGGTGCTGGGCAAGCCGCTGGGTGTAGGCGTGCTGTCGGCCGCCCTGAAGAAGGAACAGCTCGATGCCGCGGGCTACGCGCGCATGATCGAGACGACGACGCGCCTGAACACGCCCGGGCCGGAACTCGCCGCGCTGCAAGGCGTGCATGCGGTCACCGACGTCACCGGCTTCGGGCTGGCCGGCCACGCGCTGGAAATTGCGCGCGGTGCGAATCTCGCGGTGGCCGTCGACTGGGCCGCGGTGCCCCTGCTCGAAGGCGTGCGTGAACTGGCGGCGCAGGGTTGCATCACCGGCGCCTCCGGCCGCAACTGGGCCGGCTACGGTGAACAGGTCGAGCTGCCCGCGCCCTTCGGCGACATCGACCGCGCCTTGCTGACCGACCCGCAGACCAGCGGCGGATTGCTCGTGTCGTGCACGCCCGGGTGCGTCGATGAAGTGCTCTCGGTGTTCCGCAGGCACGGCTTCGCGCACGCCGCCGCCATCGGCAGGGTCGCTGCAGGCGCACCCTCGCTCACCGTTTGTTGACAAGGCCCCGCGCTCAGCGCGCAGCGTCGCCCATCCGGAAGTCGCGCGTCAGCTCGTCGAGGCGCGCCAGCAACGGCGTACCGAGTGTGGCGCCGTCTGCCGCCAGCACGTCGGGCAGTTGCGAGGCGCGGCTCGCACCCACGATCGCACAGGTCACGCCCGGTTGCGCGAGCACCCAGGCCACGGCCAGCTTCGCCGGCGCGATGCCCGCTTCGGCGGCCACGGCCGTGAAGCGCTTGACGGCCTCGAACTCGCGTTCGTGCCAGTAGCGGTCCTTGTACATCGCGGCCGCCTTGCCGCCGCCGAAACGGCTTTGCGCGTCGGGCGACGACAGGTCATTGTGCTTGCCGGTCAGCAGGCCGCCGGCCAAGGGGTTGTAGCAAAGGGTCGCCAGGTTCTCCTCGCGGCACAGCGGGAACAGGTCGCGTTCGAACTGGCGGAACAGCAGGTTGTAGCGCGGCTGCACGGTGGCGACCTTCGCGATGCCCAAGGCTTCGCTGCGCCCCAGGGCGCGCCCGATACGCCATGCGTTCCAGTTGGACACGCCCACGTAGCGTGCGCGGCCGCTGCGCACGATGGTGTCCAGCGCTTCCAGCGTTTCGTCCAGCGGCGTGTCGGGGTCGTCGCGATGCAACTGGTACAGGTCGACGTAGTCGGTGCCCAGGCGCTCGAGCGATGCGTCGATCGCGTCGAGCAGGTGCTTGCGCGACGTACCGCCTTCCCACGGCAGCGGCCCCATCGTCGACGCGGCCTTGGTGGCCAGGATGAAGCGCTCGCGCTGGCCCTGCAGCCAGCGGCCGACGATGCGTTCGGTCTCGCCGCGTTCCCCCGCGCCTGCGCCCAGGGGGTACACGTTGGCTGTATCGATGAAATTGATGCCGGCTTCGGCGCCGGCGGCGAGGATTGCGAAGGACTGGGCTTCGTCGGCCTGCGTGCCGAAGGTCATGGTGCCCATGCACAGGCGCGAGACCTGCAGGCCGGTGGCTCCGAGTCGGGTGAGTGTCATGTCCGCTCCAGTTTGGCGCATTGCTACGCGCATGGTAGCGGCAGCCGCAAGCGCTCCCTTCAGCTCGTGGGCAGGTCCACTTCGCCGCGGACCCAGAGCTCGTACGCTTCGCTGCCCTGCAGTGTGGCGGCGAGGAATTGCGGCACGTCGTACGGATGCTCTGCGTCGAAGAAGGCTCGCAGCGCCGCCTCGCATCCAGGCAGCGTCTTGATGACGAGCCGGACTTCGGCGTCCTCGCACACGCGCCCCTCCCACCGGTAGTGCGACGTGAGGCCCGCTTCCACCTGCACGCAGGCCGCGAGCCGCCGCTCGACCAGCGCACGCGCCAGCCGCTGCGCATCGGCGGCCGTGGCGACTGTCGTCGTGACGCTCAGGATGCTCACTTCAGGGCGGCGGGGTGGACGTCGGCCCGCCCGACTGCCATTGCAGCTCGGCCGGCATGCCGACGAGGTTCTTGGGTGCGCCGGGCGTCGCGTCGGTGGCCTGGAACCAGAGCCCGGAGAAGTGGGTGTGCTCGAGGATCACCGAGGCATGGACGACCCGGCGGATGCGCGCATCGATCACCGGCATGTTCTGCAGCAGCACGGGCGTGAGCACCGGGTCCCACCTCAGCAGCCGGACGTAGCCGGCATAGGCGGCCAGCCCCGACGGGCCGGTGCCCGAGCGCTTCACGCCGACCTCGACCGCGTCGGACGGCACCAGCATGCGCTTCAAGCCATCGACGATAATACGAAGATAGTAGTTTTCGATGTCACTGCTGGTCATTTCGGAAGACACCACCGAAGGCTGCGCCGGCCGTTCCCTGCGCCTGAACATCCGTCCGATCAGCGATTTCATTGGGATCCCCTGGGTTACAGCATGTTTCCATCGTACTGATGGGAACCCCTGGCTCCCTGTGCGAACTTACCTTGAGGGACCCCGGGATTTCCCGGAGTCGGGCTATCCTGGCCATTGAACTTGTCATTTAGCACTCGATCCAAGAGAGTGCTAACATGATTGGGAGTGAAAGGAGCTAAAGGTATGTCATCTCCGACTGGAACCCCTGCTACGGCCTTGGCGGTCGCCAACCCGTGGGCGGTCGTTCCTTCGCTGGGCAACTTGGATGCCTATATTTCCGCCGTCAATCGCCTGCCGATGCTGACGCCGGAGGAAGAGACCGAGTTCGCCCGGAAATTCCGCGAGTCGAACGACCTGGAAGCCGCCGGGAAGCTGGTGCTGTCGCACCTGCGCCTGGTGGTGTCGGTGTCGCGCAAGTACCTGGGCTACGGCTTGCCGCACGGCGACCTGATCCAGGAAGGCAACATCGGCCTGATGAAGGCCGTGAAGCGCTTCGACCCCGAACAGGGCGTGCGCCTCGTGAGCTACGCGCTGCACTGGATCAAGGCCGAGATCCACGAATACATCCTGAAGAACTGGCGCATGGTCAAGGTCGCGACGACCAAGGCCCAGCGCAAGCTGTTCTTCAACCTGCGCTCGATGAAGCAGGGCTTCAAGGACGACGAGGGCGCGCAGACGCACCGCGATACTTTGACCGACGCGCAGATCGAGGTGATGGCACGCGAGCTGAACGTGAAGCGCGAAGAAGTCATCGAGATGGAAACCCGCATGTCCGGCGGCGACGTGATGCTGGACCCGGGGCCCACCGACGACGGCGACGAGGCCTTCGGTCCCATCGCGTACCTGGCCGACGCCACGCAGGAGCCGACGGCGCTGCTGGAGAACAAGCAGCGCGACACCATGGCCACCGACGGCATCTCGGCCGCGCTGGACCAGCTCGATGCGCGCAGCCGCCGCATCGTCGAAGAGCGCTGGCTGAGGGTCAACGACGACGGCTCCGGCGGCATGACGCTGCACGAACTGGCCACCGAGTATGGCGTTTCGGCCGAGCGCATCCGCCAGATCGAGGCGGCAGCCATGAAGAAGATGAAGAAGGCGCTGGCGGCCTACGCCTGAGCGTCTTGTTCCGAATGAGCCCCGAAGCCCGGCCCAGCCGGGCTTCGTCGTTTCCGGGCGGCGCGAAGCTGTGACAATCGCGGCTGTGCCTCGGATAACAGGACGGTTGCTGGGACTCGTTGGGGCGTGGCTGGTCGCCGCGGGCGCAGCCGTCGCCGCCATCGCCCCTGCGCCTCCTGCGATCCAGCTGGAGGCCGATGGCGGGGCCATCTCGCTCAACGAGCGCTCGCGCTGGTGGCTGGACGGCACGGCGCAAGCGCCTGTCGAATCGGTGGAAGCGGCCGGCGAAAGCCTGCCATGGGCGCTGCGGCTGCCGGGCCAGCAATACAGCATCGACGGCAAGGCCTGGTGGCTGCAGTTCGACGTGCAGGCGAGGCAGCCGGGGCGCTGGTTCCTGGAGCTGACCTCGTCGGGACTGGACCGCGCCCAGCTGTTCTATCGCGATGCCAGGGGCCAATGGGTCGCGCGTGAGGCGGGTGACACTCGGCGCGTCTCCGACTGGCCGCTGCCGGGCCGCGTGCCCACGTTCGAACTGGCCGAAGAGCCCGGGCGCGTGGTGCGCTACTGGCTGCGCGTGGAGCACTCGCGGGTGGACTTCGCCGTTCCCATCACCCTGTATCCCCAGGGCCAGCTGATCGCCGCCCGCGAGATCGAGCAGTTCATGCTGGGCGCCTACTTCGGCCTCGCGGTGCTGCTCACGCTGGTGTCGGCGGGCAACGCCATCGCGTTCCGGGACCGCAGCTTCGCCACCTATTCGGTCTACGTGGCCGCGCTGGCGCTGGGGCAGGCCGCGTACCTGGGGGTGGGCGCCCAGCACCTGTGGGTGGGCGCGCTCAATTGGAACGAGGTTTCCACCTTCCTGCTGCCCGGCCTGTCGTCGGCCGCGGGCCTGTGGTTCGTGCGCACGGTGACCGAGCCGGCGCGGTTCTCGCGCGCGCTCGACCTCATGGTGTGGGCACTGATTGCGGCGTTGCTGTCGGCCGTGGCGCTCGACACCTGGATGGCTTCGCGGCCCACGTTCGCCTTGCAGCTGGCGTTGACTTCAGTCGCGCTCGTCCTTGTGGTCGTGCTGATCGCCATCGTCTGGTGGCACGGCCACGACCCCCACATCCGGCTGATCGCGCTGGGCTTCCTGCCCGTGGTCGTGATGGCGGTGTTCCCCGTGATGCGCGGCCTGAACCTCATTCCCAACAGCGTGCTCACGCGCTACGGCATCACCATAGGCGCCATGATCGAGATGCCGATCCTGTTCTACGCGATCAGCCTGCGCGGCAGCCGCCGCCGCGAGGCGGAAGTGCGCGCCGCCGCGCTCACCAGCAGCGACGCCCTGACGGGGTTGGCCAATACGCGCGTGCTGCTGCAGCGGCTGGACGCCGCCATCGCGCGTGCACGCAGCCTGAAGCACCCGTGCGCCCTGCTCGGCGTGCGCCTGGCCAACCACGAGGCGATCGAACACCAGTTCGGCGCCGAAGCGCTGGACAAGGCGCTGGTGGTGGCTGCCTCGCACCTGCGGCGGGCCATCACCGACATCGACGTCGCCGCCCGCGTCGGCGAGAGCGACTTTGCCGTGCTGCTCGAAGGCCCCACCACGCCGTCGACGGCGTTGTCGCGCGCCCAGCACATCGTGGCGAGCGGCCTCAGGCAAGCCACGCCGCTGCCCGCCGGGCTGGTGCTGCGTTTCCACGTCGCCATCGCCATGCTGCCCGACCCCGTGCTCGGCACCGGCGAGTCGCTGCAGTCGCTGGTGGAAGCCGCAGCCGCGATTCCCGCGGATGCGCGAAAGGCGATCAAGCCATTGAACTTCTAGTTGTTAGCATTGCGACCATGAAAGCCCAACTCCACTCCCGCCTGCGCCGCACCCTGCTGGCCGCCGCCCTCGTTTCCGCCTGCGCGCCCGCACTGGCGCAGAAGGCCGCCCAGCCTGCGGCTGCGTGGCCGACCAAGCCCGTGCGCATCCTGGTGGGCTTTCCCGGCGGCTCCACGCCCGACCTGGTGGCCCGCACCATCGCCGAGCCGCTGTCCAAGGCACTGGGCCAGCCCGTGGTGGTGGAGAACCGGCCCGGCGCCGGCGGCAACATCGCGGCGGACATGGTGGCCAAGGCGACCGACGACCACACCATCGGCGTGCTGATCAACGGCAACATGACGATCGCCAAGCTGCTCAACCCGGCGACGCCGTTCGACCCGCTGAAGGACCTGGCGCCCATCAGCCTGATCGGCACCGCGCCGCTGCTGCTGACCGCGCCGGTGAATGCACCCGGCAATACCGCGCAGGAATTCTTCGTGGCTGCGCGCACCGCCGGCAACAAGTGGAGCTACGGCACGCCGGGCGTGGGGACCGTGGGCCACATCGGCATGGAACTGCTGAAGACGAAGACCAACATCGACCCGGTGCACGTGCCCTACCCGGGCAACCCGCAGGTGATCACCGCCATGATCGGCGGCCAGATCCACCTGTCGCTGTTGCCGCCGGGCTTGGCCGCGGCGCAGATCCGCGCGGGCAAGCTCAAGGCGATCGGCGTCACGTCGGTGTCGCGCAGCGTGCTGGTCCCCGAGTACCCGAGCCTCGACGAAGGCGGCGTCACTCGCGGCTTCCAGCTGGAGATCTGGACGGCCGCGGCGGCACCCGTTTCCATGCCCAAGCCGATCGTCGCTCGCCTGTCGCGCCTGGTCAGCGAGATCGCTCGCTCGCCCGAGGTTCGGCAGAAGCTTTTCCAGCAGGGGTGGCAGGTGGCGGGGACTTCAGCCGAGGGGCTGGCTAACCGCATCAAGTCGGATACGGCGCTGTTGGGTGGGGTGATCCAGATGCGGAGTATCAAGGCGGAGTAGGTGTATTCTCCGGCGCCGTTTTGAACGCAGAAGACGCAGAATGAATTCAGAAGACGCAGAAGAACTTCATTTGAAATTTTCTGCGTCTTCTGAATTCTCTTCTGCGTCTTCTGCGTTCAATATCGACCGAAGTCCCCTGCGCACAATGTACTCAGTGGCAGCGGTATTCGAGGTCCTGGCCCACCGTGCACAAACCTCCTCCACCCACTCCGGCTGCGTCTTCGACGCATCGTTCAGCCAGTTCGCCACCGACTTCTGCACATAGCGGCTCGGGTCGGCCTTCAGGGGTTCCAGCAGCGGCAGCGCACGCCAGGGCTCGCGCTTCAGCAGCTCGATCTGGGCGCACCACACACCGCGCGGGCGCGTGAGCTCGCTCGCGAAACGGCGGATGTTCTCGTCGCCGTGCCGAACCCACGGCCCAAGCAACGTCACCGACTCGTCGACCGCGCCTGCGACTTTATCGCGCACCGCCATCCAGGCGACTTCGCGCACGCCGAAGTGCGGGTCGGCCGCAAAGCGCCGTACCGCCTCCAGCTTGTGTGCGAGCGGCAGCGACGAGAACATCACCCACTGCGCCGCCCATGAACGCGCCACGTCGCTCGCGTGCGTCGCCAGCGCATAGGCAATGGCGTCGCGGTCACCGCGCGGCTCGGCCATGTCGTAGAGCGCACGCGCCACGTGCTCGTGCTGCTTCACCTTCTTGAAGGCCGGCAGCATGGCGAGCGCATCCGCCAGGCGCTCGGCTTCGGGCTCCAGGCCGATGTGCCGCGCGACGTTGCGGGCCAGCCGCGGCAGGTCCAGGGCCAGGAACTCGTTGAGGTGGACGGTGGGCACCGCCCCGTCGTTCAGCGCGTCGAGCACCTCGGGCGGGATCAGCGCGATACGCGCCGCACCCTTGCGCCCCAGGAGGTGCGCCGTCACGGCTAGCGCCCGGCGATCAGCAGCTTCAGGTCGTCGGCCAGCGCCTGGGGACCGCTGCCGTACCTGGCGTAAAGGCGCAGCCGGCCCTTGGGGTCATAGACGTAGCTCGCCGCCGAATGGTCCACGGTGTAGCTGCCCGGCGTCTTGCCCGGGGACTGCTTGTAGTACACCTTGAAGTCCTTCGCCACCGCGGCGATTTGTTCGGGCGAGCCGCGCAGCGCGACGCCGGTGGCGTCGAAATTCGACACGTAGGCCTTGATGGCCTCGGGCTTGTCGCGCTCGGGGTCCACGGTGATGAAGACCGCCTGGACCTTGTCGCCGTCGGGGCCCAGCAGCTTCTTCGCCTGCGCGATTTCGGCCAGCGTGGTCGGGCAGACATCGGGGCACTGCGTGTAGCCGAAGAACACGACCACGGCCTTGCCGCGAAAGTCCTGCAGCGTGCGCATGCGGCCGTCGGCATCGGGCAGCGCGAAGTCTTTCGCGTAGTCGGCGCCGGTCATGTCGATTGCCTTGAACTGCGGCTTGCTGTCGGCACAGGCCGCGAGCGCGAGCGAAAGGGCCAGGAAGAGGCGGCGATCCATCTAGAACCTCGGGAGGTAGTGGTCCACCAGCAGCGCCGCGAACAGCAGGCTCAGGTGGATCAGGGAAAAGCGGAAAGTCTTGCGCGCGAGCGCGTCGGAGTACTCGCGCCACAGGCGAAAGCCGTACATCGTGAAGCCGGCGCTCAGCACCACCGCGGCCACGAGGTACAGCCACGAACTCATGCCGTAGGCAAAGGGCATCAGGCAGGCCGCGAACAGCACCAGCGTGTACAGGAACACCTGCAGGCGCGTGAACTCGTTGCCGTGCGTCACCGGCAGCATCGGCAGGCCCGACTTGCGGTAGTCCTCCACGCGGTACAGCGCCAGCGCCCAGAAGTGCGGCGGCGTCCACAGGAAGATGATGAGGAACAGGATCAGCGCTTCGGGCCCGACGTCGCCCGTCATCGCGGCCCAGCCCAGCACAGGCGGCATCGCGCCCGAGGCGCCGCCGATCACGATGTTCTGCGGCGTCAGCGGCTTCAGGATCACGGTGTAGACCACCGCGTAGCCGACGAAGGTGGCGAGCGTGAGCCACATCGTGAGCGGGTTGACGTATTCATGCAGGATCCAGCCGCCGATGGCGCACAGGACCGCGGCGAACAGCAGCGTCTGCCAGTCGCCCAGTTCGCCCCGCGCCGTGGGACGCCAGGCGGTGCGGCGCATCTTGGCGTCGATGCCCTTTTCCACCAGGCAGTTGAAGGCGGCCGCGGCACCCGCCACGAGCCAGATGCCGGCACAGGCCACCAGGCCGACCCTGGCTTCCTCGAGGCCCGGCCATCCGGGCACCGCCAGCACCATGCCGATCAGCGCGCAGAAGACGATGAGCTGCACCACGCGAGGCTTGGTGAGCGCATAGAACTGCTGGAAGCGCGTCATGCCTCTCGCCCTCGCATGGCCCACGTCAACACGACGACCAACGCGGCTGCGCCGCCGGTATGCGACACCGCAGCGGCCAGCGGCCAGTCGAGCACGGCGTTCGACAGCCCGGTGGCGAATTGCCATAGCGCCAGGCCACCGATCCACCGCCCGGCCTTCGTCCCGCGCAACTGCCACGCACAAACAGCCAGCGCCGCCAGCACGACGTAGGCGGCGAGCCGATGCACGTAGTGGATCGCCGTCAGCGCGGCGAACTGGATGTAATCGCCGGCGCCGGTCTTGCCCAGCTCCCGCCACAGCTCGAAGCCCTGCGCGAAGTCCATGGGCGGCCACCAGCTGCCCTGGCACATCGGGAATTCGGTGCAAGCCAGCACCGCGTAGTTGGTGCTGACCCATCCCCCCAATGCAATCTGCACCCACAACAGCAGGTAGGTGATCCCCACTGCGGGCACGCGCGCGCCGCGCCGCTGCTGCCCCGCATACGCATCCGCCTGCACCGTCAACAACGCCAGCAAGCCCATGCCCCCCAGCAGGTGCAGCGTGACGATAGCCGGCTGCAGCTTCATCGTCACCGTCAAGGCCCCGAAAGCGCCCTGCAGGCACACCCACACCAGCGTGGCCACGGGCAAAGCCAGCCCCACCGGCAGCTGCACCTTGCGGCGCAGCCACCAGGTGGCGACGGCCAGCGTGAGGATCAGCACCCCCACGCCCGTGGCCAGGTAGCGATGGACCATCTCGATCCACGCCTTGGCATACGTCACCGGGCCGGTCGGCATCTCGGCCTGCGCCGCGCTGATCTGCGCATGTGCACCGCTCGGGCTCGCGCTGCCATAGCAGCCGGGCCAGTCGGGGCAGCCCAGGCCCGAGTCGGTGAGCCGCGTGAAGGCGCCGAACAGCACCAGGTCGAAGGTGAGGAACAGCGTGAGCAGCGTCAGCGCGGCCAGCCGGCGCTCGGGCGCGGCCCGCCGGTTGCGCAACCACAGCCACGCCAGCGGGCCGCTGGCCACGACGGCGCCCAGCAGCATCACATGCAGCGCGGGCGACAGGTTGTACAGCGATCCCACGTTCACGGGCGCCCCGGCTTGTCCCAGCCCGCCGAGCCGCGCATCAGCCGCTCGAGGTCGCGCTTCACCCTGGGTGCCGTGGCGATGTCCTGCCCGGCCGGGAAACGCATCATCCAGTGGCCCAGCGGGTCGACGACGTACAGGTGGTCCTTGAGCCCCTGTCCCGCTGCGGGTTGCAGCCAGGCGGCCAGCACCGCGGGGTCCACATGCACGACGGTCGCACCCTTCAGGGCCGGCGCCAGGCTGTCGCGCACCGGCGCGGTGTCGGGCACCAGCCAGACCCAGTCCATGCGCTCCTTGTCGCGGCCCAGGCCTTCGCGCAGTTGCCGCTGCAGGTACAGGTGCTTCTCGCAGGCCGCATCGCACGCAGCGGGTGCCACGCTCACCAGCAGCCACTGGCCGGCCAGGTGCTGCAAGGGTGCGGGCAGCGCGCGTTGCGGCTCTATCAGTTCACCGTAGTTGCGGCGGCCCTCGGGACGGATCACGTAGTAGGTGAAGTACGACGCGATGACCGGCGCCGCGCACACCAGCATCACCAGCAGCATCTTCAGCCGGCCGCTGCGCGTGCGCTGCTCGTCCGCCAGCGCCGCTTCCTGCGGCAGCGGCAGCGAGTGGACCGTGAGGCCCAGCGGTTCGTCAGGCCTTGCGCCGGCGGATGAATTGGAACCAGACATAGAGGAAAGCGATCAGGCCGGCCAGCGCCCACCATTGGAATGCGTAGCCATAGTTCTTGTGCGAGCCGCTGGCAGGCTGGGGCCAGTTGCGCGACAGCCCCTGCGAGGACGGTCCCAGCTCCAGCACCGACATGTCCGCAAGCGGCAGGCGCGTTTCGGCCCGGAAGGCGGCCATCTCGAGATTCTGCCGGATGGGGCCCTCGCCCGCCGCATCGAACTCGTATAGCTTGGCAGGCGGCGGGGCCAAGCGGCCGTACACCGTCACGGGATCCGCCGGGGTTTGCACCGGGGGCAGGCGCAAGCGGTCCTGGAAGTCGCGCGGCGCCCAGCCGCGCTGCACCAGGAAGCAGTGCCGGCCACCTTCCAGGCAGAGCGGCGTCACCACGAAGAAGCCCGGGCGGCCGTCGACCTGCCGGTTGTCGAGGAAGACGGTGTGCTGCGCCTGCCACCGGCCCGTGAGCACGACCGCCCGGTGCACCAGCGCCGGCAGGTCGGGCGCCGCGGCCAGCTGCTGCCCATCCAGCGGTTTCATCTGCCCGAGCCGCACGATGGCCTCCTGCAGCGCTTCCT
Organism: Burkholderiales bacterium; assembly: GCA_016213325.1. Taxonomy (GTDB): domain Bacteria; phylum Pseudomonadota; class Gammaproteobacteria; order Burkholderiales; family Burkholderiaceae_C; genus Ramlibacter. Next base: position 140,690 of record JACRAY010000024.1, on the reverse strand, counting down.
TTTCCTGGGCGCGCCCCCACTGCCACGAGCCCAGCGCCAGCGTGACGGCCACGCCGGCCAGCGCGGCGGCGAGCACGAACAGCTGTTTCAGCTTCATGCCCCCGGCCGCCCGATAATGGGAGCCATGAAATACCTGGTGCTGGTCGGCTTCATCGCCATCATCGCAAGCCTCGCCTCGGCGCTGTACTTCATGATGAACGACGGCAAGGACGGCAAGGCCAAGAGCAGCAACATGGCCCGCGCGCTGGCTTTCCGCGTGGGCTTCTCGATCCTGCTGTTCGTGTGCATCCTGGTGGCCTGGAAGCTGGGCTACATACAGCCCACCGGGATACCGGTTCGCTAGGGCCACTCCTGGCCCCCGGCCCCTACAACCAATAGACGAGCGTATATAGGCCCAGCCACACCACGTCCACGAAATGCCAGTACCAGGCGGCGCCTTCGAAGCCGAAGTGCTTGTCGGCCGTGAAATGGCCCTTGGCCAGCCGGATCGTGATGAACAGCAGCATCAGCATGCCCACCATCACGTGGAAGCCGTGGAAGCCGGTGAGCATGAAGAAGGTGGAGCCGTAGGCGCCCGACGTCAGCTTGAGGTTCAGGTCGGTGTAGGCATGGAAGTATTCGTAGCCCTGCACGAACACGAAGGCCAGTCCCAGCGCCACGGTGATGGCCATCCAGAAAATGGTCTTGCCGCGCTCGCCCGCGCGCAGCAGGTGGTGCGCGATGGTGATCGTCACGCCCGACGACAGCAGCAGAGCGGTGTTGATCGTGGGCAGCCACAGCGGCCCCATGGTCTGGAACGGCTCGATGATGTTGGCGGGAGAGGCGGTGGCGCCCGGCGCGGCGCTGGGCCAAACGCCCTTGAAGTCGGGCCACAGCAGCGCGTTGGCCGGGCCCGCGAGTTCCGGCACCGAGTGCACGCGCATCCACCACAGGGCGGTGAAGAACGCGCCGAAGAACATCACTTCGGAGAAGATGAACCAGCTCATGCTCCAGCGGAACGACAGGTCCACCTTGTGGCCGTACTGGCCGCTTTCGCTTTCGCGGATGGCGTCGCGGAACCACTGGAACAGCACGCCGAACAGCCACAGGAAGCCGAACAGCACCAGGAACTTGAACGGCGCGTTGCCGTTGATCCACATCGTGGCCCCGAAGATGATGCAGAGCAGCCCGAACGCCGCCGTCGCCGGGTGGCGCGAGGGCGGGGGCACGAAGTAGTGCGGCGTGGTGCCAGGTGCGCTGGTGCTCATCTCAAGTTCTCTCTTTCCATTCCTCAAACGATCCAGTTGACCAGGGCGATCAGCCCGCCCACGAACAGCATGACGGCCACCAGGGCCACCGCGATGACGTGGAACGGGTTCAGCCTGCCCAGGTCCTCCTCGTATCCGCTTTTCTTGCGTATGCCGATGAACGACCAGCCCACCGCCTTGATCGTCGACAATAGGCTCATAGGGGCGCTCCCGGCACCTTGCTGCCGACTTCGAAGAAGGTGTACGAGAGCGTGATGGTCGTCACGTCCTTCGGCAGCCTCGGGTCGATCACGAAGGCCACCGGCCACTGCTTCTTCTCGCCGGGCGCCAGCGTGTACTGGTTGAAGCAGAAGCATTCCAGCTTGTTGAAGTGCGGCGCGGCATTGCGCGGCGCGTAGCTGGGGATCGCCTGCGCGGCCATCGTGCGGTTCTGCGTGTTCTGGAACTCGTACATCACGGTGGCCAGGGCGCCCGGGTGCACCTGGATGCTGGCCTGCGCCGGCTTGAATTCCCACGGGCCGCGCGCGTTCGCATCGAACTCCACGGTCACGAGCCGGCTCGTATCGACCTGCGAATTGGCCGCAGCCTTCGACTGGCCCGGCACGCGCTGCTCGCCGACGGCCAGCACGTTGATGCCCAGGGCCTCGCAGATGTGCTTGTAGATCGGGACCAGCGCGTAGCCGAAAGCGAACATGCCGGCCGCAACCACGACCAGCTTGCCCACCATCCGCGCGTTGGCCTTAGGCGTGCTCACGACTTGCCCAGCAGCACGTACTTGAAGATGAAGCCGGCGAAGAAGACCGCCGCCACCGACGCCAGGATCAGCGCCATGCGGACGTTGGCCCTGCGTCTTTCCTCGTCGTCGGACATGCGGTCCATCCCCCCGCCGTCAGTGCACGGCGCCCGGGTGCTCGGGCTGCACGCGCGCGTCCAGCACGCGGGTGGCCGTGGCGTCCAGGCGCGGCGGCGTTTCGAACGTGTGGAAGGGCGCCGGCGACGGCACTTCCCATTCCAGGCCCTCGGCGCCCTTGCCGTCGGGGTCGTTCCACGGGCGCTGCGGCGCCTTCGCGCCCTTGCCGCGCATCACCGGCAGCACGATGAAGAAGAAGAAGAACACCTGCGACAGGCCGAAGCCGAACGCGCCCACCGAGGCCCACCAGTTGAAGTCGGCGAACTGCATCGGGTAGTCGGCGTAGCGGCGCGGCATGCCGGCCAGGCCGAGGAAGTGCATCGGGAAGAACGTGAGGTTGAAGAAGAACAGCGACAGCCAGAAGTGCCACTTGCCCAGCGTCTCGTTGTACATCACGCCCGTCCACTTGGGCGCCCAGTAGTAGAAGCCGGCGAACATCGCGTACAGCGACCCCGCCACCAGCACGTAGTGGAAGTGCGCCACCACGTAGTAGGTGTCCTGCAGCAGCAGGTCGATCGGCGCCATGGCCAGGATCAGGCCGGTGAAGCCGCCCATCGTGAACACGAAGATGAAGCCCACGGCGAACAGCATCGGCGTCTCGAAGGTCATCGAGCCCTGCCACATGGTCGCGATCCAGTTGAAGATCTTCACGGCCGTCGGCACCGCGATCAGCATCGTCGCGTACATGAAGAACAGCTGGCCGGTGACGGGCATGCCGGTCGTGAACATGTGGTGCGCCCACACGATGAACGACAGGATGGCGATGGACGAAGTCGCGTACACCATCGACGCGTAGCCGAACAGGCGCTTGCGCGCGAAAGCGGGCACGACCTGGCTGATGATGCCGAAGGCCGGCAGGATCATGATGTAGACCTCGGGGTGGCCGAAGAACCAGAAGATGTGCTGGTACATCACCGGGTCGCCGCCGCCCGCGGGGTTGAAGAACACCGTGCCGAAGTGGCGGTCGGTCAGCGTCATCGTGATGGCGCCGGCCAGCACGGGCATCACCGCGATCAGCAGGTAGGCCGTGATCAGCCAGGTCCAGCAGAACATCGGCATCTTCATCAGCGACATGCCGGGGGCGCGCATGTTGAGGATGGTCACGATGATGTTGATCGAGCCCATGATCGAGCTCGCGCCCATGATGTGCAGCGCGAAGATCGCGGCGTCCATCGACGGGCCCATCTGCAGCGTGAGCGGCGCGTAGATCGTCCAGCCCGCGGCGGGCGCGCCGCCGGGCATGAAGAACGAGCCGGCGACCATCAGGCCCGCGGGGATCAGCAGCCAGAAGCTGAAGTTGTTCATGCGCGCGAACGCCATGTCGGGCGCGCCGATCTGCAGCGGCACCATCCAGTTCGCGAAGCCCACGAAGCCCGGCATGATGGCGCCGAACACCATGATGATGCCGTGCATGGTGGTGAGCTGGTTGAACAGCTCGGGGTTGACCACCTGCAGGCCGGGCTGGAACAGCTCGGCGCGGATCAGCAGCGCCAGGATCCCGCCGATGATGAACATCGTGAACGAGAACAGCAGGTACAGCGTGCCGATGTCCTTGTGGTTGGTCGCGTAGACCCAGCGGCGCCAGCCGGTGGGCGCGTGGTCGTGGTGGTCGCCGTGTTCGGCGGGGTGGTCGAGAACTGCGCTCATGGGTTTTCCTCGATTACTTGCCGCGCTGCGCGAGCACTTCGGCCGGCTGGACGATCTGGCCGGTCTTGTTGGACCAGGAGTTCTTGGTGAAGCTGATGACGGCGGCCAGGTCGGTGTCGGACAGCTGCTTCCACGAGGGCATGGCGCCCTGGCCCTTCAGCACGATGTGGATTTCCTTCGTCTTGTCGGCGTCCAGCACCAGCGGCGACGCGTCCAGCGGCTTGATGGGGCCGGCGCCCTTGCCGCTGGCCTGGTGGCAGGCCGCGCAGTTGGCGGCATAGACCTTCTCGCCGCGCGCCATGATGTCGGGCAGCGTCCAGACCTTGGCCGGGTCGTCGGCCTTGGCGGCCATCAGCTTCTGCTGGTCGCCCACCCACTTGGTGTAGTCGGCCGCCGACACCACCTTCACGTGGATCGGCATGTAGGCGTGCTCCTTGCCGCACAGCTCGTAGCACTGGCCGTAGAAGTCGCCGGTCTTCTCGCTGCGGAACCAGGTGTCGCGCACGAAGCCGGGGATCGCGTCCTGCTTCAGGCCGAAGGCCGGCACGCCCCAGGCGTGGATCACGTCGTTGGCGGTGGTGATCACCCGCACCTTCTTGTTGACCGGCACCACCAGCGGGTTGTCCACCTTCAGCAGGTAGTCGTCCGGCACGTCGGCGGCCTTGGCGCCGTCGTTGGACATCTCGCGGTGCGTGCTGTCCAGCGTCGACAGGAAGCTGATGCCCTGGCCTTCGCCGCCCAGGTAGTCGTAGCCCCACTTCCACTGGTAGCCGGTGGCCTTGACGGTGATGTCGGCATTGCCCGTGTCCTTGGAGGCGACCAGCACCTTGGTGGCCGGCAGCGCCATGCCGATCACGATCAGGAACGGGATGATGGTCCAGACCACCTCCACCGTGACCGACTCGTGGAAGTTGGCCGGCTTGTGGCCCACCGACTTGCGGTGCTTCCAGATGGAATAGAACATCACCGAGAACACCAGGACGAAGATCACCAGGCAAGTGATCAGCATGAACCAGTGCAGCCACGAGATTTCCGCGGCGATGCGGGTGGCGGCTGCGTGGAGGTTCAGCTGGCGCACGGCGGGACCGCCGGGCAGGTCGTTCACCGCGTGGGCGTGGCCGGCCAGGCCGGCCGCCAGCAGCGCGAACGCCGCCAGGGTGCAATCTCTCTTCATCGTCCTCAAGCCTCTATGCCAAAAATCTTTCTTCTCGCCGCCGCCTACGGGTTGCGCAGCGCGCGCCGCAATTCCTGCGCCAGCACCGGCCGCAGTTCCGGCCTGACGAAGCGCCCCACGTTCACCCGCCGGCCCTGCCCCGACACCTCGATCAGCGACCGGTCGCCGGCGCTCGGCTCCACCCGGACCCAATCGCGGTCGAACTCCGCGCGCTCGAGCCGCCCCGCGTTCTCCAGTTCCACCACCAGCCGGCGCCCCGCCAGCAGGATGTGTTCGCCGTCTGCCGCGTGGCGCGCGTACACCAGGAACGCAATGCCCACGGCCGCCAGCTCGAGCCAGGCGAAGGGAAGGACCAGCAGCGCCCCCTGGAACCAGAAAACGGTCCCGATCGCGAGCGTGACCACGCACAGCGAGGCGTACAGCCAGCCCAGCTGGGCGGGCGTCACCGAACAATTGCGTTTCAGGAACCAGTGGATGTTCTGGCCCTGGATGGTGGCGAAACGAAATACCAGGTTCGACACGTGCGACGCTCACGAAACAACCGGGGATTGTAGCGCCCCTTCCCCCTGCCCCTTCCGGCGCAGCCGGACTTTGACGCCAGGCAACACACCTGTCGACGAACATTGACGCAGGTCAAGGAATCGGTTCGCCTGCGCGTTTTCCGCCTTGCAGCATGGCCCGCATGTCGTCCAGCGAGAACTCGCTGTGCTCCGCCACCCGGGCGCGCGGCGCCGGCTTGAAGGCGTGGCCGTAGATGATCTCGAAAGTGAGCGCCAGCCGCCCGTCGGCACCCGGCAGCGCACGCGCCAGCTCATGCTCCAGGGCCGCGCGCCAGCCGCGCCCGCGCCACGCGGCAAAGCGGCCCGGGTGCAGGTTGGCGCCCAGCCCGCGCAGCTCGGCCAGCAGCCTGGCCGGCGAGTCGAAGGTGAGCGTGATGCGCTCCATGTCCATCACCGGCTCGGCAAAGCCGCCGTGCACCAGCATGTCGCCCCAGTCGTGCATGTCGGTGAATTCGTGCGAGGGCGGCGGCCAGCCCAGCTGCGCGTACAGCGCGCGCAGCTCGCGCAGCGTGTCGGGCCCGAGGCAGGAGAACATGAGGAAGCCGTCGACCGCCAGCGCGCGGTGCCAGCGCGCCATCAGCGCCTGGGGGTCGGCCGCCAGGTGCAGCGCCATGTTGGCCCACAGCATCTGCACGCCACCGTCGGGCACCGGCCCGATTTCGGTGGCGGGCGAACGCAGGCGGCGCCACCAGGGGGTCGAAAGCGCGCGCCGTGCGGCTTCGGCTCGCCGGGGTTCGTCTTCCACAACGTAGCAGCGCGCGCGGGGATAGCGCGCCGAAATCGGCGCATGCGCGGCGAGGCCGCCGCGCACCGGCTCCCAATGCGCCCACGCTGGCGGTTGGCGCTTGATCCATTCCAGCCGCTCCGCCATGCGCCGTGCCACTTCGTCGTGCAGCCAGGGCGACGCCGCCGGTGCGCGCTGCTGCCAGCGCGCGGCGGCAATGGGGTCTATGGTGGGCGGTCGGTCGGAAGCCATGGCGTCGCGGGGCAGTATATTGACCCGATGGAATTCCCTGCGGGTGATGCCGTGCCCGGCCGTTGCGCGGTGTGCGGGCGCTGGCCCGCGCAGGCGCTCTGCCGCGCCTGCCTGGGCCGCTTCGCGCGGCCGCGCCCGCGCTGCCGCCGCTGCGCACTGCCGGTGCCTGAAGGCGTTGCCGAATGCGGCGCCTGCGTCCGCACGCCTCCGCCCCTGGACCGTTGCCATGCCGCCGTCGACTATGGCTACCCGTGGGCGGAACTGGTGGGCGACTACAAGTTTCGCGGCCAGCCGGGCTGGGCCGGCGTCTTCGCCACCCTGGTGGGCGCAGCGCCGGGCGTGCAGGATTCGCTGGCGCAGGCTGAAGTCGTGCTGCCGATGCCGCTGGCGCCCAGGCGGCTGGCCCAACGCGGCTTCAACCAGGCGCTGGAGCTGGCGCGGCGGCTGGCGCCGGGCAAGGTCGATTCTCACTTGCTGCTGCGCCTGCGCGAAACCTTGCCGCAGGCCGAGCTGGCGCGCGAACAGCGGCTGGCCAACGTGCGCGGGGCCTTTGCAATGGATCCGATGCGCTCGGCCGCGCTGCGCGGCCGGCGCGCCGTGCTGGTGGACGACGTGATGACCAGCGGCGCCTCGCTGTTTGCGGCCGCCGCCGCGCTGCGCGAGGCCGGCGCCGCGCAGGTCGGCGCGGTCGTGCTGGCGCGCACGCCGGAGCCCGCCTGAGCATGTTCCGCATCGTCCTGGTCGAGCCCGAGATCCCGCCCAACACCGGCAACGTGATCCGGCTGGCGGCCAACACGGGTTGCCAGCTGCACCTCATCGAACCGCTGGGCTTTTCGATGGAAGACCGCCAGATGAAGCGCGCAGGACTGGACTATCACGAGTACGCGCAGGTACGGCGGCATCGGGACTGGCAGACCTTCCTCGCGGCTGAAATGCCCGACCCGGCGCGCATGTTCGCACTGACGACGCGCGGCGAGCGCTTCGTGCACGACACGGCCTTCCAGCCCGGCGACTGGCTGGTGTTCGGCTCGGAAACCAGCGGGCTGAAGCCGGCCCTGCGCGACTCTTTCCCTGCTTCCAACAGGTTGAAGCTGCCCATGCGCGCCGGCCAGCGCAGCCTGAACCTGTCGAATGCCGTGGCAGTGACGGTGTTCGAAGCGTGGCGGCAGAACGGCTTCGCTCAGGCGTAGCGGCGCGAGATCGATTCGGCCACGCACACCGGCCGGTCGCTGCCCTCGCGCTCCATCACCACCTTCCAGGTCATCTGCAGGCCGTTGCCCTCGATGGGCTCGCAGGCCAGCAGGGTCAGGCGCGCGCGCAAGCGGCTGCCCACCGGCACCGGCGCGGTGAAGCGCACCTGGTTCAGCCCGTAGTTGACGCCCATGCGCGAGTTGCTGACGTTGAAGGCCGACTCGAAGAACCGCGGGATCAGCGACAGCGTGAGGAAGCCGTGCGCGATCGGCGCGCCGAAAGGCCCCGCTTTCGCCCGCTCGACGTCCACGTGGATCCACTGGTGGTCGCCGGTCGCCTCGGCGAACTGGTTCACCTGCTGCTGCGTGATCGTGACCCAGTCGGTCACGGCCACTTCCTGCCCGACCAGCGTGGGCAATTCGGCGAAATCGAGGTTTCTCATGGGACCGGAGACTACAGCCCCGCGGCGTTCGTCAGGTGTCCAGCCAGCGACACAGGTCCTGCCACTGCTCCAGGTCGCGCTCGACCTTGGACGGCGCCACGTCGAACAGCGAGAGCCCGCGCGCGGCGAGGTGGATGTAGTTCTGCGTCGGCCGCAGGTAGCCCAGCACGGGCAGCCCCAAGCTTTCGGTGAACTCGCGCAGCTTGTCGGCCGCGATGGTGCGCGCGTCGACCCGCATTCCCACGACACCCACCAACATGTGCGATGCGTGCCGGTGCTCCGCCAGCTCGTCGAGGAAGGCGCGGGTGGCGAAGATGTCGAACACGCTGGGCTGCAGCGGCACCACCACCTTGTCGGCCATTTTCAGCGCCTGCTTGAACGCCTTGTCGTGCAGCCCGGCGGGCGTGTCCAGCACGACGTGCGTGGTACCCTTCGGCGGCTTCGCGATGTTGTCGTGGGTAAGGTCCCACGTGGCGATCCTGCGCGCCTCGGGCGGCCGGAGTCCCAGCCACAGGCGCGACGACTGCTGGCGGTCGGCGTCGCCCAGCATCACCTTGTGGCCTTTCGAGGCGAAGTAGCCTGCGATATTGGTGGCCAGCGTGGACTTGCCCACACCGCCTTTGGGATTGGCGACGACGACGACAGGCATGAATCCTCCTCGGCCGGGGTTGCGCTATGTTAGCTGCTATGGATGAGTTGGCACAAATGAGCCGGTTTAAGACGTACGTGCTGGCAGCGCACCCCCACCTGCGCGATTCCCGGGTGAACCGGCGCCTGGTCGAGGCGGCACGGGGTGTCGGTGGGGTTGACCTTTGCGACCTGTACGCGACTTACCCCGACTACGACATCGACGTCCCTGCGGAGCAGGTACGCGCCGGTGCCGCCGACCTGATCGTCTTGCTGCACCCGGTGCAGTGGTACTCGATGCCGCCGCTCCTGAAGCTGTGGCTGGACGACGTGCTGACTTACGGCTGGGCCTACGGCCGATCGGGCACGGCCCTCGCCGGCAAGGACTTGTGGCTGGTCGCCAGCACCGGCGGGCCCGAGGCGTCCTACCACCCCTCCGGCTACAACCGCTTCTTCTTCGACGCCTTCATGCCGCCGTACGAACAGACCGCCCACCTGTGCGGCATGCGCTTCCTGCCGCCGCTGGTGCTGCACGGCGCGCATCGCGCGGCCGAAGCGGACATCGAGGCGCACGTGGCGGTCTTCGCCGAGCGCCTCGCGTCCTATCCCGGCTGGCCCGAACTCGACGAACTGCCGCAGTGCCCCGAGTGCGACGTGCCGGCGGGCGACCGGCCGCTGGCGCGCTGAAAACCATGGAACACGCGCCGGCCTGGCTTACCAGCAGCCTGATCTACCTGTCGGCCGCCGTCATTGCGGTGCCGGTGGCCCGCGCCCTCGGGCTGGGTTCCATCATCGGCTACCTCACGGCGGGCATCGTGATCGGCCCCTGGGGCCTGGGCCTGGTGTCCAACGTCGAGGACATCCTGCACTTTGCCGAGTTCGGCGTGGTGCTGATGCTGTTCCTGGTGGGACTGGAACTGGAGCCGCGCCGCCTGTGGGCGCTGCGCAGGCCGATCTTCGGCTGGGGCTCCGCGCAGGTCGGCGCCTGTGCGGCACTGCTGCTGGCCGCGGCGGTCGTCGCCGGTACGCCCTGGCGCATCGCGCTGGTGGCCGCACTGGGACTCGCGCTGTCGTCCACCGCCATCGCGCTGCAGGTGTTCGGCGAACGCAACCTGCTGCGCACGTCCAGCGGGCAGGCGGGCTTTTCCATCCTCCTGTTCCAGGACGTGGCGGCCATCCCGATCCTGGCGCTGCTGCCGCTCTTGGGCCGCGCGCCGCGGCCCACTTCGGACGGCAACCTGTGGCTCGAAGCCGCCACCATCGTGGCCGTGGTGGGCGGCATCATCCTCGGCGGCCGGCTGGCGCTCAGGCCGCTCCTGCGCTGGATAGCACGCAGCCGCACGCCGGAGATCTTCACCGCGGCCGCCCTGCTGCTGGTGGTAGCCATCGCGGCGCTCATGCAGCTCGTCGGCCTGTCGATGGCGCTGGGCGCTTTCCTCGCGGGCGTGCTGCTGGCCGAAAGCGAATACCGGCGCGAGCTCGAGACCGACATCGAGCCCTTCAAGGGGCTGCTGCTGGGCCTGTTCTTCATCGCGGTGGGCATGAGCATCGACTTCGGCGTGCTGGCCGCGTCGCCCGGCCTGATGGCGGCCATCGTCGCCGGCTTCCTGGTGGCCAAGGCCGCCGTCATCTGGCTGCTGGCGCGCGGCATGGGTGTGCCGCTCGCCGAGCGGCCCGTCTTCACCGTGCTGCTGGCGCAGGGCGGCGAGTTCGCTTTCGTGGTGTTCCAGTCGGCGGCCGGTGCGCGCGTGTTTCCTGCGGAGACCGCTTCGCTGCTGATAGGCGCGGTGGCCGTCTCGATGCTGCTCGGCCCGCTGCTGCTGGTGGCGGCCGACCGCCTGCTCGTGCCGCGGCTGGCGGGCGCGGGACGGCCGCAGCTCGAGGAACTGAGCGAGCCGCAGGACGCGCCCGTGATCATCGCCGGCTTCGGGCGCTACGGCCAGATGATCGGCCGCCTGCTCAATGCGCAGGGCATCCGCGCCACCGTGCTGGACCACGACGCCGACATGATCGAAGCGGCCCGCATCTTCGGCTACACCGTGCACTACGGCGACGCCACGCGGCTGGACCTGCTGCGCACGGCGGGTGCCGCCCAGGCAAGCGTGCTGGTGGTCGCCGTGGACGACGTCGACCAGTCGCTGCGCATCGTCGAACTGGCGAAGGAACACTTCCCCCACCTCGCGCTGGTGGCACGTGCCCGCGACGTGACGCACTGGAACGCGCTGCGCGACCGCGGCGTGATGCACGTGCAGCGCGAAGTGTTCGAGTCCAGCCTGCTGAGCGGCCGCACCGTGCTGGAGATGCTGGGATACGCGCCGCACGAGGCGCGCGAGCACGCCATGCGCTTCCGGCGGCACAACCTGGAGCTGTTCGAGAAGATGTACCCGCACCACCGCGACCGCGCCAGGATGATCGCCGTGGTGAAGCAGGGGCGCGCGCAGCTCGAGGAGCAGATGGCGCGCGAGCGGGCCGAGCGCGAGGAGCGGCTCCAACGCGGCGCCGAGCGCACCCCGGGGTGGTCCGGGGACCCAAATCCCTAGCCCGCTTAGGCATTCTGCTTAAGCCTTTGGTGATTGGCAGTGGTCTCATTGCGTAACGAGCAAGGAGATACGCCATGGAACGGGCACTGGAACACCTGGCACTGGCCGCCGAGCGCCTGCGGGCCACCGAGCGCGAGCTCGCGCAGCTGCGCGACTCGCATGCGCTGCTGGTCTCGACGCTGGACACCGCGAGCGACGGCATCCTCACGCTGCGCTATGACGAGCCCGAGACCACGATGTACTTCAACATCCGTTTCGTCGAGCTCTGGGGACTGCCCGAAGAGGACATCAGCGACTTGCGCCTGGCCCAAGTGGTCGAGCACCAGCTGAAAGTGGTGAAAGACCCCGCCGACTGGCAGCGCAAGGTGGAATGGCGGCGCCTGCATCCGGACGACGAGACGCGTTGCCACGTGGAGCTGGCCGACGGACGCGTGCTGGAGCGCCACGTGCATCCCCAGCGCGTGCAGGGCCGCATCGTCGGCAGCGTCATCACCTTCCGCGACGTGACCCAGCGGCTGGGCTACGAGCGCCGCCTGAAACTCAGCGAAGAAGTGATGGAGTATGGCGGCGTGATGCTGTGGGTCGACCAGGCCACGATGCGTTGCACCTATGCCAACCCGGCGGCCTGCCACCACTTCGGCTATACGCGCGACGAGCTTCTCGGCAGGACGGTCTTCGACTTCGACGCGCGCTTCACCGCCGCCGACCAGGCCTCGCTCGACGAGGCGCTGGCGACCATCCCCGGCCCCGTCACCTTCAACAGCGTGCACCGCCGCTGCGACGGCGAGCTGCGCGACGTGGAAGTCACGCTGTTCCTCGCGCCGACGGCCGATGGCCCCACCTACATCTGCACTTTCAAGGACATCACGAGCCTGAAGCGGGCAGAAGCCGAGAAGCGCCGGCAGCAGGCCACGCTGGAAGGGCTGATCAACTCGATCCCGGACCTGGTGTTCTACAAGGACCGCGAAGGCCGCTTCCTCGGCTGCAACACGGCCATGGCCGCGGCCGTCGGACGGCCGCTGAAGGAAATCCCGGGGCTGACCTGCCGCGACCTGTTTGCAGCGGACTCGGCCGCCGTGATGGAAGAGAGCGACGCACGCGTGCTGCGCGACCTGAAGGGCGAGTCCTACGAAACCTGGGTGACCTACCCGGGCGGCGAACAGGTGCTGCTGGAGTCGGTGGTGTCGCCGCTGTACGACGAGAAGGGCAACGCCCGGGGCGTGCTCGGCATCGGCCGCGACATCACGCAGCGCAAGCGCAACGAAGAGGAAATCCGCCGCGCCAAGGAAATCGCCGAGGATGCCACGCGCATGAAGTCGGACTTCCTGGCCAACATGAGCCATGAGATCCGCACGCCGATGAACGCCATCATCGGCCTGTCGCACCTGGTGCTGAAGACCGAGCTGGCGCCGCGCCAGCGCGACTACATCCAGAAGGTGCAGGCTTCGGGCCAGCACCTGCTGGGCATCATCAACGACATCCTCGACTTCTCGAAGGTGGAGGCCGGCCGCCTCGACCTGGAGCAGGCCGAGTTTGCGCTGGACAAGCTGCTGGACGACACCTCGGCCCTCATCAGCGAGAAATGCCACGCCAAGGGGCTCGAGCTGGTGTTCGACGTGGCGCCCGACGTGCCGCGCGCGCTGGTCGGCGATCCGCTGCGCCTGGGCCAGGTGCTGCTGAACTACGCCGCCAACGCCGTGAAGTTCACCGAGCGCGGCGAGGTCGTGGTTTCGGTGCGCGCCACCGAGCGCACGGCGCAGGGCGTGCAACTGCTGTTCCGCGTGCGCGACACCGGCATCGGCCTCACGCCGGAGCAGGTCGACCGGCTGTTCCGCAGCTTCTCGCAGGCCGACACCTCCACCACCCGCCGCTTCGGCGGCACCGGTCTCGGGCTGGCCATCAGCAAGAAGCTGGCGGAGCTGATGGGCGGCGAGGTCGGCGTGGAAAGCACGCCCGGCCGCGGCAGCATCTTCTGGTTTACCGCGCGCGTGGGCGTAGGCCAGGCCAGGCAGCGGCAATTGCTGCCGCGCCCCGACCTGCGCGGCCGGCGCGTGCTGGTGGTGGACGACAACATGCATGCACGCAGCGTGATCGCCGACATGCTGCAGGGCATGACCTTCAGCGTCGACGAAGCCGAAGATGGCGCCGCCGCGGTGACGCAGGTGCGCGACGCCGCACGGCAGGGCCGCCCGTACGACGTCGTCTACCTCGACTGGCGCATGCCCGGCATGGACGGCATCGAAGCCGCACAGCAGATCCGCGCGCTGGGCCTCGCCACGCCGCCGATGATGCTGATGGTCACCGCCTTCGGGCGCGAGGAAGCAACGGCAGGCGCCAACCGCGCTGGTATCGACGACGTGCTGGTGAAACCGGTAAACGCGTCGGCCCTGTTCGACGCCACCATGCGTGCGCTGGGCGGACGGGTAGCTCGCGTCACCTCACCCGCCGGGCTCGTGGCCGCGCCACAGGGCCGGCTGGCCACGATCGCCGGGCGGCGCGTGCTGCTGGTGGAGGACAACGACATCAACCAGCAGGTGGCGCGCGAGCTGCTGGAAGAAACGGGACTGCGCGTTGACGTGGCGAGCGACGGCGCAGCCGCCCTGGCGGCGCTGGATGCCCAGGCGTACGACCTGGTCTTCATGGACATGCAGATGCCGGTGATGGACGGCGTGACCGCCACGCGCGTACTGCGCGACATGCCGAAGCTCCGGCACCTGCCGGTCATCGCGATGACGGCCAATGCCATGGAGGCCGACCGGCAGAAGTGCATCGCAGCCGGGATGAACGACTACCTGGTCAAGCCGATCGACCCGAAAGAGCTGGACGCCATGCTGCTGCGCTGGATCCGCCCGGCCGGCGCCCCGCTGCAGGAGCCGCCGGCGGCGCAGCCGCGGCCTGCCCCAGCGGTTGCCGACGGCGTGCCGCAAGGCATCGCGGGCCTGGACACGGCGCTGGGCCTGTCGCGCATGGCCGGCAAGAAGCCGCTGTACCTGGCGATGCTGCAACGCTATGCGGCGGGGCAGGCCCCGGCCGCGCAGCAGGTGCGCGACGCGCTGGCCGCCGGCGATGCCGCGACGGCCGAGCGCGTGGCGCACACCCTCAAGGGCGTCTCGGCCAACGTGGGCGCCACCACGGTGGAGCAACTCGCCGCGGCGCTGGAACGCGCTTTCAAGGACGGGCGGCCACCACAGGAGGTCGCCCGGCACCTCGATGCGCTGCAGGGCCCGCTGGCGGACCTGACGGGTGCGATCGCGAACCAGCTCGCCACCCGGGAGAAGCAGCATGCCTGAGCTCCGGGAGAAGCGGGCGGCAGCAGGCAGTGAGCTGGTCAACCAGCTGGCCCATGAGCTCGCCAGGGCCCAGCGGTCGCTGGCGGCGTCGCAGCAGAAGCTGCTGGCCGCCAACCGCTCGCTGCAGACGCGCATGCAGGACCTGGGCGAGGCCCGGGCCACGGTGGCGCTGCTGCTGGCAACGCTGGACGCCTGCGAAGACGGCGTGCTGGCCACCGGCCACTTCGGGCACGCGATGCACTACAACCTGCGCTTCCTGCAGATGTGGCGCCTCACGGCCGAGCGCATGGAAGGCCTGAACGACTCGGCCCTGCTCGCCCTGCAGCTTGCACAGGTGCGCGACCCGCAGTTCCTGCTGGCACTGGTCGAGGCGCACCATGCCCGCCCGGAAGAAGAACACTCGGGGCTCGTCGAACGCACCGATGGCCGCACCTTGCACTGCCTGATGGTTTCGCACCGCGTGCAGGGACAGCGCCTGGGCACCGTGACCACCTGGCGCGAAGTGCCTCAGGCGAAGAACCCGTCCCAGACCAGCTTGATGCCGGTCAGCAGCATGCCGATGTAGACCAGCCGGTAGAACAGTTGCGGCTGGATGCGGTGCGCCAGCCGCACGCCGACCCACACGCCCAAGGGAGCCAGCGGCAGCAGCACCAGCGAAGTCGCCAGGTTGCGCAAGTCCAGCAGGCCGAGCCAGGCGTACGGCACCCACTTGCTCAGGTTGATGACGAAGAAGAACGCCGCCATCGTGGCCGTGTACACGATGGGCGCGAGGCGCATCGGCACGATGTAGGCGCTGATGGGCGGCCCGCCGGCGTGCGACACGAAACTCGTGAAGCCGGAGGTGACGGTGAGCAGCGCACCGGCCCATTTCGGCGGGTGCGGGCTCGCGGCGCGCGGCGGGAATGCGAGGCGCTGCGCCAGGAACAGCAGCGTGAAGATGCCCACGATGCCGGCCACCAGCCGCGCATCGAGCAGCCGGAACGACAGCGTGCCGATCACCGTGCCCACCAGCCCCAGCGGGATGAGGAAGCGGATCAGCTGGAAGTCGAAGTGGCGCCGGAAGGCGGCCACGCCGAGCACGTCCATGACGAACAGGATCGGCATGAAGATCGCCGCGGCCTGCGGCACGGTGATGGCCATCGCCATCAGCGGCACGGCGAGCGAGCCGAAGCCCGAGCCGAAGCCGCTCTTGCTGATGCCCATGAGCAGCACCGCGGGGATCGCGGCGGCGTAGAACTGCCAGTCGGTGATGAACGGGAGAGCCAAGCCCGCGATTGTCGCTACCTGTCGCGCAGCATGCAGCCGAGCGCCAGGAAGGCAGGCAGCGTGATCGGGTCATTCGCCGCGCTGGCGGCGACGGGGTGCGACGCGAAGCGCGCGATCACCATGTCGGCGTCGGGCGCGACATACAGGCGCTGGCCATGGATGCCGCGCGCCTCGAACGCACCCAGCTCGTTGTGCGTGACCCACCACATGTTGCGGTACGAGTAGCCGGGCAGCAGGTGGTAGCCGGCCTTGGCGAACCGGTCGGGGTCGCTGCCGCGCCGGATGTCCGCCACCACCTGCGGCTGCAGCACGGGCCGGCCCTGCCAGTCGCCTTCGCGCCGCATCAGCTCGCCGAAGCGCGCCAGGTCGCGCAGGTTGGCGCTCAAGCCGCCGCCGCCCATGGGCACGCCGATCGCGTCGACCGTGAGGTAGCCGTCCTGCTCGCAGCCGAGCGGCGCCCAGATGCGCTCGCTCAGCATCTCGGCCAGCGGCTGCCCCGTCACCTTCTTCATGATCCAGCACAGCACCTCGGTGTTGACCGTCTTGTACGCGAAGGCTTCGCCGTGCCCGCCCTCCTTGCGCAGCGTGAGCAGGTAGTCGTAGAAGTTGCCCGGGCCGTCGTGGCCCGGCGGCCGCGGGCGCATGCCGCCGGCTCGCGAGTAGGCCCAGATGTCGGCTTTCGGGTCGGCGTACGCCTCGGAGTAGGCCACGCCCACCTGCATGTCGAGCACCTCGCGCAGCGTCGCGTCGCGCCAGGCCGTGCCTTCCATCTCGGGCAGGTAGTGCGGCACGGTCTGCGCCTCGTCCAGCTCGTGTTCCTGCACCAGCATGCACGCCAGCGTGGCGGCATACGACTTGGTGATGGAAAAGCAGCTGTGCGTGCCGTGCGGCCTGAGCGCGCCGAAGTAGCGCTCGAAGATGCGGCGCCCCCGGTGCAGCACCACGATGCCGTCGGTGTAGGTGTCGAACAGCGCCTCGTCCCAGCGGCGCTTGCGCCCGTTCATGTCGGTGAATTTCAGCGCGTCGATCGCTTCCTCGTCGGCCGGCTTCGGCTCGCGCAGCGTGCTGGCGGCGGCGCTGCCGCGCCACACGCCGACGGTGGGCACCAGCTCGCGCATGTGCGCGAGCGACCATCGGATCTGCGGGAAGTCGAGGAAGCGGTCGCCGTCGAACTGCACGCGCAGCTCGGGAGCAGGCGGCGTGCCCTGCATCCAGCCCATGAGCTGCGGGTCGGAAACGTGCCCGTCCGCGTAGCTCACGCCGTCGAATTGCAGGGTGCCTTCGTCCATGCACGTCCCCTTGATGGCCGGGCACGGCCCGGCAAGGACGAATCTAGACTCGTTCGAGGATCACCGCAATGCCCTGCCCGACGCCGATACACATCGTGCACAGTGCGTAGCGCCCGCCCGTGCGATGCAACTGGTTGACGGCAGTGGTCGCCAGGCGCGCGCCGGACGCCCCGAGCGGGTGCCCGAGCGCGATCGCGCCGCCGTTCGGGTTGACGCGCGGGTCGTCGTCGGCCAGGCCCAGCTGGCGCAGCACCGCCAGGCCCTGCGCCGCGAACGCCTCGTTGAGCTCGATCACGTCGAGCTGCTCCAGCTTCAGGCCGGTGAGGGCCAGCACTTTCTGCGTGGCCGGCGCCGGGCCGATCCCCATGACGCGCGGGGCGACGCCGGCCGTGGCCATGCCCACCACGCGCGCCCGCGGTGTGAGCCCGTGCTTCGCCGCGCTGGCTTCATCGGCCAGCAACAGCGCGCAGGCGCCGTCGTTCACGCCGCTGGCGTTGCCGGCGGTAACCGACCCGTCCGGCTTGACCACGCCCTTCAGCTTGGCCAGCGCCTCCAGCGAGGTTTCGCGCGGGTGCTCGTCCTTGGCGACGACGATGGCTTCGCCCTTCTTCTGCGGGATGGTGACGGGCGTGATCTCGCTGTCGAAGAACCCTGCCTCCTGGGCAGCCACCGCCTTCATCTGCGAGGCCAGCGCCATGCGGTCCTGCGCTTCGCGCTCGACGCGATAGTCGGCGGCCACGTTCTCCGCCGTTTCGGGCATGGAATCGATGCCGTAGCGCTCTTTCATCAGCTTGTTGACGAAG
The DNA here is from genome assembly GCA_016213325.1 of Burkholderiales bacterium. Classification (GTDB taxonomy): domain Bacteria; phylum Pseudomonadota; class Gammaproteobacteria; order Burkholderiales; family Burkholderiaceae_C; genus Ramlibacter. The sequence continues at coordinate 122,728 of JACRAY010000024.1, read as the reverse complement.
CGCCAGCCGATGGTGGTGTCGTGCACCGCATTGGCGCGCGAGAAGGCGCTTTCGGCCTTGGGCATGACGAATGGCGCGCGGCTCATGCTCTCGACGCCCCCGGCGATCATCAGGCCCGCCTCACGGGAGCGGATGGCCCGCGCCGCGCTGCCCACGGCGTCCAGCCCCGAGCCGCACAGGCGGTTGATGGTGGCGCCGGGCACTTCGACCGGCAGGCCCGCCAGCAGCGCCGCCATGCGCGCCACGTTGCGGTTGTCCTCGCCGGCCTGGTTGGCGCAGCCGTACAGCACGTCGGCCACGGCCTGCCAGTCGACCTTGGGGTTGCGTGCCATCAGGGCACGGATGGGCACCGCGCCCAGGTCGTCGGTGCGCACGGAGGAGAGCGAGCCGCCGTAGCGGCCGAACGGCGTGCGGATGGCGTCGCAGATGAAAGCTTGGGTGTTCATGGGGCAAGTTTAGCCCTGCTAACCTTGGCGGATGTTCAACCCTTCCCAGTCCGACGTCCGGCGCTTCTTCTGCGCCGTGCATGCCAAGTCCCGCGACGGCGTGCCCATGGATGCGCTGGAGACGCTGGCCGGCCAGTGGCTGCAGGAGCATCCCGAGTACGCGGGCGACATGCGGGACGCCGAGGCGGCGGTGGCGCGCCAGTACGACGGCGGCGATGGCCGCACCAACCCGTTCCTGCACCTGTCGATGCACCTGTCGATCAGCGAGCAGTGCTCCATCGACCAGCCGTGCGGCATCCGGCAGGCGGTCGAACTGCTCGCTGCCCGGCGCAATTCGCTGCATCTGGCGCACCATGAGGCGATGGAGTGCCTGGGGCAGATGCTGTGGGAGAGCCAGCGCTCGGGGCGTCCTCCGGATGGCGAAGCGTACGTTGCCTGCGTTCAGCGTCGCGCTACGAAGGATTGATTCGGATTCGCCGTGCGTCTGGCGCCGTGCCTTCGGCATGCATTCGGCTGCGCCGAGCCCTCCCCACTCTAATTCGGACAGTGGGCAGCAGAGCTGCCCACCCTACGGGACGAAGCCGGCCATTACCTGCAGTAGACGTAGCGTCTCCGGCCCTGTCACGGCACGACGGGCCAATGTGTAGAAAGCTCCCCTTCCTGCCCCGCTGGGGCAGGGAGGGGCGGGGGGGGGGGGGGGAGAGTGGGGAGGGCTCGGCGCAGCCGAATGCATGCCGAAGCCACGCTGCAAGCGAAACGCCAAAAGCAACAAAGGCCCCTGTTGGGGCCTTCGTCCAGAGCGGGGTAAGCGGCTTACCGGAATTTCGGTTCGGGATGCACCGACAACTCACCATCGAGCGTGCTGACGTAATTGGCCAGCGCCTTCAGTTCGGCGGTCGAGAACTGCTTGGCAATCGCACCCATCACGCCGTTGCTGCGCCCCACGGCGTGGTTGTTGTCCTGCTTGTACGACTTGAGCGCCACGAACAGGTAGTCGGCATGCTGGCCGCCGATCTTGGGATACGACGGGTCGATCGGGGTCGACAGGTTCTTGCCGTGGCAGGCCGCGCAATTTCCCTTGGCATAGAGCTCGGCCACCTTGCCTTCGGGCGCGGCCGGGCTGTCGGCCGCCTTGGTCGCCTGCGCAGCGTAGAAGTTGGCGATGTCGTTCATGTCGGCGTCGCTCAGGCTGCCCGCGATGCCGCGCATGGTCGGGTGCTTGCGGTCGCCGTTCTTGTAGGCATTGAGCGCCGCGACGATGTACTTGGCGGTCTGCCCCGAGATCATCGGCACCTTGTGCACTTCGGGGAAGCTCGATTGGTAGCCCTTGATGCCGTGGCAGCCGATGCACATGGCGATCTTGGCTTCCATCGACTTGGCGCCGGCGGGCGCTGCGGCCTTGGGCGCGGCAGCGGCGGGCTTGGCAGCAGGGGCGGAGGCCTGGGCGAAGGCACCGCCGGTCGCCGAAGCGACAGCCAATGCGAAAAGCGTGGTGAACAACTTATTCATTTTGCGCGCACAATCGACAGGAGTTCGTTTTCGGACGCGGGCGCGTCCTTCCGGGGCCTTCCAGCAAGACCTCTTTCGGGCCAGCCCGCGATTCTATCAGCGCCCCAAGCTGCCCTCTTTGCCACCCATCCCATGAAGTTCCAAGGCTCCGCCAACTACGTCGCCACGCAAGACCTGATGCTGGCCGTCAACGCCTCCATCACGCTCAAGCGGCCGCTCCTGGTCAAGGGCGAACCCGGCACCGGCAAGACCATGCTGGCCGAGGAAGTCGCCGGCGCCATCGGCATGCCGCTCTTGCAGTGGCACATCAAGTCCACCACCAAGGCGCAGCAGGGGCTGTACGAATACGACGCCGTCTCGCGCCTGCGCGACTCGCAGCTCGGCGACGAGAAGGTGAAGGACATCCACAACTACATCGTCAAGGGCGTGCTGTGGCAGGCCTTCACGGCGGACCAGCCGGTGGCGCTGCTGATCGACGAGATCGACAAGGCCGACATCGAATTCCCCAACGACCTGCTGCGCGAGCTGGACCGCATGGAGTTCTACGTGTACGAGACGCGCGAGCTGGTGAAGGCCAGGCACCGCCCGCTGGTCTTTATCACCTCCAACAACGAGAAGGAACTGCCCGACGCCTTCCTGCGCCGCTGCTTCTTCCACTACATCAAGTTCCCCGATCCCGAGACCATGAAGCTGATCGTGGACGTGCACTTCCCGGGCCTGAAGAAAGAGCTGCTGGCCGCGGCCATGAAGACCTTCTACGATGTGCGCAACCTGCCGGGCCTGAAAAAGAAGCCCAGCACGTCGGAGCTGCTCGACTGGCTGAAGCTGCTGGTGGCCGAGGACATGCCGGCCGAGGCGCTGCACAGCAAGGACGACAAGGTGGCCGTGCCGCCGCTGGTGGGCGCACTGCTGAAGAACGAGCAGGACGTGACGCTGTTCGAGAAGCTCGTGTTCATGCAGAGGCACAACCGCTGATGAACGCCGCACTCGTCGAAGGGCTGTCCGACGCCGTCGGCTTCGTCGGCGGGGCGCTGGTCGGCTTCTGGATCGGCCGGCTGCTGGGCCTGGACATCTTCGCGCCGGGCTACGGCGCCGCCAGCCTGGGCGGCATCCTGCTGTGCGGGCTGGGCGGCGGCGGCGGGCTGCAGCTGGCACGGCGCTGGCGCGCCGCAGCGAAGCAAAAGCGCAAGGAGAAGGAAGGGGACTGATGCTCAAGCCGGAACCCACCACGCTCAGCGCGACGGGCATTCGACTGGAACCGATGGCCAGGGACCACGCAGCGGCGCTGGAAGCCGCCGCCGCCGACGGCGAGCTCTGGAACCTGCGCATCACCTCGGTGCCGGCACCGGGCGAAGCGGCCGCCTACATCGCCACTGCGCTCAAAGGCTACGAAGACGGGCACATGCTGCCTTTCGTGGTGGTCGACACCGCCAGCGGCCGCGTCATCGGCAGCACCCGCTACCACGACATCGTGCCTGCGGTGGAACGGCTGGAGATCGGCTACACCTGGTACGGCAAGAGCTGGCAGCGCACGCACGCCAACACCACCTGCAAGCTGCTGCTGATGACGCATGCTTTCGAAACCCTGGGCGCCAGGCTGGTGGGCTGGCGCACCGACAACTACAACCACGCGAGCCAGCAGGCGATCGAACGCCTGGGCGCGCGCAAGGACGGCGTGCTGCGCCACCACGCGCTCAGGCGCGACGGCACGGTACGCGACACGGTCATGTACAGCCTGGCCGCGGGCGAATGGCCCGAGGTAAAGGCGCAACTGCAATACCTGCTCGCCAAGCCCCGATGAGTTCCGTCGCGATCCCCATGCCGCCGGTCCGGCCCGCGTGGAAGCGCTGGCTCATCGACTCGGCCATCGCGCGCATCATCATCTTCGTCGCCATCACCATCCCGCTGGGCCTGGTGCTGAGCGTGGCTTTCGGCTGGCTGGGCTGGGTGGGCAACGAGCCCAGCCACCCGCTCAAGCTCGCTTCGGGCGTGCTCGTGCGCGTGGTGCCGCCGGTCACAGCCTACCTGCTGATCGTGCTGGCCATCGAGCGGCGCCGGCCCGCCGAACTGGCGTGGCACAAGCTGCTGCCGCACGGCGCCCTGGGCTTTGCCGCAGGTGCGCTCTACATCGCGGTGGTCATCACGCTGCTATGGGCCGCGGGCGCCTACCGGGTCGACGGCACCAGCAGCAGCGTGCAATGGGCGCGCGCGCTGCTGATCCCCGGCCTGGCCACCGCCATCCTCGAAGAAATCGTGTTCCGCGGCCTGCTGTTCCGGCTGGTCGACGAGGCTTACGGCCTGCTGCCTGCGCTGGCCGTCTCGGCCCTGTTCTTCGGCGGCGCCCATATCGGCAACCCGGGCGCCACGCTGTGGACGTCGATCGCCATCGCGGTCGAAGCCGGCATCCTGTTCGGCGTGCTGTACCACGTGACCCAGTCGCTGCCGCTCTGCATGGGCGTGCACATGGGCTGGAACTTCACCCAGGGTGCAGTGTTCGGCAGCGCCGTGTCGGGCACCAGCACGGGCAGCTGGCTCAAGGGCTCGTTCACCGGCCCCGAATGGCTGACCGGCGGCGCCTTCGGCGTCGAAGGCTCGGTGGTCACCGTCCTGCTGGGCCTGGCGATCTCCGGAACCCTGTACCTCGCGCACCGGCGGCGCCCGGCGCACAATGCAACCGTGCCCGCGGAGGCCCTCCCATGCTGATCGACTTCTTCTACACCCTGCGCAGCGCCAAGCTGCCGGTCTCGGTCAAGGAATACCTGACTCTGGTCGAAGCGCTGAAGGAGGGCGTGGTCGGCCCGGTGAGCGAGGGCGCCTACAGCATCGACGACTTCTACTACCTGTCGCGCACGGCGCTGGTGAAGGACGAGAAGCACTACGACAAGTTCGACCGCGCCTTCGCCGCGTACTTCAAGGGCGTGGAGCTCATCGCCGACTTCAGCAAGGACATCCCGCTGGAGTGGCTGCGCAAGAACCTGGAGCTCGAACTGTCGCCGGAAGACAAGGCGAAGATCGAGCAGATGGGCTGGGACGAGCTGATGGAGACGCTCAAGAAGCGCTTCGAAGAGCAGCAGAAGCGCCACGAGGGCGGCAGCAAGATGATAGGCACCGGCGGCACCTCGCCCTTCGGCGCCTACGGCTTCAACCCGCAGGGCATCCGCATCGGGCAGGAGAAGGGCCGCAACAAGAGCGCGGTGAAGGTGTGGGACCAGCGCGCCTACAAGGACTACGACGACACGCAGGAGCTGGGCACGCGCAACATCAAGATTGCGCTCAGGCGCCTGCGCAAGTTCGCGCGCGAGGGCGCGGCCGAAGAACTGGACCTGGACGACACGATCCGGTCGACCGCCGCCAACGCCGGCTGGCTCGACATCAAGATGGTGCCCGAGCGCCACAACAACGTGAAGGTGCTGCTCTTGATGGACGTGGGCGGCACGATGGACGAACACATCCACCGCGTGGAAGAGATGTTCTCGGCCGCCAAGGCCGAGTTCAAGCACCTGGAGTTCTACTACTTCCACAACTGCGTCTATGACTTCATGTGGAAGAACAACCGCCGGCGCTTCAGCGAGAAGTTCCCGACCTGGGACATCATCCGCAAGTACAACAAGGACTACAAGCTGGTGTTCGTCGGCGACGCGACGATGAGCCCCTACGAGATCCTGCAGCCCGGCGGCAGCGTCGAATACAACAACGAGGAAGCCGGCGCGGAGTGGCTGCAGCGCCTGACCAACGCCTTCCCCAAGTTCGTGTGGATCAACCCCGAGCCGCAGGGCGTGTGGCAGTACCGCCAGAGCATCTCGGTCATCCAGCAACTGGTGAACCAGCGGATGTACCCGCTGACGATCAAGGGGCTGGAAGAGGCGATGCGGCTGCTGACGAAGTAAGGCTACATCGGGCTGAGCATGGCTACGTAGGCGTCGTCATCCACGGGGCCACGCATCACGCCGCCCACGACGATGACGTCGCCGGACAATGCGACTGTGGTCGCCGTTGCACTGCCGGCACCCAAGTCCAGCATGAAAACGCCGTCGTCTCCGAAGCCCGTGTCGAGCGTGCCGTCGGCGTTGAAGCGCGCAACCCAGGCGTCGGTATCGCCGCCGTTGTGGAGCCAGCCTACCGCCACGATGCGGCCGTCGGCCTGCACGGCGACATCGTAGGCCAGGTCCGCGCCGGCGGACAAGGGCAGGATGGCCGCACCGTTCACGCCGAAGCCGGTGTCCAGCGAGCCGTCGGCGTTCAGGCGCACGATGGTGGTGTCGAGCTGGCCGCCCGCGATCGAATAGCCCGCCAGCAGCAGCTTGCCGTCGCCCTGCGCGACGATTTCGTACGCCAGCGCGCCGTCGCGCACCACGTGCGTCGCTATGCCGCCCGAGGCGAAGCCCGCGTCCAGTACGCCGGCCGAGTCGTAGCGCAGCACGGCCATCGCACGGCCTGCCGGCGTTTCGGCATAGCCGGCCAGCAGCAGCCGGCCGTCCGCCAGCAGCTCGGTGTCGAGCGCGAGGTCATGGCCGCCGGCCACACTGGTGGTGGCGAGGCCGGCTGCGCCGTATGAGGCATCGAACGCGCCCGATGCCGTGAACTTGCCGGCCGCGAAGTCACGTGCGCCAGGCGACACGTAGCCGCCTGCCAGCAAGCTGCCGTCGGGCAATTGTTCCAGGCCATGGATCTCGTCTTCGCCACCGGTGAACGACTTTCGCACGATGCCGCCGCTGCCGAAAGAGCTGTCGAGAGCGCCCGACGACGTGTAGCGTGCCATGGCGAAGTCGCGCGAGGCGCCGTCGGTCATGCCCCCCAGCACGATCCGGCCGTCATCCTGCAGCACGACCTCGGTGGCGCCGGCGCGACCTCCCCCGAGGTCTGTGACCACGATGCCGCCTGCGCCGAAGCCCGTGTCCAGCGACCCGTCGGGATTGACGCGGGCCATCGCGAAGTCGCCGCCGTAGCCGGACTGGTTGAAATTGCCCATGCCGGCAATGAGCACCTTGCCGTCCGGCTGGACGGCCAGCTCCCACGCGCTGTCGCCCAGTGGGGTGAAGCTGATGCGCGTGAGGCTGCCCAGTTCGTAATCCGGGTCGGGCATGGCAACGCCCGCGGCGGCCGAATCGACACGCAGGGTGTTGCCAGCCCCATCCGACACGACGACGCCGACCGCACCGAATGCACCTGCCGCTCCCGCATCCAGCACGTAGCTGGCGAAGTAGCCGCCCGCCACCTCGGTCGCAGGCACCGCCGCCGGGCCGCCAAATGCGCTGAAGTCCACGGCCACGCTGCCCCCGTCCACGGTGGCTGCCAGGCCGGCTGCCGAGATGGTGACCGCCATGGTGTCGCCCACGACGAATGTGCCGTTGTTGCCCGAGGCTCCAGTCAACACGATGTCGGACGGCTCGACGCCTGCCGGTGGATCGGCATCCACCGGTTGCGGCGCCGACACGGCCTGCACCACGTCGCCCAGCGGCGACTGCACGGTGACGGATACGCCGGCGGCATCCCCATCGAATCCAGTGGCTGTCACGACCCAGCTCGTCACGTACCGGCCGTCCATCAGTTCGGCGGTCGAGGTGCCCGGTCCGCCGAACACCGAGAAGTCGACCGTAACCCCTCCTTCGGCAGCTGCGAACCCGTCTGGCGCCACGGCAACCACCATCGTGTCGCCGACCACGAACGCCCCGCCGTTGCCGGACGCTCCTTGGACCGTGATGTCGCCGGCGCCAAGGTCGTTCGTGCCGGTCACCTCGATGGCAACAGTGGCGAACGCGATTGCGCCGTAGCCCACCTGCAGTGCGTAGGTGAAGGTATCCGTGAGCGCCTGCCCGGCCACCAGCGCCTGCACCACTGGCGAAGCGGATGGGTCGTACAGGAGCTGGCCGTCGGCGATGGACACCGTTGCGCCCAGCGCCGTCACCCCATCGGCAGAATGCAGGACCTTGGCGTCGCCGCCGCGGTCGTTGGCCAGGACGTCGAGCATCAGCTGGGCGTCTTCGGACACGAATGCCGCGTCGTCAAGCGCAAGCGGGGGGTTGATCTGGGCTGCCATGGCGTCCTCCTCCTTTGGAAGACGCGATGCTAGGCAACTCGTGGCGTCGGCGAATCCACCAATTGGCGTACGCAGTTCAGTTCCACTGCGTGTGGAACTTCCCGGGCCGGTCGACGCGCCGGTACCCATGCGCCCCGAAGTAATCGCGCTGCGCCTGCAGCAGGTTGGCCGGCAGCGTGCCTGAGCGGTACCCGTCGTAGTAGGCCAGCGCGTTCATGAAAGCCGGCACGGCGACGCCATGCAGGGCGGCAATGGCCACCACCTCGCGCAGGTCCTGCTGGTAGTCCGACAGCAGCGCCGCGAAGCGTTCGTCCACCAGCAGGTTCACCAGTTCCGGGTTGCGCGCATACGCCCCCCGCACCGGATCGAGCAACTTCGCCCGGATGATGCAGCCGGCCCGCCACAGCGACACGATGCTGCCCAGGCGCAAGTCCCACCCGTGCTCCTTGCTGGCCGCTCGCAGCAGCTGCAGCCCCTGCGCGTAACAGCACACCTTGGTCACGAACAGCGCGCGGCGCAGCCGGCCGATCCATTCGCTGCGGTCCCCGGCGAAAGTGCGCGGTGGCCCGGCCAGCACGGGCGAAGCGGCCACGCGCTCCAGCTTCGCCGCGCTGAGGGTGCGCGCGAAGACGGCACTGGCCATGGCAGGGGCCGTGACGCCAAGGTCCAGCGCGCTCTGGCTCGCCCACTTGCCGGTGCCCTTCTGTTCTGCGGTGTCGAGGACCAGGTCGACCAGCGCGCGGCCCGTTTCAGGATCGGCATGCGCCAGGATGTCCGCCGTGATCTGCACCAGGTAGCTGGCCAGTTCGCCGCGATTCCAGTCGGTAAACACCGCGCCGATCGCGGGCGCCGGCATGCCGAACAGTTCGCGCATCAGCCAGTACGCCTCGCAGATGGCCTGCATGTCGCCGTACTCGATGCCGTTGTGCACCATCTTCACGAAGTGGCCCGAGCCGCCTGCGCCGACCCAGTCGCAGCAGGGCGTGCCGTCGTCCGCCTTGGCCGCGATCGCGCGCAGCTGCGGCGCGAGGTGCGGCCACGCGGCCGCATCACCGCCGGGCATCAGGGCCGGCCCGTGCAGCGCGCCTTCTTCACCGCCGCTCACGCCGCAGCCCACGTACAGGACGCCCGTATCCTGCAACGCACCGATGCGCCGGGCCGTGTCCGCGAAGTGCGAGTTGCCGCCGTCGATGAGGATGTCGCCGGCCCCAAGGTGTGGCCGCAGCGCCGCGATCACGTCGTCCACGGCGGACCCCGCCGGCACCATGACCAGCACGCGGCGCGGGCGGACGAGCGCGTCCGCGAACGCCCCGAAGTCGCCAGCCACCGCGCCGCGCCTGCCTTCCATGCGCACCGCAAAGCTGGCGCGCTTCGCCGCGTCGGTGTCGAACCCGGCCACGCCAAACCCGTTGCGCTCGAAGTTGAGCGCGAGGTTCTCGCCCATCACGCCCAGCCCGATGATCCCGATATCGTTCATACGTTGCATTCTCGCTTTCTCCGCACGCAGTGCGGTTCACCCTCCCCCTCCCCTCTCGGAGGGGAGGGCCGGGGAGGGGAGCCCACATTCGGCCGAACGGCGGCAGAGAAGTGCGCCATTACAATGGCGCGCACCTCTGCCGCCGTAGTTCAATGGATAGAACGAGCGCCTCCTAAGCGCTAGATGTGGGTTCGATTCCCGCCGGGGGCGCCATCTTCCGCAGTGCATCAATTTGCGCACTGCAGCACCGTTACACACTCCTACAAGCGCGTGCGCGCATTCCTACAGACAAGCGGTCATACGGCTGTAACCTGTTGGGGAGCAGAATCCAACAAGAGACAACGCAGGAGAGAACATGACTGCGCATGCCGCCGAGTACCGCATCGAAAGCAACCAGCCGATAGCCGGGCTGCTGTGGCCCGCCAAAGGCTCACAGGTGTACTCGGTGAGCGACCGCGAACTGGCCATCACGCTCGCCGCCAAGTGCTTCACGCGGCCCGCCAGCGACATCCGCGTCGTCCACGTGCCTACCGGCGAGATCGTGTTCACCAAGCCCGCCGCCGTTCGGCAGGACTGGACCGAGGACGCCTGACCGCCGGGCGGCCTACTTCAGCGCTTCGTCGATCACCTTCACCAGCTCGGCCAGCGGCGCGCGCTTCGAAATGCCGCTGCGCCCGCCGACCTGGCCACCCAGGTCACGCGCTTCTTCGGGCGACACCAGGTTGGTCAGGTAGACGAAGGGAATGAAAGCGGTCGCCGGGTCGCCCGCGAGCGCCGCCGCCACGTCGCCGCCGGTCATGTCCGGCATGTCGATGTCGCACAGCACGGCGTCGGGTTTCTCGCGCCGCGCCAGCGCCAGTGCACCCGCAGGGTTGCCGGTTGTGACGACGTAGTAGCGGCTGGCGAGTTTGGTCTCGAGGATCTTCAGGACTGCAGGATCGTCGTCGACCACCAGGATCTTCTTTCTGGCTTCTTCCATGGTGGGCCTTTCAGGCTTCTTGCCTGTCGAAACGGATTTGCACGGTGTCGAGGTGGCGCCGCAAGTCGGTCGCCCAGCGCTCGACGCCGCCGGGCGGCACTTCGGTGAAGTTCTTCTCCAGCCAGTGGCTGCGCTCGCTGGCCCAGCCGAAGCCGTACAGCGCGAAGCTGCCGGCCAGCTGGTGGGCGATGCGGCGGATCTCGCTGCGGTCGTCGCCGCGCGCCGCCAGCTCCAGCTGGGCCAGCAAGGCGCGGCGTGACGCGATGAAGTCGTCCATGATCGGCTCGTAGTCCGGGTCGACGCGGATCGGGTCGCCGGGCTCGGGCGCGCGCGTGCGGATCGGCATCGGCGCAGGCATGGGCGTGGGCGCCACGCCGATCAGCAGGTGCAGGTCACGCAGCAGCGAGTGGATCGCCTCGCGCGTCACGGGCTTGGTCAGGTACTGGTCGAAGCCCGAGGCCAGCGCCGCGCGCTGGGTCTCCTCGTCGTCGTGCGACGACAGGGCCACGATCGTGCAGGCCCCGGCCAGCGTGGCACGCTGCATCTCGCGCAGCTTCACCACCGCCTGCAGCCCGCCCATGACCGGCATGTCCAGGTCCATCAGCACCAGGTCGGGCCACTGCAGTTCGGCGGCGCCCAGCGCCACGCGGCCGTTGATGGCGGTGTCCACGGTGAAAGGCGGCGTCGGCAGGAAGCGCCGCACGATCATCAGGTTGTACTCGTCGTCGTCCACCAGCAGCACGCGCGTGGGCGGCAACGACGCGATCTCCTTCGCATGCGGGTCGGGCTTTTCGGCGGCGTGGCGCGCGGCCGCCGGCAGCTTGCCGGGCGGCGCGGTGCGCAGCGTGACCGAAAGCGTGGTGCCGCCCTGGTCCGACGTGGTCATCTCCGTGCGGCCGTCCTGCACCTTGGCCATCAGCCAGGCCGAGTACGAGCCCAGCCCGGTGCCGCTGGCCTTGCCCATGGTGGTGTACTTGCGGAAGAAGCTGGCGCGTATGGCCTCGGGCACCGCTCCGCTGTTGTGGATGCGGACCTGCACCGTGCCCTCTTCTGCGGCTGCGATCACCATGTCGACCACGCCGCCTTCGGGCGAAGCCTCCACCGCGTTCTTCAGCAGGTTGGCGATCAGCGAGTAGCACAACAGCTCCTCGGCCCACGCATACGGGGGGCTGTGCGCCTTCAGCTGCACCAGCACCTGCTTGGACGCGGCGTGCATGCGCACTTCGGCCACCACCTTCAGCGCCAGTTCGGCCAGGTCGACCGCATCGGGGCGGAAGACGTAGGTGCCCTGCTCCATCTTGTAGAGGTCTAGCGACAGGTTGACCATCGACAGGATGCGGTAGCCGGCGCGCTCCACGATGCCGAGCAGCTCGTCGGCCTCGGGCCCGAGCTGCCTTTCCTCGCGCAGCAGGCGCGGCACGGCCACGATGCTGTTCAGCGGGGTCTTCAGGTCGTGCCGGCCGATGCGCTCGACCTCCTCGCGCAGCCGCACGTTCTCCTTCAGCGCTTCGTTCTGCGCTTCGAGCTGCTTCGCCTGCGCCGCCACCTGGTCGCGCGAGCGGCGCAGTGCCTCTTCGACCTGCTGCTTCTCGGTGATGTCGAGGCTGGCCACCAGCACGCCGATAGCCGCGCCGGTCGCGTCGGCCATCACGGTGCGGGTCTGGATCAGGCGGCGGCCGTTGTAGTCGTACTCGTGCGGCGGCGGCGAGGCGCCGGGCCCCAGCGCCAGGGCCCTGGCGTCCAGCGCCAGCGCCTCGGCGGCAGCCGGGTCGGCCACGTCGCGCAGTGACGTGCCGAGGACGCTGTCACGCCCGAGCCCCATGTAGCGCTCCCACGCGCGGTTGACGAAGAGGTAACGCCCCGCCGGGTCGCGCAGCACCAGCGCGATGGGCACCGAGTCGAACAGGTCGCCGATGAACTTGAGCCGGCCGGCCATCTCCTGCTCGTGGCGCTTGCTGGCGGTGACGTCGATGAACGAACTGACCACCCGCAGCACGCGCCCGTCGGGCCCGCAGATGCCGATGGCTTCGGCGTGCACCCACACGTACTCGCCGTCGGCACGCTGCATGCGGTAGTCGCGCGGCTCGAACTGGCGCACGCCGTTGCGCACGTCGCGCGCGCGCAGCTGGCGCGCGAACAGGCCGTACACCTCGTCGCGGTCGTCCGGGTGCAGCATGTCGCGGTAGTCGGGCACTGCGGCATCCGCCGTATCGGCAGCGTAGCCGAACATTTCCTTGTAGCGGTCCGACAGCGTGAGCTTGCGGTGCACCACGTCCCAGTCGGCCAGGCCGGCCTGCGTCGCGCGCACCAGCATGCCGGTGCGCTCGCTCTGTTCGACGGCGCGCAACTCTTCGGACGCCAGCGCGCGCGCAAAGCGCTGGGCCAGCATCAGGGCCAGCGCGGCTTCGAAACCGAGCATGCCGTAGGGCAGCCAGCTGCTATCCAGCAGGTGCTGCGCGCCCAGCGAATCGTGCCAGCCGGTCGCGATCATGACGACCAGGCCGCCGAGCAGCAGCGCGGCCCCCTCGGCGCGCGCGAAAGAAGCGCGGGCCAGCACGTACGCCGCAAAGAAAGCCATCAGCAGGCCCGCCGCCACCACCAGCGGCAGGGCCTGCATGAAGATGCGCGCCGGTGTCACCAGCGGCAGGACCGCCAGCACGGCGCTGAACGACGCGAGTGCGGGCGCCAGCCGGGGCCAACCGGCGTGCGCGGGGTACAGGCGCGCCAGCATCAGCGGCAGCGCCACCGGCCCGATCGCCCAGTTCGTGAAGACGATGCGCATCTGGCCTTCGAAGCCTATGCCTTCCACCAGCGGCTGCAGCGGCCGCTCGGCCATCAGGCCCAGGCTGATGGTGTAGCTGAAGGTGAACACCGCAAACAGGCCGCCGCCCCAGTCGCGGCGGCGCATCGGCACGAACATCAGCGTGAACAGGCCCAGGAACAGCATGGCGCCCAGCGCCAGCTGCGAGCGCAGCAGCGAATGCTCGCGGCGCTGCGAGACCTGCTCGAAGGAGCCCAGCTGGATGCTGCGGAACAGGCCGCCGCGCACCGCCTCGAAGTTGGACACCTGCACCAGCAGGGTCATTGGGCAGGAGCCGGTGGGCAGTGCCGCCAGCGCCACTTTCGCCACCGGCTGGTGCGCATCGGCCGCGGCGCCCGGCTCGCCCACCTGCAGCACCGGCCGCCCGTTGACGAGGTAGCGCGCCGCGCTGTGTTGCACCGGGACCGCCAGGCCCAGCAGCGGGTCGCCCTGGCAGCGCACGTGCAGGCGATAGGTGCCGTAGCCGTGGCCGTGGCCCAGCACCGTGTTCCATGCGCCCGGCACCTCCACCGGCTTCGCATCGGCGGGCCAGGGGTCGGACGGCGCGAGCAGCTGGCCGGGGGCGAACTGCCACTGGCCGTCCAGTGCCACGATGCCGTCGCGCGTGAAATCCCAGCCTGTGAGGTCCAGCGTGCCTGCCTGCACACCCGGTGCCGTGCGTGCCTGCGCCACCGGTGCCAGGACCAGCGCAAGGACTACGCAGCAGGCAAGAAGCGTGGCGCGCATGGACCGGAGGATACCGGCACCGCGCAACGCTGACTATGCCTTGCGCTCGCCCGGGCCGCGCAAAGTCCGGCTAAGCAACACCACTGGGATCAGCCCCACCAGCACCAGTGCCAGCGACGGCAGTGCCGCCTCGCCCAGGCGCTCGTCGCGCGCGAGCTGGTAGGCCACCACCGCCAGCGTGTCGCTGTCGAAGGGCCGCAGCACCAGCGTGGCCGGCAGCTCCTTCATCACGTCCACGAACACCAGCAGGCCGGCGGCGGCGGCCGACCGCTTCAACAGCGGCCAGTGCACGCGCGCCAGCAGGGCAAACCCGGCGGTGCCCAGCATGCGCGCCGAGTCGTCGAAGCTGGCCGGGATGCGTGCGTAGCCGCTTTGCATGGACTGCAGCGCCACCGACACGAAGCGCACGAGGTAAGCCCACACGATGCCCACCGCGGTGGCCGTCACCCAGTAGCCCACCTGGCTCGAAGGCGCCGCCTGCTGCAGCCAGCCGACCGGCAGCAAGAGGCCGACCACGATCACCGCGCCCGGCACCGCATAGCCCAGGCTGGCCAGCCGCACCACCCCGCGCGTGACCGCATCGGGCGCGCGGCGCAGGCTGAAGGCCAGCGCCAGCGCCAGCGCCACGGCCAGCACCGCACTGATCGCGCCCAGCCGCAGGCTGTTGAAGCCCCACTGCACGAAACGGTCCCAGGGCAGGACCGACCAGTCGGCGGCCAGCGGGCGCAGCATGAAGAGCACGGGCAGCACGAAGCCCACCACGATGGGCACGGTGCAGACCAGCCATGCGGCGACGCGTGCACCGCCCGCCAGCGCCACCGGCTGCGCCTCGGCCGACCCCGACTGCGCGCCGCGGTCCCCCGCGAAGCGCAGCTTGCGCTGCGCGCGATGCTCGAGCGCGAGCAGCACCGCCACCAGCGCCAGCAGCAGGGTGGCGAGCTGCGCCGCGGCGATGCGGTTGTCCATGGCGAGCCAGGCCTTGTAGATGCCGGTGGTGAAAGTCTGGATGCCGAAGTAGCTGACCACGCCGTAGTCCGCCAGCGTCTCCATCAGCGCCAGCGCCACGCCCGCGGCCACCGCCGGGCGTGCCAGCGGCAAGGCCACGCGCCGGATGCGCCGCCCCAGCGGGGCGCCCAGCAGCCGAGCGGCTTCCATCAGGTGCGCCGCGCGTTCGGCCAATGCGGCCCGCGCCAGCAGGTACACGTAGGGATACAGCGAGAAGATGAAGACCAGGGTGGCACCGCCCACGGTGCGCACCTCGGGAAACACGCGGCCTTCCAGCCCGAACTGCGAGCGCAGCCACGACTGCAGCGGCCCGCTGAACTGCAGGAAGTCGGTGTACGCATACGCCACGACGTAGGCCGGGATGGCCAGCGGCAGCAGCAGCGCCCATTCCAGCGTGCGGCGCCCAGGAAATTCGAACAGCGTCACGGCCGCCGCGGCCGCCGTCCCCACGACGGCCACGCCCACCGCGACGGCGAGGCACAGGCCCACGCTGGTGAGCGCATAGCCCGCCAGCACGGTCGAGCCCATCTCCCGCAGGATCTGCGCGCTCTCGGCGTTCCACTGCAGCCACGACGCCAGGATGGCCAGCACGGGCAGGGCCAGCAGCAGGGCGAGCAGCAGCAGGGGCAGGTCTTGCAGTCGGCGCATCGGGCGAGCTTGCCCGGAAAGTCCCGGGTGCAGCTGAGTTAAATCAAGTAAATGCGAATCGCTAGCATCTACAATAACACCCATGCATATCGAGCTCAGCCAGCTCAGCGTCGCCTACCCGGGCCGGCCCCGGCCGGCCGTCGAACGCGTGTCGCTGGGCCTGAGGGCGGGCGACATCGGCGTGCTGATCGGCCCGTCGGGTTGCGGCAAGACCACCTTGCTGCGCGCGATCGCCGGGCTGGAGCCGGCGGCCGAAGGCCTCATCCGCATTTCGGGCGACGTGGTCAGCGGGCCCCGCGTGCACCTGGCGCCCGAGCGGCGGCGCATCGGCATGGTGTTCCAGGACTATGCGCTGTTCCCCCACCTCGACGTCGGGCGCAATGTCGGCTTCGGGCTGAACGGCAACACGCGCAAGGCCGAACGCGTGGCGCGCGTGGCCGAAGTGCTGGAGCTGGTCGGGCTGCCCGGCACGCAGCGCCAGATGCCGCACCAGCTGTCCGGCGGGCAGCAGCAGCGCGTGGCGCTGGCCCGTGCGCTGGCGCCCAACCCGCAGCTGCTGCTGCTGGACGAGCCGTTCTCCAACCTCGACGTCGACCTGCGCGAGCGGCTCGCGCACGAAATCCGCGGCATCCTGAAGGCCGCGAAGGCCACAGCCCTGTTCGTCACCCATGACCAGCTCGAGGCGTTCGCCACCGGCGACATCATCGGCGTCATGCACGAAGGCCACCTGCACCAGTGGGACGACGCGTACACGCTGTACCACCGGCCCGCCACGCGCTTCGTCGCCGACTTCATAGGCCACGGCGTGTTCACGCCGGCCACGCTCAAGCGCGTGGGCAACCAGGTGATGGTGCATACGCCGCTGGGCGCGCTGACCGACGGCTCCGAATGCCCGCTGCCCAGCGCCTTCAGCTGGGGCCAGTGCGAAGTGCTGCTGCGTGCCGACGACATCGTGCATGACGACGACGCGCCGGTGAAGGCCGAAATCATGCGCAAGGCCTTCCGCGGCTCGGAGTTCCTCTACACGCTGCGCCTGAAGACCGGCGAGGTCGTGCTGGCCCACGTGCCCAGCCACCACGACCACAAGGTGGGCGAGTGGATCGGCATCCGCGCGCAGGTGGACCACGTGGTCACTTTCCAGCGTGAAGGCGGGGCGGCTGCAGCACCTATCGCGTCGTTTCCCGCGTAGGTGGTCTCCGGTTGGGTCTTGAACGCAGAAGACGCAGAAGAAATACAAAAATCGCAGAAGGATTCAGAAAATGATTCTGCGTCTTTTGTGGTTTCTTCTGCGTCTTCTGCGTTCAAAACCCAGCCCTTGGCTACAAACTCACGAACCGCGAAGCCTCTCCACTTCATCGCGCAGGTCGCTTGCCCACTCGCGCCTGCCGCGATCGCCGGCGCGCTGCGGCTCGCCGAAACTCACCACCACGGTGAACGGCGGCCCGGCCACGCTGCGCCACACCGAGGCGACCAGCGTCTCTTCGCCCAGGTAGAGGGGCGAGTTGCTGTCCTTGCCCGTCGCGTCGTCCACGAAGCGCAGGGCCAGCGGCTGCGCGGGAACGTCGGCCGAGATCGCGCCCTGGATCAGGTTGGCATGGAAGGGCAGCACGCCGGTGCCGTCGCCGGTCGTGCCCTCCGGGAACACCGCGACGATCTGCCCGGCCCTCAGGCTGTCGGCGATCTGGTGCACCACGTTCATCACGTGGCGCCGGTTTTCGCGTTCGATGTAGAGCGTGCCGGCGCCTGTGGCCATCGGCCCGATCAGGGGCCAGCGCTTCACGTCGGCCTTCGACACGAAACGGCAGTACCGCGACGCATGGATCACCAGGATGTCCAGCCACGACAGGTGATTCGCCACCAGCAGCACCGGCCCGCCCGCCGGCGGCGTGCCGCGCACCACCAGGCCGATGCCCAGCGCGGTCATCGTGTCGCGCGCCCAGCGCTGCACGCGCGCTTCGCGCTCAGCCTGCGTCATGCGCGGGAACAGGAAAGTGATGCTGCACCAGCCGATGAGCGCCAGGCCCACCGCGCACAGCGCGCGCCAGACGCCCACCATGCTCAGGCCCGGTCCCAGCCCTCGTAGGCCAGCTGGCCGCCGGCGATGGTGCAGCGCACGCGCCCCGGCAGCTCGTAGCCCGAGAAGGGCGTGTGCTTGCCTTGGCTGCGCAGCGCGTCGGCCGTCACTTGCCAGGCCGCACCCGCGTCGAAAATGCAGACGTCGGCCACGCCGCCTTCGACCAGCCGGCCCATGCTGGCCTGCAGCGTGCCCAGCGATGCGCCCAGCACGTGCGCCGGTGCGCTGGTCAGCACTTCCAGCGCGCGCACCAGGCCCACGCCACTGTCCTGCCCCCACTTCAGGGCCAGCGACAGCAGCAGTTCCAGCCCGGTGGCGCCCGCCTCGGCTTCGGCGAACGGGAGCGTCTTGGCGTCCTCGGCCACCGGCGTGTGGTCCGACACCAGCGCATCGATGGTGCCGTCGGCCAGCCCTTCGCGCAGCGCATCGCGGTCGCGCTGCTGGCGCAACGGCGGGTTCAGCCGCGCGCGGCTGTCGAAGTAGCCGATGTCGTTGTCGGTGAGGTGCAGCGAGTTGATGCTCACGTCGCAGGTGACGCGCAAGCCCTCGTCCTTGGCCTGCCGCACCAGCGCCACGCCGGCCGCGCTGCTCAGGCGGCACAGGTGCACGCGCGCGCCGGTGGACCGCAGCAGCTCCAGGATGGTGAAGATCGCGATCGTTTCTGCCGCCGCCGGCACGCCCGACAGGCCGAGGCGGGTGGCCAGCGGCCCGCTGGCCGCCACGCCCTTGCCCAGGTGCAGTTCCTGCGGCCGCAGCCACACCGTGTAGCCGAAGGTCGACGCGTACTGCAGCGCGCGTTGCAGCACCTGCGTGTTGGCCAGCGGCACCTCGGCCTGCGAGAAGCCCACGCAGCCCGCTTCGGTGAGCTCCGCCATCTCGGTGAGGATCTCGCCTTCGAGCTTGCGCGTGAGCGCGCCCAGCGGGAACACGCGTGCCTGGTGCAGCTTTTCCGCGCGGAAGCGCAGCATCTCCACCAGCCCCGGCTCGTCGAGCACCGGGTCGGTGTCGGGCGGGCACACGATGCTGGTCACGCCGCCGGCGACAGCCGCACCCACTTCGCTTTCGAGCATGCCGGCATGCTCGTGGCCGGGCTCGCGCAGGCGCGCCGACAGGTCGACCAGCCCCGGCGCGACGATGCAGCCGGTGGCGTCGATCACCTTGTTGGGCGTGAAGCCGTCGGGCACCTGTTGGATACCGATCACCCGGCCGGCGGCCAGGGCCACGTCGCCGATTTCGTCGTGGTTGCGCGCGGGGTCGACAACGCGGCCGTTGCGGATCAGGATTTTCATGCTTCGTTGCCTGCGACGATGCTCATCACCGCCATTCGAACCGCGATGCCGAAGGTTACCTGCGGCAGGATGACGCTCTGCCGGCCGTCGACCACCGACGAGTCGATCTCCACCCCGCGGTTGATCGGCCCCGGGTGCATCACGATCGCGTCGGGCTTGGCCAGTGCCAGCCGCTCAGGCGTCAGGCCGTAGCGCTTGAAGAATTCCTGCGACGACGGCAGCAGCGCGCCGCTCATGCGCTCGTTCTGCAGCCGCAGCATGATCACCACGTCGCAGCCTCTCAGGCCCTCGTCCAGCGTGTGGCACACGCGCACGCCCATCTGCGCCAGGTCCGCGGGCACCAGCGTCCTGGGCCCCACCACGCGCACCTCGGCGCAGCCCAGCGTGGTGAGTGCGTGGATGTCGGAGCGCGCCACGCGCGAGTGCAGCACGTCGCCGACGATCGCCACCGTGAGGTTGGCGAAGTCCTTCTTGTAGTGGCGGATCGTGTACATGTCGAGCAGCCCCTGCGTGGGGTGCGCATGGCGCCCGTCGCCGGCGTTGACCACGTGCACGTGCGGCGCCACGTGCTGGGCGATCAGGTAAGGCGCGCCCGACTCGCCATGCCGCACCACGAAGATGTCAGCCGCCATCGCCGACAGGTTGGCGATGGTGTCCAGCAGCGACTCGCCCTTCGCCGTGGACGAGCGCGAGATGTCGAGGTTGATCACGTCGGCCGACAGGCGCGTGGCCGCGATCTCGAAGGTGGTGCGCGTGCGCGTCGAATTCTCGAAGAACAGGTTGAACACGCTCTTGCCGCGCAGGAGCGGCACCTTCTTCACCTCGCGGTCGCTCACGCTCACGAAGCTGGAAGCGCGGTCGAGGATGTCGACGAGCGTCTCTCGCGGCAGTCCTTCCACCGACAGCAGGTGGACCAGCTCGCCGTTCTTGTTGAGTTGCGGGTTTCTTTTGTAGAGCATCTAGTGGGCTTCCACCTTGAAACTGAATCGGCCCTCGTCGCTACGCGCGAGTTCCAGCGACTGCGCAGCCGGCAGGTTGACGCGCGCCGCTGCAAAGTCGGGCTGCACCGGCAGTTCGCGGCCGCCGCGGTCCACCAGCACCGCGAGCCGCACCCATGCCGGCCGGCCGAAGTCGAACAGCTCGTTGAGCACCGCGCGGATCGTGCGGCCGGTGTACAGCACGTCGTCCAGCAGCACGATCTGCGCGCCATCGACGTCGAAGTCGAGCCGGGTCTGCGCGGCTGCCGCCAGCCCGCGCTTGGCGAAGTCGTCGCGGTGCATGGCCGACGAGATGACGCCAGCGTCGCCCCCGAGGCCCAGGTCTTTCTGCAGCCGCTCGGCCAGCCAGGCGCCGCCCGACGTGATGCCGACCAGCCGCGCGTCGGGGGTGCGCAGCGTGGTGACGCCGCGCAACAGCTCGCGGTACAGCCCTTCCGCATCGAGTGCCAGGACGCTCATGGCAGGCTCCTCAGGAATTGTTCAAGGATGACGCAGGCCGCGCCCGCGTCGGCATCGGCTGCGCCGCCGGAGGCGGCCTCGGTGGTGCTGTAGCGTTCGTCCACTTCGTACACCTCGAGCCGGCTCGCGCTGCGCAGCTGCCGCGCGAACTTGCGCGCCCGCTGCGTATTCTCGTGGCTGGCGCCGTCGGGGTGGAACGGCACGCCGATGACCAGTGCATCGGGCTGCCAGTCCTTCACGCGCTGCAAGGCCTGCTCGAGCCGTGCCGCGCCTTCGGCCTTGATCGTGGCTTGCGGGGTGGCGGTGCGCAGCATCCGGTTGCCCACGGCCACGCCGGTGCGCTTGAGGCCGAAATCGAAAGCAAGGAAGGTTTGGTAGTGCGGGGGGACGTCAAGCACCACGGTGCTCACTCGACTTCCCTCCGCGCTGCGCGCTGCGGGGCAATGAGCCTTGGGGCGGCCCGGCGGCTCATGCGTGCCCCGCTCCCGGCGACAGCATCCACGACTGCAGGCCCAGTAGGCCCAGCGCCTTTTCATAGCGCTTCTCGATCGGCGTGTCGAAGATCACGCTGGCGTCGGCGCCCACGGTGAGCCAGCTGTTTTCAGCCAGCTCCGACTCGAGCTGGCCCTCGCCCCAGGCCGAATAGCCCAGCGTGACCAGGAGCTTGCGCGGGCCGGAGCCGGTGGCTATGGCTTCCAGCACGTCCTTGGAGGTGGTCATCTCCAGCCCGCCGGGGATGGTCATGGTGGAGGCATAGACCGACTCGCCGGGCTCGCCGCCGACGGCCAGCACCGCTTCATGCAGCACGAAGCCGCGCTCGGTCTGTACCGGCCCGCCCTGCAGCACAGGTTCGGAAGCAATGTCCTCGCGGCCCAAAGGGAGATCGACCTTCTCGAACAGGTTGCGCAGGCTGATGTCGGTGGGCTTGTTGATCACCAGGCCCAGCGCGCCGCGCGCGCTGTGTTCGCACATGTAGACCACACTGCCCGCGAAAGAGGGATCCTCCAGGCCGGGCATGGCGATCAGGAAGTGATGCGTCAGGTTGATGGCGTCGGCATCGGCAGGCATGATGAGATTTTACTGCCAGCATGAAACCGTATGCAGCCGGCCTGATGTGGTTCCGCCGCGACCTGAGGGCCGCGGACAACGCCGCCTTCTCCAACGCGCTGCGGGCCTGCCGGCAGGTGCACTGCGTCTTCGCCTTCGACACGGCCATCCTCGATGCGCTGCCGCGCGCGGACCGGCGCGTCGAGTTCATCCGTGATTCGCTGGTGCAGCTGGACGCGACGTTGCGCGAGCTGGCGGGCCGCGCAGGGGCGGGGCTCATCACCTGCCGCGGCTTGGCAGCCGATGAAGTGCCGCGCCTGGCGGTGCAGCTGGGCGTGCAGGCCGTGTTCACCAACAACGACTACGAGCCCGCCGCGATGGCGCGCGACGCCTCGGTGCTGGGCGCGCTGGCACGGCACGGCATCGCTTTCCACGGCTACAAGGACCAGGTGGTGTTCGAGCGGCGCGAGGTGCTGACGCAAGGCGGCGCGCCCTACTCGGTGTTCACACCGTACAAGCGCGCCTGGCTGGCCAGGCTGCAGGCCGACGACTTGCAGCCGCACGGCGTCGACGACGCCGTGGCCACGCTCGCCGACCGGCCCGAGGGCCTGCGCAAGGCCGTGCCCTCGCTCGCCGAGCTGGGGTTCGAGCCCACCAACCTGCACGAGCTGCGGCTGCCGGTCGGCGAAGCCGGCGCGCGCGAGCTGGTGCAGGACTTCCTGCCGCGCATCGACTCGTACCATGAGACGCGCGACTTCCCTGCGTTGAAGGGCCCCAGCTACCTCAGCGTGCACCTGCGCTTCGGCACGGTCTCCATCCGACAGCTGGCGCGCGAGGCGCATGCGCGCTCGTTCAACGGCAGCCATGGCGCCGCCACTTGGCTGGCGGAACTGGTGTGGCGCGACTTCTACTTCCAGGTGCTGGCCAACTTCAAGGTGGCCGACGAGCAGGGGCGCAGCCACTGCTTTCGCCGCGAGTTCGAGAAGGTGCCCTGGGAGAAGGGCAGGAAGGCCAACGAGCTGTTTCGCGCCTGGTGCGAAGGGCGCACCGGCTACCCGCTGGTGGATGCGGCCATGGCGCAGATCAACCAGACGGGCTACATGCACAACCGCCTGCGCATGGTGGTGGCGAGCTTCCTCACCAAGGACCTGGGGGTCGACTGGAAGCGCGGCGAGCGCTACTTCGCGGAAAAACTGAACGACTACGACCTGGCCGCCAACAACGGGGGCTGGCAGTGGTCGGCAGGCACCGGCTGCGACGCGCAGCCGTGGTTTCGCATCTTCAACCCAGTGGCCCAGAGCCGCAAGTTCGACCCCGAAGGCAAGTTCATCCGCCGCTACCTGCCGCATCTGGCGGAGCTGCCGGACGAAGCGCTGCATGCACCGTGGCTGGCGCGGCCGGTGGATCTGGCCGGCGCGGGCGTGGAGCTGGGAGGCAACTACCCGCTGCCGCTCGTCGACCACGACGAGGCGCGGCTGGCAACCAAGGCCCGCTATTCCATCTGAGGCCGGCAGGCACGAAAACGTGTACTTGTTGGCAGATGGCGACGCCGGCCGCCCGGCGGCACGGCCATCTCTGGAAGTGAGCTGTTACTGCTGGTGACAGTCACATACCTTCGGGGTATAAGAGGTGTTTCCGAGCTCAGGAGGAGTTTTTCCAATGGCCGCCCCCAGCATTTCTGTCCATTTTTCCGGGTCGGTCTCCGCGCCCAACTATGCGGACTTCACCGAGGACACGCTCACGCTGTATGCCGCTGGGACGTTCGACCTCTTCGACAGCGACGTCAGCGACGATGTGACCGCGTGGATCCTCTCGGCCGTGATCGCGGGCGACAACACCGGCCCCGCGCTGACCGCCGGTGACTTCGGCACCTGGCTCGACCTACCGACAGCTACGGTGACCCACCCGGCGGACGGCACCCCGGACACGCTCCAGTGGTTTTTCAGCGCCGACCTGGCCGGCTACACCGACCAGATCGGGAGCCTGTCTGAAGGCGAATCGATCAACCTGATCTACACGATCGCGGTCAGCGACGGCGCATTCACCGTGGGCGACCAGATCAACGTAACCATCACCATCAACGGGGCCAACGACCTGCCGGTTTGGTCCGTGGAATCCGGCGACCTGGACTTCGCCGCAGTGTCGGAGAACGGTTCGGTGTCCGACACGCTCACGCTGAGGGACCTGGACCTCAACGACTCGGTCGACATCGCCGTGGGTGGAGTCTTCCTCAGCACCACGACCAACGCGATTGCCGATGACGGTTGGCTGAGCTTCACTGATTCCACGAGCCTCACGGCGGACTACGGAACCAGCAGCAACGTGGGCTGGACGTTCGACGCCGGCACGGCCTTCGACTACCTCGCCGAAGGCGAGTCGGCCGTCGTCATCTACTATCTCGTCGCCGAGGACCGGTACTCCGGCATCGTCACGACCACGCTGTCGATTTCGGTGACGGGCGAGAACGACGCACCGACGCTGACACCCGCCACTCACACCGTCAGCGACAGCGCCGTCTACGACACCTTCACCGACGTGACCGGTGTACTTGCCACGACCGACCCGGACATCTCGGACGTACACACTTACAGCGTCGCCGGCTCGGCCCCGGATATCGGCGACTGGGTGACGGTGTCGGGGGCTTACGGCGACCTCTACCTCGACACGGTGACGGGCGCCTACCGGTACGACCCCGACGAGGCAGCGGTCAACGCTCTCGGCCCTGCAGCCGCTCCGTCGGACGTGTTCAGCATCACCGTCAGCGACAGCATCGCTACAGATACCGAGAACCTGACCTTCACCCTCGACGGTGCCAACGACACCCCGGTGGGCGGCGTGACGGTGGTCGCCAACACGCTGTACCTCACCCAGCACCAGCTGGTGGCCAGCCACAACATCACCGACGCCGAGGGCTACACCACCGTCACCTACTCGTTCATCCGCGACGACCTGGTGGTGGTGCAGACGGGCGCCAGCAACACCTACACGCTGTCGTACCCCAACGGCGACGCGGGCCACACCTTCACCGTGCGGGTGACCTACACCGACGGCGGCGGCACGACCGAGAACGTGACCAGTGCCGCCACCCAGCTGGTCGGTGCCTGGCGCATCGGCACCGCCGGCAACGACTCGCTGGAAGGCAGCATCGGCAACGACTCGCTGGAAGGCCTGGCCGGCCACGACACCCTGAACGGGCTGGCCGGCGACGACACCATGGTCGGCAGCACGGGCAACGACACGTACTACGTGGACACCACGGGCGACGTGATCGACGAAACGGGGCCGCTGACAGACACCCGCGACCACATCATCTCGTCGATCGACTACACGCTCGCCGGCGCGGCGGCGAACATCGAGTACCTGACGCTGACCGGCGTGACCGCCGTCAACGGCATCGGCAACAACTTCAACAACCAGATCGCCGGCAACTCGATCAACAACTCGCTGGTCGGCGCCGGGGGCAACGACACGATCGATGGCGGCGCCGGCGACGACACCATGGACGGTGGCGACGGCAACGACACCTACCTGGTGGACAGCACCAATGACGTCATCATCGACAGCAGCGGCACGCTCGACCAGGTGGTGGCCACCGCCACCTACTCGATCGCCTCCAATGCCGGTATCGAGCGGCTCACGCTCATGGGTACCGGCACCATCGACGGCACGGGCAACGCCGGCAACAACGTGCTCACGGGCAACAGCGGCGCCAACTCGCTGGCGGGCGGTGCCGGCAACGACACCATGTACGGCCTGGGCGGCAACGACACACTGGTGGGCGACAGCGGCAACGACTCGATGCTGGGCCTGACTGGCGACGACACCTATTACGTGACGGAGCTGCTGGACAAGGTGGTGGAAGCCACCGGCCAGGGCAACGACACCATCATCACGACGGTGACGTACACCATGCCGGTCTATGTCGAGACCATGGTGATGCTGGCGGGCGCCGTCAACGGGACGGGCAATGCGCAGGCCAACACGATCACCGGCAACTCGTCGGCCAACGCGATCAAGGGCATGGCCGGCAACGACACGCTGTACGGCGGCGGCGGCGCCGACTCGCTGACCGGCGGTGCGGGCGTCGATGTGCTGCAAGGCGACGCGGGTGCCGACTGGTACATCTACGCGCTGGTCAGCGAGTCACCCAACCTGGTGGGCCAGCGCGACACCATCGTGCTGGTGCTGGCCGACGGCGACAAGATCAACCTGTCGGCGATCGACGCCAACGTGACGCTCACGGGCAACCAGCCGTTCACGTGGAAGGGCACGGCGGCCTTCGACACCAACGCGGCGGGGCAGCTGCGCTATGACGACGTGGCGGGCATCCTCTACGGCAGCAACGACGCCGACACCATCGCGGAGTTCGCGATCATCATCGGGGCCGGCCACAATGCGGCTTCGCTGCTGGCCGCCATCACACTCTGAGACGAAAGATAAAACTTGTTGCAACCGGGTTGAGCTGCCGCTATAAGTAAACCTCCCCTGCTTCCGGGGGGAGGAGGGCAGTTCCATGGCAGCACCAGTCCTGAACACGACTTTCAGCCATACCATCGCTGCGATCAACGAGGGCAACACCGCCTCGGCCGGATCCACCGTCGCCAGCATCGTCGCCAACGGCAGCATCACCGACACCGATGGTGCGGTCGAGGCGATTGCCATCATCGGCGTCGACACCACGCTGGGCGAATGGCAGTTCAGCACCGACGGCGGCAGTAACTGGAGCCTGATCCGCGGCGACATGCTGGCGGGCGGCACCTTGGGCCTGCTGCTCGGGCCCTCGGCGCTGGTCAGGCTGCTGCCCTACGGCGATGTCAACGGTACGCTTTCGACCGCCATCACCTTCCGCGCGTGGGACCAGAGCGCGGGCACCCAGGGCACCTACACCACCACGGCGACGATTTCCGGTGCGGTCAGCACGGCCATCGACACGGCCAGCATGACCGTGACGGCCGTGAACGACGCGCCGACCTTCTCGCCCGCGACCGGTGGGGGCAGTGGGCTGTACCCGGTCTTCGCCGGCCAGGACGACTTCGCCGTGGGCATGGCGGTGCAAGCCGATGGCATGGTCGTGCTGGCCGGGAATTCGTTCAATGGCACCACCTACGACTTCTCCGTCGCGCGGGTCGATGCCAACGGCGACCTCGACACCACGTTCGGCGGCGGCGACGGCATCGTCACCCTGTCGATCTCGTCGGGTGATGACTTCGCCGAAGCCGTGCTGGTGCAGCCCGATGGCAAGATCGTGGTGGCCGGCGCCTCGGCGGGGGACACCAAGTTCGCCGTGGTGCGCTTCAATGCCGACGGCTCGCTCGACAGCAGCTTCAACGGCGGCAGTCCTGTCCAGGTGGGCGCCGGAGCGACGACGAACTACGCCTACTCGGTCTCGCTGCAGGCCGACGGCAACATCCTCGTGGCTGGACAGGCGCTCAATGGCAGCGGCGACTACGACATCGGTGTTGTCCGCATCCTCGGCACCACCGGCGCGCTCGACTCGACTTTCAACGTCGCCGGACGGGTGCTGCTCGACCTGGTCCCCGGCATCGACGGCGACTACCACGGCCTGGTGCGAGCCCTGCCCGACGGAAAGATGTTCGTCGCGGGCACGACGATGGGCACCGACTACGACTTCGTCCTGGCCCGGCTGGATGCCGACGGCAGCCTGGACACCACGTTCAACACCACCGGCTTCAAGCTGTTCCCGGTGGGCAGCATCACCGACCTCGCCTACGCCATGACCGTCCAGCCGGACGGAAAGGTCCTCATCGCGGGCGGAGCCTCGAACGGCGCCAACTACGACCTGGCCATCATCCGGGCCAATGCCGACGGCACCCTCGACACCACGTTCAGCGGCGACGGCAAGTTCACGCAGTCCTTCACGTCGGGCAACGACTACGCCCTGGCGATCTACGTGCAGAACGATGGCAGCATCCTGGTGTCCGGCCAGGCCAATGCCGACATGGGGCTGATCCGGCTCACCACCACCGGCACGCTGGACAGCAGCTTCAACGGAGGCTCGCCGGTCACGCTCAACCTGGGCAGCGGCAACGATGCCAGCTACGGCGTCGCGCAATTGCCCGATGGCAAGATCGTCATCGGCGGCTTCTCCTCCAACGGGTCCGACTACGACTTCAGCGTGGCGCGGATCAACGCCGACGGCAGCTTCGACGAGAGTTTCAACGGGACCGCCACCAACACGCTGGGCGGCACGGTGCCCTATACCGGCTCGTTCCCCGTCGCGCTCGACACGGCCGTTTCGGTCTACGACGCCGAACTGTCCGCAGCCGACAACTTCAACGGGGCCAGCGTCACGCTCGCGCGCAATGGCGGTGCCAGCGCCGACGACGTGTTCTCCACCACGGGCAACCTCGTTTTCTCCAGCGGCAACGCGGTGCTGAGCGCAGTGACGGTCGGCACGGTGTCCAACGCCGGCGGCACGCTCACCATCACCTTCAACGGCAATGCCGACCAGGATGCAGTGAACGAGGTGCTCTCGAGCATCGCCTATACCTGCGCCGACGGCACGCCGCCCAGCACGGTGCAGATCGACTGGACCTTCAACGACGGCAGCCTCGGCACGGCCACCGGCAACACCATCGTGAACCTCACGGCGTCGAACGATGCGCCGGTGCTGGACAGCTCGTACAGCCACACCGTGGCGGCGGTTGCCGAAGGTGCAACGAACCCTGCCGGCACCACGGTGGCGGCGCTGGTCGCGAACGGCAGCATCCTGGACCCCGACGGCACCACCGTCGAAGCCATCGCGATCACGGGCGTCGACACCAGCCTCGGCACCTGGCAGTTCAGCACCGACAGCGGGACCACGTGGCTGACGATGCACGCCGGCCTGCTGAACTCCGGTTCGAACCAGCTCGCCTTGCTGCTCGGTCCCACCGCGCAGGTGCGGCTGTTGCCGTACGGCGACCTGAACGGCACGATGACCAGCGCGATCACGTTCCGGGCATGGGACCAGGACAGCGGGACGTCGGGCAGCTATACGGTCATCACCGCATCCGGCGGCACAACGGAGTTCAGCAGCGCCACGGACACGGCTTCGATCACGGTGACGGCGGTCAACGATGCGCCGACTTTCGCACCTGTGAGCGGCACCGGCAAGGCGTCGATCGGCGTGGGCGGTTCGAACGACTACGGCTACAGCGTCACCGTGCAGCCCGACGGAAAGATCCTGCTGGCTGGCCTGACATTCAATGGCAGCAACGATGACTTCGGCATCGTGCGCCTGAACGCCGACGGCACGCTGGACACCGGCTTCGATTCCGATGGCAAGGCGTCGATCGGCGTGGGCGGTTCGAACGACTACGGCTACAGCGTCACCGTGCAGCCCGACGGAAAGATCCTGGTGGCCGGCCGAACGTACAACGGCAGCAACTATGACTTCGGCATCGTGCGCCTGAACGCCGACGGTACCCTGGACACCGATTTCGATTCCGACGGCAAGGCGTCGATCGGGGTGGGCAGTTCGGCGGACGATGCGAGCTACAGCGTCACCGTGCAGCCTGACGGCAAGATCCTGGTGGGCGGCGAATCGTTCAATGGCAGCGACTATGACTTCGGCATCGTGCGCCTGAACGCCGACGGCTCGCTGGACACCAGCTTCGATTTCGACGGCAAGGCTTCAGTCGGCGTGGGCAGTTCGCAGGACAGGGGAGGCTACAGCGTTACCGTGCAGCCGGACGGCAAGATCCTGGTGGCCGGCGAAACGTATAACGGCACCGACTATGACTTCGGCATCGTGCGCCTGAACGCCGACGGCTCGCCGGACACCGGCTTCGATTCCGACGGCAAGGCTTCGATCGGCGTGGGCAGTTCGAACGACTACGCCCGCAGCCTCACCGTGCAGCCCAACGGCAAGATCCTGGTGGCCGGATACGCACACAACGGCAGCAACAATGACTTCGGCATCGTGCGCCTGAACGCCAACGGCACGCTGGACACCGGCTTTGATTCCGACGGCATGGCGTCGATCGGGGTGGGCAGTTCGGACGACTTCGGCGAGAGCGTCACCGTGCAGCCCGACGGCAAGATTCTGGTGGCCGGCCAAACGTTCAACGGCAGCGAGTATGACTTCGCAATCGTGCGTTTGAACGGCGACGGCTCGCTGGACACCAGCTTTGATTCCGACGGCATGGCGTCAATCGGGGTGGGAAGTTCGCAGGACTTCGGCTTCAGCGTCTCCGTGCAGCCCGACGGCAAGATTCTGGTTGCCGGCTACACGTACAACGGCAGCGACAATGACTTCGGCATCGTGCGGCTGAACGCCGACGGTAGCCTGGACACCACTTTCGCCGGCACCGCCATCGACACTCTCAGCGGGACGGTCGCCTACACCGAAGACGCCGCCGCCATCGCCCTGGACAGCGCGGTCGCGGTCTACGACGTCGAACTCTCCGGCGCCGACAACTTCTCCGGCGCCAGCGTCACGCTGGCCCGCAACGGCGGCGCCGAAAGCGACGACGTGTTCTCCGCCATGGGCAACCTGGTGTTCAACGGCAGCAGTGCGGAGCTTTCATCCGTCGCCATCGGAACGGTCTCCAACAGCGGCGGCACGCTCACCATCACCTTCAACGCCAGTGCCACGCAATCCGCGGTTGACGAAGTGCTCTCCAGCATCGGCTACGCCAGCACCGACCAGTCACCGCCCGCTTCGGTCGACATCGACTGGACCTTCGACGACGGCGACGGCGACAGCGCCACCGGCAGCACCACGATCAACATCACGGCCGTCAACGACGCGCCGGTGCTTTCCGGAGACGGAATGCTGGACGCGGTGGACGAGGACTCCACCAACCCGGCCGGCCAGGCCCTCAACGCGCTGGGCATCGCGGCTACCGAGCCCGATGGCGGCACGATTTCCGGCTACGCGATCATCGGCAACGCGGCCACCGTCGCCGAAGGCACATGGCAGTACTGGAACGGCTCGTGGATCGACCTGGGCACTTCGCTGACGGCCAGCGCGGGGCTGGCCTTGTCGGCTGCCACGCTGGTGCGCTTCCTGCCCGTGGCCGACTACAACGGCACGCCGGGCGCCCTGACCATCCGCGCGCTGGACGACACCTACGCCGGCGGCTTCGGCGTGGCGATCGACACCACCACCAACGGCGACGCTACGGCCATCTCGGCCGCCACTGCCGCCATCGCCACCAGCATCTCGCCGGTGAACGATGCGCCCGTGGGCACCCCCACGCTGGTGGGGACGGCGCCTTACCTCACCGGCAAGGTGCTCACGGCGACGGCTACTGGCCTCATCACCGACATCGACGGTCTCGGCAGCTTCACCTACACCTTCCTGCGCGACGACTCCACGGTGGCGCAGACGGGGAGTTCCAACACCTACCTGCTGAAGTACCCGCAGGACGCCGACCATACCTTCACGGTGGTGGTGAGCTACACAGACGGTGACGGAACGGAAGAGAGCGTCACCAGCGCCGCCACGCCGCTGGTAGGCGCCTGGCGCGTCGGCGGCTCCGGCACCGACATCCTGACCGGCGGCGCGGCCAACGACTCGCTGCAGGGCATGGAAGGCGCCGACACCCTGACCGGCGGCGCCGGCAACGACACCATGGAAGGCGCGGGCGGCAACGACTCGTACTACGTGGACAACGTGGGCGACGTGGTCATCGACAGCAGCACGCTGGCCGGCAAGGACATCATCTATTCGTCGGTCACCTTCACCACGCCCACCAACGTGGAGGCGCTGGTGCTCACCGGCACCGGCTCGGTGGCCGGCACCGGCAACACGCAGCCCAACGTGCTCACCGGCAACAGCGGCAACAACACGCTCACGGGCCTGGCCGGCAACGACACCATCGACGGCGGCGCGGGCGCCGACTCGATGGACGGCGGCGCGGACAACGACACCTACACCGTGGACAACGTGGGCGACACCATCACCGACAGCGCCGGCACGCTGGACGTGGTGCTCGCCTCGGCCAGCTTCACGCTGTCGGCGGGGCTGGAGCGGCTGACCCTGACCGGCACGGCGGACATCAACGGCGGGGGCAACGACTCGGCCAACCTGATCACCGCCAACGCCGGCAGCAACAGCCTTTCGGGCGGGCTCGGCAACGACACCATCTACGGGGTGGGCGGCAACGACACCCTCGACGGCGGCGGCGGCAACGACTCCATGGTCGGCGGGGCGGGCAACGACACCTACTACGTCGACCAGGCCGGCGACAAGGTGATCGAAGCGGGCAGCCAGGGCACCGACGTGATCTACGCGGCCACCAGCTTCACCATGCCGAACTACGTGGAGGTGATGTACCTGCAGGGCGCCGCCAGCGGTACCGGCAACGCGCAGGCCAACACCATGTACGGCGCCACGGCGGCCGAAACGCTCAAGGGCATGGGCGGCAACGACTCGCTGTACGGCGGCGGCGGCGCCGACAGCCTGACCGGCGGGGCCGGGGCCGACTGGCTGGACGGGCAGGCCGGTGCGGACGTCTACCTGTACACCCTGGTCGCCGACTCGCCCAATTCCGCGGGCGCGCGCGACACGGTCATGCTGGTGCTGGGCGACGACACGATCGACCTGTCGGGGATCGACGCCAACGCGGCGCTCACCGGCAACCAGCCGTTCACCTGGAAAGGCTCGGACCCGTTCGACGCCAATGCCACGGGGCAGCTGCGTTATGACGCCGTAGCCGGCATCCTTTACGGCAGCAACGACGCCGACACTATCGCGGAGTTCGCGATCATCATCGTGGGCGCCGGGATCACGAGCACCTCGGTGCTGGGTGCCATAGTCCTATGAAACTGGGCTATTGACTACATTTGGATACTCTGGAACAGGTGGGGTCAGCGAACCCGCCTGAGTGCACATGGAAGTGACATTCTCCGCTCGCGCGTTGCATGCGGGCCACCGGTAACTTTCTGATGCGAAAGTAACATGCCTGCGGTATAAGAGTCGCTTCAACCCACAACGGAGGCGGAGTATGAGCATTCCCATTGGCAACGACACATTCACGACAGCTTCAGAAGACCCCGCTTCGCCGGTGTCCATCAGCCTCTCGTTCAATCACACGGGCGGGTCCTACACATCCGATTACGTCTTCTACATCCGGGTCTACGACCCGGCCAACGGGTACATCACGTACGACGGTGGCAGCACATCGCCGCGTCGGGCTACCAGGACTTCTCCAACTCGGACATCGGCGACCTCTTCCTGGTGCCCGATGCCAACTACGACGGATCGATCGTCATCGACTTCGACGTGGTGGCGTATCACGCGAGCTTTACCTTCACACCCACCTTCACCACCAACTTCGCCAGCTACCCGTCCGACCCGGGAACTTTCACGGTCAACCTGAACGCAACCAACGACGACCCCGTCGGGGCCAGCACCTTTGCGACGTTCGACGAAGACCTCGGCTATGCCAACTTCACCATCGCCGACTTCGGCTTCAGCGACCCGGTCGAAGGGCACGCCTTCGGCGGCATCATCGTCACCGACCTGCCGGACCACGGCCAGCTTTGGGTCGGCAGCGACCAGATTATCGTGAGCGAGTCGATCGACGCAGGTGACATCGGGCTGCTCGAGTACGTGCAGACCGACGGTGACTACAACGGCACCGACAGCTTCGACTTCGCGGTCTTCGACACCGGCACCAGCGACTCCGGCACCAGCACGTCGGCCTACACGTTCACGCTGAACATCTCTGCAGTGAACGACCCGCCGACGGGCGACAACGAGAGCGTGGACGCGACCGAAGATGCCACCTACACGTTCAGCGCCTACGACTTCTCCATCGACTACAGCGACACCGAGGGCGATGCCTTTGCGGGCATCATCATCACCAATGCGCCGGCCGGCCTGATGTACAACGGTGGCTCCGTGCCGACCACGACGATCGACGTGGCCGATATCGACCTGCTCACGTTTGCCGCCGGGACCGACGAAAACAACTACAGCTACACGGCGCCGTTTGCCAGCTTCAACTTCATGCTGGTCGACGCCGGCACCACCAGCAACACGCCGAGCGCCGACAACACCTCCGTCGCCTACACGATGGACATCGACGTCCTGCAAGTGGACGACCAGGAAGTCGTGACCAACTTCACCGTCACCGGCGACTTCATCGAGGACAAGAGCGCCACGATGAGGCTGAGCGTGACCGACACCATCGACGGCGGCATCGACGGCGACGTGACCATCTACTGGCTGCTGGACGGCAGCCCTGCGTTCACCGACGTGCTCACCGGCAGCGGCGACTACACGTCCACCTACACGTTCGAGCAGGGCGACGGCGGCAAGCAGCTCACGGCCATGTTCTCGTTCCTCGACATGGATGGCAACGTCAATACCGGCACCGCCGACTTCGAGGACATGTACACGCTTTACCCCGGCGTGCTGGTCGGCCACCACGAGGTGGGCAGCGCCGCCAACGACTCGCTCACCGGCGGCATCACCAACGACTGGCTCGAAGGGCACGCCGGCCACGACACGCTGAACGGCGGCGAGGGCAACGACTCGATGGTGGGCGGCACCGGCAACGACACCTACCTGGTCGACAACACCGCCGACATCGTCGCCGAGTCGGGCCTGTACGACCTGAAGGACGTGGTGCTTTCCTGGGTCAGCTACGCGCTGACCGACGACCTGGACTCCGGCAAGATGGCCGGCCTGATCGAGAACCTGACGCTGCAGGAGGACCCCGACGCCCTGACGGGCGAAGGCAACAGCAAGGCCAACATCCTCACGGGCAATTCGTACAACAACACGTTCTGGGGCGAGGACGGCAACGACACCATCGACGGCGGCGCGGGCGAAGACTCGATGTACGGCGGGATGGGCAACGACACGTATATCGTCGACAACTACTACGACTGGATCAGCGAGGATGCAAGCGGCGGCACCAACGACAAGGTGAATGCCAGCACCAGTTATGCGCTGTCGGACTATATCGAGACGCTCACGCTCACCGGCACCGGCAACATCGACGGCACCGGCAACGCCCAGGCCAATACCATCAACGGCAACAACGGGGCCAACACCCTGTGGGGCGAAGGCGGCAACGACACCATGTACGGGCTGAACGGCGACGACATGCTGATCGGCGGAGCAGGCAATGACTCGATGTCGGGCGGCAGCGGCAACGACACTTACAACGTCGATTCGCTGGCGGACAAGGTGCTCGAAGGATCGACTGGGGGCACCGGCGACACGGTGAACGTGTACGTGTCGGGCTACACGATGGCCAACTACGTGGAGGTCGGCAACCTGGTGACCGGCAGCGTGCTGAACGGCAACGCGCAGTCGAACACGATCAACGGCAACACCAGCAGCAACACGCTGAAGGGCGCGGGCGGCAACGACTCGATATCGGGCGACGCCGGCAACGACCAGATCACCGGCGGCGCCGGCCGCGACACGCTCACCGGTGGCGCGGACAACGACACCTTCATCTACACGCTGGTCACCGAAAGCAGCACCGCAGCAGCCGGCGACACCATCACGGACTTCACGCCGCTGGAAGACAAGATCAGCCTGACGGCGATCGACGCCAATGTGTCGTTGTCGGGCAACCAGAACTTCACCTACATCAACTCCGATGCCTTCAACGCCGTGGGCAGCACCAGCGGCATGGCCGAGGTGCGTTACGACCCCACCACCGGCTACCTCGAAGCCAGCAATGACTCGGACGCGGCGGCTGAGCTTGTGGTGTTCATCGGCATGGATTTGAACGTGGCGGACGTGGGCGCTTCCCTCATGCTCTGAGCCCGCAAGGCGCCAACGCTACTGCAGAGATCGGCCCCCCCGGGGGGCCGATTTCTTTTGGCGTGACTCGTTTGAGGGTCGATTCGCGGGCGCGGCTGGCCACAGAATGGACCATGCCCCAGCGAGTCATTTCCGAGATCTATGCCGCTGCCACCGGCCGCCTGGACTGGGACGTGCCCCTGAAGCACCTGGCCAGCCGGCTCGACTGCTGGGCCGTGCAGGTGATCGGCATCGACAAGGCCAGCGGCGCCGTGGAGTTCCATTTCTTCGCGGGCACCGCACCGCCGGCCTTCGCGCTGGACTACCTGCGCTTCTACCACGCCGTCAACCCGCTGGTGGCGCCGGTCATGGCCGGGGAAGTGGGCGAATGGGCGCACGACCACGAACTGTTCGACGCCGCCTTCGTGGCGGGGCATCCGTTCTTCCGCGACTTCCTGCTGCCGCACGGCGGCCGCCACATCGCAGGTACCAAGCTGGTCGACGAGGACGATGCGGTCGTGCTGCTCGTCCTGTTCCGTGCGGCGGGCGCACGCCCGCTGGGACCGGCCGACATGCCGGCCGTCGAGCCGCTCGCGTACCACCTGGCGGAGGCCCTGCACAACCACCTGCACGTAGGGCGGCGGTTCGGCGACCAGCAGATCCCCAAGCACCTGCTCGACCCCTTTCCGCAGGCGATGCTGCTGGTGGACGATGCGCTGGGCATCGTGCAGCGAAACGCCGCGGCCGACCGGCTGCTGGCCGCGCGCGACCCGCTGGTCGAGCGCGGCGGCCGCCTCGTCTGCAAGGACCCCGAATGTGCCGTGCGCGTCTCCGAAGCCATCGACGAACTGCGGCGCACGGCGGATGACCCCTTGCGGCAACGCCGGCTGGTGCGTTTGCCCCGCCGCAACCTGCCGGACCTGATGCTGTTCGTGAGCGCGGTGCGCCCAGAGAACTCGATGCGCGCGTTCGGCACCACCGTGCGCTTCCTGATGATCGCGCACGACCCCTTGCGCGAGCTCGACACGGCGCACGACCCGCTGCTGCTGGCGGAGTGTTTCGGCCTCACGCCGGCCGAAGCGCGCATCGCGGTGGCGCTGGCCGCCGGCTTCGACGTGAAGGAAATCGCCCAGCGCCATCGCACCAGCGTGCACACGGTGCGCTCGCAGCTTCGTGCCGTGCTGGTGAAGACCGGCACCAACCGCCAGGCCGACCTGATCAGGCTGTTGCTGTCGCTGCCGGGGAACGTGAGCTGAGCACCGGCTCGATGCCGAACCGGCCGATGGCGGTAAAGGTCACGTCGCAGTCGCCCATGCCTTCGCTGTTGCCGTCGTGGATGACGTTTTCTGTGGGTGCGATGTAGGCCTCGCCAGGGCGCACCTCGACAGCGACGACCGGGTAGTTGGGGAACGCGCGCATGAAAGTGCGCCCGATCTCCGTCGCGTCTTCGGCCGGACGCGCGATGCCGCGCTCGTCCAGCAGGCGGCAGATGGCGGCCATCGGCACGTTGACCAACAGCAGGCGGCGCGACTGCGTGCCCAGGTTGATGCAGATGCGGTTGTCGGCTTCCGCCCGGCGGGCCACCGGCAGGCGCGACCAGCTGTCGAAGTGCAGGCCGATGCGCTTGCTGTCGAACTTGTCGCCGGTGATGGTGGCCCAGCCCGGCGAATTGACGATCAGCCCCAGCGCACGCAGCGTGTCGCCGTATTGCCCGGCCAGCCGCGCGACGGCCTTGCCCAGCACGGGGTTCTCGTCGCGCACGCCCGCCACCTGTTCGCTGGCCAGCGGCTCGCGTCGCGCCGCCGCCACCACATCGGCTGCCGCGCTACGCATCGCCTCGACGATGCCGGCGGCAATCGGAACCACTGCGACGAAGTCGCCGATGGCGCAAGCCGCGGTGGGGTGCGTGAGCGCAGCGCACTCGGCCGGGCTCACCGGCCGCCACGGACTCTTGGGCACGCGTGCGCCCTGGTGGTACTTGTGCTCCGGGCAACCTGCCGCAACGGGAGTTGTGGTGCCGCCTGACAGTTGCAGGCGCGCGGGGTCCGCTGCCAATGCGGCCAGCCTGATGCCGCGCTGGAACGGCAACTCGTGCACGTCGGAAGATGCAACGCGGTGCCGCCCCACCGTGGCCTGTACCGCATCCTTGTGGGCCGGCAACTGTTCCAGGGCCCGCTCGGCCGCCGTCCACACCGCCTTGCGCGCGTCCTGCGCGTCCAGCGGTTCGCGCAGGAAGTGCCGGCCGGCCGGCTGCTGCACCTGCCAGCCCATGCCGAACAGGACCGCGCGGTAGTTCTGGTGGTCGAACAGGTCGATGTTGCCGGTGAGATTTTCCGCCGACGGGATGTAGCGCCGCCACAGCTCGAGCTGCCGCGCGAGCGCGGGCGGAATGTGTTCGGCCCGTTGCACGTCGCGCCAGAACGGCGTGTCGTGTCGCTTCGTCAGGCAGTAATGCGCGACCACGAAGTCGCGGATGGCCTCGAACTCGGAGCGCATGCGCTCGTTGTACAGGTCGCGCGCCGACTGCGGCACCGACACGTCGGACAGCAGCTCGCACAGCAGGCGCGCACCTCGTTCGATCAGGTAGATGCCGGTGGACTCCAGCGGTTCGATGAAGCCGGCCGCGAGGCCGATGGCGACGCAGTTGGCTTTCCAGGCCTCGCGGCGCCGCCCCACCTGCATGCGAAGCCGGCGCGGCTGCACGCCGTCGGTCTCCGGCCCGAGGCGCGCGCGCAGTTCGGCCTCGGCCGCATCGTCGTCGATGTGGCGGCTGGAGTACACATAGCCGTTGCCCGTGCGTGACGTCAGGTCGATCGAGAACATCCACCCCGATTGCAGCGCCGTGCAGGTGGTGAACGGCCTCGGCTGCGAACGCGCCTTCGTCGGCATGGCAATGGCGCGGTCGCACAGCAGCCAGTCGGCGTACGACTCGAAGCCTGCATGCAGGGTCTTCTCGATCATCAGCGCGAGGAACCCGGTGCAGTCGACGAACAGGTCGGCCGCGAGCCGGCCGTTGTTGCGCGTGTGGACCGCCGCGATGCCGCCCGCTCCATCGGGCTCGACCTCGGTCACGTGGTCCACCAGGTGGCTGATGCGCTGGCCGCGCCCATGCTCGGCCAGCAGGTCGGCGAAGCGCTCGGCGTCGGTGTGGTAAGCGTAGTTGACGCGGCCCGTGTAGTCGGGGTCGTCCGCCGCGCGCGGTGCCTTGTGGGCGTCGCACAGGTACGGCTGGATCCCGGTGGCATACGCGTACGGCTGCGCGTCGGCATGGTCGCGGGTCTGGAACCACAAGGCACCCAAGTCCACCCGGCGTTGCCGGGCCAGCGCCATCAGCGCCCCGTAGTAGTCGCCCGGGCCGGTGTGGCCCATCGCCTCGAAAGCCTCGAACGGGTGGTAGTAGCTGTCGCGGCCGTCGAGCCAGCCTTCGAAGCGGATCGCGTGCTTGAACGTCGCGTTGGTGTGCGCCATGAACGTCGACTCGGCGAGGCCGATGTCTTCCAGCGTCTGGCGCAACGTCGGAAGCACGGCCTCACCGACGCCGATGCGCGGTGTATCAGGCGATTCGACCAGCGTGATGCGAAAGCGCTCCATCCCCTGCTGGTTCAGCAGCGCCTGCAGCAGGTTGGCGCTGAGCCACCCGGCCGTGCCGCCGCCCACGACCATGATGTCGAAGTGCCGCACGCCGAAGATCTCCTTCATGCCTTCA
This sequence comes from Burkholderiales bacterium, assembly GCA_016213325.1. Classification (GTDB taxonomy): domain Bacteria; phylum Pseudomonadota; class Gammaproteobacteria; order Burkholderiales; family Burkholderiaceae_C; genus Ramlibacter. The sequence continues at coordinate 83,790 of JACRAY010000024.1, read as the reverse complement.
CCCTCGCGCGGCCGACCTCCGCGAGCCGGGCCACCACGTGTTCGTGCGCCAGGTCGGTCGTGATCTTGTACTTCTGGCGGCAGAACGCGGTCTCGGTGGCCGCGAAGGTGCCGTGTTCGGCCAGCTTGTTCGACGGCGCGCCACCGCCGCAGGCGTCGAAGTAGCCGCAAGTATCGCGGCACTTCTCGACGCCCGCCATGACCTCTTCGTGGACCTGGATGAACTTGGGCTCGTCGAACAGCTTCGTGAAGTCCACCGACTCGATCGTGCCGAAGCTGATGTCGCCGAACACCGGGTGCTTGCTGTCCAGCAGCTCCGGCGAGTAGGTGGTGAGGCGGCCGTCGATGCCCACGTTCAGGATCGACAGCGGGTTGCATTCGGACGACACGGCAGTGGCCCCGAAGACCGAGCCCTGCACCGCACCGAAAGCCTGCTTCAGTTCGCGCACGGTCGGGGCGCCCTTGGTCGTGAGCGCCCGGTCCATGATGCGCTTCATGAAGGCCCGGTACTGCGACTCGGCGCCGGTGAGCGTGCTGGAGAGGTTCTCGCCTTCCAGTTCGTCGACATTGAAACCGATCTCCAGCGGCTTCAGGCCGACCAGGAAGTCGAAGATCTCGTCCGCATGCGGCAGCGCATCGGCCGTGACGACGGAGATCGTCGTGAAAGGGATGCCTTGGCTTCGCAGCAGTTCGACCCCGCGCATGGCCTGGGCGTGGGTGCCTGCGCCCGAACGGGTGCGCCGGAAGCGGTCATGCACGAAGTCGGGCCCGTCGATGCTGACGCCGATGGAAGCGCCGTATTCCTTGAAGAGCTTGCAGTGCTCCTCGGTCACCAGCATGGCGTTGGTCTGGAACGAGTGCCGGATGCGTACGCGCTCGCCCAGCGACCGCTTCACCGTCTCGAACGCTTGGCGGTAGTAGTCGGCCGGCAGCACCAGCGGCTCGCCGGCATGCCACACGAGTGAGAACTCCAGGCCGACCAGCCCGGCGGCGTCCAGCTTCTTCAGAAGCAACGGCAGGCGTGCCAGGTCGAACCGGCCCTTGCTGTCACGATTGGGAAGATAGCAGTAGGAACAGTCGATGTTGCAGAACGTCGTGGACTGCACCATCACCAAATTTAGGGGGGAAGCGTCGCCCGGCCTCACAGCTGCGCGATACCACCTCAAGAGCCGCAGCCGCTGGGGAACCATACAAAAACCTCTCTGGGCCCGCCAGTGTATCGGGCGCCACGTTCCGCGGCATCGTCAATATGGGTGATGCGGACCTTCGATAAGAACACTTACGATTCGGCCCAGCAATAAGCAGTAAAGGCAGTACATCATGAGCTGGGGTTGGGGTAACTGGTACAACTGGTACAACTGGAGCAACTACCCGGGAACTCTCGAGTACTCCGTCGACAATTCCACAGCTTCGGGTACCGAGCAACAGGCGGCCACTCCGTTCCAGGACGTGAGCTACTACCACCAGCCGGGGGTGAGCTACAACTCCGGCTACGGGTCCAACTACGACATGTCCGCCTGGCGCTTCGATGTGAGCGTGCAGGATGCGACTTCGGCAGACCAGCTGACACTTTCGTTGCCATCGGGCTTCTCGATGTCCGGCAACCAGCTGTCGTACAACGGCAGCTACTTCGGCACGGTCTCCGGTGGGACCGATGGTTCGACGCTCACCGTCAACATCGACAATTACCGGAACGAGCACGAACTGATTGCGCAGCTGATAGAAGGCGTGCGCTGGACCAACACTTCCGACACGCCGCCTGCCTCGCGGACGCTGTCGCTGGTGGTGTATGAAAACGACTACGCCTACTCCAACGACTCTGTCACCGTCAGCCTTACCGCCGTGGACGACGAGCCAACGGGCACCGTCACGATCAGCGGCGAAGCCACGGAAGACGAGACCCTCACTGCCGCCAACACACTGGACGATCCGGACGGCAACGGCACCATCACCTACCAGTGGCTGCGTGACGGCGACCCCATCGCCGATGCAACCGGTTCGACCTACACACTGACGAACGACGACGCGGGCAGTGTCATCTCGGTGCAGGCCAGTTACACCGACGGCTCCGGCAACCTGGAAATCGTCACTTCGGCCGGCACGGCACCAGTGGTGCCCAACAACGTCGCACCCACGGGCAGCGTGGAGATCACGGGCACGCCGACGCAGGGGCAGGTGCTCACCGCCTCGAACGACCTGGCCGACGGCGACGGCTTGGGCGACATCGGCTACCAGTGGCTGCGCGACGGCGCGCCGATAGCGGATGCCACCGGCACCACCTATTTGCTGGCGCAGGCCGACGTGGGCGCAACGATTTCCGTCGTGGCCAGCTACACCGATGACGGCGGCGAAGACGAAGCCGTCACCAGCGGCGCCACGGCCGAAGTCGCCAACATCAACGACGGGCCTTCCGGCACGGTCACCATCACTGGCGCGGCCACGCAGGGCGAAACCCTCTCGGCTTCCGACACCCTGGACGACGCGGATGGCCTGAGCGGACCTGTCAGCTACCAGTGGCTGCGCGACGGCGCGCCGATCGTCGACGCGACCGGGGCAACTTACACGTTGACGCAGGACGATGTCGACACCTCGATCTCGGTCACCGCCAGCTACACCGACGATACCGGCGAGGACGAGTCCGCCACGAGCGACGCGACCGGTGCGGTCGCAAACGCCAACGACGCGCCCACCGGCACGCTGCTCATCTCCGGGACTGCGGCCGAAGACCAGGTGCTGGCCGTGCAGGACACGCTGCAGGACCTGGACGGCCGCGGCGGCTTGACCACCTACCAGTGGCTGCGCGATGGCACCCCCGTCGACGGCGCGCTGGGCGTCAGTTTCACGCTCACGCAGGACGACGTGGGCGCGGTCATCACGGTCACGGCCAGCTACACCGACGGGTACGGCGAAGAAGAAGCCGTGACCAGCGGGGCGACGGCCGAAGTCGCGAACGTCAACGACGCGCCGAGCGGCACCGTCACCATCACCGGCGCCGCCATCGAAGACGGCACGCTGGCCCTTTCGAATTCGCTCGACGACGAGGATGGCCTGGGCACCATCGGCTACCAGTGGCAGGCCGACGGCATCGACATCGAAGGCGCCACCGGAGCGACGCTGCAGCTCACGCAGGCCGAGGTCGGCCAGGTGATCACCGTAGTCGCCAGCTACACCGATGCGTGGGGCACCGACGAATCCGTCCCGAGCGCGCCGTCCGCGCCGGTGCAGAACCTCAACGACCCGCCGGCCGGCACGGTCACCATCAGCGGCACGGCTCGCCAGAACCAGGTGCTGACTGCCACGGCCTCCATCACCGACGAAGACGGATTGGGCACCTTCAACTACCAGTGGCTGCGCAACGGCTTGGTGATCCAGGGCGCGACCGGCTCCACCTACCTGCTGGCCGCTGCGGACGCCGACACGTACGTGTCGGTGCGCGTCAGCTACACGGACGGCTGGGGCACGGTCGAGAGCGTGACCAGCGACCCCACCGTGCTGGTGGGCGCGCACAAGGTCGGCATGTCGGGCAACGACTCGCTGGCCGGCGGGCTGGCCAACGACTCGCTGCAGGGCATGGCCGGCAACGACACGCTCGATGGAGCCGCGGGCGCCGACACCATGGAAGGCGGCACCGGCAACGACACCTACCGCGTCGACAGCGTGGATGACATCGTCAGGGAAACGGGCACCTACGACCTGAGGGACGTGGTGGTCTCGTCGATCAGCTACGCGCTGGCGAACGACACGATCACAGGCCAGATGGCCGACATGGTGGAAGACCTCCGGCTGGCCGAAGACGCCGGCGCCGCCTGGGGCCAGGGCAACATCAGGAACAACGCCCTCACCGGGAACTCGTACGCCAATACCTTCTGGGGCGAGGACGGGCACGACACCATCGACGGCGGAGGCGGCAACGACTTGATGTACGGGGGTGCCGGCAACGACACCTTCATCGTCGACAGCACGGACGACGTGGTGGTCGAGGCGGACGGCCAAGGCGCCGACAGGGTCAACGCCAGCGCGAGCTACACGCTGCCTGACCATCTCGAGACGCTCACGCTGACCGGCATCGCCAGCATCGACGGGGTGGGCAACGGCCTGTCCAACACGATCAACGGCAACAACGGCAACAACCGCCTTTCGGGCGGGGCCGGCAACGACACCATCAACGGCCTGGTCGGCGACGACACGCTGGACGGGGGCGCGGGCATCGACTCGATGGCGGGCGGCGCGGGCAACGACGTCTACGAGATCACCGAGCTGCTGGACAAGGCGACCGAGGGTTCCACCGGCGGCACGGCCGACGTGGCCAACGTGCACGTCTCCGGCTACACGATGGCCACCTATGTGGAGGTCGGCAACCTCGTTGCGGGTGCGACGCTGGCGGGCAATGCGCAGGCCAACACCATCACGGGCAACACAGGCAGCAACACCCTGACGGGCGCCGGGGGCAACGACACCATCTCGGGTGGCGACGGCAACGACCAGCTCAACGGCGGCGCGGGGCGCGACTGGCTGACGGGCGGCGCTGGCAACGACACCTTCATCTACACGCTGGTTACCGAGAGCGCAACGGCAGCGGCCGGCGACGTCATCACCGACTTCACGCCGGGCTTCGACCGGATCAGCCTGCTAGCGATCGACGCCAACACGTCCCTGTCGGGCAACCAGAACTTCACGTACATCGGCGACGCGGGGTTCAGTGCCGCGGGCAGCACGAGCGGCGTGGCCGAGGTGCGCTACAACCCGGCCACCGGCTTCCTCGAGGCCAGCAACGACGCCGATGCGGTGGCGGAGTTCGTGGTGTTCATCGGCACGGGGCTGAACGTGGCGGATGTGGGCAACTCGATCGTGCTTTGAGGCAGCGAGCAGCTGGTCAACGCTGGGGTTGCACCCCAGCCTACCAAGGAACTGGTCTCCGTAGGCTGGGGTGCAACCCCAGCCCCCGCCTCACGCCGCCGCCGCCGCCACTGTGGAATAGTGCTTCACCAAACTCAGCAACTCTTCTTCCGAATACGGCTTGCCGAGATAGTGGTTCACGCCCAGTTCCTTCGCATGCTCGCGATGCTTCTCGGCGATGCGTGAGGTGATCATGATGATCGGCAGGTCGGTGAGCGCCTTGTCGTTGCGGATGTTGCGCGCCAGGTCGAAACCGTCCATGCGCGGCATCTCGATGTCCGACAGCACCACCGCGGGCTTTTCCTCGGCCAGCCGCTCCAGCGCCTGCAGGCCGTCGGCGGCCAGCGCCACGCGGTAGCCTTCGCGCTGCAGCAGGCGCTGCGTGACGCGGCGCACCGTGATCGAGTCGTCGACCACCAGCACCAGCGGAATGGCGGGCGGCGCCTGCACGGCGGCGGCCAGGGCGGCAGCGCCGCCGGCAGCGGCTTCTTCCACCGTCTCGCCCTGCGCCTTCTCCGCGCTCAGCACCTTGGCCTGCTCGCCGTACACCTGCGCCAGCGCCACCGGGTTGTAGATCAGCACCACCGCGCCCGAAGCCAGCACGGTCATGCCGGCCAGGCCGGGCAGCCGCGACAGCTGCGGCCCGAGGTTCTTCACCACCACTTCCTGGTTGCCCAGCACTTCGTCCACGTGCACCGCTACGCGCTGCGCAGCCGAGCGGAAGATCACCACCGGCAGCGTCTTGCCCACCGGTTCGTGGCTGCGCGCCGACGACTGCAGCAACGCGCCCGACCAGAAGAACGGCAGGTTTTCGCCGGCAAAGGGGTACACGCCGGTTGCGTAGGCCTGCTCCACTTCCTTGGTCGTGGCACGCCGCACGATTTCGATCAGGTTGGCCGGCACGCCCACCGACAGGCTGCCGGTGCGCACCATCACCACCTGCGTCACCGCGGTGGTCAGCGGCAGCACCAGCTTGAACGACGAGCCCTTGCCGCGCTGCGTCGTGGTCTCGATGCGGCCGCCCAGCGCGTTCACCTCGGAACGCACCACGTCCATGCCGATGCCGCGGCCCGCGATCGCGGTCACCACCGTGGCCGTCGAGAAGCCGGGCAGGAAGATCAGGTTGGCCGCTTCGGCGTCGCTGATCTGCTGGCCGGGGCCGATGAGGCCCTGCGCCAGCGCCTTCTCGCGGATGCGCTCCACGTCGAGCCCGGCGCCGTCGTCGATGAACTGCACCGACACGTCGTTGCCTTCCTGCAGCAGGTGGATGGCGATGCTGCCCGCGGCTTCCTTGCCCCCGGCGGTACGCACGGCGGGCGGCTCGATGCCGTGCGCCACGCAGTTGCGCAGCAGGTGCTCGAATGCAGGCGTCATGCGGTCCAGCACGCCGCGGTCCATTTCGATCGAGCCGCCGACGATGTCCAGCTTGACCTGCTTGCCTTCTTCCTTGGCGGCCTGCCGCACCACGCGGTACAGGCGGTCGGAGATGCCTTCGAACTCCACCATGCGCGTGCGCAGCAGGTCGCGCTGCAGCTCGCGCGTCTGCCGCGCCTGTGCGATCAGGTCGTCTTCGGTCGACTCCACCACGCGCTGGATGTTGCGCTGCACGGTGGCCACGTCGTTCACCGACTCGGCCATCAGGCGGGTGAGTTCCTGCACGCGGGTGAATCGGTCGAACTCCAGCGGGTCGAACCCCGCAGCCGAGTCCTTGGCCTGCGCCAGCCGCGACTGCATCTGCGTTTCGGCCTGCAGTTCGATCTCGCGCAGCTGCGAACGCAGCCGGTCCAGGTTGCCCGTCAGGTCGTCCAGCGAGCTGCGCAGCTGGCGCAATTCTTCCTCGAGCCGCGAGCGCGTGATCATCACCTCGCCGGCCTGGTTGACCAGGCGGTCGAGCAGCTGCGAGCGCACGCGCACCGCATGGCTGGCCGTCGCGCGCGTGGGCGCCACCGACAGCGTGGTGGGCGCCATGAGCGCCGAACGGGCTTTCGGGGCGGCGGCGGCTTCCTCGCTCGCGCGCGCCATCACGGCTTCGTTGGCGGGTTCCTCGGGGGCTGCTTCGGCCAGTTGCGGCGGCACTTCGACCGGCGCGCCTTCTTCTTCCGCCGTCGAGCGCTGGCCGCGCAGCACGTCGAAGCGCGCCTGCATCGCATCGAAGCGCTGCAGCAGGTCGTCGATGTCGGCCGGGTTCACGTTGTCGGCGCCGAGGAACTCGATCTCGGACTCCAGCCGGTGCGCCATCTCGCCCAGGCGCAGCGCGCCGGCCAGCCGGGCACTGCCCTTCAGGGTGTGCAGCGCACGCAGCGACTGGTCGCGCGCGGACCGGTTGTCGGGGCGGGCCGCCCATTGGCGCAGCGCGCCGCCCAGGTTGGGCATGAGTTCGATCGCTTCTTCCTCGAAGATCGGGAAGAGGTCGGGGTCGATGACGTCGGCCAGGTCGAATTCGTCGTCGCTTTCCCCGCGCGCCTGGGCGGGCTGGGCTTGCGAGGGCATGGCGGCCAGCTGCACCGGCTCGCGCAGCGGTTCGGGCGGCGCCACCACCGGCTGCTCCGCCTGCGGCGCAGGCTCGGGCGCAGGCTCGGGCGCCGAGAGGAAGTCGAGGTCGCCGAAGCCGCTGCCGGCTTCTTCCATCGGGCTCGGCCGCGACGGGATGTCCAGGTCCGCCAGCTCGTGCAGCGTGCGCACGACCTGCGGGTCGGGGTCTTTCAGGAAGCCGGCGGCAAACTGGTGCAGCAGGCGGCGGATTTCTTCGGCCGCCGCAGTGAAAGCCACAGCGTGCTGCGGGGTGCCGTACGCCAGGCCCTGCGTGTGTTCCAGCGAGTTCTCGAGCGCACGCGCCACGTCAGACAGCGTCTGGAAGCCGACCGTCGCCGAGCTGCCGGCCAGCGCATGGGCCCAGCCCACCGTCGAATCGGGCACGCGCTGGTTCATCTCCAGGCACCACTCGCCCACTTCGGTGACGAGCCGGCGCGACCATTCGTCGGCCTCGTTCAGGTACACGTTGTACAGCGGGATACCGATGCGCAGCGAGCCGATGACCTTGACCTGTTCGTCACGCGCGGCTTCCGCGGCCTCTGCCACGGCCGTTTCCGGTTCAGGTTCAGGTTCGCTCGCGGGCGGGGCCGCGGCCGGCACATCGTCGATGTCCTGTGCCGCGGGGGGCGGGGCAGCCCCGCCCAGCGCCGACAGGCTGCCGAAGTCGATGCCTTCGATCTCGGCCGGCAGTTCGGGCACGGCGGCCGTCGGCTCGGCCGGGGCAGCCTCGGGCGTGATGTCCAGGTCGAACTCGGGCGGCAGTTCGTCCGCCGGGAGTTCGGTGACCACCGAGCCTGCGTCGGCGGGCGCCGGGAATTCCAGGTCGAACGTGGGCGCGTCTGCCGCTGCGGGCAGCGGCTCGGGTTGCGGCTCGGGCTCGGGCGAGAAGTCGATGACCGGAACTTCAGCAGGCTCGGGCTCGACCGCCTCGACGGGGGCAGGCGCCGGTGCGGCACCGAACGCGAACGGCACCAGCTTGAGTTCGGTGCGGAAAGTGTCGGCCGGCCCGCGGAACATGGCGGCCTTCCAGCCGCTGTCGTTGTGGGCGGCGATGTCTTCGACCCAGCGGCCGAAGCCTTCGAGCGAAGCGTCGGCCAGCGCGCGCAGGTCGTCGTTGGACGGCTTCTGGTCGGCCAGCCACGTGTTGAGCACCTGCTCCAGCGACCACGCGGCTTCACCGAACTCGGTGAGACCCACCATGCGCGAGCTGCCCTTCAGCGTGTGGAAGGCCCGGCGCAGCGTCGTGAGTTCGCTCACGTCGGAAGGCGAATTCGCCAGCGCGACGACGGCGGCGCGGCCGTTGGCCACCACCTCGCGCGCCTCTTCCAGGAAGATGTCGCGCAGGTCGTCTTCTTCGCTCTCGTCCACCGGCGTCGGCACGGCCACCGGGGCGGGTGCCGGCGGCTTGGCCACCGAGGCCAGTTGCGACAGCGCGGCCGCGGCAGCCTGCGGGTCCTGGCTGGACACCGCCGCGGCGGCGTCGCGCGCGGCCTGGGCCAGCCCCTTGTTGTCGGCCAGCGCGGCCTGCGTGGCGATGCTGCCCAGCTTGTCGGGCAGCGCGGCGTCGAGTTCGCCGAAGCCGGACTCGGCCGCCTCGGACACGACCGACATCACTTCCTGCGACAGGGCGGGCGCTGCCGGCGCCGCGCCAGGCACTTCCTCGTGGGCACGGCCCATCAGCGGCTTGAGTTCGCCGCGCGCCTCGTCGTACACGAACAGCCGCTTCGCCAGCGCCGGCTGGTAGTTCAGCATGTCGATCAGGAAGCCCAGCGCGCCCAGGTTGTTGCCGAGCCGGTCGAAGGTGCCGGTGGCGCGCGCCTGCGCCTCGTCGACTTCGGTCTGGATGATCTCTTCGATGCTGTCGCGCATGCGCGCCACGGCGTTGGCCGCCTGGTCCATGCCCAGCACCGACAGCACACCGCGCATCTGCGCGAGGTGCGTGGGCGCATCGCGCAGGTGCGCCTTGTCCTGCGGGTTGCGGAAGAACTGGTCGAGCAGCTTCTCCAGCTCCGACAGCGTGCCGCGCAGTTCGCCCACCACGCTGCTCATGGTCTGGCGGTCGCTCACGCGGCGGTAGAGCTCCTCCATCCAGGATTCCAGCGGTTCGGCCTGGCCGACGATGCGCACGCGCTCGAGCCGGTCGGCCAGCCGCGACGTGCGGCCCGCCAGCTGCGTGTCGTTGGGGTCCAGGTCCTGGAAGGCGGCTTCCAGGTAGAGGATGGCAGTGGCGATTTCCATCGCCAGTTCGGGGCCGGGCGGGCGGCCGGAGCGCACCACGGCTTCCACCGTGGTGTTCAGCTGCGCGGCCAGCGGCTGGCACGGCGGGTACAGCTTGACCAGCGAGTCGCTGACCAGGCTGAACTGGTCGGCCACCTGCTTGAGCTTCTGCGAGTCGCCGCCCGACAGCGCCGACCACGTCTCCTTGGCGTGGCCGATGCGCTTGCGCGCCTGCGCCAGCAGCACCGGGTCGAAGCGGCCGAACGGGCTGGTGCTGTAGTCCACCCGCTGGTGGCGCGCAACGCCGTAGGCCATGCGCACCGCGGCCAGCGCCGGAGCTGGCGTGCCCTCGGGCGGCGCGGCCTGCGCGCAGAAGAACACCAGGTCCTGCGCCAGCCGGTCGGACACGCCGAGGTCGCCCTTGGCGAGCGATGCGTACTGCATCAGGATGCGCGAGGCCGCGCGCTTCACGTAGATGTCGGCCGGCAGCAGCCCGAGCGACACGGCCTCGAAGTAGCCCGCCGCGATCTTCCAGAACGCCTTGGGCTGGCGCGCGGCCTGCGAAGCGGCGAGCGCCAGGCTCACGCCCACCAGCTCTCGGGCCGCCTGCGGGTCGGCGGCCTTCACCACCTTCAGCACCGCCTGGTCGAGCTTGCCCCGCACCAGCGGGTCGTACGACAGCGATTCGCCCGAGCCGGTGTCTCCGGGCTCGGTCCAGCGCCAGTCCACCAGCCACAGGTCGGCCGGGTGCACGCGGTCGGCGCCGCCCAGCTCCTGCACGTCCTTGTACTGCGGGAACAGCGACACGGGCGAGACATTCTTGCCCAGCAGCATCGCCTCGAGGTATTCGGTCAGCGCGAAGCCGGCGCGTTCGACCTTCTGCGCGGCCTCTTCGCTGCACAGCTCGGGCCTTTCGACGAACTTCTGCACGGCCGTCTCGACCGAGCGCAGCATGTGCGCCGGCGCGCCCATACCCACCATCTCCAGCGCGCCCACCGCCTGGTGCATGTGCTGGCGCGCAATGCGCAACTGGCCCGTGTCCACCGACGACATGTCCTCGCCGCGCGCCAGCGCCGCGTCGCGCACGAAGCGGCGCAGCGCCGAGGACGCCGACTCGAGCGACTTGCGCAGTTCGTCCAGCACCCAGGCCAGCGGCCCCAGGTCGTTGGTGTCGTGGTCTTGCGTTGCTTCCATGGTGATCCCGTCCCAGCGACAGTGGGTTCTCTCAACTACAGCAATGTGCCGTGCTCATGGGTGACCTGCCAACCCCGCCGGTCACTCCCCGCCAGCCATTCGTCTCTTCACTCTGAAAAGTTGCTCCGCAACTTTTCAGAGTGGTCCATTCGGTGTGAAAAGGCCCGGCAAAGCCGGCTCCTTTTCACAGGAGGGATCCTGCTGCACGTTGTTCCGCAGGCTCCGAGCAGCGGGCGGTTGGGCCGCCCGCTTCCCAGACTGCGCGGAACATCGTGCAGCGCAGTCTCACTTGGAAACAGGATCCGGCTTTGCCGGTCCTGTTTCCACTGATCAGGCGCTGGGAAATTGCGCAGCAATTTTTCAGCGAACGGTTAGGCGATCTTGAATCGGGCCACCGACTGGCGCAGTTCCTCGGCCATCCGGGTCAGTTCGCGCACCTGCTGCGCCGTCGAACGCGTACCTTCACCGGTCTGCTCCGTCACGGCAAAAATGTGCTGGATGTTGCCGGCCACCACGTTGGCGGACTCGGCTTCCTTGGACGCCGAGGCCGAAATCTGTTCAATCAGCTCGGCGAGGCGGCGCGACACCTGGTCGATTTCGGTCAGCGCTGTACCGGCGTTGTCGGACAGCTTGGCCCCTTCCACCACACCCTGCGTGGAGCGCTCCATGGCGGCCACCGCGTCCTGCGTGTCGGTCTGAATCGCCTTCACCAGCGCCGAGATCTGGCGCGTGGCGTCGGCGGAGCGTTCAGCCAGGCGCTGCACTTCTTCGGCAACCACCGAGAAGCCTCGCCCGGCTTCACCGGCCGACGCGGCCTGGATGGCGGCGTTCAGGGCCAGCACGTTCGTCTGTTCGGTAATGTCCGAGATCAGTTCGGTGATTTCACCGATCTCCTGCGACGACTCGCCCAGCCGCTTGATCCGCTTGGAGGTTTCCTGGATCTGGTCGCGGATGGCGTTCATGCCGCCGATGGCGTTCTGCACGGCCGCCAGGCCGGTTTCGGCGGCTTTCAGCGATTGCCGGGCCACCAGGGCCGACTCTTGCGCCTGCCCCGACACCTGGTTGATTCGGGTCGCCATGTCCAGCACCGACTGGCCGGTTTCGCGAATCTCGCGCAGCTGCTCGGTCGACGCCGCCAGCAGCTCGGTGGAGGTCGACTCCACCTGCGCCGTCGTCTGCGCCACCTTGGTAGCCGTGGTCTGCACGGCGCCCACCAGCTGCCGCAGTTCTTCCACCGTGTAGTTCACCGAGTCGGCGATGGCGCCCGTGATGTCCTCGGTCACCGTGGCTTCCTGCGTCAGGTCGCCTTCAGCGACCGACTGCAGTTCGTTCATCAACCGCAAAATGGCCGCCTGGTTGGCGTCGTTCACGCGCTTGGCTTCCTGCTCCTGGCGCTCGGCTTCCAGCCGCTGCGCTTCGGCCACTTCCTGGCGCTTGCGCGAGTCCTGCAGCTGCACGTAGGCAAGGCCCACGGCGCACAGGATGGCGAAGACGGACGACAGCGCCAGGGCCATCAGGGCGCCGAAGCCCAGGCCGGTCTGCGCGGACAGCTTGCCCTGCAGTTCCTCCATGGACTTCCGCAGCGGCTCGGAGTCGGCAATGATCGCGGACTGCGCTTCACGTGCGGACACCAGGCCCTGCAGGTTGCCGAGAATCGCGCCGGCCTGCGTGCGGGTCTGTTCGTACAGCTTCATCAGCGCCTCCAGGCGCTCGCGCGTCTGCGGGTCCTTGGAGCCCACCAGGCGCAGTTCGGGGCTGCCTTCCAGCAGGCCCTGCGCGATTTCCTTGAACGAGTTCAGGTCCTTGCCCAGCAGGAACACCGCCTCGGGCGACACGCCTTCCATCGTCAGGAATTCGTTGGCCGACTTGCCGATGCGCTGCGTCAACATCACCAGCTGGCCGGCCGCGGAGATTTCGGCCGGCGCCGCGTTCTGCTGCAGCTTGAGCGACGACACCGTCTCGGCGATTTCCAGCAGGTCGGACGACTGGCGGTTGATGGTGCGCAGGGCGTTGCCCACCTGCGTCAGGATCTTCTGCTGGCTCATCACGGTGCCGGCGTTCTTCTCGGCGCGTTCCATCAGCGGGAAGATCTTGTCCACGTCGTCCTGCAGCTCGGGCGACACGGGCTGCAGCCGCAGCGTGTCGTCGCCGGCCTTCAGCGCGCGCACCGTGCGCGCCAGCACGTCGGCCGACTCGCGCACGTCGGGGAAGGCCGCCGCGCTGCCCACCAGGGCCTGCGACACCGACTTGGCGAGGCGCTGCGACTGCATCAGCGACGAGCCGGTACCCGCCACCTGCTGCGCGACCTTGTCGGCCTGGTTCACCGCGAAGATGGCCACCGAGCCCAGCACCACGAGCGCCAGGGCCAGCAGGGTGAACAGGATCCGCTGGTGCGTGACGATGGTGCGCCGCCCGAGCAGCGGCACCGCCACCAGCTCGGCCTCGTCGACTTCCGGCGACAGCGACTCGTCGCCCATGCTCTCGGGCTCGGCCTCGCTCATGGCGGTGATGCCTTGCTGCGTGCTGCCCGCTTCCATCTGGGCGGTCAGCGTGCCGTCGGGCGAAACGCTCATGGATTCGGTCGAGTCGTCGGCCGACTTCTTGGCGAACAGTTTTTTCAGGGAGTCAACGACGGACATGGTGCAAGCCTTCCGGGGACGGGGGGTACGCGCGCTGCCTCACGATGCAGCGCTGATGGCGAGGAAATGGGGTTGCTGGGCCAGCGCCTGCAGGTTGATTTCCTGCCAGGCCAGGCCGTTGGCGTCGGCGTAGCGCGTGCCGAAGTATTCGGGCGAGCCTTCGGGCGCCTGTTCGGACGTGCGGAACGAGTCCAGGCTGCGCAGCCCCGCGAGGCGGTCGATCAGCAGCGCGCAGTTGACTTCGAGCACGGCGTTCAGCGCGACCAGCCGCGACTCGGCACGGCCCGCGTCGGAGCGCTGCGCCGGCGCGCCGCCGGCCACGAAGCTCGCGAGGTCGACCACGCCATACAGGCCGCCGCGCAGGTTGGCGACGCCGAGGAACCAGGGCCGCGTGTACGGCACGGCCTGCGCCGCGGTGAAGGGGAAGATCTCGCCCGACTGGGTCAGCGGGAACAGGTACTTGTGGCCGGACGCCTCGACGGCGAGCCATGAAGCCTGCACGCCTTCCGTGCGCGCCGCCTGCAGGCGGTTGGCCAGTCGGCTCTGGAGTTCTCGGAGGGCTTCGCGGTTGGCCATGGTGGGGGGTACTGCTTGGCTGGAACCAGGGCCGTGGGCTCAGCCCAGGGCCTTGATCTTCGCCATCAGCTCGTCGGCGTCGACGGGCTTGGTGATGTAGTCGCGCGCGCCTTGGCGCATGCCCCAGACGCGGTCGGTTTCCTGGTTCTTGCTCGTGCACATGATGATCGGCACGTCGGCGAAATTGGGGTCGCGGGTGATGGCGCGCGTGAGCTGGAAGCCGTTCTGGCCGGGCATGACCACGTCCATCAGGATCAGGTCGGGCTTTTCTTCGGACAGCCGCTTGAAGGTGTCGTCGGCGTTCTCGGCCGTGCGCACCGTGAAGCCGTTCTTCTGCAGCAGGTCGGTCATGAACATCAGTTCCGTCTTCGAGTCGTCCACAACGAGTACTTTGTTGATCGCCATCTCACTCACTCCTAACCTTGGTTTTCCGTCGCTGCGGCGCCGAACTGTTTCACGGTCTGCAGCAGCTGGTCTTTCGTGAAGGGCTTCGTCAGGTAATCCTGCGAGCCGACCATCCGGCCGCGGGCCTTGTCGAAGACGCCGTCCTTGGACGACAGCATGACCACCGGCGTGTTGGCGAATTTCGCGTTGCGCTTGATGATGGCGCACGTCTGGTAGCCGTCGAGGCGCGGCATCAGGATGTCGCAGAAGATCAGGTTGGGCTGGTAATCGTTGACCTTGGCGAGCGCGTCGAACCCATCCTCGGCCAGCATGACCTCATGGCCGCCCTGCTTCAGGAAGATCTCCGCGCTGCGCCGGATGGTGTTGCTGTCGTCTATCACCAGCACCTTCAATCCCGTCGTCACTTGGCGCTGCTCCTCAAATCGTCACTACATGGCGGGCGGCTTCGGCCAACATGTAACAGTGGCCGCCCGTTAAATCTGCACCATCTCGAAGTCTTCCTTGCGGGCACCGCACTCCGGGCAGGTCCAGTTCATTGGAACCTGTTCCCAGGCGGTCCCGGGGGCGAGGCCATGTTCGGGAGAACCCGCAGCCTCATCGTAAATCCACCCGCAAATCAGGCACATCCAGGTCTTGGTCGTTGTCTCTGTCACAGCTTAAAGGGCCTTCGCATAGAATGCAACGATTGTATCGGTGGCCATTGGGCCCCCCGAACCCCGAAAGCCGCGGCGGAATATCCTGCCCCTATGGCAAACCCCAATCCCCCCTCCCCGAGTACCGAATCCACCGAAGAAGCGGGCGGGCCGGCCTGCGTGATGGTGTTCAATGCCAGCGACCCGAGCGGCGCGGGCGGCCTCGCGGCCGACGTGACGGCCGTGGCCTCGGTCGGTGCCCATCCCCTGCCGGTGGTCACGGGCGCCTACGTGCGCGACACGGCGGAGGTGTTCGACCATTTCGCGCTCGACGAGGACGCGGTCGCCCAGCAGGCGCGCACCATCCTCGAGGACGTGCCGGTGCAGGTGTTCAAGGTCGGCTTCCTCGGCAGCCCCGAGACCGTGAGCACGGTGGCCGAAATCGCAGCGGACTATGCCGACGTGCCGCTGGTGGCCTACATGCCCAGCCTGTCGTGGTGGGACGAAGGGCTGGCCGACCTGTACCTCGACGCGTTCCGCGAGCTGATGCTGCCGCAGACCACCGTGCTGGTGGGCAACCACAGCACGCTGTGGCGCTGGCTGCTGCCCGACTGGAGCGCCGACCGCAGCCCCACGGCACGCGACCTCGCCAAGGCCGCTGCGGACGTGGGCGTGCCCTACGTGCTGGTCACGGGCGTCCCGCTGCCCGACCAGTTCGTCGACAACGTGCTGGCCACGCCGCAAGCGGTGCTGGGCAGCCAGAAGTTCGAGCGCTTCGACGCGATGTTCGCCGGCGCCGGCGACACGCTGTCGGCCGCGCTTGCTGCACTGCTGGCCGGCGGCACCGACCTGGCCACTGCTGCCACCGAAGCGCTCGGCTACCTCGACCAGTGCCTGGGCGGCGGTTTCCGCCCCGGCATGGGCCACGTCATTCCCGACCGCATGTTCTGGGCGCAGCCCGAAGGCGATGCAGCGGGTGAGGACGGCGGCGAGCCCACGACATCCGTCCCCACTTTCGACATGCCTGCCCATGACACCAAGCACTGACCGCAACGACGAACTGTTCGAGCGCGCACGCCGCCTCATCCCCGGCGGCGTCAATTCGCCGGTGCGCGCCTTCCGCGCGGTGGGCGGCACGCCGCGCTTCGTGCAGCGCGCCCAGGGGCCGTACTTCTGGGACGCCGCGGGGCAGCGCTACATCGACTACATCGGCTCCTGGGGCCCGATGATCCTGGGCCACGGCCACCCGGCCGTGCTCGAGGCGGTGCAGCGCGCAGCCACCGAAGGCTTCTCGTTCGGCGCGCCCACCGAGCGCGAGATCGAGCTGGCCGAGGAGATCGTGCAGCACCTGCCGGCGGTGGAGATGGTGCGGCTGGTGAGCTCGGGCACCGAAGCGGCGATGAGCACGATACGCCTGGCGCGCGGCGCCACCGGTCGCTCGAAGATCGTCAAGTTCGAAGGCTGCTACCACGGGCACGCCGACGCGTTGCTGGTGAAGGCGGGCTCGGGCCTCGCCACCTTCGGCCACCCCACCAGCGCGGGCGTGCCGGCCGAGGTGGTGCAGCACACGCTGGTGCTCGAGTACAACAACGTCGCGCAGCTGGAAGAAGCGTTCGCCACGCAGGGCGGCGAGATCGCCTGCATCGTGATCGAGGCGATAGCGGGCAACATGAACTTCGTGCGTGCGAGCGTGCCCTTCATGAAGCGCTGCCGCGAGCTGTGCACGCAGCATGGCGCGCTGCTGGTGTTCGACGAGGTGATGACGGGCTTTCGCGTGGCGCTCGGCGGCGCGGCGTCGGTCTATGCGCGCGAGATCCCGGGCTTCCGGCCCGACCTGACGGTGCTGGGCAAGGTGATCGGCGGCGGCATGCCGCTGGCTGCCTTCGGCGGGCCGCGCGCTCTGATGGAGCAGCTCGCACCGCTCGGCCCGGTCTACCAGGCGGGCACCTTGAGCGGCAACCCGGTGGCCACTGCGTGCGGATTGGCCACTCTGAAAGAAATCGCAAAACCGAACTTTTTTCACGCGCTTGCGGCGCGTACCCGGTCGCTGGTGGATGGCCTCACGGCGGCCGCACGCGATGCAGGCGTGCCCTTCGCCGCGGACTGCGAAGGCGGCATGTTCGGGTTCTTCCTGTTGCCTGAATTGCCGCAGAACTATGGGCAGGTGATGAAGAGCGATTCGCCCCGTTTCGGCCGCTTCTTCCACGCCCTGCTCGATCGCGGCGTTTACATCGCGCCGGCGTTGTATGAGGCCGGGTTCGTCAGCTCAGCGCACACCGACGCCGACATCGCGGCTACGGTTGAAGCTGCCCGCGAGGCGTTTGTAGCGCTGGGTGGGGCTTAGAACGCAGAAGACGCAGAATTGCGCAGAAGTCGCAGAAGGAGAAAACCAGGATTCCTTTCTGCGCCTTCTGCGCAATTTCTGCGCCTTCTGCGTTCAAG
The DNA here is from genome assembly GCA_016213325.1 of Burkholderiales bacterium. Taxonomy (GTDB): domain Bacteria; phylum Pseudomonadota; class Gammaproteobacteria; order Burkholderiales; family Burkholderiaceae_C; genus Ramlibacter. The sequence goes on along the minus strand of JACRAY010000024.1, from coordinate 66,258 downwards.
ACCCAACCGGAGATCCTAATGCCTGAAGTGCCGCACCCCTGAAAACACCATCGCGATGCCGCGCTCGTCGGCAGCGGCGATGACTTCGGGGTCGCGCATGCTGCCGCCCGGCTGGATGACGCTGGTGGCGCCCTGGTCGATGATGACGTCCAGGCCGTCGCGGAAGGGAAAGAAGGCATCGCTCGCCGCCGCCGTGCCGGCCAGCGACAGGCCGGCCGCCCGGGCCTTGATCGCGGCGATGCGCGCCGAGTCGAGGCGGCTCATCTGGCCCGCGCCGACGCCGATGGTCATGCTGTCCTTGCAGAACACGATGGCATTGGACTTCACGTACTTGGCCACCTTCCACGCGAACAGCAGGTCTTCCAGCTCCTCGCGCGTCGGCTGCTTCATCGTCACGACCTTCAGGTCGGCAATGCCGATTTCCTTGTTGTCTGCCGTCTGCATCAGCAGGCCCGAGCCCACGCGCTTGATGTCCATCGCATTACGGCCGTTGTCCCACGGCGCGGCGCCGCCGGGCGGCAGCGCGATCTGCAGCACGCGCACATTCGCCTTGGCCTTGAACACGGCCAGCGCCTCGTCGGTGAATGACGGGGCCATCAGCACTTCGACGAACTGCTTCGCAACGGCCTTGGCGGCCGCGCCATCCACCGGCCGGTTGAACGCGATGATGCCGCCGAAGGCGGACGTCGGGTCGGTCTTGAGCGCCTTCGAGTAAGCCTCCAGCGCGTCCTGCCCCAGCGCCACGCCGCACGGGTTGGCATGCTTGACGATGACGCAGGCCGGCGCGTCGAAGCCCTTCACGCATTCCCAGGCCGCGTCGGCATCGGCGATGTTGTTGTACGAGAGCTCCTTGCCCTGCAGCTGCTGCGCGGTGACCAGCGAGCCGGGCGCCGGGTGCAGGTCGCGGTAGAACGCGGCTTCCTGGTGCGGGTTCTCGCCGTAGCGCAGGTCCTGCAGCTTCACGAAGCGGCCGTTGGCCTGCCCCGGGAACAGCGTGCGGCTGCCGTCCTGCTGCAGCGACGACAGGTAGTCGCTGATCGCGGCGTCGTAATTGCTGATGCGGTTGAACGCTGCCACGGACAACCCGAACTTCGTCTGCTGCGAGATCGACCCGGACGTCTTCAGCTCCTCGAGCACCGCGCCGTACTGCGACGCATCGGTCAGCACCGCGACGTCCTTCCAGTTCTTGGCTCCGCTGCGCACCATGGCCGGGCCGCCGATGTCGATGTTCTCGATGGCGTCTTCCAGCGTGCAGCCGGGCTTGGCCACCGTGGCTTCGAACGGGTACAGGTTGACCACCAGGATGTCGATGGTGGAGATGCCGTGGCGCTCGAGCGCCGCCATGTGCTCGGGCAGGTCACGCCGCGCCAGCAGGCCGCCGTGCACCTTGGGATGCAGCGTCTTCACGCGGCCGTCGAGCATCTCGGGGAAGGCCGTCACCTCCGCCACTTCGGTGACCGGCAGGCCGTTGTCGGCCAGCAGCTTGGCGGTGCCGCCGGTGGAAACCAGCCGCACGCCGTGCGCGTGCAGGCCACGCGCGAAATCGACGAGTCCGGTCTTGTCGGAAACGGAGAGCAGTGCGTTCATTTGAGTAATTTGTGTTCGACCAGCTTCTTGCGCAGCGTGTTGCGGTTCAGGCCCAGCCATTCGGCAGCCCTCGACTGGTTGTTGTCGGCCTTCGCCATGACGAATTCCAGCAGCGGCTTCTCGACCACCTTCACCATCATCTCGTACATGCCGTCGGGCTCCGTGCCGCGCAGGTCCTTGAAGTACCCCTCCAGGCTCGCCCGCACCGATTCCTCGATGTGCTTCTTGCTCATTCTTGCAGATCCACTTCTTGTGTCTCCTCGGCCTCGCCGCGCGCGGGCATGCGGTCGCCCACGCGAGCCAGGTCCCCGAAATACGCGGCCACCGCATCGAACTGCTCGCTGCTCGATTCGATCGCGTTCATGTACCGGCGGAAATCGTCGCCGCCCGGCAGCCCCTTCACATACCAGCCGATGTGCTTGCGCGCGCTGCGCACGCCGGTGAACTCTCCGTACAGGCTGTAGTGGTCTTGCAGGTGTTCGAGCAGCGCGCGCCGGACCTCGGCGACGAGCGGCGGCGCAAGATGCGTGCCGGTGGCCAGGTAATGCGCCACCTCGCGGAAGATCCAAGGCCGGCCCTGCGCCGCGCGCCCGATCATCACGGCATCGGCGCCGGTGTGAGCCAGCACTTCGCGGGCTTTTTCCGGTGAGGTGATGTCGCCGTTGGCCACGACAGGAATGTCAAGGGCGGCCTTCACTTCAGCAATCGTGTCGTACTCGGCGTGCCCGCCGTAGCCCTGCTCGCGCGTGCGGCCGTGCAGCGTGAGCATGCGGATGCCGCATTGCTCGAAGGCGCGCGCCAGCACCAGCGCGTTCTTGTGCGAGCGCGACCAGCCGGTGCGCATCTTCAGCGTCACCGGCACGGCGTGCGGCTCGCAGGCGCGCACCACGGCCTCGGCGATGGCGACCGCCAGCGGCTCGTCCTGCATCAGCGCCGAGCCGGCCCACTTGTTGCAGACCTTCTTGGCCGGGCAGCCCATGTTGATGTCGATGATCTGCGCGCCGCGCTCGACGTTGTAGGCGGCCGCGTCGGCCATCATCTGCGCGTCGGTGCCGGCGATCTGCACGGCCACCGGGCCGGGCTCGCCGGTGTGGTCGGCGCGGCGCGAGGTCTTCAGGCTGGTCCACAGGTCGCGGCGCGAAGTGACCATCTCGCTCACCGCGTAGCCCGCGCCGAAGCGGCGGCACAGCTGGCGGAACGGGCGGTCCGTCACGCCCGCCATGGGCGCTGCGAACACGTTGTTCGCCAGGGTGTAAGGACCGATCTGCATGCCGCTGCTTAAAAAGTAGGCACGATTCTAGCCCTGCGCGATTTCAACTCCCGAAATGATGGATTGCGTACGTGCCGCACCTACATGTTCGGTCCATGCTCGTCCCTATACTGGCGCCTCGCATGCCCAGCTGGATGACGTCACTGTTCGCGCTGCTTGCCCTGCCGGAGTTCGGGCTGAGCACGCTGTTCGTCGCCGCCTTCATTTCCGCCACGCTGCTGCCGATCGGCTCCGAGCCGGCGCTGTTTGGCTTGCTCAAGCTCAACCCCGAGCTGTTCTGGCCGGCCGTGCTGGTGGCCACTGCCGGCAACACGCTGGGCGGCATGGTCGACTGGTGGATCGGCTATGGCACGCACGAGGTGGTCGACAAGTACGAGCACAAGCAGTGGCACTCGAAGGCGCTCGGCTGGCTGGAGCGGCTGGGCCCGAAGGCCTGCCTGCTGGCCTGGATGCCGATCGTGGGCGACCCGCTGTGCGCGGTGGCGGGCTGGCTCCGGCTGCCCTTCTGGCCGTGCACGGGCTACATGCTGGTGGGCAAGTTCCTGCGCTATGTCACGATGACCGCGGCGCTGCTCTACCTGTTTCCGGGAGACATCGCGGGAATCACGAAGTGAGGGGCCGCCGGGGGCGGCCCTTCACTCAGACCACGCCGACGGCGTGGAAGGTGGCGATCTTGTCGCCGTCGTAGCCGAGCTCCGCGAGGATCTCGTCGGTGTGCTGCCCCAGCAGCGGCGAAGCGGTCACCTCGGGCTTCAGGTCCGAGAACTTGATCGGGCTGCCGATGGTCCAGTACTTGCCGCGCGCCGGGTGGTCCACTTCCACGATGGAGCCGCTCTTGCGCAGCGACTCGTCGCGCAGCAGTTCGTACATGGAGAGCACCGGTGCGCACGGGATGTCGTACTTGCGGAAGATGTCGACCGCTTCGAACTTGGTCTTGTCCTTGATGAAGTCCTCGATGGTCGCGAAGATCTCGTCGATGTGCGGCTGCCGCGCCTTGGCCGTGGTGTAGGCCGGGTCGGTCTTCCACTCGGGCTTGCCCAGCGCATCGCAGATCGGCTCCCATGCGTGGCCCTGCACCGTGAAGTAGATGTAGGCGTTGGGGTCGGTCTCCCAGCCCTTGCACTTCAGGATCCAGCCGGGCTGGCCACCGCCGCCCGCGTTGCCGCCGCGCGGCGTGACCTTGTCGGCGAAGGCTTCCATCTCGTGTGGGTACTGCGGGTACTCCTCGAGGTAGCCGACTTTCTCCAGCCGCTGCTGGTCGCGCATCTTCACGCGGCACAGGTTCAGCACGGCATCCTGCATCGAGCACGCCACCTTCTGGCCCTTGCCGGTCTGCTGGCGGCCGATGATGGCCGTGAGGATGCCGATGGCCAGGTGCATGCCGGTGTTGGTGTCGCCCAGCGCCGCCGCCGAAATCATCGGGCCTGCGCCCTCGCCCTTCCACCAGCCGGTGGTGGACGCGGCGCCGCCGGCGCACTGCGCGACGTTCTCGTAGACCTTCAGGTCTTCGTAGTGGTGGCCGTCGGAGAAGCCCTTGACCGAAGCGACGATCATCTTCGGGTTGAGCTCCTGGATGCGTTCCCAGGTGAAGCCCATGCGGTCCAGCGCGCCGGGGCCGAAGTTCTCGACCAGCACGTCGGAGCCCTTGATCAGTTTCTCCAGCACCGCCTTGCCGTCGGGCTTTTTCGTGTCGAGCGTGATCGAGCGCTTGTTGCTGTTGAGCATGGTGAAGTACAGCGCGTCGACGTCGGGAATGTCGCGCAGCTGCGAACGCGTCACGTCGCCGGCGCCGGGGCGCTCGACCTTGATCACGTCGGCGCCGAACCACGCGAGCAGCTGGGTGCAGGCGGGGCCGGCCTGCACGTGGGTGAAGTCGATGATGCGGATGCCTGCCAGGGGTTTGGTCACGTTGGAATCTCCTTGTCTTGATTCATGTTAAAAACCGCGGCCACGAAACGCGCTTGACCGCGGTCAATTTCCGGGAAAACCGTCGTCAGTCGACCGGCTGCTCCTGCGGCAATGCGCTGCCCTGCTTGGGGCGGCGCACCAGCGCGATCAGGCGCGAGATGAGCGGCCAGCACAGCATCAGCAGGGCGAGCGTGGTGATGGTGCCCACCAGCGGGTTGGCCCACATGATCGAGACGTCACCCTGCGACACCAGCATGGCCTGACGGAACGAGTCTTCGGCCTTGTCGCCCAGCACCAGCGCCAGCACCATCGGCGCGAGCGGGTAGTCGAGCTTCTTGAAGACGTAGCCGATCACGCCGAACAGCAGCATCAGCCAGATGTCGAGCATCGCGCTGTGCACCGTGTATGCGCCGATGGCGCAGATGACGATGATGAGCGGCGCGATGATCGAGAACGGGATGCGCAGGATCGACGCGAAGAGGGGCACGGTGGACAGCACGACCACCAGGCCGGCCAGGTTGCCGAGGTACATCGACGCGATCAGGCCCCACACGAACTCCTTCTGCTCGACGAAGAGCAGCGGCCCGGGCTGCAGGCCCCAGATCAGCAGGCCGCCCAGCAGCACGGCGGCGGTGGGCGAGCCGGGGATGCCCAGCGCCAGCATCGGCAGCAGCGCGCTGGTGCCGGCGGCGTGGGCTGCGGTCTCGGGTGCGACCACGCCTTCCATCTCGCCCTTGCCGAAGCTGCTGCCGTTCTTCGACATCTTCTTGGCCAGGCCGTAGCTCATGAACGAGGCGGGCGTGGCGCCGCCGGGCGTGATGCCCATCCACATGCCCACCAGCGAGCTGCGGATGGAAGTGACCCAGTAGCGCGGCAGCTTCTTCCAGGTCTCCCACACCACCTTGGCGTTGATGCGCGCGGACTTGCCCGAGAACTGCAGGCCTTCTTCCATCGACGCGAGGATCTCGCCGATGCCGAACAGGCCGATCACCGCGATCAGGAAGTCGAAGCCGCGCATCAGGTCGGGCAGGCCGAAGGTCAGGCGCAACTGCCCGGTCACCGTGTCCATGCCCACGGCGGCCAGCGCGAAGCCCAGCGCCATCGACACCAGCACCTTGAAGGGCGAGCCCTTGCCCATGCCGACGAAGCTGCAGAAGGTGAGCAGGTACACCGCGAAGAACTCGGGAGCCCCGAATTTCAGCGCGAACTTCGCCACCAGCGGTGCCAGGAAGGTGATCATCAGCACCGCGATGAAGGCGCCGACGAAGGACGAGGTGAAGGCCGCGGTGAGTGCCTCGCCCGCCTTGCCCTGCTGCGCCATCGGGTAGCCGTCGAACGTGGTGGCTACCGACCAGGGCTCGCCCGGTATGTTGAACAGCACCGACGTGATGGCGCCGCCGAACAGCGCCCCCCAGTAGATGCACGACAGCATCACGATGGCCGTGGTGGGCGACATGGTGAAGGTGAGCGGCAGCAGGATGGCCACCCCGTTGGCGCCGCCCAGGCCGGGCAGCACGCCGATCAGCACGCCGAGCACGATGCCGACGAACATCACAGCGATGTTCGTGGGCGACAGCACCACGGCGAAGCCCTGCATCAGGGCCGAGAGTTCTTCCATTTGTTGCCCCTTAATAGCCCAGGAAGGCCAGCGGGTTGAGCGCGCCCTTGTACAGGGGCACCTTGAACCAGATCTCGAACATCGCGAAGAAGAAGGCGTTGGCGAACACCCCGAGCAGTGCGCCCTTCAACCACGAGTACTTGCCGATCCAGACCATGAAGGCGGCCAGGAAGATCGCGGAGGCCACGTACTGGCCCAGCAGCATGATGGCGCCCACGTAGGCGGCGGACGGCACCAGCACCGACGCCACCCGGCGCAGCTGCTGCGAGTCGATGAAGGCGCCGCGGTCGGCCTTCTTCGACAGCAGCGACTGGTACAGGATGCCCAGGCCGCCGACCGCGAGGATCAGGCCGATGTAGAACGGGAAGTAGCCGGCGCCGGGGCCGTCGCTGGTCCACGAGGCCCCCAGCCGGCGCGCCTCGACCATCACGACGAGCCCGACGAGCGCGAGCAGTGCGGCGACGACGGCGTCGACGCTGGCGTTGGTGGCGAGGACCTTGCCCTCGCCCAGGTCTTGTTCGTGCGACATGGCGGGGCTACTTCGCCAGGAACCCGGCTTCGGTCATCAGCGTGCGGTGCTGCGCCTCGGCGGCGCCCAGCCACTTCTGGAAGTCGGCGCCGGACATCGACGTGGTGTTGAAGGCGCCCTTTTCCATGTACTCCTTCCACTCGGGCGTCTCGCGCACCTTCTTCAGCAGCTCGACGTAGAAGCCGAGCTGGTCGGGCGTGACGCCGGGTGCCATGAAGATGCCGCGCAGCATCACGTAGTCGGTGGGCACGCCGGATTCCTTGCAGGTGGGGATGTCGGCCCACGATTGCGTGTCGGTCACCTTGGTCTTGTAGGGCATGCGGTCGTGGTCGAACACGCACAGCGGGCGCAGCGCGCCCGAGCGCCACTGCGCGACGGCCTCGATCGGGTTGTTCACGGTGGAGTTGATGTGGTTGCCCACCAGTTGCACGGCCACTTCGCCGCCGCCCTTGTACGGCACGTAGATGAACTTGGTGCCGGTAGCCTTCTCCAGGCCCACGGTGATGATCTGGTCTTCCTGCTTGGAGCCCGTGCCGCCCATCTTGAACTTGCTGGCACCGGCCGCCTTGACGGCGGCGACGTACTCGTTGGCGTTCTTGTAGGGCGCGGCGGCGTTGACCCACAGCACGAACTGGTCGAGCGCCATCATCGACACCGGCGTCATGTCCTTCCAGCCGAACGGCACGCCGGTGGCCATGGGCGTGGTGAACAGGTTGGACAGCGTGATGATGATTTTGTGCGGGTCGCCCTTGGCGTTCTTCACGTCGAGGAAGCCTTCGGCGCCGGCGCCGCCCGACTTGTTGACGACGACCATCGACTCCTTCATCAGCTTGTGCTTGACGATGATCCCCTGGATCAGCCGCGCCATCTGGTCGGCGCCGCCGCCGGTGCCGGCGGGCACGACGAATTCGACGGCCTTGGTCGGCTCCCAGGCCCAGGCGGGCGTGGCTGCGGCCAGGGCGGCGCCGAAGGCCGCGATGATGGCGCGCGTGATTCTTGCTGCTTTCATTGCCTTGTCTCCTGAAGTTGCTCCGGCTCAGGAGGACGCACGACGCGGCCTCCCTGGAGTGCGGCGAATGGTCGGCCGGGCGCCCGTCAAACGCCGTTGACCGCAGTCAAGATTTCGAATCGGCATGCGCGTGTCATGACGCGAGTCACATGCACGCAATGACGAAGGGCGCCCGCGAGTGGCCTCGCGGGCGCCCTTGGGCGTGAAAACGAACGGGGAGTGCCTAGTGCTTCTTGCGCAGCTTCTCGACTTCGGCGACGAACGAGCCCGGGCTCGTCACTGCGTCGAGCAGGGCATTGGCTTCGCGCGCGAAGCCCCTGACGAGGCGTAGCGTACGAGGCGAACGGACGGCAAGGAACAAGGCATACAGCGCATTCATGACAAAGACTCCCAGAGGTCGAGGACCCACTGGAAGTCATTGTATTAGGGTTTACCCTTGCCGTCTTTGCCTTGGGTCAGATGCCCTTACTTGATCGCCGCCTTGGCCGGGTTCAGGTTGGTGATGCGGCCGCTTTCGGTGCCCGCGGTTTCGTCGATGATGGCGTTGATGAGCGTCGGGCGGCCGCTGGCCACCGCTTCGTCGAGCGCCCGGGCCAGTTCCTGCCTGGTGCGCGCCACCACGCCCTTACCGCCGAAGGCTTCCATCATCAGGTCGTAGCGCGAGCCCTTGACGAACACCGTGGGCGCCGGGTCGGCGCCGCCGGACAGGTTGACGTCGGTGCCCTTGTACACGCCGTTGTTGTTGAACACGACGATGCACACCGGCAGGTTGTAGCGGCAGATCGTCTCGACCTCCATGCCCGAGAAGCCGAACGCGCTGTCGCCTTCGATGGCGATCACCGGCTTGCCGGTCTCGACGGCGGCCGCCACCGAGAAGCCCATGCCGATGCCCATGATGCCCCACGTGCCGCAGTCCAGGCGCTTGCGCGGCTCGTACATGTCGACGATGCTGCGCGCGAAGTCGAGCGTGTTGGCGCCCTCGTTCACGATGACGGCGTCGGGTCGCTGCTTCACCAGGTCGCGGATGGCCGCGAGCGCGCTGTGGAAGTTCATCGGCGCCGGGTCGAGCGCCAGCGTGGCCGCCATCTTCGTCAGGTTCTTGTCGCGGCGCTCGGCGATGGCCCCGACCCAGGCCGCGGGCGGCTTGGCCCAGCCCGCGCCGATGCCGGCATTGAGCGCGGCCACGCACGAACCGATGTCGCCCACCAGCGGCGCCGCGATCGGCACGTTGCTGTCGATCTCGGTGGGCGCGATGTCGATCTGCACGAACTGCTTGGCGCCCTTGTCGGCCCCCCAGGTCTTGCCCTTGCCGTGCGACAGCAGCCAGTTCAGGCGCGCGCCGACCAGCACCACCACGTCGGCTTCGGCCAGCGCATACGAGCGCGCGGCGCCGGCCGACTGCGGGTGCGTGTCGGGCAGCAGGCCCTTGGCCATCGACATCGGCAGGTAGGGGATGCCCGAGTTCTCGACGAGGGCGCGGATCTCGGCATCGGCGCGCGCATAGGCGGCGCCCTTGCCCAGCAGGATCAGCGGGCGCTTGGCACCCTTGATCACTTCGAGCGCGCGCTGCACCGAATCGGGCGCGGGCAACTGGCGCGGCGCCGCGTCGACCACCTTCACCAGCGAGTTGCGCCCGGCCACGGCATCCATGGTCTGCGAGAACAGCTTGGCCGGCAGGTCCAGGTACACGCCGCCCGGGCGGCCCGACACAGCGCTGCGGATGGCCCGCGCGATGCCGATGCCGATGTCCTGCGCGTGCAGGATGCGGAACGCCGCCTTGCAGAACGGCTTGGCCGCATTCAGCTGGTCCATCTCTTCGTAGTCGCCCTGCTGCAGGTCGACGATCTCGCGCTCGCTGGAGCCGGAGACGAGGATCATGGGAAAGCAGTTGACCGTGGCGTTGGCCAGCGCGGTCAGCCCGTTCAGGAAGCCGGGCGCCGATACCGTGAGGCAGATGCCGGGCTTGCCCGTGAGGAAGCCCGCGGCCGCCGCGGCGTTGCCCGCGTGCTGCTCGTGGCGAAACGAGATGACCCGCATGCCTTCGGCCTGCGCGAGCCGCGTGAGGTCGGTGATGGGAATACCCGGCAGCCCGTAGATGGTGTCGATGCCATTCAGCTTGAGCGCATCGATCACGAGGTGGAAGCCGTCGGTGAGCGGGCGCGGTTCGGCGCTCGGGGCTGCGGCAAGGGCGACAGGCGGTGTGTCGAGGACGGAAGACATGGATCTCCTTCGGTCGGTGTCTCTGTTTGGCTGGGGGGACTATGATTCGTGCCCCTGTCTTTCTCCGTTGACCGCGGTCAAGAATCGAAGAAACCGGATCGCCATGACGTCGCTCGCCCAACATCCCGAACGCAACGTGATCCGGCTGCAGCTGAAGCAGAACGAGATCCTGAAGGAGCTGGGCGACGACGACCGCGCCGAGCTCGAGCGGCACCTCACGGTGTTCGACGGGCAGAAGGGCGATTTCCTGCTTTACCAGGGCGTGCAGGAGATGGAGCAGTACTTCATCATCGACGGCATCCTGAAGCGCGTGGTGTCCAACCAGGAAGGCAAGGAGATGATCCTGCGCTTTGCCGCCGAACGCGACATGGACACCAGCTACGCCGCCTGGCGCCTGGGCACGCCCACGCCGTACGGCATCGTGTGCGTGACCAAGACGCGCGTGGCGCGCATGCCCCTGCACGAGTGGGCCGCGTTCCTCGAGTCGCGGCCGAAGGCCAAGGCGGCCTTCGAGTTCTGCGTGATGGGCGTGATGAGCGAGATCATGGCGCACACCATCACGCTGCACCTGCTGGACGCACCGGGGCGCGTGCACCGCTTCCTGCGCAAGCAACCCGAGCTGGTCGACCGCATCCCGCAGAAGCAGCTGGCCTCGTACCTCAACCTCACGCCCGAAACGCTGAGCCGCCTGCGCCAGAAGGGCAAGATCTAGTTTCGCCGTGGGTTTTCCCTCGTATGCGGCATGACTTTCGTCACGGCCAGTTCGTGACCGAAGGCGCACGGGGACGGTGACGTTCTGCAGGACCGGGTGCCAGGCAGGTTGCCTACATTCCTGTCCATGAAATGCGCGCTGTACGACCATCCGCTACGCAACTCGATCAGCCTGCAGCTGAGGGCGAACCCCTTGCTCGCCGCACTGGACGCCACCGCGCAGGCGGAACTGTTCGCCATGCTCGAAGTCCTGGACGTGCCGCGCGGCGAAACGCTGCTGCAGCAGGGCGGCCGCGAACTGCGCCAGTTCTTCGTGATCGAAGGCATGCTCAAGCGCGTGGTCACGAGCGCCGGTGGCCGCGAGATGACGCTGCACTTCGCCCGCGAAGGCGACTTCGAGACCGCCTACGACGCCTGGCGCAGCCGATGCGGGTCGGCCTACGCCGTCGTCTGCGCACGGCGCGCCGTGCTGGCCACGCTGGCCATGGACGACTGGTGCAGCTTCATGGACCGTCACCCCGCCGCCCGCCAGGCCTTCCACGACCGCATGCTGCAGCTCGGCTCGGCCATCGCCGACCACGCCGTGGCGCTGCTGCTGCTGGATGCGCCCAGCCGCGTGGACCGCTTCTCGTGCCGCTACCCCGACCTGGCCGAAAGCCTGTCGCAGCGCGACGTGGCCGCGCACCTCAACCTGTCCGCCGAGACGCTGTGCCGCCTGTCGCGGCGGCAGCGCGCGCAGGTGGCGGCCTGACGCCATGCGACCCGCTGCCTGGGCGCCAGGCGGGCGCTGCCGTATATTGCCCCATATGACCGCGGACCGCGCCACGCCCCACCGCATCCGGCTGCTCGTCGTGGACGACCAGCCGGTGGTGCGGCGCGGGCTGGCGCTGATGCTGTCGATGGAGCCCGACATGGAGGTGGTGGGCGAGGCCGGCGACGGGCTCGAAGCCATCGAACAGGCCTTGCGCCTGCGGCCCGACGTGGTGCTGATGGACCTGCACATGCCGCGCAAGGGCGGCGTGGGCGCGACGCGCGAGATCACCGCTACGCTGCCGCAAACGCGCGTGCTGGTGCTGACCACGCTGGAGGCCGAACAGTCCGTGTTCGACGCCGTGCGCGCCGGTGCCATGGCCTACCTGCTGAAGGACGCGACCGAGAGCGAAGTGGTGGAGACGGTGCGGGCCGTGCACCGGGGCGAGTCGCGCCTGACGCCGCAGGTGGCGCGCAAGGTGCTGGACGAGTTCCGCCGCATGGGCGACGCGTCGCCGGCGCTCGCGCCGCGCGGCGAAGACCCCGAGGACGAGGCCGCCGACCTGAGCGACAAGGAAGGCAAGGTGCTGCAGCTCATCGCCGAGGGCAAGAGCAACAAGCAGATCGCCACCATGCTGTTCCTGGCCGAAGGCACGGTGAAGAACTACGTGAGCCGCATCATGGACAAGCTGCATGCGAGCAGCCGTACCGAGCTGGCGGTGATTGCGCTGCGACGCCGCCGCGAGTAAGCAGCCGTAGGGTGGGCAGCTTCGCTGCCCACCTTCAGCTATCCAGCAGCCGATACCGCATCGGCCGCATCACCCACCACACGATCGTCGCAGCCACCAGGTTCATCGCACCGGTGGCCAGGAACACCCCGCCCCAGTCACCGGTGCTCGCCACCGCCAGGCTCGACAGCGGCACGAACAGCGACGCCACGCCTTTCGCCGTGTATAGCATGCCCGCATTGGCCGCCGCGTAGCGCGAGCCGAAGGTGTCGGCGCAGGTCGACGGGAACAGCGAATAGATCTCGCCCCAGGCAAAGTAGATCAGCCCCGTCAGCAGCACGAAGCCCACCGGGTGGCTGCCGAACTCGTACATCGAGAAGATGGCCACGGCCTCCAGCAGGAAGGCGATGACCATCGTCTCCTCGCGGCCGATGCGGTCGGACACCCAGCCGAAGACGAGCCGCGTGATGCCGTTGAGCGCGCGGTCCAGCGCCAAGGCAAAAGTCAGTGCAGGCAGCACGATGCCCATCAGGTTCACCGGCACGTCGTGGATCTTGAAATCTCGCGCCATCGGTGCCAGCTGCGCGGTGGCCACCAGCCCGCCCGCAGCCACCAGCACGAACACCACGTACATCACCCAGAACACCGGCTGGTGCAGGGTCTCGGCCGGCGTGTAGTCGCGCTTCGTCTGCTTCAGGCGCGACGGCGGCGGCTGGATGTTGAGCCGCTTCATGATCTTGGACGGGTCTTCCAGCCCGAGCGACAGTGCCATCACCAGCAGGCCCTGGCCAAGCCCGAAGTAGAGGAAGGCCGCCTCGAAGCCGCGCGATGCGATCACGCCGGAGATCGGCACGACGGTGAGCGCCGAGCCGGCGCCGAAGCACGCGACGACCAGCCCTACGGCCAGCCCGCGCCGGTCGGGGAACCACTTGAGTGCCGTGCCCACGCAGGTGCCGTACACCGCGCCCGCGCCGATGCCGGTGATGGCGGCTGCCACGTACAGCAGAGACAGCGAGTCGACGAAGGCATTCATCACCCAGCCGATGGCGCACAGCAGGCCGCCGGCCAGCACCACGGGGCGGGGACCATAGCGGTCGACGAGGTAGCCTTCGAGCGGGACCGACCAGGTCTGGAACAGCACGAACACCGCAAAGGCGGCCTGGATCGCCGTCTGGCTCCAGCCGAAGCGGTCGCCCAGCGGGTCGACGAACAGGGTCCAGCCGTACTGCAGGTTGGCGATGGTGGCCATGCACACCATTGCCATCGCCAATTGCACCCAGCGGAAGGCCGCGCCCGGCGGCACTTCCTCGTCGAAGTCCTCGGGCCAGCGCGCCAAGGCCGCGGCCGGGCCGTGTTGAGGGCGAGCAGGTTCGACGTTCATGGCGTCCCCATCACGGATGCTTCGTCAACGGCGCGCATCTCGGCGCCCACGCGCAGCCGTACCTTGACCGTGGCGCCCTGCCCTGGCGCGCTCACCAGCTCGAGCCGTGCGTCGACCAGCTCGGCCTGCTCGCGGATGCCCAGCACGCCGTAGTGCCCCGGGTGCGGCATGCCGGGGTCGAAGCCGACGCCGTCGTCGGCGATCACCAGCTCGATGGTGCCGTCGTCGTGGTCGCGCAGCGCCACGTCGACATGCGCGGCGTGTGCATGGCGGTCGATGTTGCGCAGCGCCTCTTCGGCGATGCGAAACAGGGTCTCGGCCCGCGCGTCGGCAAAGCTGGCCGCCTGCGGGTCGGCGGCGAAGCGCACGTCCAGCCCGCTGCGTTCGGCAAAGCGGTTGGCCGCACCCTGCAGCGCCGGCCCCAGCCCCAGGTCGCGCACGGCGTTCACGCGCATCTGGCTGACCGCATCGCGCGCTTCCTTCAGGCCCTGGTGCGCCAGTTCCTCCGCCCTCTCGAGCTCGGCCCCCAGGCGCGTGGGATCGTGGGCATGCAGCACGCGAAGCGTGCGGATTTCCACCAGCATCTCCATCATCGAATGCGCCAGCGTGTCGTGCAGGTCGCGCGCCATGCGCAGGCGCTCGCGCACCACCGCGGCGTAGCGGCTGTCGGCGGCCAGCCGCTCGACTTCGCGCGTGCGCACCTGCACGCGCTGCTCCAGCTCCTGCGTCATGCGGTCCAGCTCGTCGCGTTCCTGCCGCAGCGCCTCCAGCAGGCGGCTGAAGGCACGGCCCAGCACGGCCACTTCGTCACGGCCCGCCGGCTCGTCCACGCCTTCGGCCTCCTGGCGCGCCACCTTGCGCACCTGCGACGTCAGCTCGCCCAGCCGGCGCGTGAGCCGGCGCGCGAACAGGGCCCCGAACAGGGCGGCCGTGATGCTCAGCAGGATGGAGATGGCGGTCAGCTTCTCGTTCAGGCCGCCGCCATGCCCGCGCTCCTCGGCGGGCTGTGCCACCGCCACCTGCCAGCCCAGCGCGGCCAGCGACGGGGCCGCGTCGCGCGACGCGGTGACGACCACCGTGCGGCCCTGCCCGGACGGCAGCACGGTGACCCCTTGCATCACCGTGGGCAAAGGCTCTGTCGATGGACCGCGTGGATGCTCGAACACCACGCCCAGGTGGTCGTCCACCAGCAGCGCACGCGCATCGGGGTCGGGCTTGGTGGCCTCACGCGCCGCGTCGGCCAGTGCGGCCAGGCGCGCCGGCGGCAGCGCCGTAGCCGCCGCCGCCAGTTGGCGCTGCCCTGCCAGCGTCTTCTCGAGCTGTTCGGCGAAGCGGTTGGCAAAGCGCTTCATGCGGGCGTCGCGCTGGGCCAGCATGCTGTTGGCGGCAAAGTCGCCCACCGCGACCAGCGCGAAGGCGATGGCCAGGGACAGGGCCACGGCGAACCAGGCAACGGCGGTGGCCAGGCTGCGCCCCGGATCAATGGCACGGAAATAGCGGAACATCGGCTACGCGATGGTGCCCGCTTCCGGGGGCTTGTCCATCGGGACTTTCAGTCTAGCCGTGCCAGGGCCCGCACGACGTCCGACTGGGTGATGATGCCGGCGAGCCGCCGCTCGGCGTCGATCACGGGTACGTGGTGGTGGCCCGTGCTCGCGAACAGCGGCAGCAGGTCCCCGATGGGCCGCCCGGCACTGACCACCCGCACCTGCCGCGTCATGATCTGGCCGACGGCTTCGGGCTTCTCGCTGTGGCAGCCGGGCGACGGCCGCAGCCACTGGCGCAGCCGCTGCGCCCATCGCGGGTGCGGGTCCACGCCGGCTTCGCGCATGAAGTCGGCCAGCGTCACGATGCCGACGATGCGGCGCGCGCGGTCCAGCACCGGCAGGGCCTTCACACGGTGTTGCCGCAGCAGCCGCCACGCCTCGTGCACCGGTGTGCCGAAGCTCACGGCCACCGTCTCGCGCGACATCACGTCGCTGCAGCGCAACTGGCGCGCGCGGCGCCGCCATGCCTGCACCTGCGCTTCTTCGAGCAGGGTGTGCAGGTCCTCGCGGCTCACGTCCAGCACCTGGTTGTGGCGTGCCAGCACGGCATCGAGGTCGGCGTCGGTGAACGAGCGGCGCTGTGCCGGCTCCGTGGCCGGCAAGGCGGCACGTTGCGGATAAGCCCTTCGCGTGGCGTTGTTGTAGGCCATGCCCGTGGCGACCAGCAGCACGGAGTCGAGCAGCACCGGCACCAGCGCGAAGTGCGGGTCGGTGACGCCGCCCAGCGCCGTCAGGACGGCGCATGCGCCACCCGGCGGGTGCAGGCAGCGCAGGGTGAACATCACCATGATCGCGAGGCTCGCTGCTGCCGCGGCCGCCACGGGCCCGGCACCCAATGCGTGAACGCAAGCGATACCCGCCAGTGCCGACAGCGTGTTGCCGGCGACCACAGCCCACGGATGCGCGAACGGGCTGGCCGGTGCGCAGAACACCAGCACCGCGCTCGCACCGATCGGCGCCACCAGCCACGGCGTCACGTCGCCCGGGGGCAGCAGGATGCCCGCGAGCAGGCCCGTGACCAGGAGCCCTATCAGTGCACCGGCGCCGGCGCGCCGGCGCTCGGCACCGTCGACCGGCATCGGCGCCGGCAGCCAGTCGTGCCAGCGCTGCGCGGGACGCGCACGCACTGCGTCAGCCGCCGCGGTGGTCGGTGCCTGCACGGGTACTGCCTTCCTGGCGCCTCAGAGCAGCCGCGTGCGATGCCCCAGCAGCGCCTGCAACACGATGGGCTGCAATCCCGCGCCCCCCGTCTGGTCGATGTGCTCGAAGATGCTGCGCCGCATGCGCGGCTCCCAGAACCGGTGGATGTGGCTTGCCAGGTCGCCCTTCGCTTCTTCGGCGTCGGGCATCGCCGCGAAGAAGTCGCCGATGCTGTTGGCCATCTGGATCAGGTGGTCTTGCTTCATGGTGAGGAAAGGATCAGGTGCGCGGTGCCGCTGTAGGCCACCCAGTCGGCGCCGCGCGCGAAGCCGACCAGGCACAGGCCCGCCTCTTCGGCGCAACGCACGGCCAGCGCGGTCGGCGCGGAGATCGCCGCCAGCGCGCCCACGCCGGCGCGCGCGGCCTTCTGCACCATCTCGTAGCTGGCACGGCTGGTGACCGCGAGGAAGCCGCGCGATGCATCGATGCGGTCGCGCGCCAGCGCGCCTATGACCTTGTCCAGCGCGTTGTGGCGGCCGACGTCCTCGCGCACCACCTGCACGGCGCCGTCGGGCGAACACCACGCGGCGGCGTGCGTGGCGCCGGTGGCAGCTTGCAGCGCTTGCCGAGCGCGCATTTCTGCCAGTGCGCGCGACAGCACATGGCCTTGCAGGTCGAACGGCGCCACCCGCCGGTCCACCTGCGGCAGCGCCTGCGCCAGGCTCTCGGTGCCGCACAGGCCGCAGCCCGAGCGGCCGGCCAGCGTGCGCCGCCGCGCCTTCAGGCGCGCCAGGCAACGCGAGGCGATCTCGATGTGCAGGACGAGGCCCTGCGCGGTGTCTTCGGGCTCGATGCCGAACACGTCGGCGGCGCTGTCCACCAGCCCTTCGCCCAGCGAGAAGCCGACCGCGAAGTCTTCCAGGTCGAGCGGCGTCGCCAGCATCACCGCGTGCGACACGCCGTTGAACTGCAGCGCCACCGGCACTTCGTCGGCCACCCAGTCGGCCACCTGCCGCAGCACGCCGCCGTGGCAGGCGAGCGCCTGCACCGCGCAGGCGCCGGGCAAAGTGGGCGGTGCGGCTGTCAACGCACCCTCACTTGGCGCCCACGCTGTCGTGGCGTTGCGCCAGCAGGTCGAGCTGCTGCTCGTTGAAGCGGCTGTAGCCCTGTTGCCATTGCGACGGCTGCGTCACCTTGGTGACCTGCACCGACGTCACCTTGTACTCGGGGCAGTTGGTGGCCCAGTCGGAGCTGTCGGTGGTGATCACGTTGGCGCCCGACTCAGGGAAGTGGAAGGTGGTGTAGACCACGCCGGGCTGCATGCGTTCGCTTACCACAGCACGCAGCACGGTGTCGCCGGCGCGGCTGGCGATGCCCACCCAGTCGCCATCGCCAATGCCGCGCTCCTCGGCGTCGTGCGGGTGGATCTCCAGCCGGTCCTCGTCGTGCCACAGGTTGTTGGGCGTGCGGCGCGTCTGCGCGCCCACGTTGTACTGGCTCAGGATGCGGCCGGTGGTCAGCACCAGCGGGAAGCGGCGCGTCACCTTCTCGGGCGAAGCCACGTATTGCGTGATGACGAAGCGGCCCTTGCCGCGCACGAAGGCATCCACGTGCATGATCGGCGTGCCGGCTTCGTCAGTGTCCTCGTTGCAGGGCCACTGCACGCTGCCCAGCTTGTCCAGGCGCGCGTAGCTCACGCTGCGGAAGGTGGGCGTGAGCGCGGCGATCTCGTCCATGATCTCCGAGGGGTGGCGGTACGCCATCGGGTAGCCCAAGGCGTTCGAGAGCTGGACCGTCACTTCCCAGTCGGCCAGGCCACCCTGCGGCTTCATGACCTTGCGCACGCGCGAGATGCGGCGCTCGGCGTTGGTGAAGGTGCCGTCCTTTTCCAGGAAGGACGAGCCGGGCAGGAACACGTGCGCGTACTTGGCGGTCTCGTTGAGGAACAGGTCCTGCACCACCAGGCATTCCAATTTCGACAGGGCTTCCGTCACGTGCTGCGTGTTGGGATCGGACTGCACGATGTCTTCGCCCTGCACGTACAGGCCCTTGAAGCTGCCTTCCAGCGCGGCGTCGAACATGTTGGGGATGCGCAGGCCGGGCTCGGCGGCGAGCGACACGCCCCAGGCCGCCTCGAACTCGGCTCGCACGGTGCTGTCGGACACGTGGCGATAGCCGGGCAGTTCATGCGGGAACGAGCCCATGTCGCACGAGCCCTGCACGTTGTTCTGCCCGCGCAGCGGGTTGACGCCCACGCCTTCGCGCCCCACGTTGCCGGTGGCCATGGCGAGGTTGGCGATACCCATCACCATGGTGGAGCCCTGCGCATGCTCGGTGACGCCCAG
The DNA here is from genome assembly GCA_016213325.1 of Burkholderiales bacterium. Taxonomy (GTDB): domain Bacteria; phylum Pseudomonadota; class Gammaproteobacteria; order Burkholderiales; family Burkholderiaceae_C; genus Ramlibacter. The sequence continues at coordinate 47,515 of JACRAY010000024.1, read as the reverse complement.
GCCGTAGTAGATGGCGGCATTGCCGCCGGTGGCATAGAGGCGCGCGGCGCCGCGCACCAGGTCGGCAGGCACGCCGGTGACGGCTTCCATCGCCTCGGGCGAGTTGGCGTCGCGCGCGACGAACTCGCGCCACTGCCGGAACGACTTCTCCTCGCAGCGCCCGGCGATGAAGGACTCGTCCAGCAGCCCTTCGGTAACGACCACGTGCGCCATCGACGTGATGAGCGCCACGTTGGTGCCGGGCTTCAACTGCAGGTGGTAGTCGGCCCGCACGTGCGGCGACGCCACCAGGTCGATGCGCCGCGGGTCGGCCACGATCAGGCGCGCGCCGGCGCGGATGCGCTTCTTCATGCGCGAGGCGAACACCGGGTGCGCATCGGTCGGGTTGGCGCCGATCACCATGATCACGTCGGACTGCTCTACCGAGCGGAAGGTCTGCGTGCCGGCCGACTCGCCGAAGGTCTGCTTCAGGCCGTAGCCGGTGGGCGAGTGGCACACGCGCGCACAGGTGTCGACGTTGTTGTTGCCGAAGCCGGCACGGATGAGCTTCTGCACGAGGTAGGTTTCCTCGTTGGTGCAGCGCGACGACGTGATGCCGCCGACCGAGTCGCGGCCGTGCGCGCCCTGGATGCGCTTGAACTCGCTGGCGGCGTAGGCGAAGGCCTCGTCCCAGCCCACTTCGCGCCACGGGTCGGTGATGGCCTTGCGGATCATCGGCTTCGTGATGCGGTCCTTGTGCGTGGCGTAGCCCCAGGCGAAGCGGCCCTTCACGCACGAATGGCCGTCGTTGGCCTGGCCGTCCTTCCACGGCGTCATGCGCACCACCTGCTCGCCCTTGACCTCGGCCTTGAAGCCGCAGCCCACGCCGCAGTAGGCGCAGGTCGTCACCACGCTCTTCGTCGGCATGCCGAGCGACACCACGCTCTTGTCCTGCAGCGTGGCGGTGGGGCAGGCCTGCACGCAGGCGCCGCAGCTCACGCATTCGCTGTCCATGAAGGCCTGGTCCTGCCCGGGCGACACGCGCGACTCGAAGCCGCGGCCGCTGATGGTGAGTGCGAAGGTGCCCTGCGTCTCCTCGCAGGCGCGCACGCAGCGGTTGCACACGATGCACTTGCTGGGGTCGTAGGTGAAGTACGGGTTGGACTCGTCCTTCTTCTCTTTCAGGTGGTTGGCGCCGTCGAAGCCGTAGCGCACGTTGCGCAGCCCCACCGCGCCGGCCATGTCCTGCAGCTCGCAGTCGCCGTTGGCGCTGCAGGTCAGGCAGTCGAGCGGGTGGTCGGAGATGTACAGCTCCATCACGTCGTGGCGCAGCTTGGCGAGCTTGTCGCTTTGCGTGCGGACCTTCATGCCGGCTTCGGCCGGCGTGGTGCACGAAGCCGGGTAGCCGCGTCGGCCTTCCACTTCGACCATGCACATGCGGCACGAGCCGAACGATTCCAGGCTGTCGGTGGCGCACAGCTTGGGCACGCTGATGCCTGCCTCGATGGCGGCGCGCATCAGCGAGGTGCCGGCGGCCACCGTGACCGGCTGGCCGTCGATCTCCAGCGTGACCTGGGTGTCGGAGTCGCTGCGCGGCGTGCCGTAGTCGGTTTCGTGCATGTGCATCGGGTTGTCTTCCTCAGGCGGCTTTCGCGGATTCGTCGACGAGGCCGAAGTCTTGCGGGTAGTGGTCCAGCGCCGACAGCACCGGGAACGGCGTCATGCCGCCCATGGCGCACAGGCTGCCGTGGACCATGGTGTCGCACAGGTCGCGCAGCAGGCGCACCTGCTGCGGGCGGTTGTGGTTGGCCACGATGCGGTCGATCACCTCGACGCCGCGGGTGGAGCCGATGCGGCACGGCGTGCACTTGCCGCACGACTCGACCGCGCAGAACTCCATGGCGAAACGCGCGAGTTGTGCCATGTCGGCCGTGTCGTCGTGCACCACGATGCCGCCATGGCCCAGCACCAAACCCTGGGCGGTGTAGGCGTCGTAGTCCAGCGGCAGGTCCCATTGCGACTCGGGCACGTAGGCGCCCAGCGGGCCGCCCACCTGGATCGCCTTGACCGGGCGGCCGCTGGCGGTGCCGCCGCCGATGTCGAACACCACCTCGCGCAGCGTCAGGCCGAAGGGCAACTCGAACAAGCCGCCTTGCTTGACGTTGCCCGCCAGCTGGAACGGCAGCGTGCCGCGCGAGCGGCCGGTGCCGAAGTGCTGGTAGAAGTCGGCGCCCCGCTCCAGGATGGTCGGCACGGCCGCGAAGGTGAGCACGTTGTTGATGACGGTGGGCTGGCCGAACAGGCCGCTGATAGCCGGCAGCGGCGGCTTGGCGCGCACGATGCCGCGCTTGCCCTCCAGGCTTTCGAGCATCGCGGTTTCTTCGCCGCACACATAGGAGCCGCCGCCGACACGCGCTTCGATGTCGAAGCCTTGGCCCAGCACACCGGCCTTGCGCGCTTCGGCCAACGCCGCCTCGAAGGTGGCGATGGCGTGCGGGTACTCGGAGCGGATGTAGACGAAGCCCTTGCTCGCGCCGACAGCCAGCGCGGCAATCGCCAAGCCTTCGATCAGCAGGAACGGGTCACCTTCCAGCAGCATGCGATCGGCGAAGGTGCCCGAGTCGCCTTCGTCGGCATTGCACACCACGTACTTCTGTTTCGAAGGCGTGGCGGCGACGGTGCGCCATTTGATGCCTGCCGGGAAGGCGGCGCCGCCGCGGCCGCGCAGGCCCGAGTCGAGCACCTGCTGCACGATGGCTTCTGGCGAGAGCTTGCGCGCTTCCTGCAGCCCGCGCCACGCCATAGGCGCCAGGGGGTCGCCGAGCCCGCAGCGCGCAAACGTCAGGCGCTGCTGCAGGCGGAACTGCGGCAGTTCCTCGACCGGTCCCAGGCACAGCGGATGCGGATCACCCTTCAGGAAGCCGGCGGCGAACAGCGACGGCACGTCGTCCAGCGCAACCGGCCCGTAGCCGATGCGCCCATGCTCGGACTGCACTTCGACGAGCGGCTCCAGCCACAACAGGCCGCGCGAACCATTGCGCACGATGGTGACTTCGGCGTTGCGCGCGGCGGCTACGCGTTCGATCGCTGCAGCAACGGCGTCGGCACCGGCCGCCAGCGCGGCGGCGTCGCGCGGCACGTAGACGATGGTGCTCATGCGTGCGCCCCGGCTTCGGCCACCAGCCGGTCGAGCTTCTCGGCGGTGACGCGCGCATGCGGCTGCCCCTGCAGCATGACGGCCGGCGACTGCGCGCACAGGCCGAGGCAGTAGACGGCCTCTACATGGCAGCCGTGATGATGCCGTTGCGCATGCTGCAGCAGTTGCTCGCCGCCGACCGAGCGGCACGACTCGGCGCGGCACACCTGCAGCACCGGGCCGTGCGCGGGCTGCTGGCGGAAGTGGTGGTAGTAGCTGATGACGCCGTGCACTTCGGCGCGCGACAGGTCCAGTGCCTGCGCGATCTGGCCCACGGCTTCGGCCGGCACCCAGCCCAGCGCTTCCTGCACGCCGTGCAGCACCGGCATCAGCGCACCGTCGAGGTGGCCGCGTTCGGCGATGACGCGCGCCACGGCGGCCGGGTCGTAGGGTGCCGCGCTGGCGGCTGTGCTCATGCTGGTCTCCTGCGGACTTCTGGGGTGCGATGCACTATCGCTTTGGCGGCCCCGCGATGCCATTGACCGCAGTCAAGAATCGAAAAATCCCTCCAGTGCCCGAGCTAGCTGGGAGTCCGCGCGGCAGAAGGCTTTGTCATGCCGGATCAAGTCCGGCATGAGTAACGAAGCGGTCTGTACTGGCTCTTGACTCGTCCAGCAGCCAGCGCGTGAACTGCTCCACCGCCTCGTTTTCGGCCAGGGCTGCGCGGCTGCAGAGGTAGTAGCCGCGATCCGTGACAACGGCCGGGCTGAATGGCAACACAAGCTGGCCCGAGACCAGCTCGGCTTCGATCAGCAAGGGCTGGATCACGATCGCGCCCATGCCCGCGCAGGCGGCGACGATCAGGTTGTTGCCCAGGTCGAACCCCGCGCCCAGCGTGGGTAGCGTGTCCACGCCGCCGACCTGACTGAGCCACAGCGCCCAGTTGCCCGGGTAGTTGATGTGTTGCAGCAGCGTGACCTTGAGGAGGTCGCGCGGCTGGCGCAGGCCGGCCGCCAGCGCGGGTGTACAGGCGGGCTGGAGCTCGCGCCCCAGCAGGTAACGCGCACGGATGCCGCGGGGCCAGGCCCGCGCCGGTCGCTTCACGTTGATCCATAGATCCACGTCATCGCGTTCAAAGTTTTCGTCGTGGTGGAACTGCCGCAGCTCGATCTCGATGTCCGGGTGCAGCTCGCGGAACTGTCCGAGCCGCGGCACCAGCCAGCGCGTGCACAGCGTGGGCACCACGCTCACCCGCAGCTTGCGCGGCGCGGCACGCACACCGAACTCGCCGATGGCGCTCTCCAGCCCCGCCACATGGGCTTCCACCAGTGTCTGAAATTCACGCCCGCGGACTGTGGGCTGCACCCGAGTGCCTGAGCGGTCCAGCAGCGTGCATTCCAGGCGCTGCTCCAGCCGCTGCACGGCGCGGCTCACGGCCGCCTGCGTCACGCAGAGCACGTCGGCCGCCCGGCGAAAACTGCCCAGCTGGCACACCGCCAGAAATGCGTGCAACTCGGGCAATGAGGGGGAGTTGAATCGCATGCCCTGATTACATCAGGTTATCAGCATCGATCAAATTGTCGTTTGCCCCTAAGGCCTGGGCTGACTACGCTTCACTCAACTTCCATCCATTGAGAAACGGCGATGCCACCCGGAGACTCCCGACTTGCTCTACCCGTCCTGGTGTTGCCTCCAGCCGCGCCAGCCATTGCCCTGGTGTGCGACTCGCCGCACAGCGGCACCGACTACCCGGCCGACTTCGACTATGCCGTGGAAGCCGCCGAGCTGCGCAAACTCGAGGACACGCACGTGCAGTGGCTGTGGGACGCCGTGCCGCGCGTGGGCGGCACCCTGGTGCACGCCACGTTCCCGCGCAGCTACATCGATCCGAATCGCCATGAGCATGACATCGATGTCGCCATGCTGGCTGACACCTGGCCCGGCGGGGCGGCACCTGCAGCCCGCACCCTGGCGTTGGGTAACGGGCTGGTGTCCAGCCTTACGCCTGCGCGCCAGCCCATCTACGCACGCCGCTTGGCGGCGTGGGAGATTGCGCACCGCATTGAGCATTACTGGCGCCCTTACCGGCGCGCGCTGGCGCAGGCGCTTCAGGCAGCGGCCCCTCAAGGCCCGCGCTGGCACCTGAACCTGCACTCGATGCCAAGCAACGCCTACGAGCGGCTTGGCCGTGTGGCACCCGGGCCGCTGGCTGACGTGGTGCTGGGCGACCTGAATGGCCAGAGCTGCAGTGCCGCCTTTACCGAATTGGTGGCCGGGGCATTTCGCCAACTGGGCTATAGCGTCGCCATCAACGACCCGTATGCGGGCCAGGATCTGCTGCGCGAATTCGGCGTACCAGCACGCGGACATCAAAGCCTGCAGATCGAACTGAACCGTGCGATCTACCTGAACGAAAAGACGCGCGAACTGCTGCCGCGCGCCAACGCTGTGCGCGAGGACATCGCCGAAGCCCTGTGCGAGATCGCCGCTCACATTCACACCGTCACCGCTACCCGCTAGAACAAAACCTTGGAGTTGCAAATGCCGAAATTTCAAACATTCATTGCGCCGCTGCTGGCTGCGGCCGCGCTGGGGGGCACCGCCCTGGCGGCAGACTGGCCCGCCGCCCAGCCAATCAAGCTGGTGGTGCCCTCGGCCGCCGGCGGCACGCCTGACCAGACCAGCCGCAAGCTGGCCAACTACCTGCAGGACAAACTCAAGCAGGCGGTGATCGTCGAGAACCGCCCTGGCGCGGCGGGCACCATTGCCATGCAGGCAGTGGCCACAGCCAAGCCCGATGGCTACACGCTGGGCTTTGGCAACATCGTGACCATGGCGATCAACCGCAGCCTGATCGCCAAGATGCCCTACAACCCCGACAAGGACCTGGTGCCAGTGGCCGTGCTGTCGCAGGTGCCCAATGTGCTGGTGGTCCGCCAGGGTCTTCCCGCCGCCTCGGTGCGCGAGTTGATCATCCATGCCAAGAGCAACCCGGGCCGCCTGGCAATGGGCTCGGGTGGCAACGGCACGACCAGTCACCTCAGCGGCGAAATCCTCAAGGAAAAGGCAGGCATCAGCTTCAACCACATACCCTATCGCGGCGCGCCTCAGGCGCAGACTGACCTGGTTGGCGGCCAGATCGACTTCATGTTCGACAACCTGCCGTCCATGGTGGGCGCCATCCAGTCCGGCAAGGTGCGCGCGCTCGCGGTGACCAGCAAACGGCGCTCGGCGATTTTGCCCAATGTGCCGACCATGGAAGAGGCGGGTCTTGCAGACTTCGAGGTGGTGGCCTGGGGTGGCATCGTGGCACCGACTGGCACGCCCCGGCCGGTCATCCTGCGCCTGAATCGCGAGATCAACAATTGGCTTCAGGCGCCTGCGACCAAAGCCGAATTCGCTCAAGTGGGACAGGTAGTGCTCGGGGCACACCCGAGTTTTTCAAGACGCATATCGACAGCGAGGCCAAGAAATGGGGCGCCGTGATCCGCAACGCCGGAGTGAAGCTTGACTGAGCTTGCTTTGCCTTCTCGCGCTACCCAGGTTCTCGCGCACTGGGCTGCAACGGTCCCCAATCAATGGGGTGAATCCACCCTGCGCACGGCGGAGCACTCCCTGGAGGACACCATCGCCGCCATGGTGGCAGGGGCTGGGGATCCGGTTTGCGCCTCGGTACGGGCGGGATTGCGCGCCACGGGCCCAGTCCCGGTGGTGGGCAGCAGCACCGGGACTTGTGCCGCCTTCAGTGCGCTGGCCAACGGCACGGCCGCCCATGCGCGGGAGCTGGATGAGATGTTTTTCGTCGCCGGTGGTCACTTTGGGTGTGCGGTCATCCCAGCCATCCTGGCGCAAGCGCACGAGATCGACGCCACGCTGGACGCCGTGCTGGACGCGCTGATAGTCGGCAGCGAGGTGATGGCCCGCGTCGGCATGGCGATGGACCGTCCCCATGCCGAAAAGGGCTGGCATGGCACCCAAACTGTCGGTGTGATCGCGGCCGCAGCAGCTTGTGCCAGGCTGCTTGGGTTGGACGCTGGCAGGATGACACACGCCCTCAGCCTGGCCGTTTCCATGGCAGCTGGACCCAAGGTCCAGTTCGGCACCGACACGAAACCCGTACATGCCGGACTGGCGGCTCAAGGCGGTGTGCTGGCCGCATCGCTTGCAGCATCGGGCGTCACCGGCAGCGAAGAAGCCCTGGAAGGCCCGCATGGGTTTGGCGCACTGTATGCCGGGGACTCGCCGGCCGACTGGCGGTCCGTAGCTGCGGTCAACGATGGCCCGCTGGCGATCGACAGCCACGGCCTGGCGTTCAAGCTGTATCCCAACTGTGCGTCCACACACCGCTGCCTGGACGCGTTACAAGCCCTCGCCACCGAACACCGATTCGGCCTGGAGGATGTGGAGCGTGTCGAAACACTGGTAGGGCGCGTCAACCTGGTGAACCTCAAATACCCGGAGCCCAGGGATCCCCGCGAGGCCATGTTCTCCATGCCCTACGCGGTGGCCACGATGCTCCGTTACGGCACTGTCACGTTGGCCGACTTCACGCTGCAAGCGGTGCAGGACGAAGTGACCCGACGCCTCATGCCACGTGTCGAAATGCGCCTGGGCTCGACACGCGAGGAAACCGCAACACAGCTGCTTCCCCACACCACCGCCGTGACCTTGAAGGACGGACGGCACCTGGAGCGCGTCGTTCACCACGCCAAAGGGTCGTTCCTGAATCCGTTTTCGGCGTTGGAGCGGCAAGTCAAATTCGAACAATGCACAAAGGGCATTCTTCCGGAAGAGCGCTTGGCACGCCTTCGCGATAACCTGGCTCGACCACAAGGCGTCAAGGTTCGCCAACTGCTGGCACTACTCCAGTTTGAAGCTCAAGTCGATGACGGCACGCGTTTCGGCCGTGTGCCCTCGCCCCATTCAAGCGCTAACGCACGCCGGAATCCCAGCGCGGCAAGGTGAAGCCGGTCAGCAGTGCCAGCACGCGCAGCCCCGTGGCGACGGCAGCGGCCAGCAGCATGCCCACACCGTGCGGCCACTGCAGCGCCTCGCCGAGCACCAGCACCCAGCCACCGAGGAAGGCGCACACGGCGTAGGGCTGGTGATCGCGCAAGGCCGCGGGCACTTCATTGCAGACCACGTCGCGCAGGACACCCCCGAAAGTGGCCGTGACCACCCCCATGAGCACGGCCACGATGCCCGGCATCTGCTGCGCGAGCGCCAAGTCGGTGCCTGCTGCGCTGAACAGCCCGAGGCCCAAGGCGTCGGGCCACAGCATGGCGCGCCCGGTCGGCTCGAAGTGGCGCGCCTTCAGCAGCGCCATCGCCGCTACGCACAGCAGCAGCAGCGCCCAGATCCATTCGGGATGCGCGACCCAGACGAACGGTCGCCGGTCCAGCAGCACGTCGCGCAGCGTGCCGCCGCCGAACGCGGCGAGCCCGGCCACCACCACCACCCCCACCGCGTCCAGCCGCTTGCGCGCGGCTTCCAGCAGGCCCGACACTGCGAAGGCCAGCGTCGCCAGCGCTTCGACCGAGGTCTGGACGATGGGCAGCAGGGATGCACTGGACATCGGCCGATTGTGCCCGCCGTTCCCGATGCGAAAATCTTTTCCATGAACGCAGCCGTCACGCCCCTACGCATCGCCCTGCCTTCGGGCGCCTCGGTGGCTGCCGTGCTGCGCACGCCCGAGCAGGCGGCGGCGGCGTACGTCTTCGCGCATGGCGCCGGCGCGGGCATGAACCACGCTTTCATGGCTGACCTGGCGTCGGCGCTCGGCGAGCGCGGCATCGCCACGCTGCGCTTCCAGTTCCCCTACATGGAGCAAGGCAGCAAGCGCCCCGACGACCCTGCGACGGCGCAAGCGGCCATCCGCGCTGCCGTGGCCGAGGCGGCGGCCAGGTTGCCCGGCGTGCCGTTGTTCGCAGGCGGCAAGTCGTTCGGCGGCCGCATGACTTCGCAGGCGCAGGCCACGGCGCCGCTGGAAGGCGTGCGGGGCCTCGCCTTCGTTGGCTTCCCGCTGCATCCCGCCGGCAAGCCGGCTGTCGACCGCGCCGCGCATCTCGCCAAGGTTCAAGTGCCGATGCTGTTCCTGCAAGGCACGCGCGACACGCTGGCCGACCTCGAGTTGATCCGCGCCACCACCGCGAAGCTCGGCCCGCTGGCCACGCTGCACGTCGTCGAAGGCGCGGACCATTCGTTCCACGTGCTGGCGCGCTCCGGGCGCAACGATGCGCAAGTGCTGGAAGAACTGGCCGCCACCATGGCGGCGTGGTTCAAGCCAGCAACTTCCGCGCAGCCGTAAGCGTCTGCCTGCAATCCCAGTAGCCGGCCCAAGGGTCGGCCTGCTGGAACGACAGGTACTCGCGCGCCGTGCGAACCGTCCACTGGTCGCTGCGTTTCAGCGCTGGCAGCTCGTCCCACGCGATGGGCATCGACACGCCCAGCCCGGGTCGCGAACGCGCCGAGAAAGCGGCCGCGGTCGTGGCGCCATGGCCATTGCGCAGGTAGTCCACGAAGATGCGCCCCACGCGGTTGCCCGCGCCGCTCTTCGCCACGAAGCGCTGCGGGATCACCTGGGCCAGGTGCTGCACCACCGCTTCGGAGAACGCCTTCACCGCGTCCCAGCCGTCGCGCGGCGCGAGCGGCACCACCACGTGCAGGCCCTTGCCGCCGCTGGTCTTCAGCCAGGCCTGCAGCTTCAGTTCGGCCAGCATGCCGCGCACCAGCAGCGCGGCCTCCTGCACGTGGTTCCACGGCACGCCTTCGCCCGGGTCCAGGTCGAAGATCACGCGGTCGGGCTGGCCGATCCTGCGTTCGGTCGCGTTCCACGTGTGGAACTCGATCACGTTCATCTGCGCCGCCGCCACCAGCGCCTTCTTCGTCGGAATCTCGAGCAGCGAGGCATGGCCCGGCCACAAGGCCGCCGGCAACTCGCGCACCTCGGCGATGGCCTGTTCGTTCAGGTGCTTCTGGTAGAACAGCTCGCCGCCCACGCCATTGGGCCCACGCACCAGCGAGCACGGCCGGCCCCGCAGGTGCGGCAGCATCCAGTCGGCCACCGACTCGTAGTAGCGCACCAGTTCCAGCTTGGTGATGCCGCTCGCCTCGTCCACCACGCGCTCGGGGTGCGACACCTTGATGCCGTCGACGATGCTGCTGACCGCCTGCAGCAGCGCCGGGCCTGCGGGCATCACCGCGTCTTCACGCCGCACGTCGGCTGCCGGCTTGTCGTCGCGCATCGCGATGAATTTGGCGTGGCGCAGCTGCTGGTCGGGCGTCCATTCGGAGAACTCGACTTCGGTGACGAAACGCGGCTGCACCCAGCGCACGCCCTTGGAAGGCGGCGCTCCGGCAAACGGCGATTTCGCCTGTTCGATCGCCGCGAGCTGCTGCTTCAGCAGCGTTGCCGTCCGCGCGTTCCAGCCCGTGCCCACGTTCCCCACGTAACGCAGCGCACCCTTGTCGTCATGCACGCCCAGCAGCAACGCGCCGATCTCGGACGTGACGCCGGCGCGGTCGCTGTAGCCGCCCACCACGAACTCCTGCCGCAGCTTGTTCTTGAGCTTCAGCCAGGTTTCGGTGCGGCGCGACTCGTAGGGCGCGTCCTTGCGCTTGGCGATCACCCCTTCCAGCCCCATGCGCCGGGCCGACTCGAGGATGGCGGCCGCGTCCGCATCGAACGCAGTGGAAAACCGCAGCCGCTCCTGCGGCCGTTCCTCCATCAGCCGTTGCAGCAACTGGCGCCGCGCCAGCAGCGGAACCTTGCGCAGGTCGTAGCCGTCGAGGTAAGGCACGTCGAACAGGAAGTACTCGATGGCGCCACGGTGGCGCGGCTGGTCGATGGCGTTCTGCAGCGCATGGAAGTCCGGCGTGCCCTGGGGCCCCAGCACCACGATCTCGCCGTCGAGCCACGCGCTGCGCAGGCCGAGCGACGCCACCGCCTGCACCAGCGCCGGCATCTTCGCCGACCAGTCGTGGCCGCCGCGCGTGACCAGCTGCACCTTGTCGCCCTCGACGCGCGCCATCAGGCGATAGCCGTCGAACTTGATCTCCCAGATCCACTGGTCCGACGCGGGTGCGGCCGCGGCCAGCGTGGGCAGCTGGGGCGCAAGTTTTTCGGGCAGCGCAGCGGGCACAGCGCCCGCCGGCAAGCCGTCGTCACCGGGCAAAGGCTCGGCCTTCAGCGGCTTGGCGATCACGCTGTCGGGCAACGCGCTCAGGACGTCGTACTGCGCACGCGGCTTCGCATGCCGGTCGCGCTTCTTGAAGAGGATCCACGCCTCCTGCCTGTCGCCCGGTTTGGCAATGCGCACCAGCTCCCACAGGCCCGCCAACTTGTGGCCCTGCAGCGTGAACACGAGCTTGCCGTCCTGCAGGCCCTGCCGCGGGTCGCCCACCGGCTCCCACGTGCCGCGGTCCCACACGATCACGGTGCCCGCGCCGTACTGCCCTTTCGGGATGGTGCCCTCGAAGCTGCCGTAGGCGAGCGGGTGGTCTTCCACATGGATCGCGATCGGCTTGTCGGCCGGGTCGAAGCTGGGCCCCTTGGGCACGGCCCACGACAGCAGCACGCCGTCGAGCTCGAGGCGGAAGTCGTAGTGCAGGCGGCTCGCCCAGTGCTTCTGCACCACGAACGAGAGCGCACCCTCACCGCTGCGCGGTGCCTCGCCATCGCCACGCGGCTCGGCGGTGACGTTGAAGTCGCGCTTGGACCAGTAGCGCGCCAGCGCGTTGTCGGCGGCTTCGGCGGCAGGCTTGCGCACGCGGGGCATGGCCGCCCCCTCAGCGCTGGAGCCGCCGGTATGCGTTGTAGTGGCGCAGCGCGCCGCGCTCGTCGCCGGCCTGCTGGTGCAGCTGCGCCAGGTTGAAGTGCGCATCGGCCAGCGACGGGTCGAGCGCGAGGCTGCGCTCGTAGCAGGCCGCTGCTTCTTCCAGCCGCTCCAGGTGGTCCAGCGCCACGCCACGGTTGAACTGCACCAGCGCCGAGCCCGGGCAGTGCCGCAGGGCAGCGTCGGACAGGCGCACCACTTCGCTGAAACGGCCCGCGGCGGCCCACATCGCGCCTAAGTTCAAGTACGCGTCTTCGAGGTCGGGCGCCAGCGCCAGCGCCTGCAGGTAGGTCGACTCGGCCACGGCCGGGTCGGACAGTTCCAGCGACAGGGCGCGCTCGTACAGCGCGCGGGCGTCAGCCGGCTGCTGCCTCGACGTGCGTTCGAGGATCGTCACGTTGCCCGCCACCGGCGTCACGTCGAAGTCGAACAGCAGCTGGCCGCTGCCGGAGCGCAGCCGCCCGCTGCGGTCGCGCACCGCCACGTCGTCGCCCACGGCGGTGATGCGCAGGCCGCTCAAGGGAAGCTCGGCCGGCAAGGTGGCTTTCAGCTGGGCCAGCGAGCGCACGATGCGCCGCGGCGCCAGCCCCTGCGCTTTCAGCGCGTGCGCCGTGCGCAGCAGCATCAGGTCCTGGAAAGTGAAGCGCCACTCGTTGCGCTTGCCGCGCGCCGGCGTGACGAAGCCCGCCTCGACGAGGCCCGCGACGGTATGGCGCGACAGGCCCAGCATGGCCTGCACCCGCCGCAGCGTAAAGGTGGAACTGTCTTCGCCGGGCGTCACCGCATCACTTGCGGGCGCGCGCCTTGGCAGGCGCCGGCGCCGCCGCCTCGTCGCTGTCCTTGGTAGCCGTGCCACGCCTGGCGGCCTTGCGTTCCTTGGTGGCCGCTGCCGGCTCGCCCGCAGGCTTGGCCGCGGCGGGCTTCTTGGCCAGGCTGGCCTTCAGCGCCTCCATCAGGTCGATCACCTGGCCGGAGCTGGCCGCTTCTTCGTGCGTGGCAGCCACCACCTGCTTGCCTGCAATCTTCTGGTCGATGGCCGCCAGCACGCGCTGCTTCTCCTCGTCCACGTACTGCGCCGGGTCGTAGCTGTCGGTGGCGATCTGGTCGATGAGCTGCAGGGCGAGCTGCAGTTCGGCCTTGGACACTTCGACCTTCTCGATGTCCAGGTCCTTCAGCGAGCGCACCTCGGCTGCGTACAGCAGCTGCTGCAGCACCAGCCCGCCTTCGGCCGGGCGGATCTGCACCACGTACTGCTTGGCCTTCCACGCCCACTTGGCCAGCGCGCAGCGGCCGCTTTGCCGCATGGCTTCGGCCAGCAGCGCATAGGGCTTGCCGCCGCGCTTGTCGGGCGCCAGCAGGTAGGCCTTGTCGTAATACAGCGGGTCCACCGACTTCTCGGGGATGAAGGACATGATCTCGATGGTGGGGCTGCTGGACTCTTCCAGTGCCTTCAGCTCCTCGGGCGAGAACAGCACGAAGCGGTCCTTCTCGAACTCGTAGCCCTTGACCATCTCCGAGCGCGGCACCACCACGCTGGGGTCCTTCTCGGACACGTACTGCTGCTTCACCCGTGAGCCTTCCTTGGTCAGCAGGTTGAACTTGACGGAGCCCGCCGACTCGGTGGCGGAGTACAGCTTCACGGGGATCGACACAAGGCCGAAGCTCAGCGTCAACGAAGCGATCGATCGGGCGGCCATGGGCAAACCTTCCAGCGCAGCGGCGGGAGGTCAATGGTAGGCCGCATCGCCTGAGCGATGTCACATTTTGTGGGTTTCCCGCGACAGGTGCGCTGGCGTCAGGAAGCGCCGTAGATCACCGCGGTCGCCCACGTCTGGGCATCTTCATGCCGTCGATGCAGCGCCATGCCGAGCGCAGCCATGTCATCGCCCTGGCGGCCCAGCACCTGCTGCGCGAACGGCAGGAAATCCTCTTCTTCCAGCCGCACGTGCGCGTTGAACTGCTGCACCAGCTCGTTCAGCAGCGCCCCATCCAGCTCGGGCAGGTAGCCCCTGGCCACGCTCTCGACCGACGGTTCGAGCCGCTTCCACAACAGCGCGATCTCGCGGTGCTCGCGCACGAGTTGCTCGACCATGTCACGCGCCCGCCGGGCCTCTTCACCGGGCAGCGCGGCCACCAGGACCGCCGGGAACAGTTCGCGCTCCTCGTCGTCGTGGTGCGCCAGCAAGCCGTGCCTGAACATCTTGAGCACGTCCGACGCCCGCGCGCGGGCCCGCGCGGCGGTCGCCACCATGCCGGGCAGGCCGAGGAAGATGTCGAGCAGGGTGACGAACTCGTCGTGGCACCGGGAGAAGTCCGCTAACGGCGCTCCGGCATCCAGACCGGCTGCGGCCGGTTCGAGGCTGTGCAGGGTGGACATGGTGCTTCCTCGTTCCGAGGTGGGTGTGGCGTCAGTGTGGCACTGCCCGCGCCACGCAATCTTGACTTGCGTCAGGCTCTACGGCACCACCGGCAGGTCACCGCCTGCTTCCCGTTGACAGCCCGATGACAAAGCTGCCAGTTCCATCGCGGCCGGGTTTCGACCGTTTCGGTCATGTTCTGCGCCGGCTGCCGCTCGCGCAGTTGGACGCTGCGAGCCAGGCCGAACTTTGAATCGAAGTTCGGGCTAGGATGTGCCATGGACACGCGTCGACTCCCGGCTGTCGCACTGCTGGTGTTGGCGCTGTTCGTGCTGCGGCCGGCGTTGGCAGCACCGCTGGTGGTAGCCGTGCATGCCCATGGCCTCGCCTTCAGCGCCAACGGCCGGCAGTTGCTCATCCCCACCCACCGTGGGCTGGCCGTCTATGCCGGCGGACGGTGGTCCATGGTGGGCGGCCCGGCGCACGACTTCGTGAGCCTGGCGGCAACGCGCGATGCCCTCTATAGCAGCGGCCATCCGGCGCGCGGCTCCGGACTCGCCGATCCGATGGGCCTGATCAAGAGCACGGACGGCGGCAGGACGTGGCGCCGGCTCGGGCTGCACGGCGAAACCGACTTCCACACACTGGCTGCGAGCCGCAGCGGCGGGGCCTTGTACGTCGGCAACCGCCAGCCGAATTCGAAGATGGAATCGAGGGGCATCCACTACTCCCTGGACGACGGTGCGCATTGGGAACGCGCCGAGGCGCAGGGTCTGGGCGGCCCGATCCACCAGCTGGCCGCCCACCCACTCGATCCGGACATGGTCGCCGCGGCCAGCGATGCGGGCATCTATCTCTCGCGCGACCGAGCCGCCACGTTCACCCGGCTGGGGAATCCGGGTTTCGTGCTCGCGGTCAGCTTCGATCCGTACGGCGAGTACCTGTGGTTCAGCGGCTGGGCCGCGGACAAGGCCTGGCTGATGAAGCTTCCGCTGCGCGGAGACCGGTGGCCGAGCGACATCGTGTTGCCGCCGCTGGTCGACGACGCCGTGTCCCACATCGCCCACAACCCCGTGAGACCCACCGAAGTGGCCATCGGGACATTCAAGCGCAATGTGTTCGTGAGCCAGGACCTGGGGGGCAACTGGCTCCAGGTCCTCACCGGTGGTGCGGTGAAGGAGTGAACCCGCCCTGGTTCAGCCGTCCTGCCGCACGATGAGTCCCACCGTCGTGAGTTCCTTGCCACTCTCGGCGAAGGCACTGCCACCGTGCATCCTGGCGATCGCCGCGACGATCGACAGGCCCAGGCCGTGCTGCGCTTCGGCATGGGGGCGTGCCGCCTCGACACGGTGGAACCGGTCGAACAGGCGCGGCAGGTGTTCCGGC
Source organism: Burkholderiales bacterium (assembly GCA_016213325.1). Taxonomy (GTDB): domain Bacteria; phylum Pseudomonadota; class Gammaproteobacteria; order Burkholderiales; family Burkholderiaceae_C; genus Ramlibacter. The sequence continues at coordinate 31,823 of JACRAY010000024.1, read as the reverse complement.
GGCACCGGTGTCCCGCGATCGGTCACGGCCAGCCGCGCCCGCCCCGGGCCGGCCGGTCCGATCTCGATGCGGATGACGCTGCCGCGGTCGGCATACCGGGTGGCGTTGCCGAGCAGGTTGGAGATGGCGCGCTTGAGCAGCGGCGCGTCGAAGCGGCCCGCCACGTCACCGTGGACCTCGACGCGCAAACCCGAGTCGGCCAGCGCCGCCTCATGGTAGGCGGTCACGTCGGCAGCGACGGCGGCGAGGCTTGGCACGGGCTCGCGGCGCGCACGGGCGCCATGGTCGGCCTGCGACAGGAACAGCATGTCCCTCACGATCGCCGTCATGCGGCGCAGTTCCTCGAGCTGCGACGCGAGCAGTTCGCGCAAGTCGAACGCGTCGGCGCTTTCGCGCAGGGCCAGCTCCGTGCTGGCGATGAGAGTGGTCAGCGGCGTGTTCAGTTCGTGCGCCACGTCGGCATTGAATCCCTCGAGCTGGACATGCGCACGCTCGACGCGGTCGAGCAGGTCGTTGAACTGCGCAACCAGCGGCTGCAGTTCTTCGGGCTGGCCCGAACCATCCAGGCGTCGGCCCAGCTGGTCGGCCGCCAGGGCCTGCGTCTGGTCGACCAGCTTCTGCACGGGCTTCAGGCCGAGCCGCACGAGGCGATAGCTACCCGTCGACATGGCGAGAACCCACGCCAGGGTCGACACGGCCAGGGCGGCTGCCAGGTGCTTCAGCAGCGTGTCGTCGGCCTGCGTATGCAGCGACAGGCTCGCGGTCACCGGCCCCTTTGTGCCGGCCAGCGGCGGTACGGCGAACTCCACCGTCCCCGTGCGGGCGGCCGCAGGGGTGGCCGCGCTGGCATAGATTGCCGTGCCGTCAGCGGCATGCAGTGCGAGCACCAGGTCGTCGTGCCCTGCCAGAAAATCGTCGAGGCGGTGCCTCAGGCCCGCCAGGTCGCCGTCGCTCCTGGCTTCTTCCAGCAGGTGCGCAACCACGGAGCGCTTGTTGGCCAGCGTCTGCGCCTGGCGCGACTCGAGGTGCAGGAAGATGGTTGCGTAGACCACGACGGAAACCAGCGCGAGGCCGGCCAGTGCCTGCCAGGCCAGCCAGGCGGACAGTCGTCTGCCCAGTGAGTGCCGCTTGCCGGCGGGGGTCACTGCGCCCGCTCTTCCAGTACATAGCCCATGCCGCGCACCGTGTGCAGCAGGGGCCGTTCGAACGAAGCATCCAGCTTCCCGCGCAGGCGCCGGACAGCCACTTCGATGACATTCGTGTCGCTGTCGAAGTTCATGTCCCAGACCTGCTCGGCGATTTCGGCGCGCGACAAGACCTGGCCCTGGCGGCGCAGCAGCAGCGCCAGCAGTGTGAACTCCTTGGCGGTCAGGTCGAGCCGCCGACCTGACCGGGTCGCCTTCCTTCGCACAAGGTCGACCTCGAGATCGGCCAGGCGCAAGACCGTCGCCTCGGCCTTGGCCTGGAGCGGCTGGTTGCGGCGCATCAACGCCTGCACACGCGCTACCAGTTCGGAGAATGCGAAAGGTTTCACCAGATAGTCGTCGGCGCCGCCTTGCAGCCCGCTCACCCGGTCCTCGACGCTGCCGAGCGCAGTCAACATGAGCACTGGCGGCGATGGCTTGCTCGAGCGCAGCGCCGCCAGGAAGCCCAGGCCGTCGATGCCGGGCAGCATCCGGTCGAGGACGACCGCGTCATACTCGACGGCAAGGGCAAGGTGCAGCCCATCGATGCCGTTGTGCGCGACGTCGACGATGAAGCCGGCCCCGCCCAGGCCCTTGCGCAGGTACTCCGCCAGCTTGGGTTCGTCTTCCACAACGAGGATCTTCACGGTGTCCGATTCTCCTCATGCATGAGGAACGCGATGATGACGAATTTGTCATGTCCGCGTCGAGGTGGCGTCGCCGTCCGGCCCTTACACTGCTTCCAGCAAGTACTCTGTCCCGAAAGGATCCTGGCCCATGAACGTGCTCGTCCAACGCTTCCTTGCCTCCACGGCAGCCGCGAGCCTGCTGCTGGCTGCTGGTGCCGCCCAGGCTCACGCCGACAAGGCCCATGCCCCGGCGCCGGCCGGCCCCGTCAAGAAGGAGCAGAAGGACTGGGGCGTCGCCGGCGACGCCAAGGCTGTCAAGGTGACAGTCAGGCACGACATGAAGGACACCATGCGCTTCACCCCCGAATTCGTCAAGGTGAAGCTCGGCGACACGGTCCGCTTCGTCGTGCACAACTCGGGCAAGGTCATGCACGAGTTCGTGATCGGCACGAAGAAGGAAAACCTCGCCCATGCAGAACTGATGAAGAAGTTCCCGGGCATGGAGCACGACGAACCCTACATGGCGCACGTGGCTCCCGGCAAGACGGCCGAAATCGTGTGGACCTTCAACCGCCCCGGCGAGTTCGAGTTCGCCTGCCTCATCGCCGGGCACTACGAAGCCGGCATGAAGGGCACCATCCAGGTCAGACCCGAAACCCTGGCACGGCAGTAGGCCGGCCGGTGAGGCGATGAAGATCCTGGTAGTCGAAGACGAGCCGAAGGCGGCCGGGTACATCCGCCAGGGGCTCGCCGAGAGCGGCTACGCAGTGGAGGTGCAGCACACCGGGACGGACGGCCTGCATGCCGCCGCCAACGGCGACCACGACCTCGTCATCCTCGACGTCATGCTCCCCGGCATCGACGGCTTCGCCGTGCTGTCGGCCTTGCGCACGTCGCGTCAGGTGCCGGTGCTGATGCTGACCGCGCGCGGGGCGACGGACGACAAGGTCCGCGGCTTCGACCTCGGCGCGGACGACTACCTCGTGAAGCCGTTCCAGTTTCCCGAGCTGCTGGCCAGGGTCCGCGCGCTGTTGAAGCGGGGACAGGCCGGCTCACCGAAGGAGCCGTTTGTGCGCGTGGCGGATCTCGAGATCGACCCCGTCCGCCACCGCGCGACGCGTGCGGGCCAGAGGATCGACCTGACGGCCAAGGAGTTCGCGCTGCTGACGCTGCTCGCGCAGCGAGCCGGCGAAGTCCTGTCGCGGACACAGATTGCATCGCTCGTGTGGGACATTCACTTCGATTCGGATACGAACGTGGTGGAGGTCGCCATCCGGCGGTTGCGCGCGAAGATCGACGATCCTTTCGAAGTCAAGCTGATCCATACCGTCCGGGGCGTCGGGTACGTGCTGGAGCTGCGCGGTTGAGGCGTTGGCGCCTCGCATCGTCGCTGGCGGCCCGGATCACTCTGGCCAGCACGCTGGTCAGCCTGGTCGTGGCTGTTGCGGCCGGCGTCTTCGGCTACGAGGCGGTGATCGTGCATCTCGAGGACCGCATCGAGGACGAACTGACAGGCCGCAGGCAACAGATCCTGCACGTCCTGGCCGGGTTGGCGAACCCTGCCGACATCGGCGCCCATCGCGAGCGCTTCGACGACATCCTGATCGGCCATGACGGGCTGCACCTCGCGCTCCAGGACGTCGCCGGCAGCAGCCTGCTGCTGGTGTCCTCCCAGACCGCTGCGCGGTCCGTCGCCGTGCTCGGGGAAGAACCGGACGGTGAATCCATCCTCAGCTGGCGCGATCCCGCCGAACGGTGGTCCGCGCTCAGGAACACCTACCGCTTCCCCTCCGGGCAGCAGGTGCGCTACTACCTGTCGACCACGCGCATGCACGACGACGTGCTGATCGGCCACTACCTGGGCGCCATCGCACTCGGGCTGCCCCTGATTCTCGTGCTGGTCGCCGTTGGCGCGTGGGCGGTGGCCCGGACAGGCCTTGCGCCGCTGCACCGGTTCAACCACCTTGCCGCATCGACCGGCGCCAGTTCCCTGCACCTGCGGCTGTCGGCGGCCGACCTCCCCGAGGAACTGTCCGAGCTCGCCAGGGAATTCAACGGCATGCTGGACCGTATCGACCAGGGCTACGGCAGGCTGCTGGAGTTCTCGGGAGACCTCGCCCACGAGATGCGCACGCCCATTGCGACCCTGATGGGCCGCAGCCAGGTGGCGTTGAGCCAGTCGCGCTCCACCCAGGAACTGCGTGAAGTGCTCGAGGGCAACATCGAGGAGCTGGAGCGGCTCTCGGGCCTGACCAGCGACATCCTGTTCATGGCGCGTGCGGAGGACGGCGCCACTGCGTTGCAGCGCGAGCCGGTCCCATTGCATGAAGAGGCCCGGCGCGTGGCCGAGTTCCTGGCGCTGCCGGCCGAAGAGAAGGGCATCTCCATCTCCGTTGCCGGCGCAGCCACGGTGGCCGCCGACAAGCTGCTGGTGGAGCGCGCTGTCACGAATCTGCTGTCGAATGCCGTGCGCCACGCAACGCCGGGCACTGCCATCCGGGTATGTGTGGAACGGCGGTCCGGCGAGGCACGGCTGGCTGTCACCAACTCCGGGGAAGGCATTCCTGCCGAGCACCTGCCCAGGCTGTTCGACCGCTTCTATCGCGTGGACACTGCCCGGGCACGCAGCGACGGCGGTACGGGCCTGGGGCTGGCCATCGTCAAGTCCATCATGCAAGCCCATGGCGGAAGCGTGGAAGTGGAGAGCGCGCCAGGCACGCAGACCACGTTCCGGCTGCGCTTCCCGTGCCCGGAGTGACTACAACCTCGAGGCATCCTTCTTCGGCGCCTCCTCCGAAGGTGGATTCACGTTTCCGTGCTTCTTCTTCAGGTGGATCTCTTCGGCCCTGGCCTGGGCCTTCACGCTTCCCGGTGCCTGCGCCTCGGGCTGCTGCATGGGCTTGAGCCCGTGCTTCTTCGCGAGGTGCCTGGCCTCGGCCTTCGCCTTGGGCCCCTCGCTACCGGAGACCTGGGCCTCCGCCGGGTGACCGGCAGCGAAGGCGGACGTGCCGAAGACAGCGGCGATGGCAAGGGCAATCAGACTTTTCATGTGGGCTTCCTTTCAAGTTTGAATCAGGGGAACCCTGACACTTGAAAGTATGCTGAGATCGCCGGTCAGTTCGGGCAGCGAGCACATTACGTTCCTGTCATCACCTACTTCGACGGTTCGATCGCGGTCACCGTCAGCTTGCCTCCATCGTTGGCCGCGGCAAACTGCACCTTGTCGCCGGGCTTGACCCTGTCGAGGAGCGCCACGTTGGCGACGTGGAAGACCATGGTCATCGGCGGCATGTCCAGGCTGCGGATCGGCCCGTGCTTCAGGGTGATCTTCTTCGCCTCCTTGTCGATCTTGCGCACCTCGCCGTCGGCCATGTGGCTGGCCGCGTAGGCCGGGGAAGCAGCCACCAGCGCGGCCAGCAGGATGTGTTCCAGGACTCTCATGCGTACTCTCCTTTTCAATGATGGCCTTGGTGGCCCGACGCGGGTTTCCGGATCCGGACCTCCACGTCCTTCTTCGGCTGCCCGCGGGACGGCGCAGCGCTCTTGCCGGCACTGTCCGACCGCAGTTGTGGCGGCAGGTTCCCGGTGAATTCGTACGCGACGGACCCTTCGGGGTGCCGGTACCAGCCAGGGTCGCCGTAGTCGCCCGGCTTCTGCTCGCGGCGCACCTTCAACACCGTGAACATGCCGCCCATCTCCAGCGAGCCGAACGGGCCTGTGCCGCCCATCATGGGCGCCGTGTTGTCCGGCAGCGGCATCTCCATTTCCGCCATGTCCGCCATCCCCCGTTCGCCCATCACCATGTAGTCCGGGATGACGCTCGTGATCTCCTTCACGACCTTGCGGTGATCCACGCCGATCATGGTCGGCACGTCGTGGCCCATGGCATTCATGGTGTGGTGGCTCTTGTGGCAATGGAACGCCCAGTCGCCCTCCTCGTCGGCGACGAACTCGATCTGCCGCATCTGCCCCACCGCCACGTCGGTCGTGACTTCGTACCAGCGCGTGCTGCGCGGAGTCGGGCCGCCGTCCGTGCCTGTCACCAGGAACTCGTGGCCGTGCAGGTGCATGGGGTGGTTCGTCATGCTGAGGTTGCCGACGCGGATACGGACCCTGTCGCCCTTGCGCACGTTCATCGAATCGATGCCTGGAAAGACCCGGCTGTTGAACGTGAACAGGTTGAAGTCCAGCATGGTCATGATCTTCGGCGTGTACGACCCCGGCTCGATGTCGAACGCGCTGAGCAGGAAGACGAAGTCGCGGTCCACTTCGTCGATAAGGGGATGGCGCGCCTTCGGGTGCGTGACCCAGGACCCCATCATTCCCATGGCCATCTGGACCATCTCGTCCGCGTGCGGGTGATACATGAACGTGCCGGGCCTGCGTGCGACGAACTCGTAGACGAACGTCTTGCCGGGCGGGATGTGCTTCTGCGTCAACCCCCCCACGCCATCCATCCCGTTGGGCAGGCGCTGGCCGTGCCAGTGGATGCTGGTGTGCTCGGGCAACTTGTTGGTCACGAACACCCGCACCCGGTCGCCTTCGACCACTTCGATGGTCGGACCGGGCGACTGCCCGTTGTAGCCCCACAGGTGCGCCTTGAACCCCTGCGTCATTTCGCGCACGACCGGTTCGGCAACCAGGTGGAACTCCTTGACGCCACCGTTCATGCGCCATGGCAAGGTCCAGCCGTTGAGCGTCACGACCGGTCGGTATGGACGCCCCGACTGGGGAACCAGCGGGGGCGCCGTGTCGGGCCCGGCCTGGGTGGCAGCTTCCGGCACAGCAGCCAGGGCCGACCTGGAGACAGCTGCAGCCGCGACCGCGCCGGTCACCGCTGCCGTAGTGAGAAAGGATCTTCGATGGTTCATGGTTGCTGCCTGCTCGAAATCAGTGCCCGGCCTCGGCGCCGCTCGGCGTGGCCGTGGCGGCGCGCGCGGTGCCGGCCGTCACCGGGCGGCCGACCAGGGTGGAAGCCAGTGCCGCATTGGCCAGCCAGAACTGCTGCTGGGCATTGATGGCGGCCATGACCGTCGCTATCTGGTCGCGTGCGTCGGCGAGAAGCTCGAACACGCCGATCAGCATCCCGTTGTAGCGAAGGACGTTCTCGTCGGAGATCGTCTTGCGCAGCGGCACGACTTCGTCGCGGTAGTGCCGTGCGATGTCGTATGCCGTCCGGTAGGCCGAGTAGCCCTCCCGTAGCTGTGAACCGGCGGCGCGAACCGCTGCGTCATACCGAGTGGCCGCCAGCAGTGATCGGGCGTTCATGGCTGCCAGTTGCGCCCCGCCCCAGTCGAAGAGCGGCAGGCGAATCTCGGCTTCCCAGCCGCGCGCGACGGAGCGCGTACCGCCGGCGTTGTCGAAGCGCGTATCGTGACGCCGGCCCAACTCCACATCGAAAACGGTGTTGAGGAGGTTCAGCCCCTGCGCGCGGCCGGCGACGTCGAGCTGAAGTCGCGCCAGGCGGATGTCGAGCCTCTGGTCAAGAGCCGCACGGCCCAGCTCGGCGGGCCCACGAGGCTCCTTCGGCAGCTCCGGCAGGCGCTCCGGCAGCCTGAGAAGGACTGACTGCTCGCCGTCCAGCCCCAGTTGCCGGATGAGCTCCTCCCGCGCGCTGGTCGCGACATGGCTTGCAGCTGCAAGCTGGGCTGCCGCGTCGGCGTAGAAGGCGTGCTGGCGTGCGCGCTGGAGCTTGCTGAAATTGCCGACCTGTTCCATTCGCCTGGCCAGCTCGGCGCCCGCCCTGGCAGCCCTGCCCACCTGTTCGGCATAGGCCAGCTGCTGCTGTGCCGCAACGGCGTTGATCCATGCCTGCCTCACGCGATTGACGTGCTCCACGACGTTCGCCGCGAGCTGGACCTTGGCCTGTTCGACCCGGTTTCCCGCCATCGATTGACGCGCAGGCAGGGTGATCAGGTCAAGCAACCCGATCGTCAACAGGCGGCCGATCTCGAGTTCGTCACCGCTGCGGATGCGTTCGAAAGTGAAGATGGGGTTGCCGACCCGGCCCGCCTGGTTGGCTTCGGCCATCTCCGACCAGGCCTGGGCAATGAGCGCCTGGACCGTGGGGCTGTTGACCAGGGCGAGGCGTACCGCGTCGTCCATCCCTAGTGGTGCAGCGAGCAGTTCGCGGGTGACCCGGGCACGCTGGTCGTGCTGTTGCCCGGTGCGGGCGACCTCGAGCTGGCCGTTGGTGAATGCGGGTATGGCGCGATTCGCATCGTCGACCGCCTGGTCGATGTCGAGCGACGCGCACGCGCCCAGGGCAAGCACAGACAGTATGGCGGTGGCAAGCTTTCCACGCGCATTCATGGTGTTCGTTTTCATCGGCGCTGCCCCTGGTGCGGACCGGGGGCTGCCGGCGCGCTGGACGGCACGGTCGCAGGTGCGGCCTTTCCCTGCGCCTCGTTCGCATAGGCCCGCCATCCTCCGATGCGACGCACCGTCCCGTTCGACTCGACCCACGAGCCGGTGGGCTGTTCCTTGTAGGCCTCGTACGATTCGAAGGCGGACTGGTAACCAGGGACGGACGGCACAACCGCCGCCGGTTCCGCGGGCTGCTGCGCTGCAGCTGTCGCCACGGCGAGGACGGCAGCGGGCACCGCAATGAGTTGTAAGTGCAACATGGGCACACTCCAGATGGGTGGAAGTGGCGCGGCCTGCTCGGCCGGCGCAGATTTCGCGAACCCTGGCCGGGCTCGGGCGATTTCAGCAGCGAGGCGGCCGTTCGAGCCGGGCAGGGTGACTTTCCGAAGCCCCGACAACGACCGGGGGAAACACTGGCGGTAGGCGCGCAGCGTCCAGTTCGATTCGTGCCTGCTGGGGGACACCGACGGTCAAGCAGCACGAGGAACAGGCAGAGCACTTGTGAAACATCGCATCCGAGGGGGCATCCGCCGGATCCTGACTATCGGTCTTCGTGGCATGCACCTGGTCGGCCAGGGCATGCGAATGGTTGTGCTCGGCATGTGCGTGGTCGATGCTCCCGAGCTCCTGGCCGACCGGCGCGGCAGTGCCGCAGAAAGACATCGAAACGCCTGCAATCCCCTGGAGCGGGACCGCAATCATCACGAACCAGGCGACGAGCAATCGAAGGAGCGCCATCACCGGGGCATTCTATCGACTCGTGCCTGAAACCGGGTTTCGATGCCGGGACTTCGCAGAGCATTCATGGGCCTGTGGAGTGTAGGGGACAGTTCCGCACGCAGGGATCGCCGCCAGATTACGGTTCTGTCATCAGTCAGCGGCATCGCAAGTGCCTTACGGCTTCGCACGGACTGAACGAGGTTGACACTGACATCGTGTCAACCTTCAGAGTCCGGGTTGTCGCGATCAGTGAGCTCATGTCGAACTCCGTCGCGGCCCAGCCGAAAGCCGGTTCACCATTGAAAGCGAGTGAACCCCATGAAGACCTCCAGCATCGCCATCCTCCTGCTGGCCTCCGGCGCCGCCTTCGCCAACGAAGCGGCCGACGACCTGTCGCGCTCCGCGCCGTTCGCCGGCGGGCGCACCCGTGCCGAAGTCAAGGCTGAAACCATGGCCGCCAAGCAGGCTGGCACGCTCGGCACCAGCCAGTACACGGCCGGCCGCACGCCCGAGTTCAAGGGCGAGCGCAGCCGCGGCGAGAGGCGCTACGAAGCCGTGCAGGCAGCGCGCGCCCACACCATCCACCAGCTGTACTGATCCATGCCGTGTCCACGTCCGGCGCGTCGCGCAGGACTGCGGCTTCGGCGACGCCGAGCGCATGCGTCGCAGCTTCCTGCGCGTGCTCGGCTTGAGCCCGGCCTTGGTGAAACGCGCCGCGCCAGGGCTGAGGCGTCAGCCCGGCACGTAGTGCACCCGCCGCCAGATCTCGCGCGTGGGCACCGTGCGCATGAACTGCGGTGCGACCAGCCACGCCGCCCGCATGAAAAGCGTGAAGCCGGTCTGCATGTGCGCATAGGGCCCGAGGAACAGCACCAGCGCGAGCGACTCGATGCCGGGATCCGCGGGGTCGTGCGCGATGTCCAGCAACTGGACCAGTCCGTGGAGGGCCATGGCGGCCACGATGCCCGTGAAGTACCAGATCGCCCCCTGCATGGCCCGCTCGGCCGCAAACAGCGTGCGCATCTGGTCCCGCCCGCGGCTCAGCGACCGGCCGCGCATGTACAGCAGCGAGGTGAAGCCGAACATCGCCACCAGCACCGGCAGGCACAGCGCCGCCAGCGGCTTCAGGTTCAGCGTGTAGACGTGGTGCCCCACCGCGCCGAGGAACACGCCGGCGATGGCGAGTTCGACCAGGCGCAGGGCCAGGGTGTTGAGTTGCTTGCGGGCTTTGCGCATGGCCGCCTCACGAGCGCTGGGCGGCTGAGTGCGCCCATGCCATCAGGCCGAGGTGTCCCGCAGCCGGTGCTGCGACCGGCTTGGCAGCCGTGCGGCGCGCCCCGGCGGGCCGCTTCTCGCCGGCGCGGACTTCCTTCAGCGTGCGTGCCTTCACGCGGCCGGGGGCCGGGGCGTCAGCGGCCAGCGACTCGATGATCGCGCAGTGCGATTCAGCGTCATCGGCGCAGTCGGCCACCAGCCTCGACAGCGTGGCGCGCATCTCGTCCAGCTCGCGCTGGCGCTGCTCCAGCTCGGCCAGCTGCGCCTCGGCCACCCGCTTCACCTGCCGGCTTTCGCGGCCGTCGTCGCGCCACAGCGCCAGCAGCGAGTCGATCTGCCGGGTGGAGAAGCCGAAGCCGCGCGACTGGCGGATGAACTTCAGCATGCCGATCTCGCGTGACCCGTACAGGCGGTAGCCCGATCCGGTGCGCTCGGCCTCGGGGATCAGGCCGAGCAGTTCGTAGTGGCGGACCATCTTGGGCGTGACCCCCGCGGCCTTCGCCGCGTCCCCGATGTTCATCATCTGCATGGAAACGTTCTCCTCGTCGTCGATGCAGCCAGTGTCAACCTTGACACGATGGCAAGGTCAAGCGCCGGCTGCCACCGCCTTGAGGACAGCCACCACGCCCTGCCGCTGGGCCGTGAGCGCCTCGGACAGCGCGGCCGTCGCCTGCTGCGCCGTACGCTGCGCGTCCAGCAGTTCCAGCATGTCGGCAGCCCCCGCTTCGAAGCGGGTGCGGGCCAGCCGCTGGGCGTTCGACGCGTGGTGAGCGCGGCGCTCCAGGCTCTGCAGCTGCCGCTGGCCGGCCGCATGGCGGGCGACCGCGTTCTCCACTTCCTCCACGGCCAGCAGGATGCGTTGCCGGTAGGCGGCCAGTGCCTCCTGCTTGCCGGCCTTCGCGCCAGCCAGCCGCGCTTCAATCCGCGGGCGGTCGAACAGCGGCGCCAGCAGCGTCGGCCCGGCCATCCACGACAGGCTGCCGCTGGAGGCGACGGCTGCTGCCGACCCGCCGATGAAGCCGAGCAGCCCGCCGATGGTGATCCTCGGGTAGAACTCGGAGCGCACCGCCTCCACGTCCATTTCGCTCGAACGCAACTGCGCTTCGTGCTGGCGGATATCGGGCCTGCGTGCCAGCCAGGTGGCGGCGGCGGGAATGGCGAGCTGCACCGGAATGGCGCGGGCTGCCGCCTCGGCCGGCACGGCAAAGCCCGCCGGCGACTCGCCCAGCAGCACCGCGAACCGATGCGTGGCGACCTGCAGCGCGGCTTCGCGCACCGGCAGGTCAGCCTGCGCGGCCTCCAGTTCCGCGCTGGCGCGCGCTTCGTCGATCGGCGCCGCCAGGCCGTGGCGGGCACGGCTTTGCACCAGCTTCAGCATCGATGCGCGGTTGTCGGCGACGCTGCGGGCCAACGCGAGTTGCTCGCGTGCGCCCAGCACTTCGAACCAGGTGTGTGCGATCCCGGCACCGATGGCGAGCCGCACGCCCTCGAGTTCCGCAGCGCTGGCGACCACGCGCTGCGTCGCGGCACCGGTGCGCGTGCGCAGGCGGCCGAACAGGTCGAGTTCCCAGTCCAGCTCGACGCCGGAGCGCCGCAGGCTGCCCTGCTTCGAGCCGGTGGCCTCGAGCCGCACGCTGCCGCCCGGCGCCGACTGCGCATGAGCGCCCTGCTCCAGCGAGCGGGCCCGCTCCAGCCGTGCCAGCGCCTGCGCGGCATTGTGGTTGGCCGCCAGGCCGCGTTCGATGAGGCCCGACAGGACCGGGTCACCGAGGGCGTGCCAGCCCGCGCCGGCGGACACCGGCGCGGTCGTGGCCGCAGACTCAACCAGGGGTTCGGCCGCCGCAGGCGCGCCGACGAACGCCGCCGCCAGGGCGAGCGCAAGCCAATGTCTTTCAAGCATGCTGGATCTCCTTCGGGAAGAGCTCGCGCCGCTCGGTCGAGCGGCGCTGCACGAACACGTAGAACAGCGGGGTGAAGACGAGGCCGGCCAGCGTGACCAGCAGCATCCCGGCGAACACGGCCACGCCCATGGCCTGCCGCATCTCGGCGCCCGCACCGGTGGCGAACACCAGCGGCAGCACGCCCATCACGAAGGCCAGCGACGTCATCAGGATGGGACGCAGCCGCAGCCGGGCGGCTTCGACCACGGCAGACACCGCGTCGCGGCCCTGCTGCTGCAGCTGGCGGGCGAACTCCACGATCAGGATCGCGTTCTTCGTCGCCAGCCCCACCAGCACCACGTAGGCGATCTGCGTGAACAGGTTGTTGTCGCCGCGGCTGGCCCACACGCCGCCCAGTGCGCCGAGCAAGGCCATGGGCACGATGCCCAGCACGGCGACCGGCAGCGACCAGCTGCCGTAGGTGGCGGCGAGGATCAGGAACGCGAGGCCCACGGCCAGCGGGAACACCAGTGCCCCGGCGTTGCCTTCGCGCTGCTGCTGGTAGGTGAGGTCGGTCCACTCGTAGCCGAAGCCTTCGGGCAGCTCCTTGGCCAGGATCGCCTCCATCGCAGCCACCGCGTCGCCGGCGCTGGCACCGGGCGCCGGGCCGCCCGACAGGTCGGCCGACGCGAAGCCGTTGTAGCGGCTGATGGTGTCGGGCGCCACGGTTTCGCTGGCGTTGACCAGCGAAGCCAGCGGCACCATCTGCCCCGCAGTGTTGCGCGTCCACAAGCGTGACAGCGATTCCGCGTCCGTGCGGAAAGCTGCGTCGGCCTGCACGTTCACTTGCCAGGCGCGGCCCAGGAAGTTGAAGTCGTTGACGTACACCGAGCCCAGGTAGGCCTGCATGGACTCGGCCAGCACGTTCATGGGCACGCCCATCGCCTTGGCGCGCTCGCGGTCGATCTCCACCGACAATTGCGGCACTTGCGCCTGGTAGCCGGACATCAGGCCCATCAGGCGAGGGTCCTTCGCCGCGGCGCCCATCACCTTGCCCAGCGCCTGCTCGAGCGCCTGCGGGCCGAGACGGGCACGGTCCTGAACCTGCAGCTTGAAGCCGCCGGTCTGGCCGTGGCCGGGCACGGGCGGGGGCGGGAAGATGGCGACGAAACCCTCGTCGATGCCGCCGAAGCGAGCGTTGAGCGAGCCCGCGATGGCCCCGGCCGCGAGCGCCTTGTCCTTGCGCTGCTCGAACGGGTCGAGCATGGCGAACACGACGGCGGCACTGGGGTTGCTGACGAAGCCGTTGATCGACAGGCCCGGGAAGGCCACCACGCTTTCGACGCCGGGATGCTCCAGGGTGATGCGCGTCATCTCGCGCGTGACCGCCTCGGTGCGGTCGAGCGAGGCGCCGGGCGGCAGCTGCACGATGCCGACCAGGAAGTACTTGTCCTGCGCGGGGACGAACCCCACCGGCGTCGCGCGGAAAGCGACCAAGGTCACGACCAGCAGCGCCAGGTAGAGGGCCATCAGGCGCACGCCGCGCTTCAGCGCCGCCGCGGTGAACACGGCGTAGCGCGAGGCCAGCGCATCGAAGCCCCGGTTGAACGCGCCCAGCCAGCGCGCCAGCGGCCCGTGCGGCGCATGCGGCTTCAGCAGCAGCGCGGCCAGCGCCGGGCTCAGCGTCAGCGAGTTGATCGCCGACAGCACGGTGGAGATGGCGATGGTCAGCGCGAACTGGCGGTAGAACTGGCCGGACATGCCGCCCATGAACGCCGTGGGGATGAACACGGCAGCCAGCACCGCGGTGATCGCGAGGATGGGGCCGGTGACTTCCTGCATCGCGCGGATGGCTGCGTCGCGCGGGCTCATGCCGGCGGCGAGGTGGCGCTCGACGTTCTCCACGACCACGATGGCGTCGTCGACCACGATGCCGATGGACAGCACCAGCCCGAACAGCGACAGCGTGTTGAGCGAGAAGCCGAACAGCTGCATGGCCGCGAGCGTGCCTACCAGCGACACCGGCACGGCTGCGATCGGGATCAGCGCGGCGCGCCAGTTCTGCAGGAACAGCAGCACGACCAGCACGACCAGGGCCACCGCCTCGGCCAGCGTCTGCAGCACGTTGGCGATGGACGCGCGCACGAACAGCGTCGGGTCGTAGGCCACGCGATGCTCGATACCGTCGGGGAAAGCCTGTTGCAGCTTGTGCATCTCGGCCCGCACGGCGGACGCGACTTCGATCGCGCTGGCCGAAGGATCCTGGGTAATCTGGATGCCAACCGCCGGCTGGTTGTCCAGCAGGCTGCGCAGGCTGTTCTGGCTGGCGCCGAGTTCGATGCGCGCCACGCTGGCGAGCTTGAGCTGCTCGCCGGAGGGACCGGTGCGCACCACGATGTCGTTGAAAGCCTCGGGCGTGGCGAGCCGGCCCGAGACAGCGAGCGGCAGCTGGCGGCGCGAGCCCACGTCGGGCTGGCCCACCGAGCCGGCGGCCACCTGCATGTTCTGCTCGCGGATGGCGGCGATCACGTCGCCTGCTGCCAGGCCGTGGGCCAGCATGCGCTCGGGGTCGAGCCACACGCGCAGGCTGTACTCGCCGCTGCCCCACACCGTCACGCCCTGCACGCCGGGCACGCGCAGCAGCGCGTCGCGCACGTTCAGTTGCGCGAAGTTCGACAGGTGCAGCAGGTCGTAGCGCTGGCTGGGCGACAGCAGGTGCACCACCATCAGCATGTCGGGCGACACCTTTTCGCTGACGACGCCGATGCGTTGCACTTCGGCCGGCAGGCGGGGCAGCGCGCGTGCCACCCGGTTCTGCACGTCCGTTTCGGCGCGGGCCGGGTCGACCGACTGGTCGAAGGTGAGGTTGAGCGCGTACCGGCCGTCGGCGGTGGACTGGGAGCCCATGTACAGCAGGCCGGGCAGCCCGTTGAGCTCGGTTTCCAGCGGCGTGGCGACGGTGTCGGCGATCACCGCCGGTCCCGCGCCCGGGTAGCGCGCGACCACGCTCACTGTCGGCGGCATCACGTTGGGGTACTCGGTCAGCGGCAGCTGGCCCATGCTCGCGATGCCCGCGAGCAGGGTGACGAGCGCGAGCACGATGGCCAGGATCGGCCGGTCGATGAAGAGCCTGGCGAATTTCACGGCGCGCTCCTTGCATCCTCACGCTTCGCGACCTGCACCGCCATGCCGGGGCGCAGCTTCATGTGGCCCGAGACGACCACCTGCTCGCCGGCGGCGATGCCGCTCGTCACGATGCGCTGGTCGCCCAGCGCGGCGCCAGTCTTGACGCCGCGATATTCCAGCTTGCCTTCCTTCACGGCCAGCACGTAGCGCTGCCCCTGGTCGGTGCCGATAGCCGCCTCGGGCACCAGCAGGCTGTCGCGCGGACGGCCCGCCATCTGCACCCGCACGAACTGCCCGGGAACCAGCGAGGCCGTGGGCTTGTCCAGCCGCGCGCGCAGGCGCAGCGTGCCGACCTGCGCCGGCATCTCGTTGTCGATGAAGTCGACCGGGGCGGCTCCCAGCTCGGCGCCGGTGGCGGCGTCGATGATGCGGGCCTGCCACTGCCCGGCCTGCCGCGCGGCGGCCACCTGCGCGACGAGCGTGGGGTCGCCGATGTCGAAGTGCACGTGCAGCGGCGCCGCCGCACCCAGTGTCGTCAGTTGCGTCGTTCCCGCGGCCACGAAGTTGCCGGCCGTGACCAGCGCGCGGCCCACGCGGCCGGCGATCGGCGCGGTGACCACGGCGAACTCGCGATCGAGCGAGACGGCTTGCAGCGCGGCCTGCGCAGCAGCCGTGCGCGCCTGCGCTTCGGCGAAGGCGGCCGTGCGGCGCTCGACCTCTTCACCGGCCATCGCGCTTTCCTTCGCCAGGCGCTGCGCGCGCTCGGCCTCGCTGCGGGCCAGTGACTCCCTGCTGCGCGCGAGATTCAGTTCGGCGCGCGCGCGGTCGACGGCGAGGTCGAAGGGACGCGTGTCGATACGAAAGAGCGGCTGGCCGGCACGCACCATGTCGCCTTCGCGAAACAGCACGGCGTCGACATGGCCGGCGACGCGCGGGCGCACGTCGACGCGCTGCGCCGCCTCGACGCGGCCCACTTGCGAGTGGGCTGGCGCGACGTTGCGCTGCTGCACGGCGGCGACAGCGACGACAGGCGCGGGGGATGCCGCGGCGGCCTGCGCGGACGGCACGGCCGGCTGGCAGGCGACCATGGTCGCGGCAGCCAGCGTCGACAGCAGCAAGGTCGCCGCCGTCTTGTGGAAGGGATGGGATGGCATGGTGGCTCCGGGTTCGGTTGAGATTGGAAAGCCCGGATGCTCCGGTTTGACACGGTGGCAAGGTCAAGCGCTCGCCGGGGCTTGACCTTGACATCGGGTGAGGGTTGAACCTTGCGGCCACACCAACCCAGGAGCCCACCATGTCGACCACCCTCATCCTCTCGAACTTCTCATCGCTCGCCCGCCGCCTGCTTTGCCGATGGCGCGAGGCGCGCCGCCTGCGCCGCGACCTGCAGGAGCTTGGCGCCATGAGCGCCTGCGAGCTCACCGACCTCGGCATCTCGCACGCGTCGGTGGGGGCCATGAAGCCGTCCGGCTGCTGCGCATAAAGGAGGCGGACCATGACGACGAACACCCTTCGCCGCCGCTTCCTCCTGGCCACGCTGGCCGCCGGCGCCACTCTTGCCGCCGGCTGCATGCAGGCGTCCGAGGCGTCGCAACAGCCGCGCGACTACGCCACCGAGAGGTTTTCCGCGCAAGGCGCCTTCCGCGTCTCGTACCAGCCCGAGACCGCGCCGGTGCCCGTGAAGAAGCTGCAGGCCTGGACCCTGCACGTGGCGCGTGCCGACGGCACGCCCGTGACCGACGCACAGATTGCCGTCGACGGCGACATGCCCGAGCACCGCCACGGCCTGCCGACGCGTCCGCGCATGACGCGCTACCTCGGCAACGGCGACTACCTGGTCGAAGGCATCAAGTTCCAGATGGGCGGCTGGTGGGTGATGGACTTCACCATCACCGCCGCCGGGCGCACCGACACGGTCCGCTTCAACCTGCAGCTGCAGAGGTAAGGGCTGCCATGCGAGTGCGCAAATTCGAAATCGCGCTGCTGTTTGCATGGCTCACGCTCGCCATCGGCGCGCTGCTCTACGGCGGCGACTCGCCCTGGTCGGCCGACGAGCTGCGGCAACTGCGCTCGCTCGCGATCGCCAGCCTGCAGCCGCCGGCCGCCGATCCGTCCAATCGCGTCGCCGACGACCCGCGCGCCGCCGAGTTCGGCCAGCGCCTGTTCTTCGACAAGCGGTTCAGCAGCAATGGCGAAGTCGCCTGCGCCACCTGCCACCTGCCGGACAGGTCGTTCCAGGACGGCACGCCGCTCGCCAAGGGTGTCGGCACGACAGACCGGCGAACCATGAGCGTGATCGGCACCGCCCACAGCCCCTGGCAGTTCTGGGACGGGCGCAAGGACAGCCAGTGGGCGCAGGCGCTGGGCCCGCTGGAAAGCCCGGTCGAGCACGGCGGCAACCGCACGCAGTATGCGCACATCGTGGCCGGCCACTACGCCGCCGACTACGAAGCCATCTTCGGCAAGCTGCCCGACCTGAAGCACTTGCCGCGTCACGCGGGGCCGGTCAAGGACGAACAGGCGAAGGCAGCCTGGGAGGCCATGCTGGCCGCCGACCGGGATCAGGTGAGCACCGTGTTCGCCAACATGGGCAAGGCGATTGCCGCGTACGAGCGCAAGCTCGAGCCGGGGCGCTCGCGCTTCGACGCCTACGTCGAAGCGGCGCTGCAGTCCGACGCGCAGGCGATGAAGCAGGCGATGAGCCGCGACGAGATTGCCGGCCTGAAGCTGTTTGTGGGCAAGGGCCAGTGCATCCAGTGCCACAGCGGGCCGCTGCTCACCAACAACGAGTTCCATAACACCGGCGTCGCCGCGGCCAAGGGCCTGCCCGCCGACCTGGGCCGGCTGGCAGGCGCCAGGCAGGTGGTGCAGGACGAATTCAACTGCCTGTCGCGGCACAGCGATGCAAAGCCCGAACAGTGCGGCGAGGTCCGGTTCCTCGACGACAACCCCAACCAGCTGCGCCAGTTCCGCGTGCCGTCGCTGCGCAACGTGGCCGAGCGCGCGCCGTACATGCACGCCGGCCAGCTGGCAACGCTGAAGGACGTGCTGGAGCACTACAACCGCGCACCGGCGGCGCCTGCGGGCCACAGCGAGCTGAAGCCGCTGGGGTTGAGCCAGGCGGAGCTGCGCCAGCTTGAGGCATTCCTCGGGACCTTGAGCGGGCCCGTGAACGCCGAAGCGAAGTGGCTGCGTTCGCCGGTGAACTGAATCAGTGCTTGGCTCCCAGGCCCCTGCTCCAGGCCATCAGGCCGGACAGGGGCTCTGCCTTGGGTGCAGCATGGCAGGGCTCCGCGGCCGGTTTGCGGGAGCCCCGGGTCGTGCCGGCCTTCACGGCCTTGAGCGTCTGGCCCGGCTTCACGGCGGCCACCGGGCCGACGCCGTCCGACGACAGCTCCTCGAGGATGGCGCAATGCGGGTCGTCGTCGCCCCGGCACTTGGCCACCAGCTGCGACAGCGTCGAGCGCATCTCGTCGATCTCGCGCTGGCGCGCCTCCAGCTCGGCCAGCTGCTGCTGCGCCAGTTCCTTCACCTCGCGGCTCTCGCGATGGTCGTCGCGCCACAGGCCCAGCAGCGACTCGACCTGCTTGACGGAGAAGCCCAGCGTGCGCGACTGGCGGATGAAGCGCAGCATGGCGACTTCGCGCGGCGAGTACAGGCGGTAGCCGGCCTCGGTGCGCTCGACGTTCGGGATCATGCCCAGCGACTCGTAGTGGCGGATCATCTTCGGCGTGACGCCGGCGGCGGCGGCGGCCTCGCCAATGTTCATGTAGCCCATGACAGCTCCTCGAAGCAGGAAAGTCGGGTGGCAATGTCTCGCCACCGGCGCGCCATGTCAAGGCCGGGGCCATCAGCTTGGCTACTGCCCCCGGTGCTTTGTGAATCCAGCTGGTGCTTGCGCGCACCCCGCGCCCAGAATGCGTCGTCTGCACGAGAGGAGAAGCGCCATGCTCATCGGGGTACCGAAGGAGATCAAGAACCATGAATACCGGGTCGGGTTGACGCCTGCCAGCGTGCGCGAACTGGTGGTGCACGGCCACCAGGTGCTCGTGCAGTCCGGCGCGGGTGCGGCCATCGGCCTTGCCGACGACCAGTACCGTACCGCCGGTGCGCAGATCGTCGAGCAGCCGGAGGAAGTGTTCGCGCGCGCCGACATGGTCGTGAAGGTGAAAGAGCCGCAGCCCGCCGAATGCCGCATGCTGCGCCCGGGGCAGATCCTCTACACGTACCTGCACCTCGCCCCCGATCCGGCGCAGACCAAGGCGCTGGTCGAATCCGGCGCCGTGTGCATCGCCTACGAAACCATCACCGGCCCCGGCGGCGGGCTGCCGCTGCTGGCGCCGATGAGCGAGGTGGCGGGGCGCATGGCGGTGCAGGCCGGCGCGCACTACCTGGAGATCGCGCACGGCGGGCGTGGCGTGCTGCTGGGCGGGGTGCCCGGCGTCGCGCCGGGCCACGTGGCCGTGATCGGCGCGGGCGTGGTGGGCACCAACGCGCTGCAGATGGCCGTGGGACTGGGCGCGCGCGTCACGGTGCTGGACAAGAACGTCGACCGCCTGCGGCAGCTGGACCTGGTCTTCGGCAACCGCATCAACACCGCGTACTCCAACGCGCTCAGCATCGAAGAAGCGGTGCTCGACGCCGACCTGGTGATCGGCGGCGTGCTGGTGCCCGGGGCGTCGGCGCCCAAGCTCGTCACGCGCGAGCACGTGGCGCGCATGAAGAAGGGCGCTGTGATGGTGGACGTGGCCATCGACCAGGGCGGCTGCTTCGAGACCTCGCATGCGACCACGCATGCCGAGCCGGTCTACGTAGTCGACGGCGTCGTGCACTACTGCGTGGCCAACATGCCGGGGGCCGTGGCGCGCACCTCCACGTTTGCGCTGAACAACGCCACCATAGCCCACGCCATCGCGCTCGCGAACAAGGGGTGGAAGGCGGCGATGGGGGACGACGTGCACCTGCGCCGCGGGCTCAACGTGTGCCAGGGGAGCGTGACGTACGAGGCGGTGGCCCGGGACCTGGGGTATCCCTATGTCGCCGCGGAGGGCTTGCTCTAGGCCGACAGGATCACGTCCGACGCTTCTGCGCGATCAAGTTTCCCCCGACTCCCGGGTGTTGCCGTAGCTGTCGCTGGCCGGGGCTTCGCGGTCCTTGATGAGGCCGGCTTGGTTGATGCCGCGGCCGGGGCGGCCCTCGTGGCCCAGCTCGCCCGAACGACCGCGGTCGGAGGGCGTACGCTGGATACCCGCAGCGTCGGGCGAGCCTTCCTGGGCTTCGAACTCGGATTCCACTTCCGGCAATCGCGTGTCACCGGTCTGCTTGGCGTTGTCCTTGGGGTCAGGCATGGCAGTCTCCTTGGCCGATGGGAGACTTCAATCTAGGTCCGATGGCACGCCGGATGTGTAGGAATGGGCCGCAACTGCCGCCACGCTTGACAGCTGTCAACCTCGCACACCCGGCGAGGACTAATGTGGGTGGGCCTGCCGGAGCAACGTCGATGCTGCCCTTCACCCACGCCCAGTTCCTGGACGTCTTCGCGACGTACAACGCGGCCGTCTGGCCGAGCCAGGTCGTCGCTTATGCGGTGGCGGCAGCGATGCTGGCGAGCCTGGCCCTGGCCGGGCCATCGCTGCGCAGCCGGCTGGTGGCCGGCGGACTGGGGGTGATGTGGCTGTGGTCCGGCATCGCCTACCACTGGCTGCAGTTCACCGCCCTCAACCAGGCCGCGTGGGCGTTCGGCGCGCTGTTCGTCGCCCAGGGCCTGGTGTTCATCTTCGCTGCGGTGCGCGGCACGCTGCGCTTCGACGCACCAGCCCCGCCAGCCTCGCGGTGGGTCGGGTGGGGGCTGGTCGCGTACGCCATGCTCCTCTATCCCGTGCTTGGCCAGGCGCTGGGCCCCGGCTATCCCCGGATCCCGATGTTCGGCATCACCCCGTGCCCGGTGACGCTTTTCACATTCGGGACTCTCCTGCTTGCCAGCGGCCCGGTTTCCCGCTGGCTGCTGGCTATTCCCGTGATCTGGTCGCTCGTGGGCGGGAGCGCCGCGTTCCTGCTCCAGGTGCCGCAGGACTGGGTGCTGCTCGTGAGCGGCGCTTCCGTGTTCATGATTGCGCGTACGGGGCGCACCATCAGTGATGGTGATGCGCATGCGCCAGCGCATGTCCCGCACCACGCTTGATGAGCCAGCGGTTCAACGGGTAAGCCGCCACACCCGCGATTGCGAGAGACGCCGCCAGCGCGCCCCAGAACAGCCCGCTGCCCAGCCCCGCGTCCATGGCGCCGGGAATGACCAGCATGATTGCGTTGTCCACGATCTCCATGATCGTGATCGAGGCGGTGTCGGCCGCCAGGGCCAGCTTCGCCGCGGCCTTCCAGCCCATGCCGTGCCGCAGCATCGGCGCCATGGTGAGCGCGTAGCCGAAGGCGAATGCGAGGCTGACGGCCAGCGCGATGGTGGCGGCGTTCGACAGGCCGAGAGCGGTGCCGATGACCATGCCCAGCACTTCGCCGATGGCACAGCCCGACAGGCAGTGCAGCGTGGCCCAGAAGGCCGTGGCGTTCAGGCTGGGCCCGGCCGAGTGGTGCTGGTGATGGGCCTGGTGGGCGTGGGAAGCGTTCATGGGGGTCTCCTGGTTGGGGTGCTTCCACTTTGATCCTTGACACGATGTCAAGGTCAAGGCCAAAAAAAAGACCGGGCGGCGCGTGGTGCGCGGCCCGGCCGTGGACACGGCATGGATCAGTACAGCTGGTGGATGGTGTGCGCGCGCGCTGCCTGCACGGCTTCGTAGCGCGTCTCGCCGCGGCTGCGCTCGCCCTTGAACTCGGGCATGCGGCTGGCCGTGTACTCGCTGGTGCTCAGCGTACCCGACTGCTTGGCGGCCATGGTTTCGGCCTTGACTTCGGCGCGCGTGCGCTCGCCCGCGAACGGCGCAGAGCGCGACAGGTCGTCGCCCGCTTCGTTGGCGAAGGCGGCGCCGGAGGCCAGCAGGAGGATGGCGATGATGGAGGTCTTCATGGGGTTCACTCGCTTTCAATGGTGAACCGGCTTTCGGCCGGGCCGCGATGGAGTTCGACATGAACTCGCTGACCGCGACAACCCGGACTCTCAAGGTTGACACGATGTCAGTGTCAACCCGCCATGGACTCACGCGTGGGCCACGGCCTCCACCGCCGGCACGCCCAGCTCACGTCCCACCATGGCACGCGCATACAGGTAGTTGCAGCGGGCCCGGTCGCTCAGCCCGTCGAGGTCCACGCTACCGCGCGGGTCGCACGGGAAGGCATAGCCGCGGCCGCTATTGAACAGGGAACGGAAGCAGAGCTGGAATTGCGCGTCGGTGGATTCGGGCATGGTGGGCTCCTCTCGCCTAGCTGCAATGAAAGGCCACCTTCCCGACAACAGGCTGACAATCGCCCACAACTGACGCCGCGCTGACATCGCGCGGGCCGGCCGGCACGGCCAGTGCGATCAGCCCCGCTCCTTCACTCAGCAGGAAGTTGCGAAAAGCCTGCGCCACCGGTGGCAGCCGCTTGGTGCGCCGGTGCACCATGTACCAGTGCAGCTGAAGCGGAAAACCCTGCACGTCCAGAACCCGCAGCGCGCCCGACTGCAGCTCGCGGCTGACGGTGTGGGCAGACAGGAAGCTCAGGCCGAAGCCCGCGATCACGGCCTGCTTGATGGTTTCGGTGCTGCGGATTTCCATGGCGACGTTCAGGCCCGTCACGTCGCCGCCAAAGGCTTCCTGCATCGAGCGCCAGGTGTCGGAGCCGCGCTCGCGCACGACGAAAGGCTGGGCCATCACCTCGGCGGGCGGGATGTCGCGGCGCCGCACCATCGGGTGCGACGCCGGCGCCACCACCACGTAGGGATGCGGCGCGAAGGGCTCGTTGGTGGTGTCCAGGTCCGACGGCGGCCGCACCATGATGGCCAGGTCGGTCAGGTTGGCGTCGATGTGGGCCAGCAGCTCTTCGCGGTTGTGCACGGTGAAGTTGAGCGTCACGTCGCTGTGGCGGCCGATGAATTCCACCAGCAGCTGCGGAAAGAAATAGTCGCCCGCACTGATCACGCCGACGTTGAGCCGGCCGCCGCGCACCCCGCGAAGGTGCGCCATGGCGGCCTCGGCCTGCTCGAACTGGGCGATGATGCCGCGGCTCAGCGCCAGCAGCTCAGCGCCGGCCGCCGTGAGGTAGATCTTCTTGCCGAACTGCTCGAACAGCGCGTTGCCCGCATGCTCCTCGAGCTTGCCGACCTGCGTGGAGACGGCGGGCTGCGTGAGGTGGAGTTCTTCCGCGGCGCGCGAGAAGCTCAGGTGCCGGGCGACCGACTCGAACACCTTCAGCTGGCGCAGCGTGGCGTGCTTCACGGCGTTGCCATCACGCGGCCATCGCCTCGTCGAGTTCGCGCAGGCGCACGTGGCCGCTCTGTTCCTGCATCGTGCGCGCCAGCAGCTTCACCAGCGCATACACCGTGTCGATGTGCGGCGTGGGCGTGCCGGTCAGGCGCGCCAGCTCGATCACCGAGCCCACCAGCGGGTCGATCTCGGGCTCGCGGCCCGCCTCCACGTCCTGCAGCATCGACGTCTTGTGCTTGCCCACGCGTTCGGCGCCGGCGATGCGCTTGTCGAGCGACACGCGGAAGGTGATGCCCAGCTTGTGCGCGACTTCCTGCGCCTCGGTCATCATGGCGACGGCCAGCTCGCGCGTCAGCGGGTACTGGCAGATGTCCACCAGCGTCGAATGCGCCAGGCTGCTGATGGGGTTGAAAGTGGCGTTGCCCCACAGCTTGAGCCAGATCTCGGCACGGATGTCGTCCAGCACCGGCGCCTTGAAGCCGGCGTTGATGAAGGCCGCGGCGATTTCGTTGACACGGTCGGTGCTGCGGCCGTCCAGCTCGCCCAGCGGGAAGCGGTCGCCCTCGATGTGGCGGATCACGCCCGGCGCGACGAGTTCGGATGCCGGGTACACCACGCAGCCAACCACGCGCTCGGGGTCGATGGCTGCGGCAATGGCACCCTTGGGGTCGACGCTGGTCACGCAGTGGCCGTCGTGCGGGCCGCCATGCTTCTGGAAGTACCAGTACGGAATGCCGTTCTGCATCGGCACGATGACGGTGTGCGGCGCCAGCAGGTGGTGCAGCGACGGCAGCACGGCTTCGACCTGGTGGGCCTTCATGGCAAGCACCACCACGTCCTGCGCACCGGCGGCGGCGTAGTCGTCGGTGGCCCGCACTTCGCCCGTGACGTGCTCCTTGCCGTCGGCCGTTTCCAGCTTGATGCCGCGCGCGCGGATCGCCTGCAGGTTGCGCCCGCGCACGAGGAAGGTGACGTCCTCGCCCGCGAGCGCCAGCCTGGCGCCCACGAGGCCGCCGATGGCGCCGGCTCCGATGATGGCGAATTTCATGGGGGTGTCCTGTGAATGGTGGAATCAGGCGTACCGGTTGGCGAGCCGGCCGATGCCTTCGATCTCCACCTCGACCAGGCTGCCCGGCTTCATGGAGCCGACGCCCACCGACGTGCCGCACAGGATCACGTCGCCCGGCAGCAAGGTCATGTCCACGGAGATGCGGCTTACCAGCTGCGCCACGGAAAAAGTCATGTCGCTGATCGGGTAGTGCTGGCGCACCTGCCCGTCCAGCAGCGTCTTCACCACCAGCGTGGCGGGGTCCAGCCCGGTGGCCACCACGGGGCCCATCGGGCAGAAGCCGTCCAGCCCCTTGGCGCGCGTCCACTGCGCGAACGACGCGTCGCGAAACAGAACGTCGGCCACCGTGACGTCGTTGGCGCAGGTGTAGCCGAACACGCTGGCCATGGCTTCGGCTTCCGTGGCGCTGCTGCAGCGCTTGCCGATGACGATGCCCAGCTCGCCTTCGTACGCCACCTTGCCGCCGCCGCGCGGCAGCGGAATAGGGTCGCCGTGCGCGCTCCAGGCATTGGGTGCCTTCAGCAGGTACAGCGGCTCCTCGGGGTGCGCCAGCTGCAGCTTCGCGCGCAGCTCGCCGAAGTTGTTCCACAGCGCCACCACCTTGGTGGGCTGCACCGGGCACAGCAGCTGAACCTGCGCCAGCTCCACGTCGCGGCCGGTGGGCGTGGCGTGGCCGAACATGTGGCCCTCGTGCTCGGCAATGCGCTCGCCGTGCAGCGTGCCGAAGGCTTCGGCGCCTTCGAGACGATAACGGACCCAGCGTGTGCTTTTCATTCAGACGCCCACTTCGCAGGTGGCGGCCGCCGACCAGTCGAAGCTGCGGTGCGCGCAGGGCTTGTGCGCCAGCACGCGCTGGTAGATGGTGGTGGCCAGTGCCTGCGCGTCATAGGCCTTCAGCAGGTGCGGCTGCCAGTTCTCGATGTAGTGGCAGATGCGCCCCAGCGGGTCGCGGCTGGCATGCTGCAGGGCCTGGTACAGGTCGCGGTCCCAGTGCCAGCGCAGGCCCAGCTCGTAGAACACGGCGTTGTACGCGTCGTGCGCATCGGCTGCGTCCACGAGCCCGGGCGGAAGGTCGTTCATCATCGCTGTCTCCTCGAAGGTGTGTACGAAGAGAATTTACGGACACACGCCCTCGAATAACAGTCAATAGTTTTTATCCAGACCATCAGTGCGGCGTGATGCATCGCACGCGCTCAGATGGCGCCCTCGGCGCGCAGGGCATTCATGTCGCTGGCGGTGTAGCCCAGCTCGCGCAGCACTTCCTCGGTGTGTTCGCCCAGCAGCGGCGCGCGCGTCACCTCGGTGGGGCTGTCCGACAGCTTGATGGGGTTGCCCACCGTCAGGTGGCGCCCCCGCGTCGGGTGCTCCACTTCCACCACCGTGCCGCTCATGCGCAGCCACGGATCTTCGGCGATCTCCTTCATCGACAGGATGGGGCCGCAGGGTATGTCGTACTGGTTCAGGATCTCCATGGCCTCGAACTTGGTCTTGGTCATGGTCCATTGCTCGATGCGCGAGAAGATCGGCTTCAGGTGCAGCAGGCGCGCCTGCGGCGTCTTGTAGGCGTCGTCCTCGATCCAGCCCTCTTCGCCGATCACCTTGCACACGGCCGGCCACACCGCGGCCTGCGTGATGAAGTAGATATAGGCATTGGGGTCGTCCTCCCAGCCCTTGCAGCGCAGGATCCAGCCGGGCTGCCCGCCGCCCGAGGCATTGCCGGCACGCGGCACGGCGTCGCCGAAGTGGCCGTCGGGGTACTGCGGGTACTCGTGCAGCGTGTGCGTGCGCTCCAGGCGTTGCTGGTCGCGCAGCTTCACGCGGCACAGGTTGAGCACGGCGTCCTGCATGGGCGCCAGCACCTTCTGGCCGCGGCCGCTGTGCGTGCGCTGGTAGAGCGCGGTGACGATGCCCAGTGCCAGGTGCAGGCCGGTGCCGCTGTCGCCGATCTGCGCGCCGCTGACCACCGGCGGGCCGTCCCCGAAGCCAGTGGTGGACGCCGCGCCGCCGGCGCACTGCGCCACGTTCTCGTAGACCTTGCAGTCTTCATAGCGGCCCGGGCCGAACCCCTTGACCGAGCCCACGATCATGCGCGGGTTCAGTTCGTGAATGCGTTCCCACGCGAGACCCATGCGCTCCATCGCCCCCGGTGCGAAGTTCTCCACCAGCACGTCGCAGTGGCGGATCAGCGCTTCCAGCAGCGCCTTGCCCGACGCCGTCTTGGCGTTGAGCGTGACCGAGCGCTTGTTGTGGTTGAGCATCGTGAAGTACAGGCTGTCCACGCCGGGGATGTCGCGCAGCTGGGCGCGCGTGGCGTCGCCTTCGCCGGGCCGCTCGACCTTGATCACGTCGGCGCCGAACCACGCCAGCAGCTGCGTGCAGGTGGGGCCGGACTGCACGTGCGTGAAGTCCAGGATGCGCACACCGGCCAGGGCCTTGTCCATCAAGCTTTCTCCTTGATTGCCGCTTCCAGTTCGGCGATGCGCTTGCGCAGCGCCCGGTCTTCTTCGAAGCGTTCGGTTTCGTCGCGGATGACGGCGGCGATGCCTTCCACCTGGCCTGCGGCGCCGGTCAGCATGCAGACCGTGAAGGCGATCGACAGGCGCTGTCCGTCCTTGTGCAGCGCGGGCACGCGCAGGAGCGACGCGCCGTAGCGCGTGATGCCGGTGGCCATGGTCTTGGCGAAACCTTCGTTGTGGCGCGCGCGCTGCCGCTCGGGGATGATGAGGTCGAGCGACTGGCCCATGGCTTCTTCGGGCGTGAAGCCGAAGATGCGCGTGGCCGCGGCGTTCCACATCACGATGCGGTTGGCGGCGTCGGCCACGACCACGGCGTCGCCCATGGCGCGCACGAGCTGTTCGCAGTCGATCGTTTGGATACTGCTGGACATCGTCAACTCCTTCTGGTGGAGCCACTGTGCCGCCTCGGCGCGCGGCTGGCCGTTGACCGCCATCAAGATTCGCCAATTGAGGGGTAAACCCTAGGCGTTGACCGAGGTCAACGGGGCCATGGAGGTGCCGGGCGTACATCACTGCTTCATCACGACCAGGAGACAAGTGATGAAACATCTGCTGATTGCGCTCGCCGTGGCGCTCCTTTCGATGGCCGCATCCGCGCAGTCGTGCGAGGGCGGCATCTACCTCAACCCGCAAGTGATCCGCGGCGAAGGCACGCCGCAGGTCGTCGGCGCGGCCAACGAGCTGGCAGAGTTCCTTGGCCGCACCGGGCTGTCGTCGTTTCCGGTGCTCAACGTGAGCGGCGCCGACGAAGCGATGGCGGCGCTCAAGCGCGGGCAGCCGCCCTGCTGGGTGTACGGCAACCCGGTGGTCGGCCTGGCCTCAGGCTATCGCCCTGTCGCGGTCAACACCGAAGAGATCCAGTCGGCCGTGCTGTTGCTGGCCGATGCCGGCAGCGAGAAGGACCCGAAGCCGGTCGAACTGTCGAAGCTGGGCGCCGACGAACAGGCGAAGCTGCGCGCCCGGCTCAAGGCGTCCACCTGCTTCGGCATCCGCAGCGGCGTGACCACGGCGCTGGTAAAAGCCGAAAAGCTGTGCGGCAAGGTCGTCGAGGTGATTCCGCAAGCCGGCCTGGGCCAGAGCTACCTGCCGACCAAGGCCGCCTTCGAATGGCAGTCCGAGCGCTGGGTCGGCCTGATCACGCGCGTACAGGGCGCGCGCAACACGACGATGAAGAACCACATCGGCTCCGACCCCAAATTCCACAACGCCCGGCTGGTGGTCGTGCCGACGCAGAAGTCGAGCTGGGGCTACGGCATCTACCTGCGTCCCGAAGTGACGGCCGACGTGACGAAGAAGGTGGTCGCGCAGTTCGCCACGCTGAAGCAGCCCTCGCCCTCGCTGGCGCGGGCGCTGGATGTCGGCCAGAGTTTCAAGTTCGCGTCGCTGGCGCAGTCGGAAGTGGATGCGATGCGTGCTGCGCTCGATATGGCGCCCTGACGCCCGGTAACCGGCCGAGGCGGGCAAGGCGCGTGCGTACGCACGCGCGGCCGCCCGTGAGCCGCCGCGCAGCGGTCGGCCTCGAAGGGCGGCCGTGCTGTGGCGCGCCGCAGGCGTCGCCCACAGCAACCAGCTAGACGTTGAACAGGAAATTCAACACATCCCCATCCTTCACGACGTATTCCTTCCCCTCACTACGCATCCGCCCCGCGTCCTTCGCCCCCTGCTCACCCTTGTACCGGATGAAATCCTCGAACGCGATGGTCTGCGCGCGGATGAAGCCGCGCTCGAAGTCGGTGTGGATCACGCCCGCCGCCTGCGGCGCGGTGTCGCCGGCGTGGATGGTCCACGCGCGCACTTCCTTTTCACCCGCCGTGAAGTAGGTCTGCAGCCCCAGCAGCCCGAACGCCGCGCGGATCAGCCGGTTCAGCCCCGGCTCTTCCTGCCCGATCTCGGCCAGGAACATCTTCTTGTCCTCGTCCTCCATCTCGGCGATCTCGGACTCGATCTTGGCGCAGATCACCACCACCGGCGCGTTCTGCTTCGCGGCGTACTCGCGCAGGCGGTCCAGGTACGGGTTGTCGTGGTAGCCGTTCTCGTCGACGTTGCCGACGAACATCGCCGGCTTGGCGGTGATGAGGAACAGCTGCTTGATGAGCGTGCGCTCTTCGTCGTTCAGGCCCAGCGTGCGCACCGGCTGGCCCTGGTCCAGGTGCTGCTGCACTTTCTGGAGAACTGCCACCAGCTTGGCGGCTTCCTTGTCGTTGCCGGACTTCGCTGCCTTGGTGTAGCGCTGCAGGGACTTGTCCACCGTGCCCATGTCGGCCAGGCACAGCTCGGTCTGGATCACTTCGATGTCGGCGACTGGGTCGACCTTGCCCGCCACGTGGATCACGTTGGCGTCGTCGAAGCAGCGCACCACGTTGACCACCGCGTCGGTCTCGCGGATATGCGCCAGGAACTGGTTGCCCAGGCCCTCGCCCTGGCTCGCGCCGGCCACCAGTCCGGCGATATCGACAAACTCGACAATGGCTGGCACGATGCGCTCAGGCTTCACGATAGCGGCCAGTTGAGCGAGACGCGGATCAGGCAGTTCCACCACGCCCACGTTGGGTTCGATCGTGCAGAACGGATAGTTTTCGGCGGCGATGCCGGCCTTGGTCAAGGCATTGAACAGGGTGGACTTGCCGACGTTGGGTAGGCCGACGATCCCGCACTTCAGACTCATGTCAGTTCCCGAGAGACGAACCTTCAAGTGTATGCGAAGCGGCTGCACGGGCTTGGGGCTGCGGGCGTGGGCGGCTCTCATGCTGGCGCTGGCACTGGCGGCCGGCGCTTTCGCGCAGCAGGAGGCGCAGCGCAACGGCGCGGCCATGCTGCGCGACGCGCAGGAAACGGTGGACGCCGAGGCCATGGGCCAGGTGTGGGTGGACACCCAGGGCGAGGCCACCATCGCCGAAGTGAGCAACCCGGGTGGCGCCGGGCGCTTCCAGCCGGCGCGCGCCGGCACCATCCATTCGCTGGGCACCGAAGCCGCGCTGTGGGTGCGGCTGCGCCTCATGCGGCCTGCCGACGAGCGGCAGGACTGGGTGCTGGAGTTCCCCATGCCGGTGATCGACCGCGTGACGGTGTACCAGCAGGAGCGCGGGCGCTGGCGCGCCGAAACGGCCGGCGACACGCTGGCCACCGCCACCTGGCCCGAGCCCGGCCGCTACCCCTTCTTCCGCCTCGACCTGCCGCCGGGGCAGGCGCGCATGGTCTACGTGCGCATCCGGCATGCCTCGTCCGGCAACTTCCCGATGCGGCTGGTCACCGTGGCCGGCCACGAGCAGCGCGGCCAAGTGGAGTACCTGGCGCTCGGGCTGGTGTTCGGAGGGCTGCTGCTGCTGATCGCGATGTGCCTCACGCAGAGCTGGGTGTACCGCGACCGCGTGTATGCGTGGTATGCGGCCTACGCGCTGGTGACCACGCTGGCGGTGGCCGCCTACACCGGCGTGGCGCCGCACCTGCTGTGGCCGGGCTTCGGCGCACTGGGCGATGCACCGCAGGCCATCCTGTCGTACTTTGCCGGGGCGGCCGCGCTGCTGTTCGTGCGCAAGCTGATCGGCATCCCGCCGCGGCTGCGCCACGTGGACCGCACGGTCTACCTGCTGGGCATCGGCGGCCTGTTGATGGGTGTGCTGCACCCTGCCTTGCCCAAGCTGGGCGGCCTGGCCGTGCTCGGTGCCTATGTCGTGCTGGCTACGACAAGCTGTATGCTGATTTCGCTGGCGGCCTGGCGGCGCGGCGACGTGGTCGGGCAATGGGTCTTCGTGGCGTACGTGCCCCTCACCCTGGCCGTGGTGATGACCGTCGCGCGCATCCACGGCTGGATGGCGGTCGGCTTCGGCACGCAGTACTCGGTGGTGGTCGCGATGGCCTTCGAGGTGCCGCTGCTGCTGGTGGCCCTGTCGATCCGTTCGCGCGAACGGCATGGCGCGCAGATCCGTGAGCAGGCGCTGTCGACGCAGGACGCGCTGACCGGGCTGCTGGCGCCGCACCTGTTCCACGACCGTCTGCGCCAGGTGGTGTCGCGCTTCAGGCGCGACGGCGAAGACAGCGCGGTGGTCCTCATCGACCTGGTCAATTACCCGCGTATCAAGCACCACTTCGGCTCGGCGGTGGCTGAGCAGAGCCTGCTGCGCAGTGTGATCAAGCTGCGCCGGCTGCTGCGCGACGTCGACACCGTCAGCCGCCTCGGCGAGGCGCGCTTCGGCGTGATCCTGGAAGGCGCGACCTCCCGCTCGGCCATCACCGATCGCGCGGCCCGCCTCATCGCCGCCGGCCTGATGCCGCTGAAGGGCCTGAAGCCCGAAGTGACGCTGCAGTTCCACATCGCCGCCGTGCAGCTTCGCGAGCGGATGATGGAACCGGACGAGACCCTCGAAGCCCTGTCGGACCTGCTGGGCAGCATGTCGCCGCGCACGCGCCGCCCCATCCGCTTCCTGAAGCCCGAAGACACCCACCCGGTGCCGGTGCAGGATTCGTCGATGCTGGACGAGTCGCAGTTGCTGGATTCGAAGAGCCCGCGGCAGCCTTTGACGGTGGTGAAGTAGCGCTCGGCTCTCGTCATCCCCGCGAAGGCGTCGCGAAGGCGGGGACCCAGGGCTTCCTCTTTTGCCTTTGTGAGTGCCGCTCTCGTCGCGCCAGGCGGTGCACGGCATCGGACCGCTGACGGCGTCGGTCGGCGCTGTCGCGCCGACAAGCTGTCGTTACGAAGCTGCGGCG
>JACRAY010000020.1 GCA_016213325.1 Burkholderiales bacterium | reverse complement strand
GCCGCTTCGACGTGAACCACTTCGCCGTCGACTCGCTGCTCGCTGTACTGACGCCTTACGCGACGCCCGTGCAGCGGGTGCCAGCGGTAGAAGACTTCAACTTCCTGGGCGACATGCGCAGAATGACCGGATGATCGCCATTGGGCGGTCGAACTGGCTGTTCGCCGGAAGCTTGCGCGCCGGCAAGCGTGCGGCAGCCATCATGAGCCTGGTCCAGTCGGCGCGCTTGAATGGGCTCGACCCCTACGCGTACTTGCGCGACGTGCTCGAGCGGCTGCCCACGCAGCCGGCCAGCCGAGTGGAGGAGTTGCTGCCGCATCGCTGGACAGCCGCTCGATGAAGAACATCGAAGCCCTGATCGACGACGGCGGCGACATCACCGTCGGCGCCCTTCCTCCGTTCGACTGCGTCGCCAGCGCCGCAGACGGCAGTAGCTGCTTGGCCATGCTGGTGCGCCGCGACGGTGAAAGCCTTCGCGCGCTGCTCAAACGGTTGGACGACGCGATCGGCCTGGCTTGGTCCGACGAAGTGTTCACCGACGAAGTCAACGCCAAGTAGCCGTCGTCAAGACGGGATCACCGGGCGCTTACCCTGAGGTGACATCGCGGGACAGCGACATGCTCGTCCCGGGGAATTTCATGGCGGCCGCCGAATAGATGCTCTCGACGACGCTTGATGCGATGGCCATTGCCAACTCCGAAGTCTTGTCGTCAATTGTGACGGCGGTGTCGGCGCACATCGGCGTCCCGTGCCTCGCCGCGAACGCTCGAATAGTTGCCGAGCGTTGAAAGTCCGTGAGCTGCCCCTGCGTATGAACCAGGCAGTTTCTGAGTTCAAAGAGGCCAACGACATCATCCCACTGGTAGACGCCATCGCTCTCAAAACCCAAGTCTACGATCTTTGTAGTAAGAGTCCGGAATCGCTCGACAACCGAGCCAGATAAGGTCGTTGAACCGAATCTTGAGGCCCAGAACCGCCATTAGCGCGTTTGAGAAGCCACGCAGCTCCTGCTCCAGGAAAATGGTGGTCGAGAGAATGATCGAAGAATGGAGGATCGGTGGGAACGTTTGAGTGAACAGAGGAAGAAATTCCCGCTCCAGATCAGGATGCGCATCTTCCTCAAAGTACTCACGCTCCCTGCGCAGGAAGCCTTCAGCATGCTCGCGAAACTGCTCAAGGTCATTCAATCGGGAAGTGGCATCCAAGTAGTTCCCGAAAAAGATCGATGTCGAGTCCTTGAGTATACGATTCACGACTGTCCGCCCGATCAATCAATGGCTGGTGATGGACCGAGTCGCAGCCGCTCGCCGGCCTTCTCGAAGTGAAGTGGTCGAGATGTCCTACGCGTACCAACACTATCTAGGTTGACTACCTCGCCGGACTGAATCAGAGCCTTCAAACCTGCTTGAAGCTCTCGCGGCAACCAGTCCGTAGATTCAAGAATGTCGGCAAAGGCGGCAGTATCAACGCGCCTTTCCCCTGTGGAGAGATAGTCCTTCCAAAACTTGCAGACTTCCTCGGCGGCACTTCGGCCCGCTCCTTGAGTTTCAGAGGCTTGGTCTGCGAAGAGATCCGGCGTACCTTCCTTCTTTGTACGCGTGTCGAGCCTTTTCGCGGCGCGAATTCGTGCCTGGACGATGTCCACCTTTTCTGACGCGTTCATGAACTTGACAATGCCCAGTGGGTGGCTGCTCAGGTACACAAGGTGGTAGTGAGTTCGCTGGTGAAGTGGATGCAGAACGCTAACGTAGGCGGTGCGGGGTCGATAACTCTCTCGACCCACCGGCACGCATTCCTTAAGACTCTCGCGATACGCCGATAGCAGGACTTCCTCCCTCTGATGTGGGGTCATGTCAGCCAGATCGACAGACCGTCCTAACAACTGTGCCATCTCATCCCGCCATCCGGCCATTGAAGCCGTCCGATTTACGAAGTCATAGATGAAGTTGATTAAGAACTCCGAGCGGCGCCGCTGCAAAAGAGGGCGCAGAACGTCGATCACGACGGGCTTCCACCCCTTCGGGTCGATAAAGAAGAAGGTGAAGCTGTTTGTCCCGCACCAATCGAGAATTTCTGGCCGAAGTTGCACGAAGTCACCATGGCGGCAATCACGCTCGACCTCGCCATAGTTTCCGCGTGCCAGGTACGCGGAAAGTCGCTGGAACGCTGCATTGTCTTTCTCGATGAACAGAGCGCGCACGCGGGCGTTGACTCCAAGAGACGCGAGTTTGGCTCGACAACGCGCCAAGGTTCTGAGCGACAGCGAGATCGAAGTGCCCTCCAAGTCAGCGTCCTCAGAACCCCATGGCCCGGCAAAGCAATCAACGTAGCAGATCTCCGGCTGGATTTCGCTCCTTGCGCCCATCCCGATGGTCAAGACCAGTGTCTCAAGGTAGCCCTCAAGAAGCGTGTGCTTTACCAATGCCGGCTCACGGCCCTCATAAATCGCAGGAATTTCAGAAGTCATTTAGTCATTTGGCAGGGGTGTCGCTTCTGCCAGGTTGATCGACGAACAGCGGCCGCTGCTGCGGCGGCAAAATCTGGTCGTTGTGCTTGATCTGGTTCGCCGAGCGACGCCTTGCTCGCGGGTAGCGCCCAGAAAGATGAACGGCGACCCCTTGACCGGCTCACGAGTGTCGTTGTGAACGTACAGGCCACCTCCGGCGAAACCGTCAACAAAGTTTAGGGGGAGAACGTCTTGACTCGGCGAGCTAACAAGAGTCTTGAAGTACGCGGCAAGGTACGCCTCAAGAATGCGATGCTTTGCGACGCTGTGCTGTTGGATAAGATCTGGGCCATCCTTCCAGTCATATTGCTTCAGCGTCATGAGTGCTCTTCAGACGTGGGCGGAGAGCGTTGGCATGTCGTCCCAAGTCCTGCCGTCGAGCAAGCGACCGTTCGCTTTCTTGGAGCGACGTTTGCCGTCAGCTCCCCAGCCTCCCCATTGTTTGAAGAAGAACTGGACCCGCTGCTGCTCGCACTGTCGGCGAATGCTCTCCACCCATTCCAGTTTCATCGGACGAGCCTTGGCGCCGGACTCTCCGCCGACGATCACCCAATGCATCCCAGTGAGGTCGAGTTTCCCAACGTCTTCCAAGAGAGGTTCAACAGAAAGAAAGCGAATGCGAGCACCCACCTTACGCAGCGCTTCGATTCGCGGAACCCCATACTTCTGGTCCTCGACCGAAACCCCAATCCACGCGTTGGTTGGGACTTGGTGACTCTTGAAAAATGCCGCCATCCGGTCCGCTCGCTTGGTCAACACTTGGAATGTGTGTTGAGGACACTTCGCGATGACGTCAAATACTTGTGCGATGTATGAGTCATCTACGCCTTTGTGGAAGAGGTCCGACATCGAATTCACAAAATATACGGTGGACTTTTTCCGGGCAAGGGGTTCGGCAAGACGATCCGGAAGGATCGTCAGCCTGAATCCATTCTCATAGCCAGGTGTCCCCATTGCCTTAAGTCGTTTAGCCATCGACTCCGCATAGCAGTGCTTGCATCCCGGCGAAATCTTCGTGCATCCCACAGTCGGATTCCAAGTTGCCTCGGTCCATTCAATTCGACTTGCTTGTGACATCCCAGCCTCCTGTTTATCTAATCTCTCGCGGGCGACTAGACTGCCCGAAGAACGTGAGTCACGACGCCCCAAACCCGTAGATCGTTCCGGTCGTCGAGTGGAATATCGGCGTAGTCGGGGTTGCTCGCTTGTAGAAGCCAACCGCGCGTCAAGCGCTTCAACCGCTTGACCGTCAACAGTCCATCTACCTCGGCGACGACAATGCGTCCGTCTTCCGGTGCCAGGCTTCGATCAACAACCAGTTCGTCACCGTGTTCAATTCCTGCATCACGCATGGACCAGCCATCCACCCGCATGACAAAGGTGCTGGCCGGATCCCGGACCAAGTGTGTGCCGAGGTCTATTCGGTCTTCCTCGTAGTCATCCCCAGAATCGGGGCGCCCCGCCCGAACATGGCGCCCGAGAGAGGGCACGTTGGCTGCCGCAGGCCGGGCCGTGACGGGCCTCAAACCCGCGCTAATGCCGCCACGGGGCGCCTTAGCTGAGCTTAAGTACTCAAGTACGACCGGCACAAGGCTCTGGGGGACTCGGACAGTCTTTGTCGGTTCTCCATAAGCAGGCTTTCGCCCGGCACCTTGTCTGGTTCCGCCATGGCGAGGCTTGGAAACTTGCGGCTGCATGATTTCGTAACGAAATCAAGCGTACCACAGCGGACGTCCGAATGCAAAGGTAAGGCTCACTTGTTGGGCGCATCGTCGCCAAGCCGCCGAGCGAATACCCCGGCCCCGAGTTCGCGACCTAGAGCGCAGGATGTGAACCGAAGTCCTGCAACCAAGGGGGCGGGTGTAGAGGGTCCAGAAGGACAACATCGTTTGGGGCCGACTCCAGGGGGCCAACGAGGATGCCGTAATCGGTGTGCAGTTCTAGGTCCGCGCCAATCCACCCCGGACTGAGCGTGTCTAGCCGTCGCCGCAGTTCAGCAACATCCAATTGAAGATCCACTGGCAATTCAGCTATGGCCCGAACCACTTCGCCCTCTGGCGCATCGAGTGTGTGGCTGATCCCATGAAGGCCAACGAGCTTCTTGAGCGACCCTCGAAAACGTCGAGTCTCTCGCTCGTTCAACACTCCAGACTCAATGGTCTTTGCGAGCCATTGCGCTGCCTGACAGAAAGCGATCTGTTGCGCCCTACTGATCAGGGGATTCGGACCTGACTTCCTGCTTTGACCTTCCAGATCGCCGTTCTCGCGCAGCCTTGCTGTGCGATGGACTAAAGAATGTCGAATCTCAATTGTCTCTGTGTAGGAGCGAGAAATTGCCTGCCAAACGAGGTCTGGCACACCAGATATTCTTCCTGATCCGTCATTCAGCCGTTCCGCTTTGTCTTCTACAGGCCACCATGGCTTCGACGAATGAATACCATCTGCCGTCAATGCGAGCTCCACGGCCGAATCAACGATCTTCCACGCAGCACCGAAGAAGAGCGCAAGCAGCTTCCCTAGCGCGGCATCGACCGCCTGGCCAGATATGGACTCAACTATTCCAACAGCGATCTGTGTGCCTCGAACCCGTAGGTCGTAGGTGGTCGTTATCGACGTCGTCGCGAGGGGCACGCCCAGTTCCAGCATTTGCCGCTCCAGGGCAACTCGGTTGACGAATGCTTCTGAAGTGGTGACGAGCATTGACATTGAAAGCCTCCTTGCGTGCGACGCGCTTGAGCGCCGTACTCGTTTTGCCGCCCAAGTCAAAGACTACCGCGCACCGCACTGGCGGCTACAGCGCATCGCAGTTCTGGTCAGCGGACTTGTCCTGCTCCAATTTGCATAGGACCCGCAGTTCTGGCGCCTCTGGTCGAGTTCGACGGCATTCTATGCTGCTGAACGTTCGCGCCGCACGCCATTTCGATCACCCATTCCGCCCATAGCCTCCTACAGTGCTCCCATGAGCGACCAAAGCCTCACCCGCTACCTCCGCGCCGAAACCGGCGACCCCGACCCCGCTGAAACCGCCGAATGGCGCGACGCTTTTCTCGCACTCGTCGCCACGCACGGGCCGGAGCGCGCGCGCTTCATCCTTGATCAGCTCGCCATCGTGGCGCGCAGCCCGCAGGTCGGCTGGTCGCCGGAGCTCGTCACGCCGTACGTGAACACGGTGGCCGTCGAGAAGCAGCCGCCGTTCCCGGGCGACCTGGCCATCGAAGAGCGGCTGGGGTCGATCATGCGGTGGAACGCGCTGGCGATGGTGGTAAGGGCGAACAAGGCGTATGGGGAGCTGGGGGGGCATATTGCGAGCTATGCGAGTGCGGCGGATTTGTTTGAGGTGGGGTTTAACCACTTTTTCAGGGGGCGGGGGCAAGCGGAGATGGATTCCGGCTTGCGCCGGAATGACAAAGCTAGCGGGGATCTGGTGTTCTACCAGCCGCACTCGGCGCCGGGGGTGTACGCCAGGGCGTTCCTCGAAGGAAGGCTGACCGAGCAAGACCTCGCCCACTACCGCCAGGAAATCGTCGCCCCCAAGAACGGCGCGCGCGGCCTCTCTTCGTACCCGCACCCGTGGCTGATGCCCGACTTCTGGCAGTTCCCCACCGGCTCCATGGGCATCGGGCCCATCAGCTCGATCTACCACGCGCGCTTCATGCGCTACCTCACGCATCGCAACCTTCTCGACTGCGAAGGCCGCAAGGTGTGGGGCGTGTTCGGCGACGGCGAGATGGACGAGCCCGAGTCGATGAGCGCGCTCACTCTCGCCTCGCGCGAGAAGCTGGACAACCTGGTGTGGGTGGTCAATTGCAACCTGCAGCGGCTGGACGGGCCGGTGCGCGGCAACGGCAAGATCATCGACGAGCTCGAGAAGCTGTTTCGCGGCGCGGGCTGGCACGTCATCAAGCTGCTGTGGGGCAGCGACTGGGACGGCCTGTTCGCGCGCGACACGTCCAACGCGCTGGTGAAGGCGTTCGCGCACACGGTCGACGGCCAGATGCAGACCTTCGCGGCCAAGGACGGCCGCTTCAACCGCGACAACTTCTTCGGGCAAGACGCCGAGCTTGCGCGCCTGGCGCAAGGCATGACCGACGAACAGATCGACCGCCTCAAGCGCGGCGGCCACGACCTGGTGAAGATCTACGCGGCGTACCACGCGGCGGCGGCGCACAGCGGCGCGCCGGTCGTCATCCTGGCGCACACCAAGAAGGGCTACGGCATGGGCGCGGCCGGGCAGGGCCGCATGACGACGCACAGCCAGAAGAAGCTGGAAGACACCGACGTGCTGGAGTTCCGCAATCGCTTCAACCTGCCGATTTCGGACGATCAGGCGAAAGACCTCGCGTTCTTCAAGCCGGCGGACGACAGCCCCGAGATGCAGTACCTGCACGCCAGGCGCCAAGCGCTCGGTGGCTACATGCCCAAGCGCGAGACGGCTTGCGACACCTTGCCGGTGCCGGCCATCGAGTCGTATGCGCAGTTCGCCACCCACGCGGCCGGCAAGGAGATGTCGACCACCATGGCTTTCGTGCGGCTGCTCGGCAACCTGCTGAAGGACAAGGCGCTGGGCCCACGCATCGTGCCCATCGTGGCCGACGAGGCGCGCACCTTCGGCATGGCCAACCTGTTCAAGCAGGTGGGCATCTATTCGTCGGTGGGCCAGCGCTACCAGCCTGAGGACATCGGCTCGGTGCTGTCGTACCGCGAGGCGCTGGACGGGCAGATCCTGGAAGAGGGCATCAGCGAGGCCGGCGCCATCGCGTCATGGACCGCGGCGGCCACCGCCTACAGCGTGCACGGCATCGCGATGCTGCCGTTCTACATCTACTACTCGATGTTCGGCTTCCAGCGCGTGGGCGACGCCATCTGGGCGGCGGCCGACCAGCGCTCGCGCGGATTCCTGCTGGGGGCGACTTCGGGGCGCACGACGCTGGGGGGCGAGGGCTTGCAGCACCAGGATGGGACTTCGCACCTCGTCGCTGCGACCATTCCCAACTGCAAAGCCTACGACCCGGCGTTCGCCGGCGAGATGGCCGTGATCATCGACCACGGCATGCGCGAGATGGTGGTGGAGCAGAAGGATGTCTTCTACTACATCACGCTGATGAACGAGAACTACGCGCAGCCGGATGTGGTCGACCATGAGGGGGTGATCAAGGGGGCGTACAAGTTTGCTTCTTACGGTTCTTCCGATCGCAAGGTGACGCTCATGGGCTCAGGCGCGATCCTCACCGAGGTGATCAAGGCCGCGGAGATGCTCGCAGCCGAGGGCATTGCCTCCGACGTCATCAGCGTCACGAGCTGGAGCGAGATCGCCCGCGCCGGTGTCATCCCGGCGCAAGCCGGGATCCATGCGTCGAGTGGCCCGGTGATTGCAGCCACTGACTACGTTCGCGCCGTTCCCGAGTCGATCCGCTCGCTCATTCCCGAAGGCCGGAAGTACATCACCCTCGGCACCGACGGCTTCGGCCGCAGCGACACGCGCGCGGCGTTGCGCGAGTTCTTCGGCGTGGATGCAAAGGCTATCGCGGAGGCCGCGCGGCTGTCATTGCGGGCTTGACCCGAAATCCATCGTTGAGAGTCGACACACGACCATGGATGCCGGGTCAAAGCCCGGCATGACAGAGCTGGCTACTTGCCTGTGAAGCGGCCCGGCCGCCGCTCCACGAAAGCCCGCACGCCTTCCTTCGCATCGTCGCTGTTCGCCAGCCGCGCCTGCACCGGCATGAACTCCTTCACCGCTTCCGCCGGCCCCTGCTCCACCGACTTCATCACATTCAGCCGCGTTGCCACCACCGCCAGCGGCGCCTGCGCGGCGATGGCTTCGGCGATGCGGATCGCCTCGTCCAGCTCTTGCCCCACCGGCACCACCTTCTGCACGAAGTTCAGCCGCAGCGCCTCGGCGCTGCCGAACTCGTCGCCGGTCAGCAGGTGCAGCATCGCATTGCCCAGCCCGGCGCGTTCGGCCATGCGCAGCGTGGCACCGCCCGTGGCCATGATGCCGCGCTTGACTTCCAGTTGCGAGAAGCGGCAGTCGTCGGCGGCCACCACCACGTCGGCCGCCAACATCAGCTCGATGCCGATGGTGTAGGTGATGCCCTTGACCGCCGCGACCACCGGCTTGGTGCGGCGCCGGTAGCCGGCCACGCCGGTGTCGGTGGGTTCGACTGATCCGAGCGGCCAGGCCTTCTCGCCGCGCTGCATCAGCGGCGCCAGCATCGGCAGGTCGATGCCGGCGGTAAAGTGCTTGCCGAAGGCGTGCAACACACCCACGCGCAACTCGGGGTCGTCGTCCAGCAGGGTGTACGCCTCGGCCAGTTCACGGAACATGCGCGGCGACATGCCGTTGTACTTGGCCGGGCGATTCAAGCCCATTAGCAGCAGGGCGCCGCGGCGTTCGGTGGTGATGGTGCCTTCGGTCATTACGAGAAATGCAACCCCGAAATCCGGATCCACGGGAACCGCCACCCATCCCCTTCCAGCGACTCCCTGCTCACCGCCACGATGTCGCGCAGCATCTGCGCCATGTTGCCCGAGATCATGGTCTCGCTCAACGCGTCGCCGACCTCGCCGCCGCCGATGGCAAAGCTGTTCTTGATGACGCCGGAGAAGTTGCCGTTGGCGGCAGGCGACCCCATCGACAGGCGCCCCACCAGCGCGCCGCGCTGCACGCCGCCCACCAGTTCGGCCAGCGGCGTCTCACCCGCGGCAATGTCCCAGCCCCGCCCCGCCACCGGCACATGCGCAATGCCGGTCTTGCGGCTGCCATACAGCGTGGGCGTCAGCGTGCGCAGCACGCCCTTGTCGACGATGTCGACGTCGGGTGTGGCAAACGCATCGGCCGATACCGCGGCCACGCCGGGCATGTCGAAGCGCCCGCGCAGGCTGAAGAGCGGCGATGCGATGGCCTGGCCCACCTTCTCCTTGTACAGCGAGCTGCCCGCAATCAGCTGCAGGTCGCCCAGCTGGCCCAGCAGCCAGCCCAGCAGCGACTCCACCGCATTGGGCATCAGCACCACGTCGCCGGTGAACTTCTCGGACAACGGGTGGGTTTTGATCTGGCGCGTGGTGTCGCGCATCATCTGGCCGAGCCCGAAGCTGTCCTGCGGCGCGCGCGCGCGCAGGTCGTGTGTGTTGCCGCCCGCGTAATTGAACGAGCTGGACGCCGTGCCGTCGCGCGCCGTGCCGAAGCCGCTGAACGAGTACCAGCCCACGCTGCCCATCAGGTCGCTGCCGCCGCTGGTCAGCGTGTGCCAGCGCTGCAGGTGGTGCGACGCCTCGCCTTCGCTCAGCACGAAGCGCGGCGCGTTGTCCTCGCGGTAGGCGAGAAAGTCGCCCATGGTGGTGGCCAGCAGGTCACGATCGCCTTGCTGCGGGCCTTGCAGCAGGCGCAGGCGCTGGCCGACCGACACGGCATTGGCGTCGTCGCGCGGGGCGGCGGCGGCATCGTCGAACAGCAGCGCGATGCGCTCGCCCACCTCGGCCGCGTCGAAGGACGACAGCTCGGTGCTGGCCATGCGGCCGTCGCGGATGCCCAGCAGCGCCAGCTTCTGCGTCTCGGTGCTACGCAGCAGCGTGGGTTCGTTGTCCTTCACGTTCAGCTCGTCCAGCCCGGTGCGGCTGGCCGTCACCTGCGCCTGGTCGAAGCCGGCCACGCGCATCGCTTCCAGGGCCCGCTCGGCGGCGGCTTGCAGTCGGATCATCGTGTCCATCACTCGCCTCCCAGGTGCGCCTTCACGCGCAGGGCGGGGCCGCCCATCGAAACCACCATCGGCTGCTTCTTGCCGCAGTAGCCCGAGCAGGTCCAGTACATGTCGTCCGACACCGCGTCGGCGGTCTGCAGCACCTTGATGGCCGAGCCCGACAGCGTGGTGTCCCTGATGGCGCGGCCCAGCTTGCCCTGGTTGATCTCGTAGGCCAGCGTGATGCCGAACATGAATTCGGTGGTCGAGTCGGCCTGGCCGTTGCCGGTCTTCATCAGCAGGTAGCCCTGGTCCACGCCCGCGATCATCTCGTCGAGCTTGCTGGTGCCGGGCACGATCACCGTGTTGCGCATGCGCACCAGTGGTTCGTCGGCAGGCGCGTAGGCGCGCGCGCTGCCGGTGGCCGTGATGCCCAGGCGGGTGGCGGTTTCGCGGCTGCTCATGAACTGCGTGAGGATGCCGTTCTTGATCAGCACCGCGTCCGACGCGGGCGTGCCTTCGTCGTCGCTGTACACGGGGATCATCGTCTCCTGCCCGCCGAAGGTGTGCGCCACGTCAATCATGGTGACCAGGTCGCTGGCCACGCGCTGGCCGACCAGGCCGGCGGTGACGGCGCCGCCCAGCACGATGTCGGCTTCGCACGGATGCCCCATCGCTTCATGCGCCAGCATGCCGGCGAGCGAGGGCGACAGCACCACGGTCTGGTTGCCGCCGCGCGCGGGCACCGCCTCGCACTTGGCGCGCAGGTGGCCATGCAGGTCGTCGCAGAAGCCCTCCCAGGCCTGGGGGTTGAAGTCGATGTCGGCCAGGCTGCCCTTGCAGCTGCGCTGCTCCATCAGTTCCACCGGCGCGCCGTCGTTGCCGTCGGCGGTAAACACGACGTAGCACAGCGCGCGCTGGATGCTGTTGAGCGCGTTGGCGCCCAGGCTGTTGGCCACGCGCTTGGTGTGGTGTTCGTCGCTCAATATGAAGCGGATCGACTTGAGGCCGGGGTAGCGCTGCCGCGCCCAGGCGTTCAGCGCCTGCAGGCGCTCGACACATTCCTTCTGGCTGATGGCGGGCTTGCCCTTGAAAACGTGCTCGCCCTTGTAGCTGCCGCCCGACAGCGGCTGCAGGTCTTTCAGGCCGAAGCGCGCCATGGCCGAGGCATTGCGCTTGGCGTCGTCGGCCAGTTTCGCGATGGCGGCCTCGCTGGTGTCGGTGCCGGCGGCAAAGCCCCAGTACCCGTCCTGCATCACGCGCGCGCTGGCGCCCGCGTCTGCCGTCTGCGAGTTCTGTGTCAATGCGCCGTCCACCATGAGGATGCGCCGCTTGCG
The DNA here is from genome assembly GCA_016213325.1 of Burkholderiales bacterium. Lineage (GTDB taxonomy): Bacteria > Pseudomonadota > Gammaproteobacteria > Burkholderiales > Burkholderiaceae_C > Ramlibacter. The sequence goes on along the minus strand of JACRAY010000020.1, from coordinate 72,781 downwards.
CAGCTGGTGGCTGCGCGTTTCCAGGTACGTCATGGGTTCTCCTTGTGGGCCCCGAGGACGGCATTAAAGCAGAGAATCCGCGACCTTCTGGGGGCGGATAACCATGACCTCATCGTCGAGCACCTGGTCCAGCAGCATCATGTCGCGGTATACGCCCAGCGGCAGCAGCGGCGGGCCTGAATTCTTGTGCCGCATGTCGGGGTCGCCCAGCATCCAGCGCAAAAAGAAGATGCGCGCTTCGCGGTACGGCCACAGCCGCGACAGCTCGCGCGACAGCTGTGCGTCGTCCACCAGCTGCTTGTGGTCGGTGGCGGGCGCATCCCACAGCGGCGCGTTCTGCCCGAAGCGCTGGCGAAAGGTAATGCGCGCCACGTCCCATTCGGGCTGGCGGCCCATCAGCTGGTACAGCTCGCGCAGTTCCAGGAACACCCACGGGCTGGTGTAGCGAAAGTCCACCAGGTGCTGCTGCAGTAGCAGCACCGCGGCCGCTATGTCGCCACGGTCACGGCGCCGCCGCAGCTTGCCGTGCAGCTGGTGCAGGTCGATCAGCGTGGCTTCACGCCGCGAGTTCGTTTCGCCGACCTGCGTGACGTAGATCGCGCGCGCCTTCTCCGCCGGGTCGGGGCTGTCGGGCAGGATGTCGTCCAGGTTGCCGGCGGTGGTGATGATGGACGAGCCGGGCGGCTGCACGTTGGCCCACAGCACCGAGTCTTTTTCCATTTCGGCCAGGCGCCGCCGCCGGCGTTCGATGAGCCAGCCGATGGCGGCCATGGAGGCTACGGCGCCGAGTCCCCAGGCGGCACGCGTTTCGCTGGGCAGCTCGAGGCTGCTGCCGCGTTCGGGCGCATCGAGCGTGCGGGCCTCGGCGGTGGACACCGGCGAGGCGGGCGGCAGGCGCTCGGGGGGCACGTACGCCAGCCGCTCGCTGCGGCGCAGCGGCAGGGTGTCGGTGCCGACGTCGGCCGGCGCGCTCAGGACGACGGGCTGGGTCACATGCGATTGACGTCTCGCGCGGAAGTGTCCAACATGCCTTTGCAGCCCCCTGTGAATTGCTACGATGGTACTAGTGAAGGGCGGCCAGAGGAAGATGTCATGGTGGATTACATCGTCGTCGGCGGCGGCTCGGCCGGCTGCGTGGTGGCTTCGCGCCTGAGCGAAGATCCCCACGTTCGCGTCGCCCTGCTCGAAGCCGGCCCGCCGGACGACAGCGTGTTGATCCATTGCCCCGCGGGGCTGGCCGTGCTGGCCAAGAACGGGCAGGCCAACTGGGCTTTCCAGACCGAGCCGCAGCGCGGGCTGGGCGGCCGCCGCGGCTACCAGCCGCGCGGCAAGGTGCTGGGCGGCTCCAGCTCGGTCAACGCCATGATCTACACGCGCGGCCACCGGGCCGACTACGACAACTGGGCGGCGCTGGGCAACCCGGGCTGGGGCTGGGACGACGTGCTGCCCTACTTCAAGCGGGCCGAGCACAACGAGCGCGGCGCCGACGCCTTCCACGGCACCGGCGGCCCGCTGAACGTGATGGACCTGCGCAGTCCCAACCGCTTCGGCCCGGTGTTCGTGCAGGCGGGCGTGCAGGCCGGCTACCCCGAAAACCGCGACTTCAACGGCGCCGACCCCGAAGGTGTGGGCATGTACCAGGTGACGCACAAGGACGGCGAGCGCGTCAGCGCGGCCAAGGCCTACATCACGCCGTACCGCTCGCGGCCCAACCTGCAGGTGATAACGGGTGCGCATGCCACGCGCGTGCTGTTCGGCGAAGGCAAGCGCGCGGTCGGCGTCGAATACCTGCAGGGCGGCGAGATCAAGACGCTGCATGCCGGCCGCGAGGTCGTGCTGAGCGGCGGCGCGCTGATGTCGCCGCAGCTGCTGATGCTGTCGGGCGTGGGCCCGGCCAACCAGCTCAAGGCGCACGGCCTCGAGGTGGTGGCCGACGTGCCCGGCGTCGGCGAGAACCTGCACGACCACGTGGACGTGGTGCAGGTGTGGGATGCGCCGCATTTGAAAGACCTGTTCGGCCTGTCGCTGGCGGGCGTAGTGCGCGGCATCCAGGGCATCTTCGAGTGGCGCAACCACCGCCGCGGCATGCTCACCACCAACTTCGCGGAAGCGGGCGGCTTCATCCGCAGCCGCCCCGAAGAACCGATCCCCGACCTGCAACTGCACTTCGTCATCGGCAAGCTGGTGGACCACGGCCGCAAGACGGTGTTCGGCCACGGCTACTCGTGCCACGTGTGCCTGCTGCGTCCCGCAAGCCGCGGTACGCTCAAGCTCGCCAGCACCGACCCGCTGCGCGCGCCGCTGATCGACCCCAACTTCCTGGGCGAACGCGACGACGTCGACCGGCTGGTGCGCGGCTTCAAGCTGATGCGCCACATCCTCACGCAGCCCGCGCTGGCGGGCTATGCCGCGCGGGAGTACCCGAGTTCTGCAGGGGCGCGCACCGACGAAGAGATCGAGGCGTTCATCCGCCAGTACGCCGACACCATCTACCACCCGGTGGGCACCTGCCGCATGGGGCCGGGGCTGATGGACGTGGTGGACGAGCGGCTGCGCGTGCGCGGCGTCGAGCGCCTGCGCGTGGTCGACGCGTCCGTCATCCCCAGCATCATGGGCGGCAATACCAATGCGCCGGTGATCATGATCGCGGAGAAGGCCGCCGACCTGATACTGGGCATCAACGTGCAGCCGTTCGTGACGGAAGTCACGCCCGATTCGGACCTGGTGGCCCTGTGAGCTACTCCTTCACCGACCCCGTCATCCCCGACACGTAGTACTCCACGAAGAACGAGTACACAAACGCCACCGGCAGCGACCCCAGCAGCGCCCCGGCCATCAGCGGCCCCCAGTGGTAGACGTCACCCTCCACCAGCTCGGTCACCACACCCACGGGCACCGTCTTGTTCTCACTCGACGACACGAAGGTCAAGGCGTAGATGAACTCGTTCCAGCTGAGGGTGAACGCGAAGATGCCGGCCGAGATGAGCCCGGGCACCGCCAGCGGCAGTACGATCTTCACCAGGATCTGCCAGCGTGTCGCGCCATCGATCAGCGCGCACTCTTCCAGCTCGTACGGGATGGAGCGGAAGTAGCCCATCAGGAGCCACGTTGAAAACGGGATCAGGAACGTGGGATAGGTCAGGATCAGCGCCATCCGGCTGTCGAACAGCCCCAGCTTGACGACGATGGCCGCCAGCGGAATGAACAGGATGGACGGCGGCACCAGGTAAGCCAGGAAGATGGCGCCGCCCGCCGGCTTGCTGCCCTGGAATCGCAGGCGCTCGATCGCATAGGCCGCGAGGATCGACGCGACCAGTGAAATCGCGGTGGCGACCACCGAAACAATGACGGTGTTCCAGAGCCACGCCGGGTACTCCGTCTTGAACAGCAGCTTCTCGAAGTGCGCCAGCGTCGGGCCGATGATCCAGAACGGGTTGCCGGTGCGCGACAGCAGCTCGGCGTCGGGCTTGAACGAGGTGATCGCCATCCAGTAGAACGGGAACAGCAACACGAACACGAACACCAGGATGGGGATGTAGAGCGTCACCCAGCGGCGGGGCATGGACTGCAGGAAGTCCATGCCCTGCGACGCGTCGTTGTTCTTCGACTCCTTCACTTGTCGCTCCCTTGCTGCCAGGCGCGGCGTTGCAAGCCGAAGTAGCTGAACATGATGGCCGCCAGCAGGAACGGCACCATGAGCGTCGCTATGGCCGCGCCCTCCGCCAGGGCCCCGCCGGAGATGGCGCGCTGGAAGGCGAGCGTCGCCATCAGGTGCGTCGCGTTCAGGGGTCCGCCGCGCGTCAGCACATAGATCAACTGGAAATCGGTGAACGTGAACAGCACCGAGAACGTCATCACCACGGCGATGATGGGGGTGAGCAGCGGCAGCGTGATGTGCCGGAACTGCTGCCATGGCGTGGCGCCGTCGATGGCCGACGCTTCGTAGTACGAAGGCGAGATGGTCTGCAACCCGGCCAGCAGCGAGATGGCGACGAAGGGGATGCCGCGCCATACGTTCGCAACGATGGTGGAGATGCGCGCGTTCCAGGGGTCGCCCAGGAAGTCGATGTACTTGTCGATCAGCCCCATCTTCATCAGCGCCCAGCTGATGATGGAAAACTGTGCGTCGAAAATCCACCAGAAGGCGATGGCCGACAGCGCCGTCGGCACGATCCACGGCAACAGGACCACTGCGCGAAAGAAGCTCTGGAAGGGCAGCCGCTTGTTCAGCAGCAGCGCAAGGTAAAGGCCCAGGCCGAATTTGGCGACGCTGGCCACCGCCGTGTAGAAGAGCGTATTGAACAGGGCCAGTTGCGTGACTTTGTCGCCGACCAGGAAGCTGAAGTTCTCCAGCCCGATCCATTCGCCGGAACGGCCGATCTTTGCGTCGGTGAAGCCCAGCCACGTGCCCAGGCCCAGGGGATACGTGAGGAACAGCACCAGCAGCACGGTCGCCGGCAACATGAACGCCCAGCCCAGGGCGTTCCTGTTGTTCTGGAATTTCTCCAGCAGCGTCGGTGGCTGGATCACCCGCGCCTGCGGCGCACGAACGTGCGTGGCTTCCTGCGCCGCAGACTGCGTCATGTCCCTCAGACCTTGTAGTAGCGCTCGGCGCGCTTCTGGGCGCGTTCGGCGGCTTCCTTGGGCGTCTTCGAACCGCTGGCCGCCTCGGCCACCATGTTGCAGACGATGAAGTCAGCCCCTGCACCGGCCGACGCGTAGCCCAGCTTGCCGGCATAGCCCGACGGACGCATGTTCTTCACGGCGTCGCGGTAGGGCGTGTGTTTCGGGTCCGATGTCCAGATGGCACTCTTTGCATACTCGGCCAGCGGCGGCGCGATGTAGCCGCCTGCAGCCGTCAGCCACGCGTCGAACTGCTCGCGTTCCATCATGAAGCGCAGGAATTCCTTGGCGGCCTGGGGGAACTTGGTGTACTTCATCACCATCTGGTTGAAGAACAGGTGCGACTCGGTCGGCACACCCACCGGCCCGATCGGGTACGGGGCGTGCTGCACGTCTTCCTTCAGCGCCTGCACCTTGGGGTCGGGCGACGTCTTGGTGGCGTAATAGATCGAGATGCCATTGTTGGTGACACTGACCTGGCCATCCAGGAAGGCCTTGTTGTTGTTGGGGTCCAGCCAGGACAGGGTGCCCGGGATAAAGGTGGCGTACAGCTCCTTGGCGTACTCCAGTGCCTTGATGGTTTCAGGACTGTCGATGATGACCTTGTTGTTCTTGTCGACCAGCTGCCCGCCGTGCGACCAGATGAGCCAGTTGGTCCACAGGCCGTCGCCGGTGGCATTGCCCAGTGCGAAGCCGCCGGGTGTGCCCTTGGCATGCAGTGCCTTGAGCATGCCCAGGAAGCCGCCGGTGTCCTTGGGGAAGGTGTCGAAGCCGGCGGCCTTCAGCATGCTCGCCCGGTAGACCATCATCGCGCCGGCCGCACCCAGGCCGATGCCGATCCAGCGCTTGCCGTCCGGGCGCAGATAGGCCTCGTTGGCCGAATACCAGCCGCCGTACTTCTTGCCCAGGTAGTCGGCCAGGTCGGTCACGTCCAGCAGCTTTTCGGGATACAGGTTCGCGTCGTCGTTGGTGGACAGGATGATGTCCGGGCCGGCGCCCGTATTGGCGGCCACGGCGGCCTTGGGTCGCACGTCTTCCCAGCCTTCGTTGTCGACGCGCACTTCGACGCCGGTCTTCTCGGTGAACTTCTTCACGTTGGCCATGTAGGCGTCGATGTCGCCCTGCACAAAGCGGCTCCAGCGCAGCACGCGCAGCTTGGCGCCCTTTTCGGGCTTGAAGGCCAGGCTCTGCGCATGCGCCATCGGCGAATACACGCCGACACCTAGGGTGGCAGCGGCTGCCACGCTGGCAGAACCTTCCAGAAACTTGCGGCGATTGAACTTGCTCATGGTGTCTTCTCCTGGGGTTAATCAAGCCACCAGCCGTTCGCCGGTGCCTGCATCGAAAAGGTGGGCACGCTGCAGGTCGGGCTGCAGGTTGATGGTGGTGCCGGGCGCAAAGTCGTGTCGCTCGCGGAACACCGCGGACAGGTCGGCTCCCTCGTGGCGGCAGGCCACAAAGGTGTCCATGCCGGTCGGCTCCAGCACCACCACCTGCGACGGTATGCCGCCGGTGTCCGCCAGCGACAGGTGCTCGGGCCGCGTGCCGTACACCACCGCCTGGCCGTCCTGGCCGCCGGCTTTCAGCGGCGCGTCGAGCATGGTGCCGTCCAGCAGTTCGACGCGTGCCGCACCGCCGCCGCGGCGCAGGACGCCGGGCAAAAAGTTCATGGCGGGCGACCCGATGAAGCCGGCGACAAACTGGTTGGCGGGGTGGTCATACAGGTCCAAGGGGCTTCCGGCCTGCTCCACGCGGCCGTCACGCATCACCACGATCTTGTCGCCCATGGTCATCGCCTCGATCTGGTCGTGCGTGACGTAGACCGACGTGGTCTGCAGGCGCTGGTGCAGTTCCTTGATTTCGCTGCGCATCGCGACGCGCAGCTTGGCGTCCAGGTTCGACAACGGCTCGTCGAACAGGAACACTTGCGGGTCGCGCACGATGGCGCGGCCCATCGCCACGCGCTGGCGTTGCCCGCCCGATAGCTGGCGCGGGTAGCGTTCCAGCAAGGGGATCAAGCCCAATATTTCGCCCGCTCGTTTGACCTTGGACTCGATGGTGGGCTTGTCGACCTTGGCCAGCGCCAGCGCAAAGGCCATGTTTTCGCGCACCGTCATGTGCGGGTATAGCGCGTAGTTCTGGAACACCATCGCTATGTCGCGCTCTTTCGGCGGCAGGTTGTTCACCACGCGGTCGCCGATGCGGATTTCACCGCTGTTGATCTGCTCCAGCCCCGCAATCATGCGCAGCAGCGTCGACTTGCCGCAGCCCGACGGGCCCACCAGCACGGTGAACGAGCCGTCCTGGATGTCGATGTCCACGCCGTGCAGCACGGCGACGTCGCCAAAGTTCTTCCTGACCGCCTGGATCGTGACACTTGCCATCCGCGGCAGTATCGGTAAGGCACCCATGCGTCGCCATCAGGTAAACCCGCTAGGCCGGAAGCTTGCCAATTTGTATGATGACCCGATAACCGCCGCCCAATCCCGTCCCTTGCAGTCCATGTCCAGGCATCCCCCTGCGACCGGCCCGGCCCCTCTGGTCACCGAAAGGCTGTCCGACCGCCTGGCGGCCCGGATTGCCACGCAGATCGAGTCGGGCGTGCTGGAGCCCGGCGACCGGCTGCCAACTGAACAGCAGCTCGCCACGGCGCACGGCGTCTCGCGCACGGTGGTGCGGGAAGCCATGCACCAACTCCGGTCGCGCTCGCTGGTGGTGGCGCGCCAGGGGTCGGGCGTGTATGTAGCGCCCAAGCCCGCCAACCAGCCGCTGGTGTTCGATCCTTCGGTGCTGGACTCCGTGCAGTCGGTCGTGCACGTGATCGAAGTGCGCCGCGTGCTCGAAGGCGAAATCGCGGCACTGGCGGCCGAGCGCGCCACGCGTGCGCAGATAGCCGAGCTGAGGCGCGCGCTGAAGGCCATCGACACCGCGGTCGCGCAGGGCCGCGACGGCGTGGCCGAAGACATGGCATTCCACCGGGTCATCGGCGAGTCGTCGGGCAACCCGCAGTTCCGGCTGCTGCTGGGTTTCCTGGAACAGTACCTGCGCGAAGGCATGCGCATCACCCGCGCCAACGAGGCGCGCCGGCACGACTTCATGCAGGCGGTGCAGCAGGAACATCGCGAGATGCTCGATGCCATCGCCGCGCGTGACCCGGCGGCGGCCCGCCATCACGCCACGCAGCACATCCTGCGTGGCGAGCAGCGGTTGGTGGAGGGCGGCGTCATCGACGGGCGGCGCCGCAAGGCGGCGGCGCGTGTCGCGTCAAAGAAGGAAAAAGCATGAAACTGATGATCACCGGCGGCGGCGGATTTGTCGGGGCGCGACTGGCCCGCACACTGCTGGCGCGCGGAACGCTGGCTGGCGAGAAGATCGACCGCCTGGTGCTGACCGACATCGCGCCGCCGCCGCCTGACCTGCTGGCGGATTCGCGGGTGGAGGCGCGCACCGGCACGCTGCTGTCGCAGGTGGAGGCCCTGCGAACCGAGCGGTTCGACGGCCTGTTCCATCTGGCGTCTGCCGTGTCGGGCGAGTGCGAGGCCGACTTCGACCTGGGGCTGCGGTCCAACCTCGATAGCACGCGCGCACTGCTCGATGCGTTGCGGGCCAGTGCGACCACGGGCGGCAAGCTCACGAGGTTGGTGTTTTCCAGTTCGGTCGCCGTGTTCGGCCCCGACCCTGCCGTGCCGCTGCCCACGCTGGTGGCCGACGACACGCTGCCCGCGCCGCAGACTTCGTACGGCACGCAAAAGCTCATCTGCGAGCACCTGATTGCCGACTACACGCGCAAGGATTACATCGACGGCCGTGCGGCGCGGCTCATGACCGTCACGGTGCGCCCCGGCCGGCCCAATGGCGCGGCGTCGTCGTTCTTCAGCGGCATCATTCGTGAACCGCTGGCCGGTGTTGAGTCGGTGTGCCCGGTCTCGCCCGATGTGTCGCACCCGGTGTCGTCCCCCGCGCGCACCATCGATGGCCTGATTGCCGTGTACGAGGCCTCGCGCGAGCAATTCCTGGGTCGCACGGCGATGAACCTGCCGGCGCTGAACGTGCGCGTGGGCGATATGCTCGATGCACTGGAGCAGGTGGCAGGCCCCGCGGTGCGCAAGCTCGTGCGCTTCGAGCGCGACGAGCGCATCGCCGGCATCGTGGCCAACTGGCCCGGAGGCGCGAGCGCGGCGCGCGCTGCCCGGCTGGGCCTGAAGCCGCATGAGAACTTCGCTGAGATCGTCCAGCAGTACATCGACGATTGCAAGGCGCTGCCCACGGCCGCGCAGACACTCAAGGCCCTCCAATGAAGAAGAAAAAGACATCCGCCCTGCGCCTGCGCTCGCAAGCCTGGTTCGACAACCCCGACAACGCCGACATGACCGCGCTCTACCTGGAGCGCACCATGAATTTCGGGCTGGGCTTCGACGAGCTGCAGTCGGGCCGCCCCATCATCGGCATTGCCCAGACCGGCTCCGACATCGCGCCTTGCAACCGGCACCACCTGGTGCTGGCCCAGCGCGTGCGCGAGGGCATTCGCGACGCGGGCGGCATCGCTTTCGAGTTTCCGATCCACCCGATCCAGGAAACCTGCAAGCGCCCCACCGCCGCACTGGACCGCAACCTGCAATACCTGTCCCTGGTCGAGGTGCTCTATGGTTACCCGATCGACGGCGTGGTGCTGACCACCGGCTGCGACAAGACCACGCCCGCGCAGCTGATGGCGGCGGCCACAGTCGACATCCCGGCCATCGCGCTGAACTCCGGCCCCATGCTCAATGGCTGGTACCAGGGCGAGCGCACTGGCTCGGGCACGATCGTCTGGCGCGCCCGCGAGATGATGGCCGCCGGCAAGATCGGCTACCAGGAATTCCTGAAGCTGGTGGCGTCGTCGGCGCCATCGACGGGACACTGCAACACCATGGGCACTGCGTCCACGATGAACTCGCTGGCCGAGGCGCTGGGCATGACGCTGCCCGGCAGCGCCGCCATTCCTGCGCCGTATCGCGATCGCCAGGAAATGGCGTATCTCACGGGCAAGCGCATCGTGGACATGGTGCGCGAGGACCTGAAGCCCTCCGACATCCTGACGCGCGCTGCGTTCGAGAACGCGATCGTCGTGAATTCCGCCATCGGCGGCTCGACCAACGCACCGGTGCACCTGAACGCCATAGCCAGGCACATCGGCGTGAAGCTGGCGATGGCCGATTGGGAGAAGCACGGCTACAGGATCCCGCTGCTGGTCAACCTGCAGCCGGCCGGTGAATACCTGGGCGAGGATTACTACCGCGCCGGTGGCGTGCCGGCCGTGGTGGCCGAGTTGATCGAGCGCGGCAAGATCCAGCCGGCGATCACGGCCAACGGCAAGACGCTCATCGACAACTGCGAAGGCCAGTTCACCAGCGACCGCAAGGTGATCTGGCCGTATGCCAAGCCGATGAAGAAGAACGCGGGCTTCCTCAACTTCAGCGGCAACCTGTTCGACTCCGCGATCATGAAGACCAGCGTGATCACGCCGGAATTCCACAAGCAGTATCTGGAAAATCCGCAGGATCCGATGGCTTTCGAAGGCACGGCCGTGGTGTTCGACGGGCCGGAAGACTATCACCGCCGCATCGACGACCCCAAGCTGAAGCTCACGCCGGCCAGCGTGCTGTTCATGCGCGGCGTGGGGCCCATCGGCTATCCGGGAGCGGCCGAAGTCGTCAACATGCGCGCGCCCGACTACCTGCTGAAAAAGGGCGTGACGGCGCTGGCCTGCATCGGCGACGGCCGCCAGTCCGGCACTTCCGGCTCACCATCGATCCTCAATGCATCGCCCGAAGCGGCCACGGGTGGCGGGCTTGCGTTGCTCAAGACCGGTGACCGCGTTCGCATCGACCTGAAGAAGCGCACCGCCAACATGCTTGTTGCGGACGCGGAACTCGCGAAGCGCCGGGCCGACTTCGAAGCGGCCGGCGGCTACAAGGTCCCCGCCAGCCAGACGCCGTGGCAGGAAATCCAGCGCGGCATCGTCGACGAGTTGTCGCAAGGCATGGTGCTCAAGCCCGCGGTGAAGTACCAGCGGATCCACGCGACGTTCGGAGTGCCGCGGGACAATCACTAGCGGCCCCCGTCCGTTTAAGGATGTTTGAAGGTTTCCTTAGCCAGTTTTTCAGAACGGGCGCCTGCTCACGTTCCTAGACTTCCTTCCCTCACAACGAAGGAAGCACCATGAACGTCAACCCCCAGGAACTCACCCGGCTCGCCAGCGCCGCCGAAACCCCGCGCGTCGACCTGTACGGCGGCATCCACAAGGCGCTGCGCGCGCTCATGTCCGACACGCTGCTGGCCGTGGGCCGCATGGACGTGGCGGACGACCTCGACCTGGCGCAGGTGACGCAGCGCGTGCTGGAGCTGCTGGACTTCTGCCGCCTGCACCTGGACAAGGAAAACAAGTTCCTGCACACCGCCATCGAGGCGCGCGCCCCCGGCGCCAGCTCGGCCATCGGCCACGAGCACGAGCAGCACGTGCGCCACATCGCGCACGTGGCCGGCACGGTGGGCGTGCTGCGCGCCAGCGCCGTCGCGCAGAAGCCCGCGATGGCCACCGTCCTGTACCGCGAGCTGGCGCTGTTCATCGCCGAGAACTTCCAGCACATGCATGTGGAAGAGACCGCGCACAACGCCGTGCTGTGGGCGCGTTATACCGACGCCGAGCTGGCGGCGATCCACGACGCGATCATCGCGTCGATCCCGCCCGACGTGATGCTGTTCGCGGCGCGCTGGCTGGTGCCTTTCATGAACCCGCAGGAGCGCTTGAAGATGATGGCCGACATGCAGGCCAAGGCGCCGCCGCAGGCTTTCGATGCGGTGGTGGCGACCGTCAGGCCGCACTTGTCGCAGCGGGAGTGGGAGAAGCTTGCTAACGCGCTGGGCATTGCCTGAGTTCCGGCTCAACCCTCGACCATCTCGATGGGCCGATCCATCACCAACCGGAACCGCCCGCGCCCCGTCTTCTCGATCTTCAGGTGCGGGCTCTGCTCGGCCAGCCGCCGCTGCAACAGCAGCAAGCGCGCCTCCAGGTTGTCGCTGATGTCGGGCAGCTTCAGCGTCGCATCCAGCCGCAACTCGCGATTGCTGAACTCGGTGCGGCCATGGTCGCGATGGTCGCGCAGCAGCTTCCACAGGATGGCGCCGGCCACGCCCTTGATCAGGTAGGCGTCGTTGATGAACACGCTGTCGTTGGCCGCGAAGTGCCGCACCACCACCGGCGCTCCACCTTTGTCCGCGCTGGGTGAGGGCGCCGCGGCCGGAGCTTCCGCGCCTTCGTCCGCCGTGCGCAGCAACTCGATCGCCGAGCCCAGTTGCCCGGCAATCGCGACGAAGGCATCCTCGTCCTCGTAGCTGAAGCGCAAGTCCTGCGGGCTCTCGGCAAACAGCACGCCCAGCAGGCGCGGCCCGCACACGATGGGCACCGCAATCTGGCTGTGCGGCTCGGCGAGGCCGGGGTAGGGGATGTCGGCCGCGCCGAAGTAGTCGGGCACGTTTGCTTCCAGGCTGCTGCGCATGGCCTGGCTGTACAGGTAGGCGCTGGTCATGTGCCCGATGCGCACCGGCGTGCGCTCGCGCGCGGCCACGCCGATCACGCCCTGGCCGACGGCGATCTCCGAGCCCACGCCCGACGTCGCATAGCCCGCGCTCGCCACCGTGTACAGGCGCTCGCTGCCGGCGTCGAGCATCAGCACCATGGCGTGCCGCACGCCCATGAAGTCCGACAGGCTGCTCAGCACGGCGGCCAGCGCCTCGTCCAGCGAGGTGCTGCGCGCCAGCCGCTCGCTGGCGCGGCGCAAGGCGCCCAGCACGCTGGCTTTCGGCGGCGGCGCCGGCAGCGGCGCGCTGGGCACTTCCTCGAGGTGTTCCACCACGTACACATCCGAGCCGAGCAGGCGGAACACGCCCTGCATGCCGGTGTGCGACGCGATGCCGGCCAGCTGCGCCTTCATGCCCTCGAACAGCGGCCCTTCGGTCTCGGTGCGCAGGTAGCGGATGTGCAGCCGCCAGAAGCGGCCGGTCAGCGGGTCGATCACCAGCACCACCGCGTACGGGTTGGCCAGGATGTTCTGCCGTGTCTTGTTGAAGAACTGGAACGACAGCGCCACGTGGCGCTCGTCGAGGTAGTACACCTGCGAGATGTAGGCCACGTTGGGCAGGCCGTCGGCGTCGCAGGTGGCCAGCAGCGCAGGGATGGCGCCTTCGAAGCAGGCGCGAATATCGGGCAGCGTCGCGGGGATCATGGGCGCTCCACCGCCGTGCCCGCGCGCGGTCCGGGCGTCTGGTCGAAGGCCAGTTCGGGCCTGAAGCTCACGGCCACCACTTCGTCCGCGCCGTGCACCAGCATCGCGCGCGCGAGTTCACGCGTGAACCCCACCGCTGAAATCTCGTCTTCCATCGACAGGGCGTAGCGCTCGAGCTCCGGCTCGTCTTCGGGCCCCGCGTTGCGCAGCGACACCCGACGCGACTTCAGCTGGAAGGTGCGGTGCGTGCGCGGATGGCTGAACACCACGGCGATGCCGCCGCCGGCCGCCAGGTCCAGCAGCAGCTGGCGCGACTGCGGGCGCGACAGGTACACCGTGACTTCGCCTTCGGCGGGGCCGAGCTTGCAGCCCACCGCGCGCATCACCGAGGGTCGCAGCCCGGCGTCGCGCGAGGCGACGATGACGGAGATGCCCTTGGCCACCAGGGCCACGAAGTCGTCGGGCAGGCCCAGGCTTTTCATGGCGCTTCAGTTGGCGAAGCGGCGGCGCGTGAGCGCCAGCGCCACCCAGTAGGCGGCCACCGCGTACACCGCCAGCACGAGCAGGTTGCGCAGCGGCTCGTCGGGCCAGCGGTCCAAGAACATCGGTCGCACCAGTTCCACCGCGGCCGTGAGCGGCAGCCAGTCGGACAGCACGCGCACCGCCGCGGGCAGCTGGTCGCGCGGGAAGAACACGCCCGACAGGAACATCATGGGCGTGAGGAACAGCGTGAAGTAGTAGGTGAAGAAGTCGTAGCCCTTGGCCAGCGCGTTGAAGATGAGCGCGATGCAGGAGAACGTGATGCCCGCGAACAGCAGCACCGGCCAGGCGGCCAGCAGCTTGGGGCTGTGGCTGATGTCCAGCACCAGCATCACAGCCAGGATGGCCGTTGCGGTAAACAGCGACTTGAAGCCGGCCCACAGCATCTCGGCCATCACGACGTCGTCCAGGATCACCGGCGCGTTCATGATGCCGTCCCAGGTTTTCTGCACGTGCATGCGCGAGAAGGCCGAGTAGAGCGCCTCGAACGACGCGGCGTTCATGGTGCTCATGCAGATGGAGCCGCTGGCCAGGAACAGGATGTAGGGCACGGCCTGGCCGCCCACCTTGACCTCACCCACCAGCATGCCCATGCCGTAGCCGAAGGCCACCAGCCAGATCAGCGGCTCGGCGATGTTGCCGATGAGGCTGGGCACGACCAGCTTGCGCCACACCAGCAGGTTGCGCCGGAACACCGGCCACCAGCGCATCGACAGCGCCGGCGGGCGCCATGGGCCTGGTGTGGCGGGCGGGACGAAGTAGCTACTCATCTTGGTTCAGAACGCAGAAGACGCAGAAACTACGCAGAAGACGCAGAAAAGACAACCTGGAAATTTCTTCTGCGCCTTCTGCGCAATTTCTGCGTCTTCTGCGTTCAAAGCCCAGCCCTTGGTCACCCTTCCTCCCTGATCTGCCTGCCAGTGAGTTTGAGGAACAAGTCCTCAAGGTTCGCCGGCCGATGCAACGTGCGCAACCGCGGATGCTCGACGGACAGCCGGTCCAGCAGTGGTTTGGCGTCGTGGGTATAGAAGAACACGGTTTCGCCGCTGACCTCGGTGCGCGCCGCCAGCGACTTCAGGGGCGAGTTTGCCAGTGAGACCGAGCCATTGCCATAGGCTTCCACCACGTCGGGCTCCAGGTGCTCGGCAATCAGGTCGCGCGGGCGGCCTTCGGCGATCTTGCGGCCATGGTCCAGCACGATCAGGCGCGAGCACAGGCGCTCGGCCTCGTCCATGAAATGCGTGGTGAGCAGGATTGACTTGCCCTGCTGCAGCAGCACCTGCAGCCGCTCCCACATCAGGTGCCGCGCCTGCGGGTCCAGCCCGGTGGTGGGCTCGTCCAGCAGCAGCAGGCGCGGGTCGTTCACCAGCGAGCGCGCCAGCGACAGGCGCCGCCGCATGCCGCCCGACAGTTCGCTCGGCTTGGCTGCCGCCTTGTGCGTGAGCGCCGCAAACTCCAGCAGCTGCGGGATGCGCGCGCGGATGTCGCGCTCCTTCATGCCGAAGTAGCGGCCGTACACCTGCAAGTTCTCTTCGCAGGTGAAGTCGGGGTCCAGCGAGTCGAACTGGCTCACCACGCCCAGCTGCGCCTTGATGGCCAGCGCGTCGCGCGGCATGGACAGGCCCAGCGCGCGGATCTCGCCGCTGTCGGGCACGGTCAGGCCCAGGCACATGCGGATGGTGGTGGTCTTGCCCGCCCCGTTGGGGCCGATCACGCCCAGGCACTCGCCCGCACCGATGTGGAACGACAGGTCGCGCACCACGACGGTGTCGCCGTAGCGCTTGCTGAGGTGGCGGGCGTCCAGGAGCAGGTCAGGGGTCGTCAAGGCTCGCTATTATCGCGGCATGCTCCCTCCCATGCCCATCCAGCGGCAATACCTGTTGCCCAAGAAACTGATGACGCAGGCCGCCGGGCTGCTGGCAGGCATGGAGCTCGGGGGCCTGACCCACGCGGTCGTGCGAAAGTTCGTGGCGCACTACAAGGTCAACATGGCCGAGGCCGCCGACCCGCGCATCGAAAGCTACAAGAGCTTCAACGACTTCTTCACCCGGCCGCTGAAGCCGGGCGCGCGGCCGATCTCCGAGGCGCCCTTCATCTGCCCGGTGGACGCCGCCATCAGCCAGTTCGGCCCGATCGAGCACGACCAGCTGTTCCAGGCCAAGGGCCACAGCTATTCCACGCGCGCCCTGGTGGGCGGCGACCAGCAGCTGGCCCACCGCTTCGACCACGGGCACTTCTGCACGCTGTACCTGGCACCCAAGGACTACCACCGCATCCACATGCCGTGCGACGGCAAGCTGACCCGCATGATCTACGTGCCGGGCGACCTGTTCTCGGTGAACCCGCTGACCGCCCGGCACGTGCCCGGCCTGTTCGCGCGCAACGAGCGGGTGGTGTGCGTGTTCGAATGCGAGCACGGCCCCATGGTGCTGGTGCTGGTGGGCGCCACCATCGTGGGCAGCATGGCGACGGTGTGGCACGGCGTGGTGAACCCGCCGCGCACCCGCAACGTCCGCGAGTGGGACTACGCTGGCAAGGACATCACGCTGGCCAAGGGCGCCGAGATGGGGCGCTTCCTGCTGGGCTCCACCGTCATCCTGCTGTTCCCGCAGAACGTGCTGACTTTCGTGCCCGACTGGGCCCCTACGGTCCCGGTGAAGCTCGGCGAACCCATGGCAACCGTGATACAGCACACGGTCGTGACGTAGCAACCGTCTTTTCAGCGGGAACGATTCTCGCTATAACACTCCATTCCCACGGAGGGCCCGATGAACTACCGTTGTCCCCAATGCAAGAACGGCCTGGCCGTGCACAAGCTGTTCTTCAGCGACATTTCGGCCTGCAAGAACTGCGGCCAGCGCGTCGTGCTGGGCGACGCCCTGGGCTTCTTCATCGCCGCCATGACCATGTTGGTGTCGGCACTGACGGCGCTGTACAAGCTCACGTACAACCTGCAGGACCCGGTGATCGCGGGCGGCTACTCGCTGGCCATCGGCATGCTCACCGGCATCACGGTGCTGGTGCTGCTGGGCCGCGCGATTCCGTACAAGCGCATCGGGCGCGCGCGCACCCCGCCGCCGCCACAGGCCGAGGCCAAGCCCTGAGGGTTCGTCTGTAGGCGCAAGCCGCGCATTCCTGACGGTGCCTACACGGCCCGGCTCGGCGGTGACATGATGCGCCCGGGGCCCGCCGCTGGCGCGGGCACAACCGGGGTGCACATGTCCGTCCGAAATCTCGCCGCGCGATTCCTTGCGCTGGCATTGCTGCTCATCACTACCATGGCATGGGCCGACCCGCCATCGCGGGTGGGCCGTGTCGCTTATGCGAGCGGTGCCGTGAGCCTGTCGCCTGCGGGCGAAACCAACTGGTTCCAGGCGCCCGTCAACCGGCCGCTGGCCCCGGGCGACCGCATCTGGGTGCACCAGGGCGCCCGGGCCGAACTGCAGTTCGGCGCTGCCACCGTTCGGCTCGACGGCGGCACCAGCCTGACCGTGCTGAACCTGTCGCAGCGCCTCATCCAGTTGCAGGTGACGCAGGGCGAGGTGAACGTGCGCTCGCGCAACGCCCGCGACAACATCGAGTTGGCCACGCCGAACCTGGCCTTCACCATCCGCACGCTGGGCGAGTACCGCCTGAACGTGGACCCGCGCGACGACGCCACCACGGTGCTGGTGCGCCGCGGGCGGGGCGAGGCCTGGGGCGAGGGCGCGGCCTACGTGGTCGACGTGCGCCAGGGCTACCGCTTCTACGGCACCGGCCTGCGCGACGTCGAACTGGTGCGGCCGATGGTCGACGACTTCGACCGCTGGGCGGCCCAGCGTGAGTCGCGCTATGCAGCCGGGCGGTCGCTGCGCTATGTGTCGGCGGACGTCGCCGGCTGGCAGGAACTGGACGCCCACGGCACGTGGGTACGCAGCACGAGCTACGGCTACGTCTGGGTGCCGAACCGGGTGTCGTCCGACTGGGCACCGTTCCGCGAAGGCCATTGGTCCTGGGTGGATCCGTGGGGCTGGACCTGGATCGACGACGCGCCGTGGGGCTTTGCCGTGACGCACTACGGGCGCTGGGCGTATGTCGACGACCGCTGGGCCTGGGTGCCGCCCGCATCGCGCGCCGACGCCTGGTATGTGCCCGCCACCGTGGCTTTCGTCGACCAGGGGCGTGGCGAGGTCGCGTGGTTCCCGCTGGGGCCCGGCGAGGCCTACCGGCCGTCGTACACCGCCAGCCGCAGCTATGTCGAAAGCGTGAACCGCGCCAACCTGCAGTTCGCGCCGGGCATGCAGCGCAACTACTACGAGCCGCCGCCGCGCTATGCCAACCAGGCCATCGTGGGCGCGGTGATCGGCATGGCCGCAGCCGCCTTTGCACAATCGCAATCCGCGAAGACCGCCACGCGCGTGCAGCCGTCGGCACTGGCGGGCCGCCCGATCGCCATGGCGCCGCCGGTGGCACCGACGGAGCGCAGCGTGATCGGCGCGGCGCCGCGCAGCGAGCCGCCACCGGCGCGCACGTTCGACCGCCGCACCATTGCTCGTACGGCACCGCCGCCTCCGCCGCCGGGGCTGGCTGCGCAGCAGCAGCAACTGCAGGCGCGGCCCGGCCAGCCGCTGGACGATTCGGCGCGCCAGCAAGTGCGGCCGTCAGCGCCCGCCGCGGCGCCTGAAGTGAAGGTGGTCACGCAACCGGCGCCTGCGCCGACCTTGCGCCCGCCTGCAACGGCGCAAGCGGCCAGCGGGCCGCGGCAGCCGCGGCCGTTCGGTGCGCCGCCGGCGCGCGAGGCTCCCGGTGCCGCGCCGCCTGCGATGGCGCCGCCCGCACCGGCTGCACAGCCGGCACAGCCTGCGACGCCGGCGCAACCGGCTTCGCCGCCGGCGCGTCCTGCGATTCCTGCAACGCCTGCGACGCCGGCCGTGCCGCCATCGCCCGCGCCGGCACCGGCTCCGGCGCCGCGGCCGCAGCCTGCGGCACCGGCACCCGTGACGGCTCCGGCGCCTGCGCCCGCACCTGCGCCTGCACCTGCTCCAGCGCCGCGTCCCGCTACGCCGCCGCCGGCTGCTTCGGCACCCGCGCCTGCGCCTGCTCCGCGTCCGGCTGCGCCGGCACCGGCGCCTGCACCTGCGGCTGCACCGGCATCGGCGCCGGCGGCGCCCAGTGCGGCACCGGGTGGTTTCGCTCCCCCGGCGCCGCGCGCCGGAGGTGCGTCGGCCCCGCCGCGCCCGTTCGGGCGGCCTGCGACTGCGGCTTCTGCGGCGGCTTCGGAAGCGGCTTCGGCGGCTTCTCGGCCGGCGCGGCCGGCGCGGCCGTAGCCTGACTTTGTCATTGCGGGCTTGACCCGCAATCCATGGTGGCGCATCGAAACGCCACCATGGATCCCGGGTCAAGCCCGGGATGACAAAGGCTACTGGAACGCCACCTCGTCAAAACTGCGCAGCTTGCGCGAATGCAGCCGCTGCGAGCCCTGCGAGCGCAGCAGCTCGATCGCGCGCATGCCGATGCGCAAGTGCTGGTCGACGCGCTCGCGATAGAAGGTGTTGGCCATGCCCGGCAGCTTGATCTCGCCGTGCAGCGGCTTGTCGCTCACGCATAGCAGCGTGCCGTAAGGCACGCGGAAGCGGAAACCGTTGGCTGCGATGGTCGCGCTTTCCATGTCCAGCGCCACCGCGCGGCTTTGCGAGAAGCGCAGCTGCGGCGTGTTGCCTGGCAGCAGCTCCCAGTTGCGGTTGTCGGTGCTGGCCACCGTGCCGGTGCGCATGATGCGCTTCAGGTCCGCGCCCTTGAAGCCGGTGACGTCGGCCACCGCTTGCTCCAGCGCGATCTGGATTTCCGCCAGCGCCGGCACCGGCACCCACAGCGGCAGCTCCTCGTCGAGCACGTGGTCCTCGCGCACGTAGCCGTGCGCCAGCACGTAGTCGCCCAGCTGCTGGCTGTTGCGCAGGCCCGCGCAGTGCCCCAGCATCAGCCACGCGTGGGGCCTGAGCACCGCCACGTGGTCGCTGATGTTCTTGGCGTTGGCCGGGCCCACGCCGATGTTGATCATGGTGATGCCGCCGTGGCCCGGCCGCACCAGGTGGTAGGCCGGCATCTGCGGCAGCCGCGGCGGCGGCGCGCCCAGCGCGTCCACCGGCTCGGCGGCCAGGCCGCTGCGCCGAGTCACCACGTTGCCCGGCTCCACGAACGCGATGTATTCGCTGTCGGCGCGCGACATCTCTTCATGGCCGAGGCGCACGAATTCGTCGATGTAGAACTGGTAGTTGGTGAACAGGATGAAGTTCTGCGTCCAGTCGGGCGAGCTGCCGGTGTAGTGGCGCAGGCGTTGCAGCGAGTAGTCGACGCGCGCTGCGGTAAACAGCGACAGCGGCCGCGGCTCGCCGGGGCTGCGCCGTGCGGTGCCGTTGGCGATGCCGTCGTCCATGGACTCCAGGTCCGGCAGGTCGAACAGGTCGCGCATCATCGCGCGCCGCGCGGGCGCGAGGTTGCCTTCGATGTGCTCGTGTTCGGCGAACGAGAAGTGGATGGGGATCGGCTCGTTGCTGGTGCCTACCTCGAGCTCCACGCCGTGGTTCTGCCGCAGCAGGCGGAACTGCTCCAGGTAGTAGTTGCCGTACAGATCGGGCCGCGTCAGCGTGGTTTCGTAGCGGCCGGTGCCGGCGACGAAGCCGTATGACAGGCCCTCGTTTTCCAGCACGGCCTGCGGTGCCATGGTGTCGGTGTGGATGCGCACGAAGGGGTAGCAGCCGCGCACGCGCGCAGGCAGCGTGTCGCCCGACACGAAGCGCTGCATCGCTTCGCGCAGGTGCTGGATCTGCTGCGCGTAGATGGCCTGCACTTGCGCCAGTGCAGCCTGCGGATCGGTGTGCCGGGACGGGGCGATGAACGGTGGCATGAATGGCATGTGTGCATTGTGCTACGCCCGATGTGACGTGGATTTGCATGGGCTGCGCACCCCGGCCGTTGCTGGGTTTTCGTCCTACACCGCGTAACGAACTCCCCCGACGTTACATTTTCGGGCCCCCGTGCCACAGTTCGTGCAGCCCGAAGACAGCCCCAGCATTAACGAACATTTGGAGTTGAGCGCATGACGACACTGGCCGCGAACCCCTTTGCCCTGATGGTGGATCCCGCCTCAGTCCGTGACCGGATCGACCATTCGGAGCAATTGAGCCAGCTGAGCCAGCGCCAGTGCCATCCGCTCGACCGTGCCGTCATCCGCTGTGCCAGCGCCGAGATCGCCGCGTACGACGCGAAGATCGACCGCACGACGGTGTACCTGCCGCCCGAAGAAGACAAGTCGCAGTCGCCGCTGGTGCGGACTTATCCGCGCAAGGTGAACTGACTGTCCTTGTCATGCCGGGCCTGACCCGGCATCCATCGATGCGCGGTGCCATGCCGCCATGGATCCCGGGTCAAGCCCCGGATGACACTTTCACATCACGCGGCGCGCCGGCACGCCTTGCGGCGCCGGCCGCATCGGCGCAGGCCTGATCTGCTGCGCCCGCATCCACGACTCCGGCTCGCGCCGCTGTTCCTCGACGAACTGCTTCTGGCGCCGCTCCCACGCGAGGCGCGCTTCTTCCTCGCGCCGCTCGGCTTCTTCCTTGCGCGCCTGCTGCTCCTCGCGCTCGCGCCGGGCCTGCTCTTCGCGCCTGGACCGCTGGTCGCGCGACACGCTTTCTTCCTGCGCCGCCTGCTGTCGCAGCTTGGCGAGATGCGCCGACCGCGCCTGGCCCACGGCCTGCAGCTCGGCCTGCTGCTGCGCACGGCGCGCCGCCACCTGCTGGGCGATGCGCTTGTCCTGCTCGGCCTTCTTCGCCAGCGCCATGCGCTTGTCTTCGGTGGCCCTCTTCGCCGCCGCCAGCTTTTCTTCCGCGGCTTTCTTCGCGAGGGCGACCTTGCGCTGCTCCTGGTCCCGCTTCGCCTGCAGCACGGCGGCCCGCCTGTCTTCGGCCGCCTTCTTCGCGGCCAGCGATGCCGCCACGCGGCGCTCTTCGGCGGCGCGCTGCTTCGCCTGCAACACGGCACGCCGGTCGGGCTCGGCCGAGCGCTTGGGTGCAGCCACCTTCACTTCAGGCTGGGCGCGCGGCGGCTCCACGATGCGCGGCGCGGGCGCCGCCAGCGTGGGCTTGGGTGCGACGATGGCCGGCCGGGTCGCCACCACCGGCGGGGGCAACGCAGGCGGCACCGGCACCGCGCGCTCGGGACGCGCAGCCGCCTTCTTCTGCAGCTCGGCCTGTTGCTTCGCCAGCGCCTGCTTCTGGGCTTCGAGCTCGCGATGCGCCTTCGCGATCACGTCCGGGTGCACCGGGGGTGCGGCCGGCGCAGCCGCCGGCACGCGGCCGCGCGCCACGATCCAGTGGTCGAAGTCATCCACCACGGTGAAGGCCGGCGTCAAGGCCTTGGTGAGCTTGCGGTCCCTGAAGGTGAAGCGCTGGCCCGCGGCCACGTCGACCGACTCGCCGTGCTCGCCGAACAGCACGGCGGCGCCGCCCATCACGCTGACGCGCGTGGTGCCCTGCTGCGCGTCGACATCGATGCGATAGTCGCCCGCTTCGCGCGCGCGGAAGGCCAGGTTGGGTGTGCCGATTTCCACGTTTTCGGAAGCCGCCAGCTTGCCCACCGAGATCGCGACGCTGCCGCGCACCAGGCTCACGCGCGTGTTGCCCGCGCCCACTTCCTCGACGGTGACCTGGCTTTGCCCATCCATGCGCACCGCATGCGAGCCGGCCACCAGCTCGGCGCGCGAGCCGCGGTCGGTCCAGACGCGGTCGCCGCGCTGCAGCGCGCGGCGCGGCTTGACGTCGACCCATTCATGGTCACCCTTGGGTGCCACGGCAACGCTGCCTTCGGCGTGCTGCAGCAGCGCGGCCGGGGCGGCCACAACCTGGGCAAGGGAATGGAACGCCCCGGTGGCCAATGCCGCGGCTAGGGCGGCGAAAACCAGCCGCCGGCCGGCGCGTCTGGGTCGTGGGGTGAAAGCGTCCATGGCATGTATGAGAACGCATGAGCTGGGAAATCGAACGCTAAGGGTTTGTAAAGGAAGCCCCAATGCTGGAATTTTTTGTATTCCCACGTAAGGCCAAACCCGTGCAGCGGCTGTAGGTCCTGCCTTACGAGGGCGGCCAAGCTGTGCCATTACCATCCGGGTGTCATGCTATCCACCTGGTATCGCACCGTCAGCCACACCAGCATGGCGCCCGCGCGCTGGGCGGCGGCCTGGGCGCGCATCACCTTCTTCGGCGCGATCATGCTCGTGCGCGCAGGCACGCCCGGCAGTTACAGCGCGCGCACGCGTTACAACCTGGCCCGCCACGTGTACCTGGACACGGCGCCCATCCTGCCGTGGTTCACGCTGCTCATGTCGCTGTTCACGCTGGTGATCACGCGCGTCGTGATCGTCACGGCCACCAGCTACGGACTTTCGCGCTACGCGCTGGAGATGATCGTGCGGGTGCTGGTGATCGAGCTGATCCCCCTGACCGCCGCACTGTTCGTGGCCATGCGCTGCACGATCCCGAGCGGCGCGGCGCTGGTCGAATTGCGGCGTGCCGGGCACTTCCGCAACCTGCGGCGCGAGAACCTCGACCCGGTGCTGGTGGAGGTTCTGCCGCGGCTGCTGGCCGGCGTGTTCGCGTGCATCACGCTGGCCGCGCTGTCGTGCGTGGTCGCGCTGTTCCTGAGCTACCTGGCCGTGTACGGTTTCACCAGCGCGGGCATCCCTGCCTACACCAACGTCGTGGGCCATGTGTTCGAGCCGGGCTTCACGGCCATATTCCTGCTGAAGACGCTGCTGTTCGCGCTGGCCGTGAGCATCATCCCGATGGCCTCGGGCCTGAACAACGTGGAAGGCCACGGCTCGCGCGAGACGGCGGCGCTGCAGGGCCTGGTGCGCATGTTCGGCGTGCTGCTGGTGCTGGAAGCGGCTTCGCTGGCGGGCAATTATTTCTGATCCATGGCCGAGCATCCCGAGCCCACCACCCCGCCGCAACCCGAAACCCCGGCCACCGAGTCGGAGCCGGTGGCCGCGCACCGGCCGGTGCGCCACCTGGAGTTGAAGGCCACGGTGCTGCTGCTGTTCACGCTGGCGCTGGTTACAGCGTCGGCGCTGTACCTGCTGTATGCGCGCGGCTTCTTCGAGCCCAAGCAATCGGTGATCCTCATCACCGACAACGCCGAAGGCGTGGTGCCGGGCATGGACCTGCTGTTCTCGGGCTTCCCCATCGGCCGAGTGCACAAGGTGGCGCTGGGCGACAGCGGCGACGTGCGCATCACGGTGGACGTGAACCGCAAGGACGCCAAGTGGCTGCGCACCTCCAGCGTCTTCACGCTGGTGCGCGGGCTGGTGGGTGAAGCGCAGCTGCGCGCCTACAGCGGCGTGCTGGGCGACCCGCCGCTGCCCGACGGGGCCGAGAGGCCCGTGCTGCGCGGCGACACCAACAGCGAGATCCAGCGCGTGATCGGCGCGGCACGCGACCTGCTGGACAACCTGAACGACATGACGTCGCAGAACTCCGAGCTGCAACGCATCATCGGCAACCTGCAGGTCTTCACCAACAAGCTGCAGAGCCGGCGCGGCGCGCTGCACGCGGTGTTCGGCAACGAGGAAGACGCGAAGAAGCTGGTGGCGGCGGTCGAGCGCGCCAATTCGGCGATGAAAGGCGTGGAGGAACTCGCCGCCCATGCCGACCGGCAGGTGTTCGGCAAGGACGGCCTGGCCACCGACGCGCGCGCCACGGTGCGGCAGATGAACGCGCTGCTGGCCGATGCGCGCACGAGCCTGAAGAAGGTGGACTCGGTGCTGGCCGAGGCCGAAGGCGCCGCCGCCGGCATCAAGACGGGCGCAGCCGACCTCGGCTCGCTGCGCACTGAAGTCGAGACCAACCTGCGCAAGATCGAGGACCTGATCAACGACCTGAACCGCAAGTGGCCGTTTGCGAAAGAGCGCAAGGTGGAGTTGCCATGATGCGCGTCCTGTTGCTTGCCTTGCTGCTGGCGCTGGCCGGCTGCGGCAACAAGCCGCGCCAGCCCGACTGGCTGGTCAATGCCGACAGCGCGCAGGACCGCTACCAGCGCGCTTACCTGTCGGGACGCGAACCGGCGGCGACGCAGGAGTTCCAGCGGCTGCGCACCGAGCTGGCGAGCACCGGCAATCCGTCGCTGCTGGCGCGCGGTGAGCTCACGCGCTGCGCGATGCAGGTGGCCACGCTGCAGTTCACCGCCTGCGAAGGCTTCGAGCCACTGCGCCGCGATGCTTCGGACGAGGAACGTGCCTATGCGGACTTCCTGCTGGGCAAGCCGGCGCCTGCGGGGTCCTTGCCCGAGGCCTATCGCAGCGTGACCGACGGCGCCTCGCTTGCCGCGATCAAGGAGCCCGTTTCCCGCGTGGTCGCCGCGGGCGTGTTGCTGCGCACCGGCCGCGCCGACCCGCAGGCGCTGCAGGTGGCGGCCGACACCGCTTCAGAACAAGGCTGGCGCCGCGCCGTGATCGCCTGGCTGGGCGCGCAGGCGATGCGTGCGGAGCAGGCGGGCGCGGTGGAAGAGGCGCAGCGGCTGCGGCGCCGGATGGCGATCGCGGCGGGCGAACGCTGACCCTTGTCATGGCGGGCTTGACCCGCCATCCATGCCGGCCTTATCGTGCGGCAGCGGAGGAGCCGCCCCATGAACAACGAAAAGCCGGCGCGCCTTTACGCCCTGGACAACCTGCGGGCCATCATGATGTGGCTGGGCATCGTGCTGCACGTGGCGGCGCTGCACATGTCGGTCGACCGCACGCAGCTGCCGTGGATCGACACGCAGCGCTCGCCCATCGCCGACCTGGTCGCGACCTCCATCCACGCCTTCCGCATGCCGGTGTTCTTCATCCTGGCCGGCTTCTTCGTGGTGATGCTCGCCCAGACGCGCGGCGTCGACGCCATGCTGAAGAACCGCGTGCAGCGGCTGGCACTGCCCTTCGTGGTGTTCTGGCCGGTCGTCTGGCTGGCCGGCATCTTCGCCGGCCTCGCGTACCTCAACCGGATGCTGCTGGGCGCCTGGGGCCTCGACCTGCGCGTGGTCGACATGGGCATCTACGTGCCCAAGGGTCCCAACACCATCCACCTGTGGTTCCTGTGGCAGCTGCTGTGGCTGTGCGTGGCCGCGGCGCTGCTGATGCGGCTGCCGCGACGCTGGTTCGAGGCGCCCAAGGCGCTGCTGCACCTGCTGGGGCGGCGCTGGTGGGGCTTCATCGTGCTGGCGATACCGGTCGGGCTCGCGGGCATCGGCTCGCGGCTGGGCATCGTGGAGATCGTCGGCTCGTTCCTGCCGCCGTGGGGCGAGTGGCTGCACTCGGGGATGTTCTTCGCTTTCGGGATGATGATGTACGGCCATCGCGAGGAGTTCTTCGCGCACTATCGCGAGCATCGCCTGCGCTATGCGCTGGCCGGCCTGCTGTTCTACGTGCTGACGGGCATTGCCAAGCGCGTGCTGGGCCCGGGCCTGGTGGTGGGCTACGCCTATGCCTGCGCGGGTTGGCTGTGGAGCTTCTCGCTGGTCGGCTACGCGGTGGTCGTGCTCGCCGAGCGCCATCGCCTGCTCGGCTACCTGGCCGACAGCGCGTACTGGGTGTACCTGGTGCACCTGCCGCTGGTGATCCTGTTCGGCGCGGTGATGTACGAATGGCAAGTGCACGCCATCTTCAAGATGGCCCTGAGCATCGCGCTGACGACGGCGGTGTGCCTGGGCAGC
Organism: Burkholderiales bacterium; assembly: GCA_016213325.1. Taxonomy (GTDB): domain Bacteria; phylum Pseudomonadota; class Gammaproteobacteria; order Burkholderiales; family Burkholderiaceae_C; genus Ramlibacter. Next base: position 46,637 of record JACRAY010000020.1, on the reverse strand, counting down.
TACGAGCTGTTCGTGCGGCACACCTGGGTCAGCGTGCTGCTCAACGGCAAGCGGCATCCGCGGCGCGGTGTACCGCCGGCGGCGGCCGCCGCCGCGGGCTGAGAATCAGGCGGGCTTGCCGCGCATCTCGCTGACGGCGCAGCCGCCGATGCGCCAGGTGCCGTCGCCTTGCCGCTCCAATGCGAACATCACGACCCAGGGCCGGCCGTCCTGGTCGATCACGCGCACCAGCTGCCAGGCTTCGCGCGACTTCAGCTCGACGTCGAGGAACGAGATCGCGACCGGCCGGTACACCATCGGGTACTGGCCGCGCACCAGCGCGAGGAAGTAGCCCGCGTGCCCCATGCTCTCGCGCACCGCCGGCGTCGACGTGTCGAAGGCCGCGTCGGCATCGTCTTCGGCGAAGGCTTGCAGCTGCGCGGTGATCACCGAGCGGATGCCCTGCGCCTCGCGGTCTTCCTCGGCGCCGGCTGCGAACGCGGGCGCGCAGCAGGCGAGCAGCCATGCAAGGAGGACGGCGCGCAGGTCCATGGTGGACACAGCGTACTCTTGCCGGGCACGCTTGTCGTTGTGCGATGCATCAACCCGCGAGCAGTCTCCTGGCGTTGAGGTAGGTCGGCACCTCCACCCACAGGCCATCGACCAGCGCGCGTTCTTCGCCGCGCTCACGGGCTGCTTCGAAAGCCGCGACCACGCGCTGCGCATGTTCGAGCTGCTCGGCGCTCGGCAGCAGCGCGTCGCGAATGGGCGCCAGGTGGCCGGGCCGCACCAGCGACTTGGCGCGGTAGCCCAGGCGGCGCGAATAGCGCGCTTCCTGCGCCGCGCCTTCGGCGTCGCTGAAGGTGTAGGGCGCATCGACCGGCTCGATGCCGGCGGCGCGGCATTCCAGCACGAAGCGCCGCCGCGCGTAGTCCAGCTCCACGGCTTCGCGGCTGCGCTCGGCCAGCAGGTCGGCGGCCAGGTCTTCGGCGCCCAGCAGCGCGTAGCGGATGCGCGGCGACGCCGCCGCGATCTCGCGCAGGTTCACCACGCCCAATGCCGTCTCGCACACCGGCAGGATGCCGGTGGTGCCGCGCGTGATGCCATTGGCCGCTTCGGCGTCGGTGAGCAGGCGGTCGAGTTCGCGCATCTCGTGCGCGTGCGAAGCCTTCGGGTAGGCGACGATCGCGGGGCGCGCGGGCATGACGCTGCCGACGTCCAGCGGGCCGTCGGCGTCCAGCGCGTTGATGCGCACGCACGGCAGCGCGCCGGCGGCGCGCCAGCGCGCATAGAGCCCCGCGGCGAGGGCGCGCGCCTCGGGGCGGCGTTCGGGTGGCGTGAAATCTTCCAGGTCCTGGATCAGCACGTCGGCGCCGCTCGCGGCCATCGACTCGTGGACGCTGTCGTCGGCGCCGGCGCCGAACAGCCAGGTGCGAAGCAGTTGGGGGGTCATGGCCGGATGATGCCGCAAGCGCGCGCCGCGTACCGCACAATGGCCGCATGCAGTTCACCTCGTGCGTGTTGTCCCGGCGCCGGTTCGCAGCGGCAGTGTTGGCCCCGGTCGTGCTGCCCAACACCGCGCGTGCCGAAGCGGCCAACTGGGGTTTCGCGCCGGACACGCAAGGCATTGATGCGGCGCGGCTCGAAGCGATCCTGGGCGACGGCGCGCGCACCGCCGGGCTGCGCACGCTCGTGGTCGCGCGCAACGGCAAACTGGTGGGCGAGCGGCATTACGCGGTCGCCGGCGCCGGCGCGATCCAGCAGGTCAACTCGGCGACCAAGGGCGTGGTGTCGATGCTGGTGGGCATCGCGCTCGCGCAGGGGCGGCTGCGCAGCCTGGAAGCGACGGTGGGCGAACTGCTGGCCGAAGCGGTCGCCAAGGCGCCCGATGCGCCGGCCAACAACGTCACGCTGCGCCAGATCCTCACGGGCACCAGCGGCCTGACTTATGACTGGAGCAAATCGTATTTCGAGATGCTGCGCGCCAGCGACCCGGTGGGCTACGTGCTGGCGCTGCCCATGGGCGGCGGCGGCTGGAACTACAACGATGCGGCCGTGTCGCTGCTCACGCCTATCCTGCAAAGTGCATGGCGCATGCCGCTGGCCGAGATCGCGCGGCGCGAGCTGTTCGCGCCGCTCGCGATCGGCCACTTCGCATGGCGGCAGGACGCGCGCCGTTCGCAACTGGCCTACGCGGGCCTGCAACTGGGCACGCGCGACCTGCTGAAGCTGGCGCAACTGGTGGTCGACGAAGGCCGTTGGCAGGGCACGCAAGTGGTGCCGGCCGCGTGGATCGCCGAGAGCACGCGCCGGCATGCCGGCGATGCGTGGCCGCTGCCGCCCATTGCGAACAGCGGCTATGGCTACCTGTGGTTCACCGGCACGCTGCACGGCCACGCCGTCGCATGGGCCTGGGGCTATGGCGGCCAGTTCGCGCTGGCCGTGCCCGCCCTGCGCCTTTCGATCGCCACCGCCGCCACCGACCCGCCGCCCCATCAGTTGCAGGCGCAGACCCACGGCATCATGCGGCTGGCCGCGCGCGTGGTCGAAGCAACTGCGTGATTGCTCCCTCTCCCCCTCGGGGGAGAGGGTTGGGGTGAGGGGGTTCCTGAGACCGCCCAACGGGCTTTTTTCATTGGCGGAGCCAATGAAAAAAGCCCGGCTTGCGCCGGGCTTTGGGTCGACTAGCTAAACGTCTCAGGGCTTCGCGGCCGTCGGGAACGGCCAGGCTGCCTGGGGGTTCAGCGTGGTCTGGGCAGCAGGCGCCGCGGGAGCGGCAGCAGCAGCCGGCTTTGCAGCAGGGGCTTTCGCCTTTTTCGCAGCAGGAGCCTTCGCAGCCTTCTTCGCAGCCTTTTTCGCGGGCGCCTTCTTCTTGGCAGCCTTCTTGGCGGCCGGGCGCTTCGCTGCGGTCTTCTTCGCCGCGGTCTTCTTGGCAGCGGCCTTCTTCGCCGGCGCCTTCTTCGCAGCCTTCTTCGCTGCCGGGCGCTTCGCAGCCGCCTTCTTGGCTGCCGGGCGCTTCGCAGCGGTCTTCTTCGCAGCCGGGCGCTTGGCGGCGGCCTTCTTCGCCGCCGGGCGCTTCGCCGCAGTCTTCTTCGCTGCCTTCTTGGCCGGGGCCTTCTTCGCAGCAGCTTTCTTCGCAGTTGCCATTTCCATTCTCCTGTTCAAGTTGACTCACACATCAACCAAAGAAGCACTCCGCACGTTGTTGGTGGCGCGAAGCGATCCGAGGGGTTGGGCCAAGGCCCAGCCCCCCGAACACCGTAACCCGTCTGCAACCCCGGCCTCTGGGTGCCGGTGGATGCGACGGGGAATTCCAAACTACCTTGCAGTTGCCGTTCAATCCCAGGAAAGCGCGCCACCCGTCTGGTACTCGATCACGCGGGTCTCGAAGAAATTGCGCTCTTTCTTCAGGTCAATCATTTCGCTCATCCAGGGGAAGGGGTTTTCCTCGTTCGGGAAAAGCGCTTCCAGGCCGATCTGCGTGGCACGCCGGTTGGCGATGTAGCGCAGGTAGCCCTTGAACATGGACGCATTCAGGCCGAGCACGCCGCGAGGCATGGTGTCCTCGGCGTAGCGGTACTCGAGTTCGACGGCTTGGTGGAACAGGCCCTTCACCTCGGACTTGAACTCGCTCGTCCAGAGGTGGGGGTTTTCCAGCTTGATGGTGTTGATCAGGTCGATGCCGAAGTTGCAGTGCATCGACTCGTCGCGCAGGATGTACTGGTACTGCTCGGCAGCACCCGTCATCTTGTTCTGCCGGCCCAGCGCCAGGATCTGCGTGAAGCCCACGTAGAAGAACAGGCCCTCCATCAGGCAGGCAAAGACGATCAGGCTCTTCAGCAGCTTCTGGTCGGCTTCGGGCGTGCCCGTGTGGAAGTTGGGGTCCATGATCGCCTGGATGAAGGGGATCAGGAACTGGTCCTTGTCGCGGATGGAGGCGATCTCGTTGTACGCGTTGAAGATCTCGGACTCGTCGAGGCCGAGCGACTCCACGATGTACTGGTAGGCGTGCGTGTGGATCGCCTCTTCGAACGCCTGGCGCAGCAGGAACTGGCGGCATTCGGGCGCCGTGATGTGGCGGTAGGTGCCCAGCACGATGTTGTTGGCGGCCAGCGAGTCGGCGGTGACGAAGAAGCCCAGGTTGCGCTTGATGATGCGGCGCTCGTCCTCGGACAGCCCGTTGGGGTCCTTCCACAGGGCGATGTCGCGGTTCATGTTGATTTCCTGCGGCATCCAGTGGTTGGCGCAGGTGGACAGGTACTTCTCCCAGGCCCACTTGTACTTGAAGGGCACCAGCTGGTTGACGTCGGTCTGGCCGTTGATGATGCGCTTGTCGGCCGCCGAGACGCGCCGTGCGGCGGTACCGCGCGACGTGTCGTGTTCGGGGTGCACCGTCATCACCACGGGCTGCGCCGCGACAGGTGCCAGCTGAAGAAGTGGAGAAGGGTTTACCTCGCGGCTGTAGGGCATGCCGCTGCTCGGTAGATTCGACGGTGCGGGCTTGACTTCGTCGTCCCAGGTCAACATAAGTTTTCCAGTGCTCGGATTATGTGAGCACTGATGCGGAATGCAAAGTGTCCGTTCACATCAGCGCCCGATTCTGTTGCTCAATTGCATCGGCGTTTTGTCAGACAACGCCGACGCTTCGGTTTTCTTTGCAGTCGATCACTGGCACGCTTCGCACGACGGATCGTCGATCGCGCAGAACTTGATGTCGGTCGCGGGCGCTGCGGCCTCCATCTGCGTGCGTGCGGCGGCCGCTGCTGCTTCGAGCGAACTCGCACCGCTGCTGTTCGACACCGCGTTCAGCCGGCCCGACTGCACCGTCGACTTCTCGGCTTGCGTGGCGCTGGTGGTGCGCAGGTAGTAGGTGGTCTTCAGGCCGCGCAGCCACGCCAGCTTGTAGGTCTCGTCGAGCTTCTTGCCCGAGGCGCCCGCCATATAGATATTGAGCGACTGCGCCTGGTCGATCCACTTCTGGCGGCGCGCAGCGGCTTCCACCAGCCACACCGGCTCGACTTCGAACGCGGTGGCGTAGAGCGCCTTCACGTCCTGCGGCACCCGGTCGATCGGGCGCAGCGAGCCGTCGAAGTGCTTCAGGTCCATCACCATCACGTCGTCCCACAGCCCCAGGCGCTTCAGGTCGCGCACCAGGTAGTGGTTGATGATGGTGAACTCGCCGGACAGGTTGGACTTGACCGACAGGTTGCCGAAGCACGGCTCGATCGAGGCGTCCACCCCGATGATGTTGGAGATGGTGGCGGTGGGCGCGATGGCGATGCAGTTGCTGTTGCGCATGCCGTCGGCGGCGATCTTCGCGCGCAGGGCGTCCCAGTCCAGCGACGCCGAGCGGTCCACCTCGACATAGCCGCCGCGCTGCTCGGCCAGCAGTTCCAGCGTGTCCAGCGGCATCACGCCCTTGTCCCACAGCGACCCCCGGTAACTGGAGTAGCGGCCGCGCTCGCGGGCGAGCTCGGTGGACGCCCAGTAGGCGTAGTAGCAGACCGCCTCCATCGACTGGTCGGCGAACGTGACGGCCTGCTCGCTGGCGTAGGGAATGCGCAACTCGTACAGCGCGTCCTGGAAGCCCATGACGCCCAGCCCGACCGGGCGGTGGCGCATGTTGGAGTCGCGCGCCTTCTTCACGGCGTAGTAGTTGATGTCGATCACGTTGTCGAGCATCCGCATGGCCGTGGCGATGGTGCGCTTCAGCTTGTCGTGGTCGAGCGCGCCGGCGTTTATGTGGTTGAGCAGGTTGACCGAGCCCAGGTTGCACACCGCCGTTTCGGTGTCGGAGGTGTTCAGGGTGATCTCGGTGCACAGGTTGGACGAGTGCACCACGCCCACGTGCTGCTGCGGCGAGCGCACGTTGCAGGCGTCCTTGAAGGTGATCCAGGGGTGGCCGGTCTCGAACAGCATCGACAGCATCTTGCGCCACATGTCGGTGGCGGGCACCGTCTTGCAGGGCTTGATCTCGCCGCGCTTCGCCTTCTCTTCGTAGGCCACGTAGGCACGCTCGAAGTCGGTGCCGAAGCGGTCGTGCAGGTCGGGCACGGACGACGGGGAGAACAGGGTCCATTCGCCTTTTTCCATCACGCGGCGCATGAACAGGTCGGGGATCCAGTTGGCCGTGTTCATGTCGTGGGTGCGCCGGCGGTCGTCGCCCGTGTTCTTGCGCAGTTCCAGGAATTCCTCGATGTCGAGGTGCCAGCTTTCCAGGTAGGTGCAGACCGCGCCCTTGCGCTTGCCGCCCTGGTTGACGGCCACGGCGGTGTCGTTCACCACCTTCAGGAACGGCACCACGCCCTGCGACTCGCCGTTGGTGCCCTTGATGTGGGAGCCGAGCGCGCGCACGCGCGTCCAGTCGTTGCCCAGCCCGCCGGCAAACTTGGACAGCAGGGCGTTTTCCTTGATCGACTCGTAGATGCCATCCAGGTCGTCCGGCACGGTCGTGAGGTAGCACGACGACAGCTGCGAGCGCAGCGTGCCGCTGTTGAACAGGGTGGGCGTCGACGACATGAAGTCGAAGCTGGACAGCACCTCGTAGAACTCGATGGCGCGGGCTTCGCGGTCGATCTCGTTGAGCGCCAGGCCCATCGCCACGCGCATGAAGAAGGCCTGCGGCAGCTCGATGCGGTGCTTGCGCACGTGCAGGAAGTAGCGGTCGTACAGGGTCTGCAGGCCCAGGTAGTCGAACTTCAGGTCGCGGTCGGACTTGAGCGCGGCACCCAGGCGCTTCAGGTCGTACTGCAGCAGCTTCTCGTCGAGCAGCTCGTTGTCGACGCCGGTCTTGATGAAGCCGGGGAAGTAGTCGGTGTAGGCCTCGCCGCGCTCGGCCGGCGCCACTTCGCGGCCCAGGATCTCCTTGAAGATCGTGTGCAGCAGCAGGCGGGCGGTGACGTAGGTGTAGTCGGGATCCTTCTCGATCAGCGTGCGGGCGGCCAGGATGGAGGCCTTGTACACCTCGTCCAGCGGCACGCCGTCGTACAGGTTGCGCAGCGTCTCGGCCACGATGGGGTCGGGCTTGAAGTCGTCGCCCAGGCCCTGGCAGGCACTGACGATCAGCGCCTGCAGGGTGCCGATGTCCAGCGGCACGCGCTGGCCGCCGTCGAGCACGTGGAACACCGGCGGCTTGGGCGCTTCGGCCTGGCGCTGCTTGGCGCGCTCCTGCGCGCGGCGCTCGCGGTACAGCACGTAGGCGCGGGCCACGTCGTGCTGGCCGCTGCGCATGAGGCCCAGTTCCACCTGGTCCTGCACGTCTTCGATGTGGAAGGTGCCGCCGCCCGGGCGCGAGCGCACCAGCGCGCGGATGACGGACTGCGTGAGCTGGTCGACCGTCTCGCGCACCGACGCCGAGGCGGCGCCTTGCGTGCCGTGCACGGCCAGGAACGCCTTCATCATGGCGATGGCGATCTTGTTGGGTTCGAAGGGGACGACCGACCCGTTGCGGCGGATGATCTGGTAGTGCGCCAGCGGGTTGGTGGCGGCTTCGGCGTTCAGGGAGGCGGTGATCTGCGCGCCGATGGTGGCGCTGGCGGCGGGGCTGTTCAAGGCAGGCTGCATGCTACTTTCCTCTGCTGTGGTTCTTCTCGGCGAGGGCGGAGTGTACCGTCCCCGCGGATGCTCGGGGCACTATAGCTAGTGGTCCGGACCTTTACAAGCCACTAGATGTAGTGTTTTCACCAGCGCGGGGAAAAGTCTGTGGATAGCGTGTTGAGCGGCTGTGCGCGCCCTTGCGAGCCGCCCGCGTGCGCGCGCGATGCGTTGTGCACACGCAAGACCTGGTGCGGCCTGTCGGGCGATTCCGCTGCGCAGGGCGCGTGCAGTCTGGCTCGGCGCGAATCGAGGCGCGCGGTGCAAAACCTTTACGGCCGCGTTGCCGCGCGGCAACTGCTTTGGCATCCTCGGAGGTTCTGAACGCAGAAGACGCAGAAGAACAGCCAAAAGACGCAGAAGGATTTCCCCGGATTCCTTCTGCGTCTTTTGAATTTCCTTCTGCGTCTTCTGCGTTCAAGACCTCGCCGGAGACCACGATGCTCATGCGCCGAAGCGCTCCGCCGGCCAGCCCAGCGAGTCGCGCAGCAAGGCCCAGTCGAACTGCGACCCCGGGTCCTGCTTGCGCCCGGGGGCGATGTGCTCATGGCCGGCGATGTGGGTGATGGGGTACTGCTGCACGATGGCGGCGCACAGGCCGGCCAGCGTTTCGTACTGCGCCGGCTCGAAGGCTTCGTGCTCCAGGCCTTCCAGCTCGATGCCGATCGAGTAGTCGTTGCAGTTGCCGCGGCCGCACCACGACGACGCTCCGGCATGCCAGGCGCGGTCGTCGCAGCTCACGAACTGCCACAGCTCGCCGCCGCGCCGCACATAGAAATGCGCCGACACCTGCATGCCGCGGATCGCCTGGAAGTACGGGTGCGCGTCCCAGTCCAGCGTGTTGGTGAAGAGCTGCTGCACCTCGTCGCCGCCATACACACCGGGCGGCAGGCTGATGGAATGCACGACGACCAGTTCGATGGCCGCGCCTTCGGGCCGCGGGCCGAAGTTGGGCGAGGCTAGCCGCCGGGCGAAGGCGTACCAGCCGTCGCGCCACACGGCTGCGTCAGGGGTTGGTGCCTTCATTCGCCTCGTCGCCGCCGGGCTCGCTGCCCGGCACGGCAATGCCCAGGCGCGTGATGCGGTAGCGGATCTGCCGCAGGCTCAGGCCCAGGCGCTGCGCAGCCGCGGTGCGGTTGAAGCCGGTCTCCTGCAGCGCCTTCACCAGGATCTCGCGCTCCTGCTGGTCCAGGTAGGCCTGCAGGTCGGTGGGCACCGGGCTGGGGGCCGGCGCGGCAGCCGGTGCCAGTGCGGGGGCGACCGAGGCGGCAGTGGCGGCCGCGGCCGCCGGCTCGGCGCGCGCCGCGTCGGGCACCGGCGCGAAGTCGATCTGCAGCTCGCTGCCGTCGGCCAGCGCCACCGCGCGGTGCAGCAGGTTCTCGAGCTCGCGCACGTTGCCCGGCAGCGGGTGCGCATAGAGCTGCTCCAGCGTGCGCGGCGACAGGACGGGTGCGACCACGCCGGACTCCGCCGCGATGCGGTCCAGCAGCGCGCGGCACAGGGCCGGCAGGTCCTCGCGGCGCTCGCGCAGCGGCGGCACCACGATCTCGATCACGTTCAGCCGGTAGAACAGGTCCTGCCGGAAGCGCCCCGCCTGCACGTCGGCGCCCAGGTCGCGGTGCGTCGCGCTCACGATGCGCACGTCCACCGAGTCCTCCTGCGTGGAGCCGAGCGCGCGCACCTGCCTTTCCTGGATGGCGCGCAGCAGCTTGGACTGCATGGCCAGCGGCAAGTCGCCGATCTCGTCGAGGAACAGCGTGCCGCCGCGTGCCGCCTGGAAGTAGCCTTCGCGGTCGGCCGCGGCACCGGTGTACGAGCCCTTCTTGGCGCCAAAGAACTCGGCTTCCAGCAGCGTCTCGGGGATGGCGCTGCAATTGACGGCCACGAAAGGGCCCTCGCAGCGGTGGCTGCTGCCGTGGATGGCACGCGCCACCAGTTCCTTGCCGGTGCCGGACTCGCCGCGCACCAGCACCGGTGCCATGTTGCGCGACACCTTGCCGATGCGCTCCTTCACCTGCTTCATGGCGGCCGATTCGCCCACCAGCCGATGCAGCGCCAGCTGCGTGCCGCGCTCCTGCGCAGCGCCGCGTGCGGCCGGGGCGGCGCTGCGCGGGCGCTGCAGCGTGCCGTCGTGCACGGCCGACGCCACCACGGCGCGGAACTGCTTCAGGTCGACCGGCTTGGTGAGATAGTCGAACGCGCCGGCCTTCAGCGCCTCGACCGCGTTCTCGGCGGAGCCGTAGGCCGTCATCACGATGCAGCGCTCGGGCCGCTGCTGCGCGCCCATGCGCTGCAGCAGCTCCAGCCCCAGCCCGTCGGGCAGGCGCATGTCGGTGATGACCGCGTCGAAGCGGCGGTCGGCCAGCAGCGCCCAGGCTTCGGACAGCGTGCCGGCCGCGTCGACGCGATAGCCCTCGCGCAGCAGCGTCAGCTCGTACAGCGTGCGCAGGTCGGGCTCGTCGTCGACGACGAGCACCTGGGCCGCAGGGGCGGTGGGGGTCGACATGGCTTTCAGGCTGCCATTGTGTCAAACGGCGCGCTGCCGCCCACCAGCCGGCGCGGACGCTGGAAAACCACGAAGAACTCGTTGCCTTCGCGCACGCCGTCAACGGCCGGCGCGCGCCGGTAGCCGATGGCCGCGCCGTGCCGCTCGCACAGCTCGCGGCAGATGTACAGGCCCAGGCCGCTGGAGCGGCTTTCGGAGGAGAAGAACGGCTCGAACAGGTGGCGCTGCACGCCCTGCTCGATGGGCGGGCCGTCGCTCCACACGCGCAGCCACGCGGTCTCGGTGGCGGCTTCGGTGGTCACGCGGATCGAGTCGGGCTCCTGGCCGGCGTAGCGAATGGCGTTGTCCAGCAGGTTCACCAGCACCCGGCGCAGGTGCTCGGGCTCGAAGGCCACCTGCACGCCCCGCGCTTCCTGCTGCAGGTACAGGCGCGAGGCGCCGGCCTGCACCTGCCGCACCCAGTCGTCGCACACCACCCCGGCCACCTCGTCCAGCGCCAGCGAGGCGGGCGGCGCGGCCTGCTGCTGCTGCACGCGCGCCAGGTCCAGGATCTCCTCGACGATGTGCGACAGGCGCCGCACGTTCTGCTGCACCAGCGCCGACAACTGCCGCTGCGTCGGGTCGGACAGCTCTTCTTCCAGCAGGGCGTTGGCCTGCGCGATGGCCGCCAGCGGGTTGCGGATTTCGTGCGCCACGGCGGCCGACATGCGGCCCATGGCGGCGAGTTTCTCGGTGCGCAGCTTGGCCTCGACCTCGCGCAGGTCTTCCAGGAACATCACGCACAGGCTCTGCGCCGACGCCCGCTGCGGCTCGGTCAGGCGCGTGCGCACGTTCACCAGGTGGCGTTCGCCGGGGGCGGTGACCAGCGCCACCTCGCCGGCCTGCGGCAGCAGCTCGGCGATGGTGCGCCGCGCGATGTCCAGCAGCGGCCGCCAGGCAGGGCGCGAGCCCAGCGCGAACGGCATGGCGAGAACGTCGGATTCGCAGCCGAGCAGCCGCCGCGCCGCGGGGTTGGCGCTGTAGACCTGCGCTTCGGCGCCCAGCACCAGCACGCCGTCGCCCAGGTGCTCCACCACCAGTTCGTTCACCTGCGCCTGCATGTGGGCCGCGGCGCGGCTGCGGCGGGCCTCGCTCTCCTCGCTGGCCAGCCGCTGTGCGAGTTGGTTGGCCAGCAGCGCCACCGCGAAGTAGCCCACGCCGGTCAGCCCCGCCTGCGTGAAGCGCGACGCCATGTCGTCCGGCACGTGCAGCACCCACAGCCACGCGTCCACCAGCAGCAGCAGGGTGACGGCCGCAGTGGTGCCCATGGCCAGCAGCGTCGAACCCATGACGCCCGCGGTCAGCACCGGCAGCGCGAAGAGGGGCAGGTAGTTGACGCCGCCTGCCTGCAGGAACTGCAGCGTCGAGAAGGCCAGCAGGTCGATGCCGATGGTGGAGACCCATTGCGGGTCGAACGCCTTGCCCGGCGGCACGGCGCGCATGAACAGCCGCACCAGGATGGCGGCCGCCATGTAGGTGACGCACAGGCCCATCAGCCAGTCGTTGACGCCGCGCGTGGGCACCAGGCTGTACAGCAGGCCCAGCAGCAGCATCAGCGCCACGGCGATGATGACGCGCGCCGACATGAAGCCGCGCCACACGCGCAGGAAGGCCGAGTCGTCCGCGCCGGGCTCGCGCGGCAGGGCCGGCCGGTTCACCAGGTCGGGGGCAAGCGGCATCACTGGCCCGCCGTCAGGCGGTGTTCCTGGCTGCAGAAGAGGCGCCCGTCGGCGCCGGCCACGGCGTCGCCGCGCGGCAGGTGCACCGAGCAGATGGGGCAGCTCACCATGTCCTGCGGCGCGGCGGCAGGCTGCTGCTTGGGCGGCGGCGCTTCGTCGTCGCGGCGTTCCACGCGGCTGTGGCGCCAGATCAGGTAGGCGACCAGCAGGATGCCCAGCAGCACGAGGAATTTCATGTGCGACCCAGCACCACTTCGAGCACGAAGCGCGAACCCACGTAGGCGAGCAGCAGCAAGAGCGAGCCGGTGTAGAGGAAGCGCACCGCGCGGCGGCCGCGCCAGCCGAAGCGGAAGCGCCCCAGCAGCAGCGTGGCAAAGGCAAACCAGGCCAGCACCGAGAACACCGTCTTGTGTTCCCACCGCCACGGCCGCCCATACAGCACGTCGCTGAAGAAGATGCCCGCCAGCAGCGTGGCCGACAGCAGCACGAAACCGGCGGCAGCGAAGCGGAAGGTGAGCCGCTCCAGCATGAGCAGCGGCACCCCCGCATTGGCATCCTGGCCGTGCCGCATCGCGAACTCGGCGCGCTGCAGCAGCCACGCATGGACCACCGCCGCCGCAAACAGGCCGTACGCCGCCACGCCCAGCACGATGTGCAGCGGCAGCCAGGGCGAAGTGCCCACGTTCAGCGGCGTGCCCGGGAAGGCCAGCGCCAGCAGCAGCGCCGCGGTGCCCAGGCCCGCCAGCGCCCAGCGCGCATGCATCTGCGGGATCAGTTGCTGCTCGATGGCATACATGGTGAGCACCAGCCACGCGGTGGCCGACAGGGCTTGCGCAAAGCCGAAGCGCGGTTCGGCGCCGAACAGCGTCCACGCCACCAGGGTGCCGTGCAGCACCCACGCCACCACCAGCGCGTTGCGCGCGGCACGGTCGCTCAGGCGCGCGGCACCGGCGGCCGGCACGGCATAGGCCGCCGCGGCCGCCAGCGTGAGCAGGACGCCGGCAGGAGACGCACTGGTTAGAATCATCTTCAGCAGTTTACCGCCGGGGTTGACCCCCGGCCCATCCATGGCTTCCGCCCTTTCCGACAGACTCTCACGCCTGGTCAAGCAGATGCGCGGCCAGGCGCGCATCACCGAAGCCAACGTGCAGGACATGCTGCGCGAGGTGCGCATGGCCCTGCTCGAGGCCGATGTGGCGCTGCCGGTGGTGCGCGACTTCATCGCGCGGGTGAAGGACAAGGCGCTGGGGCAGGACGTGCTGGGCTCGCTCACGCCGGGCCAGGCGCTGGTGGGCATCGTGCAGCGCGAGCTGGCGGCCACCATGGGCGAGGGCGTGAGCGACATCGACCTGGCCACGCAGCCGCCGGCGGTGATCCTCATGGCCGGCCTGCAGGGCGCGGGCAAGACCACCACCACTGCCAAGCTGGCCAAGCACCTGATCGAAAAGCGCAAGAAGAAGGTGCTGACCGTGTCGGGCGACGTGTACCGCCCGGCCGCCATCGAACAGTTGAAGACGGTGACGGCGCAGGCCGGCGCCGAATGGTTCCCGTCGTCGCCCGACCAGAAGCCGGTGGACATCGCGCGCGCCGCGGTGGACCACGCGAAGAAGAACTACTTCGACGTCCTGCTGGTCGACACGGCCGGCCGCCTCGCCATCGACGAGGCGATGATGAAGGAGATCCAGGAACTGCACGCGGCGCTGAAGCCGGTGGAGACGCTGTTCGTGGTCGACGCCATGCAGGGCCAGGACGCGGTCAACACGGCCAAGGCGTTCAGGCAAGCGCTGCCGCTGACCGGCATCATCCTGACCAAGCTCGACGGCGACTCGCGCGGCGGCGCGGCGCTGTCGGTGCGGCAGGTGACGGGTGCGCCGATCAAGTTCGCGGGCGTCAGCGAGAAGATCGACGGGCTGGAGGTGTTCGACGCCGACCGCCATGCGGGCCGCATCCTGGGCATGGGCGACATCGTCGCGCTGGTCGAGCAGGTGCAGGCCGGCGTGGACATGGAAGCCGCGCAGAAGCTGGCCGCCAAGGTCAAGAGCGGCGAGGGCTTCGACCTGAACGACTTCCTGGCGCAGCTGCAGCAGATGAAGAGCATGGGCGGGCTCGCGAGCTTCATGGACAAGATGCCCGCGCAGATGCAGGCCAAGGCGGGGCAGGTCGACATGGACAAGGCCGAGCGCGAGATCCGCCGCAAGGAAGGCATCATCTGCAGCATGACGCCGCTGGAGCGCCGCAAGCCCGAGCTCATCAAGGCCACCCGCAAGCGCCGCATCGCCGCCGGCGCCGGCGTTCACGTGCAGGAGGTGAACCGCCTGCTCAACGAGTTCGACCAGATGCAGTCGATGATGAAGAAGATGAAGGGCGGCGGCATGATGAAGATGATGAAGAAGCTGGGCGGGATGGGCGGCAAGGGCGGGATGCCGAAGCTGCCTTTCTGAAGCTGAAGGGCCAGGTTTAGAACGCAGAAGACGCAGAAGTGCGCAGAAGACGCAGAAGAGAACAGAGAAGACTTGAACTTTCTGCGACTTCTGCGTAGTTTCTGCGACTTCTGCGTTCAAAGTCATCGCCGGAGGGCACTGCATGAATCTCGTCGACTCCTTCGCCGACGTCACGCGCTTCGTCGCGCTGCGCCGCGACATCCACATGCACCCCGAGCTTGGGTTCGAAGAACACCGGACGAGCGAGAAGGTCGCCACGCTGATGCGCGAATGGGGCATCGAAGTGCACACCGGCATCGCCGCCACCGGCGTGGTGGGCGTGCTGAAATGCGGGGACGGCCCGCACACCATCGGCCTGCGCGCCGACCTCGACGCGCTGCCGCTGCAGGAGTCCAACCGGTTCGCGCACCGCTCGCGCCACGACGGCCGCATGCATGCGTGCGGGCACGACGGGCACACCACGATGCTGCTGGCCGCCGCCTGGCACCTGGCGCAGGCGCGCGACTTCAGCGGCACGGTCAACTTCATCTTCCAGCCCGCCGAAGAAATGGGCAAGGCGGGTGCCCTGAAGATGATCCAGGATGGCCTGTTCGAGCGCTTCCCGTGCGAGGCGGTGTTCGCGCTGCACAACTTCAAGACCGCCGGCGTCGGTGACTTCGCGCTCAACCACGGCGCGCTGATGGCCGCCAGCAACATGTGGAAAGTCACCGTCACGGGCCGCGGCACGCATGCGTCGATGCCGCATACGGGCGTGGACCCGGTGGGCGCGGTGGTCGACCTCGCCCAGCAACTGCAGTCCCTCATCCCGCGCGTCGTGCCCTCGACCGAGCGCGCCGTGCTGGCCGTGACGCAGTTGCAGGGCTCGGATGCACCCAACGTCATCCCGGACAAGGCGTGGGTCGGCGGCGTGATCCGCACCTTCTCCGAGACGGTGACCGACGCACTGGAAGCGGGCTTGCGGCGGCTGGCCGACGGCATCGCGCAGGCGCACGGCTGCGCGGCCGACGTGTACTTCCGCCGCGCGTCGCCGCCGGTGGTCAACCACGAGCCCGAAGCGCGCTTCGCCGCCGAAGCGATGCGCGAAGTGGTGGGCGCTGTCCGCGTCAACGAGAACTTCCCGGCGGTGATGGGCTCGGAGGACTTCGCCCACATGCTGCGCGTCAAGCCGGGCTGCTACGCCTTCATCGGCAACGGCGAGGGCGACCACCGGCTGCCCGACCACGGGGCGGGGCCGTGCATCGTGCACAACACCAGCTTCGACTTCAACGACGAGATCATTCCCATCGGCGCGAGTTACTTCGTGCGGCTTGCCCAGCGCTGGCTGGCGAGGGGTTGAGCATGCTGGCGGCCTGGTACGAAAGCACCGGCGAGGCGTCGCAGGTGCTGCAGTTCGGCGAGATGCCCGACCCGCAACCCGGGCCCGGCGAGGTGCGCGTGCGGCTGCGCTGGTCGGGCGTCAATCCTTCGGACGTGAAGTCGCGCGCCGGGCTGCGCTCATCGGTGCTGCCGTTTCCGAGGATCGTTCCGCACAGCGACGGCATGGGCGTGGTGGATGCGGTGGGCGAAGGCGTCGAGTCGCTGCGGCCCGGCGAACGCGTCTGGGTGTGGAACGGCGCATGGGGCCGCGCGAACGGCACCGCCGCGCAATACATCGTGCTGCCGCAGCAGCAGGCGGTGCCGCTGCCGCGCGACGTGGCCGACGAAGCCGGCGCCTGCCTCGGCATCCCGGCGCTCACGGCGCTGCATGCCGTGTTGTGCGGCGAGGGGGTTGCCGGCCGCAGCGTGCTGGTCGCCGGCGGCGCCGGGGCGGTCGGCCACTACGCCATCCAGTTCGCACGGCGCCTGGGCGCAGCCCGCGTGATCGCCACGGTCAGCAGTGCGGCCAAGGGCGAGCTGGCACTGGCGGCCGGTGCGCACGAGGTCATCAACTACCGCGACGAGGACGTGGTGGCGCGCGTGCGCGCCGCGACGCAAGGGCAGGGCGTGCAGCGCTTCGTCGAAGTGGACGTCGCCGCCAATTCGGCCACCAACCTGCAGGCGATGGCGGCGGGCGGCGAGTGGGTGGTCTACGGCAGCGGCAAGGGCGAGTTCACGCTGCCGTTCTTCCCGCTGATCGTCAACAACGCGGTGCTGCGCTTCTTCATCGTCTACAACCTGGCCCCGCACGACCGCCAGCGCGCCGTGTCGGCCCTGACGGGCATGCTCGAGTCGGGCGGCATCGTGCACAACATCGGCCAGCGGCTCGCGCTGCAGGAGATCGCCAAGGCGCACGACCTGGTCGCGAAAGGCGAGGTCACGGGCAACGTCGTGCTGGAAGTGCCCTGAAGCTTAGGCCGCGACTTCTTCCTTCACCACCACCTCGCCGCGAAGCGAATGCGGCAGCGCCTCGGTGATCGTCACGTCGATCATCTGGCCGACCAGCCGCGCAGGCCCGGCAAAGTTGACGATGCGGTTGCATTCGGTGCGGCCCATCAGCTCCGACTTGTCTTTCTTCGACGGCCCTTCCACCAGGATGCGCTGCACCGTGCCCACGCGCTGCCCGCTGATGCGCCGCACGTTGTCTTCCAGCACGCGCTGCAGGTGCTGCAGGCGCCTGAGCTTCACGGCGTGCGGCGTGTCGTCGTGCAGCGCCGCGGCCGGCGTGCCGGGGCGCGGGCTGAAGATGAAGGAGAAGCTCGCGTCGTAGCCCACGTCTTCCACCAGCTTCATCATGCGGCCGAAGTCTTCCTCGGTCTCGCCGGGGAAGCCGACGATGAAGTCGCTGGACATCGAGATCTGCGGGCGCGCCGCGCGCAGCTTGCGCACGATCGACTTGTACTCCATGGCGGTGTAGCCGCGCTTCATGGCCGCGAGGATGCGGTCGCTGCCGTGCTGCACCGGCAGGTGCAGGTGGCTCACCAGCTGCGGCACCCTGGCATACAAGTCGACGAGCCGCTGCGTGAACTCGTTGGGGTGGCTGGTGGTGTAGCGGATGCGCTCGATACCGGGAATCTCGGCCACGTACTCGATCAGCAAAGCGAAGTCGGCGATGTCTTCGGTGCCACCCATCCGGCCGCGGTAGGCGTTGACGTTCTGCCCGAGCAGCGTCACCTCCTTCACGCCCTGGTCGGCCAGCCCCGCCACCTCGGCCAGCACGTCCTCGAACGGCCGCGACACCTCTTCACCGCGGGTGTAAGGCACCACGCAGTACGAGCAGTACTTGGAGCAGCCCTCCATGATCGACACGAAGGCCGACGCGCCGTCCACCCGCGCGGGCGGCAGGTGGTCGAACTTCTCGATCTCGGGGAAGCTGATGTCCACCTGCGCGCGTTGCTGCCGCTCGCGTGCCGCCAGCAGCTCGGGCAGGCGGTGCAGCGTCTGCGGGCCGAACACCACGTCGACGTAGGGCGCGCGCTCGATGATGGCCGCGCCTTCCTGGCTGGCGACGCAGCCACCCACGCCGATCAGCACGCCCTTGCTCTTCAGGTGCTTCACGCGCCCGAGGTCGGAGAACACCTTCTCCTGCGCCTTCTCGCGCACCGAGCAGGTGTTGAAGAGGATCAGGTCGGCCTGCTCGGGGTCGTCCGTCGGTTCGTAGCCTTCGGCCGCGGCCATCACGTCGGCCATCTTGTCCGAGTCGTACTCGTTCATCTGGCAGCCGAAAGTCTTGATGTAGACCTTGCGCGTCATTTCTGCACCTGGCGCGCGAGGAAGATGGCGTTGAGCAGGTCGAGGAAGCGCACGATGCCGTTGGGGTCGCCCGTGCTCACGCCGCCGACCTTGCGGTACTCCTCGGCGTTGAGCAGCCACACCTCGTGCACCAGCCCGGCGGAGTCGCGCCGGTAGACGCTGTAGTGGTCCTGCCCGGCGAGCGAGCCCGACATCACCATCATGTTGTTGCGATCGCGGATGCGCGCGCCGGGCGACAGCCGGTCGGGCTGGCCGTTGATGGTGACGATGGGCGGGGTGGCACTGACGCCCAGGATGCCGACCTTCACGTCGGCCGGGGCTTCACGGATGATGGCGGGTGCCTGGGCGCCGGCGGCGCACGCGGCAAGGACAAGGCCCGTCGCAAGGGCCCGCTGTATCCAGCGGTTCATGGTGTTGATCCAGAGGCTGTAGAAGCCCCGGATTCTACGCGGCAGATGGTGCCGGCGAGCCGCGCGGGGCGGCCGGCGCGGCGTGGGCGGGCGAATCCGTTGCGGCGATGGCGACACCGACCATGCGCGCCAGCGAGCGCAGCTGGCCCAGCGTGCTCTGGCCCTGCTCGCTGGCCTGGAACGGGAAGGCCATGGCGCACAGCGTGCCGTACTCGCCGTCGCGCCCGGCCACCGGCAACGTGAAGATTTCCGCGCGCACGTGCATGTCCACGCCGGGCGGGCGCGGCAGGTGCGGGCGTTGTTCGAGCATGCGCAGCCCATAGGCCTCTTCGAGCCCGTCGCACGGGGGCGCGGCGCCGTCGTCCAGCGGTGGGGTGGGCGGGCGCACCAGCGGCCGGCCTTCGATGGTCTGGCCGACGTAGACGGCGTCGATGTTCATGCCGTTGCGCGCGCGCTTCAGCAGCGCGACCACGCGCCGCCAGCGGCTGTCGTCGCTTTCGGCGGTGACCAGCACCAGCTCGCCCAGGTGGACCTCCATCGCTTCGACGGAGTCCGCCATGTCGAAGATGTCCATCGAATACGCAGCCATGGCCTCAAGATACCCGCAAGCCGCCGTGCTGTCCTTGCCCTACCTCAAGCCAGGGCCGCTTGCTGACCGGCGTGGATCGACGAAGGGGCGAGGCTGCCGTACTCGCTGGTCAGCGGGGCCAGCGCCTCGTCCAGCGTGGTGGCCAGCAGCCCGGCCACCGATTCCAGCGCCTGCACCTGCGAGCGGTCGCCCCACGCGCTGTCGCTGCTGTGCACCTCGCAGCAGACCGTGCCGTAGACCCAGCCTTCGCGGCCGAGCACCGGCAGCACGAGGGTCTCGCTGCAGCCCAGCACCTGGCGGGCGAACGCCGCTTCCAGCGGGTCGCAGTCGCCTTCTTCATCCAGCTCCGGGTAGCGCACTTGCGGCTGGCCGTCGATGAAGAGCGACACGAACACCACGTCGATGCCGAGCCCGCGGCGGATGCGGCGCAGCAACGCGGCCACGGCGTTGTACTTGGGATGGTCGGAGCCTTCGGCCGTCACCAACACGAAGGCGCCGTCGACGACGCTCAGGCCGTCGATGTCGCCTTGCCACTCGAAGAATGCTGTGCCGCTTGCCATGGTGCATGTCCCTTTGCTGTGGAATCATTGGGCCAGCGCATGGCGCCGCCGTGTCTAGGCGATCGGCTAAGGGCCTTGGGGAAATTGCCTAAGCCCGCCCGATGTGACAAGCTTGCGGGCAACGGAGGTGCCGCATGAAAGCTTGCCTGTTGCTCCTGGCCTGCCTGCTTGCGCTGGCAGGCTGCGCCACAGTGCCGGCCGCCCCGCCGGCCGCCGCGGCAGCGGCCCTGCCGTGGCAGGACCGCGCGTTCGACTACGACGCGTCACGCGCCGCGATCGGCAAGGAGGAGTTGTTCTGGCTGCCGCCCGACCTGGCGCAGCGGCTGGCCGCGCCCGGGCTGCAGGAGATGGGCACGTGGCAGCGCGTGGACGCGCTGATGGTGCTGATCCTGGGCGCCGACCGCCGCGGCTTCTCGTACCGCGAAGGGCACTCCACCACCGCCAGCCAGACCTGGCAGGAGCGGCGCGGCGACTGCCTGTCGCTCACGGTGCTGACGTACGCAGCGGCGCGCGCCCTGGGCCTGGAGGCGCAGATGCAGGAAGTGCGCGTGCCCGCACTGCATGCGCGGCGCGGCGGGCTCGAATACGTCAACCGGCACGTCAACGTGCTGTTCAAGGTGCTCAACCGCAGCCCGGTGGAGGACGTCCTGCAGGCGCGCCACGTGGTGGTCGATTTCGAGCCGCAGTTCGCCACGCCGTTCCGCGGGCAGGTGCTGAGCGACGCCGCCGTGCTGGCCCACTTCCACAACAACCTCGGCGTTGAGGCGCTGGCCGACGGCAAGCGTGCGCTGGCCTATGCGCACTTCCGCGCGGCGCTGGCGGCCGACCCGCAGTTCGTCCCCGCCTACGGCAACCTGGCGGTGCTGTACCGGCAGCAGGGCCTGGACGGCGGGGCCGAGCAATGGCTGCGGCAGGCATTGGGGCTGCGCGGCGACTCCGAAGTGGCGCTGCGCGCGCTGCACGAACTGCTGCAGGCCCAGGGCCGGGACGCCGAGGCGAAAGTGCTGGCGCAACGCGTGCAGCGCCTGCAGGACAGCGACCCGTATTACTGGATCGCCGAAGGCATGCAGCATCTTTTCGCCGGCCAGTCCGCACGCGCCGCGGCGGCGCTGGAGCGGGCCGAAATGCTGACCAGCGGCTTCGGCGAGGTGCACCGCTACTTGGCGGTGGCCTACTGGAACCTGGGCGAGCGCGAGCGCGCACGGCGCCACCTCGACCAGCTGGCCGTGCTGGACCTGGGCGGCCACGTCACGGCCAAGCTGCGCCGCAAGTTCGGGCCGGCCGATGCCCATTGAGAAGGTTCAGGCGGGGTAGGACCCGTCCGACCCGCAGGGCGGCCGACGGGCTACAGACAAGAGGTGAGCGCGGACTTACCGTTTACAGCTGAGTTGTAACGAGTTCACCTGTGACGATACCCGTTGTCATGATCGAGGACTCGAGGGAGATCGTCGAGCTGATTCAGGACCTCCTGAGCCATGTCGGCCCCTTCGAGGTCATCGCCGGCCTGCCGACCGAAATGGACGGCACGGCCTGGCTCGACACCGACGACCACCCGCCCTGGCAGGTGGCCATCATCGACCTGGTGCTGCGCGAAGGCTCGGGCTTCAACCTGATCCGCCGGTACCGCGAAGCCAACGCGACCGGGCGCATCCTGGTGCTGAGCGACTACACATCGCCCGGCATCCGAATCCGTTGCGTCGAGCTGGGTGCCGATGCGGTGTTCTCCAAGGGCGAGGTGAAGGCGTTCGCCTCCTACCTCGCCGGCTACGTGCCGCAGAAGTCGCAGCAGCCCGCGCCGCCTGCGCATTGACGCGACGCGCTAGATGAACATCGTGGCGTCGAGTTCCCAGGGCGCCACGCCCTGCAGCGTCAGCAAGCCGTAGAGCAGGGTGGTGTCGTTGCCGTCGTAGGACGCGGTGTCGAGCACGAAGTCTGCCGGAAGGCCGGACGGCAGGTCGATGCGGTCGTCGCTGGCATCGACCCTGAGGTTGTCCAGCACAGCCCAGGTGTAATAGCCATCTCCATGCCACGTGACTTCGTCGATGCTGGTGAAGCGGCCCCAGAAAGAGTACGAGTAGGGCCAGGTGGTCCAGCTGTCCTCGAAGCTCACGAATGTAGGCCCCATGTAGTAGGTGTAGACAGAGGCGCCCCCGACCTGAACCCCATCGTCCCAGGCCGAGAAGGTGACGGTCTGGCTATACACGTACCCCGAGGTCACGTAGGTGGACACGAGGTCGAAGTCTGTGCCCGTGCTGGAGAAGCTGGCTACGCCTCCGTTGTAGGCGACACCCCAGGGCGACTCCATGCCGTAATAGAACCCGGTGCCGGGCCACCATGTCCCATAGTACGAATACGCGCCGTTCCAGTTGAGGCCGCCGTATCCGTCGGGGATCGGGTTGCCGAAAGACAGCGAATCGAAGTCGAGGGTGACATCCTGCCCCGCCCCGAAGTCCCGGATCACGTCCTTGCCGCCGGACAGGACGAAAACGTCGTCCCCCGAGCCGCCGACCAGCACGTCGTCGCCGGCACCGCCGTTCAGCGTGTCGTCACCGGCGCCCCCCAGCAGCGTGTCGTTGCCGCCATTGCCGTTCAGGCTCTCGTTGAACGGGTCTTCCTGCCCTTCCCACCAGTCCCCGCTCGCAAGGTCGTAGTGCGCCCCGAATCCCTGGACGACGTCGCGCCCACCGTTGCCGTTGAGGGTGGTGTACCAGCCGTTGCCCGACAGGACGTCATCGCGCGACGACCCGTTGAGAACCCGTGAGTCCCTGTTCCTCATCGCAAGCTCCATTTGTTGCGATTTCAGTCTAGGCATGGCCATGGGGGCAAAGGTTGATGGCCATCACGAAACCGCACCCGGGCTGCTTCGGCCGCAGCCGCTGATAATCGAGGCACGATGATTCACCAGACGCTTTCCTATCCCTTGGCCGCCCCTGCCCGCGGCGAATGGGTCGACGTCGCACCCGGCGTGCGCTGGATCCGCATGCCGCTGCCCTACCGGCTGGACCACATCAACGTCTGGGCCATCGACGACGGCGAGGGCTGGGCGCTGGTGGACACCGGTTCGCGCACCGAGGAGAACGTGTCGGTGTGGGAGCGCCTGACGTCGCAGCCGCCCATGAACCAGCCGCTCACTCGTGTGCTGGTCACGCACATGCACCCCGACCACATCGGCATGGCGGGCTGGCTCACGCGCCGCCACGGGGTGAAGCTGTGGATTTCGAACCTGGAATACCTGCACTGCCGCGTGCTGGTGTCCGACACCAGCCGCGAGGCGCCCAACGACGCGCTGGCGTTCTATCGCGCCGCGGGC
Source organism: Burkholderiales bacterium (assembly GCA_016213325.1). Classification (GTDB taxonomy): domain Bacteria; phylum Pseudomonadota; class Gammaproteobacteria; order Burkholderiales; family Burkholderiaceae_C; genus Ramlibacter. Next base: position 23,862 of record JACRAY010000020.1, on the reverse strand, counting down.
TGGGGCGAGCAGGCCATCGACAGCTACCGCGCGCGCTTCGGCGGCTTCGGCAAGCACGTGTACGCGCTGCCGGACAGCTACCGCCGGCTGCACGACGGCCAGAAGTTCACGATCGGCGGCAACGAGTGGGAGGTGGTGTTCGGCAACGGCCATTCGCCGGAGCACTCGTGCCTGTACTGCCCCGCGCTCAAGCTGCTGATTTCGGGCGACCAGGTGCTGCCCAAGATCTCGTCGAACGTGTCGGTCTACCCGATAGAGCCCGACGCGAACCCGATGGCCGACTGGTTCTCGTCACTTGACCGGGTGGAGCAGCGCGTGCCCGACGACGTGCTGGTGCTGCCGGCGCACCACGACTGCTTTCATGGGCTGCATGCGCGCATCCGCGCGCTGCGTGACGGGCAGGAGGAAGCGCTGGGGCGGCTGCGCGAGCTGCTGGCCGAGCCCAAGCGCGTGGTCGACACCTTCGTGGCGCTGTTCCGCCGCCCGATTGCGGAGACCGATGCGGCGCTGCTGGGCATGGCGACCGGCGAAGCGGTCGCCTGCCTCAACTACCTCCTGCAGCGCGGTGACGCGGTGCAGGAGGTGCGCGATGGCGTGGCCTGGTACTCGGCGCGCTAGACGAACATCGATTCAGTGAGCTGCCACGGCGCCACGCCTTCGATGGTGAGCAGGCCGGCCAGCAGGATGGTCGAATAGCCGTCGTAATGGGCATTGTCGAGGACCCAGCCGGCATCCAGGCCGTAGGGCAGGTCGATGAGGTCGGACCCGCCGACGTTGATCCTGATGTCGTCCCAGGCCACGTAATCGCCACTCGCGTAGGGACTTCCCGGCACGCCGCCGGTACCGTCCCAAACGATGTGGTCGACGCTGGTGAAGCGGCCTGAGAACGAGGCGCTGTCGGCGCCGTCGGCAGTGCCATGCGCGAAGTCGACAAAGGTCCGGTGGTCCCAGTCCATCTGCATGACGGCCGTGCCGACCAGCACGTCGTCGTCGTACGCATACACCGTGACCGTCAGGTTGGCGTCGTAGGCCGGCGTCACGTACGCGCTCGACAGGTCGAAGTCGTCGTCGATGGCGGAAAAGCCGGCGCTGCCTCCGTAAGCGTCCGCCGCAATAAATCCACCCGAATGGAGCCCGATGTACAGGCCGGTGTTCACGAGTTCCGGGTAGTAATAGGCGTATTCCGCCACGTTGATGACGTAGGACTCGTTGTCCCAGTTCAGCCCTGCGTAGCCGTCGTAGATGGATCCGGCGAACCCGGAAGTGACGTCATCGAAGTCGATCAGCCTGTCGCCGATGCCGAAGTCGGCGATACGGTCGCGCCCCCCGGACACCACGAACACGTCGGAGCCAGAACCGCCGATCAGCAGGTCATCGCCCGAGCCGCCGTTCAGCGTGTCGTCACCGCCGCCGCCGAACAGCGTGTCCTTGCCGCCGTCGCCGTACAGTTGCTCGTTGAAGTTAGACGCCCTTCCTTCCCACCAACTGCCGCCGTTGTAGTAGGCGTCGTAGCCCTGCACGATGTCGTTGCCGCCGCTGCCCCTCATGATCGTGCGCACGCCGTCGCCGCTCAGCAGGTCGGCCCGGCTGGAGCCGATGATTTCGGGGGTCCGGATTCTCGCCATGTCTTTCACTCCTGGAAGTCCAACGGCAATCGTAGGTGCCTGCCCAACAGGTCATCACAACTGTTACGTGGGAGGCAAAGCAGCGCCGGCGGTCCGTGAGAAATTACCCATCCGGCAGAGCTAGGGACTGGTATCTGTGGCGGAAAGGCAAATGGGTTTAGCGGCTCTTGGCCGCTAACTCATGGGTCGACTACTTTGGCGTGCTAGACGAACATCGATTCGTCGAGCTGCCAGGGCGCAATGCCTTCGATGGTGAGCAGCCCGGCCAGCAGGATGGTCGAATACCCGTCGTAATGGGCGTTGTCGAGGACCCAGCCGGCATCCAGGCCATAGGGCAGGTCGATCAGGTCCGAGTTGCCGGTGTCCCTCAACGCGATGTCGTCCCACACGACGGTCGTGCCCGCGTTGTCGTCCCAGACGAGCCGGTCGATGCTGGTGAACCGGCCCGAGAACGAATAACTGTCGGCACCACTGGCATAGCCGTACTGGAAGTCGACGAACGTGCGCACGTTGTCGTCGATCTGGAAGGTCGCAGTACCCACTTGGACCGAGTCGTCGTAGGCGCGGACGGTGACGGTGACGTTCTGGCCTTGAAGTGGCGCCGTGTAGCCGCTCAACAGGTCGAAGTCGCCGCTGACCGACGTCATGCCGGCCTCAATGTTGAACCAGTTCTGGCACATGGCGTAGTTGCCATTGGTCACGGTGTTGAGTCCCGTCCAGCCGATGCGCGTGAGGGCCAACATCTCGTAGTCCCAGCTGAAGCCGCCGTAACCGTAGGGTATGTCGGCGTAAGAAGAGGACGTCACGTCCTCGAAGTCCAGCAACTTGGTTCCGAGGTTGAAGTCCCTGATGACATCCCTGCCGCCCGACAGCACGAACGTGTCGCGCCCCGAGCCACCGATCAGCACGTCGTCGCCAGCGCCGCCGTTCAGCACATCGTCGCCGCCGCCGCCGAACAGGGTGTCCTTGCCGCCGTCGCCGTTCAGGCGCTCATTGAAGTCCGAATCCTTCCCTTCCCACCAGTTGCCGCCGTTGTAGTAGGAGTCGTAGCCCTGCAGCAGGTCGTTGCCGCCGCTGCCGTTCATGACCGTGCGCTCGCCGTCCCCGCTCAGTACGTCGGCCCGGGTGGTGCCGTTGATCTCCGGATTCCTCGCTCTTGCCATGTCTTCTGCTCCTGAAAGTCCAACTGGCAATGGTAACGCTTGCACAACAGCTGATCACAAAATGTTACGCTGGCACAACAAAAAGACCCCGCCAGCGTTGCTGGGGGGCCTGGAAATGGTGGCGCTTCAGGGACTCGAACCCCGGACCTGTGGATTATGATTCCATCGCTCTAACCAACTGAGCTAAAGCGCCGATGAACCGGAAATTATAGCGCACCCGATGTCGACGTTTTACACCCGGGGTCCTACCGCTTGCTGTCTGCGGCGGGGCAGGTCCCGGGGGCCGAACCGGGAGATCGACCTGGTCGGCCTGTCCGCCACCGGGATCGCTTACGACCCCGTGTAGCTGGGGTGAAATCCCAGCTACGGAGACAGCTTCGCCAGCTCCTCCGTCACCAGCCGCACGATCAAGCGGTCCAGCGTGTCCACGGAATAGTTCTTCACCTCATGCACCGTCTCGCGCCCAGGGCCGCTGCGCGGGTTGTGCGCGTCGGCATAGGTCAGGAACACGAAGCGCCCGCCCGTGTACTGCGCGATCTGCCGCTGGATGAACTCGCCCTGCTTGTCCAGGCCCGAAGCGCCGACGCTGAATACCTTGATGCCCCTGCCCAGCGCGGCCATCATGTCGTCGTCGTAGTGCGGCGCGCCGTAGTCCAGGTGCGGCGGCGCATCGGCCAGCAGCACCACCATGCGCGTCGCGCCGTCGCCTCGCCAGTTCAGCTTGTGCACGGTCTCGTGCAGCGCCTCGTTCATCGCCTCCGGATAGTCGCCGCCGCCGCCCGCCTGCAGCGGGATGAGCGCGTCGCGCAGGAAGCCACCCACGTCGTTGGTGAAGTCGTGGCTGCGCAGCAGGAAGGCGTCGCCGCGGTCGCGGTAGGCCACCAGCCCCAGGCACAGGTCGGGCTGGCTGGGCAGCCGCGCCACTTCGGCCGTGATGGCGCGCAGGCTGGACTTCAACTTGTGGATCTCGTCGGCCATAGAGCCGGTGGCGTCGATCAGGAAAACCAGGTCCAGCTTGGCACGCGGCAGCGCGGCGCGCGCGTCGAGCCGCACTTCCACCGAGCTGCGCTGGCCGCGCTGCAACTGCGCGTAGCCCATGCGGCCGTCCTTGCGTACCGCCACTTCGTAGCTGTGCGAGTAGCTCGGGTCGAAAGCGTTCGGGTGCAGCCACACGCGCCCGCCGGTGTCGGTTCGCGCCCAGGTGGCAAAGCCGGTCGGCGCCTGCACGGCCACCTCGGCGTCGGCGATGCCCCGGCCGCGATGGTCCTTCACTTCCAGCAGGTAGCGCTCGCGCACGTCGCGCTGGCGGTGGTCCACGCGCGTGCGATCGCGAAAGGCCAGGTACGACGTGAAGTCGGCGTTGTCGTCGACCACGCCGGCGGTGACCACCTGCGAGCGCGGCGGCATCTGTTGCTGCGGCGGCTGCGGCGGCACGAACTGCGGCTGCGCGAAGGTGGGGGCGGCATTGCGCGCGCTGCCGGCCATGTCGGCCGCCGCGCGGCCTTCGGACTTGGCCAGTGGTGCAGCCACGCTAGCCGGCGGCGGCGCAGCGGCCAGCGCGCCCGCGGCATCGGCGGCGGACTTTTCGGCCGGCGCCGCAAAGTCGGCCGGTCCCATGCGGCCGCGGCCGCGGCCGTCGCGCCGTATCGCATGCTCGCTCCTCGCCTGGCCCCAGCCTTCCTGCCAGCCGGGCACTTCGCGCGCCGCGACCGGCCGCGAGCAGTGCGTGGCCGAGGGCGCGTTGAAGTTCGGCGTGCTGCGCGCCGTGGGCTCGGGCCATGGCTGCGGCTGCGGCTCGGGCCACTGGCCTTGCGGCGTGTGAGCGGTGGCGCTGCAGGCAACCAGCAGCAGTTGGGCGGCCAGTGCGGCCACCAGCATGCGGGACGGCGGGCGTTGTGTCATGTCGGACCTCCTGAAGTGGATGAGGCTTTCACGGCGCGGCGCACGGCAAGGGGTGATTTTTTCGGCCCCTGTTAACCCCGGTGCACGGGCTCGCCCGTAGAACGTGATGTGACAATCCGCCCATGCCTCTTGCGTTGCGCGACATGCCCGACGACGACCTGATGCTGGCCTACGCGCGCGGCGACCTGGCCGCCTTCGACGTGCTCTATGCGCGCCACGAAGGCGCGCTGTACCGCTTCGTGCGGCGCGTGCTGGGCGCACCGCTCACGGCGCAGGCCGACGAGGTGTTCCAGGACACCTGGCTGCGCATCGTGGCCGCGCGCGCCAGCTTCGCGCCGCAGGGCGCGGCGTGGCGCACCTGGGCCTTCACCATCGCGCACAACCTCGCCATCGACCGGCTGCGCACCGGCGGGCGCGAAGTGAGCTTCGAAGGCAGCGGCGACGAAGGCGACCCGCTGGACTGGATCGCGGCGTCGCTCGACCTGAGCCATCCGTCGAGCGAGGACGAAGCGTTCTGGCGCGCCGCCGGCCGGCAGCTGCTGCATTGCCTGGACGAACTGCCCGAGCCGCAGCGCGCGGCCTTCCTGCTGCACCACGAAGACGGGGCCAGCGTGGAAGACATGGCGACGAGCCTCGGCCTGCCATTCGAGACAGCGAAGAGCCGCCTGCGCTACGCCTTGCAGAAGCTGCGCGGCTGCATGCGGCACTACCTGGAAACGCTGGGGAGCCCGGCATGACGCAACTGCGCGATGCGCGCCTGCGGCGTGCGTTGGACTCTGCACCGGACGGCGAGGTGCGGCCACCGGACGCGGTGCGCCTGGCGGTGCGCGACGCGGCTCGCGCGGCCGTCGCCGCCGCGGCACCGCAGCCCTGGTGGAAGCGCTGGTGGCCACAACCTCAGCAGCGCATGCCGTGGAATGCGGCGTTCGCTACGGTGCTGGTCGCGGTGCTGGTCGGCGTGATGTGGCAGGGTGAAGAGGTGCCCGACGCGCCGCCTGAGGCGGTTGCTGTGCGCAAGGACCAGCGTGTGCCTGCTGCGCCCGCGTCGCCGGTCGCTTCGGTGGCCGCGGTGCCGCCGCCCGCTGCCGCGCAGCCTAAGCAGTCGCGGGAGTTGCGGCAGCTGCCTGCCAAGGCGTCACAACCTGAGAGCGCCAGGAACGAAACGCCAGAGGCATCGCTGCCACCTCCGCCCGCTGAACTGGCGAAGAGCGCCGCTGCGGAACGGAGTGCGAATCGTGCGCGGGAATCCGAGAGTCTGGCGAGACGCGACCAGGCGGGTGCGGCTGCTGATGCGGTGGCTACTGCGCCAACGCCGGCCGCTGCCCCGCCTGCGCCCGTGATCGCAGCCGCCTCGCCGCCGCCTGCGGCCGTTCGACCCCCGCCGCCGGCGGCCGCACCTGCGCCTGCCGCCGCGATGGGGCGCATGGCCGCAGCGCCGGCCGCGCCCGCTGCGCGCAGCGAATCGGCCGCGCAGTTCGCACCGAGCGGCGAGCGCCTGCGCATTGAAGCCGATGGCCGCGCGGCGGTCGTGCAGTCACCGCGCCTGCTCCAGCTTGCGGAGCAGATGGCTCGTCGTGCGTCGAGCGACGAGCCACTCGCGTCACCGGTGTTGTTGAAGATCGAGATGCGGGGCGGGGTGCTGGAGATCACCGGCGACCAGGTCCGCTGGACCGCGCCGGGGCAGGCGCCGCGCACGGCGCGGCCAGATGTGGGGCTCTTGCACGAGTTGCGGGACGAGGCGGCGCGGGCGATGCGCTAGGGTTGTGATGCGGCATCGGTCGATGCCCGACAACTGGCCGGATGGCTGGGCATCAAGCACCCGTCAAGCAAATAGTCGTTCAATTTCAACGACTTAGGGGCTTCCGGCTGCGCTCGCCGGCGTTGCCATCAAGCAAGTCAGGCCCAGTACGGAACGTAGCGCATCAGTTTCGTACCGACGTTAATGTCGACAGCCTTGATACGCCCTGCTTCCTGCGCCTCGCGCAGCAACCGAGACGCCTGTGCCGCATTCTGCTTCTCGATTTTGAAGCGCTCGCGAATCGATTCGTTGTTGGTGATCTGGTTGGTGACATAACGCAGGCAGCAGTGCTGGTACACCGCCTGCACGCGTTCGTCAGGCGCCAGCTTGTTCAAAGCCTTGTAGCGCGACAGCACCACGGTCGTATGTCGACTGCCCAGCCGGCACTGGTATGCCGGCAGTTGGTGCGCCTCGATGTGCATCACGACGGCATCCATGCCGTGGCCGCGCTCATCGCACACGCGCAGTTGGCGCAACGCGTCCGCAAGCCGCTCGTTGCGCGACTGGTTCTCGTCGATGAATCGGTCCACGTCCAGCAGCGGGCGGCCCGGGTTCACCACTTCGATGCGGTCATCGTAAATTTCGACCACCACACCCGTACCGCGCTCCGAAAGGTCCTGATGCACCAGGGCGTTGCCCAGAATCTCCCGCAAAGCCTTCTTCGGGTAGGCGTACACGGTCTGGCGCAGCGCGGCACGGATCTCTTCGCTCGCCGGCGTCTCGGCGTGAATCTTGTCCACGAGCTTCACGAAGCCAACCGCATAGCCACTGTCGGCCATCCAGTCCTTGCCGTCCTTCACCTGCAGCTTGGTCACGCCGTCGTACACGATCACGCGGACGCCCTTGCGCGCGACGCCGTCAAAGTCGCCCAGCCGCTTGGCCAGCACGAGCGCGCCGAGATTGGTGATCGCGAGACCACTCTCCTGCCGCACAGCGAAACGCCGCGCCACCAGGGCATCGATGATCTCGGTGCGGGTAGAGGGCAGCGGCCGCTCACGCAGGTCGTACCAGCCCTGCACGTCGAGCAGCGCCACCACACCGGCTTCGTCCAACGCGGTCGCAGCGAGCTGGTCGATGAAGTCTGCCTCGCCTTCCGCGAAGATGGCGCGAAGCCGGTCCGGCGACATAGGTACCAGCTCGTCGCCGGCTCGCATCAGATAGCGACCCTCGAAATGCAGCGCGTGCCCGCGCGGGCGACCCGGCACTTCGAAGACCAGCACGCGACCATGCGGGTGCGCGACTTCATGACACAGCACCTTGATCTGCAACCGTTCGTGCAGGCCGCCGCAGGTACGCGCGGGTTGGTCGAAGGCTTGCGTGCCTACGACGCGCCGCGGCGGCTTGTCGCTCACGCCCAGCACGATGCGCCCGCCGCCTTCGTTGGCCAGCGCCACGCAATAGCCCACCAGCTTGTCGAAGTGGAAGCCACCCTTCGCTTCCTTGAACTCGATGTGCTCGTTCTCCGGGAGTGCGAGCAGGGCGTCGAGCGCCTGTGGGGTCATGCGAGGGCTTGCTCGACGAGGGCGTCGGCGAGGTGGGAGTGCACGGTCTGCTGTTCGACCAGGCGCTTGCGGAGGTCGGCGCAAAGGCGGCGGAGTTCGGTGACGCGGGCGACAATGCGAGCTTGCTCAGCGAGAGGAGGAACTGCGACGACGAAACCGGTCAGTGCCTCTTGATTCAGCTTCGGCATCTTCACTCGGTTTTCAGCGATTGCCACCTGTTTCAGAAAATGGTCACTCAACATGTACAGCAAAAGGTAGTCTGCGTTGATGTGCGCCGAGATCGGGTACATGTCCGCGCTGCACAGGCCGTCAAAGTCAATCCGCACGACCTTTGAAAGCGACGGACGAATCTTCGAGTACAGAATTTGACCAGCAAGGAAGCGGTGATTTGAGCTGAATACACCCGCCTCGCGAACGGTTCGACGCGACAACAGGCGACCGGTGCGCTTCTCGATGCAGTCAGGAGCGACTTGCCAAGCATCCAGATGAGCCAGAGGAGGCACAAGGTTCGATGCCACGCGCGCAACTTTGGAGAACTTGGTCCAAAGCCAACTGATCGGAATGGCGAATGGTTCATCGAACAGAACTTCATCATCGACTTCAACTGTGCGTAAGCGTGAGCGAGTCATCCTGGACCCGTGCGAGGGTTCGGATGGCGTCACAAAATGGACAGGCGGGTCAAGTGAATCCTGCGGCACCAGTAGCCCGCGGATCGCCAGATGCATGATTGTCTGTTCCAACGCATCCACCGCCTCGGGCCGGTCGAGCAGCAAGTCGAAGTGGGCGGCCACCCGTTGCCAGTTGGCCGCCAATTCCTCGTGAGTCGTGCTGTCGGTCAGCGTGTCCAGCAAGGTGCCGAGCAGGCGGGCATGCTGCTCCGCTTCGATCCGGCCATTGGCTTCGAGGCCATCGCACAGGCGCATCAGTTCGTCGACACGGGCAACGATGCGGGCTTGTTCGCCCAACGACGGGATGGCTATCGGGAGCGAACCGACGTGGCTCTGGTTCACCGTCTTCTGCCCCGCCGTGCTGATGAAGAGAGTCTTGATTCGGCCTCGAATCACTTCAGATTCGCCGAACAACGCAAGGTACTTCGGATCCACGACTGCACGATTCGCGCGCATCCGAATGAAGTGGTCGCAATAGATGGCTTCAGGATCACCTTCAACCAAGTTGAACTGGCCGACGATGTCCGCGCTGCCGTTGACCCGAGTTATAAGGATGTCACCGTCTCGCAGCCGGTACTTCTCAATGTCCCGGCGGTGAATTGGAACTTGGCGTGTATCGGCCAACGACACTCGCCGGTCCTTGATGTCTGCAAGTCGAAGGACGGTGGTCGGCTCGCCGCCTACGTCGCCCCTGCTCGCCGCACCATTCTGAAACTCGGGCTGTAGCGCGTTCAAGTGCTTCCACGACCAACCCTTTGGTAGATCAAATGGTCCGTCATCGGCAACCGTAGGAGTACTCGTTCGGTCCGCTCCGTCAAGATCTTGCGGGACCAACCTTCCGCGAATCGCGAGTTCGAGGATCAAGTCTCGCAGCCGCCCGACACTCCCTTGGGCAATCGCCAGCAATCCGGCCTGCTGCATCAACGCTGGATGCAGCAGCTCCAGATACTGAGCACTTCGCGCCTGCGGCTCCAGCACTGAACTCACGCTCGCGCTCCCGTCAGCGACTTGGCCAAGGCCGCCTTCAACTGATCCCGCAAGCCCTGTGCCTCACGCTGAAGCCGTGCATAGTCCCGCAGCAATTCATCTGGGTCGTGGCTCACTTCGTCCGCCGCATGCGGATTCTTCTGGTCGAGGTTGAAGCCCGCGGTCCGGATGTTCTCGATGCTCACCCTCCACGCCCGCTCGTTCTCAACTCGAGCCGCAAACCCGTTGGCTTCGCTGCCCCACCAAGCCTTCTCCGCATCGAACTCTTCGATCCGAATCGGTTTGGTCTTGTTGTAGCTCTTGACGCCCGATGGATAGGGATGCTCGTAGTACCAGATCGCCTCGGTTGGCTGCCCCTTCGTGAAGAACAGCAGGTTGGTCTTGATGCCGGTGTAGGGCGCGAACACGCCGTTGGGCAGGCGCACGATGGTGTGCAGGTTGCACTCCGAGAGCAGTTGCTCTTTGATGCGTGTCTTGACGCCTTCACCGAACAGGGTGCCGTCGGGCAGGACCAGAGCAGCGCGGCCACCGTCCTTCAGGATGTGCTTGATCAGCACAAGGAACAGGTCGGCCGTCTCTTTGGTGCGCACGTCGGAAGGAAACCCCGACTCGATGCCCGGCTCCTCGATCCCCCCAAACGGAGGGTTGGTCATGACCACGTCCACGCGCGAGGCCGGCGTGTACTCACGAAGCGGCCGTGCCAGCGTGTTGCCATGCGCGATCAGGCTCGGCACTTCCACGCCGTGCAGCATCAGGTTGGTGACGCACAGCATGTGTGGCAGCTGCTTCTTCTCGACGCCGGCAATGCTTTTCTGCAGCAGCGCCTCGTGGTCGGTGTTGCGGACCTGCTTGCGGAGGTGCTCGATCGCACAAACGAGAAAGCCACCGGTCCCCGTGGCGGGGTCGAACACACTCTCGCCGAGGCGAGGGTTCACCATGTCCACCATGAATTGCGTAACGGCGCGCGGCGTGTAGAACTCACCCGCGTTGCCTGCGCTCTGCAGGTCGCGCAGGATCTTCTCGTACACATCGTTGAATTGGTGGCGTTCGGCCCGGCGGTTGAAATCGATGGCGCCCAGCTTGTTGATCACCTGCCGCAGCAGGTGGCCGCTCTTCATGAAGTTGTTGGCGTCCTCGAACACGCTGCGCACGACGAAGCCGCGTGGATTGCGCTGCTGGTCGGCTGGCAGATTCTTCAACTTCGGGAACAGCTGGTTGTTCACGAAGTCCAGCAGGGTGTCGCCGGTGATTCCCTCAGCGTCGCTGGCCCAGTTGCGCCAGCGCAGGTGTTCAGGAATCGGGCTCTTGTAGTCGCCGCGGGTGAGTTCGAGCTCTTCTTCCTGGGCGTCGAACACCTTCAGGAACAGCAGCCACACCATCTGCTCGATGCGTTGCGCGTCGCCGTTGATACCGGCGTCCTGGCGCATGACGTCCTGGATGGATTTGATGACGGGGGTCAGGTTGGACATGAAAATTCGGTCAGATCGTCAGTTCGGCCCGGCCGCATAGAGTTCGTTCTCCAGCGTTTGCAGGGCCTGCAGGTATTGCGGCCGGCCGCCAAAGGCGCGAATAATCTCCACGGGCGTGCCAAGTTCGGAGAGGGGCTGCACACGCAGCACTTCGTTGCTTTCGATGGTGGCGATACCCTCGTCGGCGTACTTGTCCAGAAGTGCGTCCAGCACCTTGCGAGCCACGGGCCCGTACTGGGTGAACACGTTGCGCTTCCTTACCCGCTGTGCACGCTCGCGGCGCGTCAGCGGTGGCATGTTGTAGGCCACGTGCAGCAACAAGTCGAAAGGGTCCAGGTCCCGCAGGCCGCCGGAACTTGCCACCTCTTCGGCCAGCGCCTCCAGCAGCACCCCTTGGGACTCCAGCTCCGCGATCAAGGCTGCTTTGCGTTCTGAGCTGTTCCAGGCCTGCAGGAACTGGTCGAGCGAGGTGTAGGCCTTGCCGAGGTTGATGCGAGTGTAGTCGCGCAGGCTTTCGGTGATCAGCTTGCCGTCTGCGTTGAGGTATTGCACCCGCTCACGCGCGACAGCGACGGTGACCATGCCGCCGACGACATACCTTCTCACCTCTGGTGCTCCATTGCCAGGGTCGGCGATGAGGGCGTCACCCTGCTGCGGGGCGTCGGCGCCCGGCTCGCCGCGGGCCGGCTCAGGTGGAACCACGGGCTCGTTCGGCCCGGGCTCATAGACCTGCACCGGGTCGCCGTCGAAGCTTGGGTCGGCGAACAGTTCGGTTGCCCGCTTGAAGTCCAGGATGGTGAACCAGCTCTTGCCAAGGTCTTCCCGCAGCCGCGTGCCGCGGCCGATGATCTGCTTGAATAGCGTCATCGACTTGATCTGCTGGTCCAGCACGATCAGCTTGCAGGTCTGTGCGTCCACGCCGGTGCTCATGAGCTTCGACGTGGTGGCGATGACCGGGTAGGTCCTCTCCGGATCAATGAAGTTGTCGAGTTCGCGCTTCCCTTCGGCGTTGTCGCCGGTGATCTGCACGACGTAGTTGGGGCGCTGGCTGCAGATGTCGGCATTGGCGTTCGACAGGGCCTGGCGCATCCGCGCAGCGTGGTCGATGTCCTCGCAGAAGACGATGGTCTTGTCGAGGCGGTCGGTGGCCTTAAGGTACTCGGTGATCTTGCCGGCAACGACTTCGTCGCGCTTCTCCAGCACCAAGCGGCGGTTCATATCCACGCCGGTGTAGACACGGTCTTCGATGACGTTGCCGAGTTTGTCCCTCATCCCCTCTGTGGGCCTCCAGCCGAAAGTGTCCTTGTCCAGATCGACGCGGATCACCTTGTAGGGTGCCAGGTAACCGTCTTCGATCCCCTGTCGCAGGCTGTACGTGTAGACCGGCTCGCCGAAGTAGTCGATGTTGGAGACGTCAGCCGTTTCCTTCGGCGTCGCCGTCAGGCCGACGTGGGCGGCGTTGCCGAAGTAGGTGAGGATGGAACGCCATGCCGAGTCTTCGGCCGCACTGCCGCGGTGGCACTCGTCGACGATCACCAGGTCGAAGAAGTCCGGCGAGAACTGGCGGTAGATGTCATCGCCTTCGTTGGTGCCAGTGACCGCCTGGTAGAGCGACAAGTAGATCTCGTAGCTCTTGTTGACATGCTTGGTGGTCTTGTTGATCGCAACGTCCACCTCTTCAAAAGCCACATTGCCTTGAACGTCCACGATCTCGATGCCCTTGGCGTGCGGGCTCAGCTTCGCCATGGCGCCTTTGAACGGCCGGAAGTCGTTAACCATGGTCTGGTCGACAAGGATGTTCCGGTCAGCCAGGAAAAGGATGCGCTTCTTCGCGCCACTCTTCCAGAGGCGCCAGATGATCTGGAACGCTGTGTAAGTCTTTCCGGTTCCCGTTGCCATGACTAGAAGCACGCGGTCCTGCCCGCTTGCGATGGCCTCCACTGTGCGGTTGATGGCGTTCAGCTGGTAGTACCGAGGGATCTTGCTGGGGGCGTACTCCGAGCTTGCAACCTGGCGGACTTCAGCCGTCCATCCTTTCCAAGCGCAGTAACGGTTCCACAACTCCTCCGGCGGCGGAAATTCCCCGAGGCTCAAACCGCGTTCGAGTACGCCGTCCGCCATGGTGGCATCGCGGAACACGAAGCCGTCGCCGTTGCTGGAAAAGCTGAAAGGGACGTCCAGCAAACCGGCGTACTGGATAGCCTGGGACATGCCCGCGCCGACGGCGTGCTTGTTGTCTTTAGCCTCAACGACCGCCAAGGGGATGTTGGGCTTCCAGAAGAGAGCGTAGTCGGCGCGCAACACCGTGCTCGTGTCGCGCTTGCCCGTCTTACCTCGAACGACCACACGGCCTGCGCGGAGAGGGTACTCACGGTAAATCTGGAGCATGCCGTCCCAGCCGGCCGCCTCCATGGACGGCCGGATGAACTTGTCGCAGATGTCGCTCTCGGAAAGTGCCTTCTTTTCCATGCGCGCCGCTATTCTGCCCAGTTACTGCCAGTCAGGCCACGCCACCATGGATGCCGGGTCGGGCCCGGCATGACAACGGGGGGATCAAGCGCCCTTGAACGCCGGCGCCCTTTTCGCCAAAAACGCCTCCATCCCTTCCTCCTGGTCGGCCGTCGAGAACAGCGCATGGAACATGCGCCGCTCGTACATCACCCCATCGCTCAGCGACGACTCGAAAGCGCGGTTCACCGACTCCTTCGCCGCCAGCGCCGCCAGCCGCGGCATGTCGGCGATGACGATCGCAGCGGCCAGCGCTTCGTCCATCAACTTGTCCAGCGGCACCACGCGGCTCACCAGCCCGGCGCGCTCGGCTTCCGCCGCATCCATCATGCGGCCGGTCAGCACCATGTCCATGGCCTTCGACTTGCCCACCGCGCGCGGCAGGCGCTGCGTGCCGCCGGCGCCGGGGATGATGCCGAGCTTGATTTCGGGCTGGCCGAAGCGCGCGTTCTCCGCGGCGATGATGAAGTCGCACATCATCGCCACCTCGCAGCCGCCGCCCAGCGCGAAGCCGGCCACTGCAGCGATCACCGGCTTGCGCACGCTGCGGATCGTCTCCCAGTTGCGCGAGATGAAGCCCTGCTTGAAGACATCCGAGAAGTCGAACTTCGACATCGCGCTGATGTCGGCGCCGGCTGCAAACGCCTTCTCGCTGCCGGTGACGATGATGCAGCCGATGGCGTCGTCGCGGTCGAACGCGAGCAGCGCGTCGCCCAGCTCGTCCATCAGCTGGTCGCTCAGCGCGTTGAGCTGCTTGGGGCGGTTCAGGGTGATGATGCCGACCTTGCCGGCTTCGGTGCGGGTCTGGATCGTCTCGTAGGTCATGGGGTCATTCTCCTTTCCCCGATGATAGAGTCACGCGGACAGGAGACACCATGGAAGAAGCGACAGTCCTCTACGAGGCCCGCGGCAGCGTCGCGGTGATTACCCTCAACCGGCCCGCGGCGCTGAACAGCTTCACGCGTCGCATGCACGCCGACCTGTGGGACGCCTTTGCCAAGGTCGAAGCCGACCAGTCGATCCGCGCGGCCGTGATCACCGGCGCCGGCCGCGGCTTCTGCGCCGGGGCCGACCTGGCCGAATTCGACTTCGAGCCCGGCCCCGACCTCGTGCAGCGCGCCGACCCGGGCCCGGTCATAGACCAGTGCTTCAACCCGACCACGCGCAAGCTGATGGCGCTGCGCGTGCCGACAGTCGCTGCGGTCAACGGCGTGGCGGCGGGCGCCGGCGTGTCCATCGCGATGGCGTGCGACTTCGCGATCGCCGCGCCCAACGCCAGCTTCATCCAGGCCTTCAGCAAGATCGGCCTGATCCCCGATGCGGGCGGCACCTGGTTCCTCATCAAGAAACTGGGCATGGCGCGCGCCATGGGCTGCGCCATGCTGGGCGACAAGCTGTCGGCGAAAGACGCGAAAGAGTGGGGGATGATCTGGGACGTGGCGCCCGAAGGCCAGGACGGCGTGCAGCAGGCGCTGCAACTCGCGGGGCGGCTGGCGGCCATGCCCACCACGGCGCTCGTCGCCACGCGCAAGCTGCTGCGCGCGGCTGCCACCAACGAACTCGACACCCAGCTCGACCTGGAACGCGACACGCAGTCGGCCATGGGCAGGACGCACGACTACATCGAAGGCGTGATGGCGTTCCGCGAAAAGCGCTCGGCGCAGTTCAAGGGCGAGTGATGGGCGAACCGAGGCAACTCGCCGCCCGCGTCGGCCAGGCCATGTTCGACGCCGACCGGGCCAGCCGCGAATTCATGCAGATGCAGCTTGTGAGCTGCGAGCCGGGCCGCGCCGCGATGCGCATGACGGTGCGCGAGGAGATGCTCAATGGCCACCGCATCTGCCACGGCGGCTTCATCTTCACGCTGGCCGACTCCACCTTTGCCTTCGCCTGCAACAGCCACAACAAGGTGGCGGTGGCGGCGGGCTGCACCATCGAGTTCCTGAAGCCCGGGCAGCTCGGCGACGTGCTCACCTGCGAAGGCGTCGAGCAGGTGCTGCAGGGCCGGCACGGCATCTACGACATGCGCGTCACCAACCAGAAGGGCGAGGTGGTGGCGATGTTCCGCGGCAAGAGTGCCCAGATACAAGGCACCGTGATCCCCGAGGAGTGAACGTGACGAACGCTTTCCCGTTGGAGGCCATCGAAAAGGCGAGCATCGACGAGCTGCGCATGCTGCAACTCAAGCGCCTGAAGGCGACGCTGCACCACGCCTATGCCAACTCGCCCGTGTACCGGCGCAAGTTCAACCAGGCCGACGTGCGGCCCGACGACCTGAAGTCGCTGGACGACCTGAAGAAGTTCCCGTTCACCACCAAGCACGACCTGCGCGACAGCTACCCCTTCGGCATGCTGGCCGTGCCGCGCGAGCAGTGCGTGCGCATCCATGCGTCCAGCGGCACCACCGGCAAGCCGACGGTGGTGGCCTACACGAAGAACGACATCGACACCTGGGCGCACGTGGTGGCGCGCAGTCTTCGCGCCTCGGGCGCGCGGCCGGGTGACATGGTGCATGTGAGCTACGGCTACGGCCTGTTCACCGGCGGGTTAGGCGCGCACTACGGCGCCGAACGCCTTGGCTTGACTGTCGTGCCGTTCGGCGGCGGCCAGACCGAGCGGCAGGTGCAACTGATTCACGACTTCCGGCCCGACATCATCATGGTGACGCCCAGCTACTGCCTGGCGATCGCCGACGAATTCGAGCGGCAGGGGCTGGACCCGGCCAAGTCCAGCCTGCGCATCGGCATCTTCGGCGCCGAACCGTGGACCAACGACATGCGCCAGGCGATCGAGCAGCGCATGGGCATCGATGCGGTGGACATCTACGGCCTGTCGGAGGTGATGGGGCCGGGCGTGGCCAACGAGTGCATCGAGACCAAGGACGGGCCGACCATCTGGGAAGACCACTTCTACCCGGAGATCGTGAACCCCGACACCGGCGAGCCGGTGGCCGACGGCGATCTGGGCGAGCTGGTGTTCACCAGCCTCACCAAGGAGGCACTGCCCATCGTCCGCTACCGCACGCGCGACCTGACGCGCCTGTTGCCGGGCACGGCGCGCACCATGCGCCGCATGGAGAAGATCACCGGCCGCAGCGACGACATGATGATCGTGCGCGGCGTCAACGTGTTCCCGACGCAGATCGAGGAGCTGATCCTGAAGCGCAACGAGCTCGCGCCGCACTACCAGTGCGTGCTGACGCGCGAGGGCCCGCTGGACGAGCTGACGGTGTGCGTGGAGACGCGGCACGACGTGGCGCACGACAGCCCGGCGGCGCAGCAGGCGGCGGCCCAGCTGGCGCACGAGATCAAGGTGTACATCGGCACCTCGGCGCAGGTGGAGCTGCGGCCGTCGGGCGGCGTCGAGCGCAGCATGGGCAAGGCCAAGCGCGTGGTCGACCAGCGCAAGCTGTGACGGCCGGCGACGCGGCACGCCACTGGGACGAGTGGCAGGCCCGGCAGGGCGGCCGCGGCTACGTCGACTGGGCCGACCACCCGGCGGTGATGGCGCTGCTGCAGCGCGAGCTGTTCGGCGACGCGTCGGTGTCGGTGCTGCACTTCCTGGAGTCGAACTACCCGCAGTTCGGTGCGGCGCGCGCGGTCAGCCTGTGCTGCGGCGACGGGGCTTTCGAGCGGCTGCTGGTGGAGCATGGCATCTTCGGCTCGGTGGTCGGCACCGACTTGTCGCCGGTGCGCGTGGCGCATGCGAACGCGGCGCGCGGCGCGCTCGCCTCCCGGCTGCAGTACGTCGTGGGCGATGCCAACGATGCCGACTTCGGTGAGCAAGCGTTCGACGTGGTGTTCGCCAAGGCGGCGTTGCACCACATCGAGAACCTGGAAGGCGCCTTGGCCGGAATGCGGCGTGCGCTGAAGCCCGGCGGGCGGCTGGTCACCATCGACTTCTTCGGCCCCACGCGCTTCCAGTGGACCGATGCGCAGCTCGCCGCGGCGAATCGCCTGCTCGATGCGATGCCGGCAGAGCTGGTGACCAGGGCCGACGGCAGCCGCTACCGCGCCGAACGGCCCACCGTCGAAGCGATGATCGCGCTGGACCCGAGCGAGGCGGTGCGCGCGGGCGAGCTGTACGGCCTGCTGCGCCGGCACTTCACCATCGAGCATGACTTCGCAGCGGGCGGTGCGCTGCTCAACCTGGTGCTGGATGGGTCCATCGTCAACCTGTTCGACCCCGCGAACGAGGCGCACGACGAGTGGATCCGGCGCGCGTTTCGTATCGAGCGGGAGCTGATGGCGACAGGCGAGATCGCTTCGGACTTTCGATTCATCGTGGCGCGTTGAGCGTTGGTGGTCTCCGGTTGGGTCTTGAACGCAGAAGACACAGAAGAAATACAAAAGAAGACGCAGAAGAACTCCAAGAAAAGATTCTGCGTTTTCTTTGAATTCCTTTCTGCGTCTTCTGCGTTCAAGACCCAACCGGAGACCACCAACAGCTAGCGCTGCTCGATCTTCTCCACCAGCAGGTCGATGAAGTTGTCTTCCGCCGCATTCAGCCGGATCCGCACCGGCATGTACTGCAGCGCCGGCGCAAACCACATCTCCACGGTGATCTTGCCGCGTGGGTTGGCAATGGGGCGCGGCTTCAGGCGGAAAGCCTCCACCGCGCCCAGCTGCGGTGTCTGCAACACCTCGCGCTCGACGATGTCGTAGGTCCACAGGTCGACCGCGCCGGGCCGCGCCATCCAGAAACTCACGGTCTTGCCGACCTCCAGCACCGCGCGGCCGGTGGCGAAGCGATAAGACAGTTCGACGAACTGGCTCGCCGTGTCCTGCATGCCTTCGGGGCGCGGCGCCGTCTTGCCGCCTTCGAGTTGCAGCGCGCGCTCGCCGAAGCGCGCGCCGCGCCGGCGGCCGGCCCACGCTTCTTCGTATGCGCGCGGCGCCAGCCCCTGGTCGGTCACCTCGCCCTGGCTGGTGATGAGCACCGTGACGAAAGGCGGGATGTCGGCGTCCAGCCGCACCTGGTAGCTGGCGCCGTCGCGTTGCCACTGCACACGCGCGTCGCCAAACAGCTCGCCGCGGTAATTGCCGGTGAGCCGGTAGCTCACGCGCGTGTCCACCGGCCAGTTGGCCAGCGCCGCCGAAGCCGCTGCATCAGGCGGTGAAGCCACCGGTTCAGGTGCGGCAACCGGCGGCGGCGGTTCCTGCGCCACCACCGTCGGGGTCACGGTCTCCGGGACGGACCGCTCCGGCAGCGGATCGGGTAACGGGGCCGGCATCGCCACTTCGGGCAGCGGCTTCATGCGGGCGCGGCGCGGCGGCGGCGGCTTGGGCGGCGGCTGCGGTGGCGCGGCCACGGGCGGCGGCTCTTCGGGCTTCAGCAGCCGCGTGAACATGGGCGTCGCGGTCGGCTTGAGCACCGAGCCGTGCTGCAACCCGCCCGCAACCTGGTCCAGCGCGACGAGGTGCGCGAGCAGCACGCCCGCGGCCAGCAGCTTCAGCCCTGGGCGCCCAGCCATGATTGCGCCCGCGCCGCGTCACGCAGCGCCAGGCGCCAGGTGGTGGCGGCCTGCGGGATGTTGAGTTCCAGCCGCAACAGCCGCCGGTCGCGAGCGGCGATGGCCGTCACCTTGCGGTGCGAGCCGGCGTACAGCGTCAGGTCGTCCAGCTTGGCGAGCCGCCAGGCGTTGCCAGCCACCTCCACGCCGATCCATTCGTCGTTGGCCGCAAAGCCGGCCTGCTCGCCGGCGCCGCCGCGCAGCACGTTCTTCACCACGATGGCGTTGTTCGACTCGGTCACGCGCAGGCCCAGCCGCTGCTGCAGCTGCGCGGGCTCTTCGATGGCGGCAATGCCCTGCGTCTCCAGCAGCTCCTTCAGTGGCAGGTCGCGCGTGCCGTGCACCCACGCGGCCAGCTCGCGCGTGAAAGCGCGGCCGCCCAGCTCTTTCAGCACGGCCGCGAAGTCGGCCTCGGCCATGGGCCCGGCCTTGCAGCGCTGCCACAACGCGCGCATCACCTGGTCCAGCGTCGCGTGGCCTTCGCTGCGCAGCGTGAGGTCGAAGCACAGCGCCACCAGCGAACCCTTGGTGTAGTAGCTCACCGTGGCGTTGGCCGTGTTCTCGTCCTGCCGGTAGTACTTGACCCAGGCGTCGAAGCTGGCCTGCGCCACCGACTGCACCTCGCGGCCCGGGCCCTGCATCACCTGGTTGACGGTCTTGTTCAGCAGCTTGACGTAGGTGGCCTCGTCGATGACGCCGGCGCGCTTGAGCAGCAGGTCGTCGTAGTAGCTGGTGAAGCCTTCGAAGAACCACAAGAGCTGCGTGTAGTTCTCCTGCGCGTAGTCGTAGCGCGCGAACTCCGCAGGGCGCAGCCGCTTGACGTTCCAGGTGTGGAAGTACTCGTGGCTGATGAGGCCCAGCAAGGTCACGTAGCCGTCGCCCATGCGCGCGTCGCCCACGCGCGGCAGGTCGCGGCGCGACGCGATCAGCGCGGTGGAGTTGCGGTGCTCGAGCCCGCCGTAGCCGTCGTCCACCACGTTCAGGATGAACAGGTAGTTCTTGTGGGGTGGGCGCTTCCGGTCGTGCCAGAAGCGGATCTGCTGCTCGCAGATCTTTTGCACGTCGGCCAGCAGCCGCGCGCTGTCGAACGATTCGGCGGCGCCCGCCACCACGAAGCGGTGCGGCACGCCGCAGGCCTTGAACTCGCCCGAGAAGAAGGCGCCCAGTTCCACCGGGCTGTCGACCAGCTCGTCGTAGTCCTGCGCGGCATAGGTGCCGAAGCCGCGCCGGTTGGCCTTTACGGCGGGCAGCGGGCAGGCCATTTCCCAATGGGAGGGCGCCTCGCCGGGTACGACTTCCAGTTCGTGCGGCAGGCCTTCCTGCCCGTGCACCTTCAGGCACAGGCTGGTGCCGTTGAAGAAGCCGCGCTGCTGATCGAGCCAGGCGGTGCGCACCGAGTTGTCGAAGGCGTAGACCTCGTAGGTCACCACCAGCGGGCTCGACGCCATGCAGTCGACCTGCCAGGTGCACTTGTCGAGCTGCTGGGCCGCGACCGCCTTGCCGTCCTGCCGGGCCGCCACGCGCTGCAGGTGGCGCGAGAATTCGCGCACCAGGTAGCTGCCGGGAATCCACACGGGCAGCGACAGGCGCTGCGGCGCCTCGGGCTGCTCGATGGTGAGGGTGACGTGGTACAGGTGCGCGTGCAGGTCCGCCGCTTCCACCCGCAAGTGGACCGCTGCACCACGGGCCGCGGTCAACTCAGGCGCTCCATCGGGCTCGATTCGCGGGCCCCCCCGCGGATCCGGCTTTGCCGGGCCGCTGGGGGCGCCCCCTTGAGGGGGGAGCGCCGCAGGCGCAACGGGGGTGGGTCATTTCTGCGCGGCCAGCAGCTTCTCGAGCTGCGCGGCGTTCAGGGCGCCCGGCACCTTGGTGCCGTCGGCCAGCACCAGCGTGGGCGTGCCGGTGATCTTGTAGCGGCGGCCCATCTCCACGTTGCGCACCAGCGCGGCGGCTTCGCATTGCGCCACCTGTGCCGGCCGCACGTCACGCACCATCCAGTCGAGCCATGCCTTGGCCGGCTCCTTGGCGCACCAGATGTCGCGCGACTTCTCCAGCGAGTCGCGCCCGAGGATGGGGTACAGGAAGATGTAGATGGCGATGTTGTCCACCTTCTGCAGGTCGCGCTCCATGCGCTTGCAGTAGCCGCAGTTGGGGTCTTCGAACAGCGCCACCTTGCGCGAGCCGTTGCCGCGCGTGATGACGAAGGCGTCCTTCAGCGGCAGCTTGTCGAAGTCCACGGCGGTCAGCTTGTTCTGCCGCTCCTCCGTCAGGTCCTTGCGCGTGCGCGCATCCATCAGGTGGCCTTCGATCACGAAGTTGCCTTCGGCGTCGCTGTAGTACAGGTCGGCGCCGACGCGCACCTCCCACACGCCCGGCATCGGCGTCTTCGTCACTTCGTCGATCTGGCGCAGCTGCGGGATGCGCTCGCTCAGGTTCTTGCGGATCACCGCTTCGGGCGTGGGCGCCTGGGCCATCACGGCGCAGGCGGCGAGCAGGGCGGCGGCGCCGAGCACCGTTCGTGTCTTGTTCATTTGTCTTCCTAAAGCTTTCCCATCGCCTGGCGCGCCACCCAGTGCTTCAGCGGCCCGCTCAGTTCGAACCCCCGCATGCCCCAGTTGCGCAGCGCCGTCCACGGCTCTTCGTGCCGCGCGAACAGCTGCTGCAAGCCGTCGGTGGCCAGCCCCATGGCCAGCACCGCGGCCTTGCGCGAGCGTTCGTAACGCCGCAGCAGTTTCACGTCGCCCACGCTGCGCCAGTACTCGCGGCCCCGCAATTCGGTGGCCAACGTTTCCGCGTCGGCCAACCCCAGGTTCAATCCCTGCCCCGCCAGCGGGTGCACCGTGTGCGCCGCATCGCCGGCCAGCACCCAGCCCGGCCCGCACCAGCGCTGCGCGCGAGCCAGCTGCAGCGGCCAGGCCGCCCTTTCACTGGCCAGCGTGAGCTTGCCCAACGCCTGGGCGCAAGCCTGCTCGACCCGGGCTTCGAATTCGGCAGCCGTCAGGGCCATCAGCGCGCTCGCGCGGGCCTCCTGCACTGACCAAACCAGCGCGGCCGAGTTCCCGGCGGCGCCTCCCATGGGCAGCAGCGCCAGGATGTCGCCGTCGGCAAACCACTGGCGCGCCACCTGCCCATGGGGTTTTTCGCAGTCGAAGCGGGCCGCAATGGCGACCTGCGCATACTGGTTGACGTCGAACGCCACGTTGAACTCGGCGCGGGTGGCGCTGGCCCGACCCTCGCACACGACGGTGAGCGGGGCGGGCTGCGGCTCGGCCAGCAGCTCCACCTGCGGCTGGTAGCGCAGCGCGTCGGCCAGCCGCTGCTCCAGCGCGGGCACGTCGACGATCCAGGCCAGCGCATCGGCCTGCTCCTGGGCCGCCTGGAAGTTGACCTGGCCGCCGTCGTCGCCGTGCACTTCCATGCCCAGCACGGCGGTGGCGTGGGCGGCGTCGGGCCAGGCG
This sequence comes from Burkholderiales bacterium, assembly GCA_016213325.1. Classification (GTDB taxonomy): domain Bacteria; phylum Pseudomonadota; class Gammaproteobacteria; order Burkholderiales; family Burkholderiaceae_C; genus Ramlibacter. Next base: position 1,270 of record JACRAY010000020.1, on the reverse strand, counting down.
CGCAGGGCCTCCAGCATGGACTTGGACCGTGCGTTCAGCGCGTAGGCGCGCACGTCGCTGTGCCCCACCGGCGGCGCCGGCGATTGCACCAGCCCGACGCGCAGGCGTTCGCGCGCCAGCAGCAGCGCGAGCGTGCGGCCCACGATGCCGGCACCGCGGATACAGACGTCGAGCGGGAGGGACATGCAGGGGATTGTAGGAGCGCAGGCACAATGCCTGCTTTATGAGTACCGCCCAGCCCGAAGTCACCGCCCGCATCACCCGCCTGTTCACGTACCCCGTCAAGTCCTGCGCGGGCGTCGAGCAGGCCGAAGCCATCGTCACCGAAACCGGTTTCGACCTCGACCGCGCCTGGATGGTGGTGGATGAGCAGGGCGAATTCGTCAGCCAGCGCGAGCTGCCACGCATGGCGCTCATCAAGCCCCAGCTCAAGCACCATGACGTGGTGCTGCGCGCGCCGGGCATGCTGGCACTGCACCTGGCCATCGAGCAGGTCGAGGAGCCGGTGCGTGTGCGCGTGTGGGACGACGAGGTGAAGGCCTACGACATGGGCGCGATCGCCGCGCAGTGGTTCACCGATTTCCTCGGCCGCAAGCTGCGGCTGGCGCGCTTCGACCCCGACGAGCGGCGCCTGTCGAACCTGGAGTGGACGAAGGGCGCCGAGGCGCCCAACCAGTTCAGCGACGGCTATCCGCTGCTGGTGGCGAGCGAAGCCTCGCTGGCCTTGTTCAACGAGAAGCTGGCGGCTGCCGGCAAGCCAGCGGTGGGCATCGAACGCTTCCGGCCCAACATCGTGCTGGGCGGCATCGAGGCGCACGACGAGGACCGGCTCGACGAGCTGCGCATCGGCGGCGTCAGGCTGAAGCTGGTGAAGCCTTGCCCGCGCTGCCCCATCCCGACCATCGACCCCGCGACCGCGCAGATGGACCCCGCCATCAGCGACGTGCTGCAAACCTACCGGCGCGACGAGCGGGTGGGCGGTGCGGTGACGTTCGGGATGAATGCGATCGTGGTGGAGGGGTTCGACGAGACGGTGCGGGTGGGGCAGGATGTGGCTGCGAGCTGGAATTTCTAGCTCCTGGTCATTCCAGCTTACCTTTCGTCAATCTCGCCTACCTCTCGTCATCCCCGCGAAGGCGGGGACCCAGGGCTTCCTCTTTTGCCTTTGTGAGTGCCGCTCTCGTCGCGCCAGGCGGTGCACGGCATCGGACCGCTGACGGCGTCGGTCGGCGCTGTCGCGCCGACAAGCTGTCGTTACGAAGCTGCGGCG
>JACRAY010000022.1 GCA_016213325.1 Burkholderiales bacterium | reverse complement strand
GGCGTTGTCCACCAGTGCCTGCGTGAGCTCGGTCCTGAAGTAGCCGGGCCCGAGCCCGTTGACCTGGATGCCGTGCGGCCCCCAGTCGATGGCCATGCCCTTGGTGAGCATCTTCACGGCGCCCTTGCTCGCGGTGTAGGGTGCGATGTTGGGGCGGCCCAATTCGCTTTGCACCGAGCAGATGTTGATGATCTTGCCGCGCCGCCGCGGGATCATGTGGCGGGCCACTGCCTGGCCAACGAAGAAGACGCTGTCCACGTTGGTCTTCATCAGCCTGTGCCAGTCGGCTTCGGCAAAGTCTTCCAGCGGCGCGCGGCGCTGCATGCCCGCGTTGTTGACGAGGATGTCGATGGCGCCGACCTCCTGCTCGATGCGGGCGATGCCTCGGCCCACGGCGCCACTGTCGGTCACGTCGAAAGCGACTGCATGCACGCGGGCGCCTTCGGCGCGCAGGCTCTCGGCCGCTGCCTCCAGCTTGGCCTCATTACGGGCATTCAGCACCACTTCGGCGCCGGCAGCGGCCAGGCCGCGCGCCAAGGCGTAGCCGATGCCCCCACTCGACCCGGTGACCAGCGCTACGCGTCCCGCCAGGTTGAAACTATCCAGCACCGTCTTCAATTCACGCTCCTTGTCTCGGCCAGGCCGGCTACGGCCAACCATCGGCACACTGCGTCTGCCTGGGCTTCCAGCGACCACAACGCCGACACCTCGAACACGCCCGGCTCGCCGGCCGGCGATTCGAGCGCAGCGAACTGCGAGGTGACGAGGCTCCTGGGAAACAGGTGGCCCGAGCGGGATTCCACGCGACCGGCCGCGGTGTGCACGTCGATCTCGATGTACACGAACCGCAGGCCCGGCACGTGCGACCGGATCTGGTCGCGGTACAGGCGCTTGAGCGCGGAGCAAGAGACCACGATGTCGCCTTCGTGCCCCGCCATCAACTCGCCCAGGCGTGCGAGCCACGGCTCGCGGTCCGCGTCGTCCAGCGCGATGCCATGGCGCATCTTGTCCATGCTGGAAGGCAGGTGGTAGTCGTCCCCTTCCAGTGCCGCACAGCCCAGCCGCGCGGCAAGGCGCTGCGCCAGCGACGACTTGCCGCAGCCGGCCACGCCCATCACGACGATCTTCGTCATGCGCCCTGCCTGTCAGTCGAGGGCAGCGACGGCACGCGCGGTGCGCTGGCACCCTTCGTCGAGGTTCTCGATCGAGGTGGCGATCGACAGGCGGAAGTACGGCGACAGGCCGTAGGCAGCGCCCGCGACCGTGGCCACGCCTGCGCTTTCCAGCAGGTACATCACGACGTCGGTGTCGCTGGCGAGCTTCGTGCCCGACGGCGTGGTGCGGCCGATCAGGCCCGAACAGTTCACGTACAGGTAGAAGGCGCCTTCGGGCGAACGGCAGCTGATGCCAGGAATCCGGTTCAGCGCTTCGACCGTACGGTCGCGCCGCTGCTTGTAGATCGCGACGCTTTCGGCAATGAAGCCCTGGTCGCCGTTCAGCGCAGCAGCAGCAGCAGCCTGGCTCACCGCGCAGCAAGTGCCGGCGGACTGCGACAGCATGGTGTCCAGCGCCTGGATGTAGGGCCGCGGGCCGGCGATGTAGCCGATGCGCCAGCCGGTCATGGCATAGGTCTTGGACACGCCGTTGATCACCAGCGTGCGGTCGCGCAGTTGCGGCGCGGCGTGCAGCAGGTGCGGCGTGCGCCGGCCGTCGAAGCGGATGTGCTCATAGATGTCGTCCGTCATCACCGCCACGTGCGGGTGCCGGTCCAGCACTTCGGCCAGCGCCTCGTATTCGGCCAGCGTGTAGCTCGCGCCCGTCGGGTTGCTGGGCGAGTTGACCAGCAGCCAGCGGGTGCGCGGCGTGATCGCCGCTGCCAGTTGCTGCGGCGTGAGCTTGAAGCCGTTGGCCTCGGGGCAGGCGACGGTGACGGGCGTGCCGTCGCAGGCCAGCACCATGTCGGGGTACGACACCCAGTACGGCGCGGGAATGATCACTTCGTCGCCCTGCTCGATGGTGATCGCCAGCGCGTTGTAGATGGCGCTCTTGGCGCCACTGGTGACGATGATCTCGTCCATGCCGTAGCCCAGGCCGTTCTCGCGCTCGAGCTTGGCGACGATGGCCTGGCGCAGCTCGACCGTGCCGGCCATCAGCGTGTAGCGCGTGGCGCCCTTGTTCATGGCCTCGGCGGCGGCGTTGCGGATGTGGACTGGCGTGTCGAAGTCGGGCTCTCCGACGACGAGGCTCACGATCGACTTGCCCTGCCGCCGCAGTTCGCTGGCGCGGTCGGCGGCGCTGGTGCTGGGCGAAGGCTTGATGCGGCGCAGGCGCGCGGCGAATTGGGGCGTGCTCATGGGGTCCTTGTCGGGTGTGACGGGCGTAACGGTAGGGCGTGGCGGCCCAAAAGGCCAAGACGGCTTTGGTCTGCCTTGATAGGAATCCCTTATGGCTGGAAAATGACCCCATGAATTTGCGGCGCCTGAAGTACTTCGTGAAGATCGTCGACGTGGGCAGCCTCACCCAGGCAGCGGACCTGCTGCACATCGCGCAGCCGGCGCTCAGCCAGCAACTCGCCACGCTGGAAGGCGAAGTGCACCAGCAGTTGCTGCTGCGGACCAAGCGGGGCGTGACGCCGACCGAGGCAGGCAAGGTGCTGTACCGCCACGCCCAGCTGATCCTGCGGCAGTGCGACCAGGCGATGGTGGACATGCAGGCGGCCAGCCGCGGGCTTTCGGGCGCCGTTTCCATCGGCCTTGCGCCCGGCACCATGGCCGCCACGCTGGCCCTGCCCCTGCTGCGCATCCTGCGGGCCCGCCACCCGGGCATCGTGCCGTACCTCAACGAGAACTATGGCACGACGCTGTCGGAACTGGTCATGAGCGGCCGCATGGACCTGGCGGTCCTGTACGGGGGACGGGTCGCGGTGCACGGCCTGCAATTCCTGCCGCTCATGCGCGAACCCCTGTTCCTCGTCGGGCCGCAGTCGATCCCGCCTCCACCCGAAACGGTGACGGTAGCGGCGGTGGCCGAGTTCGACCTTTACCTGCCACGGCCGTACAACTACGTGCGCAAACTGGTGGACGAGGCGTTCGCCAGCGTCGGCCTCGCACCGCGCGTCGTGGCGGAGATCGAGTCGGCCTCGACGCTGGCCGCCGTCATCGGCGAGGGGCTGGGCGCCACCATCCTGCCGATGTCGATGGCGCGCGAGATGGTCGTGGAAAGCGACGCGTGGCAGGCGCGCATCACCGAGCCGGACATCGAGGCACCGCTGGCCCTGTGCCAGTCGGACCACCTGCCCTTGTCGGAGACGGCGCAGGCGGTCAAGGAGATCCTGGTCGAGCTGGTGGCCGAGCTCCCGGGCAGCTTCCCCCGGCCGAAAGCGAAAGCCGCCGCCGTGCCCAGCCCGGTGCCATAAGCGAACCTTATCTGGAAATACCGATTCAGTCTTTGTGCCCGAGGGCGCGGCTGCATACCCTTGCGGCTGTCTCCCCGCACAAGGACCTGCCATGACCACTTTCGGAGCCCGCCGCCTGCCGTCGGCCGAGCCAGCCGCCGCCCAGTACATCGAGCAGCTCAAGACCATCCCCCTGCCGCTGCTGAGCGACAACGTCCACCGCGGCACCGGCAGCGTCGGCCTGCAGCCATACAGCAAGCCGACCCCGGCGACGATGGCCGGCACCGCAGTTACCGTGCGCTGCCGCGGCGGCGACAACCTGGTCGTGCTGCGCGCATTCGACTACTGCCGTCCCGGCGACGTGCTGGTGGTGGATGCCGGTGGTGACCTCACCAACGCCGTCGTCGGCGGCATCATGACAGCCGGCGCCGCGATGCTGGGCCTCGCCGGCGTCATCATCGACGGCGCCATCCGCGACGTGGCCGAGATCCGCGAGCGCGAGTTCCCCGTCTACGCCCGCGGCGTCAACCACCGCGGCCCGTACAAGAACGGCCCCGGCGAGATCAACGTGCCCGTCTCCATCGGCGGCATGGTCGTCCAGCCCGGTGACGTGATCGTCGGCGACGCCGACGGCCTGCTGGCCATTCCCGCTGCGGAGATTGCAGCCGTCATCGACAAGGCGCTCGTCCAGCAGGCGAAGGAAGAGGCGCAGATGGCCGAGATCGCCCAGGGCCGCTGGGACCGCTCGGGTGTGGCTGCGCTGGAAGCCAAGGCCATCAATTGATGCCGAAACCCGGACTCCTCGCGGTGGCAAGGCCATCGCCCCTGCTCGCGCCGCTGTTGCACAGCGCGTTCGAGGTGCACGAGCTGGACGGGCTGGACCCGGCCGCCTTCGCGAGCATTGCACCTGGCATCCGGGCCATCACCTGCGGCGGCGACTCGCGCGTGAGCGGCGAGCTGGTCGCGCAGTTGCCGGCGCTGGAAATCATCGCCGTCATGGGCGTGGGCTACGACGGCATCGACGTCGCCGCGGCCCAGGCGCGCGGCGTCATGGTGACGCACACGCCCGACGTGCTGAACGAAGACGTCGCCGACCTCGCCATCGGCCTCGTGCTCGCGTTCTCGCGCCAGCTCGTGCAGGCCGACCATCACGTGCGCTCGGGCGCATGGAGCCAGGGTCCGATGCCGCTGGGCCGCAAGGTGTCCGGCGCGCGGCTCGGCCTGGTCGGCATCGGCCGCATCGGCCAGGGCATCGCGAAGCGGGCCGCAGCGTTCGGCATGGAAGTCGCGTACACGGCGCGCACCGAACGGCAGGGGCTGTCCTACGCCTATTACCCCGATCCCGCGTCGCTCGCTGCCCGCAGCGACTACCTGGTCGTCATCACGCCGGGCGGCGCGGCCACCCGCAAACTCATCGATGCGAAGGTGCTGCAGGCCCTGGGACCCGGCGGCGTGCTGGTCAATGTGGCCCGCGGCTCCGTCGTCGATGAGGCCGCGCTCGTCGATGCGCTGGAGTCCGGGGCGATCGCCGGCGCGGCGCTCGACGTGTTCGAGAACGAACCGGACGTGCCGCAGCGGCTGGCGAAGCTGCCCAATGTGCTGCTCTCGCCGCACATCGGCAGCGGCACTGTCGCCACCCGGCAGGCGATGGCGGACCTGGTGGCCGCCAACCTGCGCGCGCATTTTGCCGGCGCGACCCCGCCGACGCCCGTGCCCGAGTGCCGGGGCTGAAGATGGACGCACAGCAGGTCAAGGCTTTCATCGATGCCATGGCGGCATCGGACCTCGCGGAGCTGGAGGTGAGCCATGAGGGTTGGACGCTCAGGTTGGTGAGGCATTCCGGCACGCTCGCCGTCCCTGCGGCGCCCGCCGTCATTCCCGCGACGGCGGGAATCCAAGGCGTTCAACAGGTCCCTTCGAAAGCCTTGGATTTCCGCCGGAGCCTGCCCTCCGCGAAGGCGGGGGGCGGGAATGACGAGACCGTCTCTTCCCCCATGTTCGGCGTCCTCCACCTGCAGCCGGCTCCCGGCGAGCCGCCTTTCGTGAAGCCGGGCGACGCCATCGAAGCAGGCAGGATGCTTTGCACGATCGAGGCGATGAAGGTGTTCAACGAAGTGCGCGCCGAGCGTGCGGGCCGCGTTGTCGCGGTGCTCGCCGCCCCGGGCGCCGAAGTCGAAGCCGGCCAGCCCCTGTTCACCATCGAGCGGGCTGCGGATGTTTGATACCGTCCTCATCGCCAACCGCGGCGAGATCGCGCTGCGCGTGCTGCGCGCGTGCCGCGGCCTCGGGCTGAAAGTAGTGGCCGTGCATTCCGAAGCCGACCGGGATGCGCCCTACCTGAAGCTTGCCGACCAGGCGTTGTGCATTGGCCCGGCTGCACCGGCGCAAAGCTACCTGAACCAGGCGGCCATCCTCGCCGCTGCGCAGGTGAGCGGCGCACAGGCCATCCACCCCGGCTACGGTTTCCTGTCTGAAAACGCTGTCTTCGTCGAACAGGTCGAGCAGGCCGGCCTCACGTTCATCGGCCCCAGCTCCGCGTGCATTCGCACCATGGGCGACAAGGTTTCGGCCAAGCGCGAGATGAGGGCCGCCGGCGTGCCCTGCGTGCCGGGGCCGGACTCGACGCTGCCCGACGACGCCGACGCCGTCCGGGCCATCGCGCGCGACATCGGCTACCCGGTGATCGTCAAGGCGGCCGGCGGCGGTGGCGGCCGCGGCATGCGCGTGGTGCACGACGAAGCGCAACTGGCCCCCGCACTGGCCGTGACCCGCGAGGAAGCCGGCCGCGCCTTCGGCAATCCCGAGGTCTACATCGAGAAGTTCCTGCTGCACCCGCGCCACGTCGAGATCCAGGTGCTGGCCGACCGGCACGGCAACGCGGTGTGGCTCGGCTCGCGCGACTGCTCGCTGCAGCGGCGCCACCAGAAGGTGATCGAGGAAGCGCCGGCGCCGGGCATTGCCCCGGCGCTGCTGGCGTCGGTGGGCGAGCGCTGCGCCGAAGCGTGTCGCCGCATCGGCTACAGCGGCGTGGGCACCTTCGAATTCCTCTACGAGGACAACGCCTTCTACTTCATCGAGATGAACACCCGGCTGCAGGTAGAGCATCCGGTGACCGAGCTCACGTCGGCCATCGACATCGTGCAGCAGCAGCTGCGCGTGGCGCGTGGCGAGAAGCTCGCGATTGCGCAAGGCGACATCCCGTGCCGCGGCCATGCCTTCGAGTGCCGCATCAACGCCGAAGACCCGCGCTCGTTCCGCCCTTCGCCGGGGCAGATCACCGACTGGTGCGCCCCCGGCGGCTGGGGCGTGCGAGTCGACACGCACGCCGAGGCCGGTTATTGCGTACCGCCCTACTACGACTCGATGGTGGCCAAGCTGATCGTGCATGGCGCCACGCGTGACGACGCGCTGGCGCGCCTGGGCGTGGCCCTGGCCGAAATGCGTGTCGGCGGCATCGCCACCAACCTGCCGCTGCACCGCGAGCTGGCCTGCGACGCTGCCTTCATGCAAGGCGCAGTCGACATCCACTACCTCGAGCGCTGGCTCAAGGAGAGGGCGGCGGCATGAACTCCGACCTGCCCGCCATCAGCCTGCTGGGCACGACCGCCCTGCTGTTCGAGGCGCCCGGCGCGAGCATGACGCTGGCGACGCAGCAACGCATCTGGGCGCTGGCGCGCGCAGCCCAGGAGTGGCCCGAGGTGCTGGAAGCCGTGCCCGGCATGAACAACCTGATGCTGGCTTTCGCGCGCCCGCCGCGAGACCTCGACGCTCTCGGCAAGCGGCTGCTCGACGCCTGGGCCTCGACGCCGCCGGTGTCGCTGCAGGGCCGGCTGGTCGAGTTGCCGGTGGTCTATGGCGGCGAAGGCGGTCCCCACATGGACGACGTGGTCGCGCACACCGGGCTCAGCGTGGACGACATCGTCGAGCTGCACAGCACGCCGGTATACCCCGTGTATGCGCTCGGCAGCCATCCCGGCTACTGCTACCTGGGTGGCATGGACCCGCGCATCGCCACGCCGCGCCGCAAGGTGCCGGTGCTGAAGATTCCCGGCGGCGCCGTCTCCATCGGCGGCTTCCAGACCGGCGTGTCGGCCTCGCCCGGCCCGAGCGGCTGGAACACCATCGGTACGACCCGCATGTCGTTCTTCGACCCCGCGCGTGACGAGCCCGCGCTGCTGCAGCCGGGCGACAGCATCCGCTTTCGCGTCGAGAGGGTGATCCGATGATCGAAGTCCTCGCCGCGGGTGGGCTGACCACCGTGCAGGACGGCGGCCGCTACGGCTGCCTGCGTTGGGGCGTAGGGACGGCCGGTGCAATGGACGGCATGGCGCTTGCGGCCGGCAACATCCTGCTGGGCAATGACGAGGGCTGCGCCGCCATCGAGGTGCAGGTGTTCCCTTTGCGCGTGCGCTTCACCGAGGACGGTGGCTTTGCGCTGACGGGCGCCGACTGCCTGGCGAAGCTCGACGGTGTGCCGCTGCTGCCTTGGTGCGCCCATCATGCCCGTGCCGGCCAGGAGCTCCAGCTCTCGGCGCCGCCGCCGGGCGCGTGGCGCGCGAGCCGGGCCTACATCTGCCTGCCGGGTGGCGTCGACGTGCCTGCGGTGCTGAACTCGCGCAGTACGCAATTGCGCGGCGCATTCGGCGGCCTCGACGGCCGCGCACTGCTGAAAGGCGACGTGCTGCGCGCTGGAGCCACGGGCGGGCGCAAGGTCGCCCGCATCGGCTTGCTGCCTCCCAGCGTGGCCCTGCCGCAGCAACGTGACGGCTGCGTGGCCGTTCGCGTGCTGCCTGCTGCCGAATACGAGGGCTACACGGAATGTTCACGCGCGGCACTCTGGCGCAACGCGTGGAAGATCACGCCGCAAAGCGACCGCTACGGCTACCGCCTGGCCGGCGAGGAACCGCTGGAGGCAATCGCACCGATGGAAATGCGCTCGCACGGCATCGTGCCCGGCGTCATCCAGGTGCCGCCCGACGGCCAGCCCATCGTGCAGATGCGCGACGCGCAACCCACGGGCGGCTACCCCAAGATCGGCACGGTCATCGAAGCCGACCTCTGGCGGCTGGGCCAGGCGCCTATCGGCACCCGCATCCGCTTCGTCGAGACGACATGGGACGAGGCACTCGACGCGCTGGACGAAATCGAAAAGTGGCTGGCCGACGCCGCCCGGCAAGTGGCCCTGCACGGCCACACAAGGGGCTGCGCATGACGGACCCGAAGATCGACCTGGCCGGCCAGCTCACCCGGTGGCTGGCCGACACCGACATCACGCTGCTGGAACTGAGCGGCCCCGGCCAGCTCATACGCCTGCGCCGCAACGGCCAGGCCGTGAGCGTCGACAACGAACCCGCGGCCGTGGAGGCTGCGCCGACATCGACCGTCGTGAAAGCCGGCAGCGTTGGCATCCTGCTGCTCTCGCACCCCCTGCGCGGCGATCCGCTGGTCCAGGTGGGACAGCAAGTCGCCAAGGGCCAGGCGATCGCGCTGCTGAACATCGGGCTGGTCCTGCTGCCCGTGGCCGCGCCGCGTGCCGGCATCGTCCAGCGCATCGTGGCCGCGCACGAATCCACCGTGGGGTACGGCGAGCCCCTGATCGAACTGCATTAGGAAGGAAGACGCGATGGACATCGACCTGAATGCCGACCTGGGCGAAGGCTTCGGGCCGTGGCGCATGGGCGAGGACGAAGCGCTGCTCGAAGTCGTGTCCTCGGCCAACGTGGCGTGCGGCTTCCACGCAGGCGACCCGGTCATCATGGACCGCACGGTGCGGCTCGCGCGCGACCGCGGCATCGACGTGGGCGCCCACGTGGGCTTTCCCGACCGGCAGGGTTTCGGGCGCCGTGTGATGCAGGTGGACCCCACCGAGCTCGCCACCATGGTCGTGTACCAGCTCGGTGCGCTGGCCGGCATGGCGAAGGCGGCGGGCTGGCGCATGACCCACATGAGTTTCCACGGCGCTTTGGGCAACATGGCAGCGGCCGATGCGGCACTCGCCGAGCCGCTCATCCGGGCGGTGGCCGCCTTCGACCCCCAGCTCATCATCAGCTCGTCTTCCAGCAGGGCGATCGAAGGCGCCGCCGCCCGCTACGGCCTGACGGTGGCAACCACCTTCCTCGCGGATCGCGCTTATGACGACCAGGGCCTGCTGGTGCCGCGCAAGCTGCCGGACTCGGTGATCAAGGACGAGCAGGCCGTGCTCAAGCGGGTGCGGCAACTGCTGCGCGAGGGCACCGTGACCACTTACTCGGGTGCCACGCTTGGCGCGACGGCGCGCTCGATCCTGCTGCATGGCGACACGCCCGGTGCGGTGCAGCTCGCACGCACGATCCGCGCTGAAATCGAATCCACCGGTGGGCGCATCGTGCCGATCTCCCGGCAGCTGGCCTAAGGGTTACCCCGGTAATAAGGCACCCTTATCCCAACACACCCATTCCGTCTTGGCGTTGCGGCGCGCCGCTCGCTAAATTCTCCCCACACAAGGAACACCCGATGCCCTTCTCAGACTACAAGACCGCACTGGTGACCGGCGCCTCGTCGGGAATGGGCGCGGCCGTCGTCCGGCGCCTCAGCGCCGAAGGGATCGAAGTGCACGCGCTGGCACGCTCGCGCGACAGCCTGCTGAAGCTGGCCGAAGAAACGGGCTGCGTGGCGCACGTGCTGGACGTCACCGACCTCGAAGGCATCACCCGCCTCACCCAGCAGGTGCCCTTCGACATCCTGGTCAACAACGCCGGCGTGGACCGTCCGCGCAAGTTCCTGCAGGCCCAGGCCGACGACATCGACCTGCTCGTCGACGTGAACCTGCGCGCCGTGCTGCACCTGTGCCGGCTGGTGGTGCCAGGCATGGTCGAACGCGACCGCGGCCACGTGGTCAACATCAGCTCGATCGCCGGCGCCTACAACTTCAACGGCAACAGCACCTACCACGCGACCAAGGCCGCCGTGAGCATGCTGTCGAAGCAGCTGCGCATCGACGCCTTCGGCAAGCGCGTGCGCGTCACCGAGATCTGCCCGGGCCGCGTGGCCACCGACATCTTCGCCCACGTGCACGGCGACTCGAAGGAAACCTACGAGAAGTTCATCGAAGGCTTCGAACTGCCGAAGGCCGAGGACATCGCCGACGCGATTGCGTTCGCCATCGCCGCGCCGGTGGCCGTGAACATCGGGCACATGGAGATCACGCCCACCCTGCAGGTGCCCGGCGGCCTGTCCACCGCGCGGCCTGGGAGGCCCCAGGAGTCATGAAGGACTTCAACCTGATGGCGATCCTGCTGAACCCCGAGTTCAGCTCGATGCTCCTGCACGGCGTCAAGGTGACGCTGCTGATCGCCCTGGGTTCGTGGATGCTGGCCATGGCGCTCGCCGTCGTCCTGCTGGCGTTGCGCTTCACGCCCAGCGGCGTCGCGCAGAAGGGCGTCGCCGCCTACGTCTCCTACCATCGCAACGTGCCGACTCTGGTGCAGATGATGCTGTGGTACTTCGGCATTGCCAGCCTGCTGCCGGCGCAGTTCCAGTCCTGGCTCGCGGAGCACAGCGCCGAAGCGGTGTTCGCGGTCATCGCGCTCGGCCTTTGCCAGGCCGCCTACTTCAGTGAAGACCTGCGCTCGGGTTTCCGCGCCGTGCCTCCCGGCCAGGCAGAAGCCGCCCGCGCGCTCGGCCACAGCTACTTGGGCGCGATGCGCCACGTGCTGATGCCGCAAGCCGTGCGCAATGCCATTCCCGCGCTGGTGAACCACAGCGTGTCGCTGTTCAAGAACAGCAGCCTGGCCATGGCCATCGGTGCGGCGGAACTCACGCACGCCGTGAAGGAAGTCGAAAGCCGCACCTTCCGCGCCTTCGAGTCGTACCTGATCGCCACGCTGATCTACCTCGCGATCTCCCTGTTGATCATGGGCCTGGGCGCCTGGCTGGCGCGACGCGCCACCCTGGCGGCTGCGAGGTAGGCATGACGGACCTGGTCGCCATCATTTCCGACAACTGGCTGCTCCTGCTGGTCGGCCAGTACCCCAACGGGCCGCTGGGTGGCTTGGCCTGCACGCTGATCCTGTCCGTGCTGGGCATCGTCCTCGCCTTCCCGCTGAGCGTACTGGTCGCGCTGGCGCGCATCTCGAAATGGCGCGTCCTGCGCTGGCCCGCGACCGCGCTCGTCTACGTGGCCCGCGGCGTGCCGCTGCTGATGATCATCCTGTGGGTGTACTTCCTCGTGCCGGTGCTGATCGGGCGCAACGTGTCGGGCTTCACCACCATGGTCTGCACGCTCGTGATCTACGAAGCGGCCTTCCTCGCCGAAGTCGTGCGCTCGGGCATCCAGGCGCTGCCCAAGGGCCAGATGGAGGCGGCGCGCGCGCTCGGACACAGCTACCTGGGCGCGATGTGGTCGGTGATCCTGCCGCAAGCCCTGTACAACGTGATGCCTTCGATGCTGAGCCAGTTTGTCTCGACCATCAAGGAGACCACGCTCGGCTACGTGATCAACGTGCACGAGCTCACGTTCGCCGCAAGCCAGGTCAACAACCAGCTGCTGACGAAGCCGTTCCACGTGTTCTTCATCCTGGCTGTCATCTATTTCATCGTCTGCTGGAGCCTGACGCAGCTGGCCGAGTGGCTGGAGCGGCGCATCGCCGCCAAGCGCCGCGGGGCAGGTGTCATCCAGCCGGCCGTCGATGCCGAAAACATCGTCTCCCCCCTTCCGGCGAGGCCTGCATGATCTCCTTCTCCAAAGTGAACAAGTGGTACGGCGACTATCACGCGCTGGTGGACGTCACCGCCGAAGTCAAGAAGGGTGAGGTCGTGGTCGTCTGCGGGCCGTCCGGCTCGGGCAAGTCCACGCTGATCCGCACCGTCAACCGCCTGGAGGAAATCCAGTCGGGCGAGCTGAGCTTCAACGGTCGCAACGTGCACGCCCCGATGCCCAGCAGGGAGCTGAACCGGCTGCGCAGCCAGGTCGGCTTCGTGTTCCAGAGCTTCAACCTGTTTCCGCACATGTCGGTGGTGGAGAACGTGAAGTTCTCGCCGATCCGCGTCAACGGCATGGGCAAGGCCGAAGCGCGCGACAAGGCGCTGTCGCTGCTGGAGCGCGTGGGCCTTGCGGCCAAGGCGCTGTCGTACCCCGCGCAGCTCTCGGGCGGCCAGCAGCAGCGCGTGGCGATCGCGCGTGCGCTCGCCATGGAGCCGCCGGCCATGCTGTTCGACGAGCCCACGAGCGCGCTCGACCCCGAGATGGTTGGCGAGGTGCTGGCAGTGATGCGCAGCCTGGCCAACGACGGCATGACGATGATGTGCGTGACCCACGAAATGGGCTTCGCGCGTGAAGTGGCCGACCGCGTCTGGTTCATGGACGCCGGCCAGATCCTGGAAGAAGCCGACCCCGAGACTTTCTTCAAGCAGCCGCAGCACCCGCGCGCGCAACGGTTCCTGTCGGACCTGCGCTCGCACTGACCCGCCCAACCCAACCCATCCTTACCCGGAGCCCACCATGAAAACCCGTCCCACACTTCGTCTCGCGGCCACCGCGATCGCGCTTTCCGCCGCCGCCGCACCCGCACTGGCGGACCAGTGGTCCGACATCCAGCAGCGCAAGGAACTGCGCTGCGCCACCTTCGCCGACGTGCCGCCGTTCGCCGCGCCGGACCCCAAGACGCGCGAGATGGTCGGCTTCGACGTCGACATGTGCAACGCCATCGCGAAGCAGCTCGGCGTGAAGGCCACGGTGGTGCCCGTGTCGGTCGAAGCGCGCATCCCGGAAGTGAAGATGGGCCGCGTGGACGTCGCAGTGGCCAACCTCGCTTACACGCTGAGCCGCGCCGAGCAGGTGCAGTTCAGCCACCCATACTACCTGGCCAAGGAGATGCTGGCCGTGAAGGCGTCGGACCCGGGCACGAAGAAGGCCGACTTCAGGGGCAAGCGCCTCGCCTCCACCAAGGGCTCGACGTCCGAGCTGTCGATCAAGCTGAACGGCTCCGAGCCGGTCACCTTCCAGGACACCGGGTCCGCCTACATGGCTGTGCAGCAGAACAAGGCGCTCGGCATGGTGGCCAACACGATGACCATCACCAAGCTGGTCAACCAGTCGAAGCAGGCCGGTGCGGTCGAGCTGAAGATGATCAGCGAGCCCATGGCCTTCCAGCCGATCGGCGTAGGCATGAAGAAGGACGAGCCGGCCCTGACCGCCAGGATCAACGAAAGCCTGCTGGCGCTCGACAAGGCCGGCGAGATCGGCAAGCTGTGGAACAAGTGGCTCGGGCCGAACACCGAGTACAAGATGACGCGCGATGAAAAGGTGGTGCCGCTTTCCGAACTGAAGTTCGATCCGCTGCCGTAAGCGCGCGGGCCGTGCCACGCTGGACCTCGGCGTGCTGCTGGAGCGCGAAGCGCCGCGCAGTGCGCCACTCGCGCACCGGGTCGGGTTGCCGGCCAGGCTGTTCCGCACGCGACATGAGGTCGCGCGCATGACAGCCTGGCCGGCGCCACAAGCGGAGCATGGCTGTTCGCACCAGGAGCCCCGCGATGCCTTCCGTCCTTTCCCTTGAACAAGTCCGAGCCTTGAGCAATACCGCGGCGTTCAACCGCTGGTGCGGCATCGAGGTGCTGGGCGCCGATGCGGGCCGTGCCGAGATCGCCGTCGACTGGAAGCCTGAACTCGGACAGTACGCGGGCTTCCTGCATGCGGGTATGGTGGCCGCGCTCATCGACACGGCCTGCGGGTTCGCTGCCACCACCGTGGCCGGCCGCGTGCTGGCGTCGCACTTCGCCGTCAACTGCCTGCGCCCCGCAGTGGGTGAACGGTTCGTGGCGAAAGCGCGGGTGGTGAAGCCGGGCAAGACGCAGGTGTTCACCGCCTGCGAACTCTTTGCGCTGGGCGGCGGCGAGCAGCGGCTGGTCGCGACGGGAGAGACGATCCTGGTGGTCGTGGGTGACGGGGGCATCAAGGGCGAGTGAGGCCGAAGGCCTGCCAGTCCACGCTGGTCCCCTCCCCCAACGCCCGCAGAGCCAACTGCTCCCCCAGCGCCGCCGAATGCTTGAAGCCATGCCCCGAGCACGCTGACACCACCGTCACGTTCTCAAGCGTTGGATGCCGGTCGATCACGAAGCCGCCATCGGGGCTGACGGTATAGAGGCAGGTGGCGGTGCGCGTGCACTCGGCACTCATGCCGCGCAGGCGCCCCGCGATGTGCGCATCGAACACCGCGCGCTGGTCGGCCTGGGTCACCGTGCGGTCGACACGGTCCGGGTCCGTGGTGTCGCGGAACTGCTCGGCGGCGACCTTCACGTCGCCCTGCGCAACCATCATGGGAAAGCCATACAACATGTCTTCGTCGCCGGCCCCGTGGGTCCAGATGAACACCGGGCAGTGGCGCGACTCGTACAGCGCGGGCTCGCTGGGCCTGAACCACAGCAGCACCTGCCGCATCACCTTCAAGCGCGATGCGTACTCACCACCGACCAGCCCGGGAATCCAAGCGCCTGCGGTCACGATCACCTGGGCCGCGGCATACGTGGCGCGATCGGTTCTCACCGAAACGCCCGAGCCGCTGCGCTCGAGGGCCAGGACGGTTTCGCCGAGCCGCAGGTCGGCACCATGCCTTCGCGCTTCTTCCAGTTGCGCGGCCACGCAAGCCTCGGGCCGCAAGACACCTGAATCGGGCTCGTAGTACGCCAGTTCGTCGCCGCTGGTGACGAACTGCGGAAAGCGCCGCGTTATGTCTTGCCCGCGCAGGACTTCGTGCGGTATGCCGTAAGCGCGACCCAGGTCGATCGTGCGCTGCACGAAGTCGGCCTTGCCGTGCAGCTGCCCGCCGCCGCCCGCAGCACCGATGACGATGCCGCCCGTGCGCAGGTGCAGCGAACGGCCATTCGCCATGGCCTCCAGCTCGGCCCAGATTTCGTGGGAGCGCTTGACCAGTGGAACGTACACGGCGCCTTCGCCCACGGCCAGCCGGGTGATGCGCGTTTCGCCGTGGGTGGAGCCGTGCGGGTGCGGCGGTGTGAAGCGGTCGATGCCGACGACGCGAGCGCCGCGGCGGGCCAGCTGCCAGGCGGTGGCGCTGCCGAAGGCGCCAAGCCCGATGACGATGGCATCGGCGGTCTCTGTGGGGTTCATGCCCCCGGCACTCTACCCGAGTGCGGGCTGTCGCTTACGGCCAGCCAGGCTTGCAGTACGGGTTGCCCCAGCGGTGCATCAGCACCTTTTCGGTTCTCTCACGCACGGACATCCGGTGCTCCACGGGCCTGGCAGCCTGTCCGTCCTCCTTGGCCCGCCGCCAGTCGAAAGGCGAGGCAGAGGCCGTGGTGGATTGGGCGTTTCTGGTTGTGCGCATGATCTCCTCCAGGGGTTCATCGTGCCACATCATGCGCCGGAGTTGGCGGGCACCCTGTCGGAGAGTTCCGTGCGGCTGCAAAAAACCGGGGGCCGTGGACTGCACCCTCGCGGCATCCCCGCTGACCTGGGCACAGGCCGGCCGGCACGCATCATGCCGCATGCCCAAAGCCACCTACACCCGGTCCAGGGGTCGCCGGCTCACGTACACGATCCGTACAGACGAACGTGGGCGCTACTCCGTCTGCCTCGAAGGCAACGAACTGCTGCGCGGCAACGACACCCTTTCGGCCGGGGGCTGCGACAAGGCACCGAACAAGCGCAAGGCCGTCGGCGCACTGCGCGAGGCGAAGCTGGCGATCGAAAGCCTGGCGCTGATGCGCGAATACTGAACTAGCGGATCTCGAGCTTGCGGCTGCGCGCCTGGCGTGGCTGCGGTGCCGCGAACTGCACCTTCAGCACGCCGTCGGTGAAGCTGGCTTCCGCTGTGGACGAATCGATGCCCTCGGGCAGCGGCACCGTGCGGTAGAAGCTGCCGTAGCTGCGCTCGCTGTGGTAGTAGCCCTGCTGCTCGCGGTTGCCGCTTTCGTGGCTGGACCGCCGCTCGCCTTCGATGACCAGCTGCTCGTCGTCGATGCTCACCTTGACCTCTTCCTTCTTCATGCCGGGGAGGTCGGCATGCACGTGCAGCTTGCCGTCGCGCTCGAACACTTCCACTTGCGGGGTCCACATCTGCGGCAGGCCGCCGTCGCGGCCGCGCGAAAGGCTGCGCCCGCCGCCCCAGAACTGGCGGAACAGGCGGTCCATGTCTTCGTCCATCCGCGCCATCAGTTCGAACGGGTTGCGCACGCCGCGCCAGCGCGCCGGGGCGCGCTCGTCCCGCTGCGCGAGCGAGCCGCCGCCCTGCTGCTGGCTGGAGGGGTTGTATTGATCCTGTTGGGCCGATGCGGTGCTGCCGCCTTGCTGCTTCTTCGCATCCATGGTGTGCTCCTTCTTCTGGTTTCAGGATCAAGTTTGGGACGGCCAGCGACGGCTTCTGTCGGTTGGAGTCGACGGAAGCACATCAAGGCCGTCTGACCGCCAGGTTGCCAGGCGCGCCGGGTGATGGACAACTGGAGGCCGCGCCCGTTCGGCTCAGGACTTGCCCGGCTTGCCCCCCAGGTATTCGCGCACCTTGTCGGCACGGTCGCCGACCGCCTGCACCGCCTCTTTCACGCGCTCGGGCGTGGTGTTCAGTGCCTTGGCCCAATCGCGCAGTTCGTAGTCCTGGTTCACGTTGATGCGCTCGCGGTCCTGGCCGCCGCTCTGGCTCTTGTCGTCGGACATGGCTGGGTCTCCTTGGTCTGGCAGTGATGCCTGAAGCATTCATCGTGCCGTCGAGGCGCCGCCCACCCTTGTCGGACAACACCGGCACGCCCCATCCGCATGCGGCGGACATGCCCATCCGTGTGAGGGGGACTCAGGCCAGCCAGAAAGCCAGCTTGGCCAGGACCGCAGGGCTATGCATCAGCTCGATGTGGCCGTGGCCGGCTGCGATCCATTGCGCCTGCTCGGCCATCGCAAGATGCCGCGCGGGATCAGCATGCCGGCCCAACGCACTGTCCACAGTCACCAGGCCGTCGCCCAACAGCTTCGCCTTCCGGCCGTCCAGCACACCTGCCACGGCATAGCAATGCACACCGGCGGGCAGCGGCCCGGCATCGCTGCCGTGCCGCAAGTCCATGATGCCGGCGCTGCGCAGGCCGGCCAGTCTGGCAAAGGCGGCGGAGTAGGCATTCGCACCGAGCAGCACCTCGACAGCGTGGCCGCCACGCTCCAGCGCCGCGCCATGATGCGGCGTGCCGAGGAACACCATGCTGCGCAGGAGCCCGAGCCAGGTGTCGCCCCGCTCGGCGGCGTGCCGGCACGCGCTGCGCGCGACAAGGCCACCCATGCTGTGCCCAACGATCACGATTTCTTCGACCGGCACGGGCCATTGCATCACCAGCTTCTGCAGCAACTGCGCGAAGTCGCGCCCGTTGGTATCGATGGCGCGCCCGGTGTTGTAGTGCAGGTGCAGTGCGATGCTGCCGCACGCAGCTGCCAAGTCCCGGCCGAAGTTGCCGTCTCCGCGCTTCCATTGACGGGGATTCATCGCAAGCCCGTGGACCAGCACCAGCACGCGGCCCGTGACGCCGGGCAGCGCAGCGAGCGCCGCGCGCTCCAGGGCCAGCGGCGTATCGGCATGCTGCAGGTTCACGGCGATCGCCAATGCATTGCCGCTGGCTTCCAGGTGGTCGCCCAGCACGCCGTTCAATGCGGCGATGATGGCTTCGCGCTCGTCCGAGGTCGGGGACGGGTCGTCCACACGGCGATCCAGCGCCTTCTCCACCGGATGCAGCGCGATGTCGAGGCCGTGCCCCACGACGCGAGTCACGCCGCGAACCGCGCCATAGACAAAGCCCGTGATGCCGCGCGTGATGCGCTGGGGCGCGGTATCCGGCAGCAGCCCGGGCCGCAGGATCGCCTGGTGCAACTGCTCGGCGATGCCGGTCACGCCCAGCGTGCCGTCCACGGCGAGCTGCGCCAACGCGCGCAGGTCGGAGGGGCGCAGGTGTGCGGCCAGGGGGAGCTTGGTGGGGGCGGTCAAGGCCCATTGTCCCGCAAGCCACGAAGCTGGACTGCGAAACCCGATCTGGGATACGCTGCCACGCGATGAAAGTCCTCATCCTCGGCAGCGGCGTCATCGGCACGACGGCCGCGTACTACCTGGCGCGCGGCGGGCACGAGGTGACGGTCGTCGACCGCCAGCCCGGACCCGCACTGGAAACCAGCTTCGCCAATGCAGGCGAAGTGTCGCCGGGCTACTCGGCGCCGTGGGCCGGGCCGGGTGTGCCGGTCAAGGCTATCAACTGGATGCTGATGAACCACAGCCCGCTGGTGATCTGGCCGATGCTGGAATGGGCCATGTGGCGCTGGGGCCTGGCGATGCTGCGCAACTGCACCGCAGCGCGCTACAAGGTCAACAAGGCGCGCATGGTGCGGCTGGCGGAGTACAGCCGCGACTGCCTGCGCACGCTGCGCAACGACACCGGCATCACCTACGACGAGCGCAGCCAGGGCACGCTGCAGCTGTTTCGCACGCAGAAGCAGCTGGATGCCACGGGCAAGGACATCGAGATCCTCAAGGAGTACGGCGTGCCGTGGCAACTGCTCGACCGCGACGGCTACCTGCAGTACGAGCCGGCGCTGGCCCTAGTCAAGGAGAAGTTCGTCGGCGCCCTGCGCCTGCCGGGTGACGAGACGGGCGATTGTTTCATCTTCTCTCAGAAGCTCGCGAAGATGGCCGAGGCACTGGGCGTGAAGTTCCGGTGGGGCGTCAACATCCGGTCGCTGGTGCGCGAGGGCAACCGCATCAGCGGCGTTCAGACCGACGCAGGAGCGTTGCAAGCCGATCGCTACCTGGTCGCGCTGGGAAGCTATTCACCCCTGCTGCTCGAGCCGGCGGGCATCGACCTTCCGGTGGTTCCGGTCAAGGGCTACTCCATCACATTGCCCATCGACGATGCTGCGCATGCCCCCGAGTCGACCATCATGGACGAGACCCACAAGGTGGCGGTGACGCGCCTGGGTGACCGCATCCGCGCCGGCGGCACGGCGGAACTGGCGGGCTACAGCCTGAAGCTGCGCGAGCCGCGGCGCGACACGCTGAACCACGTGGTGACCGACTTGTTCCCACGTGCCGGCGACGTGGCCAAGGCCAGCTTCTGGGCCGGGCTGCGGCCGATGACGCCCGACGGCACACCCGTGGTCGGGCCGACGCCGCTGGGAGGGCTGTGGCTCGCGACCGGGCATGGCACGCTGGGCTGGACCATGGCGGCCGGCACCGGGCAACTGCTGGCGGACTGGATGGGGACGGGGAAGACTGCTATCGAGACGGACGGGCTGTCGTTGTCTCGCTACTCGTAGTCAGGCGTTGACCGCCTGCACCACCGCGAGCACATTGCGTGCAGCCGCCACGCCCATGTTCACGTACGCATCCCCGGTCACGCCGCCGATGTGCGGGCTGAGGATCACGTTGGGTTCACCATGGAAGGGATGCGGCGCCGCCATCGGCTCCACGGCAAAGCTGTCGAGGCCCGCCGCGGCCACCTGGCCGGACCGCACGGCCGCGAGCAGCGCCGCCTCGTCGACGAGCCCGCCGCGCGCCGTGTTCACCAGGATCACGCCGCGCTTGCATGCAGCCAGGGTGCCGGCGTTGACCATCTCCCGGTTGTCGGCCACCAGCGGGCAGTGCAGGGAGATCGCATCGGACTCGCGCCAGATCGCCTGAAGGTCCACCACGCGTATGAACGACGGCAGGTCCTTCGCAAAGGGATCATGGCCGATCAAGGTCATGCCCATCGCATCGCACATGCGGGCAAAGCGCTGGCCGATGGCGCCCAGGCCCACCAGGCCGACGGTGCGGCCCGCGAGTTCCAGGCTCTTGTGCGTGGCCTTGTCCCAGTGACCGGCGTGCATGCGCGCATTGAGCTGCGGCACCGACTTGGCGCAGGCGAGCAGCAGGGCCAGTGCCTGCTCGGCAACCGCCGCCGCATTGGCGCCGACGGCCGCACGCACTTCGATACCGCGCGCCTTGGCTGCGTCCTTGTCGATCGTATCGGTGCCGCTGCCGTGCTTGGAGATCACGCGCAGCGACGGCGCGGCGTCCATCACGGCTGCAGGAATCCTGCCGTAGCGCACGATGATGCCCACCGGGTCGTGCCGCTCGCTGAGCGCCACGAGGTCGGCTTCCTGCGGGGCCTTGCCCGCATAGACCACGTCGAAGCCTTCCAGCAGTTGCAGGGCCTGCGGCGCGAGGTCGGCGCCGGTGACCAGGATGAGTGGCCTGGGGCTCACAGGGCTTCCCCTTCCTTCAGGACACCCGCGGTGCGCAGCGCGCCCGCCAGCCAGCCGGCGCTGGTGTTGCCCTGCTTGATCTGCGCGATGCGAGTGGCTTCGTCTTCCACCTTCTTGCGCGCCAGCGGCAACAGCGCTTCCACGCGCTCGCGCTCGCCCACGAACACGCCGTCGGCATCCGCCACCACGAGGTCGCCGGGCCGCACGCTGACGCCGCCGCAGGTGATGGGGTGGCCGATGCGCCCCGCCACGTTCTTGGTGGGGCCGTTCGGGTTGGTGCCAACCGAGAAGACCGGGAAGTCCATCTCGTCGATCTCCAGGCTGTCGCGCACCGCGCCGTCGATCACGACGCCGGCGATGCCCAGCTGCTGGCACGCCGTCATCATGATGGTGCCCATGAGCGCGGCGGTCTGGTCGCCCTTGCCGTCTATCACGAGCACGTCGCCCGGCTTCGCCAGCGCGATGGCAGCGTGGATCATCAGGTTGTCGCCGGGGCGCACCTCCACGGTCAGTGCCGGGCCGGCCAGCTTCATGCGCGGGCGCAGCGCCGCGATGCGGCCGTGCAGCGCGCCGCGGCGGCCGTTGACGTCGGCCAGGATGGCGGCCTGGAATCCAGCAGCCTGGCGCACCAGGTCGGGAGAGACGCGCTCGAAGTCGCGCACGATGTCTGTGGACATGGCTCAGTCCACCTTCGCGCCGGATTCCTTGACGATCTTGCCCCAGCGGGCGATGTCGTCGCGGATCAGCTTGCCAAACTGCTCGGGCGTGCTGCCCTCGACGTCGGCGCCCTGGTCGCCCAGCTTCTTGCGCAGCTCGGCATCCTTCAGCGCCTTGTTGATGTCGGCGCTCAACTTCGCGACGACGTCCTTCGGCAGGTTCGCCGGGCCTAGCACGCCGAACCACGTGACGGCTTCGAAGCCCTTGTAGCCTGACTCCGCGACCGTCGGCACTTGCGGGAGGTCGTCGGCGCGCTTGGCGGCCGTGACGGCGATGGCGCGCATCTTGCCGCTCTTCAGGTGGCCCAGCAGCGTCGGGATGGACGAGACGTACAGCTGGACCTGCCCGCTGATCACGTCCGTCGCGCCCTGCGCGGCACCCTTGTAGGGGATGTGCGTGAGCTTCACGCCGGCGACCTTCTGGAAGGACTCCGTCGCGAGGTGCGCCACGGTGCCGTTGCCGGACGTCGCGTAGTTGATGCTGCCCGGCTTTTCCTTGGCCGCCTTCACCACGTCGGCGAGCGTCTTGTACGGCGAGTCTGCACCGGTGACGATCACCAGCGACGAGCTGGCGACCATGCTGATCGGCGTGAGGTCCTTCACCGGGTCGTAGGGCAGCTTCGGGTACAGCGTGGGGTTGATCGCGAGGTTGCTGGTCTGGCCCATCACGAAGGTGTAGCCGTCGGCCGGCGACTTGGCCGCCGCGTCGACGCCCAGGTTGCCGCCGGAACCCGGCTTGTTCTCCACCACGAAGTTGTAGCCCGAGGTGGACAGCTTGTTGGCCAGCTCGCGGGTGATGATGTCCGTGCCGCCGCCGGCGGGGAACGGAACGTAGAGCCGCACGGGCTTGGCCGGCCAGGCCTGCGCGTGGGCGGCCACTGCCGTGAAGAGGGATGCGGCCGTCAGGGCGAGCGCGATACGTCGGGAAAGCTGCATGGGGGTTGTCTCCGGTCGGGGCTCACCATTGGCCCCATGACCGTGACTGTAGGTGCGAGTTGCGCACAGTACAATACGGTTTCACACAGTGGACCTAGGTGCAGCATGCGCAACGCGGCAGTGGAAGACGACGAGAAGCAGGCGGGCGGCGTCATTGCGGTGACCCGGGCGCTATCCCTGATGGAAGCATTCGAGATCGGCGAATCGGCGCTGTCGCTGGCCGAGCTGAGCCGCCGCTCGAAGATGCACAAGACCACGGCGCTGCGGCTCGCCCGCACGCTGGCGCTGAGCCAGTACATGGTGCAGACGGAAGATGGCCAGTGGCGGCTGGGCCCGGCCGCCGGCTGGCTGGGCGCGCGCTACCAGTCGGGCTTCGACGTCAACAACGTCGTCGAGCCGGCGCTGCACCAGCTGGTGAAGGAGACCGGCGAGAGCGCGTCGTTCTACGTGCGCGAGGGCAACATCCGGTCCTGCGTGGCGCGCGTCGAAGGCCCGCAGTCGGTGCGGCACAACGTGCGGATCGGCGAGCGGCTCCCCCTGGACCGCGGCGCCCCGGGCCGCGTGATCCTGGCTTTCAGCGGCGCCAAGGGCGAGCCCTACGAGTCGATCCGCGAGCGCGGCTACCAGATATCGGTGGGCGAGCGCGAGGCCGAAGTCTCCAGCGTGGCGGCGCCCGTCTTCGGGCTGAACTGGCGCCTGCTGGGGTCGATGTGCATCTCAGGTCCCAGCTCGCGCCTGACGAAAGCAAAGCTGGAGAAGCATGCAAAGAACGTGATTCGCGCTGCCAACCAGCTGTCGTACGAACTCGCGGGTACGCGATCGGCTGCGACGCCGAAGGCGTTGTCGCGCTGGCATCCGTGATCACACGCCCAGGTGAAGTGTGTCGCGGATGGCGCCGGCGATGCGCGAGAGCACTGGATCCCAGTCGCGCGCCGCGTCTTGCCGGAAGAGGCGCACCGACGCATACCAGGGCGTGTTCGGCCGGTCCAGCAGCCAGCGCCAATCGGGCGCTCGCGGCAGCAAGAGCCACGTGGGCCGGCCGAGTGCGCCTGCGAGATGCGCGACGCTGGTGTCCACGCTGACCACCAGATCCATGGCAGCACACAACGCCGCCGTGTCGCCGAAGTCGACCAGCCGCGCGCCGAAGTGCCGCAGGCCGGGATGCGCGGCCAGCACTGCATCGTCTGGCTCGCGCAGTTCCTTCTGCAGGCTCACGTATTCGGGGCCGGAAGGCAGCGCTTCGACCAGCCGAGCCAGGCCAAGGCTGCGTTGCCGGTCACCTTTGTGCGTGGGCCTGCCGCTCCAGGCCAGCCCGATGCGCGGCGCCCTCGCTGGGCCGAGCACGGCCTGCCAATGCGCAAGCTTGCCGGGGTCGGGCGCCAGGTAGCCTTCGGCCGCAGGAATGCTGTGCAGCGTCGTGCCGAAGGCCCGGGGCAGCGACATCAAGGGGCAGTGGAAGTCGAACGGAGGCAGCGGCCGGCCGCGCTCGACAACCTGCACGATGCCGGGCAGCGTGCCCAGCAGCCCGGCCAGCGCACGCGGCACCTCCAGCACCACCCGCCCGCCGCGCTCGGCCACCAGCGGGGCGAAGCGCGCGAACTGGATCGCGTCGCCGAACCCTTGCTCGGCGTGCAGCACGATCGTCTTGCCGGCCAGCGGCTGCTGCCCGGTCCACTGCGGCGCGCGGAAACCGCGCTTCGGCGAGGTGAACGACGCCTTGTCCCAGCGGCACTCGAACAGCTCGAAGCCTTCCTCCAGCCGTCCCGCGAGCAGCAGCGCGATCGCCTTGCCCCAGGTTGCTTCGACGTCATGCGGGTCGGCGGCAATCGCCCGGTCGTAGCTGGCGATCGCTTCGTCGAGGCGTCCCAGTTCCCGCAACGCATAGCCGCGGTCCAGGTGGGCCTGCGCGAAAACCGGCTTGCGCTGCAGCGCCGCGTCGAAGCTGGCGAGCGATGCTTCGATGCGGCCCAGCAGCCTGAGGGCGACGCCGCGGAGGTTCCATGCGTCGGCGGCATCCGGCTTCAGCTGCAACGCCCGGTCGAGGCTGGCAAGCGCTTCGTCGGCCCTGGCAAGTTCCAGCAGGAACACGCCACGCATGTAGTGAGCGTCAGCCAGGTTCGGCGCCAGCGCCACGGCGCGTTCAAGGCTCGCCAGCGCCTCGGCCGGGCGCTTCAGGTCCCTCAGCGCCAGGGCGCGCTGGTGATGCGACAGTGCTTGCCCGGGCTCCAGGCGGATCGCCTCGTCGAAGCTGGCCACTGCACGCTCGGCATCGCCCAGCTGGCGCAGGGCCAAACCCCGGTTCCGGTGGGTGTCGGCAACGTCGGGCCAGAGCCGCAGCGACTGGTCGAAACTGGCGACTGCGCCGTGCCGATCGCCCAGTTCCGCCAGCGTGACACCCCGCGCGTTGTGCGCTTCCGCGTGGTCCGGCTGCAGGCGCACGGCTTCAGCCAGGCTGGCGGCCGCCTCCCGTGGACGTCCCGAGGCGCGCAGCATCAAGCCCAGCCAATGATGGGCGTCGGCCGAGTCCGGCTGCGCTGCAATCGCTTGCTGGAGGACGGGCACGGCGTCCTGCGGCCGCCCCGCCTGCGAGCACAGGCGCACCATGTTCGCGAGCAGCGCCGTGTCTGCGGGCTGAAGCTCGATCGCCTGACGCAAGCTCTCGAGGGCGGACTTCATGTCACCCTCAGCCGGCTTGCACCAGCAGGTCCGCGCACTGCCGCGCGGCGATCGCATCCCAATCCCACTCGATCCCGAGGCCTGGCGTCTCGGGCGGACAGGCATGGCCATCCTCGACGCGGATGCGGCTGGTCGTGATGTCGTCCAGTTGCGGGATGTACTCGACCCACGCGGCGTTCGGCACCGCCGCCGAGAGACTGACGTGCAGCTCCATCAGGAAGTGCGGGCAGACGGGCACGTTGAAGGCCTCCGCCATGTGCGCCACCTTGATCCAGGGCGTGATGCCGCCGATGCGGGCGACATCGGGCTGCACGATGCTGCAGGCGCCCTGCTCGAGGTACTCGCGGAACTGGGCAAGGTGGTACATCGACTCGCCCACGGCCACGGGGATGGTTGTCTGGGCGCGCAGCATGCGATGGCCCGCGACGTCTTCGGCCGGCAGCGGTTCCTCCAGCCACGCCAGGTCCAGGGGCGCGAACGCCGCCGCGCGGCGGGCCACTTCGGGGCGGGTGAAGCCCTGGTTGGCGTCGACCATCAGCTCGAACCCGGACCCGACGGCTTCGCGCACGGCAGCCAGGCGCGCGAGGTCTTCGCTGACATGCGGCCGGCCCACCTTGACCTTGGCGCCCTTGAACCCTTCGGCCTTGGCGGCCAGCGACTGATCGACCAGTTCGGCCGGCGACAGGTGGAGCCACCCGCCCTCGGTCGTGTACACGGGAACGCGCGGCTGGGCCGCGCCCAGCAGCCGCCACAGGGCAAGCTGCTGGCTGCGCCCGCGCCAGTCCCACAGGGCCGTGTCCACGCACGCGAGGGCCAGGCTCGTGATGGCGCCCACCGCGGTGGCGTGCGTATGGAAGAACAGGTCTTTCCAGATGGCCTCGGCCGAGAGCGGGTCGCGGCCGACGAGGCGCGGCGCGAGGTGGTCGTGCAGCAATGCCAGCACCGACGAGCCGCCGGTGCCGATGGTGTACGCATAGCCGGTGCCTTCCAGGCCGTCGCTGCAGCGGATCGTGAGCAACAGCGTTTGTTGCGTGACGAAGGACTGGATCGCGTCCGTGCGGACGACTTTGGGCGGCAGGTCGACCTGGCGCAGGCGCACGGAGGTGATGGTCGGCCGGTTCATCGTGGGAGGAGGGCTTGGTTATCGTAACCCACGGGTCCAGGCGTTCGTCGACTTTGTTGCCCTATCCATGTCGCGGGCTGCACAGCCAGCGGCTTGATGGACGATGAAGCGATTTCTGCCGACAAGCGGCAGGCGCGACTTCGACCAAACTGGACGCATGACATCCAGGAAATCCTCACGCCTGTCCCGCCAGGCCACCGAACTCGCGGTCGCCGTGCCGCAAGTGATCGCCCACCGCCTGACCCGAATGGGCATGGCCGGCGCATTCCCGAACGCGAGGGACCGCCGCGAGTTCCACGGCATGGGCCGCGAGAAGGTCGTCGCGTTTTGGCAGTCGTGGTTCGCGATGGGTTGGGCCGTGGTGCGGGCCTCGCAGCTGGCGTGGATCGCCACGCTGCAGGGCGCACGCGTGCCGCTCGTCGACGCCAACGACCTGCTGTCGAAGGGACTGGCGCCGGTGCATCGCAAGGCCACGTCCAACGCCCGGCGGCTCGCGCGCCTGCGCTGACCGCCGCTACGCGTAGCTACTCGGTCAGGATGAACGTGACCTTGAGGACGACCTTGTAGCCGGTCACCTTGCCGTTGTCGATGTTCACTTCCTGGTCCTTGACCCACGCGCCCTTCAGGTTCTTGAGGGTCTTGTTCGCGCGTTCGACGCCTTGGGTGATCGCGTCCTGGAAGCTCACGGTGCTGACACTGCTGATCTCGGTGATGCGGGCGACGGTCATGGAAATCCTTGGGTGATGACCCCCCGGTGGGGATCAGCCGTGCAGTTTGAACCTTGCGCGCAGCGCACGGACGGCACGCGCCCAAGTCAGCGCCGCGTCCTACAGGGGCTCGACTTGAGGCAAAGTGTCGTGCGGCAACCGAGCCCTGGAAGGAACCTCCGGAATGATCATCGACGCCTGGATCCAGCATCCCACCCTGCGCCACTCGCAGGACCCCATGTTCGAGCCGCTGCGCCGGTGGATCAAGAGCCCGGTGCCCAGCGAGGAATTGCCGGTGGCAGCCACCGTGCACGCGATGGACCAGGCCCAGGTAGAGCGGGCGCTGACATCGGCCTGGGTGGGTCCGCGCAGCGTGATGATCTCGAACGACGAAGTCGCCGGTTTCGTGCAGCAGGCGCAGGGCCGGTTGATCGGCGTCGGCTCGGTGGACATCAGCAAGCCCATGGCCGCGATGAAGGAGGTGCGGCGTTGCGTGAACGAGCT
Source organism: Burkholderiales bacterium (assembly GCA_016213325.1). GTDB lineage: Bacteria > Pseudomonadota > Gammaproteobacteria > Burkholderiales > Burkholderiaceae_C > Ramlibacter. Next base: position 115,203 of record JACRAY010000022.1, on the reverse strand, counting down.
GGGCTTCAAGGCGATCCGCATCCTGCCGTGGCTGTGGGAAGTTCCGCCGACCGACCGGCGCTTCTATCCCGTGTATGCCGCCTGCGCCGAACTGGGCGTGCCGTTCTGCACGCAGATCGGCCACGCCGGCCCCTTGATGCCCAGCGAAGTCGGCCGGCCGATCTACCTGGACCAGGTGGCCCTGGACTTCCCCGAGCTCACCATCGTCGCCGGCCACATCGGCTACCCATGGACCGACGAGGCCATTGCGGTGGCGACCAAGCACGAGAACGTCTACATCGACACTTCGGCCTACACCGTCAAGCGCTACCCGGCAGCTCTCGTCGAGTTCATGCGCGCCCACGGCAGGCACAAGGTGCTGTTCGGGTCCAACTACCCGATGATCGCTCCCGCGAAGGCGCTGGAGGGCATCGATGAGCTGGGGCTGGACGAGGAAGCCAGGCGCCTCTTCCTCGCAGGCAATGCCCGGCGGGTGTACAGGTTGGGTGGCGAGTAGCAGGGGCCGATTCTAGAATCGACGCGGTGCACACACCCGATCCCACGCTCCCGCTCGCGGGCCTGAAGGTCCTGGAAATGGGCCAGCTGATTGCCGGCCCCTTCGCAGCCAAGACCCTGGCCGACTTCGGCGCCGAGGTGATCAAGGTGGAGCCGCCCGGTTCCGGCGACCCGCTGCGCAAGTGGCGCCTGCTGAAAGACGGCACCTCGGTATGGTGGCAAGTGCAGTCGCGCGGCAAGCGATCCGTCGCGCTCGACCTGAAGGAGCTTGCCGCACAGGAGATCGTGCGCAAGCTCGCCGGTGAAGCCGACGTGCTGGTCGAAAACTTCCGCCCCGGCGCGCTGGAAGGCTGGGGGCTGGGTCCCGACGTGCTGCTCGGGCTGAACCCTCGGCTCATCATGCTGCGCGTCAGCGGCTACGGACAGACCGGCCCCTACCGCGACCGGCCCGGCTTCGGCGTGGTGGCCGAGGCCATGGGCGGCCTGCGCCACCTGACGGGGGAGGCGGGACGCGTTCCCGTTCGCGTGGGCGTCTCGATCGGCGACACGCTGGCGGCCCTGCACGGCGTGATCGGCGTCCTCGTCGCCTTGCACGAGCGGCAACGCTCCGGCCGCGGCCAGGTCGTCGACGTGGCCTTGTACGAGGCCGTCTTCAACTGCATGGAAAGCCTGCTGCCTGAGTACAGCGCATTCGGCGCGATTCGCGGCCCGGCGGGCAGCGCCCTGCCCGGCATCGCGCCGAGCAATGCCTATCTTTGCCAGGACGGCGGCTACGCGCTCATCGCCGGCAACGGCGACAGCATCTTCAAGCGGCTGATGGCGGTGATCGACCGGCCCGACCTGGCCGCCGATCCGCAGCTGGCCGACAACACCGGCCGCGTCGCGCGAGTGGCTGAAGTCGATGCGGCCATTGGCGCCTGGACTGCAAAGCGAACCGTGGCCGAAGTGCTCAGCGCACTGGACGCGGCCTCGGTGCCCGCCGGGAAGATCTACACGGTCGCGGACATCGCGGCCGACCCTCACTACCAGGCGCGCGGGATGCTGGAGAGCCTGCGCATGGATGACGGCAGCGAACTGGCCGTGCCCGGCATCGTGCCGAAACTGTCGCGCACGCCGGGCCAGCACCGCCGCGCCGCGCCCGGCGTTGGGCAGGACACGGACGCGGTGCTGGCTGAGATCGGTCTTACGCCGCAGCAGATTGCGGAACTGAAGCGCCGGGGCGTGGTGGCCAGAGGCGGGCGCAGCCCGGACCATCCGCCGCAAGCACTGCCGCGCCCGTCACCCACGCAGGAGCTGGCGGGTATAGTTATCCCAAACATGGAAGGATCCCGCAACGAGAAGCGCCCCCGCCCCATGCCAAGGCGCATCGAGGTGCTCGGCATCGAGCCGCTCAGTCCACGAATGGTCCGCATCCGATTTGGTGCCGCCGAGCTCCAGGGCCTGGAATGGCGCGGCCCGGCCGGGCACCTGAAGCTGATCGTGCCGCCCGAAGGCTCGCACGAAGCAGATATGCCCGGCCCCGATGCCCCGCGTTCGCCCCGGATGCGCACTTACACGCCCCGGCGCATCGACAGCAATGCCGGGGAGATCGACATCGACTTCGTGCTGCATGGCGACGGGCCGGCCAGCCGGTGGGCGCAGCGCGCGCAAGTGGGTGACCGGCTCGTGATGATGGGACCGGCTCCCGGCTACGCGGTGGATGCCGGGGCGTCGTGGTTCCTGTTGATGGGGGACGAGAGCGCGTTACCGGCGCTGGAAACCGTGGTCGAAGCGCTCCCACCGGGCGCAAAGGCGATCCTGCGCATCGAAGTCGAGGACGAAGAGGAGATTCGTGCCTTGCCTGCGCGTGAAGGCATGGACGTGCAATGGCTGCCGCGCCGTGGTGCAGGGCCGGGGGCCATGCTCGAGGCTGCTGCGCGGCAGCTGGGCGAACTTCCCGCAGGGCCGGGACGCGTCTATGTCGGATGCGAAGCGGCTGCCGTGCGGCGCATCCGCGAGATCCTGCGGTCCCGGCCCGGGATCGAGCGGGTGAGAATCACCGGTCGGGGCTACTGGCAGCAGGGGAAAGCGGATCACCCGGACCGGGACTTTGTCGAAGATCCGGGTTGAGGCTGCGCTGGCCGGCTATTCCTCGAGTGGCACGACCAGGGTGATCTTCTCGAGCAGCTCGGTCAGACGCGTTCGATGGCGACCGCGATGCCCTGCCCGACGCCGATGCACATCGTGCAAAGCGCATAGCGACTGCCGATTGCATGCAGCTGGTTCACTGCCGTCGTGGCCAGCCGCGCGCCGGATGCCCCGAGCGGATGCCCCAGTGCGATCGCGCCGCCGTTCGGGTTGACTCGAGAATCGTCATCCGCTATGCCCAGCGAGCGCAACACGGCAAGTCCCTGCGCCACGAAGGCTTCCGCGACAGCTTGCCGCTGTCGATCGGCGTATCCGCATGGGGTCTCGTAGCGGGCGTGGCCATGGCCAAGAGTGAGATGGGCGTGCCGCTCGCCATCTTCATGTCCATCGTCGTGTACGCGGGCAGCGCGCAGATCGCAGCGCTGCCTCTGCTCGCGGCGGGCGCGCCGATGTGGGTGGTCTGGGCCACCACGCTGTGCGTGAGCCTGCGGTTCATGGCGTTCAGCTTCCACTACCGGCCCTGCTTTGCACATGTTCCGCGCCGCCGCCAGGTCGCCATGGGCTACCTGATGGGCGATACGAACTTCGCGTTGTTCATCCACCGATTCCCCGAGCCGGTACCGGGGTGCCCGCACGACGACTACTTCCTGGGTTGCGCGTTCACGACCTGGGTCGTGTGGCAGGTCTCCATCATCACGGGTATCGTCGCCGGTGCGGGGATCCCCGCCTCCTGGGGCCTCGGTTTTGCGGGCACCATGGCGCTGCTCGCGCTCACGTGCACGCAGCTGCGCAGCCCGTCACATGGGTGGCAGCGCTGGTCGCGGCCTGCGCCGCCGTGGCCAGCTACGCGCTGCCGCTGAAGCTGAACATCCTGGTGGCCATCGCTGCCGCCGTCGCTGTGGGCGTGATGGCGCAGCACACGAGCGCTGCGCGCGGGCGGGCGAAGTCATGAGCGCCCTCGATCTCTTCCTCGCGACGGTCGGCATGTCCTTCATCACGCTGCTGTGCCGCATCTCGTTCCTGATGCCGAAGGAAGACCTGCCGATGCCGCGCTGGCTGCGCGAGGGGCTGCACTATGCACCCATCGCCGCGCTGGCAGCCGTCGTCGCGCCGGAACTGGTGATGACGCAGGGCCATCTGGTCGATACCTGGCGCGATCCCCGCATCTTCGGCGGTGCGGCCGGACTGGCGTTCTATGCGTGGAAGCGCAACCTGTTCGGCACGATCGCTTGCGGGACGGGGGTGATGCTGGTGTTGCGGGTGGGGGTTGGGGTGGTAGGACGGCCGACACCGGTCATTCGCGCTGCGCCGAGCCTTCCCTCCATACAGGGGTGACCGCCAGTATGGAAGGTCGCGCTGCCAGCGCTGCGCAACAGCGCTTCGAGCGCAGCGGCAGGCTTGCGGTAGTAATAGTCCGACTGGATGCAGCTCAACAGGTCGTCACAGCTCGCTTGCGGCTTCACGCAGCGGTACGTGTCCAGTGGATACACGGGCCAGCCGCAGCTGCCAACGCCTCTTGAGGTCCTCGTTGCCCAGGAACGACACCAGCGCCCGTGTCAGGGAGGCCGGCGGCACGCCTGCCAGTGCGTCCCACTCGTAGGCTTTGCAGGCTTGCACTTTGCAGGACCACCTGCTGAAACAGGGCGGAAGATTCGCGCAGCCTCAGGCCGATTTGGCGGCCTTCACCGGCTTCTTCGCAGACAGGCAGGCGCGCAACAGTTCGGAGCGGTCCTTTCCCGTCTTGCCGGACGCTGTGGCCTCCTTCTGGCACTGCGCCATGCGCGCTTGCTGCGGCGACTTCCTGGTGGACTCGGCGGCAACCGAGAGCGTGCAGGCAAGGGCGACGACGAGGACGGTAGCGAGTTGCTTCATGTGATTTCTCCAGGACGCGGGATTGCGTGCCTGGATAGTGCGCCAGACGGTGCGTGATCAGCAGCTCACAAAGTCGCCGCTCGGGTGTGATTCATTGCACTAAACAGATGCGCGACGAGGACTTGGAGGACGACATCCACTTCGCCGCCCGCGCCAGGCTCGCCCGTGGCGGATGATGCGGAGCGATTCGATCCGTCGATACTGACTGGGCTTCAAGGCGATCCGCGAACTACCCGATGATCGCTCCCGCGAAGGCGCGAAGGCACCGGAGGGCGTCGATGAGCTGGAACTGGACGAGGAAGCCGGGCGCCTCTTCCTGGCAGGCAATGCCCGGCGGGTGTTCAGGCTGGGTGGGGAGTAGCAGCGCCGGCTTGCACCAGCAGGTCCGCGCACTGCCGCGCAGCGATCGCATCCCAATCCCACTCGATCCCGAGGCCCGGCGTCTCGGGCGGATAGGCATGGCCGTCCTCGACGCGGATGCGGCTGGTCGTGATGTCATCCAGCTGCGGGATGTACTCGACCCACGTGGCGTTCGGCACCGCCGCCGAGAGGCTGACGTGCAGCTCCATCAGGAAGTGCGGGCAGACGGGCACGTTGAAGCCCTCCGCCATGTGCGCCACCTTGATCCATGGCGTGATGCCGCCGATGCGGGCAACGTCGGGCTGCACGATGCTGCAGGCACCCTGCTCGAGGTACTCGCGGAACTGCGCGATGTGGTACATCGACTCGCCCACGGCCACCGGGATGGGCGTCTGGGCACGCAGGATGCGGTGGCCCGCGACGTCTTCGGCCGGCAGCGGTTCTTCCAGCCACGCCAGGTCCAGCGGCGCGAACGCCGCCGCGCGGCGGGCCACCTCGGGGCGGGTGAAGCCCTGGTTGGCGTCGACCATCAGCTCGAACCCGGACCCGACGGCTTCGCGCACGGCAGCCAGGCGCGCGAGGTCCTCGCTCACATGCGGCCGGCCCACCTTGACCTTGGCACCCTTGAACCCTTCGGCCTTGGCGGCCAACGACTGCTCGACCAGTTCGGCCGGCGAAAGGTGGAGCCACCCGCCCTCGGTCGTGTACACGGGAACGCGCGGTTGGGCCGCGCCCAGCAGCCGCCACAACGGAAGCTGCTGGCTGCGCCCGCGCCAGTCCCACAGGGCCGTGTCCACGCACGCGAGGGCCAGGCTCGTGATGGCGCCGACCGCGGTGGCATGCGTATGGAAGAACAGGTCTTTCCAGATGGCCTCGGCCGAGAGCGGGTCGCGGCCGACGAGGCGCGGCGCGAGGTGGTCGTGCAGCAATGCCAGCACCGACGACCCGCCGGTGCCGATGGTGTACGCATAGCCGGTGCCTTCCAGGCCGTCGCTGCAGCGGATCGTGAGCAGCACGGTTTGCTGCGTGACAAAGGACTGGATCCCGTCCGTGCGGACGACTTTGGGCGGCAGGTCGACCTGCCGCAGGCGGACGAGGGTGATGGACGGCCGGTTCATCGTGGGTGACGGGAGGGCCGGGTCATCGTACCCCACCAGGGCACGAAGGAAGTGGCGGAGCAGGAGGCAGCAGTATCGGGCGCGTAAGTACCTGTCAGCGCGGAAGTTTTCTTCGGCAACGCAGACCGGTACCCCGCATCGTACCCCCACACCACCTGGACGTCACTAGACATCTATGGATGTCAACCAGGAGCTCTGTCCAGCTGAAGGTACAAGCCGAGTAGCCGGCCCGTTGCGAAGCGCTGCGGTCCTGCCGGTGCGCCGCCTCCCATTCGGTCCCGCCACGTCGAGCAGATGTCCTGTAGAACTCCAGCGGGTTCCGGGGAGTGCCAGGGCGACCGTGCTCACGCTCCCGCCCCGCGGATCGCAAGCCGAAGCCAAGGTTGTCAATTACTCAATTGACAATGCCGATAGGTTAATCTATGATCACGGCACCTGAACATCGACTGGGCAAACGGAGACAACATATGTGGAAACTCGCATTCACTTTGGCGGCAGCTGTGGGGCTACTGGCTCCCGCACTCGCGGATACCTATCCCACGAAGCCTGTTCGGCTGATCGTGCCATTCCAGGCGGGTGGCTCGGATCAGCTCTACCGGGCCTTGGCAGTCGAGCTGTCCACCAGGTGGAAGCAGCCGGTGATCGTTGAAAACCGGCCAGGTGCTGATTCGCTGATCGGTGCCGATCTCGTAGCCCGTTCCCCCGCTGACGGATACACGCTGCTCGCGACCGTCGACACGACTACGGTCATCAATCGATTCCTCTACAAGAAGCTTCCCTACGACCCCGACAAGAGCTTCACCCCGATTTCGCTTCTGGCGCAGACCGACTTTTTCATCGTGGCGCACCCGGCGTTTCCGGCTTCGAACCTGCGCGAGCTGATCGCATACGCAAAGGCGAACCCCGGCAAGGTGTCGTTCGGCTCCTTCGCTCGCGGCAGCCAGGCGGATCTCATGATCCACGCCATCAACAAGCGTGAGCGGATCGACATCCTGACGGTTCCGTACAAGGGTGTTTCGCTTTCCATCGGCGCGGCAATCGCGGGCGATGTACAGCTGGCAAGCGGGGGATACGGCGTCGTCGGGCAACACTTCAAGGCCGGGAAGCTGAAGCCCCTGGCGATGGCTGGCAAGGCCCGAAACAGCTTCTTCCCTGATGTCAGCACGACTGCAGAACAGGGCGCTCCGTATGCGCTCGCCAGTATCTGGTACGGCTTGTACGCTCCCGCCGGCACCCCTGAACCGGTCGTGCGCAAGATCAGCCAGGACGTCACCGCGGTCCTTCAAGACCGCGAGTTTGCGCAGAAGCACATGCTAGCCAACGGCCTGACTCCGGTCGCGAGCACTCCGCGCGAACTGGCCGACCGTATCGCGGCCGACGTGAAGCTCACTGCCGATCTGGTCGAGGCTGCCGGCATCAAGCCGGAATAAGGGCCGGACACGCTCTCACCAGGAGACTTCCATGAGCACGCGTTTCGCGAAATGCGAGTCGATTGCGGACCTGTATGTGCGCAACTGCCGCTGGAAAGGACAGCAACCTTTCTTCGTCGATGACCAGGGCGGCAGCTTCACCGGCCATCAGGCCCTCGACCAGTCGCTGCGCTTCGCCTCCGCGTTGCGCGATGCGTCGCTGGTCCCTGGTGATGCGGTCGCCTTTCTCTGCCTGGGCTCGGTGGCGCACATGGTTGCCTGGTACGGCACGTTCACTGGCGGCTACGTCGCTGCCAACCTGCACACACGAAACAACTCTGTCGAGCAAATCGCCGAAGCGCTGCAATGGCTGGGTGCGAAGTTCGTCGTGCACGACGCCGAATTCACGTCGGCCGTCGCGGCGGCTGTGCAAGAGAGTGGCCTCTCCATCCAGACGCTGGTGCTCGACGACGGAAAAAGCTGGAGAGCGCTTCTCGAGGCCGCCAAGCCCCTGGAGTACGCAAGCCAACGTCCCGACCCGGGCGCGGTGGCGGCCGTCATTCTTTCATCGGGAAGCACGGGCAAGCCAAAGGGTGTCATGCACAGCCAAGCCTCGCTGTTGGCATGTGCTCTCGCGGGTCAGGCACTGCTGGAGGGCATCCACAGGCACGACACGATCCTGATCCCCATGAACCCGTCATTCGCCGGTTGGGTCATGTTCGTCCTGCCAGCCCTGGCCGGCCGGGCAAGGCTCTTGCTCGTCAGGCGCTTCGAAGCCGCGAGTGTCGTCGATCTTTCCGAGCGCGAGGGCGTGACGATCCTGAACATGGTCCCCACGATGTGGCGCATGGTCTTCGACGTCGTGACGCCGCAGCGGGACTTCACCAAGGTGCGGCTGACCTGCGTGGGCGGAGAACTTCCCACCGCCGACGACATCGCCCGCATCACGGCGCGCTTCTGCCCACGCGTAACGGCGATCTACATGGCAGGCGAGTCGGGCAACGGCTGCGCGGTCACCGTCACCGCAGAAGACATGGCCGATGGCCGAAAACTGGGTTCGACCGGCTTGCCCACGATCGGTGCCGACATGCGCATCGTGAACCTGGATGGTTCGATTGACGATGTGCTGCCGCCCGGCGAGCGAGGTGAGATCGTTGTCACCGGTTCCACGGTGGCGATGGGCTACTGGCGTGAGCCAGCCTTGACCGCGAAGAAATTCGTCGACGGCTGGTGGCGCAGTGGCGACATGGGGCAGCTCGACGAGGATGGCTACCTGTGGATGAGTGGCCGGGCCGACAACGTCATCAATACCGGCGGCATCAAGGTTCACGCCGAAGAAATCGAGGCCGCAATCATGTCGCTGGAGGGCGTGTCCTCATGCGTGGTTGTCGGCTGCAAGGACGCGAAGTTTGGCCAGAGGGTCGAGGCGTACATCGTCGCGACCCGTCCGGACGTGACAGCCGATTCGGTCAGGGCCCACCTGAAAGATGTGCGGCAGTTGAGTGCCTACAAGGTGCCGAAGGCCTTCCACTTCCTCACCGCCATGCCCACCGGCCTGACCGGCAAGGTCGACCGACGTGAACTGCAACGTCGAAGCGAGTCGCAATGACCGGGCCGTTGAACGACCTCACCGTCGTCGAGTTCGCAGGGCTCGGCCCGGGCCCCTATGCGGCCATGCTGCTCGCGGACATGGGTGCAACCGTGATCCGGATCGAACGGCCCGACGCGCAGCCCGCGCCAGCCACGGCAATCTCCCAGCGAGGCCGTGCGAAACGCTATGCGGCAGACCTCAAGAACCCGGACGATCTCGCGTGCGTCCGCCAGCTCGTCAGCGGTGCCCACGCACTGATCGAAGGCTTTCGTCCAGGCACGATGGAGCGCCTGGGCCTCGGACCCGAAGTCCTGATCGCAGACAACCCGAGACTCGTCTACGGGCGGGTGACAGGCTGGGGACAGGCCGGCCCGCTGAGGTCGACCGCAGGTCATGACATCAATTTCATCGCCGTCACGGGTGCCCTTGCAGCCATCGGGCCGCGCGAACGCCCCGTCCTGCCGTTGAACTTGATCGGGGATTTTGCCGGCGGATCGATGTTCCTGGTCAGCGGCATCCTGGCCGCGCTGATGGCTGCCCGCCGCACCGGCAGGGGCCAGGTGGTCGATGCCGCCATGTGCGACGGGATCGTTTCGCTCATGACTGCGATCCACGAGCAGATCGCCGATGGCGAATGGACAGACACGCGCGAATCGAACCTGTTCGATGGCGGCCTGCCCGACTACAGCGTCTATGAGTGCGCTGACGGCAAATTCGTAGCTGTCGGTCCGCTCGAAGAGCCCTTCTACACCAGGCTATGCGGCGCGGTCGGCCTCGCCCCTCCTCCGAAGCGCCATGCGTCACAGGATCGCAAGGCCTTGCGTGAGACTTTCTCGCGAATCTTCAAGACGCGCACCCGCGACGAGTGGGGCGCGCTGCTCGAGCAGGGCGACCACTGCGTGTCGCCCGTCCTGAGCTATCTCGAAGCGCCGCGCCATGCGCATCTCGCCGCGCGGGGCTCGTTGATCGAGATCGAAGGCGTATCCCAATCGGGTCCGACGCCGCGCTTCTCCGTGGATGTCACCCACCCCTCAGCCGGCACACGCAATCCAGTGCCCATCACGACGGCATTTCTTTAACCCAACAGGAGCTGCAAATGAGCAAATCGCGCAACGCAAAATACTGGCACGACTTCGAGGTCGGCGAAGTGATCGAGACCGGGGGCCGCACCATCGAGAGCGGCGACGTGAACCTTTTCGCCGGCCTGTCCGGTGACTTCAACCCCGTCCACGTGAACCAGGTGTATGCAGAAAAGGGCATGTTCGGCGTGCGCATCGGCCACGGCCTGCTGACTCTCGCCGTCACGTCCGGCCAGATGAACCAGACCGGCATGTTCGAAGGAACGACCATCGGCTTCCTCGGCATGGACAACGTGCGCTTCTCCAGCCCGGTCCGGTTTGGCGACACGGTGCTCACGACGGCCACGGTCACCAGCACGCGCGAGTCGAACAAGCCGGGCCGTGGCATCGTGGCAATGACCATCACCACAAAGAACCAGCGCGGCGAAACCGTGCTGACATACGACCAGGCACTGCTGATGGCAGGCAAGCCCGCCTGAGAGGTCCGGCCCCGATGACCACCGATCGCCCCCTGCCCGTACCCACGCCCGAAACCGCCCATTTCTGGGAAGGCACGCGCGTCGGTGAACTTCGACTCCAGTCCTGCCGCGACTGCGGCAATACCTACTTCCCTCCCAGGCCCTTCTGTCCCGCGTGCACGTCCAGGCACGTGGAAGTGGTCCGGGCCAGCGGCCGAGGAACGCTTCACAGCTACGTCATTTCCCACTTGCCGGCCCCCGGCTTCCAGCCGCCCTACACCATCGCAGTGGTCAAGCTGGAAGAGGGGCCGAAGATGATGACGAACATCGTGGGGACGCCTTGTGACCCCGCGCTGCTGCCGCTGGATCATCCCGTCGAGGTCACCTTCGAGGCCATGAACGACAAGATTTCCCTGCCGCTTTTCAAGCTCGCCGGAGACGCGCGATGAACCGCGCGCGCGCAGCGGTCGTCGGCGCCGCCGAAACGACCGAGATGGGAAAGCTTCCGCACATGTCGCAGCTCCAGCTGCACGCGGACGCTGCGTTGAACGCGCTTGCGGATGCGGGGCTGAAGCCGTCCGACATCGACGGAATCGCGACAGCGGGTGAAACCCCTGAGTCGCTGGCGCTCTACCTGGGCATCACCCCGACCTGGATCGACGCCACGGGCGTCGGCGGATGCTCCTTCATGATGCACGTGCGTCATGCGATGGCGGCCATCGAGTCCGGTTTGTGCCGCCACGTCCTGATCACCCACGGCGAAAGTGGGCGCTCCCGCGTTGCCGCCGCCGGGTTCCCCCACCCGATGCCGGGCAGCCTGCCGCAGCAGTTCGAGACCCCGTTCGGTACCTACGGCCCGCCAACGATGTTCACGCTCCCTGTGCTGCGCTACTTGAAGGACCGCGGCTACGAACAGGAAGACCTCGCTCGAGTCGCCGTTGTCCAGCGCGAATGGGCCGCGCTCAACCCGCGAGCCAGCCAGAAGGCCCCGATCACCGTCGATGACGTGATGTCTTCGAAGATGATCGCGTACCCCTTCCGGATGTTGATGTGCTGCCTGGTCACGGACGGCGGCGGTGCCATCGTCCTGTCGGCCGCCGATCGAGCGGCCGACTTGCACGCACGGCCGGTCTATGTCATCGGCACCGGCGAAAGCGTCGAGGGCAACATGATCAGCCAGATGGAGGACTTCAGCTCCTCCAAGGCTTTTCGCGTGTCGGGACGCAACGCTTTCGCACAAGCCGGCATCTCCCATGCAGACGTGGACCACCTGATGATCTACGACGCGTTCGCGCACCTGCCGCTGTACGGCCTGGAGGACCTAGGGTTCTGCCGGCCCGGCGAGGCGGCGGGGTTCATTCGTGAAGGGCACACGCGCCCCGGCGGCAAACTGCCGCTGAATACGAACGGCGGCGGGCTCAGCTACATGCATTCGGGCATGTATGGCATGTATGCGCTGCAGGAAAGCATCCGCCAGATGCGCGGAATCGCGCCTGCGCAAGTCCAGGGCGCGAAGATTTCGGTGGCTCATGGCGTCGGCGGCATGTTTGCGGCGAGCTCGACGATCATCTTCTCCAACGAAAATACCTGACGATGTCTAGCTTCGGGCTCGTGCCGGTGATCCCCGCCAGGTAGCAGCCCGGCTCAGGGCTTGGGCTTCGCTTCCAGGCCCTTGAACAGCACTTCGAGCAAGGTATCACTGAGCGAGGAAACCGCCTCGGGAGTCGTGGGCATCTCGCCATACACCTCGTGGAGCAACCGGCTCAGCGTGAAGGTGAGCACGCAAGCACCGACGATGATGTTGGTCACGTCTCGCACGGGCAGCTTGCGCACCACCCCCGCGGCGATTGCCGAGTCGATGGCGGCGTTGAAGGTCGCGTAGCCGCGGACCATGAAGCGCTTCGCGAGCCACTTCAGGCGTGGCGAATCGTTCATGCCCTCATGAATGAGAATCCGCGTGAGGTCAGGGTCCGCCGCATTGGCGGAAATGAAACGGCGCAGCATCACCTTCAGGCGCGAAAGGGCATCCACGTCCCGCAGGTCTTCCAGGTTCAGGGAAAACATGTTTCCGCGCGCATGCATGAGGTGCTCCACGGCCGCCTTCCAGAGCTTTTCCTTCGTGCCGAAGTGGTAGTGCACCATCGACTGGGTGAGGCCGGCGGCGGTTGCCACTGCCCCCGTACTGACCGCATCGAAGCCGTGCTGCGCGAACAGCGCCACCGCCGCCTCGAGCAGGCGCTCGGCTGGCATCTCGGGCATCGGCGTCGCCGCAGGCGCCGCGCGGCGCGGCGCGGACTTCGGCTTGGCGGGAACAGGAGCTGCAAGGATCCGTTTCATTGGCAGCCATTGTAGATTGGCAAATCGAAGTTCCAGATTGATCTATCTCGATGTGCAAGCTCCTAGCCAAAGTCGGAAGGACCGACGTCCCTAGAAAGTTGACGTCAGCTGCCCGCCGTCGACCACGATACTCTGGCCGATGATGAAGCTGGCGTACTGGCTGCAGAGCAGTGCGCACAATGCGCCGACGTCCCTTGCATCACCCAGCCTGGAGGCCGGGATGCCCACTTGCCCGATCCACTGGTCCATCTCCTCCTCGTACGTGGTGCCGTTCTGCTTCGACAGCGACTTGAACCGCTGCTGCATTGCCGCTGTGTCGAACATGCCGGGGAGGATGCTGTTGATGGCGACGTTGCTTTTCGCAAGGCCTCCGGAGATGGCAGCGGCGTAGTTGCACAAAGCGGCCCTCGGGGGTCCCGACAACAAGCGGCTCTCGTGGGGCCGCTTGGCTGCGATCGTTCCGATGTTGACGACCCGGCCGAAGCCGCGGGCCGCCATGCCGCCCACGGTCGCCCGCATGAGTTCGACGGGACCCAGCAACGTGGTCGAAAGCGCGTCCATCCATTCTTCGGGCTCTGGCTCCATATAGCTCTGCAGGAACCGCGGCGGCGAACAGGTGATGACGAGGATATCGGGCTCAGGGCATGCCGCGAGCAGGCGGGCGCGGCCCTCGCTGGTGCCATGGTCGGCTACAACGGGAACGACGCGGACGCCCGTCGCCTGCGCAATTTCCTGGGCGGTCGCCTGCAATCGAGCCTCGCCCCTCGCCGATATGCAGACCTCCACACCTTCCCTCGCAAGCGCCAGGGCGCTCTCTCTTCCCATTCCGGCGCTGCCTCCCGCGATGATGGCCTTTCTTCCTTTGATCCCCAGTTCCATCATTTACCCCGGTGCATTGCGTTGGGCCATCGCTACTCGGGCTTGATGCCGGCTTCCCTGAAAGCCTGCTCGCCACGCGCCACGTCCTCCGCGATTCGCCTGGCGAGATCTTCCGCATTGCCGCTCAACGGCCTGATTCCGCGGGACGCGATTTTGGTTTCGACAAATTCCTTGTTGGCGAGGACCGCCTGGATGTCGGAACTGATCTTGTTCACGACTGCACCGGGTGTACCGGCAGGCACGAAAACGCCGTACCACAGCCTCGAGATGACATAGGGGAAACCTTGCTCCGTGGCCGTCTTGACATTGGGGAACTGCTGATGGCGCGAAGACCCGGTCATGGCAAGCACCTTGAGCTTCTTCGCCTGGATGAGCGGTTCCGCGACGTTGGTGCCCCCCATCCCCAACTGGATTTCCCCTCCCGCCATCCCGGCCAACACGGGCCCGATGCCCTTGTAGGGCACGGCCAGCAAGTCGATTCCTTCCCGCTTGTTCAACATCAGGAAAGCAAGGTCGGCCTGGCTGCCCTTTGAAAACGAACCGAAACTGACCTGCTTCGGGCGCGCGCGAGCGTATGCCACGAGTTCCCGAAGGTCGTTCACCGGCAAGCTCTCGCTCGCGAGGAGGAACATCTCTGTCTGTGCCACGAGCGACACCGGGGCAAAACTCTTGTCAGGGTCGTACGGCAGCTTCGCAAAGAGAAATCGATTGGCGACGAAGGTAAAGTCGCCCGTTGCCAGGATCGTGTAACCGTCCGGCGCAGCCTTGGCCACCGCCTCTGCTCCTATCCGCGAGTCCGCACCGGCGCGGTTCTCCACGATGACTGGCTGCCCCCATTTGGTCGACAGCTCAACGGCCAGCGCTCGATACAGGATGTCCATGCCGCCGGGCGGATACGGCACGATGATCTTGACCGGCTTTTGGGGAAACGGTTGAGTCTGCGCATGCGCGCCAACGCATGAAAACACCAACCCGATCAAGACAAGCATCCATTTCATATCGTCTCCTTGGTTCCTAAAGAATGTTCTTGCAGCTATCGGGTCGCTTTCCATCCAGCAGCGCCAGGATGTTGGCGACGGCCATCCGCGGGATCTGCTCAGTCATTTGCACCGTATGGCCGACCGAATGCGGGGTCAGGATGACGTTGGGAAGCTGCCGGAACGGGTGCCCGGCGGGCAGCGGTTCAACTTCGAACACGTCGAGCGCGGCGGCGCCCACCTGGCCGGACTGCAAGGCTTCCACCAACGCGTCCTCGTCCACCAGGCCGCCCCGGGCTGTATTGACAAGGAGTACCCCACGCTTCATCAGCTGCATACGGCGTTTATCCAGCCAATGCCTGCTGCCATCGTCCAGCCGGGTCATCAGCAGCACCACGTCGCTGGCGGCTAGAAGAGCTTCGCTCGAAACGAAAGAAATGCCTTCTTCGTTCTCCTGCGGCTGGCGGGTATGCACGAGAATCGTGGCCTGCCAGCCCCTGAGACGGTGAACGATCTCGCGCGTGATACCGCCATAGCCCACGATGCCAACGGTGCGACCCTTCAGCATGTTGCGATGCTGGACTCGTTCGCCACCCACACGAAGCTCGGCTTCCGTTTCGCGCAAGCGATACAGCAACGCGAGCACGAGCATGATGGTGGCTTCGGCCATGCTCTCCCTGCTCTCGCGAATCTCCCCATTCACCACAGGGATGGACCTGCGTGTGGCCTCTTCGACATCTATCCAGTCATAGCCGAGTAGCGGCGAGACGATTCCTCGCAGCGCCGGCATCGCATCCATCTCCCTCGCCCCGCAGGGGATCATCAGGCAGACGAGCACGGAGGCTTGCGCCAACTCGGGAAAGTCCAGCAGGTCCCGGCTCTCAGTCGCGATGACGGTCGCTGGACGGTTGGCGTCCTCGAGCAAGGACCCGATCTTCTTCATGAGCGGTCCGGCCCGCGTCGGACCAACGATGAAGAGCATGTGCTGGCCCGGCTGTACTAGTCTCGAAACGACGGATCGATCCGATCCAGCATTCGCAGCAAGGGCGGCCAGTCGCGCTGATCGGCCTTTCCACGGTTCTCGTGAAACAGGTTCGCCGTCTTTTCGATCGCGTCCTGCGATGGCATAAGGGGTTTGACCCCGCTTCCGAGCGCTGCTACTTGTGCCTGGCAGGCGCGTTCGAGGTAGTACATCGTGCCGAAGGCCTCGGCAACCGTGCGGCCGCAGGCCAGCAGGCCGTGGTTCTCCAGGATCATGGCGTTGTGCCCACCCAGGTCTCTCGCCAGTCTTTCCCGCTCTGCCAGATCGATGGCGATACCCTCATACGCATGCCGCGCAATGCGATTGTGGAATCGCATCGCATGCTGGGTGATCGGCAGCAAGCCGTCCGGGTGCGTCGACACGGCCATGCCGGCCGCGGTATGGGTGTGCATCACACATTTGATGTCCGGACGGGCGGCGTGCACCGCGCTGTGGATCACGAAGCCGGCGGCATTGATGCCCACGCCTGTCGGGTCATCCAGAATTTCTCCGGAGGCGCTGACCTTGACCAGGTTGGAGGCGCAGACCTCTTCGAACAAGAGTCCGAAAGCGTTCAGCAATAATTCTTCCCCGCCGTCAAGCCGCGCGGAGATGTGCGTGTACGTCATGTCGGTCATGCGGAAGTGCGCAGCCAAGCGGTAGCACGCTGCCAGGTCCGTGCGCACGGCTTGTTCATTCACCGCAATTTCTTTCAGCATGTCTGGAGTCCTTGTCGCTGATCCATCGCTCAGAGACCGAACAGGCGGCGCGCATTCCCGGAAGCAATCGCCCGTTTGTCATTCGGGCTGATCGCGCATTCGTCGAACCATTCGGTGATTTCGCTCATGGACTCGTAGGGATAGTCCACCGCGAAGAGCACCCGTTCCACCCCGATTTCGCTGATCGTGTGCAGAAGGCCCTGGGTGCGGAAGGTTCCGGAGGTGGTGACGTAGAAGTTGTCACACAGGTATTCCATTGGAGTGCGCAAGTGCGTGCCATGCGTCCCAGGCATCTGGTGGCGCAGGCGATGCTCCACCCGCGGCAGCGACAACGCCAGGCCTTCGCCGAGGTGCCCGAGCATCACGTTGACCTTTGGAAAGCGGTCGAACAGCCCGCTCAGCATCAGGCGCAATGCGTGCGTAGCCGTTTCGTGGCCGAAGCCCCAGGCCGATCCGACCAGGCCGGGATATCCCGCGTAGGCTTTTCGCTGGCTCACAAGCGGCATGCGGGGGTGGAGATAGACAGGGACGTCCAGCTCGCTGATGGCCTGCCAGAACGGAAGCACCTGCGGCTCATCGAGATAGGTCCCGCTGTCGTCGCCAGTGTTGGTAAAGCCATTCACCAGCACGCCGATGCAGCCCAACTCCGTGCAGGCGCGCCTGGCTTCGAGGGCAGCCTGCTCGGGGTCTTGCAGCGCGACGCAAGCGAATGTCTTGAGTCGCTTGGGATCGCGCTTTGCCAGGGTCTCTGCCGCGTAATCGTTCATGCGGCGCGCGAAATCGATTGCCGCCCGTTTGTCGTGGATGCCCTGGACGCCCGGCTGCGTCAATGAGAGCACGGAGATGGCGATCCCCGCCGCATCCATCTCTTCCAGGCGGCGATCGACTTCCTGCAGGCGCTGGTTCAGGTGCGTCAGGTAGTTGGGATCGATGAATCCAAAAGTCGAAGGGGTATCGACTTCCGGGGACTCCCAGTGCTCTTCGATCGCGATCTTTCCTCGCATGCCAGTCCTTCAATAGTGTTCGATTCCGGCGGAGCGTGGACGTCCCAGTTATCGCCATTCAGGTCATTATGAATAGATTAATCTGCGCTGTCAATAGGCCTATTTGTTGCCGCATTGCTGTCAACGATGCTCCTGCCATTCGTTCGCAACCCCGGGATTACCCTAGGAAATTCCGTCACTGATCCGATTGACACCGGGCGCCTTGCCGACGATAGTTTGCCGATCGTTAACTGAACGATCGTTATCTTAAAAGGCAAGAATGGACGCGGCGTCTTCACAATGGCTGCAGCTCGCGCTGCAGGGAGTCTCGATCGGCTCCATCTACGGCCTCGTGGCCCTGGGGTTGGTGCTCGGCTACAAGGCGACGGAAGTGCTGAACTTCGCA
Source organism: Burkholderiales bacterium (assembly GCA_016213325.1). GTDB lineage: Bacteria > Pseudomonadota > Gammaproteobacteria > Burkholderiales > Burkholderiaceae_C > Ramlibacter. The sequence goes on along the minus strand of JACRAY010000022.1, from coordinate 97,372 downwards.
CATGGCGACGTGCTCATGCTGTCGGCGTTCCTGGGCTGGTGGCTGATCGCCGCCCTGGGCTGGAACTACTGGCTGGCCGTGCCGGCCGTTGTGCTGGCCGTGGCCGCGTTCTCCTGGCTGCTGGAGGCGCGCGTGATGCGCCGGATCGCGGGGCAGCCGCAATTCGCCGGCGTGCTGCTCACGATCGGCCTTGGCTTCATGATCCGCGGCGCGGTCAGCATGGTGTTCGGCCCCGAGTCGCGCGGCTATCCCACGCCCTGGACGGACCAATCCACGCACATCGCCGGCGCGGTGATCGCCGACGTAAACCTCGTCATCGTCGCCGCCGCGCTGCTCACCACCGCCGGGCTGTTCGCTTTCCTCTCGCGCACGTCCGCCGGCGTCGCCATCCAGGCCGCGGCCCAGAACCAGCTGGCAGCGTACCTGTGCGGCGTGCCGGTCAAGCGGCTCACCTCGTTCGTGTGGGCTGTGTGCGGTGGCGTGGCGGCGTTGTGCGGGCTGCTGCTGGCGCCGATCTCACTGGTGGACCTGGGCCTCTGGTTCGTGATGCTCAAGGCGCTGGCAGCGCTGGTGCTGGGCGGCTTCGGCAGCGTGCCCGGCGCCATCGTGGGCGGCGTGTTGATCGGGCTGCTCGAGCAGTTCTCCGGCGTCTACCTGCCCGACGGGTTCAAGGACATCGTGCCCTACCTGGTGCTGGTCGCGGTGCTCGTCGTGTTCCCGCGTGGCCTGCTGCCCGAAGCCCACGGTCGGAGAGTCTGATGTCTTACCACACCACTTACGCACAGGCCCGCGCGCTGCTGCCGACACAGTCCTCGCGCGCCGGCGCCGCCGCAACCCTGGCGGCACTGGCCATCGCGCCGTTCCTGCTGCCGGCCTTCTACACGGGGGAGGTCACGTTCATCTTCATCCTGTGCATCGCCAGCCTCGGCCTGATGGTGCTGACGGGCTACACCGGCCTCGTCTCGCTGGGTCAAGGCGCCTTCCTCGCCATCGGGGCCTACGTGCACACGGTCGTACTCACAGCGGGTTGGCCGCTCGCCGCCGGGTTGCTCGCGGCGGCAGCGGCGGCGGGCGCAGGCGGGCTGGTGATCGGGCTGCCGGCGATCCGCGTGTCGCGCCTGCACCTGGCGATCGTCACGCTGGCGTTTTCGATCGTGGCGGAGCATGTCCTGGGCCGCTGGAAGTCCGTCACCGGCGGCCATAGCGGGCTGGCGGTGCCGGAGCCGACGCTGTTCGGCTTTTCTCTGGCCGCGCCGGTGCCCTTTTACTTCCTGTGCCTCACGGTACTGGTGGGCGTGCTCGCCCTGCTGGCCAACCTGCTGCGCTCCGGGACGGGCCGCGCCTTCGTCGGCGTGCGCGATTCGGAGGCCGCAGCCCAAGCGCTCGGCATCCACGTCGCCCGCACCAAGGTGCTTGCGTTCGTGGTGTCCGCCGCCACCTGCGGCGCCGCCGGTGCGCTGCTGGCGCACCAGACGCAGTTCATCACGCCCGAGAGCTTCGGCCTCGCCCTGTCGCTGCAGCTGGTGCTGATGGTGTTCATCGGCGGCCTCGGCAGCCTGCGCGGCGCGCTGCTGGGCGCCGTGCTGATCGGCCTGCTGCCGACGGCCATCTCGATCCTCAAGGGCTGGTTGCCGGCACGCATGGGCAACCAGTTCGGGCTGGAGCTGATGGTGTACGGCGGCGTGCTCGTGCTGTTCGTGCTGCAGGAGCCGGCCGGCATCGATGGCCGCTGGCGGCGGCTGAAGCGCGCCGCGCTCGAGTTCCCGCTGCTGGCGCGGCAGGGTTTTACCCGGCAGAAGGCCTACATGCGATCGGAGCGTGCGTGATGAAGGTGTCTCCGCCAGTCCTCGAGGTGCGCCACCTCAGCCTCTCCTTCGGCGGTGTGCAGGCAGTCCGCGGCATCGACTTCCGCGTGGAACCCGGTGAGGTGTTCGCCATCATCGGGCCCAACGGTGCCGGCAAGACATCGGTCTTCAACCTCATCACACGCGTATTCGACGCATCGGCCGGCTCGGTGCACGTGGGCGAGCGCGACGTCACGCACGTGCCCCGGCACGACGTGGTGCGCCATGGCGTGGCGCGCACCTTCCAGAACATCGAGCTGTTCGAGGGCGCGACCGTGCTGGACAACCTGCTGCTCGGACAGCACCGCATGCTGCGCTCCAGCATCCCGTCCCGCTTGCTCAACCTGCGGGCCACGCGCGAGGAGGAAGTGGCCGCCCGCGCCCGGGTGGAGGACGTGATCGAGCTGCTGGGACTCGCCTCGCACCGCGACCAGCTGGTGGCCGGCCTGCCCTATGGCGTGCGAAAGATCGTGGAGCTGGGGCGGGCGCTGGCCTCCGCCCCGGACATCCTGCTGCTCGACGAGCCGGCCTCCGGCCTGAACCCGGAGGAGACGCGGGAGCTCGCCCTGTGGATCGGCGAGATGCGGGAACGCCTCGGCATCACCCTCGTGATGGTCGAGCACGACATGTCGCTCGTTTCCGCCGTCGCCGACCGCGTCCTGGCGATGGACCAGGGGCAGGCGATCCGCATCGGCAAGCCGGCGGAAGTGCAGTCCGACCCGCGCGTCGTCGCGGCCTACCTGGGGCACTGAGATGACGACACCCGTGCTTGCCGTGCGCAACATCGAGACCTGGTACGGCCCGGTCAACGCGATCCGCGGCATCAACCTGGAAGTGCGGCCGGGCCGCATGGTGGCCGTGCTGGGCGCCAACGGCGCCGGCAAGACGACGCTGCTGAACACCATTGCGGGCGTGCTGAGGCCGGCCAAGGGCCGCATCGACTTCGGGGGGCAGCGCATCGACGGACTGGATGCGGACCAGGTCGCGCGCGCCGGTGTCGTGCTGGTGCCGGAGGGCCGGCAGCTCTTTCCCTTTCTCACCGTCGCCGAAAACCTGCGACTGGGCGCCTTCGCACGGCGCGACAACGCAGGCATTGCAAGCGACCTCGACCGCATCTACAGCTGGTTTCCGCGATTGGCCGAACGCAGCCGACAGCCAGCGGGCTTGTTGTCCGGCGGCGAGCAACAGATGGTCGCCATCGGCCGCGCGCTCATGGGCCGGCCCCGGCTGCTGCTGCTGGACGAACCGTCGCTTGGCCTGTCGCCTCTGTTCACCAAGGAGATCTTCGGGATCGTCCGGCGGGTGAGCCTGGAACTCGCGATGGCTGTGCTCGTCGTCGAGCAGAACGCCGCGCTCGCCCTCGAGACGGCCGATGACGGCTACGTGATTGAACTCGGGCGCGTCGCCCTCGACGGGACCTGCGCCGAACTGATGGCGCGCGACGACGTGCGCGATTTCTACCTTGGCGGCGCGCAGGGCGGTCACACCGCGGCCCAGCGTCCACGCTCGCACCGACAGCAGCCCACCTGGCGCTGACCCCCAAGCCATCCCCTCAACGACGAAGGACTTGCCATGGCCATCAACCGCAGAACGCTCATCACCTCCACCCTCGCCGGCCTCGCCCCTGCTTTCGGGGCTCTTCCCGCCCGCGCCGCCGGCGTCGGCGACAAGGAGCTCGTGCTGGGCACCCACATGGACCTCTCCGGTCCCGCCGCGATCGCCATCCCGCCGATCCGCAACGGCGTGCAGATGCGCGTGGACGAAGTGAACGAGGCGGGCGGCATCCACGGCCGCAAGATCCGCCTCGTCATCGAGGACAATGCCAGCGCGCCGCCGCAGGCCGTCCGCGCCGTGGACAAGCTGATCCGCCGCGACGAGGTGTTTGCGATGCTGGTGCCCTTCGGCTCCGGCCCGACGGTGGCCACCGCGAAGAAGATCGCCGACGCCGGCGTCATCAACTTCGCTCCCTATGCCGCCTCAGCGCTGGTCCGCGAGGCCTCGGGCAACTCGCCCCTGCTGTTCACGACCAATCTGCACTACGACAGCACCACGTCTGCCGGCGTGCGGTGGGCGCTGAAGAATCTCGGCAGCAAGCGCGTGGGCTACATCTACCAGGAGGGCCCCTTCGGCGACCTGGTGGGCAAGGGGCTGAAGGCGGGCCTCGCTTCGGCCGGCCTCGCGCCGGTGGCGGAGGCGAGCTACAAGGTCGGCGACATCGACTTCTCGTCACAGGTCGCGCGCATGAAGGCGGCCAACGTGGACCTGATCGTCTGCGCGACGGTAACGCGCGAGACCATCGCAGTCTCGGCCGAAGTGAAGAAGCTCGGCTGGACCGGCGTGAACGTGCTGACGGCCAGCCCGGGTCGCGCCGGGCTCACGGCCAACATCGGCAAGGCCGCAGTCGAAGGCCTGTACGGCATCGGCAGCTGGCTGATCACGCCGATGGACCAGCTGCCCCCCGCCGGCCGGCAGTGGGCTGACAGCTACCGCAAGCGCTTCGGCATCGACGCCGATGACGCGGCGCTGGCGTTCTACGACTATGCCTCGTGGTTCTTCCAGGCGCTGCAGGCGGCGGGTCGCGACCTCACCACCGAGAAGATGGTGAAGAGCCTGCAAGCTTCGCAGTTCAAAGGGCTATCGTCGTACGCGCCGCAGCGCTTCACCAACAACCACGTGGATCCTGAATGGATGCAGGTGGAGCAGGTGGAACGCGGGCGGTGGGTGGCGCGCTCTTCCGTGATCGATCCGAATCGCACGGCCGTATGAGCGCAGCGACGCTGCCCGAGTGGTTGTCCCGGCTTTCTGAAGAGTCGCCCGAGTCGGCCGCGCTGCGCCACAAGCGCCGCGGCGTGTGGACGACCTGGGACTTCAAGCGCCTCGCGCTGGCGGCCGAGCACTTCGCCTTCGCACTGCGCCGCCTCGGCGTGGGGCCGGGATCGGTCGTTTCCATCCTGTCCGAGAGCCGCCCCGAATGGCTGGCCGCAGACCTGGGTGTCCATCTCGCCGGCTGCGTTTCGCACGGCATCCACCCGACTTGGAGTGCGGCAGCGACCATGCAGGCGCTGGACCTGGCACGCAGCGAAGTCGTGGTCGTCGAGGACGCCGCCCAGTTGCGCAAGCTGGAGCCGCTCCTCGCAGCCGGAAGCTTGCGCCGCGTGGTCCTGCTGGACGAACGCGATGTCGCCGGCACTGCGGGATGCTCGGTCGTGAGCTGGGCCTCTTTCGCCGGCTTCGGCAGTGAGTTCGCCCGCGAGCATGGGCCATCGCTGCGGGCGCATCGGGTCTCCGCCGGCGACACTGCCTGGCTGCTGGAGAGCACGACGCACCCGGACGCCCTGCCCCTGCGACCGGTGAGCCAGGCACAGGCGCTCGAAAGCATCGCGGCTGCGGCGTCCCTGGCGCGAACGCGGCGCGGGCAGTCCGTGCTGTCCTTCGCACCGTTGGCGCATGCCGGCGAGCGGGCCCTCGTCTACGCGGCGCTGGCAGCGGGGACGGTGGTGCACTTCGCCGAGCAACCCGCGACCGTGCTGAACGATCTGCAGGACGTGCAGCCGCATTGGGTGCACGCGCCGGCGCGGTTCTGGGAGAAGCAAATGAGCCGCATCGAGGCGCAGGCATTCCTCGCCCCGCCATGGGCTCGCAGTGCGCTTCGCAGGGCGCTCGCCAGCCCGCAGCCGCGTGGGCTGTCCCGGCTCACGGCGCGCAACATCCGCCGCAAGCTGGGGCTGGTGCGCTCGCCGTTCGTGATCAGTTCCGGCGGCTGTTGCTCCACCGAGGTTCTGGGCTGGTATGCGGCCCTGGGTGTGCGGATCGAGGAAGCGTACATCGAGCCCCAGGAAGGGGCGCATGCCGGTGATGCCGAGCGCGAGCTGGCGGCCAGCTGCGCCATCGCGGATGCGCTGGTGTTCGAAGGCGTCGCGGGACACCGGGCAGCGCTGCTGCGCCCGGAGCGCGAGTTCCTGCTCGCCTGGGCCCAGGAGCGCCAAGTGCCCTTCACGCGCTTCGAAGACCTACTCACCTCGCCGGCGGTCGGCGAGTTGCTGCAGTCCGAAGTGGAGCGTGCCAACGCCCGGTTGCCCGAAGGTGCTCGCGTCCACGCGTTCCGGCTGATCCCGACGGAGCTGGCAGCGGACGACGAAGCCTTGTCGGGGTCGCTGCGGCTGCGGCGCGATGTGGTCGCGCAGCGCCATGCTGACTTGCTGGAGCAGATGGAGGGGGAAGATGAGAAGGCCGCGAAAGCTGCCGGCGAGGCCGCTGCCGAAGTGCTTCGCGGCCTTAGGTCGAAGGCCGCAGGTGATGCGCCGCGGTAAGTGATCCGGAAGCCGGGGTGCCGCTTCGCAGTACCCCGGCACCGATCTACGCGGCGACCGTTTCGAGCATGCCGCTCAACCGCCGCGCCACCAGCTGGTCAGCCTCGTCCATGATCCGGTCCACCAGTTCGGCCACCGACGGAATGTCGCGGATCAACCCGGCCACCATGCCGCAGCTCCAGGCCCCGGCGTCCATGTCGCCCTCCACCATCACGCGCGGATAGACGCCTGCCACCTTGTCCAGGATGTCGTCGAACTTAAGGTTGGCGCCCCTGGCCTTCTCGATTTCGATCAGCTGCTCCACGGCGGAGTTGGTCAGCACGCGCTCCGTGTTGCGCAGCCCGCGCATCACAAGCCGCGTGTCGAGCTCGGTCGCGGCCACGATCGCGTCCTTGACATTCTGGTGCACCGGCGCTTCCTGGGTGGCGACGAAGCGCGTGCCCATGTTGATGCCGTCGGCGCCGAGCGCGAGCGCCGCCACCAGGCTGCGGCCATCGGCCATGCCGCCCGAAGCCACGAACGGGATCTTCAGTTCGTCGGCTGCGCGCGGGAGCAGGATCATGTTGGGAATGTCGTCCTCGCCCGGGTGGCCGCCGCACTCGAAGCCGTCGACGCTCACTGCGTCGCAGCCGATGGACTCGGCTTTCAACGAGTGCCGCACCGAGGTGCACTTGTGGATCACCTTGATGCCTGCCTTCTTGAGCGCCGGCATGTAGGCCTCGGGGCTGCGGCCCGCCGTCTCCACGATGCGCACGCCGCCCTCGGCGATGGCCTGGATATACTCGGGATAAGGCGGCGAGGCGAGCGTGGGCAGGAACGTGAGATTCACGCCGAAGGGCTGGTCTGTCATGTCGCGGCAGCGGCGAATCTCGCGCGCCAGCAATTCGGGCGTCTTCTGCGTCAATGCCGTGATGATGCCCAGCGCGCCCGCGTTCGAGACGGCGGCAGCCAGCTCGGCAAAGCCCACGTAGTGCATGCCGCCCTGGATAATCGGGTGGCGGATGCCGAACAGTTCAGTGATTCGTGTTTTCATCTGTTGCTCACCAGGTTTCCATGTAGGGGCGCAGGTCCATCTCGAAGGTCCAGGCGTCGCGCGGCTGCGTGTGCAGGTACCAGTAGTTCTCCGCGATGTGTTCCGGGTTCAGGATGCCGTCCTGCTCCTTCAGCGCGTAGCGATCCGGGAAGTTGGAGCGGATGAAGTCGGTGTCGATCGCGCCATCCACCACGACGTGCGCCACGTGGATGTTCCGCGGCCCGAGTTCGCGCGCCATGCTCTGGGCGAGCGCGCGCAGCGCATGCTTCGCGCCGGCGAAGGCCGCGAAGTTGGCGGAGCCCCGGATGCCGGCCGTCGCGCCGGTGAACAGGATCGTGCCGCGGCCGCGGGTGACCATGCGGCGCGCCACCTCGCGGGCATTCAGGAAGCCGCTGAAGGTGGCCATCTCCCAGACCTTGAAGTACTTGCGGCCCGTCTCCTCCAGGATGCTGCTGGGCACGTTGGCACCGATGTTGAACACCAGCACCTCGATGGGGCCGTGCTCCTTCTCGACCTGGTCGATGAGGGCCACCACATCTTCCTCCTTGCGCGCGTCGCTGCCGTAGCCGAAGGCCTGGCCCCCGGCGGCGCGGATGCGCTCGAGCGCCGGCTGCAGCTTGTCGGCCGAGCGGCGCGTGAGGCACGCGATGTAGCCCTCGCGGGCGAACCGCGCGGCGATGGCGCTGCCGGTCGAATCGCCGGCACCGATGACGAGGGCTACCCGGGGCGGCCCGCCTGATTTGTCCATGGAGTCTCTCCTTTATCGAACGGTCGTTCGACAATGGAGGGGACGATAATCATTGAACGATAGTTTGTCAATAAATCTGGAAAAGAAAATTCCGGTTGACAGCCTCCTCTTCATGGATTAGCTTACGTTTACCTAACGTACGTTTATTGAAAGGTGATCCATGCGCAAATCCGTCCACTTCTTCTTCGACGTCGGCAGCCCGGCGTCCTACCTGGCCTGGACCCAGCTGCCCGGCCTGTGCGGCCAGTACCAGGCCGACCTGCTGTACCGACCCATGCTGCTCGGCGGCGTGTACCAGGCGACGGGCAATGCCTCGCCCGCAACGATCCCCGTCAAGGGCCGCTACACCAACATGGACTACGAACGCCACGCGCGCCGCTACGGCGTGCCGCTGAAGAGCAACCCGCACTTCCCCATCATCACGCTGTTCCTGATGCGCGCCGTGACGGGCGTGCAGTTGCACCAGCCCGAGCGGCTGCAGCAACTGCTGGCCTGCGTGTTCAAGGGCTTGTGGATCGATGCGCTCGACCTGAACCAGCCGCAGCTCACCGCCGACGTACTGGCGGGTGGCGGCTTCGACCCCGCCGAGATCGACCGGCTCACGCAGGACCCCGCGACAAAGGCCGCGCTCAAGGCGACGACCGAGGAGGCGGTGCAGCGCGGCGTGTTCGGGGCACCGACGATCTTCGTGGGCGACGAGATGTTCTTCGGCCAGGACCGGATGGACTTCGTGCGCGAAGCGCTGGCTGCCTGAACCCCCGAAGAGGAGACAACATGGAACAACGCATCTGGCACGCTTCCTACCCTGCCGGGATGGCCCGTGAGCTGGCGATGGGCGAAGGCGACACCCTCCTCACGGCGCTCGAAGGCACCTTCGCGCGGCATGCAGGCCGCACGGCCGTCACGTGCAACGGCGAGTCCCTGACGTTTGCGGAGGTCGACGTCGCGTCAGCGCGCCTCGTTGCGTACCTGCAGGCGGCCGGCCTGCGGCAGGGTGACCGTGTCGCACTGCTGCTGCCCAACCACCTGCTCTACCCGGTCGCCCTGGCTGCCATCATCCGGGCGGGGTTCGTGGGCGTCACGGTCAACCCGCTCTACACGGCCCGCGAGGCCGAGTACCAGCTGGCCGATGCCGGCGCGGCCGCCCTGCTGGTGGCCGACCCCTTCACCGCGCTGGTCGCGGAAGTGCTGGAACGCACGGAAGTGCGGAACGTGGTCACCGTGCCGATGCAGTCGGTGAAGCAGGCGCTGCTCGCTCCCGCCGAGGCGAACCCGGCGCGCCTGCCCAGCCCCGAAACCCGGCCGGTGCCGCTGCACGAGGCGATGGCGCGAAAGGCGACGTTCACCCGGCCCCACGTGCGCCCCGGCGACCTTGCGTTCCTGCAGTACACCGGCGGGACCACCGGCGTGTCGAAGGGCGCCTGCCTCACGCACCGCAGCGTGCTCGCCAGCCTGCTGCAGATGCAATCCTGGCTCGGCCTGCTGCTCGACCTGGGCGAGCTGGAACTTGTCACGCCGCTGCCGCTGTACCACATCTTCCCGCTAGGGATCGCGCTCATGGCGCTCACAACCGGGGGACACAACCGGCTCGTGGCGAACCCGAGGGACGTGCAAGGGCTATGCGCCGAGCTGCGCCGGGAGCCGTTCGACATGCTGATCGGCGTGAACACGATGTTCAACGGCATGGTGAACATGCCGGACCTGGCGCAGCTCGACTTCTCGCGCTGCCGCCTCGTGATCGGCGCCGGCGCTTCGATCCAGGAAGCCGTGGCCCGCAAGTGGGAGCAGGCAGGCGGCCCGCCCATCACGGAGGCGTATGGCCTGACCGAGACCTCACCCAGCGCCACCTTCAACGCCCCCGGCTGCAACGGCGCAATCGGCATCCCGGTACCGTCCACCGACGTCCTGATCGTCGACGACGCGGGCGACCCGGTGCCGCTCGGCACGCCGGGCGAACTGCTCATCAAAGGCCCGCAGGTCTTCGCCGGTTATTGGAAACGCGACGACGAAACGCGCAAGGTGTTTACCGCGGACGGTTGGTTCCGCACCGGCGACGTGGTGACGATGGATGCCCAGGGCCTGATGCGCATCGTCGACCGCAAGAAGGACATGATCCTGGTGTCGGGCTTCAATGTGTACCCCAACGAGATCGAGGGCGTAGCGGCGCTGCACCCGGGCGTGCTGGAGTGCGCGTGCATCGGCGTGCCCGATGAGCGCTCCGGTGAGGTCCCGCATCTGTTCGTGGTGAGGCGCTCGGAAGCGGTCGACGAACAGGACATCATGGCGCACTGCCGCAAGAACCTGACGGGGTACAAGGTGCCGCGTCACGTGACTTTCCTGGAAGCGCTGCCGAAGTCCACCGTGGGCAAGATCCTGCGCAAGGAGCTGCGGGTGCCGGTAGCGGCTGCCTGAGCTGGACCCTGGGGGGAGGATCAGCGCCTCCCCGCCGCCACCCGCAACCGCTCCATCCCCGCATCCCGCACGCCCAGCGCCGCCAGGTGGTCCAGCACCGAGTCGAAATACTCGCGGCTTGACCCGAGGGCGCCCGCGCCGCAATTGATCATGCGGGCCATCTCTTCCACGGCGAGGCCGCGGACATAGCGGGTGTGGGCGCGGTTGGCGGTGAAGGTGATCGCGCGCACGGCCATTCCGCCGGCACGTGCCTTGACCCACCGCGCGTCGTAGATTCCGGTCATCATCTCGCGCCGCCAGAGCACCCGCAGCTCGTCGCGCGCCTTCTGGGCCTCGATGCACAGCAGCACCCCATGGCAGGCCCCACCGCGGTCCAGCGCCAGCATCAACCCCGGTTGCTCCGGCGAGCCGCGGCCGATGATCGAGCGCAGGCAGAAGCTGCGATGCCAACCGTGGACGGTGGCAGGTCGTGTGCCCGCATGGTCGAAGGCAGGGTTCCACATCAGCGAGCCGTAGGCGAAGACGTGCACGGCCTCGCCCTCCGCGTGACCGGCCAGCATGGAATCGATCGATGCTTCCAGCTCGCCGGCCGTGCGCAGATGCGCGCCGGCCGGCAGCTGAGCATACAGGCGCGTCACGAACGCTTCGTCGAGTAACACATCGCGCGTGACCCGGACGCGCGCCGCGTCTTTCATGCCGCCGCCGCCAGGATGTCAAAGGACTCGTCCATCAGCAGCTTCAGCTCCGCCAGCCGTCGGGTACCGAGCCGCTGGTCCAGCGCCCGCTGCGCGATGCGCAGGTGGCGTTGGGCCTGCTCCTGCTTGGCGCGGCCCGCTGCGGTGATGCGGATCGTGCGGCTGCGAGCGTCCACGCCGGCGCCCAGCTCGACCCAGCCCGCCGCAAGCAGCGGGCGCAGGTTGCGCGTGAGCGTGGAGGGGTCGAGGCCCATGCCTTGCGCCAGTTCACCGGGGCGCACCGGCTGCAGCCGCGCCACTTCGGACAGCAGCACCAGCTGCGTCGTCTTCACGCCGGCAGGGGCGAGCTGGGCGTCGAACTGCTGCGCCACGCAGCGCGTGAGCCGGCGCAGCTTCACGTACGCACACTCGTCGGCGCGCGCAGGCACGGTCACTCCGCGCTGCGCTTGCGGCCCACGGCCGGCGCGGTGTCCAGCGCGTGCGTCTCGTCGATGAAGCGGCGACTGGAAGCCAGGATGTCCTTGCGAGTGCGCTCGGTCTCCACGCAGCGCGCCAGCACGAGCGCGCCCACGCACTGGGCGATCAGCGCCCAGGCCGCGTCGGGGTTGCCGATGCGGCCCGACCAGCTCTTCTGCAGTTGCTTCAGGCCCTCTTCCACCGTGGCCCTGACTTCCGGCGCGGCGCGCGCGATCTCCGGGCCCAGCGCGGGCAGCACACAGCCCGTCTCCGGGTTGGCGGCGTGCGCGGAACTCAGGTAGCTGCGCAGGCGCTTGGCCACGTGATCCGGCGGCGAGTCTTCGTTGCCCGCAAGCATCTCGGTGCTGTTGGCGATCTCCTCCACCACCAGCTGGGCGAACAGGTCGTCCTTGCTGCGGAAGTGGCCGTAGAAGGCGCCGCCGGTCAGGCCGATGCTGGCCATGAGCTCGTCTACGCCCGTGATGCCGAAGCCGCCCTTCTTGGCGATGGCACGGGCGCTGGCCAGGAGCTTCTTGCGGGTCTCCTCCTTGTGTGAAGCGGGGTAGCGCATGGGGTTCCTCCGGGAAACCAGTTGACAGTACGGAAATCTTAACATAGGCTTCGTTTGCTCAACGCTCGTTTATTTATAAATCGTTAGCCCAACTACCCGTACCGGAGCACCCCGTCATGAGAGAAGCCGTCATCGTTTCCACCGCGCGCACCGGCATCGGCCGGGCCTTCCGCGGATCGCTCAACAACGTGAAGTCGCCCAGCCTGATGGGCCACGTCCTGCAGCACGCCGTGACGCGCGCGGGCGTCGAGCCGGGGGAGGTGGAAGACGTGGTCGTCGGCACTTCCATGCCGGGCGGCACCTCCGCTCCGAACATCGGCCGGCTGGCTGCGCTTGCGGCCGGCTTTCCCGAGGCCGTGCCCGGGCAGACCGTGGACCGCCAGTGCGCCTCGGGCCTGATGGCCGTGGCCATCGCGGCCAAGCAGATCATCGTGGACGGCATGGACGTGACGGTGGGCGGGGGCCAGGAAAACATCTCCGCGGTGCAAAACGCGTTCTTCCGGCTGGTGGCCGAACAGGCCGATTCGCAACTGGAGGAGCGCGCCACCCATGTCTACATGCCGATGCTGGAGACGGCCGAGTTCGTGTCGCGCAAGTACGGCATCACGCGCGAAGCGCAGGACGCGTACTCGTTCGAATCTCAGCGGCGGACCGCCCTCGCGCAGGAGCGCAAACTGTTCGATGCGGAGATCGTCCCGATCACGGCGACGATGGCCGTCACCGACAAGGCGACGGGCGCAGTGACGTACCGCGAGGTCACGCTCTCGCGCGACGAAGGCAATCGCCCGGACACGACGCTCGAGGGCCTGGCCCAGCTCAAGCCGGTGATCGAGGGCGGCGTCATCACCGCCGGCAACGCCAGCCAGCTGTCCGACGGCGCGAGTGCCTGCGTGCTGGTGGAACGCGCCGTGGCGGAGCGGCGTGGCCTGAAGCCGCTGGGCACGTACCGCGGCATCGCCGTGGCGGGCTGTGCACCGGAGGAGATGGGTATCGGCCCGGTGTTCGCTGTGCCGAAGCTGCTCGGGAAACACGGCCTCAAGATCGACGACATCGGCCTGTGGGAACTCAATGAAGCCTACGCGTGCCAAGTCGTCCACTGCCGCGACCAGCTGGGCATCGACCCGGCCAGGCTCAATGTCAATGGCGGCGGCATCAGCATCGGCCACCCCTACGGCATGACCGGCTCGCGGCTGGTCGGCCACGCCTTGCTCGAGGGCAAGCGACGCGGCGCCCGCTATGTCGTCGTCACGATGTGCATCGGCGGCGGCATGGGCGCGGCTGGGCTGTTCGAAGTTGCTTGATCAATTTTCGGGAACGCACATGAGCCTCTACCAAGCCCCACTCCGCGACTTCCAGTTCGTCTTGCATGAACTCCTCGAGACCTCGACCGTCATGCAGGCCTGCGGCCGCAGCGACTTCGATGCCGGCACCATCGACCAGGTGCTGGCAGCTGCCGGCGAATTCGCCGAAGGCGTGATCGCGCCCCTGAACGCCAGCGGCGACGAGGCCGGCTGTGAGCTGCGCGACGGCGTGGTGACCACGCCCGCAGGCTTTCGCGGTGCCTACCGGCAGTACATCGACAATGGCTGGAGCGCAATCGCCTGCAGCGCCGAGCACGGTGGATCGGGCTTTCCCACGGCCGTGGAGAACGCGGTGAACGAGATTTTCGGCGGGGCCAACATGGCGTTCAGCGCCTACCCCGGCATGTCGCAGGCCACGTACGTGAACGTGCGCGCCAATGCATCGGAGGAACTGAAGGCCCTGTACCTGCCGAAGATGGCTCGCGGCGAATGGGCCGGCACAATGTGCCTGACGGAGCCGCAGGCCGGCACGGACTTGGGCCTGCTGCGCACCCGCGCCGTGCCACAGCCCGACGGCACCTACCGCATCACCGGCTCGAAGATCTTCATCTCCGGCGGCGAACATGACCTCACCGAGAACATCGTGCACCTGGTGCTGGCCCGGCTGCCCGATGCGCCGCCCGGCACGAAGGGGATCTCGCTGTTCCTGGTGCCCAAGGTCATCCCGAACGCCGACGGGACGCTGCGCGAGCGCAACGCTGTGGTGTGTGGCTCCATCGAGCACAAGATGGGCATCCACGCCAACGCCACCTGCACGATGAACTTCGATGGCGCAACTGGCTGGTTGGTCGGGGAGGCGAACAAGGGCCTGGCCGGCATGTTCGTGCAGATGAACCATCTGCGGCTGGGGGTCGGCATCACCGCCATCGGCGTCATGGAGGCAGCATGGCAGAAGGCGCTGCGCTACGCCAACGAGCGCGTGCAGGGCCGTGCGCCAGGCTCCACGGCGCCGGCCGACCTGATCGTGCTGCACGCCGACGTGCGCCGGATGTTGCTGACGATGAAGGCGAACGTGGAGGGCCTGCGCGCGCTGGCGCTGTGGGCGTCGCAGCTGGTGGACGTGAGCCATGCGCACCCCGACGCGGATCGCCGGCGCGACGCGGAAAGCCTGGTCGCCCTGCTCACGCCGATCGTGAAGGCAGTGGGCAGCGACGTTGCGCTGGAGTCGACGATCACCGCAATGCAGGTGTTCGGCGGGCACGGTTTCATCCGCGAAAGCGGCGTCGAGCAGCACGTTCGCGACGTCCGCATCGTCAGCCTGTACGAGGGCACGAACGGGGTGCAGGCGATGGACCTGCTGGGCCGCAAGGTGATCGCCGACGGTGGTATTCGAATGCGCGCATTCGTCGACCAGGTGATGGCACATGCAGAGACGCTGCACGCGCGACCGGAAACGCAGGAGTTCGCGGGCCCCGTGCTGCAGCTGGCTCGGCGCGTGCGCGAGATCAGCTCGGAGCTGGTGGCGCTGTCCGTCGCAGACCAGCATGCCGCTGGCGCAGCCAGCGTGCCCTACCTGCGGCTGGCAGGCCACCTGGCGCTGTCGCACGTCTGGCTGCGGACAGTGGAGGCGACGCGGACGAAGGCGGATTCGGGCGACCCGTTCTATGCGTCGAAGCTGGCGACCGCGCGCTTCTACCTGAAGCGCCTGCTGCCGCAGACGGTCGCGCTGTGCGAGGAAATCCGCGCGGGCGCCGGGGTCGTAATGGACGAGGCGGCGTTGCCGAGCTCGTCCTGACGTGGGACCCGTCATGCTCAACTATTCGACCCCCAGTATCAAAAAGCCTCGGATTGCCATCGCGGGCGCAACAGGACGCGTTAGCGCTGTGTTGATGTCGTTGCTCGGCGCTGACCCGATTGAACTCGTGGCCCTAACGCGCCGACCCAGCGCGATGGGCGTGCCCCAAGGAGTGCGCGCATTCAAGGTCGACTTTCAACGCGCAGACACGCTTGAGGAGGCCCTGCGTGGCGTCGACCGGCCCTTCATCGCGCATGGCACATCCCTCGAACAGGCTACCAACGAAATCGCACTGATCGATGCAGCAGTTGCATCACGCGTTCGGCACATCGTCAAACTGTCCGCCCTCGGACCGTTCACCTGCCGAGCAGCGAGATGCTCTGCTCGGCGCCGGACTATCTCCGCTGGTAGCCGATGTCCTGGTTGGACTGGACCAAATGTTCCGCGAGTCTGTGATAGCCGAAACGACTTCAACCGTCGAGGAACTTACCGGAAAAGCCCCACGTTCGTTGACCGGGTGGTTGACCGACAACCTGGACGTGTTCCGGGCGTGACCAAATTTGTGCCCACTCCCGGCACAATGAGGTCGGGCGCAAGGTCGAAGCCGGAGGTAAGCAATGCATGACCTAGACTCACAAGCCGAATACCGCGAGGTTGGGGGTGAACTCGTCTCCGGCATCATTGCGGACTCGCGCACCACGCATGTAGAGGTCCTTGCGCGCCGAGCCACCGGGCCCATCTCCTGGCGTTTTCGTCAACCGCGGCTGGCGCTGTTCTGGTTTGGCAGCGGCCTCAAAGAGTTGCATCTGGAGCTTGACGGCCGCCGCATCCACTCCGAAATAAGGCAGGGAACAAACCTTGCGCTGCTCCCAGCCTCGACCTCAGTCGTAGGCGAGTTCGAGGTAGCCCCGTCGTTCGAATACACGGTGGTCTTCCTCGACCCAACCGTTGCGTCCGACGCCGGCTGCCACTTCAATCGGCCGCTGATTGCCTTCGGCAACGAAGATCTGCAACGTGGCCTCTCGGTCTTATGCCGTGAGGCACGCAATGCAGACAGCCTTTACGGGTTGTTCGCAGACGGCTGGGCAATGCAAGCGCTCGCCCTTCTGGCCCGAATCGACGGCAGCCAGGCACCCGCTGTTCGCCCGTGCGGTGGCCTTGCACCTGGCAGCTTTCGGCGCGTCATCGACTACATCGAGGCCGACTTGTCGAGGCCGTTCGCGATCGAGGACTTAGCGCAAGTTGCCGGTGTCAGTCCCCGGCATTTCATGCGGGCTTTTCGCGAAAGTGCCGGGCAGACACCCCTGCGCTTTGTTTACGATCTGCGTCTCGAGCGGGCCAAGGAGCTTCTCCTGGATCCCCGTCGCACCGCAACTAAAGTCGCGCTGGATTGCGGCTTCAGCCATGCTCAGCACTTCAGCACCGCGTTCAAGAAGGCGACCGGACTGACGCCGTCCGATTTTCGCAGGGCTGCGATGCGGTAATGGCGTCACCGAATCGTGAAGGAAGAGGTGTTCTCAGAAGTTGACTTTCGACATGCCCTTCAACTTCAAGATTTCCCTGGCTTCGTTAGGGTTGGCGATCTCGAGTCCAAGCCCCTCGATAATCTGGCGCGCCTGCCGCACCTGCGCTGCATTGCTCTCGGCCAGCGTGCCGCGTCCAAGCCACAGACTGTCTTCCAGTCCGACCCGCACATTGCCGCCCATACTGGCAGACATTGCTGCAAGGCAAAGCTGATTCTTGCCTGTGCCCAGCACCGACCAGCGAAGATCATTGCCGAACAGCCGGTCGGCCGTCCGCTTCATGTGCAACACGTTTTCAGGGTACGTGCCGATTCCTCCAGGATGCCGAACACAGTCAGGCATGTTTGAACTCCCTGAAGCGCGCCAGCATCGGGAACAGCGCGAAGTTCATGGAGCCCATGTTGAGCGAGGCCACCTCAGGCGCGAAGCGCATTGACGGTTGAATGCGCTCCTCGATTGTCATCTAGGGCGAGCCGCCACTGGTGATGTTCAACACTGCATCGGTGCGAGCCTTGATCTGCGGCAGGAATCGCCCGAATGCCTCGGGGCTCTGATCCGGCTTGCCCGTGATCGGATCGCGTGCGTGAAGGTGAATGATCGCCGCGCCCGCCTCGGCGGCGCCGACAGAGGCTTCTTTGAGGAAATCATGTAGCCGGTGTGACCGGGCGTATGGCCGGGAATGGCATACGGTGCGATGCCGGGGACCGATTTCGTCCATGCCTTCGATTGCTCTGTCGATCTGCCAAGATCCTTGCTGGTGGTGTCCCGCAGCCCGCTGCTGCCCGAAGAGCGCGCGCGCAAGCGATCGTGCGGCCGGGTCAGGCGGAGCGGTTTGGATCCACGCTGGCCGGCGTCGAGGTCTGGGAGCACGAGCCCAACGCGGCCGAGCCCGACGGGTTCGCGGCCGAGGTCGAGAGCGCCGACCGCCTGGCCTGAGTCCCCAGTCGCGCCCGAGAAGCATCAGACCTCGGGCAGCGGACCGGTGAGCGACGCTCGCTGGGAGATCTCGATCGGCGCGCCGTCGGGGTCGAGCACGAAGGAGATGAACGCCGTCTCGCCGAGCTTGATCGGGGCGGTGCCCTCGCGCCAGCCGAGCTCGAGGAGCCGGGCGTGTTCGGCGCGGACGTCGAACACCTGCACGGTGAGGTAGCGCAAGCCCCGCGACCGCAGGGGACCGACGGGTCCACCACCGCTGTGCAGCACGAGCACGGTCGCGCCGACGCTCCAGCGCGATGCGCCCTCGTCGTGCGCGTCGAAGCCGTCCCGCAGCATCGCCGCCAGCCGGTCGGGGTCGCTGCTGCGCCAGTGGATCGCGATGCGCTCGACATGGGGGGTGAGCACGACCTCGGTGCCGTCCGGATCGTGCAGCGTCTCCTCGTGGTCGGCGTGGATGTCGAGGCGCACGAACGGGGTCGGCGCGTCGGCCAGCGTGTCGCGCGAGTCGTTGAGCTTCAGCACCGAGCCGTGCAGCCCGACGCGGTGCTGGTGGATGCCGCGGCCCGCCTTCAGCAGCTCCTCGTACGGCAGCCCGAGCCGGTCGACGTAGAACGCGCGGAGGTCGTCGTAGCGATTGGTGTACAGACCGACGTCGAGGCAGTCCTTCGCGATGTTCATCGTTTCGCTCCCCATTCGACAACCCACGAACGGGTCATGTTGACCCTTCTACTGCAGATCACACCGAAAAGGTGTTCGGTTTTCCGCCGGTCGGAGCTCAACTCATGCTTAAGATGATCTTGCCGATGTGATCGCCACCCTCCATCCGCGCATGGGCTAGTGCCGCATTGGTGAACGGGAAAACACTGTCGATTATCGGCAAGCATCGTCCGGCGCTAAGTACTGGCCATACGTGTTCGCGCAGTTGTTGGGCGATGATGGCTTTCTCTTCTTTGGTGCGTGAGCGCAACAGTGAGCCTGTGACGACGGCACGCTTGCCCACGATGGCGAGCAAATCGACATCAGGGGCATGGGCGCCACCGAGAAAGCCCAGCATCACCAGGCGACCTTCCATGGCCAGTGCGGCGACGTTATCGTTGAAGTACGAGCCGCCCACGATGTCCAGGATCACATCGACGCCCTCGCCGGTCGTCTTTTCAGCGATAACCTGGTTGAAGGACTGATCGTGATAGTTGATTGCCTCTGCACCCAACTCACGGATCACGGCACACTTTTCATCGCTGCCTGCGGTGGCGAAGGCATCAATGCCAAACTCTCGACATAACATTAATGCGGTGGTACCGATTCCGCTGGTGCCGCCGTGTATTAGCGCTCGTTGGCCTTGGGTGGCGCCGCCGATTCCGAACAGATTGGCCCAAACCGTGAAGAAGGTTTCTGGAATTGCCGCTGCTTGAATCCAATCCAAGCCTTCGGGTATCGGCAGCGTTTGACTAGCGTGCACAACGCAGTACTGTGCATAACCGCCGCCATTGGTCAGCGCACAGACTCTGTCTCCCGCAACGAACTCGCTGACACCTTCACCGACAGCCACCACTTCACCGGCCACTTCCAGCCCGGGGATAGGACTCATGCCGGGTTTCATTGGGTACTTGCCAATGCGTTGAATCACGTCAGGGCGATTGACCCCTGCGGCGAATACACGGATCAATACCTCGTCTGCTTCTGGTCTGGGAACAGGCACTTGGCGAGGTTGCAATACTTCGGGACCACCGGGTTGAGTGATTTCGATCAGGATCATGTCGCGAGTTGGGAGCATGTTGGGAACCTTTCCTGGCTCAGGACACGTTCGGCATGATGAGGAACTTCTCGCCAGTGACGGGTACCGCATACTTGGCGATGACATCGGCCTGCAGCGCCTCAAATAGGCTGACATGTCGCGAGTAGTGGGTGGCGAAGGTGGTCTTCAGTTCACGGCGGACACGGTCTTTCAGACGATGCATCACTTCGGGACCCACAGTCTGCATGAAGGGCATCAGGAGCCAGCCGCCCATCGACCAGGCCATGCCGAAGTTGCGCACAAACTCGATGGGACTGGGATCCAGCATGCCGTACACGTACACCTGCTTGTGCGTAGCTGAGCCATAGCGGCTATATTCCTTGGCCGTCCGTTTGATGGCCAGTTCCATGCAGCTGAGGATATTCCCGGCGAGCCTGCCGCCACCGATCGCATCGAACGCAATCGTGGCCCCGGTGGCCGACAGTGCTTCGGTCAGATCATCAACAAAGTTCGGTGCGTTGCTGTTGCAGACATACACTGCGCCTTGCTCGCGCAGAAGTTTCTCCTGTTCCGGCTTTCGCACGATGTTGACCAGCTTCACCCCATCGGCCTGGCAGAGTCGGTTGAGCATCTGGCCTAGGCTCGACGCTGCGGCCGTGTGAACCAATGCGCTATGGCCTTCACGACGCATCGTCTCGAGCATCCCCAACGCCGTTAGCGGATTGACAAACGCGGACGCGCCATCCAGCGCGGTCGTGTCTTCGGGCAGCACCACACACTGTTGAACGGGCACACAGCGGTACTGCGAGTACATGGCCTCACCCATCGCCGCCACCTTGCGGTTCAGCAGCGCTTGCGCTGCCGGCGACGAACCCGCCGCCACTACCAGGCCGGCGCCTTCGATGCCCACGGGCATCATTCGATCAAGCCGAGCCGCCAGGCTGCGCAAAGCTTTTTCGGGCACGGTTGCCGTCACCACTGGGCGTTCGGCCGTACCTGTCACTTTGATAGTAGAAAGAACCGCCGGCCCAAGCAGCAACCCCAAATCCGATGGGTTGATGGGCGCCGCGTCCACACGTATCACAACCTCTTCGGGTCCCGGCGAAGGCACCGGCCCTTCGACCAGCGACAGCTCCAATTGGCCGGTGCGCGTGATCTGCGAGCGCAGTTGCAGACCGGTGGTGGGGATCTGGTTACTCATGAACTCTCCTCGTCCAAAAAAAAGCGGGTCAGGGCCCGTAGACCTTGCCGAACAGCACCCAGTTCTTGCCGTCGAAGCGCGACAGCTGCTGGCGCTCGATCGGGAAGAAGTCGTCAGCCGCGGTCTTGACGTTGACGCCGGGGAGCAGCATCGGCAGCGTGATGTTCAGGCTGGCGGCCTGCTTCATGATGTTCTCGCGCGTCAGGTTGTCGCCGGCCTGCTTCAGCACCTGCACCAGGCACTGGGCGACGGTGTAGCCGTAGACATTGAAGAAATCGGCGATGTTGGCGCTCGAGTGGTACTTCTTGAACCAGGCGACATACTCGTCCCACTCCTTGCCCTTCTGGAACTGCGCGTCGGTCGGGTCTTTAATGTACTGCGCGGTGATCAGGCCAGTGCTGTTGTCCAGGCCGGCCGGCGTCAGCACCGAGCCGACCGAGGCCGACACGTTGTTCAGGTACTGCGTTGGCTTCCAGCCGATCTCGGTCGCCTTCTTGATCGCCTGCGCCGCGAACTTCGGGGTGCTGATGTTGAAGAAGATGTCGGCGCCCGAGGCCTTCATCGTCACCACCTGGCTGTCCACCGTGGGGTCGGTGACCTCGTAGCTGAGCTTGCTGACGATCATCGTCTTGGCCTTGTCGCCCAGGCCGTCCTCAAAGCCCTTCAGGTAGTCCTTGCCGTAGTCGTCGTTCTGGTACAGCACCGCGATCTTCGCGTTCGGCTTGGTCTCCAGGATGTGCAGCGCGTAGACCTTGGCCTCGGACTGGTAGTTCGGCTGCCAGCCCATGGTCCAGGGGAAGTTTTTCGGGTCGCCCCACTTGGTCGCGCCGGTGGAGCTGAACAGCTGCGGCACCTTCTTGTCGTTCATGTACTTGTGGATCGCCGTGTTCGGCGGCGTGCCCAGCACGTTGAACAACAGCAGCACCTCCTCCTGCTCGACCAGCTTGCGCGTCTGCTCCACGGTCTTCGCCGGGTTGTAGCCGTCGTCCAGGCTGATGAACTTGATCTTGCGGCCGTTGATGCCGCCGTCGGCGTTCACCTTCTCGAAATAGGCGGCGACCGCCTTGCCGATCGTGCCGTAGGCCGAGGCCGGGCCGGAATAGGGGCTGATGCCGCCGATCACGATCTCCTTGTCGCTGGCGCCCGGGTCGTACTTCTTCTGCGCCAGCGCAGTGCCGCTCAGGGTTAACGCAGTGAGGCCTGCAAGGACCAGGCCAAGGGACTTCATGTTCATCTTTCGCTTCTCCTTACATTGACAAAGAAACACGGGCAGCCGCGCGCGGCTGTCCGCTCAGGCCGCCGGCCGTGCGCGCAGCCTGGCCCATAGGCGTCGCAGGCCACCCATCACGCCGGTGGGCATCAGGTACATCAGCAGGATCAACAGCACACCGTAGATCGCCGCCGGTGCCGACTTGGACAACTCGTCCGCGATATTCGGCACGTACTGGATGAAGATGCCGCCGAAGATCGCGCCGGGGATCGACGCCAGCCCGCCGACGACCACGCCGACGAGCAGGAAGATCGAAAGCGTGGCGGTGAAGCTGTCGGGCGACACGAAGGCGACGACGATTGCGCCCAGAGCCCCGGCGAGCCCGGTGAAGCCGGCCGAGGTGCCGAAGGTCAGCGACTTGAAGACCGGCAGGTTGATGCCCATCGCGGTGGCGGCGATCGGATGGTCGCGGATCGCGATCAGCGCGCGGCCGACGCGCCCGCGCAGCAGGTTCCAGGCAAATAGGAACATCAGCGTGCTGACGAACAGCGTGAAGAAGTAGAGCCAGCGGTCGGCGCTGAGCGGCTGGTCGAAGAGCGTGAAGGTGAACGGCGGCTCCGGCTTGCTCAGCACGATGCCCTGCACGCCGCCGGTGAAGTGTTCGATCCTCTTGTACTTCAGCAGCTGCGGCACGGCCAGCGCCAGCGCAAAGGTGGCCAGCGCGAGGAAGTGTCCGGCCAGCCGCAGCGCCGGGAAGCCGACGAGGAAGCCGAACACGAAGCAGAAGACGAAAGCCACCGGCAGCGTTGCCCAGTAGGGCACGTGGTACAGCGACATCAGTATCGCCGCGGTGTAGGCGCCGAAGGCGTAGAACGCGCCGTGGCCGAGCGAAAACTGGCCGTTGAAGCCGGTGAGGATGTTCAGGCCCAGGATCGCCACCGCATAGACCAGCACCAGGTTGAACTGGAAGACGCGGTAGTTCTTGAACAGGAAGGGGAGGATCAGCAGCACGACGGCGACGACGATGCCGCCGATCCAAACCCACTTGCGCTCGGTCGAGCCGCTCATACGCGCACCACCACCTTCTTGCCGAACAGGCCGGCAGGTTTGAGCGTCAGCGTCGCCACGATCAGCACCAGCGCGACGGTGAGCTTCAACTCGGTGCCGATGACATAGGCGCCGAGCAGGTTCTCGAGCACGCCGACGATGAAGCCGCCGATGACCGCGCCCAGCGGGTTGTCGATGCCGCCCAGCAGCGCCGCGGCAAAGCCGTACAGCAGGATGCCGGTCATCATGTTGGGGTCGAGGAAGACGACCGGTGCCACCATCATGCCGGCGATCGCGCCGATGGCCGCCGCCAGCCCCCAGCCGAGGCCCAGCATCCACGACACGCGGATGCCCACCAGCCGCGCCGAATCCGGGTTCTGCGCAGCCGCGCGCATCGCCAAGCCGATGGGCGTGAATTTGAAGAAGGCGAACAGCCCGAGCAGCACCAACAGCAGCACGCCGGCCGAGCCGATCTGGTGCGCCGAGAAGTACTGGGTGGCCAGCGCCGAATCCTTGGGGAAGGGGCTGTCGAAGGACTTGATGGTGTGGTCGAAGAACCAGCCGGAGAAGGCGTTGAAGATCAGCAGCAGGCCGATGAAGACGATGACGTTGGTCATCACCGGCGCCTTCTCGATCGGCCTCAGGATGATGCGCTGCACCAGCAGTCCGCCGGCGAAGGACACCGCCACCGTGAAGAAGAACGCGCCCCAGTAGGGCCAGCCCGACTGGATCAGCCACCAGGCGATGAAGGTGCTGAAGGTGGCCATCTCGCCCTGGGCGAAGTTGATGTGGTGCGTGGCTTGGTAGATCATCACCAGCGCCAGTGCCACCGAGCCGTAGATGATGCCGTTGGCCAGACCGGAGAAGATTTGAAAGAGCAGTGCTTCCATGGCCCTGGACCTCAGTAGCCGAGGTACGCCTTGCGCACCGACTCGTCGTTCTTGATGGCATCGCTGGGCCCGGACAGCGCGACGCGGCCGGTTTCCAGCAGATAGGCATGGTCGGCCAGGTCCAGCGCCAGGCTGGCGTTCTGCTCGACCAGCAACATGCTCACGCGGTCCTCCTTGTTGATGGTGCGCATGATGCGGAAGATCTCGGCCACGATCAGCGGCGCCAGGCCGAAGGAGGGCTCGTCCAGCAGCAGCAGCTTGGGCCGCAGCATCAGCGCGCGGCTGATCGCCAGCATCTGCTGCTCGCCGCCGGACAGCGTGCCGGCCTGCTGGTGGCGTCTAGCTTTTAGGATCGGGAAGCGCGTGAACATGCGCTCCATGTCCTCGAGCATCTCCGCCCTGTTGCCGCGCACGTAGGCACCCAGGCGCAGGTTCTCCTCGACCGACAGCCCGGTGAAAGTGCCGCGGCCGTCGGGCACGTGCGCCACGCCCATGCGCACCACCGCCTCGGTCGACTTGCCCACCACCTGTGTGCCGTCGAGCACCACGCTGCCGCTGGTCCTGACCACCTGGCACAGCGCGCGCAGCGTCGTCGTCTTGCCCGCGCCGTTGGCGCCGAGGATGGCGGTGATGTGGCCTTGTTCCAGCGAGAAGTCCACGTCGTACAGCACCTGCGTCGCGCCGTAAGACGCACACAGCTTGTTCACCTCCAGCAGCTTAGACATTCGCCGGCGCTCCCAGGTAGGCCTCGATCACGTCCGGGTGCTGCTGAATGTGCTCGGGGTTGCCTTCGGCGATCTTGCGGCCGAAGTTCATCGCGACGATGTGGTCGGACACGCTCATCACCAGGCCCATGTGGTGCTCGACCAGCAGCACGGTGATGTGCAGGCGGTCGCGCGCATCGCGGATCAGCCGCGCCAGGTCGGCCAGCTCCTCGTGGTTCAGGCCGGCCGCCGGCTCGTCGAGCAGCAGCAGCTTCGGCTCGGCGGCCAGCGCGCGTGCAAACTCGACACGCTTCTGAATGCCGAAGGGCAGGTCGCCGACCGCGCGGTCCTGGAAACGCGTCAGGTCCAGGTCGTCCATGATCCTGCGTGCCTTGTCGCGCAGCATCGCCTCCTCGGCCGACACGCTGGGCAGGCGTAGCGCGCTGGACAGGAAGCCGGCCGACGAGCGGCAATGCGCGCCGACCATCACGTTCTCGCGCACCGGCATCGTGCGGAACATCGCCAGGTTCTGGAACGTGCGGCCGATGCCCATGTCGGCGATCTGGTGCGTCGGCGAGTTCGTGATCGACTTGCCCTCGAACAGCATGTCGCCGGCCTGGTACGGGTACAGCCGGCTCAGACAGTTGAACAGCGTGGTCTTGCCGGCGCCGTTGGGGCCGATCAAACCGCAGATGTGGCCGCGCTTGACGTCGAAGCTGACGCCGTCGAGCGCGACGATGCCGCCGAAGCGCACCGTCACGCCGCGCACGCTGAGCAGGGGGTCCATGCTGTTCGCCATCAGGAGGGGTTACCGGGGTTTGTCGAGCAGGCCACGATGTCGTTCGAATCGCGCCGTCGTACGGGTTAAATGATTGAACGACCGCCGTCGATGAGCAGGGTTTGGCCGGATATGTACGATCCGGCTGGCGACGCAAGCAAAATCGCGGCGCCGACGATGTCGTCTGGTTCGGCGATTCGGTTGGAGGGCGACTTTGCGGCCATCGCTTTTTCGGCTTCTGGGGTGTTCAACATGATTTGCGAGAACGCCGTGCGCACCATCGACGGAGCCAAGGCGTTGGCGCGAACGTTCCATTGCCCCCATTCCGCCGCGATGGTGCGTACCACGCCGTTCATCGCAGCTTTGGCGGCACCATAGGCGCCGAGGGCCGGACTGGCGCGTTCCGATGCAATACTGGACGTCATGAGAACGCTCCCGTAGCGGCGTTCGGCCATCTCCGGCAAGAAATGACGGATCAACACCAGGTTGTTTCGCACTGTTGTCAGGAGCAAAGCGTCCAGCTGATCAATGTCGGTGTCGGCAATCGGCCCGACCGGGACCGGGCCGGCCGCGTGGCAAACGACAATATCGACGCGACCAAAAGCGCTTTTGGATTCTTCGGCAAAGCGATTCACGCCGGCAATATTGGTGATGTCGCAGCGGATGCCTTTGACATCGAAACCCTCGCTTGCCAACAATGAGGCTGCCGCATCGGTGTCCGACTGGATATGGCTGGATACAACGACTTGCGCACCGCATTGGGCCAAGCCACGAGCAATGGCCAGCCCCATTCCGGAAGTTGAACCGGTCACTACTGCGACTCTTCCTGCAAGGTCAAACCCCTTGTAATTCATAGTGTTTTCTCCAAGTTTTCAGTGTTCAACTGCTATTGCGCCAACACGCCGCCATCGACGGAAAGGACATGGCCGGTAACCATGCTTGATGCGGCAGTAGCAAGAAACAACACTGGCCCGGTCATGTCCGCGGGTTCACAGAGTCTTCCCAGCGGCGTCAGCGCTTCGAATTTCGCAACGAGATCCGGTTAACTTGTCAGCGCTTCGGTCATTGGAGTGCGAATGATGCTCGGCGCCACAGCGTTGACGCGGATGTTGTAGGGCGCCCATTCGACAGCCCACGAACGGGTCATGTTGACCACGGCGCCCTTGGTAGCCTGGTAGACAATATTGGGATACCAACCACCGGAAATACCGAGTATCGATGCCGTGTTGACGATGCGCCCGCCGCCGCCATCGCGCATGTGCCGGGCAGCTGCCCTGGCGCAAAGGAACATGCCGGTCATGTTTACCGCTACAACCGCATTCCAATCCGCGATCGTCAAATCAAACGAGGTGTTGCGCCGATTGACACCAGCGTTGTTGAATAGCACGTCGATTCGACCGTGTTGGCGGGCGACGTTTTTCATGACGCGTTCGATCGCGTCTTCCTTGGACACGTCCGCAACCGCATGTTGTGCCATTGAGCCTATCTCGTTGGCCACCTGTTCTGCCGCCGCGCCGTTTGTATCGAGCACAACGACCCGGGCACCTGCGTCGGCAAACGTGTGTGCCAGGGCCCGGCCGATACCGCTACCGCCACCCGTAACGACGGTGACCTGGCCAGTAAGGCAAAAATCGGGGAATGGATGAGGCATCTGAACTCCTTCCGTTAAGACGCAGCTTCATCCTTCTTACTTGTTCACCCAAGGCATGGAGAGGTCGATGTCAGAGACCAGCTTTCCGCCGCCGAAGCTCATGTTCTCCAGGGGAATGGCATACATCATCAGGCTGATATCGTCCTGGCTGACGCCGACCTTTTCTACTGCGTATCGGGTGACCAACTCCGCGAGCTTGCGTTTCTGCTCCACCGTCCTGCTCGTACCGAACGTCACCGTGACGACCATGCGCTTGTCGGATCTCGCCATGCCAGGAAAGGTCGGATGGATGAAGAATTCATCGTCCTTGTGCTCGCTGATGATGACGAAACGGTCATCCATAGGCGTATTCATGGCTTCATGAAGAGCGAGATTCAAGGCATCCGCCAGGGCCCGCTTCTCGTCGCTGGAGAATTTTTGAGCCGGAAGGTGGGCGTGAAATGTTGGCATGAGCGTGTCCTCGGTTGTGTCGTTCAGGTTGAATGGGGCGATGAAGTGCCTATCTGTGAGCGCGCAAGGTGTCGGCGAGCAGGCTCTCGAGCCGCGCGATCTGAAAGACGTTGTCAGGCGAAACCTGGACATAGTCGTTCAGTCCGCCGGCCCGCATGATCGGATAGGCCTCCGCTGTCTGATAGATGCCATCCTTCAGGAGTGTCTTGTCGATGTACACGGCCACCACCTCGCCCAACACGAGCCAGCCACTGACCTTCTCGCCTGCCGTGTTTCGGAACTGCACGATGTCGATCACCTTGCATTCCATGGCCGCGCGGCTTTCGCCTACCCGCGGAACGTTGACCATGCGACCGGGCACGGCCGTGAGGCCGGCGAACGGAAATTCGTCCTCGCCGTGCGGCAGCGGAGCCGAGGTCTGGTTCATCTTGTCACCCAGCTCGCGGGTGACCAGGTTCCAGGTGAACTCGCGCGTTTCCGACGCGTTCTGGACGCTGTCTTTCCAGGCGATCGAGGAAAATCCGATGATCGGTGGGTCGTAGTTGAACGCGTTGAAGAAACTGTAGGGCGCGAGATTGATGCGCCCCTGCGCGTCGCGCGACGAGATCCAGCCGATGGGGCGCGGGGCGACCAGCGAATTGAGCGGGTTGTGGCTCAACCCGTGGCCCTTGGCGGGCTCGTAGTAGTGAAAGTCTCGAACTGTCATAGGAACCTTTTCCGCGGCGGCCTATTGCGCCACCAGATTGAGGGTCTTGGCGATGTTGTTGAACTTCTCGTTCTCTGCCCGCAAGAAGGCCGCTGCCTGCTGCGGCGTCATGGAGTCCAGCTTGCGCAAGCCCTGCGCCGTCGCGAGCGCGAGGTATTCCGGACTGTCATTCCACTCCTGGAAGACCTTGCCGAGGCGCGCGACGACGGCATCGGGTGTGCGTGCGGGTGCGAACAAGCCGCCCCAGAGGCCGAACTCGAATTTCTTGAATCGAGCGTTTTCGCTCAGCGTGGCGAGGTCCGGCAGGAGCGAATGTCGCTTGGCGCTGGCGATGCCGATCGCCTTGAGCCGTCCGGTCTGAATCATTCCCAGCAGCGGCCCCGCAAGAGGAAGAAACGCGAGGTCCACCTCGCCACCGCCGACGGCCGTGGCAATGGGAGTGGCGCCTTTGTAAGGCACCTCCAGCAACTTGATGCCGGCCCGCGCCTGAAATTCAGCGGCCGCAAGATGAGGAGCAGTGCCCTGCCCCCAGTGCGCAATGGACAACTCCTTCGCGCCCGGCTTTTGCATCTGCTCGAGGAGCGCGCTGAGGTTGTTGAACGGGCGGTCGGGGTGAGTGACGAGGACCATGTCCGCGATCCCGAACGGACCGATGAGCTTGAAGCCGTCGAACCTGTACTTGGCCGAAGCGATCGTGAGCGGCGCCATCAGCAAATCCGGACCGGTGATTGCGAGCAACGTGTATCCGTCGGGCGCCGCGTTCAACACGTTCATTGCCGCGATGGAGCCACTGGCACCAGGCATGTTGTCGATCACGAGGGTCTGTCCAAGCGCACGCTGCGTCATGGGTGCGGATGCCCGCAGCACTGTGTCGACCCCGAACCCGGGCGGGTAGGCGACCTTGATCACGATGGGCTTGTTCGGATAAGGCTGCGCGGTGGCGGCGGCGGCGCCGCAAAGCGCGACCACGACAAGAGCGGCGTCAAAGAGTCTGCGAGTCAGAGTTTTCATGTTTGTCTCCGTGTGGGCCGGTCAAACCGGCGAAATCTTGTGAATGAGTTGGACTGGAAGCCCGTGAGCCGAGCCTCAATGGCCCGTGGCCGCGGTTTTTGACGTGTCGCGCCGTCCCGTGCCTCAACGCCCCTTGAAGTCCAGAACCGGTCGAGGCTGGCCGGCTTTCAATGCCTTGACCGCTGACGCCAGCCCCGCCTTGACGTCTTCCGTCTCGAACAGCGGCATGGCGATGTCGAACATCGCTTCGTCGGCGGCAGCCACACCACCCACTGCCCAGATGCGCAGCAAGGCCTTGTGGGCTGCATGCGCGCGCGTGGGGCCCCGAGCGATCTTTTCGGCAAACGCCGTCGCTTCGCTGATCAAGTCTGCGTCGGCGACGACGCGATTCACGATGCCGAAGCGTTCCATCGTGGCCGCCGGCACTTTCTCGGACGTCAATGCCCATTCGGCTGCGCGGGAACGACCCGAACGTTCAGCGGCCCGATAGACGCCGCCGAGCAAGGTGACGATGCCCAGCGTTTGCTCCGGATGACCGAAGGCCGCCGTTTCGGAGGCGAAGATCACGTCGGCGCGCAGGGCCAGTTCCAGGGCACCGCCGAAGCACAAGCCCCGAACCGCGGCGACAACCGGCAGTGGCAGACGCTCGAATAGGTTGAACACCGACATGAAGCGCTCGAAGCGCGCACGCAGTGCGTGCATGTCGTCGTCCGGCCAGGGCATGATGTCGCCGCCGAAGCTGAAGTTGTCTCCTTCGGCGCGGATGAGGACTGCGCGCGCGTCGCTTCGCCCGATGGCCTCTATCGCTGCGGCGAGCTCCTCGACCATCTGGTCACCGATGCGATTCTGCGGCGGATTGTCCAGGACAATGGTCGCGACTTGGCGTTCGATCTGGACTCTCAGATGTGGCATGGATACTCCTCTGGTGGGAAAAGAAAAAGCGCTGGTCGGTCAAGCGATCCGGCGGGCACGTCCGGCCCACTCGCGCTCACGGAGGACGTGTTTCTGGATCTTCCCGGTGGACGTCCGCGGTAGTTCGCCGAACACCACTCGCTTGGGCACCTTGAACCGCGCGAGCCGCGACCTGACGTGGTCGACGATGTCCTGCTCACTGGCCTTTGCGGCTGGACGCAGGACGACGAACGCCACCGGCACTTCGCCCCAGCGGTCATCAGGGGCTCCCACCACGGCGACTTCGAGAACGGCGGGGTGACTCGCGATGGCCTGTTCCACCTCGATTGACGTGATGTTCTCGCCACCCGAGATGATCACGTCCTTGCTCCGGTCGCGCAGCTCAAGGTAGCCGTCGGGGTGCAGAACTCCGAGGTCGCCGGAACGGAACCACCCGTCCGGCGCAGCGGCGATGGTGGCCGCTTCATCCTTGAAGTAGCCCAGCATCAGATTGTTCCCGCGCAGCAGGATCTCCCCCATGGTCGCGCCATCCGCCGGGACGTCTCGCCCGTCGGTCCCAACCACCCGCGCTGTCAGCCCGACAAAGTTCGCCACGCCCTGCCGGGCTCGAAGGCGGGATCGGTCCTCGGTAGGCAGTTTGCTCCACTCCGGATGCCAGTCGCAGAGCATGGCCGGCCCGTAGGTCTCGGTCAGTCCGTAGACTTGGGTGACGTCGATACCCATGTTGTCGGCGGCTGCCAGCAGGGATGGGCTCGCGGGCGCTCCGCCGATCACGAACCGGATGACATCACTACCCGCGTGGCGGTCGGGCGCCTCAGGCGCGTTCACAAGCATGGACAACACCGCGGGGGCGCCGCACAGGTGTGTCACGGCATCCTCTCTGATGAGTCGCCAGGCCACCGCGGCGTCGACCTTGGGCAAGCAGACGTGCTTTGCGCCCGCGGCGGTCACCGCCCATGGGAAAGTCCACCCGTTGCAGTGAAACATCGGAACCGTCCACAGGTAGGCCGAGGACGCCGTCAAGCCGGTGTGGGCGACCATGGCCAGCGCCTGAAGGTAGGCGCCGCGATGGTGGTACATGACGCCTTTGGGGCGTCCGGTCGTCCCGGAGGTGTAGTTGATGGATAAGAGCGAGCGTTCGTCGGCTGGTGCGATGCCCATCGGTGTCGCTTCGGCGAGCAGGTTTTCGTAGGAACCACCGTCGCCGGGCCCGGCCCGCACGAGCCGGGGTGGTTGTGCCATGCGGTCGACCACGGTGGTAACCAGTTCGTCGAGCTGCGGATCGTGCAACAGCACCGCGCTTTCGGAGTGCTCGAGGATGTAGATGACCTCGTCTGCGGACAGGCGGGTGTTGATCGTCACCAGTGGTGCACCCGCCCACGGCACGCCATGGGCCGCTTCGAGCATGACGTGTGTGTTGGGGGCGAGGATCGCGACCGGGCGTCCCTCGGCCAGCGGGGCGAGCGCGCCCGCCAGGCGGCGGCACCGGTCACGAAACTCCGCATAGGTCCATCGGCGATCGCCATCGACCACTGCGATGCGGGACCCATGCACTGCTGCCGCGCGGTCGAGGAACGAGAGTGGGCTTAGGGGCTCGAAAGACAGTGACCTGGGATCTGAATTCATTCTTTCTCCATTCGTCATTGGTTGGTCATCGCGGGATGACCGGGAGCAAGACGTGGGACGGGTGCGCGCGGTCGTGCAGCACAGTCTGGTCCGCGGGATGGGTGGCCGTGTCGGTTCCGGTTGGGGCGCCGGTGCCGGCATTGCGGTCCCAGCGGGGAAAGTCACTCGAGGTGATGTGCAAGCGGAGCCAGTGGCCTACCCGCAGCACGTGGCTGATGTTCCACAACTGGATCCGGAACAGGTATGGGGTGCCAGGGTGCAGGAGGGTCGGGTTGTCGTAGGACTCGCGGAAGCGGCCGCGCACAATGCCTTCGGCGAGGTTCTGGGCGTAACCGTCGGGTCGGACGTCGGAGAGCACCGCGACGAAGTCGGTGTCCGGAGCTGTGGTCGCGGCGTGCAGGTAGACCGTGACAGGGCCGGTGATCTCCAGGTCCTGGGTGAGTTCTGGTCCGGTGTACACCAGCACGTCGGAGCGGGCCTGGTTCTTTCTCTGATCAACGACCCCACTGCCCACGATTCGACCGCCTGCGCTCGGCACGGGGTCGTCCGGGTTGTAATGAAAATTGTCGGAGGGCTGGTCGTCAGGCGGCAACGTGGACAGACTTCCGTCACCGTGCAATGAGTTGGCTGAACCGCCGCTGTGCAGGTAATAGGGGGTGAACACGGTACGGGCGAGCGGCCATTCGCGCTCGTCGCGCCACCGGTTCTCACCCATGACAAAGATGCGAACCGGTGAGCGGGGCAGGTCCCTGCCATCCAACTTGAGGTAGTGATCGAACCATTTCAGCTGTACGTCGAGCAGCGACACCGCCGCTTCGGGGCCAAAGTCGATGTCGCCGGTTCCGCCAGATGTCGGCTGGTTGAACGGCAACTGGTGCGCCCACGGGCCCATGAGGAGTGCTTGCCCGGCACGTGCAGACTCGCCCAGTGCGCTTGTCTGCAGCCCTTTGAAGTACAGCGGGGTGTCCCGGTTAGCGATGTCATACCAGGAGCCGATGTGCAGCATCGGAACGTTCATGTTGAACAACTGTCGGCTGAGGTCCGTCGCCCACCAGTACGGGCCATCGGTCGGGTGCGACAGGATGTCCCGCAGGAACGGCGCTCCTCGCCCGAGGCGGTCGACCCAATCCGTGATCGGCAGGTGCCTCAGGGTTTCTTCAGTCAGCGGGGAGAACCGCTGATTCGGGTCGACCTTGAGCTTCGCGAGATCGGCGATCGCGCTTTCGTCGCCCTCTTGCCTCAGAACCGCTTCGGCCATGTTCACGAAGTAGCTCAGCATCCAGCCCAGTTCGAGTGCGCCGCCGTTGTACCAGTAGTTCTCGAACGCCAGCTGGTACGCGGAGACGGGGATGCAGGTCTTCAGGTGCGGCGGTCGCTGGGTGGCAGCGAGGTACTGGGCGATGGCTCCATAGGACTGGCCGAATGTGCCGACCACTCCGCTGGAACCGGGCAGCGCAGCCGCCCACTCGATGGCGTCGTAGCCGTCGCGCGCCTCGTAGATCAAAGGGTACCAAGCCCCCTCTGACGTGAACCGTCCACGGGTGTCCTGTACGACAACCAGATAGCCGTGCGAGGCGAAGTAGCGCGCCTCGCTGAAGTCCGCGGCAAGATCGTTGAGCCGCTTTCCGTAGGGAGTCCGCCGGAAAAGCACCGGAAGAGGCCCGGAAGCGGCGGGACGGTAGACGTCCGCCCGCAGGACCGTCCCATCGCGAGTGGCCATCGCGAGATCGTCCTCCCGAGTGACCTCGAACGGGCCGCGCTGCGATTCAATGGATCTATTGGACATGATGTCTTGACCTGCTCAGTGGGCCGATGGCGGTTGGGGCCAGCGAGGCTGTGTCTCCGTGAGATGCG
The DNA here is from genome assembly GCA_016213325.1 of Burkholderiales bacterium. Lineage (GTDB taxonomy): Bacteria > Pseudomonadota > Gammaproteobacteria > Burkholderiales > Burkholderiaceae_C > Ramlibacter. Next base: position 63,973 of record JACRAY010000022.1, on the reverse strand, counting down.
TCATTTATGACCTCAGTCTCCCGGAACGCCGACGTTGGCGATTGCACCGAAGCGCCATCCTTGCTTGAAAGTGCCATAACTTGAAGGGCAAAATCATCCTACAATCTTGTTCTAGATCGATCATAGAAAAGGCATCCATGGACTTCCAGCTTTCACCGGAAATCACCGAACTGCAGCAGCGCACCCGGCGCTTCATTGCCGAGCAGATCATCCCGATCGAGACCCGTGAGGACCATTCCGGCCACGGCCCGACCCCCGAACTTCGAGCCGAACTCGTGGGCCGCGCCCGCGCCGCCGGCCTGCTCACGCCGCATGCATCTGTGGAAATGGGGGGGCTCGGCCTCAGCAACGTCGCCAAGGCAGCCGTTTTCGAGGAGGCGGGCTACTCCTGGCTCGGGCCCACAGCGCTCAACATCCATGCGCCCGACGAAGGCAGTATCCACCTCATGGAGGCGGTGGCCACGCGCGACCAAAAGGAGCGTTGGCTGCGGCTCCAGGTTGCCGGACGCCTGCGCTCATGCTTCGCCATGACCGAGCCAGACGGCGGTGCCGGCTCAGACCCGTCGATGCTGGCCACCCGCGCCGTGCGAGACGGGGACCACTACGTCATCAATGGTCGCAAATGGTTCATCACTGGAGCGGAAGGCGCCGACTACTGCATCGTCATGGCACGCATGGAGGACGGATCCGCCACCATGTTCCTGACCGACATGAATCGGCCCGGCATCGAACTCGTGCGCAACATGGATGCGATGGACCGCTGCTTCGCCGGCGGACACGGCGTGCTGGACTTCAAGGAGGTACGCATTCCCGCCGCCGACGTCCTCGGGGAAATCGGCAAGGGCTTCCGGTATGCGCAGATCCGGCTTGCGCGAGCACGCTTGACGCATTGCATGCGTTGGCTGGGGCAGGCACGCCGCGCTCACGATGAGGCTGTCGCGTACGCGTCGCAACGCCAGGCATTCGGGAAACCGCTCGCCGAGCACGAAGGCGTTGGTTTCATGCTGGCCGACAACGATATGGATCTGCAAACCTCCCGCCTGCACATCTGGCACACGGCTTGGATGCTCGACCAGGGGCACAAGTGCAACTTCGAGTCCAGCCGGGCGAAAGTCGTCTGCTCGGAAGCCCAGTGGCGTGTCGTCGACCGTTGCGTGCAGATCCTCGGAGGCCGCGGCGTCACCGCCGAGTCCGCAGTGATGCGGATCTTCATGGACATGCGGGCTTTCCGGATCTACGACGGCCCCAGTGAAGTACACCGCTGGAGCCTCGCGCGCAAGATCGTGCAGAACGCGCAGGAACGCATTGGAGGCGTCGCGTGAGCGCCGGGCTAATCAGCCTGGAAGGCAAGATCGCCCTGGTGACGGGGGCCTCCGGCGGGCTCGGCGCGCACTTCGCCGTCGTGCTCGCACAGGCTGGTGCTCGCATAGCTGTCGCTGCCCGGCGCATCGACATGCTCGAGCCGCTGGTCGCCAGGATCCAGGCGAGCGGAGGTCAGGCGCGCCCGCTCGTACTGGACGTCACGAGCGCAACGAGCGTATCGCGTTGCTTCGATGAACTTGCCTCGTGGGGCGCGGCGGACGTGCTCGTGAATAACGCAGGCGTCACCGTGACCAAGCCGCTGCTGCAGCAGACCGAGGAAGACTTCGATCGTGTCGTGGACACCAACCTGAAGGGGTCTTGGCTGGTCGCTTGCGAGGCGGCGCGCCGAATGATCGCCGCGAACCGCGGTGGCAGCATCGTCAATGTGGCGTCTATCCTCGGCGAGCGCGTTGCAGGAGGCGTTGCGCCGTACGCGATCTCGAAGGCTGGCGTGGTCCAGGCCACCAAGGCGATGGCGCTCGAACTTGCGCGGCATCGCATCCGCGTCAACGCATTGTTGCCCGGCTACGTGGTGACCGACTTGAACAGGGACTTCCTGGCGAGCGAAGCCGGACAGAAGCTGCAGGCGCGCATTCCCAGTCGCCGCTTTGGCCAGATGACGGACCTGGACGGCCCGCTCCTGTTGCTCGCGTCGGACGCCGGCGCGGCTATGTCCGGGGCGACACTCGCGGTGGACGGCGCACACCTGGTGAGTTCGCTATGACCGCAGATCAGGTCGAATCATTGCGGGAGTACCTTGCTGCGCAAGGGCTCACGGGTGGCGAAGACGTCACCTTGCGGCCGCTCTCCGGTGGCCAGTCCAACCCGACCTTCGTCGTGAACACGGCTGGTGAGCGCATGGTTCTCAGGAAGAAGCCCGCCGGAACCCTGCTGGCTTCGGCGCACGCCATTGACCGGGAGTACCGGGTCATGGGCGCATTGCAGCGCACCGGGGTTCCCGTTCCGGGGATGCTGGCGTACTGCGACGACTCCAACATCCTCGGCACGCCCTTCTACCTCATGGAGTTCGTCGATGGGCGTGTGCTTGTCGACCAGACCCTGCCTGGCATGGAACCTCGGCAGCGGGCACAGACTTATGAGGAGATGTGTCGCGTACTGGCGGCTCTCCACCAGGTCGACTGGCGCGCGGTGGGGCTCGAGACCTTCGGCAAGGCGGGCAATTACTTCCAGCGCCAGACCGCGAGATGGAGTCGTCAGTGCGAAGGTTCCACGCTTCCACTGCCGACGTCCATGCGCCGTCTCATGGAGTGGTTGCCCGACCACATTCCGCAGCGGGAAGAAACGACGCTCCTGCACGGCGACTACCGCCTCGACAACCTGTTATTCCACCCCAGCGAGCTGCGGGTGACCGCTGTCCTGGACTGGGAGCTCTCGACCTTGGGAGACCCGCTGGCCGATCTTTCCTACCAGTGCATGGCCTGGCACATCCCCGCGAGCTTGTGGCGCGGTGTCGCGGGGGTGGACCTGGCTGGCCTCGGCATCCCCAGCGAAGCCGACTACCTCCACCGCTATTGCGAAGCCACGGGTCGAGCGATCCCCGAGAACTGGAATTTCTACCTGGCCTTCAATCTGTTTCGCATGGCAGCGATCCTCCACGGCATCGGGGAGCGCGCTGCGGCCGGCAATGCCGCCGCCTCCAACGCCGTGGAGACGGGGCGCAAGGCCGGCCCCATCGCGGACATCGGCTGGGGCTGCGCCAGCAGGCTGTAAGCGCCACGAACTTCTCACCCCAATCTGGATTCAAGAATGAACAAGGTGTATCCCAGCGCCGAGGCTGCGCTCGCGGGGCTGGTCAGAGATGGGCAGCTCATTGCCGTCGGAGGCTTCGGACTGTGCGGCATCCCGGAAGCCTTGATCGACGCCGTGCTGGCGTCCGGCGCGCGGGACCTCACGGCCATCTCCAATAACGCGGGAGTGGACAACTTCGGCCTGGGCAAATTGCTGCGCTCGCGGCAGATCCGCAAGATGATCGCCAGCTACGTGGGGGAAAACAAGGAATTCGAGCGGCAATACCTCGCGGGAGAGCTCGAACTGGAGTTCACCCCGCAGGGGACGCTGGCTGAAAAACTGCGTGCGGGAGGCGCCGGCATCCCCGCATTCTTCACGCGTACCGGCGTCGGCACCGTGGTGGCCGATGGGAAAGAGCTGCGCGAGTTCGCAGGCAAGACCTATGTCCTGGAAGAGTCGCTGCTGCCCGAACTGTCTCTAGCCAAGGCCTGGAAGGCGGATCGCGCGGGGAACCTGGTGTTCCGGCGCACGGCGCGCAACTTCAATCCGGCCGTCGCGATGGCGGGCAAGACCACGGTGGTGGAAGTCGAGCAGATCGTCGAGACAGGAAGCCTCGATCCGGATGAGATCCACCTGCCGGGCATCTACGCGCATCGCCTCGTTCTGAACGCGAACCCTGAAAAACGGATTGAACGCCGCACGGTACGGCAGAGTGAGGATAACTGAGATGGCTTGGACGCATGACCAGATGGCAGCACGCGCGGCGCGAGAGCTCCAGGACGGCTTCTATGTGAACCTCGGAATCCGGTTGCCCACGCGAGTGGCGAACTTCGTGAACCCGGCCATCGACGTGTGGCTGCAAAGCGAAAACGGCATGCTGGGGATCGGCCCCTATCCCACCGAGGACCAGGTCGATCCGGACGTCATCAACGCCGGCAAGAAAACGGTGACGACGCTCCCGGGGACGAGCATCGTCGGTTCGCATGACAGCTTCGCGATGGTTCGGGGCGGCAAGATCAACCTGTCGATCCTGGGCGCACTGCAGGTCAGCGCCCGGGGCGACCTGGCCAACTGGATGATTCCCGGCAAGATGGTGAAGGGAATGGGCGGTGCGATGGATCTCGTCGCTGGCGTGGGGCGTGTGATCGTCCTCATGGAACATGTGGCGTGGCGCAAGGATGGCGGCTGGGATATGAAGATCCTGCGGGAGTGCACGCTGCCCCTGACAGGACTGGCGGTCGTCGCCAGGATCATCACTGACCTCTGCGTTCTGGATGTCGTCGAGGGTGGCTTGCAGTTGGTAGAGCTCGCCGATGGCGTGACTCGTGCGAGCGTCGAGAAGATGACTGGCGTGGCGCTCTTGTGAAAGGCGATGACCGCATTGCAGCTCGACAGCCGACTAAAATCCGGGATGCCCTTAACGAATGCAGATGACAGGGTGGAAGCATCCACTCGCCTTGAGCCCAAGAGCGCGTCGGACATTGTTTTCTTCGGCGTCGTCAAAGCGTTGGAAACCCAGGAACTCGTGCCAGGCCAACGACTTGTCGAGGCGGATCTCGTCAGCCAATTCCAGGTCGGCCGCAATTCCGTTCGCGAGGCGCTCCACCGGTTGTCAGCGGAAGGCCTGGTGGACCTTTTGCGCAACCGCGGCGCAGCCATCCGGCTCCTGAGCCTCAAGGAAACAATGGACGTGCTGGACGTTGCAGAACGAATGACAGGGCTGCTTGCGCGAACGGCAGCGCGCGGCGTCGTAGAGCAACCTGCGCATCGCCGGATGCTGCCCACTGCATTGAAGGAGCTTACGCAAGCCTTCAAAGAGGAGGATTCCGACGGCTTCGCTCGGGGCCGCAGGCACTTCTACCGCGCACTTCTTTTTCTATCCGGTAGTGCGGAGTTGAAGCGTCTGTTCCCTGCCATTCAGATGCCAATCGTTTACGCGCAGCACCGGTTGCCCGGATTGCAGAAGCTGCGCTTACGTGACTATCGGCTGATCGCGAAGGCAGTCTCCGATGGCCTGGAGGAAGAGGCCGACGAGGCGGGAATGGCGCATGTGCGGAACGTGCGCGAGGTTGTGCTCCAGAAGACCGCCAAAAGTTCATAGGCACGCGTCCAGTCGCACTCCGACCGGTCGCCTCGGTGCCACGAGTCCCGGTTGTGGCGATGGCGAACTGGTGCTAACCGTAGCCGATGTTCAGGCAGCCTCCCTCTGCGCAGCGAGCCCGTCGATGAAGAAGCGGTACGCATCAATGGCTTTGCGTTCGACGCGCCGGCCTCGGCAAGTGCCCGACGGAGATCAATGGCGAGCCGCCCTCGGTCGCGCCGTCGCCGCTGCTCGGCCGCCCCAGCCACGAGCTGCTGGCCGAGCTGGCCTACTCGCCCGCGAGGTTGCGGCGCTGAAGGAGGAGGAGGCCGTATGCGACGCCCCCGACGACGGTCGGCGCGCCAGCGAAGACTGGTGGCGCACAGCGATCATCGACATGGCAACGGGCGTGATTCGGCGAGCTGCCGTCCAGGGCGCAGGGCGCCCTGCTCGAGCGGCGCAGATGCCAGCGGTAGACCACGGCCCGCTGGCGCCAAGCATCGCCATCGCGCGCATGGCGGCCACCTGCGGGGTCGGGCTTAACAGCGCCATGACATCGGCGGTCAACGTTCTGGGCGATGTGCACGTCAGGCGCAGCTAGTGGCCGGTCGATTTGCGAGTTGAGCCCGGAGACAACATCACGCGGCGTCGAGGCCCGAGCGGTGTGACTCACATCACCCTGATGCAGTATCCCGCGCCTACGCTCGGGGCTTCCCCGAGCCTCATGGAGGAAATCCTTGTTGACAGGAGGCTGACGATGACATAGTCTTCGTTTACTAAACGTACGTTTTTCTAATAAGTGCCGCTTACCCTCTTACTCACTCATGGAGCAATTCACATGACAGACAAGAAAGCCATTCTGGTGATTGGGGCCGGCGACGCTGCGGCGGACGCCATCGCCAAGGGCTTTGCCAAAGAAGGCCACATCGCAGGCGTCACCCGGCGCACCGTTGACAAGATCCAGCCCCTGGTCGACGTGCATCCTGTGATCGGTGCCGCGATCGCGTTCTAAGGACCGGACATGCCAACCGATGACTTCCAGCTGCACTTCCGCTGCCTCTTCTCTGAAGGAAAGGCGTTCGACTTCCCTTGCAACGCCAACGGCCACGTGGTCATGGACGCGTTGAGCGAGCGTGCCCGCAGCAGCTACCTCTTTGCCCGCGCCACGGTCGGCCGGTTGTATGCGCCACCGCAAGTCATTGCCGCGCTGCAGTGCGATTGGAGACAACTTGATGGGTTCGAGGCTGACCCCGCCGTCATCCCTTGCACGCAAGACTCCGGCGCCTTAGCCGCCCTAGCCGTATGACTCTTTCATTCAACACACCTTGCCGGTTTTTGCCGGCGAACGGAGACCAACATGCAAACACTGACTCGCAGATTTCTTGACGCCGTTGTTGTGGTGGCGGCGCTTTGCGGCGGCGCCGCCGCCACCGCGCAGCCCTATCCGAACAAATCCATCGTGATCAAGGTCGCGTACCCGGCCGGGTTCGGCGTCGACGCTTCTGTGCGGCCTTCCGGCCCCGTGCTGCAACGCGCCCTTGGACAGGCTCTCGTGATCGAAAACATGCCCGGGGCGAACGGCTCCATCGCAGCGATGAATGTGTTGAACGTCGCGCCCGACGGATACACACTGCTCGCCACTGCCGGCCCGGATCTGGTGGTGGCCCCACTCACCGTCGCTTCGGCGAAGTACGCCTCCGACAGCTTCAAGCTCATCGGTTCGTTCGGGAGCGCGGACATGGTCCTGGTCAGCCATCCCGACCGCCCTTTCAACAACCTCAGCGCACTGCTGGAGCAGATACAAAGGCCGGGCGCGAAGGAGTTGTCCATTGCGCACTGGGGCCTGGGAACGCTCGCTCATCTCGCAGCCGCCGAATTGCAGGGGCGCGCAGGTGTCAAGTTGCTGGAGGTTCCGTACAAGGGCATCGCTCCCATCGCTACGGCGGTAAGCGGCGGCGAAGTCGACCTCGCATTTGTTCCTCTCGCAGGGCCCATCCTGGGAATGATCCAGACCGGACGGATGAAGGCCATCGCCATCGCGAGCACGAAGCGACATCCGCTCCTGCCGGACCTCGCGACGCTGGGCGAACACGCACGGTTCAGGAACTTCGAGTTCGGCATCTGGACGGGCTTGTTCGCGCCTGCGCGCACACCAGATGCCGTTGTCGCGCGCCTGGGCAAGGCCTTCCACGAGTGGAACGAAAGCCCGGAATTCGCTGCGCTGGCGACGGCACAAGGCTTGCGCAAGCTGGACTCCATGACGCCGCAGCAGGCAGCGGCCTTCTTGCGTGCAGAGAACGACAAGTTCGTCAACATCGCGAAGACCCTCAATCTAGTGGCGCAGTAGCGCTCCCGCGCAAAAAAACAGGCCAATGCGATGACCGTTCGAGACTTTCACTACTACGAGCCCGCCAAGGGCCACGGCTTGAGCCACAACCCGCTCAATGCACTGGTCGCCCCGCGGCCCATCGGCTGGATCTCGTCGCGCGACGCGCAGGGGCGGGTCAATCTCGCGCCCTACAGCTTCTTCAACGCGTTCAACTACGACCCTCCGATCATCGGGTTTTCCTCCATTGCCTGGAAGGACAGTGTTCAAAACGCATCGGAAACGCGGGAGTTCACCTGGAATCTGGTCACCCGCGATCTGGGTCACCAAATGAACCAGACCTCAGCACCGCTTCCGCACGGCGAGGACGAGTTTCCGTTCGCAGGCCTCACGGCCGTGCCGGGTCGCATGGTCAACGTCCCGCGCGTGGGCGAAAGCCGCGCAGCCATGGAATGCAAGGTGATCGACATCGTGCAGTTCCGAAACACCGAAGGCGAAAAGGTCAGTGGCTGGCTCGTGTTGGGCGAAGTGGTGGCCGTGTACATCGACAAGTCACTCCTGAAAGACGGCGTCTATCAGACAGCCGAGGCCTACCCGATCATGCGGTCCGGCGGGTTGAATGACTATGTCCAGGTGTCGCCAGACAATGTCTTTCAGCTCACGCGGCTCGCTGGCGCCAGCAGCCCGTCGTCGCACGGAAAGGGATAGCCATCAGGGCAGCCGCGCAGTCGGATTCAATTTCCGCTTTGGCCAACAGCAGGCCGATCCATCGTTCCACCATCGTGAACGAGCGAGAGCACCGCAGCCGCAAAGTCGCCCGGCGCCTCCTGGGGCAAATTGTGGCCCGCAGCCGGAAGCAGCCGGCGCACATAAGAGCCCGCGAAGGACTGCTGCTCGTGTTCAGGGCTGGCCCACAGTGTGAATCCGCTATTGCCGCCGTGCAGCACGACGGTTGGCACTCGGATCGGCGGCCGCTCGGTCAATCGGCGCTCGGTCGCTTCAACCGCCGGGTCTCCAGGCACCAATGCGAAACGATGGCGGTAGGAGTGAATGACTACCGCCACGAAATCCGGGTTGTCAAATGCGGCCGCAGTGCGCTCGTACGTCATCTCGTCGAAGTGCCAGCTTGGGGACCAAATCTGCCAGATGTACCTGCAGAGTTCGCGCCGATTCTGTTCAAGGCCCACCCGCCCACGCTCACCATGGAAGTAGTACTGGTACCAAAGCTGATGCTCGATCACGGGCGCTTGTGGCTGCATGGCACCGGGGATGTACTGGATGTTGTAGCCGCCGCCAGTCACCAAGCCGCTGACGCGTTCGGGCCACAACGCAGCGGCGATACAGGCGGCACGGCCTCCCCAGTCATAGCCCGCCAACACAGCGCGCTGGATCCGGAGAGCATCCATGAACGCCAGGAGATCGTGGCCGAGCACGGCCTGCTGTCCTGAGCGCGGGGTATCGGGAGACAGGAAGCGCGTGGGCCCGTAGCCGCGCAGGTAGGGCGCAATCACACGACACCCAGCTGCAGCCAGAAGAAGCGTGACGTCGTCGTATGCGTGGACGTCGTAAGGGAATCCGTGCAGGAGCAGGACTGGCGTGCCGTCAGCGGCACCGTTGTCTTCGTAGGCCACGCTGAGTACGCCCGCTTCCACCTTCTTCAACATGCGATTCCTTCAAGGTTCCAGGCAGGCTCGATTCAAGCCACCTGCTTTGCCTGGGCTTTGGCAGCGGCAAGCCACTCGTCCCGCAACTGAGTCTTCTGGACTTTGCCGACGGCCGAGAGCGGTAGCGGCTTGCTGCGAATGTCATAGCTGCGCGGAATCTTGTAGCCGGCTATCAGCGCGCGGCAATGCGTGTCGAGATCGGAAGGGCTCAGTGGCGTACCAGCCTTCGGCACGACGACGGCATGAACCCTGTCCCCCCAGCGCTCGTCGGGCAGACCAATCACAGCGCATGAGTCGACGTTCGGGTGGGAAGCCAGGGCGTTCTCGACCTCGGCGCAATAGATGTTCTCGCCCCCGCTGATGATCATGTCCTTGATGCGGTCGACCACGTATAGAAACCCATCTTCGTCCAGGTAGCCGGCATCACCGGAGCAGAGCCACCCGTCCACAATGGTCTTCGCCGTTTTCTCGGGCTCCCTCCAATAGCCGCGCATGATGGCAGGTCCGCGCATCTGGATTTCGCCGGTTTCCCTGGGGCCGCAGAGGCGAGAGTTGGCATCCATGATGCGAATCTCGAACCCCGGCATCACCTGTCCCGCAGAGGTCAACTTGCCCGCTTTAGGGCCGCTCAGTACGTGGCGATCGGGGGCGAGCGTGCTACTCGCACCGCATGCCTCGGTCATGCCGTAAAACTGGTTGAAACGAGCATTTGGGAAGCCCTGCACCATTCGAGCCAGCAACGCCTCGGATATCGGCGCGGCGCCATACGCGATGGAGCGAACCTGCGAAAGAAGCTGATCGTCGCGTTCCGGCGCGTCGAGAATCATCGCAGCCATCGTCGGGACGAGTTGGATATGAGTGACGCCTTCTTCCCGGAGCCGCCGGTAGAACACTTCAGTAGTGAACTGATCGATGAAGCTGTGTGTGCCGCAGCCGAATGTCGCGGCCAGTCCGTTCGCAAGGTCCGCCAAGTGGAACAAGGGTGTCGAATGCAGGTAGACGGTCTGCTGGTCGTGGCCGACCTCCCGTTGTGTACCCAGCGCGCTGAAAGTGAAATTCAAGTGCGTTAGCTCGACCCCTTTGGGCAACCCTGTCGTTCCGCCCGTGTAGCAGATTCCGGCCAGCGCATGGAGGTCCCCACATGCATCGTCGATGGGTGGATGCTCGATCATTTCCGCATACCGTTCACGGTCAAAGCAAAGGAATGCCTTGAGCGACGGCACGTCCGCTGCAATCCGGGTGCCTGCCTCCTTGAACGACTCATCGCCAAAGAGCAGCAATGATTGCGAGTGTTCCGTGATGTATCGGAGCTCGGGGTAAGCCAGGCGAGTGTTGAGGGGGACGATGACGCCGCCGGCCCACCATATGGCCATCAACAGTTCGTAGTAGCGAGGCGAGTTCCTGGCAAGCGTTGCGATCCGATCGCCGGGCTTGAGCCCCGCGGACTTTAGTGCGCCCGCCATTGCGGACACGCGCCGCAGGTGCTCCGGCCAGGTGCGCCGCTCGTCACCGCTCGAAATTGCGAGTCCCTTAGGGTTGATGCTGGCCGCTCTGCGCAGCGCCGCCGTTGATGTCATGAATGTGCTCCTTGGGCTCCGGATCCGGCCAGAGTGATCCGCACCGCATTAGACGACAACAAGGTTTAAAAGTAAATCTATATTCAGTTCTGGAAAACCCCTATGCCGCAATTACGAAGGAGCTCAGTTCTGGACACGGAGCTAAGCTGACGTTACATTCATTGTTCAATGCAGACCGAAGCTCCCCCCGCCCGACGCAAGCGCGCGACCCACAAAGGGGATGCGACGCGAGAAGCGATCAAACAGGCGGCCAAACGAACAATCGCCATTGACGGCTTCGCTGCCGCAACGATTGCGGACATCATGGCGCAGGCGGATCGTTCCCCCGGCGCCTTCTATCTGTACTTCAAGACAAAGGAACTGCTGCTGCAGGAACTGCTGGAAGACTTCCGCCAGCGGCTCAAGGAAGAGGTCAATCGCCCCATCAGAGATGCCGAAGGCCCGCTCGAGAACCTCTCGTCCCGATTGACGGCATTCTGGAAGATCTATCGGGAGGACTGGCCGATCGCCACGGCGGCCTTCCAGATGGCGATGAGTGACCAGCAATTCTCGCGGGCCTGGCGCGGCGTCCGCCAACAGGGCATACGCGGACTCTCAGCCATGATCCAGCTCGCGCAGAAGGAAGGCTACAGCCCCGGCATCGATACTGAACTCGCCGCGTCGGCGCTCTGCTCGATGCTCGAGTACACCTGCTACAACTGGACGGCGAAAGGAGGCGATTTCCCGGACCGCTTCATCGACGATGCCACGGCGATCAAAGTCCTCACCGAACTTTTCGTGCATGCGGTCGGCTGGCAGTCTGTCAGCAATGCGAACTACGCTGCGGCGAAACAATCCCTGGCTGTGAAGTAACGCTGGGGCCTCAAGCGCGAGCGACGTACTTGCCGAGTTCGATCTTCGCGACCGCGTTGCGGTGGACCTCGTCCGGGCCATCTGCAATTCGCACTGAGCGCGCCGTGGCGTAGCTTTGCGCCAGCGGAAAGTCCTCACAAAGGCCGGCACTCCCATACAGTTGAATTGCCCAATCGATGACGTCGCATGCCATCCGTGGTGCGACGACCCTGATCATCGCAATCTCCGCTTGCGCGGCCTTGTTGCCCGTAACATCCATCATCCATGCAGTTTTGAGCGTCAACAGGCGCGCCATGTCGATCTTGCAGCGCGCCTCGGCGATGCGCTCGCGGGTCACACCCTGATCCGACAGTGGCCGGCCAAAGGCTACCCGGCCCGTAGCGCGCTGGCACATCAGTTCCAGCGCCCGTTCCGCAAGCCCGATCAGGCGCATGCAGTGGTGGATGCGCCCGGGGCCAAGGCGGCCCTGCGCAATTTCGAAGCCTCGCCCCTCGCCAAGCAACATATTCGATGCCGGAACCCGGACGTTCTCGAAGACCATCTCCACGTGGCCTTGCGGTGCGTCGTCGTAGCCGAACACTTGCAGCGAACGCACAACCTTCACGCCCGGGGCATCCATTGGAACGAAGATCATCGACTGCTGCTTGTGACGGGGCGCATCCGGATCCGATTTCCCCATGAAGATAATGACCGCGCAGCGTGGGTCGGCAGGCCCCGAGGTGAACCACTTGCGCCCGTTCAGGACGTAGTGGTCACCCTCGCGCTCGATCCGGGACTCGATGTTGGTGGCGTCTGACGAGGCTACGCCGGGTTCGGTCATTGCAAACGCGCTTCGAATGTCGCCCGCGAGCAAGGGCTCCAGCCACCGCATCTTCTGCTCGGGAGTGCCATAGCGAGCGACGATTTCCATGTTCCCGGTGTCAGGTGCCGAGCAATTGAAGACTTCACTCGCCCACACGACGCGGCCCATCATTTCGGCGAGTGGCGCATATTCCTGGTTGGTGAGTCCTGCGCCGTATTCGCTCTCAGGCAGGAACAGGTTCCACAATCCGCCAGCGCGCGCCTTGGACTTGAGCCTCTCGATGACTTGCAACGGCGCCCATCGTTTGCCTGCTGCGGCGTTTGCCCGCAGTTCGTCGAGCACCGCAGTCTCGGCCGGATAGATGTTCTCATCCATGAAGGCACGCAGGCGATTCTGCAGCTCGATCGTTCGCGGCGAGTAGTTGAAGTCCATGCTGTCCCCTTTCGCCGTGCCCGTCACGCCGCCTGCGCGAATTGCCAGCCAAGCGCGGCCATGCGCTTCGCACCCGACCCGGCCTGCGCAGCCTGCGCGTTCGACGCCGTGCCGTCGAGCGCACGCCTGGCGATGCCTTGCATGATGGCGGCGGCGCGAAACATGTTGTAGGCGAGGTAGAAATTCCAATCCGCCATCACGACATCGACGCTGCGTCCGGTGCGTTCGCAATATCGCCGCACGTAGTCGCGCTCCGACGGGATGCCGAGCGCAGCGATGTCGAGCTGGTCGATGCCGGGAGCAGCCCCACTCGCGATGTGCCATGCCATGCAGACGTAGCTGAAATCGCCAAGGGGGTGGCCGAGCGTCGAAAGCTCCCAGTCGAGTACGGCAACCACGCGCGGCTGGGTCGGATGGAAGATCAGGTTGTCGAGCCTGAAGTCGCCATGCACGACCGTTGTCTGCGACTCGTCTCGCGCGGCTTCCGGGATATGTGCCGGCAGCCACTGCATCAAATTGTCCATCGCGGCATTCGGCTCGACGACGGAGGCGACATACTGCTTGCCCCAGCGTCCGATCTGCCGCTCGAAATAGTTTCCCGGTTTGCCAAAATTGGCGAGCCCGACTTTGTTGATGTCGACCGAGTGCAGCGCCGCGATGACGCGGTTCATTTCGTCGTAGATGGCGCCTCGTTCGGCGACGGTCATTCCGGGCAGCGACTGGTCCCACAGCACGCGGCCATCGACGAATTCCATGACGTAGAAGGCCCGGCCGATGACGGATTCGTCTTCGCACAGCAGAAGCATTTGCGCGACCGGCACGTCGGTTGTACTGAGCGCGCTCATGACGCGGTACTCGCGGTCGATCGCATGTGCCGAGGGAAGCAGCTTCTCTGCGGGGCCGGGCTTTGCGCGCAAGACGTACGCCTTGCCGGGCGTGACGAGTTTGAAGGTCGGGTTGGATTGGCCCCCGTTGAACTGCTCGACTGTCAACGGGCCGGCAAAACCCCCAACGCGTTCGGTGAGAAACCGCTCGAGCGCGGCAACGTCGAAAGCGTGGCGCTGCGTGACCGGCCTGGTTCCGCTGAATGGTTCCATCGTGGGATCAGTTCTCGTGCCGCGGTCGAACGGTCATTCCAGTCGCAGGTTGGCGGCCTTGATCAGATCACGGTAGTAGTCAGAATCCTGCCGGACGACCAGCGTAAATGCTTCCGATGTCCCACCGGCCGGGCTCGCGCCCCCTTGGGTAAGCCACGAAGCCAGGGCGGGTTTGCCCAGTGCGGCGTTGACGTCCTTGGCAATCTTGTCGATGACGGACTTGGGCGTCTTCGCCGGCGCGAACAGGCCCATCCATTGAGCGCGTGCGAATCCTTGCAGTCCGGATTCTTCCAATGTGGGGACTTGGGGCAAGACGGGGGAGCGCGTCGGGCCAGCCGCACCGATGACCACGACCTTGCCGGTCTCCAGGCCAACGCGGGCAATGGCGTACGGAACCATGGCCGAATCGAGGTCCCCAGTCATCATCGACTGCATGGCGACCGCCATTCCCTTGTAGGGAACGTGCGTGATGTCGACTTGCGCCTTGCGCTGCAGGGAGTTCAGCAGCAGATGTCCCGTGGAGGCGTTTCCCCAGGATCCGAAGGAGAGCTTTCCGGGCTTGCGACGGGCCAGTTCAATGAACTCCGCCGGCGTACTGACACCCAGGGACTTGGTAACTACCAGGTACAGGGGCTCCGAGGACACTTGAATGACCGGCGCCAGGTCAGCCATCGTGTCGAAAGGCATCTTCGGGCGAAGGTGGGGGTTCTGGACGATGGACAGGATACTCAACAGGATCGTGTAGCCATCGGGCTTGGCGCGCACGACCTCGCCGGTACCAATGATGGAGTCGGCCCCGGGCTTGTTCTCGACAACGACGGGCTGGCCCCAAACCTCCGAAAGTGCCCGCGCCAGCGGACGCGCAGCAGCGTCGACGCCTCCGCCCGCATCGTAGGGGACCACGAGCCTCACGGGTCGATTGGGGAAATCAGGCTCTGATCCCATCGCGTGGCTGGCCAGCAAGGGAATGGAGGCGAGGCCCAGGGCCGCCTGTCTACGATTCAGCATCATCAACGCTCCTCAAAAAGGCGGCACACACCGCAAGCCTGTCAACTGGCTTGGATTAGACAGTGACTCCACATAAACGTAAATTCATATTTAGTTATCGAAAACCCTGAGGAACGGACGCTAGTCCGACAATTCAATGAACTTGGCGAAGTCAGCCACCGGCGCACGCTCGCTGACAAGAGCGTTGACGGGCGCAGACGCGTCTTCATGCCCCATCGACATGCCGCAAACCAGCGTCTCGCCTGCTGGCGCGCCGATGTGCTCCATGACGACGCGATGAAACCGCAGGAACGCTCCCTGCGGGCAGGTGTGCAGCCCGCGGGCTCGCGCCGCAATCATCACGTTCGCCAGGAACATGCCGTAGTCGAGCCAGCTCGCGCGGGCCATGATGCGGTCGATCGTGAAGATCAGCCCCACCGGGGCATCGAAGAAATCGTAGTTGCGGCCGCGCTGCGCGTGCATTTCCGCGTGGTCGCCCTTTGCGATACCGAGTAGCTTGTACATGTCCCAGCCGACCTTGCGCCGTCGGTCGATGTAGGGTGAAACCCACTCGGTCGGGTGACTGGAAACCTCGTCGCTGTGCTGGGCGAGCGCGGCCGGATCGTTGTAGACGTCGAGGATCTTGCGCGAAAGCGCTGCCTTGGCCTCGCCGCCCAGGACGTAAACTTTCCACGGCTGGATATTGGTCCCGGATGGCGCGCGCGACGCGACTTCGAGGATGTCTTCAACCGTTCGGCGCGGAACCGGCGTTGGCAGGAAAGCGCGCACGGAGCGGCGCGAAGTGATCGCAAGGTCGACCGTTGCGATGGAGTCAGCGCAGGGCAGCATGGGATGCTCCTGAATCGGAAGGAATGACCGGCACGAGCACATGCGAATCGAATCTGCCTCCCGTGTGGATGACATGCGTCCCCCGGTTGGCCGTTCGCACCGCGTTGTGTTTCCAAGCCTCGTGCGCATGGAGATCGCTGCCGAGGATCGTTACCCGCAGCGTTTCCCCAGGTTCGAACAAGACACTTGCAGGCCAGAGCTCGATTTCGACCGGCACGATCTCACCCGGGTTCAGCTTGACCTCTCTCTGGTGCTTGAGAACAGGCTGGTGGGGCGTCGATCGCTCTTCGTCAAGTTCGCGATGGGAAACGCGCAACCAGCCGTACGCCACCGGGCCATGATCGAAGCCACTCTGCGAGGGCAATGGCACCCGGTCCCCGGTCCTGTCGAATTTGTCGAGTACGACGAACAAGTCCATGTCGTCACTGCCGACAGCCTCTACCCAGAGCTTCAGTTTGCTGTAGCCGGTGAGTTCCGTTCTTTCATTGAAGTTGAATTCGAAGAATGCGTTCTGGGTCTTGTCATCCAGGTCGTCAACGCTGTAGCGGCTTTGCCCGGCTTGCGCCGGCGGCGAGGTGCCCATGGAATTGCTGCTCGACTCCAGGAACAACTTCGTGTACCTGGTGCGGGCAAGCGGCCATTCATTCTCCGCCCGGTAATTGCCGACGTTGTACCTCTGGCGCACCTCCAGGTTGACCGCGGGCCAGTACTTCACTTCATTGTCGATGCCCTTCAGGAACCTGTCGAAGAACTGCCTCTGCATGTCCACGTGGTCGTAGTAGTCGACCCACTTCTTGCGACCATGGACCCTGAGCCACTTCTCCTTCGACGAGATCTTCTTGAAACCTTCGAACGTACCTCGTGTGTGCAGGCCGTGGTCCGACCAGCTCGCGACGACGAATGCCGGGACCGTGATCTTCGACAGGTCGGCATTCTTGCTGGCCCAGTAGTTGTCGAACAGCGGATGCTCCTTGGCCATGGCCAGCAGATCCTCCGCGCGCTTGCGGGGGCGGCACATCGTGCCCGGAAACATCGCGGTGAAATTGCAGCGGATGCCCCCATGGAAGACCAGTTCGCGATAGAAGTCGCTCACGCCTTCCCAGGGATTGATCGCCGCCAGGTGCGGGGGATTCATCGCGGCAATCTTCCACTGGCTCCAGCCCAGGTAGGAGACGCCGTTTATGCCGACCTTGCCGTTGCTCCAGGGCTGGGTTCCCGCCCACTCGACGACGTCGTACCCATCGAGGGCCTCCTGCGGGCTCATGAAGGTCAGGTCGCCCTCGGAACCCCAGGCGCCGCGCGGGTCGACGTAGACGATGATGAAGCCATAGGGACACCAATCCGCCGGATCCGGCCCTTCGAAGCGGGCGTATTCCGAATGCAACGCCTTCGATCCGCCGCAACCCGGGAGCATCGCGTAGTAGTCATCTGCGCCTTCGTGCTTGCCGTAAGGCGCCCACGCCAGCACCACAGGGTACTTTCCCTCTGTCTTGGGCCGGAAGATGTTGACGTAGATCTTCACGCCGTCGCGCATGGTGACCGGCACGTCGTACTCGCAGATCATGCCCAGCTTCTCGTCGACCCTATATCCCGGCCGGAGTCCGACGTATCCGCCCCCGGAGGGATGCTTGCCGCGAGTGAAGCGCAATTCGAAATCAGCTTGGTCCATCTTCAACTCCACCTTCATCGCCCAGCCAGTCCCATTGCCCTGGAGATCACTTCTTTCATGATCTCGTTGGTGCCGCCGTAGATGCGATGCACGCGCGCATCGGCGTAGGCACGGGTGATCGGGCAGTCCCACATGTAGCCGTAGCCGCCGTGCAGTTGCACGCATCCGTCCAGCACCTTGCACTGCAAGTCGGTGGCCCAGTACTTGGCCATGCTGGCGGTCGCGGCGTCGAGCTTGTCTTCGCGCACCAGGTCCATGCACTTGTCCACGAACACACGGGCGATCTGCACCTCCGTCTGTAGTTCGGCGAGGACGAACCGGGTGTTCTGGTAGTCGGCGACAGTGCGGCCGAACACCTTGCGATCCTTGACGTATTGCACCGTCTGGTCGATCGCGGTCTGCGCTGTGGCGACGGCACTGATCGCAATCTGGGTGCGCTCCCAGGGCAGCTGCTCCATCAGGCAAATGAAGCCCTTGTTCTCCAAAGCCTCGCCGCCCAGCAGGTTGCCGGCGGGAACGCTGACATCGTCGAAGAACAGCTCGCCGGTATCTTGCGCCTTCAAACCCAGCTTCTTGAGCGGCTTGCCGTACGTCAGACCGTTCATGCCGCGCTCGACCAGCAGCAGGCTCGTGCCCTTTGCGCCGGCGGTGGGGTCGGTCTTGGCGACGACGATCACCAGGTCCGTGTGCCAGCCATTGGTGATGTACGTCTTGCTGCCGTTCAGCAGGTAGTTGCCGTCGGCCTGCCTGATCGCGGTGCTCTTGATGCCCTGCAGGTCGCTGCCGGCGTCCGGCTCGCTCATGGCGATGGCGCCGATGATCTCGCCGCTCGCCAGCCTGGGCAGGAACCTCTTCTTCTGGTCTTCCGTGCCGTAGCGCAAGATGTACGGGCCGACGATCTCGCTGTGCAGGTTGAAGCCGATCCCGCTGTAGCCGCCGCGCGCCAGCTCTTCCATCTGGATCACCGAGTAAAGCTTGTCCGCGCCGGACCCGCCATATTCCTCGGGCAGCGACATGCAGAGATAGCCGTTGTCGCCCGCCTTCTTCCATACCGCACGATCGACGTAGCCCTGCTCCTCCCAGGCGGCGTGGTAGGGCGCAATTTCCTTGTCCAGGAAGCGGCGGAAGCCGGCACGAAAAGCCTCATGCTCGTGGCTGAAAAGAGTGCGTTCGATCATGGCAAGGTTCTCGCCTTATGCCGGCAAGCTGAACGTGGCCACGGCGGAAGCGACGTTCTTGCCCGAATCGGCCAACACCATCGAGACCTTGCAGAAGGAAAGCGTGCGGCCGGACCGAACGATTTCTGCCTTGGCCAGCAAGTCTTCCTTGCCGCCAGCACTCAGGAAGGTCACGTGCAGGTCCACCGTGGCCACGGGCCGGCGGCCGCGGCCGTCGGTCCAGATGGCAAAGCACATGGCGGTGTCGGCCAACGCCGACAGCGCCTGGCCGGCGTATGTACCACCTTCGCGGCAGGCCATCGGCGTGGGCCGCATGCGCAGCGTCGCGCTTCCCTCCCCCAGGTGCTCCACGGTGAGGCCAAGCTCACGCACGCAACCGGGCAACGTGGCGTCGGCCAGCACCTGGGCGCCTTGATCGAGGGTGAATTCGGTTGCCATGCGCGTCCCTTCAGCTCAATGCACATGAAAGGTCTCGCCCGTCTCGGCGCGGCGACGCAACGAATCGGGGCTGAGGAAGCGGCGGCCGTGCCGCTTCGCCAGCACGTCGCACTGGCCCACGAATTCCTTGAGGCCCGTGTCGTCCACATGCGCCAGCACGCCGCCGCGCCATGCCGGATAGCTCCAGCCGAGCACCGAGGCCAGGTCGATCTCCATCGCGTCTTCGGCGATGCCCTCGTCGATCGCATGGATCGTCTCCAGCGACTGCACGTGCATCAAGCGCTGCACCACTTCGTCCACCCCAGGCTGCTGCTGCAGCGGCGGAAACACCTCGCTGAGCCCCGCCCACAAGATCTTCCCGCTTTCGGGATAGTCAAACACACCGCCCTGCCCCTTGCGGCCCACTCGTGCAGCCTTGACCAGTTTCTTCGCCGCGGACAATGCCCTGTCGGATTCGCAAGCCGTGCCGCGACCCTCGCGCTGCAGGCTGGAAAGAATGTCGGTCAACAGGTCGTAGGACGTGAGGTCGGCCATGGCCAGCGGGCCGATGGGCATCCCCGCGATGAACGCGGCGTTGTCGATGAGCACCGGCGAGACGCCTTCGTCGAGCATCGTGAGGGCTTCGCGGGTGTAGGCAGCCACTACCCGCGAGGTGTAGAAGCCCGGCCCGTCATTCACCACCACGGCCGTCTTACCCAGCAGCTTGACGAAGTCCAGGGCGTGCGCGTGTGTGCGCGGCGAAGTATCGTCGCCCAGGATGACCTCGACCAACTGCATGCGGTCGACGGGCGCAAAGAAGTGCAACCCGATGAAGTTGGCCGGCTGCTCCAGCCCCTTTGCCAGTGCATTGATGGACAGCGACGACGTATTGGATGCGATCAGGACCTGGGGCCCCGCCACCTGGGCAATCTTGCGGAAGACCTGGGACTTCACTTCGGCCGATTCGACGACCGCTTCAACGACCAGCTCACAGCCTGCGAGCGCCCGCATGTTGCTGCCCGCTTCGAGGCGGGCCAAGGCCGCATCGCGCGCTTGCGGAGTCATCAGCTTGCGCTCGACGGCGCCATCGAAAGTCTTGGCGATGCGAGCCTTGCCGCGCTGCGCGGCTTCGTCCGTCGTGTCGATGAGTACCGTCTGCAGTCCCGCACGCGCGCAGGCCAGTGCGACACCTGCGCCCATCAGGCCGGCTCCGATCACTCCAACACGGCCCGGTTCGAAGGTGGCTTCCCCCGCGGGCCGGCGCGCCAGCTTGCGCGCGGCGTTGGCAGCCATGAAGCTGGTGCGGATCCGGTTCTTTGCCGACGGCGAGGCTGCCACCATGCCGAAGTAGCGGGCCTCGATTTCCAGGCCGGCGTCGATGCCGCGCTCAAGGCCTTGCGCCAGCACATGCAACACGGCGCCTCCGGCCAGGTCACCAGCCGGCGACTTGCCGCGCAACTTGGGCCAGGCGTAGAAGAAGAACCAGCGGCCCTCGCGCGACTGCGGATCGAAGTCACGGTAGCGGAAGCCCTTGCTGTCCCACGGCTGCACGGCCTGCGGGTGCGAGAGGACCCAGGCCCGTGCGCTCTCGATCAGGTGGTCGGCCGGCACGATGGCATCGATGATGCCCAGGTCTCTGGCTTCCTTCGCGTTGATCGCCTTGCCCTCGAGCATCAGCTTCGACGCGGCGGCAATCCCGATCAGGCGCGGCAGGCGCTGCGTGCCGCCAGCCCCGGGAATCAGGCCGAGGGTCGACTCGGGCAAGCCGATGCGCAAGCGTGGCTCGTCGGCCGCGACGCGATAGTGGCAGGCCAGCGCGAGTTCGAGACCTCCACCGAGCGCCGATCCGCTCAGCGCCGCCGCCACCGGCTTGCCGGAGCGCTCCATCCGCCGCAGGCATGCCCCCACTTCGCGCACATTGGCGATGGCTTCTTCCGGACTGCGCACGGCGTAGATCTCGTCGATGTCGCCACCTGCCAGAAAGTCCTTCTTGGCCGAACTGATGATGATCCCGACGACCGCTGCGTCGGACAACGCGGAATCGACGGCGCGCACGAAAGCGGCTCTCGCTTCGGCGTTCTTGACGTTGACCGGGCTGTTCGGGTTGTTCCAGACGATCTGAGCGACGCCGTCGCTGCCAACTGAATAGTCAATCACGTGTTGCTTCCTGTTCGGGTTGTTCAGACGCGCTCGACAATGGTCGCGACCGCCATGCCAAGGCCGGTGCACATCACCACCAGCGCGCGCCTGGCGCTTCGGCGCTCCAGCTCGTCGACCATGGTTCCCACCAGCATGCCGCCCGTGGCACCCACCGGATGGCCCAGCGCAATGGCACCACCGACCACATTGACCTTGTCGTGCGGGACCCTCATGTGGCGCATGAAATGGAGCACGACCGATGCGAAGGCTTCATTGACCTCGAACAGGTCGATGTCTTCAACGCCCAGCCCCGCGCGCACCAGGCACTTGATGGCGGCCGGCACCGGCGCGGTCAGCATGATGCAGGGATCGCTGGCCGCTGTGGCGGTGGCCACGATGCGAGCGCGGGGCTTCAGCCCGAGCTTGCGGCCGGCGCTTTCGTTGCCGATCAAGACGGCCGACGCGCCGTCGGCGATGCCCGATGAATTGCCGGCGTGGTGGATGTGGTCGATGCGGTCGACTTGCGGATAACGGTAGCGGACGGTCGCGTCGAAGCCCATCTTCTGGCCGCTCTCGGCGAAGGACGCCTTCAGTTTGCCGAGGCTTTCGGCCGTGACATCGTTGCGCACGAGTTCGTCTTCGCCCAGCAGCAGGCGGCCCACGCGGTCGTGGACCGGCACGATGGAGCGCTGGAAGGCACCGGCGCTCTTCGCCTCGTACGCACGCCGGTGCGACGTCGCGGCAAACGCGTCCACGTCCGCGCGCGAGAAGCCCTCGAGCGTGGCAATCAGGTCGGCGGCCACGCCCTGCGGTGTCTGCATGACGCGGTCGTTGAAGAACACATCGCTTACGGAGGGACCGCCCGTTCCCACCAGCATCGGCACGAGGGAATTCATCTCGACGCCGCCCGCCACGATGCAGTCGGCCTGTCCTGACATGACCTTGGCGGCGCCGGTATTCACGGCGTCGAGCGCGGAACCGCAGAACCTCGCAACCATGAAGCCCGCAACCGTATCGCCCCAGCCAGCTTCCAGCACCGCTGAGCGCGCCAGGTTGGCACCCTGGTCATCCACCGCCTCCACGCAACCGAAGATGACCTCGTCCACCACGTCCGGCGAAAAGGTGCCGCGTTGCGGCAGCGATTTCAGGACGGCAGCGCCGAGTTCGAGCGGCGCCAGTGTGTGCAGTGCGCCGTTGGCCTTGCCGCGTCCGCGCGGCGTCCTCACGGCGTCATAAATGAATGCTTCCAAGATTGTTCCTTGCTTTGGCAACTGCGGCATGGCTGCAATGAGAGCCGCTTGATGCCGCAATTAAGCCAGAGAATCTGACAAAAGTAAATCTACATTCATTTTTACCACAGCGTCCGTGCGACTATTTCCTTCATCACTTCGGAGCTGCCACCGGCAATCCGCTCCGCGCGCGCATCCGCATAAGCCCGCGCGATGGCGTACTCGCGCATGTAACCCCAGCCGCCATGCAGCTGGAGACAGGCATCGACCGTCCGGCCGAGCGCTTCGGTGACCCAGAGCTTTGCTGCAGCGGCAGTGGCACTGTCCAGACGCCCGTCCATGTGGTCCAGCAGCAGCCTGTCGACCAGCGCCCTCCCCGCGATCAGGTCGGCCTTGACCGCGCCGAGAACGAAGCGCGTGTTCTGCATTTGCGACAGCGGCGCGCCGAAGACCTCGCGGTCGCCCACGTAAGCCACGGTGTCGCGAAGCACGGCTTCGGCACGCGCCTGGCAGTTCACGCAGATCGTGAGCCGCTCACGCGCAAGCCCGTGCATCAGGTACTTGAACCCTTGCCCCGCCTCGCCGAGCAAGCTGTCGTCCGGCAACCTGACGTCGCTGAAGAAGAGTTCAGATGTGTCCTGGGCGTGATTGCCGAGCTTCTCGAGGTTGCGGCCCCGTGCCACCCCCGGGCTGGCCGCATCCACGATGAACAGCGAGAGCTTCTCGCTCCCGGCAATCCTGGCCGCCACGATGAGCACATCCGCCAGTTGGCCGTTGGAGATGAAAACCTTTTGGCCCGACAAACGCCAGCCGTCGCCCTCCGGCCGCGCCGAGCAGCGGATCGCATGCAGGTCGCTGCCGGCGCTGGGCTCGGTCATTGCAATCCCCGCAATGACTTCCCCGCTCACGAGCTGCGGCAGCCATTGCTTCCTTTGTGCATCGCTGCCGAAGTTCACGATGTACGGCACGGCCATTTCGGAATGAATGCCGAAACCCGGACCCGGCGCATGGGCACTGGCAAGCTCCTCCAGCACGATGGCGCTATAGAGATAGTCTGCCCCCGCCCCGCCCCATGCCTCGGGGACGGTGCAGCACAACAGGCCCAATGAACCCGCCTTTTGCCAGAGTTCTCGCGGCACTTTTTGCGCCCGCTCCCACTGGCGGTGATGCGGCACGATTTCCTGCGCCACGAAGCGCCGCACCTGATCGCGAAACTGGTCGTGCTCTCCCGAAAACAGGGTTCTTGGCAACGTGATCGTGTCGGCCATGTCGCGCGCTAGACCGATTCGAGGAGCTCGTCGATCTCCTTCGGTGTGAAACCGACTTCTTCAAAGACTGCGCGTCCGTCCGCCCCGGCCTGCGGCGCCGCGGAACGCACCGCACCGGGTGTTCGCGAGAACCGCGGTGCCACGGCGGGCTGCACGACACCGTCCACTTCAATAAACGTGCCGCGTGCCTGGTTGTGGGGGTGCTTGGGCGCCTCGCTCAAAGACAGCACGGGCGTGACGCAGGCGTCGGAGCCTTCGAACAAGGCCTCCCATTCGACACGCGTTTTCTGGCGAAATGCCGCTTGGATCAGGATCCCCTGCGCTGGCCAGTTGGCGGGATCCATGCGCTCAGCGAATTCACCCTCAGGCAGGCCGAGCCGCTGGATGAACTCCGCGAAGAATGCAGGTTCGATGGGACCGACGGCCATGTACCCGTCATCGCGGGTCTCGTACACACCATAGAACGGCGCGCCTCCGTCCAGCAGGTTCGAGCCGCGCCTGTCCTGCCACAAACCGGCGTTGTAGATGCCATGGATCGGGGTCATCAAACTCGAAACCGCATCGGTCATGGCCACGTCGATCAGCTGCCCCGCGCCGGACTTCTTCGCCTCGAGCAAACCACACACCAATCCGAAAGCCAGGTACATTGCGCCCCCGCCGTTATCGGCCACCAGGTTGAGCGGTGGAACCGGCGGACCGTCGCGCGGGCCGATGGCGTGCAGCGCTCCGGTGAGTCCGAGGTAATTGATGTCGTGTCCGGCGCGCGCCGCCAGCGGGCCGCTTTGTCCCCAGCCGGTGACTCGTCCATACACGAGCCGCGGATTGGCGGACAGGCATGCCTCGGGTCCGAGGCCCAGCCTTTCCATGACACCAGGGCGGAACCCTTCGATCAATCCATCGGCCGACGCTGCGATACGCAAAGCGGCGATTCTGGCCTGCGGCTGCCGGAGGTCGAGCACCACGGAGCGGCGGTTTCTATGGACGACATCGAGTCCCTCGTCCGACCGCCGGCTGCCAGTGTGTTCAACCGACCTTTCGATCCGTATCACATCCGCGCCCATGTCCCCAAGCAGCATGCCGCACAAGGGACCTGGCCCCTTGCCGGCAAATTCGACGATGCGATAGCCGTCGAGTGGTCCAGTGCGGCTCATGCGAAGTCCGACTCCCTCAGGCGAGGATCGTCAGGAATTCGGAAGCAGGAGCCCGATCGCTACGCCAGGCGTTAATGAGATGGCTGCTGTCGGCATAGCCGAGCGCCATGCCAGCAAAGACCATGAGGTTCTTGGGAAGATCGACGAAGTCCTCGATGGTCTTGTGCCACAGCGCCCAGGCCTCCTGCGGACACGTGCTGAGGCCGTGCTCCTGCGCGAGAAGCATCACGGATTGCATGTACATGCCGAGATCGGCCCACTGGCCCGGCTCCATCTGGCGATCGATGGTGAAAATGAGCCCGACGGGGGCGCCGAAGAATTCGAAGTTCTTGGCGAACTGCCCGAGACGCGCGGCCTTGTCTTCACGTGGGATGCCCAGGGCGCGATAGAGATCTTCTCCATTCTTGAATCGTCGGGTCCTGTAAGGCTCTGCGAGACTGTCGGGATAGATCTTGTATTCGGTACCCTCTCCCATCGGCTGGGCTCGCGACTTCTCTGCGACGATGGCTTTGAACCGGCTCAGATGGTCGCCGGTGAATGCCCACACATGCCAGGGTTGAAGGTTCCCTCCCGAAGGAGACCGGGCCGCGGCCATGAGAATCTCCTGGAGCAGGTCGGAGGCAACAGGCTTATCCAGGTACGCGCGCACGGCAGTACGCGACTCCAGGGCTTTCGAAACGTTCACAGGCTCTCCTTCATAGACAAAAAATTGTGCGCCTAGCACGGTGATTCGAACTCGCAAGAGCCGTTGTCCAGCACGACCACGCGTCTGGGCAGGGAGGTCGTGCGGAATGCCGCTTTCCCAGGCCCCGTACGCCAGGCCTCCACCTTCAGGTGCTCACCGGGACAGACCGGGGATGTAAAGCGCGCGTCCATCGCCAGCAATCGGTCGCCGTCGTAGTCGCACAACATCGAAATGAGGCCGTGGGCGGTCACACTGAAACTGCATCCTCCCTGTAGCACCGGCCGCTCGAAGCCAGCCTGCCGCGCAAGACTTGGGCTTGCATGCAGGCCAGTGGCGTCCCCTGCGGCCAGCCGGTAAAGCAACGCGGATTGGGGCAACGTGGCGAGCTCGATGGACTGGCTGCAAGGTGTCGATGGCACGGGTGCAGGCGCTGTCGATGGCCCGACGGTTCCCATGGCCGGTGAGAAACCGCCATTGCCACGCAGCAGGTACACACCCGTCTCCGTGACCACCAGGTCGCCGCTGGCGCGGTCGCGCAGCGTGCGGCTGAAGCGAAGCACTGCGCCCTTGTCCACCCCACGATCAGTCACGCTTTCGATAGCGAACCTGCTGGTCATCTCGGCAGCCGCGGCCAGGGGTTTGTGCCAGCGCAAGCCAGTCTGCCCGTGCAACATGCGGGGAAAGTCGATCCCGATTCGCGGGTCATGCAAGTAGCCGGCGTCATCGGTCAGGCCGATCGCCAGCGCAAGCGTGGGGAATGCCTTCAGTCCTGGCTCGTACACGTAGCGCAACTGCCGCTCGTCGACGGGGTCGCCGCCCAGACCCACAGCCAGCGCATGAAGCATGGTCCGCTCCTCGCCGTACGCCACCGGGACGTCGCGAAAAGGCCAGGCAAGGAGTGCGTCGACATCGAGGGGTTTCAAGCAAAGATCAGTCATAAAACTGTTAGATCAACCAGTATGGCAGTTAGAATAATCTGCATTATGAGGGTTTGTACTTAACTTTGCTGGGCATGAGGACGGCAAAGGGCTGGTGCCGATCAGCCAAGCTGGTCGGTCTGGCTATGATTGCTGGTCGGCCCTCTTTGGGTCCACTCAGCCCCAGGAGGATTCATGCCTGAACGCAAGCTCGTTGCGAAGCGCAATCGCAAACCGCCAGCGAGGGCCCGTTCGTCCGCGCCGCGCAAGTCGCCCGAGCCGGGCAAAGAGCCGTCGGGCACAGCCAGGCAGCGCATCCTCCTGATTGCCAGCACGAAGTTCGCGCAGCACGGATTTGATGCGGTTTCCACCGGAGAAATCGCCCGCGCGGCCGATATGTCGCAGGCAATCATCCACTACCACTTCGGCACCAAGGAAGAACTCTGGCGGGAGAGCATCACCTTCATGATCACGGACCTGGATCGGCGCTTTCCCCTTCACATGGGTGAGTTGCGCGACCTCGACCCGCTCATGCGGCTGAAGGTGATGATCCGGCGGTTCATCGCGCTCAGCGCCCACCAGCCGGACCTCGCCCGGATCCTTGTGCACGAGACCCTGGCGGAGAGTCCCAGGCTGAAGTGGTTGGTAGACACCTTCGTGCGGGCCCGCCTGCTGGCCCTGGACGACACCCTGCGCCAGGCGAACGCGGCTGGAACGACCAAGCTGATTCCCACCTACATCGCCACCAACGCCATCCTCAACGCCTGCTCGTTCATGTTCTCCCTGGCTCCCCTTGTGCGCATGGTGCACAACGTCGACGTGCAGACCGATCAGGCAGTGACGGAGATATCGGACAACCTCCTCGAGATGCTCTTGAACGGCCTCTCGCAGAAGTGATGGGAATTCCCGTCTGCGCGCGAGCATGAGCCTGCCCGTCTCCTGCCCTGCGCATGCGAGCAGGTTTGCTGATAGCCCTATTGCCACGACGGATAACTCAATCTATCTTTGGGCGCACCGCACAGGAGCACCCAAATGAAACTCAACCGTCGACAAGCGACTTTTTGCCTGACATCCCTTCCGCTGCTGGCTCAACAGGCCTTGGGGGCGGAACCGGAATATCCCAACCGCCCGGTGCGCCTGGTCGTGCCTTACGGAACAGGGGGAGGCATCGACGCTGCGGCGCGTCGTCTGGCGCGTGAGCTCGAAACGATGTGGGGTCAGCCCGTGGTCGTCGACAACAAGGGCGGGGCCGATTCAATCATCGGCACCGCCGAGGTTGCGCACGCCAAGCCCGATGGCTACACGCTCCTGGCGCAGATCGCAACCATCGCGCAGAACCCGCACCTGCGCACAAAAATGCCCTTCGACACGCTGAATGACCTGACCCCAGTTGTTCGCGTGTCCGTTGAGCCCTTGTACCTGGCCGTTACCAAGGCTCTGGGTGTGAACACGGTGTCCGAGTTCACCGAACTGGCGCGCCGCAAGCCTGGGAAGCTCTCGTTCGGCTCATACGGAAATGGCTCCACCTCACACCTGCTCCTGACCGCCCTGCAAAAGAAGGCCAATGTCGACATCCTCCACGTCCCCTACAAGAGCACGTCCGTCGTCGTGCAGGGGCTCATGACCGGCGAGATCGACTCGGGCCTGCTGCCCTACACCACCGCCCGCATAGGATTGGACAGCGGCAAGGTCCTGATGATCGGATCCACGGGTGCCACGCGCTCTACGGTGTTGCCGCAAGTGCCCACGCTGGAAGAGGCAGGGCTGGGTGGTTTCACGCGGGACCAATGGTTCGGTCTGTTTGCACCGGCAAAGACACCCATGCCGATCGTCGACAAGATCGCCCGGGACGTCAACACTGCGCTGGGCAAGCCCGAGTACGTGGCATGGCTCAAGGGATTCGGCGTCACTCCTGCCGGCGGCACACCCAAACACTTTGATATGTACTTCCGGCAGGACTACGAGTACTACCGCGACCTGATCAAGGCCGCTAACGTGCGCCTGGACTGAACGTCCGCGATCAAGAGAGTGCAAATCCACGATAACCGTCATTGGCCACGTCGTTCAGAATGTTGCGGTAAGCGGGCACCCCGCCTACGTACGGCATGAAGACGCGAGGCTTGCCCGGAATATTGGCGCCAACGTACCATGAGTTCCCCCGCGGGTAGAGTGTGCGATCAGCCACCTCGTTGACATGGTGCACCCACTCGTTCTCCGCCTGTATGCCGGCTGCGACAAGTGACCGACTGCTGCCACGCGCGTGCAGAATCAAGCGCGTGACCCAATCAACGTGCTCTTCGATCGAGTGGACCATGTTGCTGAGCACTGAGGGGCTGCCGGGCCCCGCGATGATGAACATGTTGGGAAAGCCCGCGCTCGATATGCCGAGATACGTTCGTGGCCCGTGCTCCCACTTTTCGCGCAGCGCCACTCCTCCCACGCCGCGGATGTCGATCGCGCGCAGCGCACCCGTCATGGCGTCGAAACCGGTCGCGAATACGAGAACATCCAGCTCATGCTCGCCTTCGCTGGTACGCAACCCACGCAGGGTCACTTCCTCGATCGGAGCGGCCTTCACGTCGACCAGCGTCACGTTGGGCCGGTTGAAGGTTTCGTAGTAGCCCGAGTCCACACAGAGGCGCTTTGTGCCGAACGGCAGGTCGCCCTTGGGGCAGAGCAGCTCGGCCGTTCTCGGGTCCTGCACAATCGCGCGGATCTTGGAGCGCACGAAGTTTGCGGCATGCTCGTTGGACTTCTCATTGATCAGCAGATCGTTGAAAGCGCGCAGCATCCGGAATCCTCCACCGGCACCCCGCCAGCGGAACTCGAACTCGCGCAACCGCTCTTCGTCGGAGACATCCAGGGCCGATTGGTCATTCGCTTCCAGGCAGATGCCGTTGCTGGTTTCTCGCCCGCGGGCCCGCCGTTCGGGGTAGCTGGCCTTTGCATCACGAACAGCCTGGTCGTCGAGCGGCTCGTTTTGCGCCGGCACGCTGAAGTTGGCGGTGCGCTGGAAGACGGTCAGGTGTTCGGCCTGCTCCGCGATGAGCGGAGCCATCTGCACCCCGCTGGACCCGGTGCCGATCAGGCCGACCCGCTTGCCCGTGAAGTCGACACCCTCTTTGGGCCAATCGGCGCTGTGATACCACTTGCCAGCAAAGCTGGACAGCCCTTTGAAGTCCGGGGCCTGGGCAATTGACAGGCATCCGGTCGCCAGGACGAGGAACTGGGCACCGGACGACTCACCAGCACGTGTCTCGACCGTCCATCTCTTTGCCTGTTCGTCGAACACGGCCCGCGTCACACGCGTCCGCAACTGGATGTCGCGCCGCAGGTCGAACCGGTCGGCCACATGGCAGATGTAGCGCAGGATTTCCGGCTGTGTCGCGTAGCGCTCGCTCCAGGTCCATTCCTGTTCGAGGTCTTTGTCAAAGGAAAACGAGTAGTCAAGGCTTTCGACGTCGCAGCGCGCGCCGGGGTATCGATTCCAGTACCAGGTGCCGCCCACGTCGTCGCCGGCTTCGAGCACTCGAGCTGTCAGGCCCGCTTTTCGAGCGCGGTACAGCTGGTAAAGGCCGGCAAATCCGGCGCCGATGATGAGGACGTCTAAGGCCTTTGGCTGATTCGAATCATTCATTCCTGGGTCTTTCGGTTCATTGGGGCATGGGGCGATTGGGCAGCGATGAGGAAACCTCGGCGGAAACCGCCGGCAGCCGTTCCGCCAGAAAGTGCGCGACGTCCGACACGCACCTGGCGGCGCATTCGACTTCGCGGCTGAAGCCGAAGAACAGGTGCGCCATGCGGGGATAGGTCTTGAATGAATGCAGCCGACCTGCCTCTTTCAGGCGCGCGGCCATGACGGCAGATGCATCCCGGAACACGTCGTACTCCGCTGCAGCGATGAACGTCATCGGGAAAACTTCTGCACTCGCGCGCGTCAGGTCTGCGCTTGGATCGTCTCGCTCGGCAGGGTCCGGCACGTAGTCTTCAAACATGGGCTGTACCAAGCCCAACTGCGGGAACAGCTCGCTGTCTCCGAACTGCCGCATCGAATCTGATGTCGTATCGAAGCTGAAGGCGCCGACGATTCCCACTGCTGCCCGCAGCCATGGCGGGCGTCCCAACCTGACGGCCGCGCCGAATCCGATGGAGGCACCTGCCGACACTCCACCAAACGCAATGCGTTCGGTGTCCAGGGACCATACATCCCCGTAGTCGTGCAGCCAACGAAGCACCGCAGCAACCTCGTCGACCGCAGCAGGGAAGACATGTTCCGGAGCATGCAGATAGTCTGTGCTGATGACCACCCCGCCCCACGCCGAAGCAATCTCGCGCATCTGACGATCGTTGGACCATTCATTGCCGATCTTGAATCCACCGCCGTGCAAGAAGAGGAAGACAGGCGAGGGCGCGAGAGATGGTGTGGGGCGGTACAGCACAACCGGAACTTCTCGCAATGGGCCAGGGATGAGACGCCTGCTGGTTTCCAGCATCGTCGGCCCACCCTCGTTCCAGTACGACCTACCCACGCTCGCGCGCTCTCGTGCACCTTGAATGCCAGGGGCAGCAGGACCAAGCTTTCGCTCGCTTTCCGCAGCTTGGGCGAAAGCGCGAGCGAGTTGGGAATCCAGTTCAATGGCAGTCATATCGATGACTAAAGTAAATCACAATTTAGTTTTGAAGTAAATATCGATTTACCTAGGGTTTTCCCTCGATTTGCTGGATACTCGCCTCTGAGATTTGGCATTCACAAGGCACAATTGATTGATGAATGGAGATTTACCTCTGATCGAAAGGGATGAGCCTTCGGCAAGTACGAGAGGCGCGGCGACACGTGAGGCGATCAAAGCGGGGGCAAGGCGCGCGATCGCCGTGAACGGGTTCTCGCGAGTGAGGATCGCCGACATCACGAGAGCCGCCGGCAAGTCCCCTGCCGCGTTCTATCTGTACTTCGACGGCAAGGAGGCGTTGCTGCACGAGCTTCTCGGCGACTTTGAGTCAAAGCTGCTGGAGCAGGTCAGCGCCCCACCTTCACCTGGGGAAGACATCGCGCGTCATCTGGCCAACCGGCTCCAGGCGTTCTGGCGGATTTATCGCGAGGACTGGCCCATTGCCACAGCAGCATTCCAGATGTCCATGACGGACCAGCAGTTCGCCCGTGCGTGGCACAACATCCGCCAGAAGGGCATACGCGCGTTTGCGACGATGGTGCGCAGGGCACAGGCTTCTGGCGGCGCGGCGGGTCTCGACCCGGAACTGCTTGCGTCAGCCGTCACATCCATGATCGAGTACGCCTGCTACAACTGGACCGCCAAGGGCGGAGACTTCCCGGAGCGCCTCATCGACGACAAGACGGCGGTCGATGTCTTGTCGCATGTGATCCTTCAGGCCGTCACTGGCAAGCGGTAAACGCGACTCGCACCGCCTACCAAGACTTCTTTCTCAAAGAGTACGACCGCTGGGTCAAGTACATCCGCGAGGCGAAGATCACGAGTGAATTCTTCACTGCGATGCTTCGCTCGCCAGGCCAGCACGGCGCCGGTCGGCTTGGGCAGAGATGGATTTCAATGTGAGCGTCTCCGTAAGACGCAGGTGTTCAGTCAGGAGGGCGCCCGCGCCGTCAAGGTCCCGTTTGAGCACCGCGCTGGCAATTTTCTCGTGTTCTCCGGGAAGGTCACGCACATGCCCCGAGACTCGGATATTGATGGTGCGGTACCGTTCGGCCTGATAGTAGAGCTGTTCGCGCATGGCGAGCAGCCAGCTGCTGTCGCATGCAGCTACGAGCGCTGCATGGAACGTGGCGTGAGCGCGAGCCCACTCCTCCTCCGCCTCGTTGACGTCGTGCGGGGTTCGGTTCAGCCTGTGGGTCGCTGCGACGATGCCGGCCTCCCATGCCAAGTCTCCCCGCGCGATTGAACGCCTGAGGCAGGCCATCTCGATGTCGATGCGCGCTTCAGTCAGGTCGTGAACGTCTTCGGCAGAAACCGGGGCAACGCGAAAGCCTCGCTGCGGAGTGGCGATCACGAGTCTTTCCGAGGCGAGCCGGGAAAGGGCCTCCCTGACGACGCCTGGGCTCACCCCGAGTTGACCCGCCAGATCGTGAATCTTGAGCTTCTCGCTCGCCGCCAAGGACCCACTCAGGACGTCTCTGCGTAGCTTCTGATACGTGGAAAGGGTCAGGGACCCCGCGTCGGGCGTAACACTGGATAAAACTGCAGCCATGACCAAGAAGATACACGATTCTCTGGAATTATGCTCAATCTAAATAAAATCTATTTTTTTCTTGTATGTCTGACAGAATCGAACTATCATGCAGCCTACTACTTCATCAGGAGACGCCTATGCCGCTCGTGCGAATCTCACTCAATCGCGCATCCACCGCCTCGCTTCGTCAGATCGGCGACGCCGTGCATCAAGCGATGGTGGAAACGATCGGAATCCCCGAAAAGGATCGCTTCCAGGTGTTCGACCTGCACGAATCCCAGGAGCTCATCTTTGACGAGACGTTCTATGACGTCCGCCGATCGCCCGGTTTCCTCGTGGTCCAGATCACTCTGGCGAAAGGGCGAACGGTCGAGGTCAAGCAGAACTTGTACACGCGCATGGCCGCATTGCTTGAGGAGCGGGCAAACGTCCGTCCCGCGGACGTCTTCGTCAGCCTCCTCGAAGTCGGACCTGCGGACTTTTCGCTCGGCAATGGCAAGGCCCAGTTTGCAGAGTCGCTACCACCCCACCTCGTTGCACTTCAAACCCAAACTAGCTAGCTAGGAGCCAGCATGACGAACGAAAAGGAAGCGGCGCAGCCGCGCATGGGCCGCATCGCTGCTGCGAGTGCGATCGGTACGGTGATTGAGTTCTACGACTTCACGATCTTCGGCACGGCAGCCGCGCTCGTGTTCAGCAAGGTGTTTTTCCCGGCTCTCGGGACAGCCGCTGGAACCCTGGTCGCGTTGGCTACGTTCGGGGTGGCTTTCATCATTCGGCCCTTTGGAGCGATCCTGTTCGGCCACTTTGGGGACCGCCTGGGGCGAAAGAACACACTCATAGCAACGCTGCTCCTCATGGGCGTCGCAACGGTGGGAATCGGTCTGCTGCCAACAGCGCAGGATGTCGGTCCGCTTGCAGCAGTGCTGCTTGTCGCACTTCGCTGCGTGCAGGGATTGGCGATGGGCGGCGAGTGGGCAGGTGCCACTGTGGTGACAGCTGAATCCGCGCCGGATCACCGTCGGGGCTACTACGGCATATATCCCCAACTCGGGCCGGCGCTGGGCTTCCTGCTTTCGAGTGCCACATTTCTCCTGACTTCACTCACGATGAGCGATGCAGAATTCGTGGCTTGGGGCTGGCGAATCCCGTTTCTTGCAAGCGCCGTCCTGATCGTCGTCGGCTTCGTGGCGCGCATGGCACTCGAAGAGCCGAAAGCCTTCCAGGAGGCGCAACAAAAGATGCCGGCGGTCAGGAAGCTACCCGTCGCGGACCTCTTTCAGCAACAGTCGAAGGAAGTGGTGCTGGCAACCGGCGTGACGATCGCTGTGTTCGGACTCTTCTACTTCGTCATCGTCTACCTCCCCACCTACGCAACTCGGGTGCTGCAGCTCTCGAAGTCCGAGGTGTTGGCAATCGGGATGGCCGGTGGCGTGTCGTTGGCGCTCACGACGGTACTGGGCGGCATATGGTCCGACCACGCCGGGCGGAAGAAGGTGCTTTCGATTGGCAACGCTGTCTGCCTGGTTGGGGCACTCCTGCTTTTCCCGCTGATCGGGGGTGGCGGAGCCTTGCCGCTGCTGCTTGGAGTAGTCATCCTCCAGGCGGGCATCGGACTGGCGTATGGGCCGCTCGGCGCCTATTTGCCTGAGCTGTTCGCAACGCGATTTCGCTACACCGGCGCAGGGCTGGCGTACAACTTCGGAACGGTCCTCGGGGGAGCTCTCACACCGATTATTGCGTCGCACCTGATCGAGGGATATGGCGCCTACTCGGTTGGAATCTACACAGCAGCGCTCTGCGCAATCTCGCTTGCTTGCCTCGCGCTGAGTCAAGAAACTCGCGGAAGTGACTCGCGGGCACGGCAAGCCACCAAGGCTTCATCTCTCACTTCCGCGTAGGAGAACACTCATGCCGTTCTATCAATTCACGCTTCCAGCCGACAGCACCAGTGCCCGAAGGAAAGCGGAGATCGCACAGGCGATCACGCAGGCGCACTGCAAGACGACGGGAGCCCCGGCCGATTTCGTGAGCTGCGGCTTCGTCGAGATTCCTGCAGAGGGTCTCTTTCTCGGAGGCGTGCCGGATACCCGCACCCGCATGGTCGGTCTCATCCGCCGCCGCCCGGAGGCCCTGAAACGTGAGCTGCTGGTCAAGCTTGCCGAGGCGTGGAGCTCCGCGACCGGTGAGCATATCGACAACGTGATCATGTTCCTGGTGGACATCCCCGGCTATCAAGCGTTCGAGAATGGCGAGCTTCTCCCAGAAGCCGAGGGGGAACTGGAGAACATGAGGCAATTGATCGGTACCGGAACGGCCTCTTGAGCCACGGTCTCGCCATGAAAAAGCCTCCGCGCAAAGTCATCATCACCTGCGCCATCACCGGCGCAATTCACACGCCGACGATGTCGGATGCGTTGCCCTACAAGCCAGAAGACATCGCGCGTCAGTCGATCGAGGCCGCGCAAGCAGGCGCCGCGATCCTCCACTTGCATGCACGCAATCCTTTGAACGGCGCAGTGTCGATCGATCCGGAGCACTTCATGGCCTTCTTGCCGCAGGTCAAGAACGCTACAGATGCCGTCATCAACCTGTCGACGGGTGGGAGCCTGCACAACACGGTCGCCGAACGCATCGCGCCCGCCAAACGCGTGTCGCCGGAGATGACATCGCTCAACATGGGAAGCATGAACTTTTCAATGCACCCACTCGCAACCAAATACGACAGTTGGAAATTCGATTGGGAGCGCGAGTACCTCGCGGAGTCCGACAACTACATCTTCCGCAATACGTTCCGCGACATTGCGATGGTCGCGCGTGAGCTCGGAGATGGCGAGGGCGTCAAATTCGAGCATGAATGCTATGACGTCGGCCATCTCTACAACCTCAAGTTCTGCGTCGACAGCGGGATGTTCCGTGCGCCTGTCTTCATCCAGTTTGTCCTGGGCATCCTGGGCGGCATCGGTGCAGACCTGGAGAACCTGGTGTTCATGAAGCGCACCGCGGACAGGCTCTTCGGAGACAACTATCGATGGTCTGTCCTGGGTGCGGGGGCCTCGCAGATGGATTTGGCCGTGGCCGCAGCAACGATGGGCGGGAATGTGCGGGTCGGATTGGAGGATTCGCTCTTCATCAGCAAGGGTAGACTCGCCTCCTCCAATGCCGAACAGGTCGCCAAGGTGAAGCGCATGTTGGAAGACCACGGATTGGAAGTGGCCACGCCCGCGGTAGCCCGAGAGATGCTGGGGTTGAAAGGCGCGGAGCTAACCCGTTTCTGACTGGCATCAGACCGATTGCGTTCACGACAGTCACCCGTCACCCGTCACCCGTCAAGGGGTGACCTCGGTTTTCGTGCGAATCGTCATCACCCCTGCAACGCCGCCTGCGGCCGGGCGCACGGAACCGCATGCGGGCTTCGGCCGATGGATTTCGTGCGCCTACTTCGGCGAAGCGACGCAAGGGAAACTCGCCGCCGAGTTGACATCCCCAACACCGTCGTAGTGCGGATACGTGCCGTACTCGCACATCGGTCGAGTCCTG
This sequence comes from Burkholderiales bacterium, assembly GCA_016213325.1. Lineage (GTDB taxonomy): Bacteria > Pseudomonadota > Gammaproteobacteria > Burkholderiales > Burkholderiaceae_C > Ramlibacter. The sequence goes on along the minus strand of JACRAY010000022.1, from coordinate 27,799 downwards.
CCATTGTTGCCCGCGTCTGTCGCGATCAAACCCGCGGGTGGAGTGCTGTGCTCAGCCCAACGCTCGATAGCCGTAAGCGGATCCCAACTCAGGGTGAACACACTACTGATGTGCGCAAAGCCGGGGATCATGTAGAACCTCATAGAGTCACGGGCGACCGGGGGTCCCACGTCTTTCTTGATGCGGTTGAAGAGTTCAACTGAACCTTGCGGACTGACGGTGTCATCGGCCGTCCCATGGACAAGGATCAACTTGCCGCCTTGTTTGAAGAAGGGGGCCATGGAATCAGATGCATCCAACCAGTCCGACAGCTTCGAGAGCCGGTCCACGTAGCCGCTCCCTGTTATCGTGTCGTACTGCAATTGGTCATACAGCGCATTCTGTGCAACGAAATATTTGACGAACCCACTCACCAGCGGGTCGAGCAACGATTGCGCCCCAAACGTCGGATTGGGCGAAGATTGATTCGTCGCGCCAAATTGGACAATTCCGAGCGGTGCCCCTGAGAGCACGGGCCATCCCGCATAGCCCTGAACGCCGTTCTTCACGCTATATGCCGGCAGGAAGGGCGCAGCAATCGTACGGACCGTTTCAGCTTGGACATCAGAGAGGCAAGTATCGCCGCTATCAATCCCGTCCGGGCAGCGAAGAACCACAGGGTCGAACCGACACGCGTTCGGGTTGCTGATGACGCCATCAGAGACACCATCGAGTGCGTCGCAGGCTGCGACCACGGATTGGTTCACAAGCTGCTGCTTGTTTGAGTTCAGCCATCCGCCCGGAGACAGGATAACCTGCGTGAATCGCATTGCAGCCGAAAATGCATTGACGAAGGACCATGCAGGATGAGTCGCCACCACACCGGCATAGTCCTGGGGCCACCATTGCGCGGCCACCAGCGCCTCCTGCCCTCCTTTGGACCCACCGATGAAATAGGTCGCACCCAGTGCTTTTCCGTATCGGAACTTCGTCAGGGCGTTCGCGACATCGCGAACTTTCTTGATCGCATCCCCTCCGTAATTGCGCAGCATTTCTTCATTCAAGGCAAAGGACGCGCTTGCTGCAGTGACAAGGGGTTCGCCAGCGTGGCCGCCGTCCGAACTGAAGGTCACGTACCCGCGCGCCAGAGGCGTCGGTACGTTGGAACTCTGGTTGTACACGTTTCCGTTGGCGTTGGTGAAGAACAAGCTTCCATCGAAGCCTCCTCCCCCGAACTGAACGCCTTTGCTGTTCCAATGCGTGGGCAAGTCGACTTGGAACGTGATGTCTTGAGCCAGGGGATCGACGGGTCGAATCACGCCAGTCACCAGGCAGTACTCGGGCGTTCCCAGCACCAGGGTGGCCGCCAGCACGCTGCCACCCGAAGTCGGCAACCCGATCTCACTGGGCTGGATGGTTTGGCCAATCAACCCTGCACAGGCGAGCGCCGGATCCACCGTGGGGATGCTCATCATCGCCATCGGACGAGTCACTGACGAGGCGTTGCCCGCAGTTGGATCCGCGCTTCCGCCGCAACCCGCAAGAAGGATGGCGGAAACTGCTGCGGCGAGTTGGGGCATGCCGATACTGAGTTGCATTGCTTGTCTCCTTTGAGGGCTCGATGAGCCGATGCGGAACCACAGGGTCAGTCATTGGCAGTCGCGCAGGAGTAGCTGCCGCTGCTCGCGGAGCCAGCTTTCGCGCCCTTCGTCCCACGTATAAAAACCTTTGCCGCTCGCGCGACCACGTTCGCCGCGGCTCACGCGCTCGCGGAGCAACTGGAGCGCTGATTCATCCTTGGACAGCTCGGGCATCAGGTGCGTGGCGATGACCAGGAAGGTGTCCAAGCCACCTGCGTCAGTGCCTTCCAGTGGGCCAATGCGCGCATAGCGTTTGCCGACAGATTGCTTCATCACGCGGTCGATCGTCTCGGCATCGGCGACACCCACGCGCAACAAGTACAGGGCTTCCCGGAGCACCGCAAACTGGATTCGATTGCCAATGAAGCCGGGCACGGACTTGCGCAGTAACACGGGCTCGCAACCTGCGGCGTGTAGCAGGTCGTACGTGGTCGTCAGTGTTGCGGGTGCCGTGCGCAGGGCGCCGAGCACTTCCACCAGAGGCACCAAGTGCGGCGGATTCCAGAAGTGCGCGACCAGGAACCGCTCTGGCTTGCGCATGTGGCGAGCCAGCGCCTCCGGCGTGAAACCGCTGGTGCTACTGGCAATGATGGCGTTCGGCGCAACGTGCTGTTCTAGCTGCGCGAAGAGAGACTGCTTGGCCTCCAGAACTTCGACGATGGCTTCGACCACGATGTCGACGTCCGCCAATTCGTGGACGCGCCGCGCCAACCGAATCCTGCGGGAGGCCTCGTGGCATTGCGCTTCGTTGAGGGCGCCACCCTGGAGCAGCTCGCCGAATACCGCGTCGCAGCGCTTGTGCACGTTCTCCAGCGCAGGCTGCGCGCTGTCGTATACGAGCAGATCGTAGCCGGCCGCCGCGAACTTCGCAGCGATGCCGCAACCCATCAGGCCGGCGCCCGCGACGGCGATTTTCATGCTGTCTCCTCCTCCGCCAGTGCGGCGTAGACCAGTTCACGGCAACGCGCGCGGTATAGCAGGCGCAGAGAGGGTGCCTGCAGCATCACGACCACTACCAGGGCGTGCTGGGGATCGCACCAGAACAAGGAGCCCGAGACGCCCGGCCAGCCGAAGTCGCCCACCGAGCCGGGCAAGGGATTTCCGCACGCCTGAACACGCAATGACAGACCCAGCCCAAAGTTCTGGCCCATGTCGGGGGTGGGAGCCGTGGGACCGAGCGCGCTGGTGTAATCGCCGAAGCGCACGTCGGGGGGCAGTTGTTCGCTGCGCATCGCTTCCAGCGAACTACGCGCCAGAATGCGCCTGCCGTTCAGCTCACCGAAGTCCAGCAGCATCTGCGCGAAGCTCGCGTAGTCGGCGGCCGTGGACCACAGTCCGCCGCCCCCGGAGCGCCACAACATCGTGCCGTCCAGCGGGGGCGCCATCGTGAAGGGCTCGTGCGCGAACGGCCTGGCGACGCGGTGGTGCTGCGCCTGGGACACCGCAAAGCCCGTGTCGTGCATGCCAAGCGGCTCGAACAGCCGGCTAGCCAAGAACTCTTCGAGCGGCTCGCCCGAACACACCTCGATCAATCGTCCCAGCACGTCGGTGGACATGCCGTACTCGAACGTGGTGCCGGGTGCGTGCAGAAGGGGCAGCCCGGCCAGTTTCTCCAGCATCTGTCCGTTGGTCTGTCGGAAGTCGTAGACTCGCTCGCGCTCGTAAACCTGGTGCACCGGGCTGTTGCCGAAGGGGCCATAGGTGAAGCCGGCGGTGTGGCGCAAGAGGTCCACCACGCGCGCGGGCTGGGTGGGCACGCTGCCATCCGCCAGCCGAAGGTCTCGCAGCTGAGGCAGGTACGCGTAGACCGGGTCGTCCAGCCGAAGCCGGCCCTCCTCCACCAGCAGCATCGCGGCGGCGCTGGTGACGGGCTTGGTCATGGACGCGATCCAGAACAGCGCGTCGCCGCGCATGGGCCGCTTCTCGTCGGGTGCGCAGGCGCCGCACCAGTCGAACAGCTGCACCTCACCGCACCGCGCGACGTACACCACCGCACCGGGGATCAGACCCTGCTCCACATCCACGTGCAGGCGGTCCGCCACGGCCGCGAAAGGGCCGGCCGAGATACGTGTGGGACCGGCCGGGAACTGAGCCCGTGCGTTCATGGCTTGCGCCCCCAGCGGCCCAAACGGCCGGCCACGCCACCGGGCGCGAGGTAGATCACCATCATCAGGACCACTCCGTAAATCGCCCAGGGCGCCGCTTTGGAGACTTCCTCGGCCACGCGTGGCATGAACTGAATGAATACCGCGCCGAACAGGGGGCCCGTGCGCGTGCCGAGGCCGCCCACGATGGCGCCCACCAGCAGGCTGATGGAGAGAAACACGTTGAAGCTGTCGGGCGAGATGAACTGCGTCGCGAACGCATTGAGCGCGCCGGCCAGGCCCGTGGTCATCGCGCTGATGCCGAACACGATAGCCGTGGTGCGGGCGCGATTCACGCCCATGGTGGTGGCGGCGATCGGGTGCTCGCGCAGCGCGGCGATCGCGCGGCCGCAGCGCCCGCGCACCAGGTTGTTCATTAGCAGCAAGGCGGCCGTCGCGCACAGCAGACAGACCAGGTAGAACCAGTGGTCGGCGTTGGAAGGCCACCAGGGCGGCGCCGCGATTTGCGGCAGGTTCACGCCCTGCACGCCGCCGGTCCATTCGCTGAGGCTGTCGTGCTTGAGCAGCTGCGGCACCGCGATGGCGAGCGAGAAGGTGCCCAGGGCGAGGTAGGGACCTTCCAGCCGAAGGGCCGGCCAGGCGAACAGGAAGCCCACCACGAAGCTGACCGCCATGGCGAACAACAGCGCGGACCACCAAGGCAGGCCCAGCGCATTGAGAAGCACCACCGCGGTGTAGGCGCCAAGCGCAAAGAAGGCACCGTGCCCCAGCGAGAGCTGCCCGCAGTAGCCCGTGAGCAGGTTCAAGCCCAGGATGGCCAGGAAGAAAATGAGCACCTGCGCCAGCTGGAAAGTCTGGTAGCCGGTGAGCGCCAAGGGCACCAGTGCGGCGACCGTGACCAGGAGCAGCCACAGCGGGCGCGCCGCCTTGCGCTGAACGGGGTGCGCGAGTCGTGCGGGCGCGGCGTCGGCCGCAACAGAGATGGGAAGGGACATTGAGGGTTTCATACGCGCACCACCAGGGCACGGCCGAAAAGGCCAGCGGGACGCACCAGGAGGACGACCACGATCACGGCAAGGGCAAACACCAGCTTGAGCTCGGTGCCGACCACGTAGGCGCCCGCCAGGTTCTCGGCCACGCCCACCAAAAGACCGCCGATGACGGCGCCCCACGGGTTCGTGATGCCGCCCAGCAGGGCACCTGCGAAGGCATATAGCAGCAGACCGCTCATCATGTGAGGGTCCAGATAGAGCAGCGGCGCCGCTAGCATGCCGGCCACGCTGCCCAGCGCCGCGGCCAGGCCCCAGCCCAGGGCCAGCATGCCGCCGACGGGGATGCCCACCAGCTGGCTCGACACCGGGTTCTGAGCGGCGGCGCGCATCGCCAGCCCAACCGGCGTGAAACGGAAGAACAGGAACACCACGACCATCACGGCCATCGTCACCAGCATCAGGCCCAGCGCATGTCCGTCCAGGTACTTGCCGCCGGCCGTGAGCCCCTGGAACGGTGTGGGAAAGCTCTGGCTGGTGAAGCCCCAGATCCAGCCGGCGACGCTGTTGAACAGCACCAGCAAGCCGATGAAGACCGCGACCGAGGCCAGTACCGGCGCTTTCTCCACCGGACGCACGAAGAAGCGCTGCACCGCGGCACCACCGGCGAAGGAGATGGCGATCACGCCGACGAAGGCCAGCCAGTACGGGACGCCCGCGTTCATCGCGGTGGCTGCGAGGTAGGTCGAGAACATCGCCATCTCGCCCTGCGCGAAGTTCACGTGGTGCGTGGATTGATAGATCATGACGAGGGCCAAGGCCAGGCAACTGTAGAGGCAGCCGTTGGCCAGGCCCGAGAAGAGTTGGTGGAGGAAGGCTTCCAAGATGGTTCTCAGGTTCCGAGGTAGGCGCGCTGGATCGCCTTGTCGTTGCGGAAGTTGGCGGCGGCGCCCTGCATGACGACGCGGCCGGTTTCCATGAGGTAAGCCCGCGCGGCGATCTGCAGGGCGATCGCGGCGTTCTGCTCGACCAGCAGCACACTGGTGCCGCGCTCGCGGTTGATCTGCCCGATGATCTGGAAGATCTCGGCGACGATCTTGGGCGCCAAGCCAAACGAGGGCTCGTCCAGCAGCAGCACACGCGGGTTGAGCATGAGGGCACGGGCGATCGCCAGCATTTGTTGCTCGCCACCGGAAAGCGTGCCGGCCTGCTGGCCAAGGCGCTCCTTTAGCCGGGGGAAGTACTGCAGAGCTCTCGCCCGATCCTCTTTGGCACCAGCGCCGCGCCGAGAGAACGCGCCCAGCCGCAGGTTCTCGTCAACGCTGAGATGACCGAAGGTACCCCGCCCGTCGGGCACATGAGCTACCCCGTGGCGCACGATGGCCTCCGCGCGCAGCTTGGAAACGTCTGCGCCTGCCAGTATGACTTCACCCCCGCGGTCAACCAGGATGTTGGAGATAGCCCGCAGCAAGCTGGTCTTGCCCGCGCCATTGGCGCCCAGGATGCAGACGATCTCGCCGGGCTCCACGCGCAGGGCGATGTCGTGCAGCACGCGCACCCCGCCATAGGCGCCTTGGAGGCGCCGGGTTTCGAGCATGGCGGTCATGCCGCTTCCCCGCCAAGGTAGGCCGCGATCACGTCGGCATTGGCGGCCACCGCATCGGGTGCGCCGTCCGCGATCGTGCAACCGAAGTTCAGCGCCACCACCTGATCGGAGCACCGCATCACCAGATTCATGTGGTGCTCTACCAGCAGGACCGCGGCTTTCCATTCCGTCTTGATCCGAACCAGCGTCTCGCGCAAACTGTCCACTTCCTCGTGGTTCAGGCCAGCGGCAGGCTCGTCCAGGAGTACCATCTTCGGGCGGGACACCAGCGCGCGGGCCAGCTCCACGCGCTTGCGGGTGGGAAAGGACAGTTCGGCGACGCGACGCTGCGCCACGCCCAGCAGGGTTAGTTCCTCCAGCACAGCATCGGTGCGCTCCTCAAGGGCTCGTTCTTCGCGACGCATGCTCGGCAACCGCAGTCCGCAAGCCCAAAAGCCTGCCTCGGCATTTGCATGCAGGCCGACCATCACGTTGTCGCGCACCGTCAACGCGGGAAACAACGCCACGTGCTGGAAGGTGCGCGCCATGCCCAGTGCGGCGACCTGGTGCGCCTGAAGCTGCAGCAGCGGCTGGCCCGCGAAGTGGATGCTGCCGCAGGTGGGGCTGTACAGGCGGCTGAGGCAGTTGAACAGCGTGGTCTTGCCTGCACCGTTGGGGCCAATCACGCCGCAGATGGTCTGCGGCGCGACGTCGAACGACACATCCTGCAAGGCCGCAATGCCGCCGAAGCGCACGCCGATGTTGCGCACCGAGAGCAGGGCGCCCCCAGTGTACTGCTGGGTTGCCATCAGTTGCTCACGCGCCAGGGTTGGTCGGAGGTGGAGATCACTTCGCCGATGGGCGCCCAGCGGCTGCCGTTGAAGCGCCCCAGGCGCATCTGGTCCACCGGGTAATGATCGTCCTTGGCGGTGTTCACGCGCACGTCGGGCAACAGCAGCGGCAGCGGCACGTTCTTCAGGCTCTCGGCCTGCTTCATGATGTTCTGGCGGCTCAGGTCGTTGCCTGCCTGCTTGAGCACGCGCACCAGCAGGTTGCCGGTGTTGAAGGCCAGCACGGGCAGCGGGTTGGTGGCGTCCTCGCTGGGCATGTACTTCTTCATGAAGTCGCGGTAGGCCACCATGCCGGGGTCCTTGTCCCAAACGGCGTCCTTGGGGTCCTTGCCGAACTGGCCAGTGAACAGGATGATGCCGCTGCGCTCCTTGGCCGCGTCGGTTGTCGCGGGCTGGTCCGCCGCGCCCGAGGCCACGTACATCGTGGGCCGCCAGTTGATCGCATGGGCCTTGCGGATCGCCTGGCCCGCGAACTTGGGAATGGCGGCCAGCACGATCACGTGGGCGCCCGCGGCCTGCAGGCTCACAATCTGGGAATCCACGGTGGCGTCGGAGGTCTCGTACGACACGGCCTTGACCAGCTTGTCTGCCTGCAACTTACCAAGCACGTCCTGCACGCCCTTGAGGTAGTCCCGCCCGAAGTCGTCGTTCTGGTAGAGCACGCCGATCTTCGCGGCGAAGTCGTTCGTCAGGATGTGCTTGGTGTATATGCGCGCCTCCTGGCGGAAGCTGGGCTGGAAGCCCATGCTCCAGGGCAGCGTCTTCTGGTCGCCCCACTTGTCTGCGCCGGTGCCCAGGAACAGGTGCGGCACGCCCTCGCGGTTGAGGTAGGGCGCCTGCGCGGAGTTGCTTGGCGTGCCGAAACTGGCGTACATGAACGCCACCTTGTCCTGCTCCACCAGCTTGCGCACGGCTTCGAAGGACTTGTTCGGCACGTACTCGTCGTCGGCCGTGACCAGGTTGATCTTGCGGCCGTTGATGCCGCCCTGGTCGTTGATCATCTTGAAGAACGCGGTGTTGGCACGCGCCAGCAGGCCATACGCGGCGGCCGGGCCGCTCAGGGCGGCGGTCTGCCCGATCTTGATCTCCGTGGCGCTCACGCCCGGTGCGTCGGCGGCGTTGGCGGCGATCGAAGCGCCCAGGCCCATGGCCAACGCGACCGATGTGATTAGCCTGAAAGGTTGATCCAACTTCATGCTTTATCTCCTGAAATCACCCCTCATCCGGGGCGATTCGAGAATAGGCGCGGGTCCCCGCGCGGACCTTGTCCCAGCCGTGCCAATCCATTGACTCAGCGTCAGCTGGGGTCCGCCCGGGGGTGACAGCAGCATGCCCGGCGCCACAATGCCGTCATGCAAACCGTGCAGGTCGACACCGAACTCGTGCCCCTTGGCGAACGGCTGGACGTGTGGCGCTCGGCCCTGGAGCAGACCTTCGGGCCCCTGCAGGTCGATCCGCTCGATGGCCAGCACCTGGCCGGACGCCTGAAGACCTCCAGGCGTGAGGCGTTCAGCTTCCACTCCATGCTCTATCGCGGCATGGGCCTGTGGCGCCGTCCGGTGGACGTGGCGCAACTGGGCGACGAATACTTCACGCTCACGCGTCCCATCTCGGGCCTGCTGCACGTGACGCAGGGCCGGCACGAGCGGCGGCTGGAGCCTGGCCGCGCCTATCTCTTCAACCACGCCGTCACTTACCGCACCACCCCCGCGGCCGAATACCAGACGGTGAGCGTGGCGATCCCGGCCGAAGCCCTGCGCCGGCGCGTGCGTTCGCTGGCACCGTTCTACGACCTGCACGCAGCCTGCGGCGAAGGCCCGGGCCTGCACCTGATCACGGCCTATGCCGACTCACTGGCGCAGGGCGTGCAGCGCTTCAGTGACCACGAGTACACGCGCCTGGTCGACCAATTCGTGGACCTGATTGGACTGTTCCTTGAGACGCCGCGCGCCATGGGCGGCTGCGCCGACTCCACTACGCAGGCAGGCCACCGCGAACGCGCGGCCCGTTTCATCCAGGCGAATGCCGCCGATGGCGAACTCACGCCGGCGCGCGTGGCCGCGGCTTGCGGCATCTCGCTGGGCTACCTGCACGACGTGTTTCGCGGCGCCCGCTTGTCGGTGGAAGAGAAGATCTTCGAGGAAAGGCTGCTGCTGGCGCGCAAGCTCTTGATCGATCCGCTGCGCCGCGGCGTGCCCGTCGGCAGCCTCTCGTATGAGGCGGGCTTCAACGACCCCGCGCATTTCAGCCGCGCCTTCAAGAAGCGCTTCAGCGTCACTCCGGGCGAGATGCGGCGCGAGGCTTTTTGCCAGCGGGCCTGAGGCCAGTGTGCAGCGCGAGTTGCCCCCTGCAAATAAGTGCCAGAGCGGCAACGTTTTGCTCGGCAGTGATCGGAAAATGAGACGCTAATCGAGCGTGATGCCGGCGCGCTTGATGGTGTCGCGCCACATCAGCGTTTCCCGCTCCATCAGAGCATGGAAGGACTGGGGCGAGCCACGCATCGAAGTGGCACCCAGCGCCTGCAGCTGCTCTTTGAACGCGGGCGTCTCCATGGCCTGATTGGCAGCATCGTTCAGGCGCTGCACAACCGCATCCGGCACGTCCGACGGCGCCACGATCCCGAACCACGAATAGAGCTCGAAGTCCTTCACGCCTTGTTCGATGAGCGTGGGAACCTGCGGAAATTGGGGCGAGCGCTCTCGCCCCGTGACCCCCAGCGCCTTGAGCTTGCCGCTCTTCACCAGGGCCTGGGCCGAGAACTGGATGTCGAAGTAGAGCTGGACCTCGCCAGCCATGACGGCGGTGAGCGCCGGGCCGGAACCCTTGTACGGGATCGAAGTGATCGAGGTCCCGGTGACCTGCTTGAACAGTTCAGCGCCGAGATGTGGCATGGTCCCGCCGCCCGATGAGGCGTAGTCCAGCTTGCCTGGATGGGACTTCGCAAACTTGATCACATCCCGAATGTCGTTCGCCTTGTCGTTCGGCGCAGTCACGACAAGGTGAGGACTGCGAAACACACCGGCGACCGCCCGGAAATCCCGGATGGGATCGAAGGACATGCGTGGGTACAGCCACTTGCCCGTCGTCAGGACGTTGCTGCCCATGAGAAGGGTATGTCCGTCGTGAGGTGCCGCCAGCACGGCCTCGCTGCCGACGATCGCACCTGCACCTGGCTTGTTCTCCACCACGACGGGCTGACCCAGCGCTGCAGCCATGCCGGTGGCGATAGCGCGTGCTGTGAGATCGGACGGCCCTCCGGGTGGAAACGGAACGACCAGCCGCAAGGGCTTGCTGGGAAAAGTTTGGGCCGGTGCAGGGCCGGCCATCGTGCAGGCAAGGAGGATGGCAACCAGCCAACCGCCTCGCGCCAGGAACATGGACATCATCGTGAAACTCCTGATTTCAAGCATTGAGTGCAGTCGTCTCGTTGCTGCGCTCGGGCTGCAAGTCTTCGAGCGCGACCAAGGCGCCGTGGCGCCGCAGGGTCGCTCGCACCTGCTCCGCGTCGATCTGCGCGGCCTCGACACCCTGTTGGGCTGCGGCTGCCGCCAGCACGCCGCTGGCCTCGCCCAGCGCCATGGCCGTACCCATATGCCTGCTGCCGCCGTTCGCGCTGCGAGTGGCCGAAATGGCGCGGCCCGTCACAACCAGTCCCGGTGTCGCTTCGGGAAGGAGGCAAGCCAGCGGGATTTCGAATGCGTGCTCCGGCATCCAGAGCGAGATGCCAGTTCCGCCGGCCTCGTGCAGATCCATCGGGCCCGCGCCGAGCGCAATGGCGTCGGCAAAGCGCCGGCCGCCCACGATGTCGGCCTCCGTCAACGCATGACGACCCCGGATGCGGCGCGTTTCGCGGACGCCCACATGCGCAGCAATGCTGGCCAGCGTGCTGCGCTCGAAGCCCGGCACGCGCTCGCGCAGGAAGTCGACGATCGAGTGCACCTGCGCCCGGCCTTCCATCTCCGCGCGCCCGAGGTCTACGGCGTCGAGTGCATCGATCCCGGGTATGCGGCTCATCAGGCAGATCGCGTCCGTATTGCCTGGCGTGCTGCAAAACGAGAGGCTCTCCCAGAAGATCCGTCCCGCGTCGACGCCCTCGAGGGCGAGCGCGCGCTTTTCCTCGCGCGGCAGCGCCCTGAAGCGCGCCACGTCAACGTTCGAGAGTCGGAAGACAAGCGTGCAAGGCTGACGCCGGCGGCGCAGTTCCTCCTCGCCTCCCTCGAACGCCGCACCGCTGGCCGCACCGACGATCGCATCACCGGTCGCATCGACGACGACCCGAGAAAGGAACGCCCGTCGACCACCCACGTCCTCGACCACTACACCCCGAACTGCGGGACCATCCATGACGGGCGCCACCACACGAGAATGCAGCCGGACGTGCACGCCGGCGTCGCGTGCGAATCGATCGCAGGCGATCTTCACGACTTCGGGATTGAAGGGGAAGTTCACCAGGGGGATCGGACGCGCGCTCGCTTCCGCCAGCACATAGCGTGCGAAGCCGTCGCTGCCGCCCAGCGCCTGAACCCGCCGCGTCAGCTCGAGAGGCAGCCCACCGACCACGCGGGTGTCGCCGTTGTAGAACCCGAGCCACTGGGCCACCATCGCATAGGTGCCCGTGCCGCCCAGGCAGCCCGCATGCTCGAGCAGCAAGGTTCGAGCTCCAGCGCGCGCCGCCGCGACCGCTGCGATGAGGCCGGACGCTCCACCCCCCGCGACGATCACGTCATACTCGCCGTCGACCGGCGTCCGGAGCTGCTCCTGGAGGACGGGAGCCTTCGGGTCTCGTGCACCTTTCACTGGACTACTCCGCCTTGATGTTGTTGCGCTCGATCACCGGCTTCCAGCGCTCGAGCTCCTCGTTCATGAAGGCGGCGAACTGCGCCGGTGTGCCGGGCGCGGCCTCCATGAATTGCTGGCGCAACTGCGCAACGACTTCGGGATCGCGCAGCACGGCACCGATCTCCGCGCTGATGCGCTCGGCCAGTGCGGACGGTGTTTTGCCCGGGGCGACGAAGCCGATCCAGGCGCTGCCGACGATGTCGGGATAGAACTCGCGCAAGGCCGGGACGTTGGGAAGCAGCGAAGCACGCTCTGCGGTCGACACGGCAAGAGGCACCAGGGTGCCTGCCCGGACCTGACCGATGACCCCCTGCGCCGGGAGGCATGCCACGTGAACGTCGCCGGCAATCATGGACGTAAGCGCCTGCCCGGCCCCCGGGTACGTGATGGGTGTGATCTCCGTGCCGCTTTTCATCGCGAGCATGGCCATGACGAGGTGGCCGAGAGAACCGTTGCCCACGTAGGCGTAGTTGTACTTGCCGGGATTCCTCTTGAGGAGTGCCACCAGTTCCGGAACTGTCGATGCGCCCAGGGACTTCGAGCCGACCAGCAGGCACGGCTGGCGCACGCCCAGGGTCAGGGGCGTCAAGTCCTTTGCGGGGTCGTAGCTCATGCTCTTGTAAAGCAGCTTGTTATGCACGAGCGGGCCGGCGATGCTCACGCCGAAGACGCTGCCGTCCGCCGGACTACGCGCGATGTGCGCCGTACCGATCATTCCCCCGGCGCCGGGCTTGGATTCGACGATGAATGGCTTGCCGGACTTCTTCTCGAGCCGGTCGGCCACGACGCGCGCGACGGTGTCGGTCGTGGTTCCGGCTGCGAAAGGGTTGACGACGCTCGTCGTGCGCGTCGGCCACTCCTGCGCGGCGGCGGCGGCCGCAATGAACACGGCGGCGCAGGCCGCGGCACGATGGATATGAAATTGCATGGGTCCTCCTTGCGGCTCAAGCTATCTGGGCGACATCTACCTGGTTTCGTTGAAACAGCGCGCCGCTCGCGAGCAGCCGAGCTTGCACTTCCTGATGCGGAACGTCGGAAGGCTGGCATCTCTTCGCGCAGGCGAGCGCAGCCAGCGAACCCACGGCCTCGCCCATCGCCATGGAGGTGGCCATGTGCCGCGCGCCAGCCATCGCCGCGCGAGTGGAGCTGAGCGTGCGGCCGCACACGAGAAGGCCCTCGACGCCCACCGGCAGCAGGCACCGAAGCGGGATCTCGAAAGGCGTGGGCGGCGCGTAGAGGCGGATGCCGGTGCCGCCCGGCTCGTGCCGGTCCATGGGCCCGGCACCGAGCGCAACGGCGTCCTCGAAGGAGCGCTCGCCCATGATGTCTTCTTCAGAGAGCGTATAGCGGCCTTCGATACGGCGTGTTTCACGAACCCCGACGCGCTCGGCCACGTCGGCGAGCAGCGCGCGCTCGAATCCCGGGATCTCGCGATTCAGGAAGCGCACGATGCTGTCGATCTGGCGTCGTCCTTCCTGCTCCGCACGAGAAGCGTCGCGGGCGCAAAGCGCGTCGATGCCCTGGATGCGGCTCATGAGGCAGATCGCATCCGTGCCTCCGGGCGTGCTCACGAACGACAGGCTTTCCCAGAAGAGCTCGCCGCGCGCAAGGCCGCCGAGGACAAGCCGCCTGCGCTCGGCAGAGGGCACCGCCTTGAAACGTTGGACATCCACGTTGGACAGCCGGAACGAGAGCGTGCAGGGCTGGCGCTCGGCATTGTCCGCGACATCGCCTTGCGATGGCACCCCGGCACTGGCGCACACCAGCGCATCGCCCGAAGCGTCGATGACGGTGTGAGCCAGGTACGCTCGCCGTCCCTCCACCGTTTCTGCAACCACACCAACGACCTTGCCGTCCGAGACCAGAGTACGGGCGAACGTGGCATGCAGAAGCACCTCAGCGCCGGACTCGGCGACAGCGCGATCGAGCACGCCCTTGACGCCTTCGGGGTTGAAAGGCAGGACCGTCAACGCAAACGGGGTCCCGGCTGCTTCCCCCATCACATAGCGGTGGAAGCCGCCCGAAGCACCTTCGGATTGCACCCGCTGCGCGAGTTCGTAGGGAATGCCGCCAACCACGCGGGTGTCGCCATGGTAGAAGGCGACCCATTGCGCGACGAGATTGGCGGTGGCTGCGCCGCCGAGGCAGCCGCCCCTCTCGAGCAGCAGCGTACGGGCGCCGTTGCGTGCCGCGGCGATCGCCGCGACGGTGCCCGATGCGCCACCTCCCACGACGATCACGTCGCAGGTTGCTGCAACCGGCGTGCTGAGTGTTTCCTGAATGGTTCGCTGGTCCGACATGTTGCTCCTTGCCGCTCGCTCGTCGAGGCGGCGATTCGTGGAGCGTCAGTGTCTGCGGCGTACGGTCCGCCAGGAACCGGCTGTTTGCATATGTGAACAGTTTTGCCCAAAACCTTGTTCAATCGGCGGCAAGCACTCGCGCGATCTGCCCAGCTATTTCCTGAACCGAATGCACGAGCTTGCGTTTGCGCTCCTCGTCGAGCCGCGCCACGGGCAGTGCCACCCCGACAGCCGCCGCTGCGCGACCGTGCACGTCGAGCACGGGCGCGGCAACGCCGGCGATTCCAGTGGTGAACTCGCCAATCGACCACGCGATTCCTTCTTCCCTGACTGACCTCAACTGGCGCCGCAGCACGCTTGCGGACCGGATCGTCTGCTCGGTGCGCGGCTCGAAGCGCACTCGGGCGAGATAGTCCTCACGCTCCCCGGCCGGCATCCACGCGAGCAGGATCTTGCCGGCCGAGCTTGCGTACAGCGGCTGCAGGACGCCAACGTGCAAGGAGTAGAGGATGGCTTTTCGCGACTGGGCCGCGGCGACGCGCTCCGCAACGTCCCCTCGCAGGACGCTGAGTCCTGCGGACTCACCGGTGGCCGACACCAGCCGGCGCAACCACGGCTCGCTGGCGGCGACGAGGCCTCGGGCATGCGCTCCCCTGCGGGCCAAGGCGTATGTGGCATCGCCCAGACGGAATCGGGGCGTATCGGGCAGACGTTCGACGTACCCTCGTTCCGCCAGATTTCGCAGCAAAGGCGTGAGGCTGCCTTTGGGGATTTGTGTGCGCTGCGCCAGCTCCGTGTGGCTCATGGGCCGGCCGGTGCCGGCCAGCAGCTCCAGCAGGTCCAATACACGGTCGGCGGACTTCACCGATCGCTGCCGCGGCTGCGCCAGCTCAGCCGCCGATGATTTGCGCGTCGCCTTGTTCACCATGACAGCCTAAACGATGACACGGTGAACGACCCGGAGCGGCTAATCCAGCCTGATGCCCTGCGTAGCAATGACGCGCTGCATGGCTGCGGCTTCTTCCTGCACCCGGCTTCTCAGGCCATCGGAAGAAGAACCTACGGCTTGCCATCCTTGGGCATAAAGCTGCTGGCGCACCGCAGTGATTCGCACGAGATCGGGCACAACAGCGTTCAGGCGGTCGCGCGCCGCTTTCGTGATCTTCGCCGGCCCCACGAGCGCGGTCCACACCTCGAGGTTGAAGTCGCGCACGCCTGCATCGGCGAGTGGCGGCACTTCCGGGACGAGCGAGCTGCGGCCGCCGGTAACGCCGATGGCGCGAAGCTTTCCCGCCTTGACCATCGGCATGGCCAAGCCGGGTGGAACGAGCGCCACCTGGATATCGCCGCCCACCAGGCTCGTGATGACTTCAGGGTTGCCCTTGAAAGGAACGTGCACGGGAGCCAGGCCCTTGACCTTGGTCTTGAGCAATTCCATGCCGAGGTGCCCGACGGAGCCGATGCCGACCGAGCCATAGGACCACTTCTGCCCCGCCTTCTGCGCGGCGGCGATGAACTCAGCGCCTCCAGGAGCACTGGCTGGTGCGGTCAGCAGCAGGGGCGCCGTCGCAAGCAGCGACAAGAACGTGAAGTCCTTCGCTGGGTCGAAGGACAGCTTTGGATTGAGAATCCTTGCGGTCGTGAGATTGCCGTTGATCACGACACCGAGTGTGTGGTCGTCCGTGGCCTTGGCCACGAGGTCCGCCGAGATGTTGCCGGAAGCACCAGCGCGGTTCTCGACGATGACCGGCTGGCCCAATGCCTTCGAGAGCGGTTCGGCAATCGTGCGCGCCGCGATGTCGGGCGTGGAGCCTGCGGGAAAGCCGACGAGGATGCGCACGGGGCGAGTCGGCCATTGCGCCGGCGTGCCCTGGGCATGGACGGAAGGCAGGAAACCGGCTAGGGTCGCCAGCATGGCGAGGTTCGCGTTGCGTCTGTTCATCGAGGAATCCTGGTGGTAAGTGGAGTGCGGGAGATCGGTCAGGCGACGTCGCGACCGAGGTAGGCGCCGTCGTCTTCGAGCCTGGACTGCAGCCGGCTCACGTCTAGATCGCGCGGGCGCACTTCCGCCTCGATGGCAAGTGCAGCCGCAGTGCCTGCTGCTTGCCCCATGACGAAGCACCCGCCGGAGACTCGCGCCGCAGACTGGCCCAGGTGCGTCATGGAAGCGCAGCGGCCCGCCACGAGCAGGTTGTCGATCTTCTGCGGCAGCAGCATGCGATAAGGCAACTGGTTGAATCCGCGGCTGCGGGGAATGTCCTGCCAGCGGAAGGAGATGTCGCCTGAGACGTGCTCCTCGATCATCCAGCCGTTGACACCCACCGTGTCCGGGAAGTCCACGCACTTCAGGACGTCGTCGGCGGTCAGCTGGTATTCACCGACGACACGGCGTGTTTCGCGCACGCCGACCTGTGGCGCGATCTCCAGGATGTACGACTTGTCGAAGCCCGGTGCGGCCTCGCGCAGGAATTGGAAGAAGTCCACGACCTGTCGCCGGCCCTGGACCTCCGCGTTGCTCAGTTGCAGGGCGTCGGTGCCGTCGACCGGGCTGCCGTCTTCGTTGGCGAGCTGGGTCACGTTGGCGCGCCACTCTGCGGGATTCTTCTGCGGCCGGATGATCGGCGTCTTGCGGGGGAACTTGCGTCCCTTCTTCTCCGCCTCCTCCATCAGCCGGCCGAACTGGTTGAACGCGTCGCCGGCCCGGACCGGATCGACGCCGCTGACACGAAACATCGTCGACGGGTACATCATGTCGTGGCCGCTCGTGCCCTTCTCGAACGGCGCGCCGGCGTGAGCGGCCAGGTCGCCATCGCCTGAGCAATCGATGAAGGTCTTGCCCAGCACTGCGTGGCGGCCGGACTTCGTTTCGATCAGTGCAGCATGGATGCGGGCGTCGTCGTTCATCACGACGCCAACCAGCGTCGCATGGAACAGCAACTGTGCGCCGCTGGACAGCACCAGGTCGTCGGCGGCCACCTTGAAGGCGGCGTTGTCGTACGCCTGGGCCGCGATCTTGCCGCCGAAGAGCGAGTGCGGCTCGTTGAGTCCGCCCAGCGCGCGCATGCGGACCAGCAGGTCGTCAGCCACGCCATGCACGACCTGCCGGATCGTCCCGTGCACGTTGGCGTGCAGGCCGCAGAAGTTGGTCACGCCGGCCGCCGTGCCCATGCCACCCAGGAAGCCATACGACTCGATCAGCAGGGTCGATCTGCCCGCGCGACCGGCGGCCGTGGCCGCTGCGATGCCGGCGGGACCGCCGCCAAGGACAACAACATCGTATTCGCCCCACACGGGGGTCACGCGGCTGGGCTCGGTAAGAGTGGAGTGGGCTGGGGAATTCATGACTCGCCTTGGGTGAGGCAGCCAATCTAAGGCCGGCCCTCCATCTTGGCAATGCAATACGACCGATAGTTGCAAGCAGGATTTCGAATACGGCCAACCAGCGTCCTCGCCATAGCAATTTCCGCTAAGGACTATCGGGCCACTTGCATTGCCCGCTCACCTCCTTCGCCTCCATATTTGCGAACCATTCATGACGGGTGATCCACCCAAGGAGATCGGAGACATGGCCGTTCAAGACTTGTCGCGTGGGAGCTTCCCGGTGTTCGGCCTCGATGCGCTACGTTGCCGTTCAGTCGTGCTGGCACTTGGCACGAGCGTGCTGGCGCTTTCCGCGTGCGGGGGCGGCGGTGATGGCGCTACTCCAGCGCCTGTCGCAGCGCTACCGAGATGCGCCGATCTCCCGGCCAGCCCGTTCTTTGCCGGCAATGCTCAAGTCGTCGCCGGCACCCTGAAGACATCGATTGTTCCGGCCACGGCAGCCACAGCCACCGTGCCCGCCACGCCGGCCTTCTGCCGCGTGGAGTTCACCTTCACCAGCGGCCTGCAGGGTCCCAAGGATGGCTACGACGAAGGGCAACGCCAACTGATCCAGGTTCGGGCCTTCCTTCCCCTGAGCGCTGCCGATGGCGGCCAGGGAGGCGTGCAGGGCAACTGGAACGGAAAGCAGATGGTTGGCACATCCGGCGGCAACTCCGGCGATCCGGAGTCATGGTCGAGCTTTTCCGAAGGCACCTCCGGGGGCGACATCAAGTACCCCATCCGGCTGGGCTACGTGGCGTCCAATACGGACACTGGGCAATACAATCCGCCCTACGTCATGCCCACGTCCGGGCCACTCGCCAGAACCCTGCTCCAGGGCACTGTCGCCGACTGGGCGTCCCGTGCCACACACTATGGCAAGGTGGCAGCGGCCGGCGTGGCGGACGCATACTTCGGCAAGTCACCGACTCGGGTCTATTTCAATGGATGCTCCGGCGGCGGCAACCAGGGCCTGGGTCAACTGCAGAACTTCGGTGCCGAATATGACGGTGCGCTGATCGGAGCGCCCGCAAATTACCGCAACGAACGCTTCCTTGGATTCGACTCCTGGCCGCGGCTGGTCTGGAAGAAGGTGCTTCAGCAGGGCGGCACCATCCCGACGACCGGCCAATTGACGGCCGTGAACGCCAGCGCCGTGGCCGCCTGTGATGTGCAAGGCAACGACCTGGTCGCCGATGGCATCATCGCGGACCCGCGCGCTTGCACCTTCAGCGCGAAGGCGAACATCTGCGGAGCGCCCGGGGCACCGGCTTCCCCGGATTGCCTCACCGACGCACAGGCGGCCGGCATCGATCGCATCTGGGATGGTCCCCGCAATCGATTCGGCGACCGCACCTACTTTGGCTGGCCACGGGGCGGTTCACTGCCGCTAACGACGGCGCTGGGGGGCGGCGCCGCCGGTGCGGGCCCTACGTTAACCATCCAGTGGAACCACCTGGATCCGACGCTCGATTTCTCGATCCTGTACCCCGATCCCGAGTCCGTTTCCCTGGCCGGCAATCCGGCGGGGGCGATGAGTTACGACGATGAAGCGGCCCTCGGCTCGAACACCATCGGGCAGTTCATGGCAAATCGCGACGCACCGCAGGATGCTTTCCGCGCGAAGGGAGGCAAAATCATCCATCTTCACGGCATGCAGGACACGCTGATCAACTGGCAGCAGTCCATGGACTACTACCGGCGGACCGCCACGACGTACGGCAACGGAACGGCGGATTACACCTCGCTGCAGTCCTGGTACCGGTTCTTTCCCAAGCCGGGTGCCGGCCATTGCGGCGGCGGCCCCGTCGCGGTGGATCCCTTCCTCGCACTCGTGGATTGGGTGGAGAACGGCAAGGCGCCTGATTTCCTGCTGGCTCGGGTTGCGGCAACGCCGTCGGTGACGCGAAAGCTCTGCCCCTATCCGCAAACGGCGGTTTACAAGGGAACGGGGAACAAGGACGACGCAGCCAGCTACAGCTGCAGCGGCAGCCTCGACAC
The DNA here is from genome assembly GCA_016213325.1 of Burkholderiales bacterium. Taxonomy (GTDB): domain Bacteria; phylum Pseudomonadota; class Gammaproteobacteria; order Burkholderiales; family Burkholderiaceae_C; genus Ramlibacter. The sequence continues at coordinate 8,150 of JACRAY010000022.1, read as the reverse complement.
GCGGCAGACGCTGTGCGATAGCGTCCGCACCAAGTTCAAGCTGGAGAACAAGCGCAACCTGGACTTCGCGAGTCTCGGCATCGATCCATCCGTGTGCCCCGGTCTGACACCGTAGGGGACGCTGATTGAGGACATGCGGCGCGGCGAGATCTGCGCCGCTGTCTTTTGGCTCGCGGACTACTCCTTGAAGAGGTCGGCGATCAGCGAACGCAGCCACCGGTTCGCGGGGTCCTGTTGAAACCGCTCGTGCCAGTGCTGCTTGATGGCAAAGACCGGTGTTTCGAAGGGCGGCTGCAGCAACTTGACGGCAGCGATCCGCACGAGGGTCTGCGCGACGCGCTCCGGGACCGTTGCCACCAGATCCGTTTGTGCCAGCAGGTTTCCCAATCCGGGAAGCATCTGGAGGGACAGGGCGACGCGGCGCTCGATACCGAGCTTTCGCAGTTGCCGTTCGAGCAGCTCATTGCCCGTGCCAGGCGTCGTGACCACGACGTGACGCTCGCGCTTGAACATGGTGGCGGTCATGCGCTGGTTGATGCGGGGATGGTCACGCCGCAACACGCAGGCGAACCCCTGCTCGAGAAGTTGTTGCTGATAGAACCCTGCCTCGAGTTCCGGCATGTAGCCGACCGCGAGATCGGCGTCGCCTGCCGCGAGCCGCTGCGCGGTGTCCGGCGTGATGCGAAGAACTTCGATGTGCACCGATGGAGCGACGACTTCGGCCCGGCGCATCAAACCTGGCAGGAATTCGAGATGGCTCACGTCCGTCATGCTGATGCGGAAGTGCCTTGTCGATATCGCCGGGTCGAAGACCACCTGCTCCTGGGTTGCCGCCTGGAGCAGCTCGTATGCCTGGCGCAGTGGTCCGAGCAGTTGCTCGGCGTGCGGGGTGGGAATCATGCCTTCTGGCGTGCGTACGAACAGCGGGTCGTTGAACTGACGGCGCATGCGCGCAAGGGCGAAGCTGACCGAGGTCTGTGGAATGTTCAGATTTTCGGCAGCGCGAGTCACACTCCGCGTCTTATAGACCTCGTCGAAGACTGACAGGAGGCGCATGTCCATTGCTTGATCTCGATGGAATTTTCGCGCCTGGCTATCCCCGGCGAGCGGTCCATTGTGGCATTGGAGGTGCGCACGCCCTCGCTGCGCATCCAAGTCAGCGTTGCTCGAGACGCTTCGTTCGCGGAGCGGCCGGGCCGGCAAGGCCGCGGCTTCATCAGCCCCGAGATGACGTGGCCGCGCCGAGGACGCGCAAGTAATTGCCTCCGGCGATCTTGGAAATTTCGTCCGGCCTGAAGCCTTGATTCAGCATCTCCTGCGCCAGCGAATAGACAAATCCGCTCGTTTGGTCCGGCCAGGTCTTGTTGGTGAGGGTGAGTCCGGCCAGGTTGGGCGGCGCCGGCGGCATCAGCGAGGTATCTGTCCCGATGCCGGTGTGATCGACGCCCACGACATCGGCCAATTGCCTGAGCGCGGTGACGTAGTCCTTCATTGTCGGCAGGAGGCGCCATATTCCGATGATCCCTCCCGCATCGGCAACGGCTTTCGCGTAGTTGACGCTGACCAGGCGTGCCGCCAGTCCGGGATTGACTCTGTAGATATCAGCCGACCTGGCCAGGGGCGTATCGAGCGCCGTGTGGGAGACGACCAGCGGTCGGCTCGAAGCCTTGAGCGCGGCCAGGACCGTCGCTTCGTTGGCGTGCGCCATGTCCACGACGATCCCGAGACGATTGCACTCGCGGACGACGTCCGCGCCGACGGCCGTGAGCGTGGGCGCGGCTGCTCGACCGGTATTTTGTTGAACGCCGCCCAGCGGCGCAACGAGGTCATCCAGCTGATGCAGCAATTGCAGATGACGAAGCCCGCGCCCGTAAGCTTCCCCGATGCGATCGATGCGTCCCTCGATCCATTGGCCGCCTTCGACAGACTGAATGACGACGGAGGCCCGCGCGCGATGCGCCGCCCTGAGATCGGACGCTGTGAGCGCGCGCCGCATGCCATTCGCAGCGAGCAGCCGATCCGTATAGGCGAGAAGCTGGAGATGGTATTGGTACCAATCCCCGACCTGCGCCATCCTGTAGGCGTTGATTGCATGGGTCACGCAAACGGCCGTGAAACCTGACTTTCTCAGCTCTCCAGCCAGATCGCCGACGGGATCCGGCCTGGCATCCGCGGCTGTCTTGGCAAAGGACGGCATCGCGACATGATTGTGCATGTCGACGGAGATCGTATCGGCGACGATCCGCTCCACACGAGAATCGATGCCGCTCTGCTCCAGGGCCGGCGTCACGCGCGACGCGCATCCCGACAGAAGCGCGCCCGCCGCTCCCATCGATACCAAGAAGTTGCGGCGAGATTGGCGCAAGTCTGTCACGCGTTCACTCATGTTCTTCACTCCTTAAGCGCCGCGATTGGGATGCGGCTTCGTTGAACCTTCACTTTAGCTCCCTGGCTGTCGGCGATCCATGTCACTGTCGCGCGGATGGGGTCACTGGCCGCGGTCAATTCACCGTGATGCGTCGTTCCTTGATGACCTGCGCCCACCGCGTGTCATCGCCCTGGATCATCCGCGCCAGTTCGACCCGGCTGGTGGTAAGCGGGTCGAAGCCCCGCTCCTCCAGCTTGCGCTCGAAGTCTTCGCTCTTCACGACCTTTTCGATTTCGGAGCGCAGCCGATCGATGATCGCGGGCGGCGTGCCCTTGGGAGCGACGAAGGCAGACCAGCTTTCCAGGGTCAGCTTGGGGAAGCCCAGCTCCGTCACCGTCGGGACATTGGGAAGCGAAGCCATGCGCTTCTTGCCCGTCACGGCCAGCGGGCGCAGCTTCCCCGCCTGGATCTGCGAAACGATCGTGGCCGGTGCCTCGAAGTAGAGGTCTACCTGGCCCGACAGCAGGTCGTTGAGCGCAGGAGCGCCACCTTTGTAAGGCACGTGCGTGATCGAGATGCCTGCCTCCTGGCTGAAGCTCTCACCGGCAAGGTGCGGCGTCGTGCCGACACCCGGCGAGGCGAAGCTGAGCTTGCCTGGCTTGCTCCTGGCAGCTGCGATCACGTCGGCAAGCGACTTGTAGGGAGAATTGCCGTTCACGACCAGGACCAGCGGGAACTGGCTGACCGAGGCGATGGGCTCGAACGACGAAGCCTTGACACCGGAGGCCACCTGCAGGTGGGGCGCGATCGTCAAGGTGCTGGCATTCGGAAGGAACAGCGTGTAGCCGTCCGCGGGCGATCGCGCCACTCGCGCAGCGGCGATCATCCCGCCCGCACCGGCGACGTTCTCGACGACCACCGGCTGCCCCAAGGCCGGCCGCAGACTCTCCGCAATGATCCGGGCGATGACGTCGGACTGGCCACCCGCTGCGAACGGGAGGATCAGCTTGATGGGCTGGGACGGATAAGGATCGGCGGCGAGGGATGTGGCCGGCAGGACAGTCGCTGCCAGGGCCAATGCACCGCAGGCAAGCAGCTTCTCGATGATCTTCACTTCTGTGTCTCCTGAAAGGGTTGGGGGAGGCGCGCCACCTAGTAGCCGACGCTTCGGTCGACCTCGTTGAGCAATGGCTGGCCCTGCGCGAGGCGCCGCAGGTTTTCAAGGAACTGGTTCACCACAGGGCCGACCGTCGGCTGGGCTGCAATGTGCGGCGTGACCAGGATGTGCTCGTGGCGCCAAAAGGGGCTGTCGCCTGGAAGCGGTTCCGTCGCGAACACGTCGAGCGCCGCACCTGCCAAGTGCCCCTCATTGACGAGGGACAGGAGGTCGCCCTCCACGACGATGCCCCCACGCGCCACGTTCACCAGGAAGCTGCCCTTGGGCAACTTGCGCAGGCTCGCGCGATCCAGGCTGCCCTTCGTCTCCGGCGTGAAGGGCAATAGGCAGACGAGGTACTTCGACTGGGCGAGGAACTCGTCTTTCTGCCGCTCGCCGACGAAGAGCGGAACCCGCGCGTCGCGGGAGGTGCGCGTCCACGCGATGACTTTGAATCCGAGCGCGACCAGCGAGTCGGCGACCACGGAGCCGATCGAACCGAGCCCCATGACGCCTACGGTCACCTGGCTTGCGTCGGGGACGGCAAGTCGCTTCCATTCACTCGCCGCGTGCTGTTGCTCCATCAGGGGCAGAGAACGGAAGTGCCGCAGGATCTGCAGGGTCACGAATTGGGCCATGCTGAACCCGAGGCCGGGTTCCACGGCGCGCGTAACCTTGACGTGGGGCGGCAGATCGGGAGCCGAGAGGATGCCATCGGCACCCGCTCCCACCGAGGCGGCAAGTCGCAAGTTGGGCAGGCGCGGAGCAATGCCGGCCGGCAGCTTGAACGCGAACAGCGCGGTAACGTCGGGGTCTGACGCGCCTTCGATTTCGGTGATCACTCGCAGGTCGGGCGCGCGGGAGCGAAGCGCTTCGTAGCGGCTCTTGACGAAGTCCGACGTCAGGAGCATCAGGACCTTGGGGGACAGGTGGGACTGCATGCTGGTTCAGACAGTTCGCTCGTACGAGAAGTTCGGGTTGTGCCTCCGCGCCTGCCGGACCAGCAGCTGCCAGCGCAGGTCGACGACGTCCGGCCGCTGCAGGAAGGACTTGGTCTGCCGCGCTTGCGCAGCGGGAAGCAACTTCGGCTTTCCCGCAGACATGGCCTGCAGTTGCACGCGCGCGGCGAATTCCAGGACGGTCGCGGCGATCGTGGCATCCGCAATCGATTTGCCCACGACCACGGAGCCGTGGTTGCGCAGCAGGATTGCGCGATTGGGCCCCAGCCGGGAGGCGATGCTTGCGCCCTCTTTCTTGTCCAACACGATGCCGTCGAATTCGTCGAACAGCACGATGTCCTCGTAGAACAGTGCGCCGCTCTGCGTGACCGACTCGAGGTTGCATCCGATCACACCGAGCGCCAGCGAGGCTTCCGAATGGGTGTGCAGGATGCAGCAAACTTCGGGACGCGCTTCGTAGATCTCGGTATGGATGTTGAGGGTCGGGTTGCAGGGCAGCGCTCCTGTCACGGTGCGCAGGTCGAAGTCGGACTCGATCAGTGCGTCCGCGGTCGCCTCCTCGAACCCGTATCCGTAGGGGATGCTCCAGAACGTGCGCGCGCCGGGCAAACGCGCGGTGAGATGCCCGGAGATGCCGCTGCCTTGTCCATCCATGGCGAGGATCTGGAAGGCGTGCACCAGGTCGTGCAGTAGCTCTTGCAAAGGTTGGCTCTGTTTCATCTTGAGAGCTGAGTGCTCAGGGGTTTGTCGAAGCGAGGCTTCCGGCGCTGGATACGTCGACCGCCGTGGCGTCGTAGCTGAACAGCCATTCGTAGCGCTCTCGCACGCGCTGCTCGCTCCACTCGGCGTCCACGTAGCGACCGGCCTCCACCGGGTCCGCAAGCAACGGGTTGTGGAAGCGCGCCCCGGCTGCCGCGGATCCCAGCACGATGCGCGAGGTGCGCTCCCGCCGCAGGGCCTCGTAGCGGGCCAGGCCCGCTTGCAGGTGTTCGGCATGGGCAGCCAGGCAGCGTGCAAGCACGATACCGTCCTCCAAAGCCATGACCGCGCCCTGTGCGAGGAAAGGCAGTGTGGGATGGCAGGCGTCACCAAGCAGTGTGGCCCGGCCGATCGTCCATGTCATCATGGGCTGGCGGCTCAGGAGGGCCCACTTGTACGGCTGCTGGATACCGCGGATCAAGGTCTGCACGTCCTCGTGCCAGTGCTCGAAATCCTTCAGGCATTCCTCGATGCTGCCCCGTTCCGTCCAGGATTCCACCTGCCAGTCCGTGCGCTCGACGATGCCCACGAAATTCATGAGCTCGCCATTGCGAAGCGGGTAGTGGATCACGTGCGCACCGGGGCCGATCCAGTTGGTGCCGACGTCGGCCTGCAGGTGCTGCGGGATCTTCGCGCGCGGGATCAGACCGCGCCAGGCCACGCAGCCGGTGAACTGTGCGTCGCTCGCTCCGAAGAGGGTGTGGCGCACCCGCGAGTGCACGCCATCGGCGCCGATGAGGATGTCGCCGCGAATCCGCTCGCCACCTTCAAGCTCCACCTCGACACCAATGTCGTCCTGTTCGACGCCGACCACCTTCGCGCCCAGCCGGATTGCATCCGGTTGCAGCCGCCGGACATGCCGTTCCATCAGGCCATGCAGGTCCGGTCGATAGAGCATGTAGTAGGGGAAGCCGTACTTGCGCACCGACTCGGCGCCGAGATCGAACAGCTTCCAGGTCTGGCCGGTACGCCACAGGCGGACCTGCTTGCCGGCAGCCTCGGTAGCCATGTCCTTGAGTTCCGATGCCAGCCCCAGGTCTGCCAGGCAACGGACACCGTTGGCGCTGACCTGGAATCCGGCGCCGACTTCGCCCAGCTGCGGCGCTTGCTCCAGGACGGTGACGCTGAAGCCGCGCTGGATCAGTGCCAGCGCGCAGCACAGGCCGCCGATGCCGGCACCGGCAATGAGGATTCGTTGGGGGGACGGCGCCATGTCGGGTGCTCCAGTCGCTGGATCTCTGCGTTGATGAAGATCAATTTCATCGCGGATAGAGAGATTTGTGAAGTTAAACTATCAAATCAACTGATTAGCGATAGAAATGAACGTGACGACTCGCCAGCTCCAGGCGTTCCTCGCCATCGCGCGCCTCGGCAGCTTCACTCGCGCCGCGGATGAAATCTTCGTGACGCAGGCCGGCCTGAGCCTCATGCTCAAGGACTTCGAGGCGCAGGTGGGTGCAAGGCTGTTCGACCGCACCACGCGCAGCGTGCGGCTCACGCCCGCAGGTGAATCGCTGCTGCCCACCGTCCGTCGCATGATGGCGGACTGGGAAAGCGCCACATCGAACGTGGGACGGCTTGCAGCAGATGCCGAGCAACGGGTCTCGCTGGCGGCGACGCCGCTGATTGCATCCAGCGTGCTTCCCCGGTGGCTGCAGGCGTTCCACGACGCCCACCCCGCTGTCCGTGTCTCGATCAGCGACCTCGACCGACGCCAGATCCTGCTGGGGATTGAAGCGGGCGAGCTTGATGTCGGCCTCGGTGCTTTCTTCCGGCCGGCCACGGGTATCGACCGGCAGCTGCTTTCCCGCTTTGACATGGTGCTGGTCAGGGGCAAGGCGAAGGATGCCAGCGCTCGCCGCCACGGGTTCGAAACGGTACGCAAGGTCCAGTGGTCCGCCCTGGATGACCGGGATCTGGTCGTGCTCCCGAATGACAACCCCATCCAGAAGCTCGTGGACGCACAGCTGCGTGCCCTGGAAATTACCACGCGACGGACCGCCGCACTCCAGAACATCCAGGCCATCATCGCGATGGTGGAGGCGGGCCACGGTGTGGCCGCACTACCCGGATTCGTGGTGCCTGCGTGCGCCCGCTACGACGTGACCGTGCACGCGCTCGTAGAGCCGGTAGTGCCGATCGAATTCTTCGCGGTAAGCATGAAGGGAAGGCTCAAGACGGCGCTGGTTTCCGGCCTCGTCGATGCGCTCGGCGCGCACTTTCGAGAGCTCGCCAAGCAGGTTGGCGGCTGACGCCAGCACTCTGGGGCACCGCACCTTTCGGTCCTTCAGGCAACGCAACCGCCTTCAAGCGCACAACGCCGCAGCCGAATCACCGTTCCTTTGCGACAGAGCTCTAGAGCTCTCTCGGAGAGATCCCGTCCTTGCGCTGCTTTCCGCAGATTCGGCGGATCAGAAGGCAGTCATACCGCCACGCGACAAGCGCGCGACAGCTGGTGTTGGCCCCCACTTTGCACCCCCGTAAGGGCCGCACTAGTATTCTCAGTGTGCGATCGGCACCCGATCCACTCGTATCCCTCGTGTGCTTAGGCGAACTCCGGCGAGCAAGACAACACATTTTCCCCTCTAGGGCCGCAATGACGTGTTCATGCGCCAGCATAAAGGCGCGCTGTAAGCGGACGGCAAACCCGTCTTGACGCGCGCCGACCTTATACAGCTGTATGAACCTGGGCGCTCACTGGGCAGGTGCCCACCGGTGCGGCAGCAGTTCATCGACGCGACTGGCTTGCTGCGTTGGCAGGCGCTCCGTGAGCGTCCAGCCATCCCACCTTGTCTTGGGCTGACGCTCCAGAGACGATGGCGTCCACCTCAAACAGGTGGACACCAATGCACTCCAAAGCATCCCAATCCCCGAACAGGCGCATGCACGGTGCTGAGTTCAAGATGGC
>JACRAY010000021.1 GCA_016213325.1 Burkholderiales bacterium | reverse complement strand
TCGGGCGGCAGCACCGGCAGCACGTCCATCACCATCCAGTTGGGCTTCATGCCCGACTTCTTGAAGGCTTCCAGCACTTTCAGGCGCTTGGCGTTCTTCTTGACCTTGACCTCCGAGCCGGTCAGGTCGCCGCGCAGCTTCTCGATCTCGATGTCGAGGTCGATGCCTTCCAGCAGGTCCTTGATGCCTTCGGCGCCCATCTTGGCGACGTACTCGTCACCGTATTCCTTGCGCTTGGCGTCGTAGTCGTCCTCGGACATGATGCCGAACTTCTTCAGCGGGGTCATGCCGGGGTCGGTAACGACGTACGCCTCGAAGTACAGCACGCGCTCGATGTCGCGCAGCGTCATGTCGAGCACCAGGCCCAGGCGCGACGGCAGCGACTTCAGGAACCAGATGTGCGCGCAGGGCGCGGCCAGGTCGATGTGGCCCATGCGCTCGCGGCGCACCTTGGTCTGCGTGACTTCGACGCCGCACTTCTCGCAGATGACGCCGCGGTGCTTCAGGCGCTTGTACTTGCCGCACAGGCACTCGTAGTCCTTGATCGGGCCGAAGATCTTGGCGCAGAACAGGCCGTCGCGCTCGGGCTTGAACGTGCGGTAGTTGATGGTCTCGGGCTTCTTGACTTCACCGAAGGACCACGAGCGGATCTTCTCGGGCGAGGCGATGCCGATGCGGATGGCATCGAAATGCTCGTCCGGCGTGAATTGCTTGAACAGGTCGAGTAGGGATTTCATGTAACTCTGTTCCTTCCTTTAGCTGCGCTCGAGTTCGATGTCGATCCCGAGCGAGCGGATTTCCTTGACCAGCACGTTGAACGACTCCGGCATGCCGGCGTCGATGGCGTGTTCGCCCTTGACGATGGACTCGTACACCTTGGTGCGGCCCTGCACGTCGTCGGACTTCACGGTCAGCATTTCCTGCAGCGTGTAGGAAGCGCCGTAGGCTTCCAGCGCCCACACTTCCATCTCGCCGAAACGCTGGCCGCCGAACTGGGCCTTGCCGCCCAGCGGTTGCTGCGTGACCAGGCTGTACGGGCCGGTCGAGCGCGCGTGCATCTTGTCGTCCACCAGGTGGTGCAGCTTCAGCACGTGCATGTAGCCCACGGTGACCGGGCGCTCGAACTGGTCGCCGGTGCGGCCGTCGTACAGCATCGCCTGCGTGCGCGTGGCCGTCAGGCCCTTGCGCTGCGCGATCTCTTCCGGATAGGCCAGCTTGAGCATGCCGCGGATTTCGTCTTCCGAGGCGCCGTCGAACACCGGCGTGGCGAACGGCACGCCCTTGGCGAGCTGGCCGGCCATTTCGGTGACGTCGGCGTCCGACAGCTCGGCGAAGGCTTCCTTCTTGCCCGAGGTGTTGTACAGCTGCTCGAAGAACTGGCGCAGCTCGGACGCGCGCGCCTCTTCCTGCAGCATGGCGCCGATGCGGTGCCCGATGCCCTTGGCGGCCCAGCCCAGGTGCACTTCGAGCACCTGGCCCACGTTCATGCGCGAAGGCACGCCCAGCGGGTTGAGCACGATGTCGCACGGCGTGCCGTCGGCCATGTAGGGCATGTCTTCGACCGGGACGATCTTGGACACGACACCCTTGTTGCCGTGGCGGCCGGCCATCTTGTCGCCGGGCTGCAGGCGGCGCTTGACGGCCAGGTACACCTTGACCATCTTCAGCACGCCCGCGGGCAGCTCGTCGCCCTGCGTCAGCTTCTTGCGCTTCTCTTCGAAAGCCAGGTCGAAGCTGTGGCGCGTCTGCTCCAGCGAGTTCTTGATCGACTCGAGCTGCGAGGCGACTTCGTCCTCGGCCGGGCGGATGTCGAACCAGTGGTACTTCTCCACCGAGTCCATGTAGGCGCGGTCGATCTTCTGGCCCTTGGCCAGCTTGTTCGGCCCGCCGTTGGCCAGCCGGCCGATCAGCAGCTTGGCGATACGGTCGAAGGCGTCGGCCTCGACGATGCGCAGCTGGTCGTTCAGGTCGAGGCGGAAGCGCTTGAGCTCGTCGTCGATGATCTGCTGGGCGCGCTTGTCGCGCTGGATGCCTTCGCGCGTGAACACCTGCACGTCGATGACGGTGCCCTGCGAGCCCTGGTCGACGCGCAGCGACGTGTCCTTCACGTCGCTGGCCTTCTCGCCGAAGATCGCGCGCAGCAGTTTCTCTTCGGGCGTCAGCGTGGTCTCGCCCTTGGGCGTGACCTTGCCCACCAGCACGTCGCCCGGCTGCACTTCGGCGCCCACGTAGATGATGCCGGACTCGTCCAGGCGGTTGAGCTGCTGCTCCGACAGGTTCGGGATGTCGCGGGTGATTTCTTCCGGGCCCAGCTTGGTGTCGCGCGCCATCACCACCAGTTCCTCGATGTGGATCGAGGTGTAGCGGTCGTCGGCGACCACGCGTTCGCTGATCAGGATCGAGTCTTCGAAGTTGTAGCCGTTCCAGGGCATGAACGCGACCAGCATGTTCTGGCCCAGCGCCAGCTCGCCCAGGTCGGTCGACGCGCCGTCGGCGATCACGTCGCCCTTGGCGATCTTGTCGCCGCGCTGCACGATGGGCCGCTGGTGGATGTTGGTGTTCTGGTTGGAACGCTGGTACTTGATCAGGTTGTAGATGTCCACACCGACCTCGCCCGCCGCCGCTTCCGCGTCGTTCACGCGCACCACGATGCGGGTGGCGTCGACATAGTCGACCACGCCGCCGCGGGTGGCAGTGACCACGGTGCCGGAGTCGATCGCGGAGACGCGCTCGATGCCGGTGCCGACGAAGGCCTTCTCGGGGCGCAGCACCGGCACGGCCTGGCGCTGCATGTTGGCGCCCATCAGCGCGCGGTTGGCGTCGTCGTGCTCCAGGAAGGGCACCAGCGAGGCAGCCACCGACACGATCTGCGCGGGCGACACGTCCATGTACTGGATGCGGTCGGCCGACACCAGGATCGATTCGCCGGCTTCACGCGCGGAGACCAGGTCACCGGTGAGCTTGCCGTCCTTGTCGAGCACGGCGTTGGCCTGCGCGATCACGTACTTGCCTTCCTCGATGGCCGACAGGTAATCGATTTCCATCGTCACCTTGCTGTCGATCACGCGGCGGTACGGCGTCTCGATGAAGCCGTAGTCGTTGAGGCGCGCATACAGGGCCAGCGAGTTGATCAGGCCGATGTTCGGGCCTTCCGGCGTCTCGATCGGGCAGACGCGGCCGTAGTGGGTGACGTGCACGTCGCGCACTTCGAAGCCGGCGCGCTCGCGCGTCAGGCCGCCCGGGCCCAGCGCCGAGACGCGGCGCTTGTGCGTGATCTCGGACAGCGGGTTGGTCTGGTCCATGAACTGCGACAGCTGCGACGCGCCGAAGAACTCCTTCAGGGCCGCGGAAATCGGCTTGGAGTTGATCAGGTCGTGCGGCATCAGCGGCTCTTGCTCGGCCTGGCCGAGGCGTTCCTTCACGGCCTTCTCGATGCGCGCGAGGCCGGTGCGGTACTGGTTTTCGGCCAGTTCGCCGACGCAGCGCACGCGGCGGTTGCCCAGGTGGTCGATGTCGTCGACTTCACCGCGGCCGTTGCGCAGGTCCACCAGGATCTTCACCACCGACAGGATGTCGTCGTTGGTCAGCACCATCGGGCCTTCGGAGTTGTCGCGGCCGACCTTGGCGTTGAACTTCATGCGGCCCACGCGCGACAGGTCGTACGTGTCCGGGTTGTAGAACAGGCGCTGGAAGAGGGCCTGCACGGCGTCTTCGGTCGGCGGCTCGCCGGGGCGCATCATGCGGTAGATGGCCACGCGGGCTGCGAAGTCGTCCACCGTCTCGTCGATGCGCAGCGTCTGGCTGATGTACGGGCCCTGGTCCAGCTCGTTCGTGTAGATCGCCTGGATGTCCTGGATGTGCGCCGCGCGCAGCTTCTTCAGCAGCGCTTCGGTCAGCTCGTCGTTGGCCTTGGCGATGATCTCGCCGGTGTCCGGGTCGATGATGTTGCGCGCGACCACGCGGCCCACCAGGTAGTCCTCGGGCACGCTGATGTGTGTGGTGCCGGTGGTCTCCAGCTCGCGCGTGTGGCGCGCCGTGACGCGCTTGTCCTTGGCGACCACGACCTTGCCCGACTTGTCGGTGATGTCGAAGCGGGCGACCTCGCCGCGGATGCGCTCGGGCACGAACTCGAGCTGCGCGCCGGTGTCCATCAGGCGGAAGTTGTCGTTGACGAAGAAGTTCGCCAGGATGGTTTCCGGCGTGAGGCCGATCGCCTTCAGCAGGATGGTGACCGGCATCTTGCGGCGGCGGTCGACGCGGAAGTACAGCACGTCCTTCGGGTCGAACTCGAAGTCGAGCCACGAGCCGCGGTAGGGGATGATGCGCGCGGAGAACAGCAGCTTGCCCGAGCTGTGGGTCTTGCCCTTGTCGTGCTCGAAGAACACGCCCGGCGAGCGGTGCAGCTGCGACACGATGACGCGCTCGGTGCCGTTGATGATGAACGAGCCCTTGTCGGTCATGAGCGGCACTTCGCCCATGTAGACCTCCTGCTCCTTCACTTCCTTCACAACCTTGCTCTGCGGCGTGGACGACTCTCGGTCGTAGATGATCAGCTGCACCCGGGCGCGCACGGCCGAGGCGTAGGTGAGCCCGCGCGTCTGGCATTCGCGCACGTCGAACGCGGGCTTGGCCAGGTTGTATTCGGTGAACTTCATCTCCACGAAACCGTTGTGGGAGACGATCGGGAAGGCGGAGTCGAACGCGGCCTGCAGGCCCTCGATGGTGCGTTTCTGCGGTGGCGTGTCGGCTTGCAGGAAAGCGGTGTACGCGTCCTTCTGCATCTGCAGCAGGTACGGCACTTCGAGCACGCTGTCGCGTTTGCCGAAGCTCTTGCGGATGCGCTTGCGTTCGGTATAGGAATAGGCCATGGGATCTCCGGGCTTAAGTCAGCTCGCAACTGTCGACCCCGCGAACCTTCGATAAGGCGGGCGGGATGCTCTTGGCGGGTTGGCCACTACCAACCTTGGCGGACGGCCCGGCATTGCACCGGGCCCGAACCAAGCAGTCTTCTGCAGTCGGGTCAGAAGTCACTTCCAAGCCCTCGTGGGAGAGGGTTTGGAGGTACCTTCCGGGCACCTCATTCAAGCGCCAAAGGCTGGAGTGCCCTTTTGCAGGACGCTCCAGCCTTGGACCAGGGCCGGCTTACTTCAGTTCGACCTTGGCGCCGGCGTCTTCCAGCTTCTTCTTGGCAGCTTCGGCGTCGGCCTTGGCAATGCCTTCCTTGACGGGCTTCGGCGCGCCGTCCACCAGGTCCTTGGCTTCCTTCAGGCCCAGGCCGGTGAGTTCGCGCACGGCCTTGATGACGGACACCTTGTTCGCGCCGGCTTCCAGGAGCTGGACGGTGAACTCGGTCTTCTCTTCCACGGCGGCGGCGGCCGGGCCGGCGGCGGCGGCGGGCGCAGCCATGGCGGCGGCGGAAACGCCGAACTTCTCTTCGATGGCCTTGACCAGGTCATTGAGTTCCATGACGGTCATGCTGTCCAGCGCCGTCAGGAAGTCGTCTTTGTTGAATGCCATTTTGTACTTTCCGAAATAGGTTGGTATGACGTGGGGACGTTGCCGGCTTTACGCGGCGACGGCCTCTTCCTTCTTTTTCGCCAGAGCCGCCAGCACGCCCGCGGTGCGGGAGATGGGCGACTGCAGCAGGCCGCAAAGCTGGGCCAGCAGGACTTCCTTGGTAGGAATGTTCGCCAGCGTCTTCACGCCGGCGACGTCCAGGGCCTTGCCACCGTAGACACCGCCGCGGATGACGAGCTTGTCGTTCGTCTTCGCGAAGTCGGCCACCACCTTCGCGGCGGCCACGGGGTCGACGGAGAAGCCATAGATCAGCGGGCCGGTCATCTGGTCGCCGACCACTTCGAACGCGCTGCCGGCCACAGCACGGCGGGCCAGGGTGTTCTTCAGAACACTCAGGTCCACGCCCTTGCTGCGGGCATCGGCACGCAGTTTCGTCATGTCGGCAACCTTGATGCCGCGGTATTCCGCGATCACCAGCGTCTGCGCTTTGGCGGCGAGGGCCGTCACCTCTTCGATGACGGCCTGCTTCTCACTGCGATTCAGACTCAAGGTCTACTCCTTCAAAATGCGTTCGGGGTTGCCCCTGTCACGCGCCCTTTGATCCAGCGACCAACCGTTTCAGAAAATCTCTCGATTCCTCTTCACCGGCGGGATCGCCATCTGCGTTGGCCCTTGCGGATTAAGGGAGTCGCCTCCCGCCAACGGTCTTGGATGGCCCGCCTTGCGGCGGCCCACCACGTTGCGCGTTACGCCGCCGGCTGCGACTGGATCGTCTGCGTATCCACGCGAACGCCCAGCCCCATCGTCGACGAAACCGCCACTTTCCTCAGGTACAAGCCCTTGCTCGAAGCCGGCTTGGCCTTGTTCAATGCCTCGATCAGCGCGACCAGGTTGCCCTGCAGCTTGTCCGACTCGAACGAGCGGCGGCCGATGGTCGCGTGGATGATGCCGGCCTTGTCGGCGCGGAACTGCACCTGGCCCGCCTTGGCGTTCTTCACCGCCGTGGCGACGTCCGGCGTCACCGTGCCCACCTTGGGGTTGGGCATCAGGCCGCGCGGGCCCAGGATCTGGCCGAGCTGGCCGACCACGCGCATCGCGTCCGGCGCGGCGATCACCACGTCGAACGGCATGTCGCCGGCCTTCACGCGGGCTGCCAGGTCGTCCATGCCGACGATGTCGGCGCCGGCGGCCTTGGCTTCCTCGGCCTTGGGGCCTTGCGCGAACACGGCCACGCGCTTGGTCTTGCCGGTGCCGTTGGGCATCACGACGGCGCCACGCACCACCTGGTCGGACTTCTTGGGGTCGATGCCCAGCTGCACGGCCACGTCGATGGACTCATCGAACTTGGCGGTGGCGGCTTCCTTCACCATGCCCAGCGCATCGGGCAGCGGGTACAGCTTGGTGCTGTCGACCTTGCCCTGCAGGGCTTTCTGCTTCTTGGTCAGCTTGGCCATTTACACACCCTCCACGGTCACGCCCATCGAGCGGGCGGTGCCGGCAATCGTGCGGACCGCGGCGTCCAGGTCGGCAGCCGTCATGTCCTTCATCTTGGTCTTGGCGATCTCTTCGAGCTGGGCGCGGGTGATCTTGCCGACCTTGTCGGTATGCGGCTTGGCCGAACCCTTTTCCAGCTTGATCGCCTTCTTGATCAGCACGCCGGCGGGCGGCGTCTTGATCACGAAGGTGAAGCTCTTGTCCGCGAACGCGGTGATCACCACCGGCAGCGGCAGACCGGGCTCGACGCCCTGGGTCTGGGCGTTGAACGCCTTGCAGAACTCCATGATGTTCAGGCCGCGCTGGCCCAGCGCCGGGCCGATGGGCGGCGACGGGTTGGCTTTACCAGCCGGTACTTGCAGCTTGATGAAGCCGACGATTTTCTTCGCCATGTTTCACTCTCCTTGCGGGTTCAAACGCCTCGGCCTCACGGCCCCAGCTCCCCGGGGTTAAAAAATCCCTCAGGTCTTCTCGACTTGAGAGAACTCGAGCTCCACGGGCGTCGCGCGACCAAAGATGGTCACCGACACGCGGACCTTGTTCTTTTCGTAGTTGACTTCCTCGACCGTGCCGTTGAAGTCGGTGAACGGGCCGTCCTTGACGCGCACGTACTCGCCCACCACGAACTCGACCTTGTGGCGCGGCTTCTCCACGCCTTCGACCATCTGGCCCAGGATCTTGGCGACCTCTTCGTCGCCGATCGGCGCGGGCCGGTTCTTGGCGCCGCCGACGAAACCCGTGACCTTGTTGGTGTGCTTCACCAGGTGCCAGGTGTCGTCGTTCATGATCATCTGCACCAGCACGTAGCCGGGGTAGAAGCGGCGCTCGGAGGTGCGCTTCTGGCCGTTCTTGATCTCGACCACTTCCTCGGTCGGCACCAGCACCTCGCCGAACATGTCCTGCATGCCGGCGCGGTTGATGCGCTCGCGGATGTTGCGCTCGACCGCCTTTTCCATGCCGGAATAGGCGTGCACGACATACCAGCGCATGTCGGGGTGCTTCGGCTTGGCCGGCACCGCGCCCTCTGAGGGCGCACCACCTTCCGAATTTTCCTGTTTCTGGCTTTCGGTTTCGCTCATCATCACTTCTTCCATCCCAGGATGAGGTCGTAGAACACCCACTCCAGGGTCTTGTCGGTCAGCCACAGGAACAACGCCATCACCACGACGAAGGCGAACACGTAGCCGGTCATCTGGATGGCTTCCTTGCGGGTCGGCCAGACGACCTTCTTCACTTCCTTCCAGGCGTCGCGGCCGAAGGCCGCGAATTCCTTGCCGGGCTCGGAGGTGAAGAACACCGCCACCGCCGCGGCCAGGCTGACCAGCAGCACGGCCCACTGGGCGATCTGGCCCTGCTTGGCCAGCAGGTAGAAGCCCGCCAGCCCCGCGATCACCAGGGCGATCGCGGCCCCCAGCCTGGCCTTGTCGGCGCCGGTGCTGACTGTCTCGACTTGTTGCGTTGTGGCCATTGAGGCACTAATCCTTAAGACACTGAAGCCCGTCACATGGGGACGGGCTTATTTTTCGCCAGGGGCCACCCTCAGGTGGCAGGGGCAGTAGGAATCGAACCTACAACCTTCGGTTTTGGAGACCGACGCTCTGCCAATTGAGCTATACCCCTAGGGAACCCTCTTTACTCCAAAATCTTGGCGACGACGCCCGCGCCCACCGTCTTGCCGCCTTCGCGGATGGCGAAGCGCAGGCCCTCTTCCATGGCGATCGGGTTGATCAGCTTGACCGTGATGGTCACGTTGTCGCCCGGCATCACCATTTCCTTGTCCTTC
>JACRAY010000019.1 GCA_016213325.1 Burkholderiales bacterium | reverse complement strand
TTCACGACCGAAAGCTGGGTCTGGGAAGAAGCCGTGAGGCCGAACCCGAAAGCACGATCCAGTCTGAACCGTCCGGTTGTAACGGCAGTGAACCGCATCCAATGAGCCTCGAAACAGAGAACCGAGAGCCGAGCCGCTACCCGAACGGCGAAGGCTGCCAGGCGCCGCGATCAAACAGTTACGCGGTGGCGCAACATCTCGGCGGGGTCAGCGAGGACGACAGGACGGGACGGGCGCTCAGGGTAAGCCGGGAGAGTTCCGGCGGCGAGGCGGTGCCTCAACCCGCGGCCCAAGGCGGCGACCCCGCCGAGGCCACGCGGGCCGCTGGAGCGGTCGGAGTCCCGCGGAGTAGCGCTGACCCGCCGGACAGTAAAACCGGCGGCGAGCGAAGGCGGGGCACTTGGGTCAACGCGTGCGGACACGGCGAGGAACCGGACGATGGCCGGACGGAAGCGGCAACGCTCTTCGCCCGGATAACAACGCCCCCGAAAGTCCAGAAGCTGCAACGCGCGCTCTACCGCAAAGCCAAGGCTGCGCCGGGTTACCGGTTCTACAGCCTCTACGGAGAACTGCTCCGCCGCGACCTGCTGGAAACAGCGATGGCGGCGGTAGCACACCACGACGGCGCTCCCGGTGTGGACGGGCAACCTTGCTCGGCCTACACCCAGAACGACGAGGCGTGGAACTGCTGGCGGGACTCGTTGCTGGAAGAACTCCGCGCCAAAACGTATCGGCCCCAGCCGGTGCGCCGGACGTGGATTCCCAAAGGCAACGGCAAGACCCGCCCCTTGGGCATTCCGACGGTCAAGGACCGTGTTGTTCAGACGGCCGTGGCATTGCTGCTGCTGCCGATCTGGGAAGCCGACCGCCATCCCCACAGCGACGCCTACCGGCCCAAACGCAACGCCCACCAGGCGATGGACGCCATCAGCCAAGCCCTGCGGAGCGGACGCACCGAAGTGATCGACGCCGACTTGAGCGGCTACTTCGACAGCCTCCCGCACTTTGAAATCTCAAATTTCAAATTTGAGATTTCACAAGCGGCACTCCGCAAGGCGGCGTGATTTCCCCGCTGCTGGCCAACCTGTATCTGAACCGGTTGGACTGGCACGTGAACGAACGCTGCGAACTGCGCCCGGTGCTGGTGCGCTACGCCGACGACTTCGTGATCCTGTCCCGACCGGGGCAGGGGAGCGAATTGAAGGCGCGGCTGCAACGCTGGCTGGACCGCCACGGCCTGAAGCTCAACGAAGACAAGACCCGCCGGCTGGATGTGCGGCAGGAAGGATTCAAGTTCCTCGGCTTCGGGATCAGTTGGCGACAAGGAAAGAGCGGACGCGCTTATCCGCACCTCGAACCCCACCCCTCAAAGCCAGACCAAGCTGCGGGACAGGCTACGGGAGAAACTCAACCCCTGGACGCTCTGGCGTGCGGGGGACGAAGTGATCCCGGAACTCAATCGCTGGCTGAAAGGCTGGGGCGGGTATTTCCACTACGCCCACAGCACGCGGGTGTTGGACCGGATGAACCACTTGGTGGTCAACCGAATGCAACGCTGGCTGTGGCGCAAGGGCGGAGGTGCGCGCAACCTGTGGACGACGACGCCCCGGGAAGTTCTTCAAGAGCGCTGGGGCCTGTATCGGCTGCCCACTTGGGCGGTGTGGAAACGGGCCTTGGCGCAGAAGCGATGCGCGTGAATGGCCCTCGGAGAGCCGGAGGCGGGAAAACCGCCCGTCCGGTTCGATGAGGGGCGGAGCCAGACGGTCATTGGCCTTGGACCTCTCATCCCGTCGGCTCCGCCTACTCTACTCAAAACTCCGTAGCAGCCGACGTGAGGAGGCTCAAGCTTCAAGGGAAACAGAGCCTCCTCACGTCGGCTGCTACAGTTTTGAAAGAGTCTCAGAACTCCTGATCCCGTGGAATTGGGGCGGACCCGACGGGCTCGTAAATCAGCCGCAGGTCGGTGCCGGGAAAGACCGTTTCGGTCGCCGTCAACTCCGCGCAGAGGTGTTCCAAGGCCAGGTCGTGAATGCCGCTGCTCAACCGATGCAGCTGCGCCGTGAGCGTCTTGGCGGCCGGGTCCGGACACAGGTCGGCCGCGCTCCCCAATACCTGGCGCACTAACGCGCGCGCGTCGTCGGTCCGCGCCAGCTTCTCCCGCACCACTTGCACCAGCGCGGTCTCCGCTCGGTAGGCGAGGAGCTTGATCGTGTCCACGAAGTGTTTCTTGGTCGTGCGTAACTGAGTGAACCGTTCTTGCTCCGGCAGGTCCTTCAAGGGGAGGTGCCGCGGGGTTTCTTTGCGTTGCCGTTTCCACTCGGTCCACTGGCTTTCCTGCTGCGCGATTTGTTCCAGCAGTTGGCCTTTCTGCTGTTCGTGGCGCGCGGCTGCCTCCGGTTCGGCCGCCGCCGGCAGGCTCAACGCGCCGAACTGCGCTGGGGTCCGCGCCAGCACCGCCCGCGCCCGGCGCACCGTTTGGTCCAGCCGCCGCCAATCCGGATTGACCACCACGGTGGCTTCAGGAAGCGGTTCGGTGCCGTACTCGATCAGTCGGTCCAGCCCGTAGTGCCGGCCCATGTACTGGAAGAAGTTTTCCTGGCACCACCGCGCGAACAGCCCCACCGCCACCCCGCTCAAGTCCCGCCGAAAATCGCTGGCGAGCATCGAGACTTGGTGGCCCGACTCTTCCCGTTGCCGCACCTCCCGCACCCAAAAGCCGTTGCGCAGGCGCACGCCCCGTTCGGCCAGCGCCAACTCCACTTCCTCGCCACTGACCAGGCGCACCTTTCGGCTCGTGAACTCCTCGGCCGGCCACTCGGCCTCCGGAAACTTGTGATAGGTCAGCACGGCGATGCGTTGCGCCCAGCGGCGTTGAAAAAAGTCCGGCGAGTAACCCGCCCGGTCGAACACCAAGGTGAAGCGCGCCCGCCACGGATCGGCTTTTAACTCTGCTTCGGTGGGCTGGCCGGGCACCTCGGTCAAGAGCCGCGGCACGATCTGTTCTTCCAACGTTTGCAGCAGCCCTGGATCCGCCGCCTGCGTCACGGCGAAGAAGGGCGCCCCGTCCATCGCGTTGACCCAGTAATCGGTGGTGCCACGCAAGCACAGCCGCTGGCGGGCCACGTAGCGCCGAGGCAACTGGGTCAATTGCCCGTGATAGACGCGCACGTGCCCGTCGATGTAGAGCGTGCCCACACTCTGGGGCTGGGCCGCCATCCACTCGCGGGCCAGCGTGCTGCTCCAGGCCCGCACCGGCGCGCCCGCCGCGCACAACACGCCCAGCTTGTCGCGCAACGTGCGCACCTCGGGGATGCGGTCCAGCCCCAACAGCCGGCCCCATTCCCCCGGCGGCTCATACCGCAGGGCTTCCAGCGAGGGCACACGCGCCAGGGCCAGAAAGGCGATCGAGAGGAACACCGTCTCCAGCGGATAATAACCGGGCGGCAGCGCGAAATGCTCCGCGCTGTGGCGCAACAACCCCAGCGCCAGCAAGGCCGGCAAGGCCGCCAACACCCCGGCTTGGGGCACATCGTGGGCCGCTTCAAAGCGGATCGGCGCCGCCGCCAGTTGGCCCAACGAGGCGGCCACCCGCTCCTCCAGCCGCGTGGTGGCCACGCCCAGCGCGGCCTGTTGATCCACCACGCTGCGCTGGCTCTGGCTCGAACCCGATGCGCTCAGCGGGGCGGGGCCATCGGCCGGCTCGTCGTTTTTTTAACGCGCTGCAGCCGGCCGTCATCGAGCGCCTTGTGCAGCGTGCTGGGCAGGATGTTCAAGGCCGCGCTGATCTGGGGCACCCGTTGACCTTGATCCAGCCAACGCTGCACTTCGACCAAGCGTTGGGCCGTCAGCCGTGAGCCCTCGCGGCGGGCGGCAGGGGCGAAGAAGGCGTTGGCCCCGCGCTGGCGGTAGGCGCGGCAGTACCGTTTGACCGTGGTCTTCGACACCCCGAAGGCCTGGACGATCTGCCCCTGCGTGGCGGTGCCATTGACGATGAGCTGCGTGGTGAAGTACCGGAAACTGGCCAGGTCATCGGTGCGATGGGTAAAGACGGGCAGGTGGCCGTTGAGATAGACGACTTGGTCGTCCCGGCGTTCGACGGCCAACTCGGCGTTGAGGGCGGTGGTGCCGACGGGAAACAACGGCAACTGGACTTGCGGCATGGCTGGAGTTTTTCATGCCCGGCTCGTCCGGCAAGCGGGAAAGGACCCAGCCTTTTGGGGTTCAGCCCTTTTCCACGACCCCCTGCCGCTCAAGGCGCGGGATCAGGAGCCCTGAGGCTGTGAGTTCATCACCCAAAGTCTTACGCCAACACCCGGCGCTGCGCCACTTTGGTTGCGGCTTGGCCGCGTTATGCCTTTGCGTCAACGGCTCCGTTCAGGTTCAACGCTTCAACGCTGTCCCCTCACTCCGCCTGCCGCCAGTCCAGCACTTTCAGTTGCACGCGGCGCTCGCCGTTGAACTCATTGAGCTGCGGCGCGAAGGCGAGGTCGAAGCGGCCCGCCGGCAGTGCGCCGTCGCCCACGCCCCACAGCACGGCTTCGCATGTCGCGCCGCCGTCGGTGAGCCACAGCTTGGCGTGACGTCGCGCCGCACCCATGCGTTGGGGCGGACGCTGGTGCGTGACGCCGTGCGCCCACAACTGCACCGAGGGATTGCCGATGCCGGTTTGCTGAAGGCGCTGGAGTTCCTGAAGCCGCTCCAGCGTCAGGTCGCGCAGCGCCACTTCGGCGTCCAGACGCAGCGCGGGCTGGAGTTGCTCGGGCTTGAGGGTGCGGCGCGCGACGTGGTTGAGCCGCTCGCGGAAGGCATCCAGTTTGTCGGGATGCAGTGCCAGGCCAGCCGCCATCGCGTGGCCGCCGTGGCGGACCAGCAGGTCGCCGCACTCGCGCAAAGCGGCGGCGAGGTCGAAGCCGTCAATGCTGCGACCGGAGCCGCGGAACTCGTCCACGTCGCCGCCCAGGATAATCGTGGGCCGGTAGAACTCCTGCAGAACGCGCGACGCCACAATTCCCACGACACCGATGTGCCAAAGCAACTGGCCCTCGACGATGACGAAGTCGCGGGCCGGGTCGAACTTGCTCCGCACCGCGCCGATGACTTGGTCCACCATGCCGCGCTCGATCTGCTGGCGTTCGCGGTTGCGGGCATCGAGGTTGTGCGCCAGCGGCTCAGCCTCGGCGAGACTGCGGGCGAGCAGGAGGCGCAACGCTTCTTCGGCGGTTTCGAGACGGCCGGCGGCGTTGAGGCGCGGGCCAAGTTGGAAACCGACTTCGTAGCCGGCGATCCGGCCGCTGATGCCGGCCACGTTGCGCAACGCGATCAAGCCGGGGCGTGCCGTCGTGTTCAGCCGCTCCAGACCCGCGGAAACCAGGATGCGGTTCTCGCCCGTGAGCGGCACCAGATCGGCAATCGTGCCCAGCGCGGCCAGGTCGAGAAACGGTTTCAAGTCGAACTCCATCGCCGACGCCAGGCCGGTCTGGCGTCCGTGTTTCACGAGCGCGTGGGCGAGCTTGAAGGCCAAGCCGGCGGAGCAAAGTTCCGTGAACGCAGGACAGGCGTCGCGCCA
>JACRAY010000018.1 GCA_016213325.1 Burkholderiales bacterium | reverse complement strand
GCCATCTTGAACTCAGCACCGTGCATGCGCCTGTTCGGGGATTGGGATGCTTTGGAGTGCATTGGTGTCCACCTGTTTGAGGTGGACGCCATCGTCTCTGGAGCGTCAGCCCAAGACAAGGTGGGATGGCTGGACGCTCACCCTTCGGCGCCCGGAACTGCTCGATGACGGGGCTGTGAACCGGTTTCGGGCGGAAGTGTTCTCCCCCCGTGATTACTAGACGGGGGGACGCCCCCAGCAGACACGAACGCACCCATACGAACTCCGGTGAGAGTTCGGGCGGAATGGAAATGGAAATGGAAATACGCCACGCCGCACGAACCCTGATTGAAGGGCGCGACAGGTGCGGTGTCGTGGCTGTTCTTGCCTGCTAACTCCTACCACCGGCTTAAAGGAGCTAGCCCCTGGCTGTGCTTGTCCGGAGAACCGGAACACTATTCGGGCGTGGTGCTTGATGCTGTCGCAAGGGCGAATTTACATGCCACGCTTAGACCGTGTCAACCTCCCGGTGAGCCGTGCTTAGCTGCGATCACTGATCTGGGCTCGACGTCTGTAGCCTTCCGACTTGGCTTCTGCCTCGCCTTAGCTGCATCGTATAGTTGGCGGATTTCGCGAAGCTCGCCTGTGTAGCGCCCAGTGCCGTTCAATTGCTTGACAGCCTCCAAAAAGCGTTCGTACTCGCCTGCCAGCTCCCTCTCGGCCACTTCGAGGTCTGTGGCATCCGCTACGGCCAGCGCATCCTTCATGACCCTCATGACGGCGATAAGGTTATTCTCATCTTTTGCACGCACGTACCACTTCGCCGATGTGCACGTGTTCGAAAAAGCGTGCCCAATCACGCCTGCATCTCGATAGCCGCGAGCCTGTACGTGAAAGATTGACCCCGACCCAAATGCTTCTACACGCTTCAGCTCTGTGGCCATTTCGGCCTTAGCAGTAGCAACCAGCTCGGCTACCCTCTTGTCAGTCTTCTCCACCTCAACTCCTATGCTGGCCTTGAGTGCAAGGCTAGCTTCCGCGAGTTGCTCTCGGATCTCCCTCGTGAGTTGTTCCTGATCGCGCTTGGCTTGCCGCGCCTGCTGAAGTGCAATGAAGAGAGGCAACAACACACCGACCAACGCTAGCAACGCGCCGGTATACGTTATGAGTTGCGTGAACGATGCCGAATAGAATGCATTGACTTTTTCCAGAATTTGCAGTGTTTCGCTCATCGGACCCTCCTTGGCCCGATTACACCACTACCAGCAACCCTTGACATGGGGCCCCTTGCCGCGGTGCCGACCGCTACGCCCCCGCCCGGGTACCCTGACGGATACCCGGTCGTGGTCGAGACGGTAGCACCCCGGCCGACCCCATATCAAGGGCGAGCGCTTCGCGTTGCCCGTGCGCCAGGTGCGACCGCTGCCGCGAACTCCGCTTCGAAGCGTGCAGCCTCCCGACTGAGCGCCAACGAAGCGAAGTGCGACAGAGGCAGCCCCATGCGGTCGCAGATGACGCGCAGCCGATCCGACAATGCAGGCTCGATGGAAACGTGAAGGTGCGCCTTCTTGCGCGATTGCGTCGCTGTCATTCTTCCTCCCCAACGTTGATCCCAGCCGCTTGAGCAGCTGCAACCGCCAGCACGAGTGCTTCGCCAAGCGTAGCCCCGCCGCCGCCCGCAACTGGCCGATCGTCCTGCAGGAACGTGAAGTCCCAGTCGCCCGAGTGCCTCTCGTCCAAGTCCCGGCCTTTGATCGTGAGTTCGACTTTCATTTCTGACCTTTCTGTTGATCAGGACGCGACAGCGATGGTCTGGACGCCTGACGCCGACCCGCGAACGGATGCCCGGCCTCATGACCGCCTGTCTCCATGGGGGCGACGGCCCCCATACCCCTTGCTGACCTATTCGCGCCGGAATCGGCGCACTTGCTCCCGCGAGTACGCGCAGCCGACCACGAACGGCACTGACCGCAGCGGCTTCGGTATCCATCCCGGCCCGTGAACGGACAGGCGAGATGCCCATTGAATGAACGGCGACCACCAGCGCGGCATGCGCGCCAGGTACGCCTCGACCTCTGTGCCCATGGCAATGCTCCAACGTAGCTACAACGTAGCTCCTGACAGCGGTTCCGGGCTACGCTTGGCACCCTTCTACGGTGTGCGTGTGTCTGTAGGCCTTGGGTTGAACGTGGCAAAAAGCGCCGGGTAGCGCCTTTTAATCCGTTGGTCGCAGGTTCGACCCCTGCACGTCCTACCACCAACTCATCACCCACTTGTCCGGCGCCGCTCCATAGCCGCCGTCGACACGCTAAACCCCAGCTTCTCGTAGAACGCCGCCACCCCGGGCCTGCCAGCACGCAGCACCCACGTGACGCGGTCGTCGTCGCCAATCGCCTGCCGCACCAGCGCCGAGCCGATGCCGCAGCCACGCCGGTCCCCGGCCACCACCACCATCGAGATGTAGCCGTTGGACAGGCCATCGGTCAGCGCACGCAGGAAGCCGACCACGCGCCCGCCTTCCACCGCGACCAGCGCCACCTGGGATCGCTTGACCATCCCGGCAAACCGCGCCGGGTCGGCCACGCGCTGCGCCCAGCCGTTAGCCGCGAGCAGTACTCGAGCGGCTTCGAGCTCGCCCTCGGCGATGGGCCTGATGTCCATTCCGCGATCATGCACCAGCGGCTAATATCCGCGCCATGCTGACCCGGCGCGACCTGCTCGCACTCCTTCCTGCGGCCATCACGACATCGGCGCATGCACAGGCGCCGGCGTGGCCGGCGCGTCCCGTCACCATCGTCGCGCCGGCCCCGCCCGGCGGCCTGACCGACCTGCTGGCCCGCTCGGTTGCGCAGCAGCTGCAACTCGCTACCGGCCAGTCGTTCGTCGTCGAAAACCGGTCCGGCATGTCGGGCGTGGTCGCCAGCCAGCAGGTGGCGAAGTCGCCCGCCGACGGCTACCTGCTGATGATGACCAACGCCGGCACGCACGCGATCGTGCCCGCCATGGTCAGCGGCGTTGGTTTCGACACCGTGCGCGACTTCACGCACCTCGCGATGCTGGGCGGCTCTTCGTGGCTGTTCGTCGTGTCCACCGACTCGCCGCATCGCACCTGGGCAGACTGGCTGCAGTGGGCGCAGGCCCAGCCTAACGGGTTCACGCTGGGCACGCCCGGCGACGGCAGCCACGGCCACCTGATCGGCGCGCTGCTGGCCGCCGCGCGGCCGGTCAGGTTCAACCATGTGGCGTACAAGGGTGCCGCGCAGGCGCTGGCCGACCTGGTCGGCGGCCACCTGCAAGCCGTCCTGGTCACCGCCAGCAGCGCGTTGCCGCTGGCGCAGGCGCGGCGCATCCGGCCGCTGCTCGCCACCTCGCCGCGGCGCTTGCCCGACTTCGCGCACGTGCCCACGGCCACCGAAGCGGGCTTGCCGTCGCTGACCGGCTCCACCTGGTTCGGGCTCGCCGCACCCGCAGGGCTCGATGCGCTCGTGCGCAAGGCGATCCAGTCGCACGTGGCGAAGGCCATGGCTACCAGCGAATGGCGTGACCGGCTGGCTGCGGCCGGCATAGAGAGTGTCGACATCGCGCCCGAACAGGTGGAAGGCTTTGTTGCATCGGAAGTCCAGCGCTGGGGGCCGGTGGCGCGCGGCATCGCCGCGGCGCGGCCCGCCACGCAGCGTCCATGAAGCCGGGCGCTGCCAAGCCGCTGCCCGGCATCGCCTTCGATGCGACGCTGCCCTGGCTGGAAGGCTTTGCCTATGGCCTGCGCCAGCCGTGCATGGGCGGCGAGATCCGGTTCCACCACGCAACCCCGGCGATGCTGCGTTCGCTGGCGGCAGCGCTGGCGCAAGCAGCAGGACTCACCACCCCGCCGGGCCAGGAGTCGCCGGTGCTGGAGTGCGCAAGAGTCATCGCGAGCTGGACGACCCTGCTGCAATTCCAGTCACGCATCCCGGTGATGGGCGACGCCTGGGTGCGCGTCGTGGACCCGTCGTGTTGCGAAGTGGCCTTCCCGGCCTACAAGGGCGACGCGGTGCTGCTGGCGCTGCGGCATGTGGGCAGCCTGGCCCACCGCCAGTTGCGGGGCGGTTCGGCCGTCGCCACACCGGAGGAGGCCGGCGCTCTCCACCGGGCGCTGCGGGCGCATCGGCCGGCCGGGGTCAATGCGTTCAGCATCGCGCTGGCCGCGCACAACCTGGGCATGCCCTGGTGCAGCGACGCGAACGGCATGGAGGTGCTCGGCACCGGCGCCCACGTGCGCTGGATGCACTCGACCATCACCGACCGGACGCCCGGCATGGGCATGAAGCTGGCGGCCAGCAAGTCGAGGACGGCGTCCGTGCTGCGCGCGGCCGGCCTGCCGGGCGCGTTGCACGAGTTCGCGGCATCCGCGGACGAGGCCGTCACGGCGGCCGGCCGCATCGGGTGGCCTGTCGTCGTGAAGCCCGACGACATGGAGCAGGGCGCCGGCGTGGCGGCGGGACTCGAGTCGCAGGCCGAAGTGCGCGAGGCTTTCCGGCAGGCGCGCGAGGTTTCGTCGCGCATCCTCGTCGAGCGCCACGGCCATGGCTGGACGCACCGCTTCACCGTGTCGCACGGCCGCGTGGTGCGCGTGGTCAGGCGCATGCCGGGCGGCGTCACTGGTGACGGCGTGCACGACATTCGCCGGCTGGTCGAGATGGAGGCGGCCACGCCGCTGGGCATACAGCGCATGAAGGTGATGGGCAAGCCGGGCGTGACGCTGGACGCCGAAGCCACCGAACTGCTGGCGCGCGCCGGCCTCGGTGCCGACAGCGTGCCCGAAAGCGGGCGCTTCGTGCGCATGCGCCGGCGCGACAACTTCAATGCCGGTGGCACCAACGTCGACCTGGCGCTGGACGCCGTGCACGCCGACAACCGGAGGCTCGCGGTCGATGCGGCCATGTCGCTCAGGCTGGATATCGCGGGCATCGACCTGATCATCGAGGACGCCTCGGTATCGTGGCTGGTATCGGGCGCATTGATCTGCGAAGTGAATGCGATGCCTCAGTTGTACGCGGCCGAGGACGACCCGATCTACGAGCGCCTCCTGCTCGACATCATGGGCGAGGGGCCTTGCCGCATCCCGGCGCGCCTGGAAATCCATGCGCGCCCACCGAACGTGACGGTTGCGCTGGCCGGCATGCCAGCGTGGGACGCCAACGGCCTCTCGTGTGCGGAGGGCCTTTACGTCGATGGCCGGCGGGTGACCGCCGCGTTTCCCAACACCTTTGCCGCCGCGCGCGCGCTGCTGGCGCGCCCCGACGTGCGCGGCGCGTTGTGCCTGATGGACGAAAGGGACGTGCTGCGGCACGGCTTGCCGGTGGACCGCTGGGACAGCGTGCAACGGGTCGGCGCATCGGCACTCGAACCCGCGGCCCGCAAGCGCCTTGAATGGATGACGCCATGAACGAAGCACGGGCGATCGAACGGCTGGCCGAACGCGCCCGCCTGTCGTGGGACCTGGCACCACGGCTTTGCAAGCCCGACACCGGCTGCTGCAACTACCACCGCTGCTGGAGCATGGTGCGGCTGCTCGGCTCCGGTGGCGCCTTGCCGGGCAGCCACGAGTTCTTCATCGAGCACATCGCCGCGCTGGCGCAGCAAGGCGCGCGGCGGGTCCTGGTCTCCGGGGCCGCCGACACCGGGCTCGCGACGATCGTCCTGCTGGCTTCGAAGCGCGCAGGCGTGCCGTTGCAGGTCGTGGTGGCCGAACGCTGCGAGACCCCGCTGCTGCAGAACCGCCGGCTGGCTGATGAGCAGGGCGTCGATGCGGAATTCCACCTCGGCGACATCCGCGACCTGCAATGCGAGCCGGTCGATATCGTGATGGCGCATTCGTTCCTGCTGTTCTTTCCCGAGCCGATGCGCCAGCAGGTGATCGATACGTGGGCGCGCGTATGCAAGCCCGGCGCAACGGCATTGCTGTTCAGCCATGTCGTGGAGCGCGAAGACCAGGTCATGCTCCACGTGGACCAGGGCAATCTGGAAGAACGTGTCACGAACCTCTGCAATGCGGCAATGTCAGCTGGCTGGCAGGAGTCGGAACGCAACGACATCGCCGCGTCGGTGCGCCGCTTCTGGACCGACGCGCGCAAGTTCGCGGCGGCACCTTCGACCACGGCGCAGAACCTGCATGCAGGATTCAGCAAAGCAGGATTCGACGTGCTGCAGGTCGAGCCTCGGCAGCCGCCGTCGTCCGGCAACGGGCCCGTGGGGCTGGGCACCACGATGCCGGCAACCCGTGCCGAACTCATCGCGCGGCGCAGAAACGCGTAGACCAGTTGACCTGAATCAACCGACCCCCTGTTGGCCTCTGGCACCGGGCGGCGGCCGAGTCTATCGTGCGGCCAAGACCCCATGGGTCACCGTTCCCGCATCACGATAGGAGTGTCGAAAGTGACAAGAAAGACCCAACAAAGCCGGTTCGTGCTCGCAACCGTCTGCGCCGGCCTTGCGCTGGCGTTCAGCACCCTGGGCACCCCCGCCATAGCGGCCGATGCCGACGCCGCACAGGCCCTGGCCAAGAAGAACGACTGCCTCAAGTGCCACGCCATCGACAAGACGAAGAAGGGCCCGTCGTTCAAGAAGATCGCCGCCAAGTACAAGGGCAAAGCCGACGGCGTCGACAAGGTCACCAAGAACATCACCGTTGCTTCCAAGGTCAAGCTGGAAGACGGCACCGAAGACGACCACAAGGTCATCGACACCAAGGACGCCAAGGCCATCAAGAACCTGGCCGACTGGATCCTCGAGCAGTGAATCCACCGCCCGGCCACGGGCGGTTTCCTTGATCCCCGCACTGCACCCGCCGGCGAGCGCCGGCGGCCGCGCGGCCGCGCCATCCGAACGAGAAGAAGAGGAAAGCCTTACCCATGCAGCCCCTTGCGAAACCTGTCCGGAGCCTGGGATTCCTGGCAAGGCTGTTTGCGTTGCTTGCCTTTGCCGTCGCGACACTGCCCGCCGCCGCACAACAAGCGCCTGCTGCCACGGCCCTGCCGGATACCGGCTGCATCGCCTGCCATGAGGCCAAGGCGAAGAAGATCCAGGTGCCGGGCCAGGGCGGCGGCAAGCCCCGGTCCCTCAAGGCCGTGCCGACCGAGGACTTCCGCCAGGGTGCGCACGGCCGGCTGCAGTGCGTAGCCTGCCACACCGGCATCACCGACAACCCCAAGCCGGGCGAGACCCACGCCAGGCCCGCAGGGGCGGCGCTGTCCAAGCCCGACTGCCAGGGCTGCCACCAGGAGCTCCAGGACAAGATCCAGCGCGGAGAGGTGCGCGGCACGCCGCTGCTCGACTCGATGGCCCGCAACATCGACGCGCACAAGCGCTCGCTGCACGCCAAGCCGAACGCCGACGACCCGACCCGGCCGAACGCCAACTGCGTGGATTGCCACAACGTGCACACGTTCAAGATCCCGCCGAAGGGCGCTGCGGGTTACGCGGCGTGGCGCGCGGGCATCCCGCAGGTCTGCGGCACGTGCCATGAGGACCAGCTCGAGTCCTACCGGGCCTCGGTGCACCACAAGCACAACCAGGAGAAGGGCGACGGCAAGGCTGCCGTGTGCTCCGACTGCCACTCTGCGCACCTGGTCACCAACACGTCAGCCGACCGCTTCAAGGTGGGCGTCACCACCAATTGCGGCGGCTGCCACAAGGAGCGGTACGAAACCTTCCAGGACACCTTCCACGGCGCGATCGTCACGCTGGGCTACGGCTACACGGCCAAGTGCTACAACTGCCACGGCAGCCACGAGATCCTGAGCGCGGCCGATCCCAAGTCCAAGGTCCACCCGGACAACCGGCTGAAGACCTGCCAGAGCTGCCACAACCCGAAGAAGGGCCTGCCCGAAGTCTCGGCCGGCTTCGCCACGTTCCAGCCGCACGCCGACCCGCACGACTTCAAGAATTACCCCACCGTGTTCCTCGCCTACTGGGGCATGATCGGGCTGCTGGTGGGCACGTTCGGGTTCTTCTGGGTGCACACCATCCTGTGGTTCTACCGCGAGTACAAGGAGCGCAAGGCGCGCGGCGGCGAACACCTGGTGCGCGTCGACGAGGTGGCGGGACCGGTCCGCGGCAAGCACTTCCAGCGGTTCAATTCGGTGCAGCGGGGCGCGCACCTGCTGTTCGCGCTCAGCCTGATGGTGCTGACCCTCACCGGCATGCCGCTGTTCTACCCCGAAGCTCCCTGGGCGGCCGCCATCATGCGGCTGGTGGGCGGCCCGCAGAGCGCCGGCTACATCCACCGCATGGCGGCCGTGCTGTTCGCGGCCATCTTCGTCTGGCACCTGTTCTACGTCGCGTACCGCATCTCGCGCAACTGGAAGCACTTCAACTTCTTCGGACCCGATTCGCTGGTGCCGTGGATCCAGGATCTGAAGGGCATCCTCGCGATGTTCCGCTGGTTCTTCGGGCTGGGCCCGCGCCCGGTGTTCGACCGCTGGACCTACTGGGAGAAGTTCGACTACTGGGCGCCGTTCTGGGGCGTGACGATCATCGGCGTGAGCGGGCTCGTGATGTGGCTGCCGCACCTGTTCGGCCAGTTCCTGCCGGGCTGGGCCTTCAACGTGGCGACCATCATGCACGGCGAGGAAGCGTTCCTGGCGGTGGTGTTCCTGTTCACGGTGCACTTCTTCAACAACCACTTCCGTCCCGACAAGTTCCCGGTGGACGTCGTCATGTTCACCGGCACCCAGTCGCTGGAGGAGTTCAAGCGCGAGCACGAGTTGCAGTACCAGCGGCTCGTGGCAAGCGGCGAGCTGGAGCAGTTGCTGGTCGATCCTCCGTCGGCACTGCACGTGAAGGCCTCGAAGGCGCTCGCGTTCGTGCTGATCTTCATCGGCCTCACGCTGCTCACGCTGGTCGCCATCGGATTCCTCACGCAAGCGTGACAACCACCATTTTCTCGAGGAGACATCCCATGAAAGTACTTCTGACCATCGGCATCGCCTGCGGCCTGGCCGCGGCTTCGGCGGCGCACGCCGCGCCCGACGCCGACCAGGCACAGGCGTTGATGAAGAAGAACGACTGCCTGAAGTGCCACGCCGTCGACAAGAAGAAGAGCGGGCCTGCCTTCAAGGAGATCGCCAAGAAGTACAAGGGCAAGGCCGACGCCGAGGACAAGGTCACCAGGCACCTGACCACCTCGCCGATGGTCGAGGTGGACGGCGCCAAGGAAGAGCACAAGGCCGTGAAGACCAAGGACGCCGGCGAGATCAAGAACATCGTGCAGTGGATCCTGGCCCAGTAGGGCCTACCGGTAGAAGTGAGCCGCGGCCCGGCCCGCGGCGATCCCGCGAAGGACAAGCCATGCGTCGAGTGACGGCGAAAGTTCGCAAGTGGGTGATGGGCCACAAGGCCGTGGTGGTGCTGCTGGCCGGCATCGCCACGAGCATGACCGCGCTCGCGCTGTTCGGCACGACGATGGTCTACACCAGCACCGAGGCATTCTGCGCGACCAGCTGCCACGAAATGGCGAACAACGTCACGCTGGAGTACCGCGACACCATCCATGACCGCAATCGCACCGGCGTGCGCGCGATCTGCCCCGACTGCCATGTGCCGCACGCGCCCATTCCGCTGTACATCGCGAAGATGGGTGCCCTCAACGACCTGTGGGTGCATCACGTGACCAAGGCCGTGGACACGCGCGAGAAGTTCGAGGCCCAGCGCTCCAAGATGGCGGTGCGCGTTTGGACCTACATGAAGGGCAACGACTCGCGCGAATGCCGGCACTGCCACGACGTGGCGAAGATGGATGCCGAGAAACAGACGCCGATGGCGCAGCGCCAGCATGCCAGGGGCCGGCGCGAAAAGATGACCTGCGTGGACTGCCACTTCGGCATTGCCCACCAGGAGCCCAAGGGCGGGCCCGGGCCGCAGGAGATCGAGGTGGACCGCAGCCTGATCCCGCGCAGCGCGATCTTCTAGGGAATGGCCATGCCAAAGATCCTCCGATCGATCCTCGCGCTGCTCACCGGGCCGTGGCGTGTGCTGCGCGCGTGGGGCTTGCGCCCGGGCAGCATCGGCGTGCTGGTGCTGGGCCTTGCCATCGGTGCCGTGGCCTTCGGCTCCGGCGCCTCGTTCATGGTGTACGCGAACTCCGAGCAGTTCTGCGCGCAGGCATGCCACGAGATGGCGCCGCTGCACAAGGAGTACACCGGCACCGTGCACGACGTGAACCGCACCGGCGTGCGTGCCACCTGCAACGACTGCCACGTCCCGCACGAATACGTGCCGAACTACCTGGCCAAGGTCGGCCTGCTGTCGGACTTCTGGGGCCACTACGTCACGAAGTCGATCGACACGCCCGCCAAGCTCGAAGCGAAACGCTACGAGCTGGCCAAGCGCATCTGGATCGACATGAAGGACAACGATTCGCGCGAATGCCGCCATTGCCACACGACGGCCAAGATGGACCCCGAGCGGCAGTCGCCGCGCGCGGTCGCGCGCCATGCGAAAGGCCGCCAGGAAGGGCGCACCTGCATCGAGTGCCACTTCGGGATCTCCCACAAGGAGCCCGAGGGCCCGGGTCCGCAGGAGCTGTTCGGCGGCGGCGCGAAACAGCACTGAGGAAGGATCTGCACCATGCTCATCGAATGCTGGGAATGCAAGGCGAAGATCAGCGACACGGCGGCGAGCTGCCCGCAGTGCGGCGCGCAGCCTTCGGAGGACGACCACCCGCTGTCCGTCGCCGTGAACGACCTGGACATGAAGTTCAGCTCCATGTTCTGGTTCCTGATCAAGGCGGCCGTTGCAGCGGTGCCGGCGGTCGTGGTGCTGTACACCGCGGCCACTGTCGTTGGCGGGGTCATCTCGCCGCTGTTGCATCTGTGACGAAGCGATGCTGCACCGCCGCAGCCGGTTGATGTGGATCAACGCCGCCGCAGGGGCGGAGGCAGAGACTGCCGCAGAGCGGTATAGCAAGTTTTTGTGAAAGAGACGCATGGCCTGACGGCCTATCGGAGAAAGCGTATGAAGCTTGGATCAATCCGGACGGTGGCCCTGGTAATCTCCACGGCTGCATTGCTCGCTGCCTGCGGCGGCGGAGGTGGGGGTGGGGACAGCGGGGCCGTCACGCCCCCGCCTGCGGCCCAGACTGTGGCGCAGGCCCTCGAGTCGGCCGCCGCGAGCGCTGCCAACGACACCTCGACCAACAGCTCTGCGTCGTTCTCGGTGCTGCAGGCCAACGGCGTTCCCGCGGTGAGCGTGAACAGCGCGCCCAAGGTGAATTTCGCGGTGTTCTCCGACGGCAAGGTGGTCAAGGACATCAAGATCGCCAACGCGTCCTTCGCCATCGCCAAGCTGGTGCCCGGGACCGACGGCAATCCGGACCAGTGGGTCAGCTACGTGTATCGCACGGAAGTGCCGGTGGCCGGCAAGGGCCCGAACGGCACGCCGGTCCTCGCTTCGGCAAAACAGGCGACCACCGACCCGAAGCAGACCGACGCCGCGCTGCTGGCGCAGCAACTCGTGCTGAATGCCGACGGCTACTACACGTACACGTTCCGCACCGACATCACCGACCCGAACTGGACGGCGACGGTGAGCAACGTGGCGTACTCGACCAACGCCGTCAAGTACGAGCCTTCGCGCACGCACCGCATCGCGATCCAGCTGGCCTATCTGAATGCCGCCGGCGAGACCGTGCGCGTCAACCCGTACTTCGACTTCACGATCGACTCCGCCGGCAAGGCCGTCGCGGTCACCGACCCGGCGAAGACGCGCATCATGGCCGACATCAACAGCTGCAACAGCTGCCACGACAAACTCGCCATGCACGGCGGCGGCCGCGTGGACGTCCAGTACTGCGTGATGTGCCACAATCAGGGCACGACCGACGCGAACAGCGGCAACGTGCTGACGATGTCGACCATGACGCACAAGATCCACGCCGGCCGGCTGCTTCACTCGAAGCTGGCCGCGGGCGGAGAGACCTACCAGATCTGGGGCTACAACAGCACTCCTTTCGACTTCAGCGAAGTCGGCTTCCCGCAGGATCTGCGCAACTGCACGAAGTGCCACACCGGCGCAAATCCCGCGACGCCGCAGGGCGATAACTGGAAGACCAAGGTGTCGAAGGACGCCTGCCTGACCTGCCACGCCAACAACGCCGGCTCCACCTGGGATACGACGCACGCCGTCTACGCGGGCACGCTCGTCGGTTCCGGCGCGGCGGCCAAGTCCATGACCAACGGGCAATGCGCGAGCTGCCACAAGGTCGGCTCCAACATCGCGCCCGAACGCGTGCACTGGAACCAGAACGAAGAGAACTCGGCGAAGTACAAGGTCAACATCGAAAGCGCGACGTGGGATTCCGCGACTCGGAAGGTGACCGTCAAGTACTTCGTGTCCGACCCGACTGCCAGTGACGCGGCATACAACCTCGTGACGAGCGACTGCACGGGCACGCCCGCGACCTGTTCCAACCAGACGCGCTTCGGCAACCTGCGCCTGTACCTCGCCTACCAGAGCATGGTCGGCCAGCAGCAGGGCATGACCGAGTTCACGTCGTACAACAACGGCGGCAACGGCGCCAACGTGTACATGTACACCGGCGCCAACGACGGCAGCAACCACTACACGGCCACGATCTCCGTGCCGGCGGACTCGACCACGTCGGTCGCCTTCGGCACGGCGCGGGTGGTCAGCATCGGCCAGGTGAAGGAAGCGAAGCTCGAGGCGAAGTCGGCCACCGACCCGCGCCCCGAAGTGCAGCCGAGGACCCTGGTGAACGTGGTCGTGCAGAACACGTTCAAGGACGTCCCCCTGACGGGGTCGCTGCTGGCCCGTCGCGAAGTCGTCTCCAACGACAAGTGCAACGTGTGCCACGGCTCGCTGGGCAC
This sequence comes from Burkholderiales bacterium, assembly GCA_016213325.1. Taxonomy (GTDB): domain Bacteria; phylum Pseudomonadota; class Gammaproteobacteria; order Burkholderiales; family Burkholderiaceae_C; genus Ramlibacter. Next base: position 210,887 of record JACRAY010000018.1, on the reverse strand, counting down.
TACCTCCGGCTCGAACACGTTGGCCGAGGCGTTCCACAGCGGGGCGCGCAACAAGATCGAGGCGTGCCAGGTGTGCCACGACGCGAACCGCTCGTCGTCCACCGTGATGACCAACGGCCTCGCGCTGAACGAGTCGTACCAGTTCAAGCGCATGATCCACGGCATCCACGGCAACAAGAAGCGCACCTACCCGTTCACGTACGGCAACCGAGTGCAGGGCGTGTTCGACGACACGGGCAAACTCACGACCGCCGGCACGTTCCTGGCCGACTACAGCACGACCATCAACGGGACCACGACACTGGTGATCACGGCAGGCACGGCCGTCGCCGCAGGCAACACCTTCGCGACGATTTCCGACCTCATCACGCAGGCCGCGCAGGCCAAGGGCTACACCAGCTCCACGAAGCTCGCGGTTGTCGAGAACTACGCGGCCGAAGTGGCATACCCCGACCTCGTGGGTATCAACTGCAACGGCTGCCACGTGAACAACTCGTACAAGCAGGACTTCAGCCCGCTGGCCTCGGTCGTGAAGAAGCCCTCGGGCGTGACCGACCCCAACCAGTGGCTGGTGATCTCGCCCAAGGCGGCCACCTGCACGGCGTGCCACGACTCGCCCACGGCCATCGGCCACGTGACGAGCTTCGGCGGCTCGGTGTTCGGCGACAAGACGCAGGCCCAGGTCGGCGCGATGCCGCGTGAAACCTGCAACGACTGCCACGCCAGCGGCGGCTTCAAGGGCGTGGACATCGTCCACGGCCAGAAGTAAGCCGTGAAGGGCCCGGGCATGGAAAGCCTGCTCAGGCACTTCGGTTCGCAGCTGGTGGCGCTGGCCTTGTGCCTGGCTCCGCTGGCGGCGGCCGCGGTCCCCGCCGCGACGCTGGCCGAGCAGAAGAAGGCTTCCGAGGCGTGCATCGAATGTCACGACTCGGAAGACCTGACGGACATGAGCCGGTCGGCCCACGGTTTCACGGGCGACAAGCGCATCCCGCAATGCACCACCTGCCACGGGCCCAGCCCCACGCACGTCAAGAAGCCGGACGGGGTCAAGGACCGCCCGGCGCCCGACATCACCTTCAGGAAGAAGTCGGCCAACCCCGCGCACCAGCAAAGCGGCACCTGCCTGTCGTGCCACGACAAGGACGCCAGGCGCATGCTGTGGGCGGGCAGCCAGCACCAGGCGGCCGACGTCACCTGCAGCAACTGCCACAAGGTCCACGGCAACAAGGACAAGACCCTGTCGAAGGCGGGGCAGACCGACACCTGCTTCAGCTGCCACAAGGAGCAGCGGGCACAGATGGCCAAGCCATCGCACCACCCGGTGCCGGAAGGCAAGATGGCGTGCTCCGACTGCCACAACCCGCACGGCTCGGCCGGCCCCAAGCTCGCCAAGCGTGACAGCACCAACGCCACCTGCTACTCGTGCCACACCGAAAAGCGCGGGCCGTTCGTGCACCAGCACGAGCCCGTTGCGGACGACTGCGCCAACTGCCACAACCCGCACGGCAGCACCGTGGCCGGCATGCTGAAGGCGCGCGCACCGCTGCTTTGCCAGCAGTGCCACACGCCGCACGTCGCGGGCAGCGTGGGCGCCGTCGCCGGCCAGCCGGGTGTGCGTACGCTGGCGCCGGGACAGGTGAGCCCCCTCATTACCGGCACGACCGGCGGCAAGAACGTGGTGAACATGTGGCAAGGGCGCAGCTGCCTCAACTGCCACACGCAGGTCCACGGCACCAACAACCCGTCGGCGACGAACCCATCGCCGCGCCTGCAGACGCGCTGAAGGAACAACGATGGCACGCCACGCACCCATCCGCTTCCGGCCCACGTTGCTGGCGCTGGCCGCAGCGGCCGCGTTCACGCCCGCCTTCGCGGCTGACGAGAAGACCGAAGAACAGAAACTGGTCGAGGCGGCAGTCGACGTCGGCTTCGGCTATACCGACGGCAGCGCACAGGACCGCGCGTTCCATTCGCAGTACGACGGCGTCCCGCGCACGCGGCACATCGGGCTGAAGCTCGACTTCGAATACGGCCTGCGCAATCCCAAGTCCAATTCCTGGGTGCAGGTGGAAGGCCGCGACCTCGGCGGCCACCAGCGCGAGCTGGCAGGCGTGTGGAAGCGCCCTGGCGACTGGAAGGCCGCTGCAAGCTACCGCGAGCTGACCCGGCAGGAGCCCCACGCCGTGGTGCCGCCTGCAGGCGGCGAGCAGTACCTGAAGACCAGGCGCACCGACCTGGGCCTCGCGCTGCAGAAGACGTTCATGCCCGACCTGGTGCTGGACGTCGACCTGCGCCACGAGAAGAAGGAAGGCTCGCGGCTGTTCGGCCGAGGCTTCACCTGCCCCTCGCCCAGCGCTCCCGGCTGCGCCGGCACCACGGGCGTGGCCACCGGCTGGGCCGTGCTGCTGATGCCCGAGCCGATCGATGCTTCGCACAGCGAAGTCGACGCCCGCGTGAGCTATGCGCGCGGCCCGCTGCGCGCCAGCGTGGGCTACTACGGCTCCTGGTACCGCAACGCCAACTCCGTGCTGGCGACCGCCGTGCCGGGCAGCCTGGCCAATGCGGTGGGCACTTTCCAGCCGCTCGGCGCGGGACTGCAGGCCATCCTGAACCAGCCGGTCGCCCTGGCACCCGACAACCAGGCGCAGCAGGTCGACTTCACCGGCAGCTACGACATCGCGGCCCACACGCGCGCGACGATGAAGCTGGCATGGGCGCGCGCCACGCAGGACGACCCGTTCACCATCGCCGGTGCCCCGGCCGGCGTCACCAGCCTCGGCGGCAAGGTCACGACCACGCTGGCCAAGCTCGGCATCACGTCGCGCCCGGTGGCCAAGCTGTTCCTCATCGGCGACCTGCGCTACGAGGACCGTGACGACGACACGCCGGTGGCGCTGTACAACGTCGAAGGCACCAATACCTACACCAACCGCCGCTTGCCGCAACGCAAGGTCCGCGGCAAGGGCGAAGCGCAGTGGCAGTTCACGCCCGAATGGCGCGCGAGCCTGGGCGCCGACTACGAATCGATCGACCGGGGCGTGTTCACCGCGACCAGCGCGGTGGGCGGCATCACGGCGCTGAGGCAGGACACCGAGGAGACGGGCGTCTTTGCGGAAATCCGGCGCCGCATGTCGGCGGACGTGAGCGGCGCGCTGCGCTTGAGCCGCAGCGACCGCAAGGGTTCCAACTGGCTGCTCGACAACAGCGGCCGCGGCGTGACGGAAGTGCCGGATGCGGACCTGCCGCTGACGGCGATCCTCATGCCCACGCTGGCCGACCGGCACCGCGACAAGGCCAAGCTGTTCGTCGACTGGCAGGCCAGCGACGAACTCACGCTGCAGCTCGGCCTGGAGGAAGGCCGCGACAGCTACGACCAGCTGCGCGGCTACGGCCTGGGCAGCACGCGCATGGGCCAGTACTCGCTGGACGGCACCTACGCGTTCAATGAGAAGTGGAACGTCACTGGCTATGCATCGTATGGCAAGCAGGCGCTCAACCAGGTGCGGCCGGCCGGCTACGTGATGGCGCTGCGCAACGAGTCGTGGACGCTGGGCGCGGGCGTCACGGGCAAGCCGATGGGCAACCTGCAGGTGGGCGTGAACCTGTCGCATACCAACGACCGCAGCTCCTACGACCAGGCGCTCGACGTACTGGCGGGCGCCGACAGCGCAACCCTGCTGGCGGCCACGGGCGGCCTGCCCGACATCCGCTTCCAGCAGACCGCGCTGCGGGTGTTCGGCAAGTACACCCTGGACGCCAAGTCCTCCATCCGGGCCGACCTGCTGTGGCAACGCACGCGGTGGAACGACTGGGCGTGGAACTACAATGGCGTGCCGTTCGCGTTCTCCGACGGGACGACGGTGGCCATGCAGCCGAAGCAGGACGTGGTGTTCGTGGGTGTGACGTACCGGCGCAATTTCTGATCGGTCCCCGACCCTCGGAATTTTCCTAGTCCGTCTCGGACTACTCCCGTTCGCGGGTTTTGACTTTGACTTTCCTCAACCGCCACCGCGGTTGGTCCCTATCCCTTGTGCCCGGTCCGCTGCAACATCCCGTCTGGGACCTGAGCAACAAGGAACATGCAGCTTGAAACAACTGGAAGCCTCCCGACTCGCCTGCGTGCGCGGCGAGCGGCGCCTGTTCGACCAGGTGTCGTTTCGCCTCGACTCGGGTGGACTGCTGTACCTGGCCGGCGCCAATGGCGCGGGCAAGACCAGCATGATCCGGCTGCTGTGCGGCCTGGCGCCGCCGGCGGACGGGGAGATCCGCTGGAACGGCCAGCCGGTGGACGCCGTCCTGCCCGCGTTCCGCAGCGAGTTGTGCTACCTGGGCCACAACAACGCCCTGCAGGAAGCACTGACGGTGGGCGAGAACTTGCGCTTCCTGGCGTCGCTGGCCGGCGATACGCTGGCCCCGGGCGCCGTGCCGAAGGCGCTGGCTCGCCTCGGCCTGAAGAACATCGAGTCGCGCTTCGTGCGCCACCTGTCGCAGGGCCAGAAGCGCCGCGTGGCGCTGTCGCTCCTGCTGCTGGCCAAGGCGAGCCTGTGGGTGCTGGACGAACCCTTCGTCGCGCTGGACCCGGCGGCGGTGGCGTTGCTGGCGCAGCTGATGGGGGAACACCTGGCGCAGGGTGGCCTGGCGGTGTACACCAGCCACCAGAAGGTGGACATCCCGGCGGCACACTCGCAAGTGGTGGAGCTGGGGTCTTGAGCCCGTTCTTCGCGGTCGTGCGCCGCGAAATCGCGCTGGCCATGCGGCAGAAGGGCGATGTGCTCACGCCGCTGTTCTTCTTCATGATCGTCGCCAGCCTGTTCCCGCTGGGCGTGGGCCCCGAGACCAACCTGCTGGCGCGCATGGCGCCCGGCGTGATCTGGGTAGGCGCGCTGCTCGCCGCCATGCTGTCGCTGCAGCGCATGTTCGGCCCCGACCATGCCGACGGCAGCCTCGAGCAGTTCGTGCTGTCTTCCACACCGCTGTGGCTGCTGGTGCAGGCCAAGGTGTTCGCGCATTTCCTGCTGGCCGGCGTGCCGCTGGTGCTGATGGCGCCGGTGCTGGGCATCCAGTTCGGCCTGGAAGCGCGGTCGCTCGCGATCCTGGCATTGACCTTGCTGCTGGGAACCCCCGTGCTCAGCTACATCGGAGCCGTCGGCGCCGCCCTGACCCTGGGCGTGCGCGGTGCGGGAGTGCTGCTGTCGCTGCTGACCCTGCCGCTCTACGTGCCCGTGCTGATCTTCGGCGCGGGCGCGGTGGAAGCCGATGCGGCGGGGCTGGCGATCGACGGCCACCTCTCGCTCATGGCGGCGCTGCTGCTGCTGACCGTGTTCTTCGCACCGATGGCCGTCACCGCCGCATTGAGGATTGCGCTCGAATGAGTAACAGGATCGCCAACTTCTTCCACTTCTCGTCGCCGCAGACGTTCTACCCGCTGGCCGGGCGCATGTGGCCGGTTTTCGCAGCCTTGGGAACGGTTTTCGCAGCCGTGGGACTATGGCTGGGCTTCTTCGTGGCGCCCACCGATGCCCAGCAGGGCGAGGGGTACCGCATCATCTTCGTCCACGTGCCCGCGTCGTGGATGTCCATGTTCATCTATTGCGTGATGGCGATGTGGGCCGGCCTCGGTTTGGCCTGGAACACGCGCCTGTCGGGCATGATGGCCTCGGCGCTGGCGCCCACCGGCGCACTGTTCGCCTTCCTGTCGCTGTGGACCGGTGCGCTGTGGGGCAAGCCGATGTGGGGTACCTGGTGGGTGTGGGACGCGCGCCTGACCTCCGAGCTGATCCTGTTCTTCCTGTACATCGGGTTCCTGGCGCTGCAGGCCGCCATCGACGACCCGCGCCGCGCCGACAAGGCCGGCGCCGTGCTGGCGCTGGTGGGCGTGGTCAACATCCCGATCATCTATTTCTCGGTCAAGTGGTGGAACACGCTCCACCAGGGCGCTTCGGTTTCGCTCACGAAGTCGCCCACCATGGCCGCCACGATGCTGTGGGGCATGCTCATCATGGGCCTGGCCTGCTGGATGTACGCGATAGCGGTTTCGCTCGCGCGCGTGCGCTGCATCATCCTCGAGCGCGAACGCCATACCGAATGGGTGAAGCATGCAGTGGCATAGCGTCTCCGACTTCTTCCACATGGGCGGCTACGGCCTGTACGTCTGGGGCAGCTTCGGCCTGACGGCCGTGGCGCTCGCCGGCGAAGCCTGGCTGGTCCACCTGCGGCGCCAACGCATCCTTGCGGCGCTGCGCAACGAACTCCTCGAAGAGGGCACGACATGAAGAACCGTCACAAGAGAGCCGCGATCATCGTCGCGGGCCTGGCCATCGTGGGCGGCGCCGCGGCGCTGGTCCTCAATGCCTTCAACAGCAACCTGGTCTTCTTCTTCTCGCCCAGCCAGGTGGCCGCGGGCGAGGCGCCCAAGGGCCGCACCTTCCGCATCGGCGGGCTGGTGAAGGAAGGCACAGTCCAGCGGCGCGACCTGAAGGTGGAGTTCATCGTGACCGACAGCGCCAAGGACATGCGCGTGGTGTACACGGGCATCCTTCCCGACCTGTTCAAGGAGGGCAAGGGCGTGGTCGCACAGGGCAAGCTGGGCGACGACGGCCTGTTCACGGCCAGCGAAGTGCTGGCCAAGCACGACGAGAACTACATGCCGCCCGAGGCGCAGCATGCGGTCGATGAAGCACACCGGAAGTCGGCCATGGAAAAAGCCGCTTCCACCCTGAAATGAGGCACCGCGGATGATCCCCGAAATCGGCCACTTCCTGCTGGTCCTGGCGCTGTTCGTGTCGGTGACGCTCGGCGTCCTCGGCCTGGTGGGCGCGCAGCGCAACCAGCCCGCCTGGATCGGCCTGGCCAAGCCCGCCACCCGCGCGCTCGGGCTCACCGTCCTCGGCGCGTTCGCGTGCCTCGCCTGGAGCTTCTATGCGAATGACTTCACGGTGCAGTACGTCGCGCAACATTCCAACTCGCGGCTGCCCACGCCGTACCGCATAGCGGCCACCTGGGGCGGCCACGAAGGGTCGCTGCTGCTGTGGGTGCTGATGCTCACGAGCTGGATGGCCGCCGTCTCGTTCCTGTCGCGCCAGCTCTCCGATGCCATGGTGGCGCGCGTGCTGGGCGTGCTGGGGCTGGTCACCACCGGCTTCCTGCTGTTCACGCTGGTGACTTCCAACCCCTTCACGCGGCTCGTGCCCGGTGCGCCGGACGGCAACGACCTGAACCCACTGCTGCAGGACTTCGGGCTCATCATCCACCCGCCGATGCTGTACATGGGCTATGTCGGCTTCTCCATCCCGTTCGCCTTCGCCATGGCGGCGCTCCTGTCCAACCGGCTCGACGCCGCATGGGCGCGCTGGTCGCGCCCCTGGACGGTGGCCGCGTGGATCTTCCTCACGCTGGGCATCGCGCTCGGCTCGTGGTGGGCCTACTACGAGCTGGGCTGGGGCGGCTGGTGGTTCTGGGACCCGGTGGAAAACGCCTCGTTCCTGCCGTGGCTGGTCGGCACGGCGCTGGTCCATTCGTTGGCCGTCACCGAAAAGCGCGGCCTGTTCCGCCAGTGGACGCTGGTGCTGGCGATCACCGCCTTCTCGCTGTCGCTGCTGGGGACCTTCCTCGTGCGCTCGGGCGTGCTCACGTCGGTGCACGCCTTCGCCACCGACCCCAAGCGCGGCGTGTTCATCCTGGTCTTCCTGGCGGTCGTGGTCGGCTCGTCGCTCACGCTGTACGCCATGCGGGCCGGCAAGCTCAAGTCGGTCGGCGGCTTCGAGCTGGCCTCGCGAGAGACTTTCCTGCTGGCCAACAACGTGCTGCTGGCCACCGCCGCCGGCACCGTGCTGCTGGGTACGCTTTACCCGCTGTTCGTCGATGCGCTCAACCTGGGCAAGCTTTCGGTCGGTCCGCCGTACTTCAATGCGGTGTTCGCCCCGCTGATGGTCCCGGCGCTGCTGCTGATGGCCGTGGGGCCCTGGCTGAAGTGGCGCTCCGATGGTGTGGGCACGGTGCTCAAGCGCCTGAAGTGGGAAGCCATGGCCGCCGTCGTGCTGGGCGCGGCCCTGCCGTTCGCCATGGGGCCGTGGTCGCCGCTCGTGGCGCTGGGCCTGGCCTGCGCGCTGTGGATCATCTTCACGGCCGCCACCCACATCTGGCGCCAGGTGCGCGGCAATGGCCGCTTCCGCGGCGGCCCGGCGTCGCTGTGGGGCATGCACCTCGCGCACGTGGGCATGGCCGTCACGGTGATCGGCATCACCATGGTCAAGGGCTACGAGGAGGAGAAGGACGTGCGCATGGCCATCGGCGACACGGTGGCTGTGGGCGGCTACGAGTTCCGCATGGACGGCGTGAAGCGCGAGCCCGGCCCGAACTACATGGCCGACGTGGGCCAGGTGCAGCTGATGAAGGACGGCCGGGTGCTGCGCACCCTGAAGCCGGAAAAGCGCAAGTACTTCTCTTCTGAGATGCCCATGACCGAAGCGGCGATCGACACCGGGATTACACGCGACGTGTACGTGTCGCTCGGCGAACGGCTCGAAGGCAATGCGTGGAGCGTGCGCGTGTACTACAAGCCCTTCGTCGACTGGATCTGGGGCGGCTGCCTGCTGATGGGGCTGGGCGGCATGGTGACCGCGCTCGACCGCCGCTACCGCAGGACGCAGGCGGCCCGGGTGCCCGCGGGGGCCGCAGGAGCGAACGCGTGAAAAAGGCTGCCATTCCCCTCGTCATCTTCATCGTGCTGGTGGTGTTCCTCGCCATCGGCCTCACCCGCAACCCGCGCGAACTGCCCTCGCCGCTGATTGGCAAGCCCGCGCCGCTGTTCGACGCGCCCGGGCTGCACCCGGCGCGCGCCGAGCGCTTCTCGCCGAAGGACATGCTCGGACAGGTCTGGATCCTGAACGTGTGGGCCTCGTGGTGCGTCGCCTGCCGGGTCGAGCACCCGGTGCTGATGGACCTGGCCAAGTCGGGCGCCGTCCGCATGATCGGCCTGGACTACAAGGACCTGCCCGAAAAGGGCCGCGAATGGCTCGCGAAATTCGGCGACCCCTACATGCTGAGCGCCGTGGACAACGACGGGCGCATCGGCATCGACTACGGCGTCTACGGCGTGCCCGAAACTTACCTGATCGACAAGGCCGGCGTCATCCGCTTCAAGCAGGTCGGCCCGGTCACGCCCGAAGTCGTGCAGGACAAGATCCTGCCGCTGGTGAAGGAGCTGCAAAAATGAAGTTCGCGACCTGGCTCCTGGCGCTGTGCTTTTCGCTACCGGTGTTCGCCGGCGAAGCCACGCCGATGGCCGACGACCCGGTGGTGGAGCAACGCCTGATCGCCATCGCCGACGAGGTGCGCTGCCTCGTGTGCCAGAACGAATCGCTGGCCGGCTCGCGCGCCGAGCTGGCCGAGGACCTGCGCCGCGAGATCCGCACGCTGATCCGCGCCGGCAAGACCGACCGCGAGATCCACGAGTTCCTGACCAGCCGCTACGGCGACTTCGTGCTCTACCGCCCGCCGTTCAAGCCGCTCACCTGGCTGCTCTGGCTGGGTCCCGTGCTGCTGCTCGGCGCCGGCGCCTGGGTGGTGGCGCGCCGCGTTCGCGCGGGCAGGGCCGTGGAAGCCGCCCCGGCGGCACTGGACGAAGCGCAGCGCCGCGAGGCGCTGGCGCTGTTGCGCAACACCGAAGGGGAGTCCCGCCCGTGATTGCTTTCTACGCCATCGCCGCACTGCTCACGGTGGCCGTGCTGGCCGCACTGCTCAGGCCGCTGCTGAAGCCGCCCACCGTAGCCGAAACCCCGGCGCAGGTGAGCAACGCTGCCGTCTACCGCGAACAGCTCGCCACGCTCGACCGCGAACTCGCCGAAGGCGCGATCTCGCTGGCCGAGCACCAGGCGTCGCGCGACGAACTGCACCTGCGCCTCCTGCAGGACGAGCAGGCCGCCGACGCTACGGCGCCCAAGGCTGCCCAGGCGCCGTCTCCCGCCAAACGCAGCGCATGGGCGCTGGCGGTCGTGCTGCCGCTGGCCGCTGCGGGCACGTATGCCATGCTGGGCGCGCCGAACGCCATCAACGCCGAGCGCGCCGCCGCCGCGCAGCAGCACGAGATGGAGGCTGCCATCGAAACGCTGGCCGCGCGCCTGAAGGCCAACCCGGACAACCCGAAGGGCTGGGCCATGCTGGCGCGCTCGTACAAGGTGCTGGGCCGCATGGAAGACGCCGAGCAGGCGTATTCGAAAGTCGGCGCGATGCTGGACGCCGACCCGGACCTGCTCGCGAACTATGCCGACCTGATCGTGGCGCGCACACAGAGTTTCGACGGCCGTCCGATGACGATGATCCGCAAGGCGCTGGCCATCGACCCGAAGCACCCGATGTCGCTGATGCTGCTGGGCACGGCCGCTTTCCAGGCCGGCCGCTTTGCCGAGGCCGCTGCCGAATGGGAGAAGCTGCTGGCAGTCGTCGAGCCCAACTCGCAGGACGCAGAAGAACTGCAGTCGGCCATCGCCGAAGCGCGCGAGAAAGCCGGGATGAAGGCCCATGCCAAGGCGCCTGCCGTCGCGGCTGCCGCCACGCCGATCCCGCCCGCCCTGGGCGCTGCCCCGCAGCAGATGCCGCCCGGCACGCCCGAGCAGATGGTGGAACGCCTTGCCGCGCGGCTCAAGGCCAACCCGAACGACCCCGACGGCTGGGACCGCCTGGCGCGGTCGTACGAAGTGCTTGGCAAGGCCAAGGAAGCGCAGGAAGCGCGCCTGCGCGCTGCCGACGCGCGCAAGCGCTAGGCGATGCGAATCAGCCCGCCCTCTGAAACCGTCTTCAGGCGACGAGAATGGTCTTGATGTTCACGAACTCCTTGATGCCGTAGGCTGAGAGTTCGCGGCCATACCCGCTGTCCTTGACGCCGCCGAACGGCAGCCTCGGTCGGAGCGCACTGCATCATTGACGAAGACGCACCCCGCCTCGATTCGTTCGGCAGCGATGTGCTCGCCGCGGGCCGCGTCGCGGGTCATGACGCAGCCGCCGAGCCCGAACACCGAATCATTGGCCAGTTCGACCGCATCGCCTTCGTCCTTCGCCGGTACGATCGCCGCGACGGGACCGAACAGTTCCTCATCGAAGGCCGGCATGCCCTTGCGCACATCGGTCAGCACGGTTGGTGGATAGAACGCGCCGGGGCCGGGTGTCGGCTGGCCACCCAGCAGGCACCGTGCGCCTTGGTGGATGCTGCGACGCACCTGTTCATGCAGCGTGTCGCGCAGATCATGTCGCGCGGGCGGCCCGATCTGCGTTGCCTCGTCCATCGGGTCGCCTTGCCGCACGCCGCGCATCTTCTCGACGAAGTGCTGTTCAAAGGCCTCGCGCACAGCATCGACGACGATGAAGCGTTTGCCGGCGATACAGCTTTGCCCGCCGTTGACCAGGCGCGCCCTGGTGCAGATCGCAGCCGCTGCCTCGGGGTCGGCATCTTCCAGCACCAGGTAGGCATCGCTGCCGCCAAGTTCCAGCACGGTCTTCTTCAGCATCGCGCCGGCTCTGGCGGCGACGGCGCGGCCGGCCGGACCGCTGCCCGTCAAGGTCACCGCGCGCACGTGCGGATGCTCGATCACGGCTGCGACTTGCTTGTTGCCTATCAGCAGCGTGCGCAGCAAGTTGGGAGGCGCCCCGGCTTCCCGCACGATACGCTCGATCGCGAGCGCGCAGCCTGGCACGTTGGACGCGTGCTTCAACACGACCGCATTGCCTGCCATGAAGGCGCCAGCCGCGAACCGGAACAGCTGCCAGAACGGGAAGTTCCACGGCATCACGGCCAGCACCACGCCGAGCGGCTGGAAAGTGACGAAGCTGTGGAGCGCTTCGGTCGCCACGTCCTCGCGCGCCAGCATCCGAGCCGCATGCTCGGCGAAGTGGTCGCAGCAGATCGCGCACTTCTTCGCTTCGGCCATGCCGACGGTGATCGGCTTGCCCATCTCCCGTGCCATCAGGCGCGCCCACTCGTCGGCGCGGTCGCGCAGCAACTCGCCCATCCGGCGCACGCATGGTGCCCGCTCATGGAACGACTGTTTACGCCAGACGAGGAAGGCTTCATGCGCGTCCTCGACGATGGCAGCCACTTCCCCGGCCACCATCTCGCGATGCGATTCCAGTTGTTCGCCGGTCGCCGGGTTCACAGCGGCGATGACCATGGCGATCTCAACCGCCCTCGTTGCGAGCTCGCGTGCGGGCCGCCTTCTTTGCGGCCTGGGCCCGCTCGGCCGGTCCCTTCGTGCGCGCGGCCTTCTTTGCTGCTTGCGAGCGTTCAGTCGGGGTACGTTCGCGCGCAGCGGCCCGGGCATGGCGTGCCAAGGCCTGATGCGAAGCCGCAGCCGTCGGCTCACGCTGTAGCGCAGCCATGGTGGCGCGCGAACGTTTGGCCGACGTCCTGGCCTTCGGCTCCTCGCCCTTCTCGACGTCGCGCTTCGCATGCCGGCGCGTTTCCTCGGAAGCCTTGCCCTTCTCCGGCGGCGGCAGCTTCACGCCGGCACGCCGCGCCTTCGACAGGCCGATCGCAATCGCCTGGGCTGCCGAGCGTGCGCCGTGCTGACCCTCGCGAATGTGCTCGATCTCCTCGCGCACGAATTCGCCGGCCTGCGTGCTCGGCGCCTTGCCTTCGCGCTTGTCGCGGCGGGCTCGCTCGATGGTCTTCTTCTCAGGCATGGAACCTCCACAGTCATGTGCTGCCACTCCTCGTCAGACCGGCCCGGGGCGATGCAAGTTCAAAGTTCGGCTCTGCATGCGGAACTGATCACAGACTGTGTCCTACATCGCTATGGGGCGCCACCGACAGCCGGCCGAACATTGGCGGCGTAGCGTGGATAGCGATTTCATCCCCTCGCGTTCCTGGAACCTCATCCGCTTTCAGGAGCGGGGCGCGCACCATGACCGACAGTTCCTCCCCGGTTCCTCCAGACGGCAGCGCCGGAACGCTTCCTCCGGATACCGCGTCCCCGACGGACCTGCCGCCGAACGCGCGCAAGGGGGAACTGCCGCCGGACGCGTCGCCTCGCGAGATTCCGCCCGACAGCAAAGGACGCGCCGTGCCACCCGATGGTGTCGGTGACGATGGGAAGCCGAGTTGACAAGGAGAACGGACATGGCAGACGAACGAAACCAAAGCCACGACCCCATCACGGGCCGCGACTCAGGCCAGGCCGAGCATGGCGAGGTCGAACCAGGGACGGCAACATCGGTAACCTTTCCCCCGGGCGAGGCGGCCTATTGGGAAGAAGTCTGCGTGGCAGAGCCTTACTTCGTGACCGGTCGAACCACCCTCGACTACCTGCCGGCCTACGAACTCGGCTGGACGAGCTACACCCGCTACGGCAATGACGTCGACGCTTGCGAAAATCTCATGGCGAATGACTGGGCGCTGCGCAAAGGCGGCTCCACTCTCTCCTGGGATGAAGCCCGTGCGGCTACGCGGGCCGGATGGCTGCGTGCCGAAAACGCCAAGGCTTACATCACCGACGGCAGTGCCACATACGAGCAAAAGGTCGAAACGCTCAATGACCTTCTCGAGAACGCGCGTGACGGCGCGCTGGGGTTTCGCGAGGCGGCCGAGCATGCCAGGAGTGCCGGCCTGAAGCAGTTGTTCAAGCGCCGCGCCGACACGTCCACCCGGGCTGCGACAGAACTGCAGGAGCAGCTGCGACACCTGGGCGGCAAGATCGAGGAGGGTGGCACGGTCGTTGGCGCGGCACACCGCGTCTGGACCCACATCCGCGGCCTGTTCGGCGGCGCCAGCGACGAGACGATGCTGAACGAGTGTGAGCGCGGCGAAGATGCATCGATGGGGCGCTACCGCAAGGCGCTCAAGGCGAACCTGCCGCATGACATTCACGCGCTGGTACTGCGGCAGTTCGAAGAGGTGCAGCGCAATCACGACATGATCAGGTCGCTGCGCAACCAGGCGCGGGCAGAGAACAAGCTCAAGTCGGACGAAGGCTGAAGGGAGATCCTCATGCCCATCTGCGAAAACTGCGGCAACGACTACGACAAGGCCTTTCAGGTCACCATGCAAGGCAAGGCGCATACCTTTGACAGCTTCGAGTGCGCCATCCAGCGCCTCGCACCGGTGTGCGAGTCTTGCAAGGTGCGCATCATCGGCCATGGCCTGGAGTCGCAGGGCCGCTACTTCTGCTGCGACCATTGCGCTCAGCAGTGCGGTGTCGAAGCCTTGCGCGACCGCGCCTGAAGCGTCCGCGCCGCCTCGATGAGTCCCGCGACGAAACCCATCGTCCTGTTGACGGGTGCCGCGGGCGACCTGGGATCGGCGCTGGCCGGCAACCTGCAACGCGACTACATCGTGGTCGGCCTGGACCGGCCCGGCAAGAAGGCGTTCATTCCCCTGATCGAAGTGGACATGGGCTCGCCAGGCTCGATTCGACAGGCGCTCGGTACATTCAGGCAGCAATACGGTTCGCGCATCGCCAGCGTGGTGCATCTGGCCGCGTACTTCGACTTCACCGGCGAAGACAATCCGCTCTACGAGAGGGTCAATGTCGAGGGGACCCGTGCATTGCTGAGTGCCTTGCAAGCGTTCGAGGTCGAGCAGTTCGTGTACTCGGGCACCATCCTGGTCCACCAGGCGACCGCGCCGGGTGAGCGCATCGATGCATCCCGGCCGCTCGGCCCGAAATGGGCGTATCCACGGTCGAAGGCGGCTGCCGAGGATGTGATCCGCCAGGAGCACGGCCGCATGCCGGTCGTCCTGCTGCACCTGGCAGGCGTTTACGACGACAAGCGCTGCGTACCAACCCTGGCCTTCCAGATTTCGCAGATCTACCAGCGCGATTTCAAGAGCTACCTGTACTCCGGTGACCCTCGCACCGGCCAATCGCTGCTGCACAAGGAAGACATGATCGACGCCTTCCGCCGCACGATCGACCGTCGCGGCGAGTTGCCGCCCGAGACCGTGCTGCTGATCGGCGAACCGGATGTCATGAGCTATGCCCAGCTGCAGGACGCCATTGGCGAACTCCTGCATGGCGAAGAGTGGACGACGCTGCGCGTCCCCAAGCCGGCTGCGAAGCTCGGCGCGCTGGTCCAGGAGAAGCTGGAGCCGGTCGTTCCCGACGCCATCGATCAGGGCAAGAAGCCTTTCATACGGCCGTTTATGGTGACGCTGGCCGACGACCACTACGCGCTGGACACCGGCGCTGCACGCAAGCTGCTCGGATGGGAGCCGCGGCACCGCATCCGCGACGAGTTGCCAGCGCTGATCCAATCCCTGAGGAAAGATCCCGCCGGCTGGCTCAAGGCGCACGGGCTCGCAGCACCTGCGTGGGTTGCCCAGGCCACGGAAGAAGGAGAAAGCCCGGAAGCGATGCGTCGACGCCACGAACGGCGGTATCGAGAGCAGCACGCGCAGCATGCCTGGACCCATTGGCTGAATGCCGCGCTGGGATTCTGGCTGCTGACGTCGCCGCCCATGCTCGGTCTGCAGTCCAATGCGCTCGTTGTGAGCGACATGCTGTCCGGTGCGCTGCTGATGGTCTGCGCGCTCATGGCGCTGTCGTGGCGGCTCGGCTGGGCACGGTGGCTATGCGCCGCGATCGGGGTGTGGTTGATGTCGTCTCCGCTGGTGTTCTGGGCGCCCACCGCGGCCGGGTACCTGAACGATACGCTGGCGGGCATGCTGGTCGTCGGCCTCGCCGTGCTGGCGCCACCGGAACCGGGCGTCTCGCCGCTGGCTGCGACGCGCGGACCCGAAACGCCGCCCGGCTGGAGTTTCAATCCTTCGAGCTGGACGCAGCGCATCCCGATCATCGCGCTGGCGTTCATCGGGTTGCAGATTTCGCGTTACCTGGCCGCCTACCAGCTGGGCCACGTCGACTCGGTCTGGGAGCCCTTCTTTACCGGCGGTGTGGATCCGAAGAACGGCACGGAGGAGATCATCACTTCGAGCGTCTCCCAAGCCTGGCCGATACCCGACGCCGGCCTGGGCGCGCTCACCTATGCGCTGGAAATCCTCACCGGCGTGATCGGTTCGCGCCGGCGCTGGCGCACCATGCCGTGGCTGGTGCTGCTGTTCGGGACGATGATCGTGCCGCTGGGCGTGGTGTCCATCTTCTTCATCGTCATTCAACCCATCTGGATCGGCACCTGGTGCACGCTGTGCCTGGTTGCGGCAGCAGCCATGCTGATCCAGATACCTTATTCGCTCGACGAGATCGCGGCGACGCTGCAATTCCTCGGACGGCGACGGCGCGCCGGACGCAGCCTGCTGCTGGTGCTGTTGCGCGGCGACCGCGACGATGGCGAAAGCGGTGAACCGGTGCGCGAGTTCGAGCGCTCGCCGCGCGAAATCCTCACGGACATGGCCTCTGGAGGCTTGACGCTACCTTGGACCATGGTTGCGTCGATCACGATTGGCGTCTGGTTGATGTGCACAAGGTTGACGCTTGGCGCCGAGGGCGCGCAAGCCAACGCAGATCACCTGGTCGGCGCTCTTGTGATCACGGTCTCGGTCATCGCCTGCTCCGAGGTGGTGCGACCCGTGCGCCTGCTCAACGCAATGCTTGCCCTGTCCCTGGTGCTTGCGACGCTCTGGATCGGGGATGGCGCAAGCCACCTGGCTTCTGCCGCGGCCTGCGCTGCGGGCCTGGTGGCACTCAGTCTTCCGCGCGGTCGCATGCATGACCGCTACGGCGATCCACTCTTTCGGTGGAGGCGGCCCGCCAGGGCGGCATAGTCTCTTGGCTGTCGCAAGGCCGACGATTCGCCGCTCAATGCAGGCAAGCAAGCGCTGGCTAGTCTGGTTTCCGGACGCCCCGCGCGAGGTTCTCGCGCAGCTTCACGTAGTCGAGCTTGGTAGTGGGCAGCCGCGGCAGCTGCTGCGCCACCAGGATGCGCAGGGCCGTGATCGTCGGCCTGGCCTTCTTCAACGCGGAGCGAAGCTGCTGCGCCGTGTGGCCCTCCTTCATCACGACCACCGCCGTCGCCGTTTCGGCCCCGTGTGCGTCCATCGCATTCAGGCTGGCGTGTTCCACCGTCAGCCCGCAGCCGGCCACCAGGTCGTCCAGCTCCGCCGCGGTGAGCTTGATGCCCCCGAGGTTCAGCACGTCGTCGTGGCGCCCGGTGATGTGCAGCATGCCCAGCCGGTCGAACCAGCCGCGGTCGCCGGTGTAGAACCACTGCGGCTCGCCTTCCGTGAAGGGGCGCGCGACGCCGTCGTCGCCCACGTAGCCGTCGCACGCCGGGTCGACGACGGCGATGCGCACCGGCCCGCGCCCGTCCTCGTCGCTCGCGCAGACCTCGACCCGGCTTTCCGGGCGCACCTGCACCTGCGTGTGACCGGGTGCCTTGCCGGCCCGCAGGACGGCACATGAGGTGTTGCCGGTTTCGGTCGAGCCGTAGGTCATGACAACCCGCGCCATGGCGCACAACTGGTCGGCCAGCTGCGGCGCTGCCCGTGCGCCGAAGAGGTACACGGTCTGCAGGTCCGGCAGGCTGGGGGGCGTGTTGCCCACGCTGGACAGGATGATCTGCGCGCTGCCGGGGCTCAGGGCGAGCAGGTTCACGTGCAGGCTGGCGAGTTCGGCCACCAGCTCGCGCGGCTTGGCTGAAAGGAGGGCCAGCGTCGAGCCGGTGCGCCACGCGTTGGTCTTGAGTGTGGCGGCGGGGCCGGCCGTGCCGAGCGAATGCGCGCAGGTGACGCCGGGACCCAGCGCCATCATGTTGCGGCTGGTTTCCAGCCCGTGCAGGGTGGACATGTAGCTGCGATGGATCCACTTGGGCATGCCGGTGGAGCCCGACGAGCCCTTGATGCGGCAGCTTTCATGGGGCTGCCAGCGGTGGGGGGCGATTTGCGATTCGGCCCCGGCGCGCGGGTCGTCGGCTGCGGGCAGGCTGTCGAAAGGCACGCGGACCTGGCGCGGTGAAGACGGCGCGTGCGTGGTCACGAACCAGTCCACCCAGGGCTGCTCGCCGGTGGCATCGAAGCACGAGCAGGCGCCCAGCCGGTCGAGCGCGAACTGGCACAGCAGCGCCGGGATTTCGGGCGACAGCGGAACGGCCACGCGGTGGCCCGGCCGCACGCCGCCTGCGCGCAGGTGCGACGCGACGTTGTCGACCCACCGCAGCGCCTGGGCGTAGGTGAGGCGGCTGCCAGCCGCCACGGCTGCCGGCATGCCGGGCGCTGCACGGCCCCAGAATGCGAACTGCTCGTAGATCATGCTCGCTTCGCGGTACCGAGCACCAGTTCAAGTTGTTGGGGCAGGCAGATCGTCTGCAGGTCGAGGTTCTCGACCACATAGCGCCGCGCCGCGTCGCGCAGCGGCTGCAGGTCCTTGCGGCGCTGCAGCGCATCGGCCACGGTCTTCGCGATGGCAGACGGGTCGAAGAAGTCGACCAGCAGCCCGTTGCGCTCGTGCTGGATCACCTCTTCCACCGGTGCGGTGCGCGAGCCCACGATCAGGCAGCCGCAGCTCATGGCTTCCAGCATCGACCAGCTCAGCACGAAGGGGTAGGTCAGGTAGACGTGGACGGCCGACACCTGCATCAGCTGCGTCAGCACCTGGTGCGGCACGCGTCCCACATAGTGCAGGCGGCTCAGGTCGATGCGCGGGCCGACCTGCTGCAGGAACACTTCCTTCCAGGTGGTGCCCGGCGGCGGCTTGGCGCCGTAGCTGGTGTCGTCGCCGCCCGCGATGATCACGTGTGCATTGGGCCTGAGCTCCATCAGCTCGGGCAGGGCGCGCATGAAGCTGTGGTAGCCGCGATAGGGTTCGAGCTGGCGCACGGTGAAGGTCACGACTTCGTCGCCCGGCGCGAAGCTGCGCTGCGCCTTCTGCAGGGTGATCGTGGTGGTGGCCGACGGCTTGAAGCGCGGCGTCTCGATGCCGTCGTGGATCACCTCGATGCGCTCGCGCAGCAGCGGCGGGTGGCGGTCGCGCTGGAACTTCGTGGGCGACACGCCCTTCACCGCGCGCACCAGCCCGTGCATCAGGTTCAGGTTCTTCATCTCGAGCAGGCTCGCGTTGTCGGAGCGGCCGAACTCGGGGTCGAAGTTGACGTCGCCCCCTTCGGGCGAGAAGAAGTACTCGGCGTACACGATCATCGGCACGCCGGGATACACGTCGTTGACGAAGAAGGTTTCGCCCCAGCCCGAGTGCGCGTAGACCAGGTCGGGCACGAACCCCTGCGCCTTCAGCTCGAGCAGCGCCTTCTGCACCGAAACGCCGCGGACCAGCTTGGTGTCGATCTCCTGCAGGAACTTCGGGATGTGCTGCGCGCCTTCGGGCGGCTGCGGGTTGTGCCGCAGCACCTTCACGCCCGGCGTGGGCACCGCCGGCTGGTTGACGGCGAGGCCGACCACTTCGTGCCCCTGGGCAGCCAGCGCCGGCGCCAGGTGCTTGAACTGGCCGGGAAAGTTCTGGTGGATGAACAGGAACTTCATTTCTTGAGCCTGGGCGTTGGCGAGGGCAGGGCGAGCTGCGCCGTGCGGCACACCTGCACGCAGTCCTTGATGTGTTCTTCGCCCAGGTAGCGGATGGCCGAGTAGCCGATGACGGCCGACACGGCCTGCCCGGCTATGGGCACGTACTTCGACGCCTGGCTGGCGGTGAGGCGCACGCCGACGGCCTTGGCCGCCCGCAGCACCAGGTCCTTGGTGACGAACTTGCCCACCAGCATCGTGCCCACGACGGCCACCGCCTTCTGCACGTCGTCGCGCTTGCGCTTGGGCAGCTGCTCCAGCTGGTGCGGCGCCAGCCCGAACTCCTCGTTGATGGCAGGCAGCAGCTTCGACAGCAGCGCCGCGTCCACCAGCCAGTCGAGCCCGGGCACCGGCACCGCGCCGGCGGCCGCGGCGACGAGCGCGCGGCGATGCAGCAGCCGGCGGCAGCGCCGCACGGCTTCGAGCATCTCGGGGTCACCGGCGGCCAGTTGCAGCGAAGTAGGCATGGTCAGGCCATGTTATCAATGGCTTCGCCCAGTTCGAGCCAGCGGTGCTCGAGCCAGGCCAGTTCTTCGGTGACGGCCTTCAGGCGGCGCCCCGCATCGGCGATCTGCTCGGGCGCCATCGGTGCCGACAGCAGCGCTTCGAGCGCGGCCTTCTCGGCTTCGAGCGCCGCCATCTGCGCTTCGGCCTTTTCCTGTTCTTTCTTCAGCGGCCGAACTCGCGCCGCCATCGCCTGCCGGGCTTCCTTGTCTTTCTCCCTCCCCCCTTGGGGGAGGGCCGGGGTGGGGGCTTTGGGCTTCGCATCAGCCACCGACTCGCGCACCGACTCGCGCACCCGCTTCGCCTCGTCCAGCAGGTACTTCTGGTAGTCGTCCAGGTCCCCGTCGAAAGGCTTCACCGTGCCGCGCCCCACCAGCCAGAACTCGTCGCAAACCGACCGCAGCAGCGCGCGGTCGTGGCTCACCAGCATGACGGTGCCTTCGAACTCGTTGAGCGCCACCGACAGGGCTTCGCGCGTCGTCAGGTCGAGGTGGTTGGTCGGTTCGTCCAGCAGCAGCAGGTTGGGGCGCTGCCACACGATCATGGCCAGCACCAGCCGGGCCTTCTCGCCCCCGCTCATGGTGCCCACCGCCTGCTTCACCATGTCGCCGCTGAAGAGGAACTGGCCCAGGTAGTTGCGCAGGTCCTGCTCGCGGTCCGACTGGCCCAGCGCCGCGGCCTGCTCGCGGGCCAGCCTGGCCATGTGCTCCAGCGGCGTGTCCTGCGGGCGCAGCACGTCCAGTTCCTGCTGCGCGAAGTAGCCGATGGCGAGCCCCTTGCCCTCGGTGAAGGTGCCGCCCAGCGCGGGCAGGTCGCGCGCGATGGTCTTCACCAGCGTCGACTTGCCCTGGCCGTTGGCGCCCAGGATGCCGATGCGCTGGCCGGCCAGCACGGTGCGGTTGATGCCGCTCACGATTGGAGTTTCACCATAGCCGCACACACCGTCCTGGATCGCCAGCATCGGGTTGGGCAGGCTCGCAGGCTCCCGGAACTCGAAGGTGAACTCCGCGCTGGCCAGCACCGGGGCGATCTTCTCCATGCGCTCCAGCGCCTTCACGCGGCTTTGCGCCTGCTTGGCCTTGGTCGCCTTGGCCTTGAAGCGGTCGATGAACTTCTGCAGGTGCGCGATTTTTTCCTGCTGCTTGGAGAACGCCGACTGCTGCAGCTCGAGCTGCTGCGCGCGCAGCAGCTCGAAGGCGCTGTAGTTGCCGCCGTAGCGCGCGAGCTTCTGGGCGTCGATCTGCACCGTGACGCTGGTGACCTCGTCCAGGAACTCGCGGTCGTGGCTGATCACGATGAGCGTGCCGGGGTAGCGCTTGAGCCAGGCCTCCAGCCACACCAGCGCATCCAGGTCCAGGTGGTTGGTCGGCTCGTCCAGCAGCAGCAGGTCGGACGGCGCCATGAGGGCGCGCGCCAGCTGCAGCCGCATGCGCCACCCGCCCGAAAAGCTGTTGACCGGGCTCATCAGCTGCGCCGGCTGGAAGCCCAGCCCCAGGATCAGGGTCTGGGCGCGCGGCACCGCGTCGTGCTCGCCGGCATCGGCCAGGTCCGAGTGGGCATGCGCAATCGCGATCCCGTCACCGGCGGCTTCGGCTCGCGCCAGCTCGTCGCGCAGCGCCATCAGGCGCGCATCGCCGCCCAGCACGAAGTCGGTGGCGGGCATGTCCGTCTCGGGCATCTGCTGCTCGACTTCGGACTGGCGCCACTGGGGCGGGATGGAGAAGTCGCCGCTGTCCTCGTGCAGCCGCCCCGCCAGCAGCGCGAACAGCGACGACTTGCCCGCGCCGTTGCGCCCGACCAGGCCGACGCGCTCGCCGGGGTTCAGCGTGACGGACACACGGTCCAGCAGCACCTTCGCGCCGCGGCGAAGCGTGACTTCGCGCAGGTTGATCACTGGAACTTCGCGAAGGCCTGCTCGAAGTCGGCGAGCAGGTCGTCGGTGGCTTCGATGCCCACCGACACGCGCACCAGCGACTCGGCGATGTCCATGCTCTGGCGCTGCTCCTCGCCCATCTCCCAGAAGATGGTGAGTGCCGCGGGCAGGGCGAGCGTGCGGTTGTCGCCGAGGTGGCTCGACTTGATCACCAGCTCCAGAGCGTCCAGCAAAGCCGACGGGTCCAGCCCATCGGCCATCTCGAAACTCAGCAGGGCACCGAAGCCGTGGAACAGGCCGCCGGCGCGCTCATGCTGCGAGTGGCTGGGCAGCCCGGGGTAATGGACCTTGGCCACCAGCGGCTGCGCATCGAGCCAGCGGGCGACCGCCAAGGCGTTGCTGCAGGCGCGTTCGATGCGCAACGACAGGGTTTCGGCGCCGGTCGCGATGCGGTGGCCGTGCTCGGCACTCAAGGTGCCGCCGGTATCGCGCAGGCCCTTCTTGCGGATTTGCAGCAGCCCCCATGCCGTGGGCGGGCCCTTGCGATAGGCAGGCAGCAGGTTGGGGTACGCGTCCCAGTCGAACAAGCCGGTGTCCGACACCGAGCCGCCCAGCGCATTGCCGTGGCCGCAGATGCCCTTGCTGAGCGAATGGATCACCAGCGAAGCGCCCACCGCCTTCGGCTGGAACAGCGCCGGCGTGGTCAGCGTGTTGTCGACGACGTAGGCGATGCCGCGGGCGGCGCACAGCTTGCCGATGCCGGCCAGGTCGGCCACCTGCGTGCGCGGGTTGGCGATGGTCTCCACGAACACCATGCGCGTTTGCGGCGTCAGGGCCTTCTCGACTTCGGCGGCGTCGGTGGCATCGACCAGCGTCACGCTGCAGCCGAGCTGCCCGAGCGTGTTGAACCAGCTGGCCGTGTTGCCGAACAGGAATTTGCTGGCCACCACGTGGTCGCCACGGCGCAGCAACGCGATCATGGTGGCGCAGATGGCGGCCATGCCGGTGGCGAAACTCACCGTGCCGACGGCTTCCTCCATCAGGCTGATCTTGGCCTCCAGTGCGGCGGTGGTCGGGTTGCCCTGGCGGCCATAGACGTAACCACTGCGCTCGCCCTGGAACACGGCGACGAGGTCGGCGGCTTTCTCGTAGCCGTAGCCGGTGGCGACGTGCAGGGGCTTGTGGGTGGCACCGTGCTCGATGCCGCCCAGGCGGTCGGCGTGCAGGATCCGGGTGGAGATATCGCGTTGCATGACGCGATTTTCGCAGACTAGCCTGCCAGTGCCTCGCGCGTGGCCAGCAGCACCTGGTCGTCCCCCGCGCTGGTCTCCAGCCAGGTGACCTCCAGCCGCGGGAAGGCCGCCTCGAAATGCTCACGCTCGTTGCCGATTTCCAGCACCAGCACGCCCGCTGGGCTCATCCGCGAGGCGGCGCCGTCCAGCATGCGGCGGATGAAACCCATGCCGTCCTCGCCGCCGGCCAGCGCGATCCGCGGTTCGGCGAGGTACTCGTCGGGCAACTGCGCCATGCTGTTGTCGTTGACGTAAGGGGGGTTGCACAGGATCAGGTCGTACGGCCCCCGCAACGCCGAGAGTGCGTCGGACTCCATCAGGCGGATGCGGCCGCCCAGCTTGTGCCTGTCGACGTTGATGCGCGCCACGGCCAGCGCATCGGCCGAAACGTCGGCGGCGTCCACGTCCACGTCAGGCCAGGCCATGGCCGCCAGCACGGCCAGGCTGCCGTTGCCGGTGCACAGGTCCAGCACCTTGCGGGTGTGCTCGCTCAGCCACGGGTCGATGCTGCCGTCGGAAATGAGCTCCGCGATGTAGCTGCGCGGGACGATGGCCCTTTCGTCCACGTAGAACGGCACGCCCTGCAGCCAGGCCTCGTTGGTGAGGTAGGCGAACGGCTTGCGCGTGGCGATGCGCTTGTTCACCAGCGCATCCACCATCGCGCGCTCGGTGCTGCCCACGCTGCGCACCGCCACCGCGTCGAGGTTGTCCACGGGCAGGCCCAGGCGCCACAGCACCAGCCACGCGGCCTCGTCGAAGGCATTGCTGGTGCCATGGCCGAAAGCCACGCCCGATTGCTCCAGGCGCTGCGCCACGGCCTCGACCAGTTCGATCAGCTGCATTGCGCTTCCAGGTTCTCGAGGGTGCGGCGGTAGATGTCCTTCAGGGGCTCGATGTCGGCCACGCGCACGTGTTCGTCGATCTTGTGGATGCTGGCGTTGACCGGTCCGAACTCGATCACCTGCGGGCAGATGGCCGAGATGAAGCGGCCGTCGCTGGTGCCGCCGGTGGTGGAAAGCTCCGTTTCCAGGCCGGTCTGCGCGCGGATCGCGGCCTGCACGGCCCCCACCAGCTCGCCGGGGGTGGTGAGGAAGGGCTGGCCGCCCAGCGTCCAGGCGAGTTCGTACTCGAGCCGGTGGCGGTCCAGCACCTCGTGCACGCGGCGCTTCAGGTCGTGGGCCGTGCTCACGCTGGCGAAGCGGAAGTTGAAGTCGACCACCACCGAGTTGGGGATGATGTTGCCCGCGCCGGTGCCGCCGTGGATGTTGCTCACCTGCCAGCTGGTGGGCGGGAAGAATTCATTGCCGCGGTCCCAATCGGTCGCGGCCAGTTCGGCCAGCGCCGGCATGGCCTGGTGGATGGGGTTGCGCCCGAGCTGCGGGTAGGCGATGTGGGCCTGGATGCCCCTGACCGTGAGCTTGCCCGAGAGGCTGCCGCGCCGCCCGTTCTTGATCATGTCGCCGAGCTGCTCCACCGAGGTGGGCTCGCCGACGATGCACCAGTCGAGCCTTTCGCCGCGCTTTTCGAGCTCGCGGCACACCACCACCGTGCCGTCCACCGACGGGCCTTCCTCGTCGCTGGTGACCAGCAGCGCGATCGACAGGGCCGGGTCGGGGCAGGCCGCCAGGAACTCCTCGACCGCGACGGTGAACGCCGCGATCGACGTCTTCATGTCGGCCGCGCCGCGGCCGTACAGGTTGCCGTTGCGATGCGACGGCGTGAAGGGGTCGCTGGTCCACTGCTCCAGCGGGCCGGTGGGCACCACGTCGGTATGGCCGGCGAACACCAGCAGCCGCCCCGAACGCCCGGGCCGCTTGGCCCAGAGGTTGTGCACGCGGAAGGTGTCCGGGCCGCTGGCGATGTGCTCGCAGGCAAAGCCGAGCGGGGCCAGGCGTGCGGCCAGCACCTGCTGGCACTGCGCGTCCTCCGGCGTGATCGAGCGGCGGGAGATGAGTTGTTCGGCGAGGTGGAGGGCCCGGCTCAATGCTTCACGTCCAGGGTGATTTCGGTGAAGGACGGCGTGTCGTCGGCCTCGTCGCCATCGTCTTCCGCGTCCTTGTCCTTGGCGGCAAAGTCGTTCTGCAGCCGCCATTGCAGGTTGGTCGGCGAGTCGGCGTAGGCGAGGCCCTCTTTCTTGTCGACCACGCCTTCCACGATCAGGCGGGCGATGTCCATCTCGAAGGTCTGCGAGCCTTCGGCCATGGCCTTTTCCATCGCTTCCTTCACGCCCGAGAAGTCGCCCTTCTCGATCAGCTCGGAGATCAGCTTGGTGTTGAGCATCACTTCCACCGCCGGGGCGCGGCCGCCGTGCACCGTGCGCAGCAGGCGCTGCGACACGACCGCCTTGAGCGCGGCTGCCAGGTCGCCCAGCATCGTGGGGCGTACTTCGACCGGGTAGAAGGACAGGATGCGGTTGAGCGCCTGGTAGCTGTTGTTGGCGTGCATGGTGGCCAGGCATAGGTGGCCCGACTGCGCATACGCGATGGCGGCCGACATGGTCTCGCGGTCACGGATTTCGCCGATCAGGATCACGTCGGGTGCCTGGCGCAGCGCGTTCTTCAGGGCGGTATGCAGCGAGGCGGTGTCGGAGCCTACCTCGCGCTGGTTGACCACGGACTTCTTGTTCTTGAACAGGAACTCGACCGGGTCCTCGATGGTGAGGATGTGGCCGGGCGAGCGCTCGTTGCGGTAGTCCATCATGGCAGCGAGCGTGGTGCTCTTGCCGGCACCGGTGGAACCCACCATCAGCATCAGCCCCCGCTTTTCCATGATGAGCTCGCCCAGGATCATGGGTACCTGCAGCGATCCGAGCGGCGGGATGTCGGTGGCGATGTACCGGATGACCGCGGCGATGGTGCCGCGCTGGCGCATGGCGGAAAAGCGGAAGTTGCCGGCCCCCTCGACCTGGTGCGCCATGTTCAGCTCGCCGGTTTCGTCCAGTTCCTGCATGCGGCGTTCGGGCAGCACTTCGGCCAGCAGCGAGCGCGTGGCTTCGGGCGGCAGCAGCTGGTTGTTGATCGGCAGGCACTGCCCGTTGATCTTGATGTAGGCCGGCGCATGCGCCGACAGGTAGACGTCCGATGCCTTCTTCTCGGACATCAGCCGCAGGATCTTCTCCATCGTCGACATTGGTACAGCCCTCCAGGTACTCTCAAGCCGTCATTCAATCACGGAGCAGGTCGTTCAGGCTAGTCTTCGCACGGGTGGCCGCCGTGACCTTCTTGACGATCACCGCGCAATACAGGCTGTGGCTGCCGTCCTTGGCCGGCAGCGAGCCCGCCACCACCACCGAGCCCGCGGGGACGCGGCCATAGTGGATTTCGCCCGATTCGCGGTCGTAGATCTTGGTGCTCTGGCCGATGAAGACGCCCATGGAGATCACGGAGTTCTCCTCGACGACCACCCCTTCCACCACTTCGGAGCGGGCGCCGACGAAGCAGTTGTCCTCGATGATGGTCGGGCCGGCCTGCACCGGCTCCAGCACGCCGCCGATGCCCACGCCGCCCGACAGGTGCACGTTCCTGCCGATCTGCGCGCACGAGCCCACGGTAGCCCAGGTGTCGACCATGGTGCCCTCGCCGACGTAGGCGCCGATGTTCACGTAGCTGGGCATCAGGATGGCGCCGGGCGCCACGAAGCTGCCGCGGCGCGCCACGGCCGGCGGCACCACCCGCACGCCGGTGGCCGCCATTTGCTCGGGCGTCAGGTGCGCGAACTTGGTGGGTACCTTGTCGTAGAAGCCGAGGTCGCCGGCGCGAATCACCTCGTTGTCCTTCAGGCGGAACGACAGCAGCACCGCCTTCTTGATCCACTGGTGCACCGTCCACTTGCCCACCGACTGGCGGGTGGCCACGCGCAGGTGGCCATTGTTCAGCTCGGCGATCACGTGCTCGACGGCCTCCTTCAGTTCCGCCGACGCGGTCTTCAGGGAAAGGTTGGCGCGGTCTTCCCACGCGGTGTCGATAAGGCTCTCAAGCTGTGCGGTCATGGTTTCTGGCGAAGCGATTGGGTGAACTGGACGATGCGTTGCGCGGCTTCCAGGCATTCGGCGGTATCGGCCACCAGCGCCATGCGGATGCGGCCTGCGCCGGGGTTGGCGCCACCGGCCTCGCGGGCGAGGTAACTGCCCGGCAGCACGGTCACATTGTATTGAGCCAGCAATTCCCGCGCGAATTCGGTGTCGCTGCCGGGAACGCCGGCCCACAGGTAGAAGCCCGCGTCGGGCAACTGGACGTCCAGCACCTGCGCCAGCAACGGCGTCACTTGTGCGAACTTCTGCCGGTAGAGGTTGCGGTTTTCCACCACGTGCTTCTCGTCCCCCCAGGCCGCGATGCTGGCCGCCTGCACCACCGGGCTCATCGCGCTGCCGTGGTAGGTGCGATAGAGCAGGAATTTCTTGATGAGGGCCGAATCGCCCGCCACGAAGCCGCTGCGCAGGCCGGGCACGTTGCTGCGCTTGGACAGGCTGGTGAAGGCCATGAGGCGCGGGAAGGTGTCGCGCCCCAGCTTGCGGGCCGCCTGCAGGCCGGACAGGGGTGGCTCGTCGCGGAAGTAGATTTCGCTGTAGCACTCGTCGGACGCGATCACGAAGCCGTGCCTGTCCGACAGGGCGAAGAGCTTCTGCCATTCGTCCAGCGGCATCACGGCGCCGGTCGGGTTGCCGGGCGAGCACACGTACAGCAGCTGCGTGCGGGCCCAGACTTCCAGCGGCACGCTGTCCCAGTCCACCGCGAAATTGCGCTTCGGGTCGCTGGGCGCGTAGTACGGCTGGGCGCCCGCCAGCAGCGCCGCGCCTTCGTAGATCTGGTAGAACGGGTTGGGCATGACCACGATGGGCTTCGCCGTCGGGTCGATGACGGTCTGGGCGAAGGCGAACAGGGCCTCGCGCGAGCCGTTGACCGGCAGCATCTGCGTGTTGGCATCCACGCCCATCAGCCCGTAGCGCGTCTGCAGCCAGCGGCGGAATGCGTCGCGCAGGTGCGCATCGCCCGCCGTCGGCGGGTATTGCGCCAGGCCGGCCAGCGAGCCCGTGAGCGCGTCCTTGATGAACTGCGGCGTCGGGTGCTTGGGCTCGCCGATGCCCAAGCTGATCGGGCGCAGGGCGGGGTTGGGCGTGATGCCCACGAACAGTTGCCGCAGCCGCTCGAACGGGTAGGGCTGCAGGCGGTCCAGCAGGGGATTCATGCTTGCGATTATCGCGGGCGCGCGTCGAGAATCCGGGGCATGGGTGATTGGCGATTCGCGTCCGGCTGCGTGCTGGCCTTGCTGGCAGCGTTCAACGTGACGCAGAACCCCGGCCACGCCGCGTTGGGGGCGGCCCTCATCTGGGCCGCCATCGCGGTGTCCGAGGCGCTCGTGCCGGCCCTGCAACGGTCGCCGGCGCCGGCCGGACCGCAGCCTGCCCTGTCGTGGCTGTTGCGCGCCTACGTGCCCATCCAGCTGGCCCTGCTCGCCGCCGGTCTGGTGGCGGCCCAGCGCGGCGGCTGGGGCGTGGTCTTCGGGCTGGCATTCGCCGTGGGCTTCGTCACCGGCGCGCAGGGCATCACCTATGCGCATGAGCTCGGCCATGGCGCGCGCCGGGGCGACCGGGCGCTGGCGTGGGTGCTGATGACCTGCGTGAACTACCCGCAGTTCATGGTGGAACACTACGTGGGCCACCACCAGCGCGCAGCCACCTGGGACGACCCGGCGAGCGCGCGCCCGGGCGAAAGCCTGTGGCGTTTCCTGCCGCGGACGGTGGCCGGCAATTTCCTCGGCGCGTGGCAAGCCCGCCTGCGGCGCGGGCCCCTGGCCACCTGTACCGCGCTGAACCTGCTGTTTCTCGCCCTGCTGGCGGGCATGGGCTGGCACAAGGCGCTGGTGTTCTGGCTGGCGCAGTCCGCATTCGCCATCTGGCTGCTGGAGGCCGTGAACTACATCGAGCACTATGGGCTGCAGCGGCGCCCCGGCGAGCCTTTCGGCGTGCAGCACGCCTGGAACGCCGACCACCTGCTCAGCAACAGCCTGCTGGCCAACCTGCAGCGGCATTCGGACCACCACATGCATGCGGGCAAGCGCTACCCCGAACTCGAGCCGCTGGACGGCCCGCAGTTGCCCACGGGGTATGCGGGGTGCATCCTGCTGGCGGCGGTGCCTCCGTTGTGGTTTCGGCTGATGGATCGGCGGCTTGGGTTGGCTGGGGTGCAACCCCAGCCCTTCCCAGCCAGCCGCCCCACCCGGCTCGGTTAACATCAGGCGCCATCGGCAACCGAACCCAGGCATTCCTCGCGTGCGTCTTACTTCGATCAAGCTGTCAGGCTTCAAGTCCTTCGCCGAACCCACCAATTTCATGCTGCCCGGCCAGCTCGTGGGCGTGGTCGGGCCCAACGGTTGCGGCAAGTCCAACATCATGGACGCGGTGCGCTGGGTGCTGGGCGAGTCGCGCGCCAGCGAGCTGCGCGGCGAGTCGATGCAGGACGTGATCTTCAACGGCACCACCACCCGCAAGCCGTCGTCGCGCTCGTCGGTCGAACTCGTGTTCGACAACGCCGACCACCGCGCGGGCGGCCAGTGGAGCCAGTTCACCGAGATTGCGGTCAAGCGCGTGCTCACGCGCGACGGCACTTCCAGCTACTACATCAACAACCAGCCGGTGCGCCGGCGCGACGTGCAGGACGTGTTCCTCGGCACCGGCCTCGGCCCGCGCGCCTACGCCATCATCGGCCAGGGCACGATCAGCCGGATCATCGAGTCCAAGCCGGAAGAGCTGCGCCTGTTCCTGGAAGAAGCCGCGGGCGTGTCCAAGTACAAGGAGCGCCGCCGCGAGACCGAAAACCGGCTGCACGACACGCGCGAGAACCTCACGCGCGTGGAAGACATCCTGCGCGAGCTGAACGCCAACCTCGACAAGCTGGAGAAGCAGGCCGAGGTGGCGCAGCACTACAACGCGCTGCAGGCCGACGTGACCCTGAAGCAGCACCAGCTGTGGTACCTGAAGCGCGCCGAGAGCGAAGCCGACCAGGTGAAGCTGAAGGCCGACGCCGACAAGGCGGGCAACGACCTCGAAGCCCGCGTGGCCGACCTGCGCCGCGTGGAAAGCGAACTCGAGACCATCCGCCAGGCCCATTACGCCGCCGGCGACCAGGTGAACCAGTCGCAGGGCCTGCTGTACGAAGCGGGTGCCGAGGTGGCGCGGCTGGAAGCCGAAATCCGTTACGTGGTCGACGGGCGGCTGCGCGTCGAGCAGCGCCTCGCGCAGCTAAAGGAGCAGCTGGCGGGCTGGGCCGCGCGCAAGGACGAGGCGCTGGCGGAGACCGAAACGCTGGCCGCTTCGGCCGTCGAAGCCGAGGAAAGGGCCGCGGTGCTGGCGGCGCAGGTGGAAGACCACGACCAGCAGCTGCCCGGGCTGGAAGATGCCGTGCGCGAGGCGCAGGCGAAAGCCACTGCCCAGCGCGGCAGCGTCACGCAGGTGCAGCAGCAGATCCAGGTGCTGGCCGCCGAGCAGCGCAGCATCGAGGAACAGTCGCGGCAGCAGAACCAGCGGCGCGACAAGCTGGTGGCCGACCGCAACGCGCTGGCCGCGCCCGACGAAGTGCGCCTGGCCAACCTGCAGTCGCAACTGGCCGCGGCCAGCGAAGCGGCCGAAACCGCCGACGCACGCTTCCACGAACTGCAGGACATGGTGCCTCAGCTCGACGAAGATCGGCGTGCCAGGCAGCAGGCAGTGAACGACGAGAGCGCCCGGCAGGCCGACCTGTCCGCACGCATGGAAGCCTTGAAGGCGCTGCAGGAGAAGGTGCGCACCGACGGCAAGCTGCAGCCGTGGCTGGCCAGGCACGGGCTTGACGGCCTGCAGGGGCTGTGGAGCCGCATCCACATCGAACAGGGGTGGGAGAGCGCGCTCGAAGCGGCGCTGCGCGAGCGCATGACCTCGCTGGAGGTCTCGCGGCTGGAGATGGTGCGTTCTTTCGCATCCGATGCGCCGCCCGCCAAGCTGGCGTTCTACAGCCCGCCGCAGGCGTCGGCGCCCGAGGCCCCGGGCGCCTTGCCGCCGCTGGCCGACCTGCTGCGCCTGAACGACGCGGGCCAGAAGGCCCTGCTGGCCGACTGGCTGCATGGCTGCTACACGGCCGGCAGTTTCGAGGAGGCCCTGGCCGCCCGTGACAAGCTGAAGGCCGGCGAGGCCATCTTCGTGAAGAGCGGCCATGCGGTCACGGCGCACAGCGTGAGCTTCTACGCGCAGGACTCGGAGCAGGCGGGCCTGCTGGCGCGCCAGCAGGAGATCGAGAACCTCGAGAAGCAGTTGCGCGCGCAGTCGCTGATCGCCGAGGAAGCCCGCACGGCGCTGGTGCGCGCGGAGGCCGCCTATACCGACGCATCGCAGCGGCTCGTCGCGGCGCGGCGCGATGCGGCCGAGACACAAGGCCGCGCGCATGAACTGCAGGTGGAAACCGTGCGGCTCACGCAGCTGGCCGAGCAGACCCGCCAGCGCAGCGAGCAGATTGCGGGCGACATGGCCGAAGTGGACGCGCTGCTCGAAGACCTGCAGGAGCGCCGCGTGGCGGCCGAGGCGCGCTTCGAGGAACTCGACATGCAGCTGGCCGACAGCCAGGAGCGCCATGCGCAGCTGGACGAGCGCGTGATCGAAGCCGAACGCAAGCTGGCCGAAGCGCGCGAACAGCATCGCAGCCTGGAGCGGCAGGCGCAGGAGGCGCAGTTTGCGCAGCGCTCGCTGGACGCCCGCAAGGGCGAGCTGCAGCGCGCCATCGAGACGGCCGGCCAGCAGGCTGCCTCACTGGCCGCTGAAGACGAACGCGCGCGCGACGAACTCGCACGCCTGACCGATGCGGCCGCGCAAGCCGGGCTGCAGTCCGCCCTGGCGCTGAAGCTGGAGCGCGAGCAGGCGCTGGGCGCCAGGCGCAGCGAGTACGACGACCTGACCGCCAAGCTGCGCGCGAGCGACGAGCGCCGGCAGTCGCTGGAACGCGAGCTCGACCCGCTGCGCCAGCGCATCGTCGACCTGCAGCTGAAGGAGCAGGCTGCGCGCCTGGGGCTGGAGCAGTACTCGCAACTGCTGGCCGATGCGCAGGCCGACGTCGAGGCCGTCGGCCGGTCGGTGACGGAAGGCAACGTGCGCCTGTCGGGCCTGCAGGGCGAGATCGACCGCCTGCATCGCGAGATCATCGCGCTGGGCGCCGTGAACCTGGCGGCGCTGGAAGAACTGACCACTTCGCGCGAGCGCAAGCACTTCCTCGACGCGCAGTCGGCCGACCTGAACGAGGCCATAGCCACGCTGGCCGACGCTATCCGAAAGATCGACGCCGAGACGCGCGACCTGCTGGGCAACACCTTCCAGACCGTCAACGAGCACTTCGGCCGCATGTTCCCCGAGCTGTTCGGCGGCGGCAATGCCCGGCTGGTGATGACGGGCGAGGAGATCCTCGACTCCGGCGTACAGGTGATGGCCCAGCCGCCCGGCAAGAAGAACCAGACCATCCACCTGCTGTCGGGTGGCGAGAAGGCCCTGACGGCCATCGCGCTGGTGTTCGCCATCTTCCAGCTCAACCCGGCGCCGTTCTGCCTGCTGGACGAGGTGGACGCGCCGCTGGACGACGCCAACACCGAGCGCTACTCGAAGCTGGTGACGGCCATGAGCAAGGAAACGCAGTTCCTGTTCATCAGCCACAACAAGATCGCGATGGAGATGGCCGAGCAGCTGATCGGCGTGACCATGCAGGAGCAGGGCGTGTCGCGCATCGTGGCGGTGGACATGGAGTCCGCCGTATCGCTGGCCGAAGCTGCATGAGTTCGTTCACGGTGGGCCTGGCGATCCTGGGCGGGCTGGTGCTCGCCGCGCTGGTGGCATGGAACGCGTGGAACAACCGCCGCCTGGCGCCGCGCATGCCCGAAGTGGCATTGCCCGACGGCGCCCCCGGGCTGCCGGTGGAGCCCGCATTCGATGCGCCCATGACGCAACCGCCGCCGCCCGAGCGCAAGCCCGCGCTGGATGCGCTGATCGACGCCATTGCGCCGATCGCGCTGGAAGGCCCGGTGTCGGGCGACGCGGCCATCGCGGCCATGCCGACCACGCGGCGCGCCGGCAGCAAGCCGTTTGCCATCGAAGGCCTGAACGAGGCTTCGGGCCAGTGGGAAACGCCGCGGGCCGGGCAGCGCTACGGCGCCTTCCAGGCCGGCGTGCAGCTGGCCAACCGCGCGGGTGCGCTGAACGAGATCGAGTTTTCCGAGTTCGTGGTGAAGGTGCAGGCTTTCGCCGATGCGGTGAACGGCTCGCCGGAACTGCCCGAGATGCTGGATACCGTCGCGCGTGCCCGCGAGCTCGACCAGTTCGCCGTGGACCACGATGCCCAGCTGGGCTTCACGCTGCGCGCCCGCAATGCCGCCTGGAGCCCGGGCTACCTGCAGCAGCATGCGGGCAAGCTGGGCTTCGTCGCGGGCGCCATCCCCGGGCGCATGGTGCTGCCGGCCCCTGCGGCAGGTGCTGCGGCCGTGCTGGGGCTGGCCTTCGATACGCAAGCCGCCATGTCCGACGATCCGGCGCACACGGCGGTGCGCGAGGTCACCCTGAGCCTCGACGTTGCGCAGGTGCCGCGCAGCGAGCAGCCGTTCGTGCGCATGCGCGAGTCGGCCATCGCGCTGGCCGCGTCGATGGACGGGCTCATCACCGACGACAACGGCGAGGTGATCCGCGCCGATGCGCTGGACGTGATCGGTGCCGACCTGGAGAAGCTGTACGACACGCTGGACGCGCACGACCTGTCCGCCGGGTCGCCGCAAGCGCGCCGGTTGTTCAGCTGAATGGTTTATGTAAAAATGAAGTTCAACTTCATTTTTACATAAACCGTGAGCATCCCCCGCCGGATCGAAGCCGAACTGCGCCGCAGCGCGGCAACTTTTCCCGTGGTCACCATGACCGGCCCCAGGCAATCGGGAAAGACGACGCTGTGCCGCCAGGTCTTCGGGCACCTGCCGTATGTCAACCTCGAAGAGCCCGACGCACGGGCCGCGGTGCAGTCGGACGCGCGCGCCTTCCTGGACCAGTTTCCCTCGGGCGCCGTGATCGACGAGGTCCAGCGCGTGCCGGAGCTCCTGAGCTGGATCCAGGCGGCCGTGGATTCGCGGCCCGGCAACGGCCAGTTCATCCTGACCGGCAGCCAGCAGTTCGAGTTGATGGAGTCCGTCACCCAGTCATTGGCCGGGCGAACGGCGCTGTTGCGGCTACTGCCCCTTTCCATCAATGAGCTGCGCGACGCCGGCCTGCCGACGGGCACGAACCATCTGCTCCATGCAGGCGGCTACCCTCGCATTCACGCCCACGGCATCGAGCCCGCGAGAATGCTCGGTGCCTATTTCGAAACCTATGTCGAGCGAGACTTGCGGCAACTGGTCGAGCTGAGGCACCTGAGCGAATTCCGCCGGTTCGTCCAGCTGTGCGCGGGACGAACCGGCTGCCTGCTCAACTTGCAGAGCCTTGCGGCGGACGTCGGAATCTCCAGCCACACAGCCCGCGCGTGGGTCAGCCTGCTGGAAGCCAGCTATGTCGTGTACTTGCTGCCGCCATGGTTCGAGAACCTGGGCAAGCGGCTGACGAAGGCACCGAAGTTGTATTTCTATGATGTCGGGCTGGCGGCTTGGCTGGTCGGCATCCGTGACGAGTCGCAACTGGCTGCACACCCGCTGCGTGGCCACCTGTTCGAGAATCTCGTCGTCATGGAATTCATGAAACATTTCGAAAACGGTGGCAGCCGCGCGCCGTTGCACTTCTATCGGGACAGTAACGGCGTCGAGGCTGACCTGGTGATCGAGCACACCCTCAGGCCCGGGGGCCTCGGCCTGGTCGAGGTCAAGGCTGGCCAGACCTGGCATCCGGAGTTCACGATCGGCCTGCAACGCGTCGCAGCTGCCCTGGGGGAAACGCGCGTGACGAGACGCATGCTCGTCTACGGGGGTGACCAGGCATTTCGTACGGGCTCGGTGGAGGTTGCCGGCATCCAGGCTGGCGGCAAGCTGCCATGACAACCTCCGAAAGCGACCGCGAACGCGCGCAAGCGCTGCGCGACTTCCTGCACCACCACGCCCACCGCTACTACGTACTGGACGCGCCGGAGCTGCCAGACGCCGAATACGACAAGCTCTTTCGCGAGCTGCAGGAGCTGGAAGCCCGGCATCCCGACCTGCTGGTGCCCGACTCGCCGACACAGCGCGTGGGCGGCAAGGCGCTCGAAGGCTTCGAGAAGGTGCGCCACAAGGTGGCGATGCTGTCGATCCGCACGGAGACCGACATCGAAGCCAGCGGCGCACGCAACTTCGACACGCGCGTGCGGCGCGAGCTGGGGCTGGCGGCCGGCGACCCGCCGGTCGAGTACGTGGCCGAGCTGAAGTTCGACGGGCTGGCGATCAACCTGCGCTACGAGCACGGCGTGCTGGTGCAAGCTGCCACCCGCGGCGACGGTGAAATCGGCGAGGACGTCACGCAGAACATCCGCACCATCGGCCAGGTTCCCCTGCGCCTGCCGGCCGACGTGCCGCCGGTGCTGGAGGTGCGCGGCGAGGTCTACATGCGCCGCGACGACTTCGAGCACATGAACGAACTGCAGCGCGAGAAGATCGCGCGCGGCGCGAAGAACGAAAAGACCTTCGTCAACCCGCGCAATGCCGCGGCGGGCGCCGTGCGGCAGCTCGACCCTTCCATCACGCGGCAGCGGCCCCTGAGCTTCTTTGCCTACGGCTGGGGCGAGGTCGAAGGCGGCCCCGCTTTCGGCACGCACATCGAAATGCTGCTGGCGTTGCGCGCGTGGGGCCTGCCGGTGTCGGACCGCATCGAGGTAGCCAGGGGTGCCGACGACCTGGTCGCCTACCACCAGGCGGTGGGCCGCGAGCGCGACCAGCTGCCTTTCGACATCGACGGCGTGGTCTACAAGGTCAACAGCCTCGCACTGCAAAAGCAGCTGGGGTTCGTGACTCGCGAGCCGCGCTGGGCGGTGGCCCACAAGTTTCCGGCCCAGGAACAGGTGACGACCGTCGAGGCCATCGACATCCAGGTCGGCCGCACCGGCAAGCTCACGCCGGTGGCCAAGCTCGCGCCCGTGTTCGTGGGCGGCGTGACGGTCACCAACGCCACGCTGCACAACGAACAGGAAGCGCAGCGCAAGGACGTGCGGGTGGGCGACACGGTGATCGTGCGACGCGCGGGCGACGTCATCCCCGAAGTGGTGGCGGTGGTGCCCGCCAAGCGCCGGCACGATTCGCAGGTGTTCACCATGCCGGCGCATTGCCCGGTCTGCGGTGCGCTGGCCGTGCGCGAGGAGGGCGAGGCCGACCATCGCTGCACCGGGGGCCTCTTCTGCGGTGCGCAACGCAAGCAGGCGATCCTGCACTTCGCGCAGCGGCGGGCGATGGACGTCGAAGGGCTGGGCGAGAAGCTGGTGGACCAGGTGGTGGAGGCCGGCGTGGTGAAGACGCTGCCCGACCTGTACCGGCTGGGACTGGCCAACCTCGTGGCGCTGGAGCGCATGGGCGAGAAGTCGGCGCAGAACCTGCTGGCGGGCCTGCACAAGTCGAAGGCGACGACGCTGCCTCGCTTCCTGTACGCGCTGGGTATCCGGCACGTGGGCGAGGCGACGGCGAAGGACCTGGCGCGCCACTTCGGCCAGCTCGACGCGATCATGGACGCAAGCATCGAGCAGCTGCTGCAGGTGCCCGATGTCGGCCCGGTGGTGGCCGAGAGCATCCACACGTTCTTCCGGCAGCCGCACAACCGCGAAGTGATCGAGCAGCTGCGCGCCTGCGGCGTGCACTGGGAAGAGGGGGAGCCTGCCGCGCAGGCGCCCCAGCCGCTTGCAGGCAAGACGGTCGTGCTCACCGGCACCTTGCCGTCGATGTCGCGCGACGAGGCGAAAGAACTGCTGGAAGCCGCCGGCGCGAAGGTGGCCGGCTCGGTCAGCAGGAAGACCGACTACGTGGTGGCGGGCGCCGAAGCCGGCAGCAAGCTGGACAAGGCTCGCGAGTTGGGCGTCGCCGTGCTCGACGAGGACGGGCTGCGCGCCTTGCTGGGCAACGGCTGAGCGCGGCCGCCGCGCCAAAGCGGGAAGAGCATTCTTCCTACACCCAGGCACCGGGATCCGCGCGGAGCATTGGAGTTTTGCGCGTTTTTCAGGAAGATGAGAATTGCCCAGGTTTCGCCGCTGATCGAGAGCGTGCCGCCGCGCGCCTATGGCGGCACCGAGCGGGTCGTCCACTACCTCACCGAAACGCTGGTCCGGATGGGCCACGAAGTGACCTTGTTCGCCAGCGGCGATTCGCGCACCTCGGCGCGGCTGGTTCCCGTGGCGGACCGCGCGTTGCGCCTGGACCCGGCGCGTCCCGACCCCGTGATCTGGCACACGCTGATGGTGGATCACGTGCGCGAGCTGTGCCACTCGTTCGACGTGATCCACTTCCACATCGACACGGTGCACCTGCCGGTGGCTACGCAGTGGGAGGCGCCCAGCCTGACCACGCTGCACGGGCGGCTCGACCTGCCCGACCTGAAGCCGCTGTACCGGCGCTTCCACAGCCATCCCCTGGTGTCCATTTCGGACAGCCAGCGTGCGCCGCTGCCGTGGGCCAACTGGCTGGCTACGGTTCACCACGGGTTGCCG
The DNA here is from genome assembly GCA_016213325.1 of Burkholderiales bacterium. Taxonomy (GTDB): domain Bacteria; phylum Pseudomonadota; class Gammaproteobacteria; order Burkholderiales; family Burkholderiaceae_C; genus Ramlibacter. The sequence goes on along the minus strand of JACRAY010000018.1, from coordinate 173,129 downwards.
CTGGACCTGTACACGTTCCATCCTCGCGCGCAGGATTACTTCGCGTTCGTCGGCCGCATTTCTCCCGAGAAACGCTGCGACCGCGCGATCGAGATCGCGATCGCGTGCAACACGCCGCTGCGCATCGCGGCCAAGGTGGATGCCGCCGACCGCCAGTACTACCGGCAGGCGATCGAGCCTTTGCTCGACCACCCGCTGGTCACGTTCATCGGTGAAATCGACGACGCGGCCAAAGACGACTTCGTGGGCAACGCCAAGGCGCTGCTGGCCCCGATCGACTGGCCCGAGCCCTTCGGCCTGGTGGCGATCGAAGCCATGGCCTGCGGCACGCCCGTGATTTCCTACGCCCATGGCGCCGTCCCCGAGGTGATCGACGAAGGCGTCACCGGGTTCATCGTGCGCGACCAGCAGCAGGCGATCGCTGCCGCCCGGCAGGTCGACCGGATCGACCGGCGGGGCTGCCGCCAGTGCTTCGAGCGCCGCTTCTCGGCGCAGCGGATGGCAGGGCAGTACCTGGCCCTGTACCGTGAACTCACCTGCCAACGTGTCGCTGCCTGAAACGCCCGCCATGGCCAGGAAGAAGATCCAGGTTGACGACAAGTGGTACGTGCTGGCCACCTTTGCCCATCCCGAAGAGCAGCCGCAGGTCCTGAAGCACGACGAAACCTTCGCCATGTTCGACCGCTTCGGCGACATCGCGGCGCTGGCGCCCGGGCAGGAAGGGCTGTACCACAACGACACGCGCTACCTGTCCCACCAGGAGCTCACCATTGACGGCGCCCGGCCGCTCTTCCTGGGCTCGTTCGCGGAGGAGGCCGGCAGCCTGCTGGCCATCGACCTGATGAATCCCGACGTGACCGTGGGCGACCGGCTGGTGCTGCCGAAGGGCACGCTCCACATCTTCCGCGCGAAGTTGCTGTGGGACGGTGCCTGCTACGAGCACCTGCGCATCAACCACCACGGCCAGGACAGCGCCACCGTGCGGGTCGAAATCACCTTCGAGGCCGACTTCGTGGACCTGTTCGAAATCCGCGGGATGCAGCGCGAGCGCCACGGCAGCCGCCTGCCGCCCGAGGTGACGCCCGACGAGCTGGTGCTGCCCTACCAGGGGCTGGACGGCCTGCGGCGGCGTACGCGGGTGCGCTTCGACCCCCGGCCGCACCGTATCGACGCCAACCGGGCCCTCTTCGAACTGCTGCTGGACGCCGGGTCGGAACTGCACCTGTATTGCACGGTTGCCTGCGAGTGCGAAGGCGAGCCACTGCCCGAGGTGCGCTCGTACGCAGCGGCGCTGCACGCGAGCCGCACCGGGCGCCGGCAGCAGGACCGCACGCGTTGCCGTGTCGATACGTCCAACCCGCTGGTCAACCTGTGGCTCGAGCGCTCGGTGTCCGACCTGGCCATGCTGACGACCGAGCTGCCGACCGGGCCCTATCCCTTCGCCGGCGTGCCCTGGTACTCCACCACCTTCGGCCGCGACGGGATCCTCACGGCCATGGAGTACATCTGGGTCGACCCGTCGCTGGCGCGCGGCGTGCTGGCCCACCTGGCGGCCACCCAGTCCACCGAAACCGACCCGGCGCGCGACGCCGAGCCCGGCAAGATCCTGCACGAGGCGCGCGCCAGCGAGATGGCGCGCACGCGCGAAATCCCGTTCGGGCGCTACTACGGGACGGTCGATGCCACGCCGCTGTTCCTGGTGCTGGCCGCCGCCTACTGGCGGCGCACCGCGGACGAGGCCTTCCTCCGGCGCATCTGGCCCAACCTGCTGGCGGCGCTGCAGTGGATAGACAGCTGCGGCGACGTCGACGGCGACGGCTTCGTCGAGTACGTGCGCAAGAGCCGGGACGGCCTTACACAGCAGGGATGGAAGGACTCGCAGGACTCGGTGTTCCACGCCGACGGGGTGCTGGCCGACGCGCCGATTGCCCTGTGCGAGGTGCAGGGCTACGTCTACCAGGGCAAGCAGATGCTGGCCGAGGTGGCGCAGGCGCTAGGCGACGGGGCGCTGGCGCACCGGCTGGCGACCGAAGCGCGCTCGCTCAAGGCGCGCTTCCAGGAGCGGTTCTGGTGCGAGCCGCTGGGCGCCTATGCGCTGGCGCTCGACGGCGACAAGCGGCAGTGCCAGGTGCTGTCGTCCAACGTGGGCCACTGCCTGTGGAGCGGCATTGCCGCGCCCGAGCACGCGCAGCGCATCGTCGACAGCCTGATGGGTCCGGCCTTCTTCAGCGGCTGGGGCGTGCGCACCATCGCCGAAGGCGAGCCGCGCTACAACCCCATGTCGTACCACAACGGTTCGATCTGGCCGCACGACAACGCGCTGGCGGCGGCCGGCATGGCCCGCTACGGCCGCACCGAGGACGCGATGCGCCTGATGGGCGCGCTGTTCGAGGCAAGCCTGCATTTCGACCTGCACCGGCTGCCCGAACTGTTCTGCGGCTTCAAGCGCCGCGGCAGTGGCGGCCCCACGCTGTATCCGGTGGCGTGCGCGCCGCAGGCGTGGGCCGCGGCAGCGCCTTTCGCATTGCTGCAGGCGTGCCTGGGCCTCGACTGGTGCGCAGCCAGCCGCGAGCTGAAGCTGCGCACGCCGCGCCTGCCGGCATTCATCGACTGGTTGCGCATCGAACAGCTGGGCTCGCCCGGCGCCAGCTGCGACCTGTTGCTGCAGCGGCACGAGCGCAGCGTGGGGGTGGAAGTGCTGCGCAAGGATGCGGGCGTGCGCGTCAGTGTGGTGGCCTGAATGCTCGAGCGAACTTGCATCTGGCGGCGCGGGTCTCACAAGGATGCGGCGAGTCACCTGGAGGTTTCCATGCCTGAGAAAAAGACGATAGAGCGGGCCCGGCGCGACCAGCGCGAAGGCAAGGCGCCGAGCACGCAGGCCGAGCGCGGCTGAGACTCCCAATGGCTATCGCCGCCGTCAACCCGGCCACCGGGCAGCAGCTGGAATCGCATCGCGAGATGACGCCCGAAGAAGTGCGGGACATCGTCGAAGACGTGCATGAGGCATTCCTCGACTGGCGCGACACTTCCTTCGAAGAGCGAGCGCAGTGCGTGCGCCGCATGGGCCGCATCCTGCGCGAGCGCTCCGGCGAGTGGGCACGACTGATGGCTCTGGAAATGGGCAAGCCGGTCACCGACGGCATCGCCGAGTCGAACAAGTGCGCCGCCTGCTGCGACTACTTCGCGGAGCACGCGGCGCGGATGCTGGCGCGAGAGGACGTGCAGACCGAGGCGCGGCACAGCTTCGTCGCCTTCGAGCCCCTGGGCGTCGTGCTGGCCGTGATGCCCTGGAATTTTCCGTTCTGGCAACTCTTCCGGTTTGCAGCGCCGGCCTTCATGGCGGGCAATGCCGCCGTGCTGAAGCACGCGTCCAATGTGCCGGGCTGCGCGCTCGCCATCGAGCGCATCGTGCGCGAAGCCGGCGCGCCGGGCAACCTGCTGCGCACGCTGCTGGTCGGCAACCGGCAGGTGAACGCCGTGATCGCGCATCCCCGCGTGCGCGCCGTCACGTTGACCGGCAGCGGGCCAGCGGGCCGCGCAGTCGCCGCCAAGGCCGGCGCGATGCTGAAGAAGACGGTGCTGGAGCTCGGCGGCAGCGATGCCTACCTGGTGCTGGAAGATGCCGATCCCGCGGTGGCGGCGGCGATCTGCACCAAGGCGCGCCTGGTCAACGGCGGGCAGAGCTGCATCGCGGGCAAGCGCTTCATCGTGGTCGACGCGGTGCGCGACGCCTTCGAACGCCAATTTGTTCAGGAGATGCGCGCGGTGCGGCAAGGCGACCCCATGGACGAGTCGACGCAGGTCGGCCCGCTCGCGCGCCACGACCTGCGCGACACGTTGCATGACCAGGTACAGCGCAGCTTGCAGCAGGGCGCACGCTGCCTGCTGGGGGGCCAGCCGGCGCCGGGGCCTGGCGCCTTTTACCCGCCGACCGTCCTGGCCGGCGTGCGCAAGGGCATGCCGGCCTTCGACGAAGAGCTGTTCGGCCCGGTTGCTGCAATCGTGGCCGCCCGAGACGAGGACGAAGCGATCGCGCTGGCCAACGATTCGGTGTTCGGCCTGGGCGGCTGCGTCATCACGGGCGATGCCGGCCGCGGCGAGCGTATCGCCGCGCGCATCGAAGCCGGCTGCGTGTTCGTCAACGAGGCGGTGCGCTCCGACCCGCGCCTGCCCTTCGGGGGCGTCAAGGACAGCGGGTATGGCCGCGAACTCTCCGGATTCGGCATCCGCGAGTTCGTGAACATCAAGGCCGTCTTCGTCGCGTGAGAAGGCGGCCTTCGGTGGGATCATTCACGCAAGGACAGCGACGATGAAGCACAACCTCGCAAGCCGGCACCCCTACGGGATATTCGCGCTGAACATGGCCCTGAGCCTGGCCGTCATGTACATCGTGATGTTCTCGATGATCGACGGCTGGGCCGACTTCCGCCACAACCTGAACACGCTCTACATGGCGCTGGCGATGGTCGCGCCGATGGGCATCACCATGCTGGCCACCATGCGCGGGATGTATGCGAGCAAGCCGCTGAATGTGGCACTGTATGCCGCGCTTACGCTGGTGTTTGCCGGCGCGCTGGCGGCGACGCGCCAGCAGGGCGGGATCGGCGACGGGCAATTCATCGCGTCCATGATCCCGCATCACTCGGGCGCGGTCCTGATGTGCCGCGAAGCCCCCATCCAGGACGCCGAGCTGGCCAGGCTCTGCGAGCGGATCGCCACTTCGCAGCGCCAGGAGATCGAGCAGATGAATGCGATCCGGGCGCGGCTGGACGCCGGCAGGCGAAACTCCTAGCGCCTTCAGGGGCCGAAGCGCTCGGGCCGGCGCCACAGCCATGCGCCCACCAGCACCATCGTGCCGATGGAGAACACCTGCGCCCACACCTTGGCGACCGTGAAAAAGATGATCACGGCGCTCAGCGACATCATGGTGGTCGCCGCCCACTTGGCCTTGCGGCTCACCACGCCGCCCATGCGCCAGTCGTGGATGTGGTGCCCGTACTTCGGGTGGCCTTCCAGCCAGGCCAGCAGCCGCGGGGAACTCTTGGCCGCGAACCATGCCGCCAGCAGGATGAAGGGCACGGTGGGCAGGATCGGCAGGAACGCGCCGATGATCCCGAGCGCCAGCGACAGCAGCGCCAGCAGGAAGTAGGCCCAGCGGATTCCGGCTTTCAGCATTGTTCGCATTTTGCCCGCTATGCTGGCGCCTTGATGCGTCGTGACGCGAAGGACGGACTGGCTGAAAAAATGGCATTCGACAAGCTCAGGTTCCTGGTGGTCGAAGACCATGACTTCCAGAGGCACGCCGTCGTGGGGCTGCTGAACGGCCTGGGCGCTGCGGCGGTATACGAGGCGCACGATGGGTCTTCCGCGTTGCGGGTGATCCGCGACCCGGACCGCCCGGTGGACGTCGTGATCAGCGACCTGTCGATGCCGGGCATGGACGGTGTTGAATTCATCCGCCACCTGAGCGCGACCGACCGCAACCTCGCGCTAATCCTCTTCAGCGCGCTCGACGCACCCTTGCTGGCCTCGGTCGCGAACATGGCCCAGGCTTATCGCGTCGACCTGCTGGGCGCCATCAGCAAGCCCGCGACTGCGGCCAAGCTGGCGCCGATGATCGAACTGTACGACGCGCGCCGCAGCCGCTCTGCCGCACCCGTCGTGCAGGAGCCGGAGTTCAGCCACGGCGAGATCGCCGAAGCATGGCAACGCGAGGCTTTCGAGACCTGTCTCGCGCCACGCGTCGACTTGCGCACCGGCGCACTGGTTGCTGCCCAGGCATCGATGCTCTGGCGGCACCCGACCCGCGGCGTCCTGGCGCCGGCCGTCTACATGCCCGCGCTGCACGCACAGGGATTGAGCGACGACTTGGTATGGCTCATGCTGCGCAGGGCGGCTGCGCAGTGCGCAGCGCTGCGCCAGCACGGGTTGCAAGTGAGCGTGGCGGTCCATCTGGCTCTCGCCTCGATGACCGACATCCACCTCGCCGGCCGAATCCAGCAGACCGCCGCCAATCAAGGCCTGGCGCCGCAGCACATGGTGCTGGGCATCGCGGAGCCGTCGGTGGAGACCGACCTGGGCGAGGCGCTCGAAAGCCTGGTGCGGCTGCGCATGGCGGGTTTCGGCCTGGCGATCGCCGACTTCGGCACCGGCAGGATGTCGAAGGACCTGCTCGAGCGCATCGCCTTCACCGAACTCGTGATCCACCGTACCCTGGTCACCGGCGCCTGGCGGGACGGCGCCGCGCGCGCCGGACTGGCAACCGGCCTGGAGCTGGCCCGGGACATGGGCCTGGTGGCTGTCGCAGACGGTGTGAAGACCCGCGAAGACTGGGAGTTCGTGCGCCAGTGGGGTTGCGATGCGGCGCAGGGTGACTACATCGCGCCGCCCATGCCGTTGCATGCATTCATCGATTGGGCCGCGGCCTGGGAGCTCCGAAGGTCCCGGTAGCGTGCAAGGAATCGGTCGACCGGGCGCCGTGGCCCGAAGATCCACAACTGGACCTCACACAACGCCTGCGCTTGGGTTGTAAGATGAGCCGCCCTTGAACCACCCCGCCCCAGCCAAACCCATTCGCGAGGCAGGGCCTGAGCTGCAATGTCGCTGCGAGAGATCACTTTCCTGGTCATCGAGGACCATCCCTTCCAGCGTGACATGCTGCGCCAGTTGCTGGTCGGCATGGGTGCGCAAACCGTGCACACCGCAGGGGACGGCCGCCAGGCACTGCGGCTGCTGCGCGACCCGGCCGTGACGGCGGACATCGTCATCTGCGACGTGGCTATGCCCGAGATGGATGGCATCGAACTGCTGGCGGACCTGCGCGCAGTCCGGGACGGCGTCGCGCTGGTTTTCATGAGCGCGTTCGAATCGAACCTGCATGCGGCGGTCGAGATCGCGCGGGCCGGCGGTTTCCAGCTGCTTGGCGCCCTGGTCAAGCCCGTCTCGACCCGCAACATCGCGGAAGTCGTGGCTGCGTATCTCGCGAGGCCGCGATGACGGGGTCCGGGGCTGCAGCGGCACAGCGCCCGCGGGCGGATAGGCTGGCGGAATGACTGTTCGCGAAATCCTCAAGATGGGCGACCCGCGCCTGCTGCGGGCGGCCCGCCCCGTCACGCAGTTCGACACCGACGAGATCCACCTGATCGTATCGGATATGTTCGACACGATGCGCGCGGCAAACGGGGCCGGGCTTGCCGCGCCGCAGATCGCGGTGGACCTCCAGGTGGTGATCTTCGGCACCGATGCGCCCAACCCGCGCTACCCCGGCGCGCCGCCGGTGCCGCGCACGGTGCTGCTGAACCCCGTCATAGCGCCGGTCGGTGAGGAGGAAGAAGAGGACTGGGAAGGCTGCCTGTCCGTCCCGGGCCTGCGCGGCGTAGTGCCCCGCTGGTCGCGCATCCGCTACACCGGCTTCGACCCCTACGGCGACCCGATCGAGCGCACGGTGGACGGTTTCCATGCCCGCGTGGTGCAACATGAGTGCGATCATCTCGCCGGCAAGCTGTACCCGATGCGCATGCGCGACTTCAGCAGGTTCGGATTCACCGAGGTGATGTTCCCGGGGCTCGACGCGGGGCAGGAAGCAGACGACGAGCGTTGACAGGCCCGATTCGAAGGCCAGCTCGACAGTTCGATCTGGGGTGAGCGCGTCGATAAATGGATACTTTCTTCCAACTTTCTTCGAGCCGCGCCAAATCAGACAAACTCCGGGGAAACTGAAAAGTCCCACTTTCAGTGGAGTGAATTCGGCGGCGAAGGCACACAGAATCGTGGGCTGCGATCACAATCGGCGGTGAACGCAGTCGAAATGGGCCGCGTGGCGCGCACTGCAAGCCTGCGACGGTTGCGGGCTCCATGGTCCGCTCACACAGGGAACAAGAATGAGTTCATCGGCGTTGATCACGCTCGTCCGCCCGTCGTTGCGAACGACGGTTTCCTCGTCGCACCCCCCAGCGCGCGGGCGGGAATGAGTGCCCCCGCCCAATTGATCGTCTTTCGCCTGGAAGGGCAATGCTTTGCCCTTCCATTGGGCTGCGTCGAGCGCGTCGTCCGCGCCGTGGAAGTGACACCGCTGCCGGGCGCGCCCCCTGTCGTGGTGGGAGTGATCGATGTGGCCGGCTGCGTGGTGCCCGTGCTGTGCCTCAGGCAGCGGCTGGGATTGCGTCGGCGCGAGATCGCTCCGTCCGACCAGCTGCTGATCGCGCGCATGGGCCGGCGCACGGTGGCGCTGCCGATCGACGAGGCTCAGGGTGTCATCGAATGCGATGCGTCCACGGTCATCGATCCGCAGTGCATCGTTCCTGGCCTGGAGCAGTTCCAGGGCCTGGCCCCGCTCGACGATGGCCTGGTGCTGGTGCACGACCTCGAAAGGTTCCTTTCCCTCGACGAGACACATGCCCTGGACAAGTCGATGGACCCGGCCGCATGACAGCCCGCCCCATCCCGGAATCGCAATGGCCGCCGTTGAGCGAGTTCGTTGCCCGGAGGATGGGACTGCACTTCCCGCGCGAGCGCCGCGACGACCTGCAGCGCGGCCTGGCCGGCGCGGCTCGGGAGTTCGGCCTTGCCGATGCCGCGGCCTGCGCCGACTGGCTGCTGGCGGCCCCGCCGAGCGAGTCGCAGCTGCAGGTGCTGGCCACCCATCTCACCATCGGTGAAACCTATTTCTTTCGCGATCCGCAGGTGCTGCAGGCGCTGGCCGGCCCCATCCTGCCCGAGCTGATCCGCTCGCGCCGGGGCCGCCAGCAGCGGCTGCGGATCTGGAGCGCGGGCTGCTGCAGCGGCGAAGAGCCCTATTCGCTGGCGATCCTCGTGCACGAGGCGCTGCCCGACCTGCGCGACTGGCAGGTGACGATCACCGCGACCGATATCAATCCGCGCTTCCTGAACAAGGCCGCGGCCGGCGTGTACGGCGAGTGGTCGTTTCGCGATGCGCCGGCCGGGCTCAAGGAACGCTATTTCGAGCGCACCGCGGACGGCCGCTACGCGATCGCCCGCCGGATCAAGCGGATGGTGAGCTTTTCGCACCTGAACCTGGCGCAGGACGCCTACCCGTCGCTGGCGGGCGGCACCAACGCGATGGACATCATCTTCTGCCGCAACGTGTTGATGTACTTCACCCCGCCGCAGGCGCGCACGGCAATCGGCAAACTTCATCACGCGCTGGTCGAAGGCGGCTGGCTGGTGGCTAGTCCCAGCGAGGCGTCGCAGGCCATGTTCCCGGAGTTCGCCACGGTGAATTTCCCCGGGGCGATCCTCTATCGCAAGTGCGCGGCTTCGGCCGTGGGCGAGCCGAACTGGATGCTGCCGCCGGTCGAAAAACCCGGATATGACGCGCCGCCGGAATACCCGGCGCAACCTGCGCTGCCGCCCGCGCAACCATCGCGCCCATCCATCGCCACTGCGGAAAGGCTCTACCAGGCCGGCCGCTATGCCGAGGCCGTAGACCAGCTGGCGCCGTTCATCGCCGGGACTGGCTCCCTACCGCGCGCGTTTTCCCTGCTGGCGCGGTCGCTCGCCAACCTCGGCCGGCTCGACGAGGGCTTGGCGTGGTGCGAGCGATGGGTCGGCGCCGACAAGCTGGACCCCGCGGGCCATTACCTGCGCGCGATCGTCCTGCTGGAGCGCGGGGAGCCCGAGTCCGCCCGCTTGTCCCTGCAGCGGGCGCTATACATCGAACCCGACTTCGTGCTGGCCCATTTCGCCCTCGGGGGCCTCGCGCGCAGCCGCGGGAACGCCGTGGAGGCGGGCCGGCATTTCGCCAACGCGCTGCTTCTGCTCGGCCGCCACCCGCCGGACGAATCGCTGCCGGAATCGGACGGGCTCACGGCCAGACGGCTCATCGAAACCATCACGTCGATGTCCACCGAGGAGACTTCGCCATGAATGGACCCACAGTGTCGCCAGCGGAGCCCGACGCCTGGCGGATCCTGCGCGCCCGGGCGCGGGCGCTCGCGCGGCCGGCCCAGCACACGGATGCCGGGACATCGACGCTGGAGCTGCTCGAGTTCCGCCTCGCGCGGGAGAGCTATGCGGTCGAGACGCGCCACGTGCGCGAGGTCTATCCGCTCAGGAGCCTGACGCCCCTGCCGTGCACCCCGCCGTTCATGCCGGGGATCGTCAACGTTCGCGGCCGCATCGCGGCGGTGATCGACATCAAGAAATTCTTCGACCTGCCGGACCAGGGCCTCACGGACCTGCACCGCGTCATCCTCGTTCGCTGCGGCGACCTGGAGCTGGGCTTGCTGGCGGACACGATCGAGGGCGTGCGTGTCGTTGCGCAGGACAGCCTGGCGTCTTCGCTGTCGACCTTCAGCGGGGTCCGGGCCGACTACCTCAAAGGCGTGACAGCCCAGCGCCTGGTGGTGCTGGACCTGGATCGCATCATGGCCGACCCGAAGATTGTCGTTGACGAAGAAGTCGAGGGCTGAACTCGAATGAAACCCAGGGGAGGATTGGACAATGAAATGGAATGTGGGTACCAAGATCGCCGCAGGCTTCGGCGTGGCTTTGGCCATCTTCGCCATTGTCGGGGCGGTTGCGTATCGCGGCACCACGCGGCTGGTCGAGGCGTCGGAACTGCGCCAGCACACCTACGAAGTGCTCAGGCGGCTGGCCGAGATCGAGTCGCTGGCGCTGGAGATGCAAAACGGCGTTCGGGGCTATGCCATCACCGGGCAGGACAAGGAACTCGAGCCCTACCGGGCGGCGATCGAAAGAACCGACAAGGTGAGCCAGGAGCTTCGGCAACTGACTGCTGACAACCCGAGCCAGCAGCGGCGACTCGACGCGCTCGCACCGCTGGTCGGCAGCCGGATCGACTTTTCCAGGGAAGCGATCGAAGCCGTCCGGGCCAAGGGCCCGGAAGCGGGCGTCCAGCTCATCAAGGCCGGCAGGGGCGGGGCGCTCACGACTGAGATCCGCAAGCTCATCAACCAGATGGAAATCGAAGAGCAGGACCTGCTCGGGAAACGGGCCGAGGCGGCCCAGGCCGATGCCCGGAACGCCCAATGGACGATCGTGCTGGGAACCCTCGCGGCGCTGGCACTCGCCGCGCTGGCCGGGTTCCTCCTCACGCGCGATCTTTCGCGGCCGCTGCGCAGGCTGACAGCCGTAGCCGAGCGGATCACCGTCGGCGACCTGAACGTCCATGTGCCGACGGATGCGCGCAGCGACGAAGTGGGGGTGCTGGCGCGGACGTTCGACCGGATGACCCAGTCGCTGCGCGCGGTGGCGGGCGCCGCCGGGCAGATCGCCGCCGGCGACCTGCGCTCCACTTACCAGCCCCAATCGCCCGACGATGCCCTGGGCAACGCCTTCGCACGCATGTCGGAGAACCTTCGGGGCCAGATTCGCGAGCTGGTGGAGGGTGCCAATGTGCTGGGCGCGGCGGCCAGCGAGATCGTGACCTCGACCGCGCAGCTGGCCGCCAGCGCCAGCGAGTCGGCTGCGGCCGTGAGCGAGACCACCACCACGGTGGAGGAGGTGCGCCAGACCGCGCAGGTGGCCAGCCAGAAGGCGCGGCTGGTGGCCGACAGCGCGCAAAAGGCGGCGCATAGCTCGCAAAGCGGGCGCAAGGCCACCGAGGACGCGAGCGCCGGCATGGAGCGCATCCGCCAGCAGATGGAGGCGATCGCCGCCAGCATGGTGCGGCTGTCCGAGCAGAGCCAGGCGATCGGGCAGATCATCGCGACGGTGGAGGACCTGGCGACGCAGTCGAACCTGCTGGCGGTCAACGCCGCCATCGAGGCGGCCAAGGCGGGCGAGCAGGGCCGGGGGTTCGGCGTGGTGGCGCAGGAGGTCAAGAGCCTGGCCGAGCAGTCGCGCCAGGCGACCAACCAGGTGCGCACCATCCTGGGGGACATCCAGAAGGCGACGACCACGGCGGTGATGGCCACCGAGCAGGGCAGCAAGGCGGTGGAGGCAGGCACGCGGCAGACCGGAGCGGCGGGCGAGGCGATCCAGGCGCTGGCCGGCAGCGTGACGGAGGCGGCGCAGGCGGCCACGCAGATCGCCGCCTCCAGCCAGCAGCAGCTGGTGGGGGTGGACCAGGTGGCCGGGGCGATGGAGAGCATCCGGCAGGCCAGCGCGCAGAACGTGGCGGGCGCCAAGCAGCTGGAGACGGCCGCGCGCAACCTGAGCGAGCTCGGCCAGCGGCTCAAGCAGATGGTCGAGCGCTACAAGGCATAGGCAACGCCATGGCCACGAAGGACGACGACTTTCTCGAACAGCTGCGGGCGACCTTCGAGGTCGAGGCCGCGGAACACCTGCGGACGATCGCGTCGGGCTTGCTGGAGCTGGAGAAGGGGCCTGCGCCGGGGGCGCGGCAGCAGATCGTCGAGACGACGTTTCGTGCCGCGCACAGCCTCAAGGGTGCTGCACGAGCAGTGGACTTCGCCGAGATCGAGTCCCTGTGCCAGTCGATGGAAGATGCCTTGGCCGCCTGGAAGCGGCAGGAAGCAGCCCCGTCTTCCTCGGCGCTGGACACGCTGCACCGCACGGTCGACGCCATCACGGCCGCCATGACGGCGCCCAGGAGCGGCGCACGCGCGGCCGCCCCCGCGGCGTATTCGATGTTCGATCCGCCGGCCCGGCACGCGGGCGTTGCCGAGCCCGCGGCGGTGGAGCCGGCGCCGACGGCTACCGCCGCGCAGGAGACAAGCCTGCTCTCCGGCGCCAGCGTGCGCATCAGTGTCGCCCGGCTGGATGCGCGGCTGATGCAGGCGGAGGAAATGCTTGCGGTGAAGCTGAGCTTCGACCAGCGGGTGGGCGACCTGGGCGAACTCGCGCAGCACTTCGAGGCCTGGCGCGGCGAATGGGCGGCGGTCGAAGCGCAGGCCCGGATGCTGCGCCAGCAGGTCGACCGGCCAGCGCCGGGCGGCGCCGACCCGCGCGGCCTGCCGTGGGCCCGCATGCTGGACTTCCTCGACTGGAACCAGGAGCAGCTCAAGTCGGTCGAAGGCAGGCTCGCGGTGCTGTCAAGGGCGGCGCGGCAGGACCGCTACGCCGTCGGCAAGCTGGTGGACGACCTTCTCGACGACACCAAGAGCCTGTTGCTGCAGCCTTTCGACACGATCTCGGCGTCGTTTCCGAGGCTGGTACGCGACCTGTGCCGGGACCGCGGCAAGGAGGCCGACCTGCAGATCGCCGGCGAGCACATCGAGATCGACAAGCGCATCCTGGAGGAAGTGAAGGACCCGCTCATTCACCTGCTGCGCAACAGCGTCGACCATGGCATCGAAACCGCGGAGGAACGCGCGCGGCGCGGCAAGCCGGCGCGGGCGACGATCCGGCTCGAAGTGGCCCAGGTCAGCGGCAACAAGATCCGCTTGACGGTGTCGGACGACGGCGCCGGCATCGACACCGCCCGGGTCAAGGCGGCGGCGATCCGGCAGGGACTGGTGTCGGCGGACGAGGCGGCACGCCTCGATGACCCGCAGGCCTACGCGCTGATATTCCGCTCCGAACTGTCGACCAGCCCGACCATCACGCGGCTGTCGGGCCGCGGCCTGGGCCTGGCCATCGTGCAGGAGCAAGCCGGCAAGCTGGGTGGCAGCGTGTCGGTCGAAAGCCAGATAGGCATGGGGACCCGGTTCCGCATCGAACTGCCCGCGACACGCGCCACGTTCCGCGGCGTCCTGGTCGAGGCGGGTGGGCGGCTGTTCGTGCTGCCGACCACCCAGGTCGAGCGCGTGGCCCGCGTCCGGCCCGACGACATCCGGACGGTCGAAGGCCGCGACACCATTGCGTTCGACGGGCGCGCGGTGGCCCTGGTGGGGCTGGCGAACGTGCTCGAGCTGCCGCCGGCCGAGCCCGGCGACGTCCCCCCCGCGGGCTGGCCGGTGATCATCCTGGGCACCAACGGACAAAGTGTCGCATTCGCCCTGGACGCGGTCCTGGACGAGCAGGAGATCCTGGTCAAGCCGCTGGTCAAGCCCCTGACGCGGGTGCGCAACGTGGCCGCCGCCACCGTGCTGGGCTCCGGGCAGGTGGTGCCCATCCTGAACGTGGCCGACCTGCTCAAGTCGGCGCGCCAGCGGGCCGGCGGCGCCTCCGTGCGCAGGGCCGGCGAGGCCGCGCCGGCGGCGGCGCGGGCGGCGGCCATCCTCGTGGCCGAGGATTCGATCACCTCGCGCATGCTGCTCAAGGGCATCCTGGAGTCGGCGGGCTACCGCGTGAAGGTCGCAGTGGACGGGATGGAGGCTTACACGATGCTGCGCGCCGAGCGCTTCGAGCTGCTGGTGTCGGATGTGGAAATGCCGCGACTGAACGGTTTTGACCTGACGGCGAAGATCCGCGCAGACGGGAAACTGGCGGAGCTTCCGGTGGTGCTGGTGTCGGCGCTGGAGACGCGCGAGGACCGCGAACGCGGCATCGATGCAGGAGCCAACGCCTATGTCGTCAAGAGCAGCTTCGACCAGAGCAACCTGCTCGAGGCCGTGAGAAGACTGGTTTGAACGGGTGAGTTTCTCATGACCGACACCAGGATCAGGATATTGGTGGCCGAGGACTCGGCGGTGACGCGGATGTTCCTGGTGCATCTGCTGGAGTCGGATCCGCGCATCCGCGTGGTCGGCGCCGTCGCGGACGGCCAGGCGGCGTTCGACTTCGTCGTCAGGAACAAACCCGATGTCGTGCTGATGGACATCCACATGCCGCGCCTCGACGGTTTCGAGGCGACGCGCCGCATCATGGAGTCCCAGGCCGTTCCCATCGTCATCTGCAGCGCCAACACCAATGTCGGGGACACCGCCATCATGTTCCGCGCGATGGAGGCCGGCGCCATCGCCTGCATCGAAAAGCCCGCAGGGCCGCAGCACCCGAATTTCGAGGCGGCGGCCGCGCATCTGCTGGAGACCGTGAAGCTGATGTCCGAGGTGAAGGTGGTGCGGCGCACGGCCCGTCCGGCCGACCCGGTGGCTGCACCCGCGGCCGCCGTCCTGGCAACCCGGCCGATCAGGATGGTGGGGATCGGCGCGTCGACCGGCGGGCCGCCGGTGCTGCAGACCATTCTGTCCGGCCTGCCGAAGGACTACCCCCTGCCGATCCTGATCGTGCAGCACATCGCGGAGGGCTTCGTCGGCGGAATGGCCGAGTGGCTGAACCAGACCACGCCCCTGCACGTCCATGTCGCGTCCCATGGCGCCCTTCCGCTGGCCGGGCATGTCTACCTGGCGCCCGATGACTTCCACATGGGCGTCGGCGCTGGCGGCGTCATCGTGCTGACCCGGGAGGAGCCCGAGAACCACCTGCGGCCGGCCGTGTCGTACCTGTTTCGCTCGCTGGCGCAGGTCTATGGACCCGACGCGCTGGGCGTGCTGCTGACCGGCATGGGCCGGGACGGCGCCGAGGAACTGAAGGCGCTGAAGGACAAGGGCGCCATCACCATCGCGCAGGACCGGGAAAGCTCCGTGGTGCACGGCATGCCGGGTGTCGCGATCGCGCTGGGCGCAGCCATGTATGTGCTGCCGGCCGAACGGATCGCCCAGACGCTGGTTGCGCTCGTGCAGCGCAGGAACGGTACAGAGAGGAACTGATCATGAGCGTATCGACCGATTCACCCCTGAAGATCCTGATCGCCGAAGACAGCCCCACGCAGGCCCAGCGGCTGCGGCATATCCTGGAGCGCCAGGGTTATACCGTGGCGGTGGCCGGCAACGGCCGGCAGGCGCTGGAAATGGCGCCGGCCTTCGCGCCTGCTCTGATCGTCAGCGACGTGGTCATGCCGGAAATGGACGGCTATGAACTCGTGCGGCGGATCAAGGACGATGCCCGCCTGTGCGACACGCCGATCATCCTCGTCACCACGATGTCCGACCCGCAGGACGTGATCCGCGGGCTGGAGTGCGGGGCCGACAACTTCGTCCTGAAACCCTACGAAGAGCGCTATCTGATCGGGCGCGTGCGCTACGTGCTCGCCAATCGCGAGTTTCACCAGCCGCAGGACGGGGGGCTGGGGGTGGAGCTGTACTTCAACAGCAAGAGGCACTACATCACCGCCGGCCGCCTGCAGATCCTCAACCTGCTGCTGTCCACCTACGACGCCGCCATCCAGCGCAACAAGGAGTTGCAGCACAGCAAGGAAGAGCTCCAGTCGCTCAATGCCCGGCTGGAAGGCGCCAACCGGGAACTGGAGTCGTTTTCCTACTCGGTGTCGCACGACCTGCGCGCGCCGCTGCGCAGCATCAACGGCTACAGCCAGATGCTGGCCAGGGACAGCGCCAGCACGCTCTCGCCGGAAGCGCGCAGGTATCTGGGAATCATCACCGACGCCAGCGTGCAGATGGACCAGCTGATCGACGACCTGCTGGAGTTCTCCCGCATGGGACGGGCCGAGCTGCGCGAATCGATTGTCGATCCCGAAGCATTGGCCCGGGAGGTTGTCCAGACGCTGGACCGGGCGAACGAAGGCCGCACCATCGTCTGGCAGATCGCGCCCTTGCCGCCGGTACTTGGCGATGCCTCGATGCTGCGGCAGGTGTTTGCCAACCTGCTGGGCAATGCTGTGAAGTACACGCGGCCGCGCGACCCGGCTCGAATCGAGATCAGCAGCGCCGGCGAGGAAGACGGGCGGGTCGTCGTGTCCGTGCGCGACAACGGCGTTGGCTTCGACATGCAGTATGCGGACAGGCTGTTCGGCGTTTTCCAGCGCCTGCACCGCGCCGACGAGTTCGAGGGCACGGGCATCGGGCTGGCCAGTGTGCGGCGCATCGTCGAGCGGCACGGCGGGCGGGTCTGGGCCGAAGGCAGGCCGGGGGAGGGCGCGACGTTCCATTTCACGCTGGGCCGGCCGGTGGCGGGAGAGGCGGAATGACGGCGGACTGGCCGCGCCCTGGCGGCAGGGCCAGCCTGTGACCATACGCACGCGGTTGCTGCTGCTCATCCTGTTCGCGACACTGATCCCGGCGCTGGTGAGCGGATTCCAGTTTCTCGCCCGTCGCGATGCCGAAGTCGCCGCCGCGAAGCGCGATCTGGCCGCCGAGGCTGAGCATGTCGCTCAGGCGCTGCGCGATGCGGTCCGCGCCACGGCACAGCTTCATTACGGCCTCTCCCGGGCGCGCGAACTTGCCACGAGCGACCGCGCGGCATGCTCCGGCTTCCTGGGCGCGGTGCTCAAGGACCACCCGCAGTACACCGGCGTGCTCACCATCCTGCCGGACGGCAGCCTGTTTTGCGACTCCCTGGGGAGCGGCCGCACATTGAACCTCACGGATCGCCGTTACTTCCAGGACGCGCTCCGCGGGGACTCGCCGATCGCCATCGAGCCCGTCTTCGGCCGGCTGACCGGACGCGCCGTGTTGCAGATCGCCGCCCGCACCGAAGGCACCCAGCCGGATTTCGTCCTGCTCGCGTCCCTCGACCTCGAGAAGTTCATGTCTGCTCTTGCGAAGGCCCTGCGGCGGAGTTCGGCACTGATGGCGTTGGTGGACAACAAGGGAACGGTGCTCTACTGGCATCCAGGCGGCGAGGCACTGCGCGGCAGCTCGATGGCGGACTCTCAGCTGTTTCGCTTCGCAAGCGGGCAACGAGGTGCCGAGCCACAGGAATTCCGGGACGGCGGCGGTCTATCGCGGATCTGGGCCGCCCACCACCTGCCCGAGTTCGGGCAAGGCGGCATGCATGTGCTGGTCGGTGGGGCTACGGAGGAGTTGCTCGCGGTGGTCGAGCGGGACTTCAGGCACGCACTGTCGATCCTGGCCCTTGTGTCGCTGCTGGCATTTACCGGCGCCTGGCTGCTGGTGGAGTTCGCCGTTCGAAGGCAGGCCACACGCATCGTTGCGGCAGTCACGCATTTCAGCGGGGGCGACTTCGGCACTCGCATCGGGCGACCCTACCCCCGCGGCGAGATCGGCATGCTGATGTCGGCCCTGGACAAGTCCTTCGAGCTGACGCAGACCGTACACCGGAGCGTGGTTGACGGTGCCGAAGTGCTGCGCCGCTCCAACCGCGCCTCGGGCTTGCTGTTCCAGACCAACAAGGCAGTGACGCAGTCGCCGGACGAGCGGGCCTTGCTGCGGCAGCTGTGCCGCGTCGTGGTCGAGTTTGGCGGGTACAGCCGGTGCTGGCTGGGGTATGTCGAGCAGGACACGGCCGGACGGATCCGGCCCATGGCGCAGGCGGGCGGCGACGACGGTGATCTTGCAACCCTCGATTTCACCTGGCCCGACTCGCCGGGCGGCCGCGGCCCCGTTGGAAGGGCCATGCGCGATGGCGAGCCGGCGCAGGCGCAAGGCCTCCTTGGCGATGCCGGCGCCCAGCGCGAATGCGCCGCGCGCATGGGCGAAGCGGCCGCGATCGCCCTGCCCATTCAAGGCAACAGCGACAGGGTGGGGGTGCTGGTCATCTATACGGTGCAGGCCGACCGCTTCGACGAGCATGAGGTGCGGTTGCTGGGCGAGCTGGCGGCCGACATGGGCTTCGGCATTCATGCCCTGCGCAATCGCTCGGAACTGGAGCGGCACCGCAGCCATCTGGAAGAGCTGGTCGACCAGCGCACCGCCGAACTGCTGGCTTCGCAGCGCGACGTCGAGTCGTTCTTCTTCTCGGTCTCGCATGACCTGCGCGCGCCGCTGCGGCACGTGCAGGGCTATGCCGAGCTGCTGGGCGCGGATGCGGGCAGCACGCTCTCGCCTGAGGCCAGGCGCTACCTGCGTGTGATCGCCGGCGCGGGCGCGGAGATGGACGATTCCATCGAGGAGCTGCTCGTGTTCCTGCGCATGAGCAGGGACGGGCTGCACGAGTCCGAAGTCGACCTGGAAGCGCTGGTTCGGGAGACGATTGCCCGCCTGGAACCGGACCCGCAGGACCGCGACATCGCGTGGGAGGTGGCGCCGCTGCCCCGGGTGGGCGGCGACGCCGCCATGCTGCGCCAGGTGATCTCCCACCTGCTCGGCAATGCCGTGAAGTTCACGCGGCCTCGCGAGGCGGCGAGCATCGAGGTCGGCTGCGCGGGTGAGGAGAGCGGCCGCCTCATCTTGTTCGTGCGCGACAACGGCGTGGGCTTCGACATGCAGTACGCGGACAAGCTGTTCGGCGTGTTCCAGCGCTTGCACCGCGCCGATGAGTTCGAAGGCAAGGGGATCGGGCTGGCCCATGTGCGCCGCATCATCGCGCGGCACGGTGGGCGGACGTGGGCCGAGGGCAGGCTCGGCGAAGGCGCCACGTTCTACTTCACCCTCAAAGCCTCGGCCCCACTGAAGACTGAAGAGCAAGGAGCAAGTCATGAATCTGCGCAGGCGGCGCGAGGCGCACCATGAATGAGGCGGGCGAATCCCCCGCGCCGCAGGGCGCGAAGAGCGGACTGATCCGCCTGCTGCACCTGGAAGACGATCCGCGCGACGCGGAACTGATCCGGCTGCGGCTGCAAGCCGACGGCCTGCCCTGCGGCATCGAGTGGGTCAACGGCCGGCAGGTGTTCGAGTCCGCCCTGGAGCGGCAGGACCTCGACCTGGTGCTGTGCGATTACAAGGTGCCGGGCTACGGCGGCATGGCGGCGTTGAGCCAGGTGCGTGCGAAGCGGCCGGAACTGCCAGTGATCATGATTTCCGGCGGACTGAGCGAGGAAGAGGCCGTGGACTGCGTGAAAGCCGGCGCCACCGACTACGTCCTGAAGCAGCGGCTGCAGCGGCTGGGCACCGCGGTGCGCCGGGCGCTCGTTGAAAAGGAAGAGCGGGCGGCGCTGCAGCGCGCGGAAGAAGATCTTCGTGCCCTGGCCGCCGACCTGGAGGCGCGCGTGCGCCAGCGCACCGCCGAGCTCGAGACAACCAACCGCTTTCTGGATTCGGTGATCGAGAACATCCCCCACCTGGTCGTCGTGAAGGATGCTCACGATCTGCGGATCGTGCGGGTCAACCGGGCCGTCGAGGAACTGCTGGGCCTTTCCCAGGCCGAATTGCTGGGCCGGGCTACCCATGAACTATTTTCCGCGCGCGAGGCTGATTTCCTGGTCTCCAAGGATCGCGAATCGCTGTCCCGGGGCGAGCCGCTGGACGTTGCAGAGGCGCGCATCAGCACGCGCAGCAAGGGAGAGCGCATCCTGAAGGTGAAGAAGATTCCGATCCTCGGCGAGTCCGGCCGGCCGCAGTACCTGCTGGGCATAGCGGAAGACGTGACGGAGTTGAAGAACAAGGAGCGGGACATCCAGGGCCTGAATGAGGCGCTGGTGCGGCGCAGCACCGAGGTCGAGGCCGCCAACCGCGCCAAGAGCACTTTCCTGGCCACCATGAGCCACGAGATCCGCACACCCATGAACGGCATGCTCGGGATGCTCGAGCTTCTGGGCCTGGGCGAGCTCGATGTCGAGCAGCGCGAAACGCTCGAGCTCGTGCAGGAATCCAGCAAGTCGCTGCTGCGCATCATCGACGACATCCTCGACTTCTCGAAAATCGAGGCCGGCAAGCTGGAGGTCCGGCCGGAGAGTGTGTCGATCAAGCAGGTGATCGAGGACGTGCAGAACATCTACTCCGGCAATGCCAGCAGCAAGGGCCTGGTCGTCAGGCGCATCGTGGACCCCGGCATCAGTGCGGCACTCATGGTCGATCCGGTGCGGCTGCGCCAGATTCTCAACAATTTCGTCAGCAACGCCATCAAGTTCACTTCCGCCGGGTGGATCGAGATCAGGGTGCAATGCGTGGAGCGGGCCGCGGGACGGGAAAGCCTGCGATTTTCGGTGGCAGACACCGGCATCGGCATTTCGCAGGAGGACCAGCAGCGGCTGTTCCAGCCGTTCAGCCAGGCCGGGACGGACCCGACTCAGCGCGCCGGCGGTGCCGGCCTCGGGCTGGCCATTTGCCGCCAGCTGGCGCAGATGATGGGCGGCTCCGTGGAGATGGCGAGCGCGCCGGGCCAGGGCACGACCATGACGCTCAACTTGTCGCTGCCGGTCGCCGAGCCCACCAGGCCGTCCGCCCCGGGGGCCGAGACCACACGCGACCGGCCCGGTCCCGCCATGGTCTTCCGAATCCCGCCCAGCAACGCCGAGGCGCAGGCGGAGGGGACGCTGATCCTGCTGGTGGATGACCATCCGATCAACCGCAGGCTGCTGGTGCGCCAGGTGCGAACGCTGGGCTACGCCGCGGACAGCGCGGAAGACGGTGCGGAGGCGCTGGAGAAGTGGAATTCGGGCCGCTTCGGCCTGGTTCTCACCGATTGCCACATGCCCCGGATGGATGGTTACGAGCTGGCCCGAAGCATCCGCGGGCTCGAGTCCGCCGGCGGCCTTCCGCGCATTCCGATCATTGCCTGTACAGCCAACGCGCTGCAGGGGGAAGCCGAGACCTGCCTCGCCGCCGGCATGGACGACTACCTGGTCAAGCCGGTCGAGTTGTCGCAACTGCTGGAAAAACTGGGGCGGTGGCTGCCCCTTCCCGAAGCCGCCATGGCGCCGCACCCCGCCTCAGGTCCGAGCGCAGACGCCACGTCCTCCGGCGAGCCCTTCGATCGGGCGCTCATCGCCGCGAGCTGGGGTGGTGACGCGGCGATGGTGGACGAGATTCTCAAATCCTTCCAGGGCACGTGCGACGAAGATGCGGCCAGGCTCAGGCAGGCGGTGGCCGCCGGCGACATCCCCCAGGTCACCCACTTCGCCCACCGGATTCGGGGTGCGAGCAAGATGGTCGGTGCAGTGGGGCTCGCTGCCGCGTGCGAGAAGATCGACAACGCCGGCCGCGCCGGTGACCGGGAGGCGGTCCTGGCCGGCATACCCGCGTTCGAGCAGGAGTGGATGCGCCTGAGCGCGCATTTCAATTCCCGGTAAGCGGGATTCCTGGGGGCAAGGCCTTCAGGCCTCCAGGGCCTCCAGCAGCTCCGTCTCGATCTGGATCTGCTTCCTGTTCTGCTGCAGCTCGGCGCCGTCGATCAGGAAGGTGTCCTCCACCCGTTCGCCCAGCGTGGTGACCTTGGCGAGCTGCAGGTTGACCTTGTGCCGCGCCAGCACGCGCGCCACCGAATAGAGCAGGCCGATGCGGTCGCTGGCCGAGATCGACAGCACCCAGCGCTGCGCCTTCTCGTCGGGGATGAGTTCGATGCGCGGTGCGATGGGAAAGCTCTTCACGCGCCGCGAAATGCGCCCACGGCTGGGCGGCGGCAGCGGCCCGGCAGCCTGCAGCGTGGCGCCGAGTCCTTGCTCCACCATCGTGATCAGCTCGCGGTAGTGGTCGGGCATCATGCTCGTCACCACCTGGAAGGTGTCGAGCGCGTAGCCGTCGGTGGTGGTGTGGATCTTGGCGTCCAGGATGCTGAAGCCGGCCTGGTCGAAGTAGCCGCAGATGCGCGCGAACAGGTCTTCCTGGTCGGGCGTGTACACCACCACCTGCAGGCCTTCGCCCACCGGCGACAGCCGCGCGCGCACGATCGTCATGCCGGTGCCCGCATAGCGCGAGATGTGGCGCGTGTGCCAGGCGATGTCGCCGGCCTCATGGCGCATGAAGTAGCCCACGTCCAGCTTGTCCCACAGCTTCTTGTGCGCCTGGAACGGCAGCGCGAACAGCTGCAGCTGCACCAGCGCCTCGCGCTTGCGCGCTTCGACCTCGGCGTCCGGGTCCGGCGCGCGCCCGCCCAGCACGCGCAGCGTGTAGCGGTACAGGTCTTCCAGCAGCTTGCCCTTCCACGCGTTCCAGACCTTGGGGCTGGTGCCGCGGATGTCGGCCACCGTCAGCAGGTACAGCGCGGTCAGGTAGCGCTCGTTGCGCACGCGCTGGGCGAACGCCTTGATCACCTCGGGGTCGCCCAGGTCGGCCTTCTGCGCGGTGTGGCTCATGATCAGGTGCTCGCGCACCAGGAATTCGATCAACTCGCAGTCTTCGGGCTCGATGTCGTGAGTGCGGCAGAACTGGCGCACCTCGCGCGCGCCCAGGTCCGAATGGTCGCCGCCGCGGCCCTTGGCGATGTCGTGGAACAGGGCGGCGGTGTACAGGATGTACGGCTTGTCCCAGCCGGCGGCGAGCTGCGAGCAGAACGGGTACTCGTGCGCGTGTTCCGCGATGAAGAAGCGCCGCACGTTGCGCAGCACCATCAGGATGTGCTGGTCCACCGTGTACACGTGGAACAGGTCGTGCTGCATCTGGCCCACGATGCGGCGGAACACCCACAGGTAGCGCCCGAGCACCGACGTCTGGTTCATCAGGCGCATGGCATGCGTGATGCCCTGGTGCTGCATCAGGATCGCGCGGAAGGTGGCGTGGTTGGCGGAGTCCCGGCGGAACTTCGAGTCCATCACGGCCCGCGCGTTGTATATCGCGCGCAGCGTGCGGGCCGACAGGCCCTTGATGCCCACCGTGGTCTGGTACACCAGGAAGGTTTCCAGGATCGCCTGCGGCTGCTTCAGGTACAGGTCGTCGCTGGCCACGTCGATCATGCCGGCCTTCTCGTTGAAGCGCTCGTTGATCGGCCGCGGCGCGTGCGTGGTCGGGCGCAGGCGCTCCTCGATGT
Source organism: Burkholderiales bacterium (assembly GCA_016213325.1). Lineage (GTDB taxonomy): Bacteria > Pseudomonadota > Gammaproteobacteria > Burkholderiales > Burkholderiaceae_C > Ramlibacter. Next base: position 149,702 of record JACRAY010000018.1, on the reverse strand, counting down.
TGAGCAGCAGGATCTGGTTGAGCTGGGTCACCGCCTTGGCGGCCCAGTAGAAGCGCTTCATCAGCGCCTCGCTGGCACGGCTGACCACGCGGCCATTGGGCCGGGCCGTGTTGGTGAACCCGAACGACTCGGCCACCGCCGTCTGCAGGTCGAACACCAGCCGGTCCTCGCGCCGGTTGGCGATGACGTGCAGCCGCGCGCGGATCAGGCTGAGCACCGCCTCGTTGCGCTTGAGCTGGCGTGCTTCCAGCGGGGTCGCCAGTCCCTTGCGCGCCAGGTCGTCCCAGCTCTTGCCCAGCCCCGCCGCCTTGGCCACCCACAGGATCACCTGCAGGTCGCGCAGGCCGCCGGGCGACTCCTTGCAGTTGGGCTCCAGCGAATAAGGCGTGTTCTCGAACTTGTTGTGCCGCTGGCGCATCTCCAGCGTCTTGGCCGTGAAGAAGGCCTGCGGGTCGATGGTGGGCTGGAAGCGCTTCTGGAAATCGGCGAACAGCTTGCGCTCGCCCGCCAGCAGCCGTGACTCGATCAGCGAGGTCTGTACCGTCACGTCGCCCTGCGCCAGCGCGACGCATTCGCTGGCGGTGCGCACGCTGGAGCCGATCTCCAGCCCCGAGTCCCAGCAACCGCCGATGAAAGCCTCGACGCGGCGCTTCAGCCCTGCGTCGTGGTCGACGGCCACGCCGTCGGGCATGAGGACCAGCACGTCGATGTCGGAGTGCGGGAACAGCTCGCCGCGGCCGTAGCCGCCGACGGCGACCAGGGCGAAGGTGGCGGGCAGTGCGGCACGGTCCCACAGCTCGCACAGCACGCCGTCGGCCAGTTCGGCCAGCTGCTGCAGCAGGCGGTGGATGCCGCGGGTGGAGCTTCCCGTTGCGCGGAGGGTCGCGAGCAGCCTGTCCTTGCGCGAGCGGTACTCGTCGCGCAGCGCCTGCACGGGAGCCACCGCGACTTCGTTCATTGACTGGCGAAGGGCGGCGGCGGCGGGCTGCCGGCCGACAGCGTCATCACTTCGTAAGCGGTTTCGGTGACCAGCACCGTGTGTTCCCATTGCGCCGACAGCGAATGGTCCTTGGTGACGATGGTCCAGCCGTCGTTGCCGAATTCCTTCACGTCGCGGCGGCCCGCGTTGATCATGGGCTCGATGGTGAAGGTCATGCCGGGCTTCAGTTCTTCCAGCGTGCCCGGCTTGCCGTAGTGCAACACCTGCGGCTCTTCGTGGAAGTTGCGGCCGATGCCGTGGCCGCAGAACTCGCGCACCACCGAAAAGCCCGCCGCCTCGGCAAACTTCTGGATCGACCAGCCGATGTCGCCCAGGCGCACGCCCGGCTTCACCTGCGTGATGCCGTGCCACATGGCTTCATAGGTGATGTTCACCAGCCGCCTGGCCGCGATGGACACTTCGCCCACCATGAACATGCGGCTCGTGTCGCCGTACCAGCCGTCCTTGATGACCGTGACGTCGACGTTGACGATGTCGCCCTTCTTCAGCGGCTTGTCGTTGGGGATGCCGTGGCACACCACGTTGTTGACCGAGGTGCACAGCGATGCCGGGTAGGGCGGGTAGCCGGGCGGCTGGTAGCCCAGCGTCGCCGAGGTCGTACCCTGCTTCTTCATGTAGTCGGCGGCCAGCCGGTCGATCTCGCGGGTGGTGATGCCCGGCTTGATCAGCGGCGTGAGGTAGTCCAGCACCTCGGCGGCCAGCCGGCCGGCGATGCGCATCCCCTGGATGCCGTCCACATCCTTGTACGTAATGCTCATGGGGCGGATTATCCGGCAAAGGTAGAATCCGGGCGTGGCCCTGCACATCACCGAATTCGAGGGCGGCAATGCCCTCAGCGAGTTCCGAGCCCAGCAACTTCTCCCCCGCCTGCAGGCCGTCGCCGACGGCGTCCAAGGCATCAGCGCGCGCTACGTGCACCTTGTGGGGGCGGACCATGCACCGTCGGCTTCGGAGAAAGAACGCCTGGCGGCGCTGCTGACCTACGGCGACCCCTATGCGGGCCCGTCCGACGGGCCGCTGCTGGTGGTGACGCCGCGGCTCGGCACCGTTTCGCCCTGGGCCTCCAAGGCCACCGACATCGCGCACAACTGCGGGCTGGCCTTGCGCCGCATCGAGCGCGTGGTCGAATACCGCCTGAAGCTCAAGTCGGGTTGGCTGGGCAAGCCCACCCTGGGCGACGCCGCCATGCGCGAACTCGGTGCCGCACTGCACGACCGGATGACCGAAACGGTGGTGTTCGACCGCTCCGAAGCGCAGCGCCTGTTCACCGAGCTGCAAGCCGCGCCGATGGAGCATGTCGACGTGCTGGGCGGCGGCCGCTCCGCGCTGGAAGGCGCCAACAGCCGGTTCGGGCTGGCGCTGGCCGACGACGAGATCGACTACCTGGCGGAGAACTTCCGCAAGCTCGGGCGCAACCCGACCGACGTGGAGCTGATGATGTTCGCGCAGGCGAACAGCGAGCACTGCCGCCACAAGATCTTCAACGCCAGCTTCACCATCGACGGCGTGCCGCAGGACAAGAGCCTGTTCGGCATGATCCGCAACACCCACCAGCTGAGCCCGCAGCACACGGTGGTTGCCTATTCGGACAATGCGTCGGTGATGGAAGGCTACGAGGTCGAGCGCTTCCTGCCCGCCGCGGACGGCCGCTACGCCAAGGGGCAAGCCCTGCATCACGTGCTGATGAAGGTGGAGACGCACAACCACCCCACCGCGATCTCACCTTTCCCCGGCGCTTCCACCGGTGCCGGCGGCGAGATCCGCGACGAAGGCGCTACCGGCCGCGGTGCGCGGCCCAAGGCGGGCCTGACCGGCTTCACCGTGTCGAAGCTGTGGGGCGGGCAGTTCGGCAAGCCCGAACACATCGCCAGCCCGCTGCAGATCATGGTCGAAGGGCCGCTGGGCGGCGCCGCCTTCAACAACGAGTTCGGGCGTCCCAACCTGCTGGGCTACTTCCGCGAGTACGAGCAGCAGGTGGACGGCGTGGCCCGCGGCTACCACAAGCCGATCATGATCGCGGGCGGCGTCGGCAACATCGACGCGCGCCAGACGAAGAAGATCCTGTTTCCGCCGGGCACGCTGCTGGTGCAGCTGGGCGGGCCGGGCATGCGAATCGGCATGGGCGGTGGCGCGGCCAGCTCCATGGCGACCGGCACCAACACGGCAGACCTGGACTTCGACTCGGTGCAGCGCGGCAACCCCGAGATCGAGCGGCGCGCGCAGGAAGTCATCAACCATTGCTGGGCGGCGGGTGAGGACAACCCTATCCTCGCGATCCACGACGTGGGCGCGGGCGGGCTTTCGAACGCATTCCCGGAGCTGACCAACGACGCGGGACGCGGCGCACGCTTCGACCTGCGGCAGGTGCCGCTGGAAGAGTCGGGACTGGCGCCCAAGGAAATCTGGTGCAACGAAAGCCAGGAACGCTACGTGATGGCGATCGCGCCCGAGTCGCTGGCGAAGTTCCGGGCTTTCTGCGAACGCGAGCGCTGCCCGTTTGCGGTGGTCGGGGTGGCGACGCAAGAGAGGCAGCTGGTGCTGGCCGCCGAGCCCCCGCTCGCTGCTGTCGACATGCCCATGGAAGTGCTGCTGGGCAAGCCGCCCCGCATGCACCGCGACGTGAAGTCGGTGCAACGCATGTCGCCGCCGATCGAGCTGACCGGCGTCGCCCTGCAGGACGCCGCCATCCAGGTGCTGGCACACCCGACGGTGGCTTCCAAGCGTTTCCTCGTCACCATCGGCGACCGCACCGTGGGCGGGCTGTCGCATCGCGACCAGATGGTCGGCCCGTGGCAGGTGCCGGTGGCCGACTGCGCCGCGACGCTGGCCGACTACAAGGGCTTCGCGGGTGAGGCCATGAGCATGGGCGAACGCGCGCCGCTGGCCGCCATCGATGCGCCTGCGTCGGGGCGCATGGCGGTGGCCGAGGCCATCACCAACCTGCTGGCCGCGCCCATCGAACTGCCGCGCGTGAAGCTGTCGGCCAACTGGATGGCGGCGTGCGGCGAACCCGGCGAAGACGCGGCGCTGTACGAAACGGTGCGGGCCGTCGGCATGGAGCTGTGCCCCAGGCTGGGCGTCTCCATTCCCGTCGGCAAGGACAGCCTGTCGATGCGCACGCAGTGGCCCGAAGGCAAGGTCACTTCGCCGGTCAGCCTGGTCGTCAGTGCCTTCGCCTCGCTGCAGGACGTGCGCGGCACGCTCACGCCGCAGCTCGAAGCCGCGGGGGACACGGCGCTGCTGCTCGTCGACCTGGGCAAGGGCCGCCACCGCATGGGCGGCAGCATCCTGGCGCAGGTGCTGGACCAGCCGGGCGGCGATGTGCCCGACCTCGACGACCCGCAGGACCTCGTCAACCTGGTCAACGCGGTCAATGCGCTGCGCTCGCAGGGCCGCATCCTCGCGTACCACGACCGCAGCGACGGCGGCCTGTTCGCCGCGGCCTGCGAGATGGCCTTCGCGGGGCATGTGGGCGTGTCGCTCAACGTCGACCTGCTGGTCACCGAAGGCGACGGCATCACCGACAGCCGCGCCGAGTTCGGCGATGCCAAGAACTGGGCGTCGCAGGTCAGCGCGCGCCGCGAAGAACTGACGCTGAAGGCCTTGTTCAGCGAGGAGCTGGGCGTGGTGCTGCAGGTGCCGCGGGCCGATCGCGATGCGGCGATCCAGGTGCTGCGAGAGCACGGCCTGTCGCGCTACACCCATGTCGTCGGCAAGACCAACACCGCCGGCGAAATTCAGGTCTGGCGCGACACCAAGGCGGTGTTCACGGTCAAGCTCGCCGACCTGCAGCAGGTGTGGGACAGCGTGAGCTGGAAGATCTGCCAGCTGCGCGACAACCCGGCGGGCGCCGACACTGAACACGCCGCAGCGGGCGACCCGTCGGACCCGGGCCTGCAGGTGCAGCTAAGCTTCGACCCGAAAGAGGACGTTGCCGCGCCGTACCTCAACCTCGCGCGCCCGCGCGTCGCCATCCTGCGCGAGCAGGGCGTCAATTCGCACGTCGAGATGGCCTACTGCTTCACCGAAGCGGGCTTCGACGCCTTCGACGTGCACATGACCGACCTGCAGTCGGGCCGCGCCAGCCTGGCCGACTTCAAAGGCATCGTCGCCTGCGGCGGCTTCAGCTATGGCGACACGCTGGGCGCAGGCATCGGCTGGGCCCGCAGCATCACCTTCAACCCGGTGCTGTCGCAGCAGTTCCAGTCGTTCTTCGCGCGCGCCGACACCTTCGGGCTGGGCGTGTGCAACGGCTGCCAGATGTTTGCGGAGCTGGCCGACATCATTCCGGGCGCCGACGCGTGGCCGCGCTTCTCCACCAACCGCAGCGAACGTTTCGAGGCGCGCCTCTCGATGGTGGAGGTGCTCGACTCACCCAGCCTGTTCTTCGCCGGCATGGCGGGCAGCCGCCTGCCCATTGCAGTGGCCCACGGCGAGGGCTACGCCAACTTCGCCTACCGTGGCGACAAGGCGCGCGTGATCGGCGCGATGCGCTTCGTCGACAACCACGGGAAGCCGACCGAAACCTACCCGGCCAACCCGAACGGCAGCCCCAGCGGACTCACCGCCGTGACCACGCCCGACGGCCGCTTCACCGCGCTGATGCCGCACCCCGAGCGCGTCTTCCGCAACGTGCAGATGTCGTGGACGTCCGGCGACAAGGGCGAATTGAGCCCGTGGTTCAGGCTGTGGCGCAACGCGAGGAAGTGGATAGGGTAGGGCCATCCGGACGCCGGACCTCTCCGACCCTTTCCGCTGGCTCGCACGCGGCGCCCGGGACATGCGGGCCGCCCCGGTGCTATCGCTCTTCTACGGCGCCTGCTTCTGGGCCATGGCTTTCATCCTCGGCGCCGTGTTCCGCAACAAGCCGGAATACACGCTGTCCTTCGTCTCCGGCTGCTTCCTGGTCGGCCCCTTCCTGGCGATGGGCCTGTACGAATCGAGCCGCCGCACCGAGGCCGGCGAGCCGCAGGACTTCACCGCATCGCTGACCTGCTGGGACAAGCACCTGGGCAGCATGGGCCTGCTGGTGCTGGTGGTGCTGCTGCTCGAACTGCTGTGGGGCCGCGCTTCGCTGGTGGTCTTCGCCATGTTCTTCAACACCGGCATGCCCAGCACGTACAGCGTGATGGACGCGGTGTTCAACCCGCGCAACTGGGAGTTCGTGGCGGTCTACACCGCGGTGGGGGGCGTGTTCGCTGCGCTGGTGTACTCGACCTGCGTGGTCTCCATCCCCATGATCCTGGACCGCGACACCGACGCGATCACTGCGGGCATTTCCAGCATCCGGGCCGTGACGTCGTCCCCCGGCACGATGCTGCTGTGGGGAGCGCTCATCGTGTTGCTGCTGATGGCAGCGATCATGCTGCCGTGGGCGGCTGGCCTGCTGGTGGTGGGGCCGTGGCTCGGGCATGCGAGCTGGCATGCGTACCGCGGGTGCTATGGCCCGGTGAGTTAAGAAAACCCTAAGCGCCCGACCGGATCATGGCAACCCAAGGAGTTGCCACATGATCCCTTCCAGAAGTTCGACCTTCGTCGCCTGCCTTGCCGCTGCCGCGCTGCTGTCCGCGCAGGCCTCCCTCGCAGCTACGCCGCAGGAGCTGGCGGCCGAGTACGCCGCGCGCGCCGGCGGCGGGGCCAGTGCGCCGCGTGGCGAGCAGTTCTTCACCGGCCGCCACGGGCGCGAGTGGAGCTGCGCCACATGCCACGGCGCGTTGCCCGTCCAGCCGGGCCGGCACGCCGCAACCGGCAAGCCGCTCTCCCCGCTCGCACCTGCTTTCAACGCCCAGCGCTTCACCGACCCCGCCAAGGTCGAGAAGTGGTTCCGCCGCAACTGCAACGACGTGGCCGGGCGGGACTGCACGGCTGCGGAGAAGGCAGACCTGCTCGCATGGTTGACGGCGCTCAAACCCTGAGTGTCCCGCTTCACGAAACTCGAGATGGAGAGAACGATGTCCCCAACTTTCCGCGCTGCTGCCTGGACGCTCGCGGCCCTGTTCGCCGCCGGTGCGGCCGCTGTGGCACGAGCGGACAGCCCTGTCGCGCGCGCGCCGGCGAATCCCCGTTACCAGCAGGAATGCGCGTCCTGCCATGTCGCCTATCCGCCCGCGCTGCTGCCTGCTGCGGCATGGACGCGCGTCATGCACGGCCTGCAGCATCACTATGGCACTGACGCATCGCTCGAACCGCAGGCCGTGCGGGAACTCGGAGCGTGGCTCGCCGCCAACGCGGGCGACGGCCGCAGGGTGAGGACCGCACCGCCAGCAGACAGGATCACTCGCGCCGAGTGGTTCGTGCGCGAGCATCGCAAGGTCGCGGCCTCGGTCTGGACGCGCCCTGCAGTCGGCAGCGCGTCCAACTGCGCCGCCTGCCACCAGCAAGCCGACAAGGGAGACTTCGATGAGCACGCCGTCCGCATCCCCCGCTGAACGTGGCATCCTGGTGTGGGATGCACCAGTGCGCGTGTTCCACTGGCTCATGGTGCTGTGTTTTGCCGGGGCCTGGCTCACGGCCGAGAGCGAACGCTGGCGGCTGGTCCACGTGACGCTGGGCTACACCATGGCCGCCCTGGTGACCTTCCGCATCGCATGGGGCGTCTTCGGGACGCGCCACGCGCGATTCAGCTCATTCGTGCGGGGGCCGCGCGCCGTCTGGCGTTACCTCACCGGCCTCGTGCGTGGCAGCCCTGAGCACCACACGGGCCACAACCCCGCCGGCGCGCTGGCCATCGTCGCGCTGCTCGTCCTCACGCTCGTCGTCACCGGCACGGGCTGGGCCGTGTACGCCGAAACCGGTGGCGAGTGGCTGGAGGATGTCCACGAGGCGCTGGCCAGCCTCATGCTGGGCCTGGTGGCCGTGCACGTGGTGGCCGTAGCCCTGAGCAGCTGGCTGCACCGCGAAAACCTGGTGCGGGCCATGTTCACCGGCCGCAAGGCCGGCCGCGCCGACGAGGCTGCACGCCGGCCCTGGCACGGCATCGCGGCACTCATGCTGGCCGCGGTGGCGGCCTTCTGGTGGGTGCAGTGGGAGCAGGCGCCCGGTGCGGCCGGCTCCGCTGTGTCGGCCGGTTCGCAGCGGCAAGCTGACGACGACGACTGAACGAAGCCGACTGTGCGCATCCTGCTTGCCGAAGACGACCCGTTGCTGGGGGATGGCCTGCGCGCCGGCCTGCGCCAGCGCGGATTCCAGGTCGACTGGGTGCGTACCGGTGACGCGGCCGAGCGGGAACTGCGGGCAGAGCCGTACGAAGCCGCCGTTCTCGACCTGGGGCTGCCGATGAAGGATGGGCTGAATGTGCTGCATGCGGCCCGGGGCATGGGCGTCGTGCTGCCGGTGCTCGTGCTCACGGCCCGCGATGCGATACCCGACAGGGTGCGCGGCCTCGACGCGGGGGCCGACGACTATGTGGTGAAGCCGGTCGACCTGGATGAACTGGCGGCCCGGCTGCGCGCGCTGGTGCGGCGCTCGCACGGACGCCCGCAAGAGGTCCTGCGGGCGCGGGACGTCGCCCTCCACCCGGCGGCCCGCGTGGTCAGCAAGGCCGGCGCGCCCGTGCCCCTGCAGTCCCGCGAGTTCGACCTCCTCCAGGAACTGATGCTCAACGCCGGCCGGGTGCTGTCGCGCGAGGACCTGGAGCGGCGGCTGTACAGCTGGGGCAGGGAGGTGGAAAGCAATGCCGTCGAAGTCCACATCCACCACCTGCGACGCAAGCTGGGGCCATCGCTGATCCATACCGTCCGCGGCGTCGGCTACACCGTCGCGCCGGACAAGGCCGCATGTTGACCGGGAAGCCCTCGTTGCAGGCGCGCCTGGTCGCGCTGGTGGTGGCCGCGATGGTGACCGTATGGTCGGCAGCGGCCGTGACGGTGTGGCTCGACGCCCGCCATGAGCTCGATGAATTGCTGGACGGGCACCTCGCCCAGGCGGCCGCGTTGCTGGTGGTGCAGCAGTCGCGCGACATGGACGAGGGCCATGGCCTCGACGCGCCCCCCTTGCACCGCTATGCGCCCAAGGTGGCGTTCCAGGTGTTCCACGAAGGCCGGCTGGCGATGCGCTCCACCAATGCACCGCAGCAGCCGATGGGGCGCCTGCCGGCCGCATCCGGGTTCGAGGACCTGCGCATCGACGGTGCGGACTGGCGCGTGTTCACGGCGCGCGGCGCCGAGAGCGACGTGGTGGTGCATGTCGGTGAGCGCCGCGACTCCCGCGCGGCTATCCTGGCAGCCGTCCTCCAGTCGATGTTGTGGCCGCTGCTGCTGGCGCTGCCCCTGCTGGCCGCCGCTACGTGGTGGGCCATCCGCAGCGGCATCGAGCCCCTGCGCCGGCTGGGGCGCGTGCTGTCGGCCCGGCGTGCCGACGACCTGCAGCCTGTCGGCATCGATGGCGCGCCGGCCGAAATGCAACCGCTGCTCGCCTCGCTGGACGGCCTGTTCGACCGGATCGCCGTGCTGCTGGATGCCGAACGGCGCTTCACGGCGGATGCGGCGCACGAACTGCGCACGCCCCTGGCGGCCATCCGCGCACAGGCCCAGGTGGCCCTGCATGAGGCCGACCCCGGCCAGCGCAGGCATGCCTTGCTGGCGGCACTGCAAGGCTGCGACCGGGCCACGCGGGTCGTGGAGCAGTTGCTGACGCTGGCGCGGCTGGAAGCCGGCGAGTCCGGTGGCCGATCAAACGTCGACATGGGCGCGGTAACGCAGGGCTTGCTCGCCGAACTGGCCCCCGCGGCACTCGCGCGCGGCCAGTCGCTGGAGCTGGACGCCGAACCCGGGTGCGTGGTGGAGGGCGACGAGATGCTGCTGGGCGTCCTGCTGCGCAACCTGGTCGACAACGCGCTGAGATACTCGCCCGAGGGCGCCCGCGTCCGGGTCCGCGTGCGGCGCAGCGGAGACCAGGTCGTGGTGGCCGTGGAAGACTCGGGCCCTGGGATTGCGCAGGACCAGCTCGCCCGCCTGGGCGAACGCTTCTGGCGCTTCCGCCGGGAAGACGGCGGCGGCAGCGGTCTCGGCTGGTCCATCGCCCGCCGCATCGCGCAGGCGCACCTGGCACGAATGACGGCGCACCGCAGCCAGGAGCTGGGCGGGCTCGCGGTCGAACTCTGCCTGCCTGCGCCGCCTGAAGCTCAGGGCCGGGTCCGGTAGAACTGCAGGGGGTGCTCGGCCAGTTCACTGGTCCGCTGCTGCATCACCGCCTTCTTCATCCGACCCACCACGTGCATCTCGCAAGGCTTGCAGGCGAAGCGCAGCGTGAGCTTCTCGCTGCCGTTGACCAGTTGCAGCGGTTCCGCCTTGATGGTGCCCTTGACGCCCACCACGCCCTTGGCCTGCCTGGGGCACAGGCTCATCGACCACCGCACGCAATGCTTGGTGATCATCAGGCTCACTTCGCCTTCTTCCTCGTGGCTCTCGTAGGCCGCCTCGATCACCTTGACGCCGTGCTTCGCATAGAAGTCGTGGGCCTTCTGGTTGTAGACGTTGCCCAGGTAGCTGAGGGTGTCTTCGGGAAAGGGCACGGGCGGCTCGACCGGCTTGGCGCGCTGCGGCCGGACGTAGCCCTTGGCGCGCGCATCCTCGAGTGCAGCCACGGCGTCGCGGCGCAGGTGGTTGATGAGCGAAGGCGGCACGAACCACGGCTGCGTGAGCTGGATGGCGATGTCGAGCGGCTCGAAGATCGTGTTGCCGAAGCGGCCGAGGTGTTCCTTCAAGCCCGCCTCGGAACGTGCCAGCTCCTTGCGGTGCGCCGCCTGCGCCGCGCCGACGAAGCCGTCTTCGTCGGTCAGTTGCAGTCGGAAGCCCTCGGGCGTCTCCGACAATGCGGCCCATACGCCGATGCGGCGGTCGCTGGACTTTTTCTCCAGCATGCGCACCCAGTCCATGTCGCGGTTGCGGTTGACGGCGGTGCCCTTGCGCAGGTCCTTCATGCCCGCGATGGGGTCCTTGGGGAAGACGCGCCACTGGCCCAGCGTGGCGAGCGGCTCGGCCCGGTTGATCGCCACGCCGACCAGTTCCTTCTGCAGGTCGAAGTAGCACAGCCCGTCGCCGTTGTGCAGCAGCGTCGCCGGCTTGTCCAGCGCCAGCTCGATCCAGTCGGCGCCGACCCTGGTGACGAAACCGATCGGCTGCCCCGGGTTCTTGGGCGAGTCGAAAGCGCCGATGTCGTCCTTGCGGCCGTTGACGAAGTAGTCGGTGAACTCGCGGTTGAAGTTCTGGTTGGGGTCGGGCGTGAAGGTGAAAGTGGTTCGGCCGCTGGACGCGCGCGCGAGAGGCCAGTCGGAGCCCTCGCGCGCCTCGATCAATTCGTCGAACAGCCGGCGGTAGTGGGCGGTGATGTTCTTCACGTAGCCCATGTCCTTGTAGCGGCCTTCGATCTTGAAGCTGCGCACGCCGGCGTCGACCAGCGCGGCGAGGTTGGCGCCCTGGTTGTTGTCCTTCATCGACAGCACGTGCTGCCCATGCGCGACGAAGCGGCCCTTGTCGTCCACCACGTTGTAGGGCAGGCGGCAGGGCTGCGAGCAGTCGCCGCGGTTGGCGCTGCGGCCGGTGTGCGCGTGCGACAGGTAGCACTGGCCGCTGTACGCCACGCACAGCGCGCCGTGGATGAAGAATTCGACCTTGCAGCGGTCCGCATCCAGCGCGTCGTGGATCTCGCGGATCTGTTCCAGCGTGAGCTCGCGCGCCAGCACCAGCTGCGAGAAACCCGCGTCCTGCAGGAATTTCGCCTTCTCCACCGTGCGGATGTCGGTCTGCGTGGACGCATGCAATTGGATCGGCGGCATGTCGTCCATCTCCACCAGCGCCATGTCCTGCACGATCAGCACGTCGGCGCCGGCGTGGTAGACGTCCCAGGCCATGCGGCGCGCGCCTTCGAGCTCGTCGTCGCGCAGGATCGTGTTGTGCGTGACGAAGATGCGCGCGCCGAAGCGGTGCGCATGGCTTGCGAGCCGCTCGATGTCCTGCACGCTGTTGGCCGCCGAAACGCGCGCGCCGTAGTCGGGCCCGCCGATGTAGACGGCGTCGGCGCCATGGTTGATGGCCTCGATGCCGATGCCGGCGTCGCGCGCAGGCGCCAGCAGTTCGAGCTGGTGGTCAAGCAGGGACATGGGGAACCCGGAATCTTACCGGGCTGCCCCTGGCGGCGCCACCGCTGCTCCTTCTATGCCGTGCCGCTTGAGGGCTTCGGCCACGAAGCCCGAAGCCTTCATCTCTTCGATGAAACCGTTGAGCCAGGCGTAGCCTCGGGTGCGGCCTTTCGGCACCCCCATGGCCTGCTCGATCACCATGAAGCGGCCGGGCAGCATGCGCAGGCCGCCCACGCGTTTGGCGTCGGCTTCCAGCTGCTGCTTCACGCCGGCGGCGACATCCAGGTTCTGCTCGAGCATCTGGTTCACCACGCCGCCCGACGTGGGGCTGCGCACCAGCGTGGCCGCCTTGACCACGCGCGTCAGGTACAGGTCGTAGGCGCTGCCCCGGCCCACCGAGATGCGCGTGCCGGCACGGTCGACGTCTTCGTTGCGCTGCAGCGGAGACGCCGCACGCACCATATAGGCACCTTCGATCAGCACGTACGGCGACGTCTGGTCGAAGTCGGCGCTGCGCGCCGGGTCGATGGCGACGAAGCCCAGGTCGACGCGCTTGTCGCGCAGCATCTCGCTGGACACACGCGCCGCATCAACCGTGGTGAGGTCCACCGGCACGCCCAGGCGTTTCGCCAGCTCGCGGGCGAGGTCGACCGACACGCCCTTCGGCTGGCCGTCGGGACCGCGCGTGGCCAGCACGGGATTGCCGTAGTTGATGACTGCGCGCAGCTTGCCGGTGGGTGCGAGTTCGCCCACGACGCCGGACGGCGGCGCCGAGGCGCAGCCGGCCAGCACGAAGGCCAACGCCGCCAGCGCCGCGCGCATCAGGAGTCGGCCTTCTGGCCGGGGTCGAGCTGCAGCAGCATGCCGGCGCTGGAGCCCAGGGCGGCGCGGCACTCGGCCGGCGTGCCGCGCAGCTGCGGGATCGTGCCGAAGTGGATCGGTATCGGGTAGCGCGGCTTGATCATGTCGCGCACCACCATGGCCGCCGCCTCGGGGCTCATCACGAAGTGGTTGCCGATGGGGATGAGCACCACGTCGGGCTTGTACATCTCGCCGATCAGCTTCATGTCGCCGAAAGCGCCGGTATCGCCCATGTGTTCAGCATGGCGGGGTCTCCTTCTTGTTGGCATGCCACCGCATTGAAGCTTCGGCGCCGCGCGCAGGGGAACGGGGAAACCCTAAACTGCCGGGCATGATCCAGGCCGGCCGGTTTAGTTCCATCGACGCGTTGCGCGGTGCGGCAATCGTGTGGATGACCGCCTTTCACTTCGCTTTCGACCTCAACCACTTCGGCTGGATCCGGCAGGACTTCTACCGCGACCCGTTCTGGACCGGGCAGCGCACGATGATCGTGAGCCTGTTCGTGTTCTGCGCCGGGCTGGGGCAGGCCGTGGCCTGGTCGCAGGGCCAGTCGTGGCGGCGCTTCTGGAAGCGCTGGGCGCAGGTGGCGGCCTGTGCGCTGCTGGTCACGGCGGCATCGGCCCTGATGTTCCCGCGCAGCTTCATCTACTTCGGCGTGCTGCACGGCATCGCGGTGATGCTGGTGGTGGTGCGCCTTACGGCGGGCTGGGGCCGTTGGCTCTGGCCGGCCGGAGCCCTTGCCGTTGGTCTCTTCATGCTGGGGCCGTGGCTGCATGGGCAGTCCAATGGCGCGCTCGCGTTCCTCGACTCGAAAAGCCTCAACTGGATCGGCATCATCAGCCGGGCGCCGGTCACCGAAGACTACGTACCCGTGCTGCCGTGGCTGGGGGTGATGTGGTGGGGCATCGCAGCCGGCCAGTGGCTGCTGGCGAATCGTCCCCACTGGGTCCAGGCCCGGATGCCGCGCTGGACGGCGCCGCTGTCGTGGCTGGGGCGCTGGAGCCTGAGCTGGTACATGGTGCACCAGCCGGTGATGATCGGGGTTTTGATGGCTGTTGCGGCGCTCAAGTAGCTGTTTTCAGATTCGGGGCACCTCGCGGCAACGCCGCAGCCCGCCCAAGCGCAGGGCTTACTCCACCTTCGCCTTGCTGCGAAGCTCTTCCTGGAACTTCGCCAGCTTCTGCTGCTGCAGCTGCTGGGCGATCTGCGGGCGAACCTGCTCCAGCGGGGGCAGCTTGGCGTCGCGTACGTCGTCCACGCGGATCACGTGCCAGCCGAACTGGCTCTTCACCGGCGCGTCGGTCATCTGGCCCTTGGCGAGCTTGACCATGGCCTGCGAGAACTCGGGCACGTAGCTGCTCGCGCCGGCCCAGTCCAGGTCACCGCCGTTGGCGCCCGAGCCCGGGTCCTTCGACTGCTTCTTGGCGATCTCGTCGAACTTCGCGCCCTTCTTGACGTCGGCGATGATCTTCTTCGCGTCGTCTTCCTTCTCCACCAGGATATGGCGGGCACGGTATTCCTTGCCGCCGTTGGCAGCGACGAACTTGTCGTACTCGCCCTTCACCTCGGCGTCGGTGACCGGGTTGGCCTTCTGGTAGTCGGCGAACAGCTCGCGGATCAGGATGGTCTGGCGGGCCAGCTCCATCTGAGCCTTGTAGTCTTCGGTGGCGTCCAGGCCGCGCTTCTGCGCTTCCTGCATGAAGACCTCGCGAGCGATGATCTCGTCCCTCAGCTGGTTCTGCATGTCGGTCGACACCGGCCGGCCGGCACGCGCGAGCTGGTTGGCCAGCTGGTCCATGCGGGCCTTGGGCACCGGCTTGCCGTTGACGATGGCGATGTTCTGCGCGAAAGCGGGCAGCGCAAGGCCGAGGGTGGCCGCTGCCGCGGCAGCGAGGATGGCTTTCTTCATGGGGTTTGGCTGGGTCTCAGGTGTCGGGGAGCGTTTCGATCGCCAGGGCGTGGAGCCCGCGGTCGATGAAATCGTGCAGCGCATCATACACAAGCCGATGGCGCGCCACAGCGGGCTTTCCCTCGAACAGCGGGGACGCTATCCGCACGCGAAAATGGGTGCCGAAGCCGGTGCCGTCGGCGCCCGCATGCCCTGCGTGCTGATAGCTTTCGTCGATCACTTCGAGCCGCGTCGGCGCCAGGAGTTCCCGAAGCCGCTCGTCGAGCGCCTGCGCGGTGATGCCGGTCGCCATTCAGGCCTCCGGCGGGACGTCGACCTGCACGTCCTCGGCTTTCATGTAGCGCGAAAGGAAGGCCGCCTGCGCCACCACGAAGGCGATCATCAGGCCCAGGCCGCCGAACAGCTTGAAGTTGACCCAGGTGTCGGTGTCGTAGTTGGAAGCCACCCAGATGTTCAGGATGCCCATGAAGCCGAAGAACACGATCCAGCTCCAGTTCATGGCGCGCCAGGCCGGCTCGGGCAGCTGCATCTGGGACGCCATCAGCGACTTCAGCAGGTTCTTGCGGAACAGCACCTGCCCCACCAGCAGGGTGCCGCCCATCAGCCAGTACAGGACGGTCGGCTTCCACTTGATGAAGGTTTCGTCGTGCGCCAGGATGGTCGCGCCGCCGAAGACGACGATGACGCCCAGGCTCAGCCACTGCATGGGCTCCACCTTGCCCTGGTGCATGCGCAGCCACACGATCTGGATGATGGTGGCGGCTATCGCCACCCCGGTGGCGACATAGATGTCCCACACCTTGAAAGCGGCGAAGAACAGGATGATGGGAAAGAAGTCGATCAGCAGTTTCATCTATTTCTTGTCCTGGAATTCCAGGGACGCCGAGTTCATGCAGTACCTCAGGCCCGTGTCGCTCGGGCCGTCGTCGAAGACGTGGCCCAGGTGGGCGCCGCACTGCGCGCACACCGTCTCGGTGCGGATCATGCCGTGGCTGAAGTCGCGGATTTCCTTGATGGCGCCCGGCACGGCCTTGTCGAAGCTGGGCCAGCCGCAGCCCGCGTCGAACTTGGTGGCCGAGTCGAACAGCTTGGCGCCGCAGCACACGCAATGGTACGTGCCGTCGGCCCGGAAAGCCTCGTACTTGCCGCTGTAGGGCCGTTCGGTCGCGGCACGACGCGTGATTTCGAAGGCGTTGGGCTCGGCGCCCTTTTCCTTCAGCAGGTTGCGCCATTCGGCGTCGGGTTTTTCGATGGGAAAGGTCATGATGAGCAGCTGATTTCGATCTGCGAAGCCCAGTCGGGCGGGAAGCCGCCCAGCGCCTCGTGCCCCGGATGGTCGTCATAGGGGGCCTGCAGCAGCGCGAGCAGCTCATCGACCCCGGAAAAATCCCCCAGTTTCGCTTGCCGGATGGCCGACTCGGCCAGCCAGTTGCGCAGCACGAACTGGGGGTTGGCCCGCAGCATGGCGCGGCCCGCGCCGCCCCGGTCCGCAGGCAGGCGCGCATCGTACAGTCGCAGCCAGGCGTCGAAACCTTGCCGGTCGAGGAACATGTCACGCACTGTTTCCGCCGGCTCGCCCGCCACGTGGCGCGCGAGGCGGCGCCAGAAGATCGTGTAGTCCACCTTGTCTTTCGCCAGCAGCTGCAGGATGCCCTCGATCACCTCCCGGTCGCCGGCGTCCGCACCGGTGAGGCCCAGCTTGGCCAGCATGCGGGCCTCCAGCTCGCGCGGGAAAGCCGCCTTGTACGACTCCAGCGCCGCCAGCGCCAGCTCCTGGTCATCGATGAGCGGCAGCAGCGCCTGCCCCAGGCAGAACAGGTTCCAATAGGCCACGTTGGGCTGGCGGTTGTAGGCGTAGCGGCCGCGGTCGTCGCTGTGGTTGCAGATGTGGCCGGGGTCGAAGGCGTCGAGGAACTGGAACGGGCCGTAGTCGATAGTGAGGCCCAGGATGCTCATGTTGTCGGTGTTCATGACACCGTGGCAGAACCCCACCGCCTGCCACTGGGCGACGAGTGCTGCCGTCCGCTCGCTCACCTGTTCCAGCAGCGCCGCGTACGCATTGCCGTTGAAGCGTGGCGTCGTGCGGCACTGCGGGTAGAAACGGTCGATCACGTAGTCGGCCAGTTTCCGCAATTCGGCCTGCTGGCCGCTCGCGAAGAAGTGCTCGAAGTGGCCGAAGCGGATGAAGCTGGGCGCAACCCGCGTCACCACGGCCGCCGTCTCGATCTCTTCGCGGCGCACCGGCTGGTCGGACCCGGCCACGCACAAGGCGCGCGTCGTCGGGATGCCCAGGCCGTGCATCGCTTCCGAGCAGAGGTATTCGCGGATGCTGGAGCGCAGCACCGCCCGCCCGTCGCCCATGCGCGAGTAGGGCGTGAGGCCCGAGCCCTTCAGCTGGAGTTCCTGCGGGCCGCCGGCGCTGGGCAGCTCGCCCAGCAGGATGGCGCGCCCATCGCCGAGCTGGCCCGCCCACACACCGAACTGGTGGCCGCTGTACACGCTGGCCAGCGGCCGGCTGCCCGGCAGCAGCCGGTTGCCGGTGAAGGCAGCCACACCCTCTTGCGAGGCGACCCACTCAGGGTCCAGGCCCAGCTCGGCCGCCAACCGGGCGTTGCAGGAAACGAGGTGGGGGGCCGGCAGCGGCGCAGGCTCGAGCTCCGTGTAGAAGGCCGGCCCCAGGCCGGCAAAGGAATGCTGCCAGGGCAGTTGCAGGCCGAGCCCGGGGGCCTCGGCGACGGCGGTGTCGGTCATCGGGTGATTGTCCGCCCTTCCGGCATCACTGGCCGAAGGCGACCGCCTTCAACCCTGCCTCGTCGAGGATGTGCACCCGGCCGAACTCCAGCGACACCAGCTTGCGCCGCTCGAAATCCTTGAGCACGCGGTTGACGGTCTGCCTCGACAGGGCGGCCAGGATGCCCAGCTCTTCCTGCGACAGCGCCATGCTGCGCGAGCCGCGCCACAGGGCGCGGCCGAGGTACATGGCCACGCGCTGCTCGGGCGAGCGCAGCCGCATGGTTTCGATGATGGCCATGCCTTGCCCCAGCCGCATGTTCAGGTGGTCGATCAGCATGTGGCAGAACGGCAGGCTGGTCGCGCGCAGCTCGTGGAACAGGGTGCGCGGCAGGCAGAGCAGTTCCGAGTCCCGTAGCGCAATGACGTCGTAGCGGCGCAGCTCGGCCTTGGGCTTCAGCACCGACCCCTCGCCGAACCATTCGCCGGCAGGAATGCCCAGGAAGCCCTGGCGGCGGCCGTCGGCGCTGGCGCTCTGCAGCTTGACCAGGCCCGTGAGCACGGCGTACCAGCCCAGCACCTCGGCGCCGGCGTGCAGCAGCACCTCGCCCTTGGCGGCCTGGACGGTCGAGATGCCCTCCACGATCCGGTGCTGCAGGTCGGCGCCCAGCGCGCCGAACCACGGCTGCAGGCGCAGGAACTGCTCGCCGGGCCGCGAGGCATCGCGCACCAGCATGGAAGCCCCGGGGAAACCGGTGGCAGGGTCCGGCATGTCGTCTCCTGGCTGCAGATGGCCGATTGTCGATGATGGGCCGAAGTGTCAACCAGGCGACGGAACTGGCGCAGCGGCGCCGGGCTGCGTACGATCCGGGCATCGATAAGCAACGAGGAGTACCCATGCTCGGACTGATGCAGAGCCAGCCGCTCTTGATTTCTTCCCTGGTCGACCACGCCGAACACCACCACGGCGAAGGCCAGATCGTCTCGCGGCGGGTGGAAGGCGACATCCACCGCTACACCTGGAAGGACGTGGCCGCCCGAGCGCGGCAGGTCGCCCGTGCGCTGGACGGCATGAACCTGATGTTCTCGGACCGCGTGGCCACGCTGGCCTGGAACGGTTACCGCCACCTGGAGCTGTACTTCGGCGTCAGCGGTTCCGGCCGCGTGCTGCACACGATCAACCCGCGCCTGCACCCCGACCAGATCGCCTGGATCGCCAACCACGCGGAAGACCAGGTTTTGTGCTTCGACATGACCTTCCTGCCGCTGGTGCAGGCCATCCACGCGCGCTGCCCCGGCATCAAGGCGTACGTGGCCCTGTGCGAACCGGGCAAGCTGCCAGCCGACAGTGGCATCCCCAACCTCCTGAGCTATGAGGCGTGGATGGGCGCACACCCGACCACCTATGACTGGCCGAGCTTCGACGAGAACTCGGCGTCGAGCATGTGCTACACCAGCGGCACCACCGGAAACCCGAAGGCGGCGCTGTACAGCCACCGCTCCACCATCCTGCATGCCTATGCGGCGGCGCTGCCCGACGTGATGTGCCTGTCGGCGCGCGACTCGGTCCTGCCGGTCGTGCCGATGTTCCACGTCAATGCCTGGGGCATCCCTTACTCGGCCGCACTGACCGGCTGCAAGCTGGTGTTTCCCGGCCCCGCGATGGACGGCAAGTCGGTCTACGAGTTGCTGGAGGAAGAAAAGGTCACCTACGCCGCCGGCGTGCCCACCGTCTGGCAGATGCTGCTGGGCCACATGAAGCCGAACAACCTGCGGTTCTCGACCCTCAAGCGCACCGTGATCGGCGGCTCGGCCTGCCCGCCCGCGATGATCAACGCCTTCAACGACGACTATGGCGTCGAGGTGCTGCACGCCTGGGGCATGACCGAGATGAGCCCGCTGGGCACCCTGTGCACGCTGAAGAATCGCCACCTGAACCTGCCCGCCGACGAGAAGATGAAGATCCGGCTGAAGCAGGGCCGGGCGATCTATGGCGTGGACATGAAGATCGTGGGCGACGACGGCAAGGAGCTGCCCTGGGACGGCAAGGCCTTCGGCGACCTGTACGTGCGCGGGCCGTGGGTGGTGCGCGAGTACTTCAAGGGCGAGGGCGGCGACCCGCTGGTCAACGGCTGGTTCCCGACCGGCGACGTCGCCACCATCGACGCCGACGGCTACATGCAGATCACCGACCGCAGCAAGGACGTGATCAAGTCCGGCGGCGAATGGATCAGCTCGATCGACGTCGAGAACATCGCCATGGCGCACCCGGCCGTCCAGATGGCCGCCTGCATCGGCATGCGCCACCCCAAGTGGGACGAGCGGCCGGTCATCGCGGTGGTCAAGCGGCCCGGCGCCGAAGTCACCCGCGACGAACTGCTGAAGTTCTACGAAGGCAAGACGGCCAAGTGGCAGGTCCCCGACGACGTGGTGTTCGTCGATGCCATCCCGCTGGGGGCCACCGGCAAGATGCTGAAAACCCGCCTGCGGGAGCAACTCAAGGACTACAAGCTGCCTGGCACCTGAGCCCCGGTGTGTCACTTGCGCGATAGTGCGCTGCTGACTTAGGGGCAATCCCTGAGCGTTGCAGTGCACAAACGCATTACCCTGCGCGGATTCCGCCCAACAAGGAGATGTCCATGAAGTTTGCGTTGAAGTGCGTCGCCGTCGCTTCCATGTTCGCCGTTGCCGGCGCCGCCTGGTCGCAGGCCAAGCCTGCCGCCGGGGCCAAGCCGCTCGCCGGCCAGACCGTCAAGGTGGCTTTCATCGACCCGCTGTCGGGGCCGTTCGGCAATGTCGGCCAGAGCATCCTGAAGCAGTGGCAGTTCATCGCGGATCGCTATGCGGGCGACAAGAACCCGGCCGGCGTGAAGCTGGAGTTCGTGGGCTTCGACAACAAGTCGAGCCCGCAGGACAGCCTGAACGTATTCAAGGCCGCCACCGACCAGGGCATCCGCTTCATCACCCAGGGCAATGGATCGCACGTCGCCGGCCCGCTGATCGACGCCGTCAACAAGCACAACGAACGCAATCCCGGCAAGGAGGTCGTGTTCATCAACTACGCCGCGGTCGACCCGACGCTCACCAACGAGAAGTGCAGCTATTGGCACTTCCGGCTGGATGCGGATACCTCCATGAAGATGGAGGCGCTGACCTCCTTCATGAAGGACGAGGCGAAGATCAAGAAAATCTACCTGATCAACCAGAACTACGCACACGGCCAGCAGGTCGCGAGCTATTTCAAGGACGGGATCAAGCGCAAGCGGCCCGACATGCAGATCGTCGGCGACGAACTGCACCCGCTCGGGCAGGTCAAGGACTTCGCCCCGTACGTCGCCAAGATCAAGGCGAGCGGAGCCGACGCCATCGTCACCGGCAACTGGGGCACGGACTTCACGCTGCTGGTCAAGGCCTTCAACGATGCCGGCATGACGCTGCCGATCTACGCGTACTACGCCAGCGTCAGCGGCACGCCCACGGCGCTGGCCCAGAGCAAGGGCATCGACGTGAGCCAGGTCGGCATCGCCCACTCCAACCATGGCGGCGAATACGGCGCGATCCGCGCCGAGTACAAGAAGAAGTTCAACGAAGACTTCTACGTGCCGCAGACCCTGTACGGCGTGTCACTGCTGACACAGGCCATGGCCAATGCCCGGAGTGCCGACCCCGTGAAGGTGGCCGCGGCGCTCGAGGGCCTGTCGGTGAAGGCCGGTGTCGGTGGCGAAATCACGATCCGCAAGTCCGACCACCAGCTGCAGCAGCACCTGTACATCGCCAAGTGGACCAAGGCGGCGCCCGGTACTTACAACAGCGAGGAGAACACGGGCTTCAATTTCGCCGGCGTCAAGACGCTCGAGCCGTACGTGTCGTCCACGCCGACTTCCTGCCAGATGAAGAAGCCCTGAGGCACCGGCTTCCGACGTTTCGCAAGATGGGGCACTCGCTGCCCCATTTTTCCGCCCCCCTGACAATCCATGGAATTCTTCACCATCTCGCTCCTGAACGGCTTCAGCTATGGGCTGTTGCTGTTCATGCTGAGCTCTGGCCTCACCCTGATCTTCAGCATGATGGGCGTGCTGAATTTCGCGCACGCCAGCTTCTACATGCTGGGTGCTTACCTCGGCTTCACGATCAGCCGGTGGGTGGGCTTCGTGCCCGCGCTCATCCTGGCCCCCCTGCTGGTAGGCGCGCTCGGTGCGCTGTTCGAGCGCACCTGCCTGCGCCGCGTGCGCCCCTTCGGCCACGTGCCCGAACTGCTGATCACGTTCGGCCTGAGCTACCTGCTGATCGAGGTCGTGCAGATCATCTGGGGGCGGCTCGCGGTGGACTACCGCAAGCCCGAATGGCTGGACTTTGCCGCCTTTCACGTGTTCGGCACGCAGTTCCCGGCCTATCGCACCTTCATGATGGGCGTGGCGCTCGCGATGCTCGGCATGCTGTACCTGCTGATCACGCGCACGCGCATCGGGCTGGTGATCCAGGCGGCGCTGACGCACCCCGAGACGGTGGAAGCGCTCGGCCACAACGTGCCGCGCATCTTCACCGGCGTGTTCGGCGGCGGCGCGGCGCTGGCCGGGCTGGCCGGCGTGGTAGGCGGCGCGCAGTTCGTGACCGAACCGGCCATGGCCATCACGCTGGGGCCCATCATCTTCGTGGTGGTGGTGGTGGGCGGCATGGGGTCGCTGCCCGGCGCCTTCGTGGCCTCGGTCCTGATCGGCGTGCTCGATGCTTTTGCGGTGGGCAGCGACGGTGCGCTGGCCGACCTGGTGCGCTTCTTCGGCGCCGACGTCGGGCCTTCGACTTTCGGCTGGGCGGTGCTCAAGGTGAAGATCTCGCAGGTGGCGGCGATCATGCCGTACCTGCTGCTGGTGCTGATCCTGATCTTCCGGCCCAAGGGCCTGCTCGGCACGCGGGAGGGCTGACATGAGCGCGTATTACGAGTTCAAGCCCTACAACGTCGGCCGCTGGATCATCTGGGGCCTGTTCGCGCTGGTGCTGGCGGTGTCGCCGCTGGTCTTCACCAGCGGGCTGGGCCACACCCTGCTGAGCCAGATGGGCATCGCGATCATCGTCTGCCTGTCGTACAACATGCTGCTGGGGCAGGGCGGCATGCTCAGCTTCGGCCACGCGGTGTATTCGGGCATGGGGTCGTTCCTGGCGATCCACACGCTGAACCTGGTGACCAAGGGAGCCATACCGGTCCCGGTCAGCCTGGTCCCGATCGTGGGCGGGCTCTTCGCCGTCCTGTTCGCTGCGCTGTTCGGCTTCGTCACCACCAAGAAAGCCGGCACGCCTTTCGCCATGATCACGCTGGGCATCGGCGAGCTGGTGTGGGCGTCGTCGCTGATGTTCCCCGAGTTCTTCGGCGGCGAGGGCGGCATCAACGGCAACCGCGTGACCGGGACCAAGCCGTTCGGCATCACCTTCGGGCCGCAGATCCAGCTGTACTACCTGATCGCGATCTACACCTTCGTTTGCACCGGGCTGATGTTCGCCTTCACGCGCACGCCGCTGGGCCGCATCCTCAACGCCGTGCGCGACAACCCCGAGCGGGTCGAGTTCGTCGGCTACGACACGCAGCGCGTGCGCTACCTCGCCTTCATGATCTCGGCCTTCTTCGCGGGCATCTCGGGCGGGCTCGCCGCGCTCAACTTCGAGATCGTCACGTCCGAGGTGGTGAGCGGCGGCAAGTCGGGCGCCTACCTGCTCTTCACCTTCCTCGGCGGCGCTACGTTCTTCTTCGGCCCCATCATCGGCGGCGTGCTGATGGTGCTGGCGCTGGTGCTGCTGTCGGAGTTCACCAAGGCCTGGCTGCTGTACCTGGGCCTCATCTTCCTGGTGATGGTGATGTACGCGCCCGGCGGCATCGCCAGCCTGATCATGATGAACATTCGCGTGGCGGCATTCGGGCGGCTGAAGGAGCTGTGGGTGAGCTACCTGGCGCTGCTGGGCACCGGGCTGGTCGCCTTCTTCGGCGCGGCCGCGATGATCGAGATGGTGTACCACCAGCAGTTGAACGAGGCGCTCGGCCCGAAGATGCAGTTCCTGGGCGCGACCATCGACTCGGGCAGCGTCAACAGCTGGTTCGGGGCCCTGTTCGTGCTGCTTACCGGGGTGGCCCTGTTCGAGCTGGTGCGGCGGCAGTTCCGCCACCAGTGGGGCGAGATCCAGGAGTACATCGAGAAGGAAATGAAGCGGAGGGAGACCCTGTGACCGTCGCGCTGGAGTTGAAGGACCTGCGCAAGAGCTTCGGCAAGACCGAGATCATCCGCGGCGCGAGCCTGGCCGTGGAGAAGGGGCAGCGCATCGCCGTGATCGGCCCCAACGGCGCCGGCAAGTCGACGCTGTTCAACCTGATCAGCGGCCGCTTCGAGCCCACCAGCGGCGAGGTGCTGCTGAACGGGCAGCGCATCGACGGCAAGCGCCCTTTCGAGATCAACCGGCTCGGGCTGTCGCGCAGCTTCCAGATCACCAACATCTTCCCCAAGCTGTCGGTATTCGAGAACCTGCGCTGCGGCGTGCTGTGGAGCCTCGGCTACCGCTACAGCTTCTGGCAGTTCCTGGCGAACCTGCAGGACGCCAACGAACGCGCCGAGGAACTGCTGAAGATGATCCGGCTGGACCGCAAGCGTGACGTGCTGGCCATCAACCTCACCTATGCCGAGCAGCGGGCGCTGGAGGTCGGCATCACCATCGCCGGCGGCGCCGAGGTGATCCTGCTGGACGAGCCGACGGCCGGCATGAGCCGTGGCGAGACCCGGCGTTTCATCGAGCTCATCAAGGAAGTGACCGTCGGTAAGACGCTGCTCACGGTCGAGCACGACATGGGCGTGGTGTTCGGGCTGGCCGACAAGATCGCTGTCGTCGTGTACGGCGAAATCATTGCGTACGACACGCCCGAGAGAGTCCGCGCCAACCAGAAGGTGCAGGAAGCCTACCTCGGCTCGGTCATCGCGGCGCAGCAGGAAGGGGCCCACTGATGCTCAAGGTCGACAACCTGCATGCGTTCTATGGCAAGAGCCACGTCCTGCACGGCGTCCAGTTCGAGGTGGGTGAGGGGCAGATCGTGGCGCTGCTCGGCCGTAACGGCTCGGGCCGCTCCACCACGGCGAAGGCCGTCATGGGCATGGTGGACTGCACCGGCACGGTCGAGTGGCAGGGCAAGCCCATCATCGGGCGCAAGCCGTTCGAGATTGCGCACATGGGCATCGGCTACGTGCCGGAAAACCGCGACATCTTCCCCAAGCTCACGGTACACCAGAACCTGATGCTGGGGCAAAAGGGCAAGGGCGTGGGGGCGCGCTGGAGCTTCGACGACATGTACGCCATGTTCCCGCGGCTGAAGGAGCGCCAGCACACCGAAGCCGGCGTGCTGTCGGGCGGCGAGCAGCAGATGCTGACGCTGTGCCGAACGCTGATGGGCGACCCCGACCTCATCATCATCGACGAGCCGACCGAAGGCCTGGCGCCCAAGATCGTCGAGCTGGTGGCGGACTACCTGAAGAAGCTGAAGGAGCGCGGTGTTTCGGTCCTGCTCATCGAGCAGAAGCTCACGATCGCCATGTCCATCTCCGACGTGGCCCTGGTGATGGGCCATGGCAGCATCGTCTTCCACGGCACGCCTGACAAGCTGAAGGCAGACGCCTATATTCGCAAGGAGTGGCTGGAAGTTTGAGACTGCGTCGGCAAGGCTTTGAACGCAGAAACCGCAGAAGTTGCGCAGAAGACGCAGAAGAATGGAAAAGATCAATTGGTATTCCTTTCGCGTCTTCTGCGTAGTTTCTGCGTCTTCTGCGTTCGGCTGTCCGTATTTGTCCCCCCAGTGACAAGCTGAGGTTGCACCGCAGCATCGCCCCCCTAGAATCGCAAAATCGAACGACCGTACTTTTCCCCCCCGGAAGGAACCCGCATGACGGCTGAATACAAGGTCCACGGCGACGTGGCGGTGATCACGATGAACAACCCGCCCGTCAATGGGCTGGGCTACGCAACCCGCGTGGGTATCACGCAAGGGCTCGAGCAGGCCGGCAGCGACCCCGCGGTGAAGGCGGTCGTCATCACCGGGGCCGGAAAGGCCTTTTCGGGCGGTGCCGACATCAAGGAGTTCGGCACGTCCAAGGCAGGTGCCGAGCCGAACCTGCTGTCGGTGATCAGCGCCATCGAGAACTCGACCAAGCCCGTGGTCGCGGCCGTGCATTCGGTTGCCATGGGCGGCGGGCTCGAGCTGGCCCTGGGCTGCCACTACCGCATCGCCGCGCCCGGCGCCAACATCGCGCTGCCCGAAGTGAAGCTGGGCCTGATCCCCGGCGCCGGCGGCACGCAGCGCCTGCCGCGCGTGCTGGGCGTCGAAGTGGCCCTGAACATGATCGTGAGCGGCGAGCCGGTCAAGAGCGAGATGCTGGCGCAGCTGCCCGGGCAGAAACTGTTCGACCGCATGGCGGCGTCGCCCGAGTCGCTGCTGGAAGAAGCGCTGGCCTACGCGCGCTCGGTCGCCGACGCCCGCCCGCTGCCGCTGGTGCGCAACCTGCCCAGCAAACACCCGATGGGCGACGCGTACTTCCAGTTCGCGCGCAACATGGTCAAGGGCATGTCCAAGAACCTGCCGGCGCCCGAGAAGTGCGTCGACGCCGTGGAATCGTCCACCAGGAAGAAATTCGACGACGGCATGGTGTACGAGCGCGAGGTGTTCACCAACCTGATGCTCACGCCGGAGTCGCGCGCGCTGCGCCACCTGTTCATGGCCGAGCGCGCCGCCTCCAAGATCCCGGACGTGCCGGAAGACACGCCGCAGCGCGAGATCAAGACGGTGGGCGTGATCGGCGCCGGCACCATGGGCGGCGGCATCACCATGAACTTCCTGAACGCCGGCATCCCGGTGACCATCCTCGAGATGAAACAGGAAGCGCTGGACCGCGGCATCGCGACCATCCGCAAGAACTACGAGTCGCAGGTCAAGAAGGGCAAGCTCAAGCAGGACAAGTACGAGCAGCGCATGGCGCTGCTGAAGACCACGCTGGACTACGCCGACCTGAAGGACGCCGACCTCGTGATCGAGGCCGTGTTCGAGGAAATGGGCGTCAAGCAAAAGGTGTTCGAGACGCTCGACGGGCTGATGAAGCCGGGCGCGATCCTCGCCTCCAACACCTCGACGCTCGACGTCAACAAGATCGCATCGTTCACCAAGCGGCCGCAGGACGTGGTGGGCCTGCACTTCTTCAGCCCGGCCAACGTCATGAAGCTGCTCGAAGTGGTGCGCGGCGCCAGGACCGGCAAGGACGTGATGGCCACCGTCATGTCGGTGGCCAAGAAGATCAAGAAGACGGCCGTGGTCTCGGGCGTGTGCGACGGCTTCATCGGCAACCGCATGATCGAGCAGTACAGCCGCCAGGCCGGCTTCCTGCTGGACGAAGGCGCCACGCCGCAGCAGGTGGACCGCGCCATCGAGAAGTTCGGCTTTGCGATGGGGCCGTTCCGCATGGGCGACCTGGCCGGCAACGACATCGGCTGGGCGATCCGCAAGCGCCGTTCGCAGGAACGCCCCAACATGATGTACAGCCGCACCGCCGACAAGCTGTGCGAGCTCGGCCGCTTCGGCCAGAAGACCGGCGCCGGCTGGTACGACTACCAGGAAGGCAAGCGCGACGCTATTCCCGCGAAGCTGGTGGAAGACATGATCGTGGCGCACCGCAAGGAGCTGGGCATCGAGCCGCGCAAGATCAGCGACGAGGAGATCGTGCAGCGCCTGGTGTTCTCGCTGGTCAACGAAGCGGCGCACATCCTCGAAGAGGGCATCGCGGCGCGCGCGAGCGACATCGACATGGTCTACATCACCGGCTACGGCTTTCCGTTCCACCGCGGCGGCCCGATGCTGTACGCCGACCAGGTGGGGCTGTTCAACGTCGTGCAGGCCATGAAGCGCTTCCAGCGCAACCCGCGCGACGACGCCAAATTCTGGGAGCCCGCCCCGCTGCTGGCCCGCCTTGCCGCCGAAGGCAAGACCTTCAACTGATCCGAGGAACATTTAGCATGAGCAAGGCAGTCATCGTCTCCACCGCCCGCACGCCCCTGGCCAAGAGCTGGAAGGGCGCCTTCAACATGACGCACGGCGCCACGCTGGGTGGCCACGCGGTCAAGCACGCCGTGCAGCGCGCGGGCATAGAGCCCGGCGCCGTCGAAGACGTGCTGATGGGCTGCGCCAACCCCGAGGGCGCCACCGGCGCCAACATCGCGCGGCAGATCGCGCTGATGGCGGACCTGCCGATCACCGTGTCGGGCGCCACCATCAACCGCTTCTGCTCGTCGGGCCTGCAGACCATTGCCATGGCCTCGCAGCGCATCATCGCGGGCGAAGGCGACGTGTACGTGGCCGGCGGCGTCGAAAGCATCTCGTGCGTGCAGCAGGAGATGAACCAGCACATGCTGCGCGACCCGATGCTCGACGCCAAGAAGCCCGAGATCTACTGGTCGATGCTGCAGACCGCCGAGCAGGTCGCCAAGCGCTACGACATCAGCCGCGACCGCATGGACGAGTACGGCGCAGCGAGCCAGCAGAAGGCGTGCAAGGCGCAGGCCGAAGGCAAGTTCGCCGACGAGATCGCGCCGATCACCGTGAAGGCCGGCATTGCCGACGCGGTGATGGGCCTCATGACCAGGGAGGTCACCTCCAGCAAGGACGAGGGGCTGCGCGAGGGGACCACCAAGGAAGGCATCAGCGGCATCAAGCCGGCGCTGCCGGGCGGCGTGATTTCGGCGGGCAACGCCAGCCAGTTTTCCGATGGCGCGGGCGCGTGCGTGGTGGTGAGCGAAGAGTACGCGAGCCGGCACAACCTGAAGCCCATGGGCCGCTTCCTCGGCTTTGCGGTGGCGGGCTGCGAGCCCGACGAGATGGGCATCGGCCCCGTGTTCGCCGTGCCGAAGGTGCTGTCGCGCCTGGGCCTGAAGGTCGACGACATCGACCTGTGGGAGCTGAACGAGGCCTTCGCCGTGCAGGTGCTCTACTGCCGCGACAAGCTGGGCATCCCGGCGGACCGCCTGAACGTGAACGGCGGCGCCATCGCCGTCGGCCACCCCTACGGTGTGTCGGGCCAGCGCCTGACCGGCCATGCGCTGATCGAAGGCAAGCGCCGCGGCGCCAAGCGCGTCGTGGTGACGATGTGCATCGGCGGCGGCATGGGCGCGGCCGGGGTTTTCGAAGTCCTTTGAGCCATTGTCATTGCGGGCTCGACCCGCAATCCATGGTGGCGTTTCGACTCACAACGATGGATGCCCCCGGATCGAGTCCGGGGCAGGCTCCGTCAAGCCCGGCATGACAAGCAATGTCCCTTCGCCCCACCGTCGACTTCCTGCTCTATGACTGGCTCCAGGTCGATCGCCTGGACGACCGCCCGCGTTTCGCCGAGCACTCGCGCGAGACCTTCGACGCCGTGCTCGACACCTGCGAGCGCATCGCCCGCGAGAAGTTCGCGCCGTTCAACCGGCTGGTGGACACCGAGGAGCCGCGCTTCGACGGCGAGAAGGTGATCCTGCCGCGCGCCTCGCACGACGCGTGGGAAGCGTACGCAGGCTCGGGCATGCTCAGCGCCGCGCAGGACGCCGAGATCGGCGGCATGCAGCTGCCCTACGTGGTGGAAGCCGCGGCCAACACCTTCTTCACGCTGGCTTCGGCCAGCATCACGGGCGGCCTGCTCACCACCGGCAACGCCAACCTGCTGATGGCGCACGGCACCGAAGCGCAGAAGAAGGTGTTCGCGCTCAACGAGTTCGGCGGCCGCTGGACCGGCACCATGTGCCTGTCGGAGCCGCAGGCGGGCTCGTCGCTGTCGGACATAGCCACGCGGGCCACGCCGGACGGCGCGGACTTCGAGAGCGACTCGTTCGGGCCGCGCTACCGCCTGAAGGGCAACAAGATGTGGATCTCGGCCGGCGAACACGAGCTGACCGAGAACATCGTGCACCTGGTGCTCGCGAAGATCCCCGGCCCCGACGGCAAGCTGGTGCCGGGCACGCGGGGAATCTCGCTGTTCGTGGTGCCCAAGAAGCTGGTGGACCTGGACGGCAACCTCACCGGCGAGCGCAACGACATCGCGCTGGCGGGCCTGAACCACAAGCTGGGCTGGCGCGGCATCACCAACACGCTGCTGAACTTCGGCGAAGGCAAGTTCCCTGTGCGGGGCGAGGCAGGCGCCATCGGCTATCTCGTCGGCCGCCCGGGCGAAGGCCTGCGCTGCATGTTCCACATGATGAACGAGGCGCGCATCGCGATCGGCCTGTCGGCCGCGGCGCTCGGCCTCGCCGGCTACTACGCCTCGCTCGACTACGCGAAAAACCGGCCCCAGGGCCGCCCCGTCGGACCCGCCGGCAAGGACCCTGCGCAGCCGCAGGTGCGCATCATCGAGCATGCCGACGTCAAGCGCATGCTGCTGGCGCAGAAGTCTTACTGCGAAGGCGCACTGGCCTTGCTGCTGTATTGCGCGCGGCTGGTCGACGAACAGCACACCGGCGAGCCGGCTTCGGCCGACGATGCACGCCTGCTGCTCGAAGTGCTGACGCCCGTCGCCAAGAGCTGGCCCAGCGAGTTCTGCCTGGAGGCGAACTCGCTCGCGATCCAGGTCCACGGCGGCTATGGCTACACCCGCGACTTCCCGGTGGAGCAGTACTGGCGCGACAACCGCCTGAACATGATCCACGAAGGCACGCACGGCATACAGGCCGCGGACCTGCTGGGCCGCAAGGTGGTGATGGAAGGCGGCAAGGGCCTGATGCTGCTGGCCGGGCGCATCAACGCCACGATCGAGGCGGCCATCCAGCGGCCCGAGCTGGCCGAATACGCCGACTCGCTCGGCCAGGCGCTGCAGAAGGTCGGCTCGGCTACCAAGGCGGCCTGGGCCACCGGCGACCCGGCGCACGCGCTGGCCAATGCCGTGCCCTACATGCAGGCCTTCGGGCACATGGTGATCGCCTGGACGTGGCTCGACGTGGCGCTGGCCTTGCCCACTGCCGGCGAGCGCAGCTCGGCCGAAGAGGGCCGCTTGCGCGCGTTGCGCTACTTCTTCCACTACGAGCTGCCGCGCATCGGTGCCTGGCTGCGCGTGGTGGAGACGCGCGATGCGACCTGCGCCGATACGCCCGAAGAGGCGTTCTGACATGACGACCGGGCGCACCATCGCGCTGCTCGATTCGCTCAGCTGGATCTTCGTCTACGCCGGCCTGTTCATGGTGGTGATCGGGCTGGCCGTGGCCGGCGCCGATGCCACCGTGGGCTGGTCGCTCGGCGTCGTCGGCGCGCTGGCCACGACGGCGGGTGTCGTGCTCATCTGGCTGCGCTCGCGACTGGCCGCTGCAGGCGCAAAATCCGCACCAACTACCCCTGAGAGCAAGACATGACACGCACGATCCAGCAATTGTTCGACCTCACCGGCAAGACCGCCCTGGTCACCGGCGGCTCCCGCGGGCTCGGCCTGCAGCTCGCGCATGCGCTGGGCGAGGCCGGCGCGAAGATCATGCTCAGCTCGCGCAAGGCCGGCGACCTGGAGGAGGCCGCCGCCGAACTGCAGGCAGCCGGCATCGACGCGCGCTGGATCGCCGCCGATTGCGGCCGCGAGGAAGACATCCGCAGGCTGGCCGACGAAACCCTGGAGCGCATGGGCGACGTCGACATCCTGGTGAACAACGCGGGCGCAGCCTGGGGCGCGCCGGCCGAGGACTTCCCGGTGGAGGCCTGGGACAAGCTGATGAACCTGAACGTGCGCGGCTATTTCATCCTGAGCCAGCACATCGCCAAGCGCAGCATGATCCCGCGCAAGGCCGGCCGCATCATCAACGTGGCGTCCATAGCCGGGCTGGGCGGCAACCCGCCCGGTATGCAGACCATCGCGTACAACACGTCCAAGGGCGCGGTGATCACGTTCACCCAGACCCTGGCCTGCGAGTGGGGCCGCTACGGCATCAACGTCAACGCCATCTGCCCCGGCTTCTTCCCCAGCAAGATGACGCACGGCCTGCTGGAGAAGATGGGCACGGAGAAGATGGCCGCGCACGCGCCGCTCAACCGCCTGGGCGACGACGAGGACCTGAAAGGCATCACGCTGCTGTACGCCTCGGACGCGGGCAAGCACATCACCGGCCAGTGGCTGGCGGTGGACGGCGGCGTCAGCGTGGTCACCGGGGGCTGAGGGCCGTGAAGTTCGGCGTCAACATTCCTTTCGTGCACCACCTCGGCTTCGACCTGGTGCTGTTCGAGAACGGCCTGTCGCAGATCGACTACGAGCCGCTGCCCGAGCACATGAACTCGTATGCCGTCGCCCACGGCGGCGCGGTGATGACACTGCTGGACGTCAGCATGGCCACGGCGGCGCGCAGCGTGACGCCGGAGCTGGGCGTCGTCACCATCGAGATGAAGACGAGCTTCATGCGCCCGTCGCGCGGCAAGCTGTCGGGCAAGGGGCGGCTCGTGCATAGAACGCCGACCATGGCATTCGTCGAAGCCATGGTCTACGACGCCCAGGGCCATGCCTGCGCGCATTCCACCGGTACTTTCAAATACGTCAAGCGGTTGCCGGTCGGTGCCAAATCGACCCATCCGCTCGACACCATTTCCACCGACTAGGAGGCAATATGCCCCGCAACAAGCAGGTCCTGCTGGACAACCGCCCGCAGGGCGAAGCCACGCCATCCAACTTCAAGCTCGTCACCACCCAGACGCCGGCCTTGCAGGACGGGCAGGTGCTGGTGAAGCACCACTTCATGAGCCTGGACCCCTACATGCGCGGCCGCATGAACGACGCCAAGAGCTACGCGCAGCCGCAGCCGCTGGGCCAGGTGATGCAGGGCGGCACGGCCGGTGAAGTGGTGGAAAGCCGCAGTGCCAAGTTCCAGCCTGGCGACCAGGTGGTGGGCATGGGCGGCTGGCAGGAATACAGCGTGGTCGATGCCGACAAGCCCGGCATGCTGCGCAGGGTCGACACCACCCACGTGCCGCTGTCGCACTACCTCGGTGCCGTCGGCATGCCGGGGGTGACGGCATGGTACGGGCTGGTGAAGATCATCCAGCCGAAGGAAGGCGAGACGGTCGTCGTCAGCGCGGCATCGGGAGCGGTCGGCAGCGCGCTGGGTGCACTGGCCAAGGCGCGCGGCCTGCGCGCCGTGGGCATCGCCGGCGGCGCCGACAAGTGCAGGTACGTGACCGAAGAACTGGGCTTCGACGCCTGCGTCGACTACAAGCAGCACGCCGACGCGGCCTCGTTGTCCAAGGCGCTGAAGGAGGCCTGCCCGAACGGCATCGACGGCTACTTCGAGAACGTCGGCGGCATGGTGATGGACGCCGTGATGATGCGCATGAACGCCTTCGGCCGTATTGCCCTGTGCGGCATGATTGCCGGCTATGACGGCAAGCCCATTCCCATGGCCTATCCGCAGCTCCTGCTGACCAACCGCCTCATGCTGCAGGGCTTCATCGTGAGCGAGCACATGGAGGTGTGGCCCGAGGCGCTGAAGGAACTGGGCACGCTGGTCGCCTCCGGCAAGCTGCGCCCGCGCGAGTCCGTGGCGGTGGGCCTGGAGTCGGCGCCGGAAGCTTTCCTCGGCATGCTCAAGGGCCGCAATTTCGGCAAGCAGCTCGTCAAGCTCGCCTGAGGGGCCCCCGATGTCCGCCACGCATGACGTCTTCAACCAGCCCGAGCCGCTGGTGGGCTACAACCTGTTTGCCAACAACCGGGCGCTGGGCGACGCGCTGAAGCTGAATGCGCCGCAGCTGGACACGGCGCCGCTGGAGCGCCTGGGTGCGCTGCTGGGCACGGCCGAAATGCAGCAGCACGCGCGCCACGCCAATGTGCACACGCCGCAGCTGCGCACGCACGACCGCTTCGGCCACCGCATCGACGAGGTCGAGTTCCACCCTGCCTACCACGAGCTGATGAAAGCGGCGGTGGGAGCGGGCCTGCATGGCTCGCCGTGGTCGGAAGGTCCTTCCGCGCATGTCCTGCGTGCCGCTGGCTTCATGCTGTTCACCGAGCTGGAGCCGTCGATTTTGTGCCCCATCTCGATGACGTATGCCGTCACCCCGGCGCTGAAGGCCAACCCGGCGATCCACCGCGACTGGGGCCCGAAGCTCGCAAGCCGCGGGTACGACCCCGAGTTGCGGCCTTGGCACGACAAGCCCGGCCTGACCATGGGCATGGGCATGACCGAGAAGCAGGGCGGCTCGGACGTGCGCGCCAACACGACCGAGGCCGAGCCCGACGGCATCGACGACTGGGGTGCGCGCTATCGCGTCACGGGGCACAAGTGGTTCCTGTCGGCGCCGATGTGCGACGCCTTCCTGGTGCTGGCGCAGACGCGGTCGGGGCTCAGCTGCCTGTTCATGCCGCGCGTGCTGCCCGACGGCTCGCGCAACGAGATGCACATCCAGCGCCTGAAGGACAAGCTGGGCAACAAGGCCAACGCCAGTTCCGAAGTGGAGTTCCGGGGCGCCACGGCGTGGCTCGTGGGCGAGGAAGGGCGCGGCGTGCCGCAGATCCTGGCGATGGGCACGATGACGCGGCTCGACTGCGCGCTGGGCACCAGCGGCCTGATGCGGCAGGCGCTGTCGCTCGCGCTGCACCACACGTCGCAGCGCGAAGCCTTCGGCAAGCGGCTGGTCGACCAGCCCTTGATGCGCAACGTGCTGGCGGATCTCGCGCTCGAGTCCGAAGCGGCCACGGCGCTGGCGATGCGCGTGGCGCGTGCCTTCGACCGGCCGGACGACCCGCACGAAGCCGTGATGGCGCGCCTGCTGACGCCGGTGGCCAAGTTCTGGATCTGCAAACGCGGCAGCCACTTCGCGCAGGAAGCCATGGAGTGCCTGGGCGGCAACGGCTACGTGGAAGAGGGCGGCGAAGGCGTGATGGCGCGCATCTACCGCGAGATGCCGGTCAACTCCATCTGGGAGGGCTCGGGCAACATCATGGCTATCGACCTGCTGCGGGCGGTGCGCAAGGCCGATGCAGCGCAGGCGCTCGCAGAAGAACTCGCACCCGCGAAAGGCGCACATCCTGCACTCGACCGGCTGGCGGCTGCACTGCCGTCGCGGCTGGAAGACGCCACCACAGAGATCGAGGCGCGCAGGCTGGCGCAGGACGTGGCGCTTGCCGTGCAGGCGGCGCTGGTCTGCCGCACGGCGCCGCCCGAAGTCCATGCCGCGTTCTGCGATTCGCGGCTCGGCGGCAACTGGGGCCTGGCATTCGGCACGCTGCCGGCCGACGCGCCCTTCGACGCCATCATCGAACGCGCGATGCCGCGCTGAAGGAAGAAAGCCGCATGACCGCCGACCTCATCCTGCACAACTACCCCAGCTCGCCGTTCTCCGAGAAGGTGCGCCTGATCCTGGGCTACAAGAAGCTGCCGTGGCGGTCGGTGCAGGTGCCGGTGATCATGCCCAAGCCCGACGTGCTGGCGCTCACCGGCGGCTACCGGCGCACGCCGGTGCTGCAGGTCGGTGCGGACGTCTATTGCGACACCGCGCTCATCTGCGACGTGCTCGAACACGTGCGGCCCGACCCCACGCTGTACCCGCCGCACCTGAAGGGGGTCTGCCGCATCTTCGCGCAGTGGGCCGACTCGTCGCTGTTCTGGGCGGCGATGGGCTACAACCTGCAGCCCAAGGGTGCTGCGCACTTGTTCGGCAAGGCGCCGCCCGAGGCGGCCAAGGCGTTCAGCGAGGACCGCAAGGCAATGAGCGGCAACCTGGTGCGCCTGCGCCCCGGCGATGCCACCAGCGCCTACCGCTCGTACCTGCGGCGCATCGCCAACATGGCCGACGAGCACGACTTCCTGTTCGGCGCCGCTCCCTGCGTGGCCGACTTCGCGGCTTACCACGGCATCTGGTACACGCGATCGCAGGTGCCGGTGCTCGCCGACATCCTCAACGCCACTCCCTCGGTAGGTGAATGGGCCCAGCGCCTGGCCGCCATCGGCCATGGTGCGATGACGCACATGGACGCCGAGGCCGCACTCGCCATCGCGGCCGCCACCGAGCCCCAGCCGCCGGGCGCCAACCTGCTCGTCGACAGCGCCTTCCAGGACGACCACGGCATCCCGCTGGGCACACGCGTGACGGTCACGGCCGAGACTTTCGGGTTGGAGCCGACGGAGGGTGAGCTCATCGCAGCGACCCGCACGCACTACAGCCTGCGCCGAGAAGACCCGCGCGCCGGCGTCATCCATGTCCACTTCCCGCGTATCGGTTACGTGCTGAGGAAGGCGGAGGGCGCCTGATCGGCATGGCCGGAGCGCTGGGCTTCTGCCTGTTCGCCACGCCGATCGGCGAGTGTGCGATGGCGTGGGACGAAGCGTCGCTGGTCGCGGTGCACCTGCCGGAAGCTTCACCCGAGCGGCTGCGCGCGCGAATGCAATCGCGCCATCCGGCGGCCGCGCAAACGCCGCCGCCGCCCTTCGTGGCCGAAGCCATCCGCCGCGTGCGCGGCCTGCTCGAAGGCGAACCCGACGACCTGCGCGACCTGCAACTGGCGATGGAGGGCGTGCCCGAGTTCAACCGGCGTGTGTACGAAGCGGCGCGGGCCATCCCGCCGGGCCAGGTGATGACCTACGGCGAAGTCGCGCAGGCCATCGGCGAACCCGGCGCGGCACGTGCCGTCGGGCAGGCGCTGGGGCACAACCCCTTCGCGCCGGTGGTGCCTTGCCACCGCGTGCTGGCTGCCGGCGGGCGCCCGGGGGGCTTCTCCGCCGACGGCGGGGCGCTCACCAAACTGAAGATCCTGGAAATCGAGAAGGCGCGCTTGGGCGGCGAGCGGGGCCTTTTCGACTGATTCATCCGGCCTGCACCTTCTGGAAGCGCCGAACGCGCGCTTCGATGCGCGCGCGCAGCCGCCAGCGGCCCGCGTCGGCGAGCATCCGCCCGGCCCAGCGGTAGACGTTGAATTCCCTCACGGTGCTGCGCAGGCTCGCCATCCGCTCGCGCTGCTCGAGCTGCGGCATGGTGGCAGCGCGCTGCAGCGCATCGGCGGTTTCTTCCACATGGTACGGATTCACGATGAGGGCCTCGGGCATTTCGCGTGCTGCGCCGGCGAACCGGCTGAGGACCAGGACACCCTGCAGGTCGTCCCGTGCCGCAACGAACTCCTTGCACACCAGGTTCATCCCGTCGTGCAGGCTGGTGACGACGCAGATGTCGGCCGCCCGGAACAGCTCCGTGACGGCGTCGTGCTCGTGGTGCTGCGCCAGCAGATGGACGGGAACGTAGCCCGGTCTGCCGAAGCGGCTGTTGATGCGCAAGGTGACCCTCTCGACCCGGTCCTGGAAGTTGCGGTATTCGTCCAGGGCGCTGCGGGTGGGAGCGGCCACCTGGATGAACACGAACCGGCCGATCCATTCCGGCCACTTCTCCAGGAAGCGCTCGACGGCGTTGAGCCTCTCCAGGATGCCCTTGGTGTAGTCGAAGCGGTCGACGCCGACCGCGATGCAGGCGCCGGCCGGCAGCGCCAGTCGCTGGGAGACGCGTTGCCGGCATTCCTCGATAGCGGGCATCTGCTGGTTTGTGGCGGGCCACTCGATCGAGATCGGGTAGCTCTCCACCAGCGTGTCCTTCTCCCGGTAAGAGATCGTCGAGTGTTCGTGCTCGATCCGGGCCTCCAGGTAACGATCCACGGTTTCGATGAAGTTCTTGCAGTGGAAGCGCGTGTGAAAACCCAGGATCGTGCTGCCCAGCATCCCCTGCAGGATCTCGCGCCGCCATGGACAGATGCCGAACGACTCCGGATTGGGCCAGGGAATGTGCCAGAAAGTCAGGATGGTCGCCTGGGGCAGCTTTTCGCGGATCATCGCGGGCAGCAGTGCGAAGTGATAGTCCTGCACCAGCACCACCGGGTCTTCGCTGCGCGCTTCGGCCACTACCGCATCGGCAAAGCGCTGGTTCACGGCGCGGTACGCTTCCCAGTCCGACTCCCGAAACACGGGCCTTACGTGCGCCACGTGGCACAAGGGCCACATGCCTTCGTTGGCGAAGCCGTAGTAGTACCCCTGTTCCTCTTCGGGGGTCAGCCAGATCCGGCGCAGCCAGTATTCGTCGTGGCCCGGTGGCACGGCCACCCGGTCGTGGGCATCGACGACCTCGCGGTCCGCACTTCCGCTGCCGTGCGCGATCCAGGTGCCGGAGCAGGCGCGCATCACCGGCTCGACGGCCGTCACGAGCCCGCTGGCCGGGCGCTTCACCTGGAGCCCGCCTGCGCCGTGCTCGTGGATGTAGGGCTCCCGGTTGGAGATCACGATGACCTGGTCGCCGCTCAGCTGCGTGCGCAGGAGCTGGCGCAGGCGCTCGGCCGTCCAATCGGCTTCCGGCCCCTGGGAACGGCGGTACTCGTCTTCCAGGTCCCGCAGCCTGCCGCGCAGTTCCGCTGCCAGCGGCGCGAGTTCGGGCGCGGAATCGATGGGCGCCAGCAGCATCTCGCCCCGCATGAGGGCGCGGGCCCCGTTGACCCAGCCGCGCCAGCTCAGTTGCGCGACCACGACGGTGATGAGTGCGATGACCACGCCCAGAACCGCAATCATTCCGACGAGGTAACGGCGGGTGTCCTGGCTGCGGCGCTCGATGAAACTCAGGTCGTGCAGCAGCACCAGGCTGCCGAGGGGCGGTGGCTTTGCGGATTCGGCTGCGTCCGGCCGCTCGGCGGCGACGGGCAGGCCGAACTCCGCGCCTTCGGCAGGAATGGGCGGGCGCGGGTCGGTCACGGGATGCACTGCCACATGCACGGAACCGCCTTCCACGACCAGCCGATGCTCGGGTCGTGCCGCAGCCTCCGAAGCCTGGCTGCAGGTCAGCCTGGGCGGAAAGCGGTCGGTCTTCTGGATGACCTTGCCGGCTGGGTTGCACAAGCCCACGGCATACAGCCGCTCGTCCTCGACCGCCCTGTCGAACAGGGACCGAAGCCGCGAGGTGCGGTCAGCCACGATGGCGTCGGCGACGGAGTCGGACAGCGCATTGGCCACCAGGACGCCGCGGCTGGTGAGGTCGCGGCTGAACCAGCGCAGTGTCATCTGGTCGAAGACGGGCGCTGCCAGCCATGCTGCCGTGACGAGCGTGGCCATCAGCGGAAGGAGGAAGCGCAGTTGGAGGCGGAAGGTCTTCATGCGGAACCGGGCTGCCGGCCGCCGTACGGCGCCGGTCGGGGCATCAAAAAAAACCACCAGGGCCTGCGCCACGTGGTGGTCTGAAGCCACGGAGCTCGAGTCCGGGCATTGCTCGTCGGCCTGGAGGGGGCCGGGGCCATTATATGTGCCACAAATGCATTTTCACTGCCGGGGCCTGATGAGCTGCCGGCAAGGCTATATTTGCGGCAAATCTACACCCGCACCTGCCTTCCTACAACTGATGAGCACATCAGCCGTGCCGGACGACGTTCGCCGGTTCCTCCTGACCAGCGTGCCGTCGGTGCCCTACCTCGAGGCGATGCTGCTGCTGCGCTCGGGAGCGGGGGAGGCGTGGAGCGCTGCGAAAGTAGCGCGCCGCCTGTACATCCCGGAGTCCGATGCCGGGCAGATCCTTGCCGCATTGGACGCCGCGGGCGTCGCCCGCATCGGTGAATCCCGGGATTTCGAGTACGCGCCGGCTGCCGAACTTGCGCGGCTGGTCGACACGCTGGCGCAATGCTATGCCGCGAACCTGATGGAAGTCACCAACCTGATCCACTCACGAACCGATCGGCGAGCCATGCAGTTTGCGGACGCCTTCCGACTCAGGAAACCAGGAGGCTGAATGGGACCACTGATCTACTCGCTGTGCGCACTGACCAGCCTGGCCTGCTGCGTCCTGCTCTGGAGAGCCTATGCTTCCAGCGGCGCGCGCCTGCTGTTCTGGAGCAGCGCCTGTTTCGCGCTGCTCACCCTGAACAACACGCTGCTGATCTTCGACAAGGTCGTCTATCCCGACGTGGACCTCAGGTTGTGGCGCCTGCTGGCGGCGCTCTGTGCGGTGTGCCTGCTCCTGTTCGGGCTGATCTGGGAGGAGGAGTAGGCATGGAACAGATGCTCACGGGCGGCATTGCCGTCGCCTCGGCGTTTGTCGGCTTGTTCTTCTCCAGGTTCTGGGTCCGGACACGCGACCGCTTCTTCCTCTACTTCAGCGCCTCGTTCTACATCGAGGCCGTGCTTCGCGTGGCCCTGGGCTTGTTCGCCGAAGGCGTCGAGTCCAATCCGGCCACGTACCTGGTGCGCCTGCTCGCGTACGGCCTGATCCTGTTGGCCATCCTCCACAAGAACCGTCCGCGCACGTAGCGGTTCCCCAGGGCCCTCGCCTTATGATCGGCCATGGTCCGCAGCACGCGTGATGAAATCAGTATGTCACCGCAAGCCGTGCGCGTGTTGCGCCAGTTTCGGGTGGTGTTCAATTCCGTGCGCAAGCACTTCCGCGCCACGGAGCAGAAGGTCGGCATCTCGGGGGCCCACGTCTGGGCGCTCAGTGTGGTCGATGAGCATCCCGGCATCGGTGTCGGTGACCTCGCCCGTGCGATGGATGTGCACCAGTCGACAGCCAGCAACCTGGTTCGGGCGCTCGTCGCGCAGGGCCTGCTGGCCACGGAGAAAGACCCGGCCGACAGGCGTGCCGTTCGGCTGGCCATTCCCGCCAAAGGCAAGCGGGTGCTCCGG
Source organism: Burkholderiales bacterium (assembly GCA_016213325.1). Taxonomy (GTDB): domain Bacteria; phylum Pseudomonadota; class Gammaproteobacteria; order Burkholderiales; family Burkholderiaceae_C; genus Ramlibacter. The sequence goes on along the minus strand of JACRAY010000018.1, from coordinate 109,493 downwards.
TCGGCTCCCAGTCCTTATGAGGGCGTCTTGCCCGAGGCGCTGCAGGACCTGAAGCCCGCGACGCTGAAGCGGCTGGAGCGAGACCTGGGGGAACTGATCGCAGTCCTCGATCCCGAGCAGAGCGGCGCCCAGATCCCGCTTGGACGGGCAGAACGGTAGGGCCGTGCACACGTTCGAGCAGCAGGACACGACCCAGACCCTCGCGGAGGGATTGGCCGAGTACTACCGCGACAACCCGGGCCTGGCCCGGCTGCGCACCATGTCGGCTGGGGGGCGGGAGTTCTTCCGGTGCCACGACGCCGTTCATGTCGTCTACGGTTGCGGCACCTCACTGGAGCATGAAGCGATCGTCAAGTTGGCGAGCGTGTTCGGCACGACTGGGGGACTCGGTGTGCTGAAGGGGTACGGCCTTCATGAGTCGGTCGAGATCTACAGGAAACTGCGGCCTGCCGAAATAGGGGCAACGGTACTGTCTTCGTTTGTCCTGGTGCCCCGGACGGTGTACCGGTGCCTGCTGCAACGCAGCCGCTGGCCGTGGAGTGACTTTGCTCCATATGAGCATCTGCCACTGAACCGCATCCGTTCGGTGTTCGGTATTCGCGTTGCCAGGCACTGACTGCGGCTGGGCTCAGTTGCACGCCAGGCCCAGCGCCTGCAGAGTGCCGCCCGTCCTGGGATCGAACACCACCAGGTTCACCTGCCGGGCGAAACCGGGCTCGCCGCGCAGGGCGTTGAACTTCAGGCGTTGCGGGCCTTCGTAGGTGCCGGCCTGCACGTACTGCCGCACCACGAAGTCGTGCCTGAGCAGCTCGCCCGAGTTCTCGCCCGCTTTCACGCGGCTCGAGTGCCCGTGCTCGGTTATGGTCCAGTAGGCGCCCCACTTGGCGACCGCAGGCAATGTTTCGACGCTGGCTTCGAAAGTGTCGGGCTGCACCATCTCGATGCGTATCGATGCCCGCGCCGGCTCCGGGCGGCCGGCCAGCGCCGCCCCGTAGTCGCGCCAGTCCTGGCCGTTGCGCACGAGCTGGGGCGTGTAGATGCCTTTCCGCCGGTTGTTGGCCGCCACCTGGCGCTGCCGCGTGGTGTGGGCAGGCGTGGCGAAGCGGTCGACCCAGCCTATGTAGTCCCAGTAGCCCACGTGAAAGCCTTGCGCGACGACCTTTCCTTCGGCCGCCGCGCCCTTCAGCGTCGACAGCCAGCGATCGGCGGGCGGGCAGGAACTGCATCCCTCGGAGGTGTACAGCTCGATGACGGGCGTGAGGGTGGCGCCGGACAGCGCCTGGCAGGTCGCTGCGTTCGCGCCGCAAGCGACACCGGCGGCGAGCGCGAAGAGGACAGGGTGCGAGAGCTTGGGCATGGCTCGGCTTCGTCGCCTCGCAAGCGGTATTTCTTACAGGGGGTGACCCCACGCACCGTACGGCACCGCACAGTCAGGCACCGGGCGACGGTCTAAAGGTGGATGTTCCATCGGGAGTGTCACCATGATGCACATCTTTCTAGCCAACAATCGAACAGAACTCATCGAGCGCTGCCGGGCCAAAGTGGCACAGCGTCCGCAGCGAGCCGCCGCCGTGGACCAACTCAGGACCGGTGTTCCCATCTTCCTGGAGCAGCTGGAGAGGACACTCGAAGCGGAGGAGCAAGGCCGCCACTCCGTCAGCGAAGGCATCTCCGGCAAATCCGGCGGCGATGTGGAAGCCATGTCCGAAATCGGGCTCAGCGCCATGGCCCACGGCAGGCTTCTGCTGGACCTCGACCACACGATCGACCAGGTCGTGCATGACTATGGCGACGTGTGCCAGGCGATCACGGACCTGGCGGTGGAGAAAGACGCGCCGTTCGGCGTCGAAGAATTCCGGACCTTGAACCGCTGCCTGGACAACGCCATCGCAGACGCCACCACGTTTCAGCCTGCAACGTGGCGCGGTGAATGATGCCGCGGCCAACAGCGCCTGGGCTTCCTCGTCCACGAGCTGAGGAACTCGCTGGGAACCGCGAGCCTTGCGGTGTCGGCCCTGGAGCACGGAAACCTCCACTTGTCCGGCGCAACCGGCGGTGTGCTCAAGCGCAGCCACGCCGCCATGAAGAACCTGATCGACTCGGCACTCAACGACGTCAGGCAGGCTTTTCCTTTCAGTGCCCGCGGCGTCTTCGCAGTTGCCGGCTTCATCGAAGATTCGGCCATCGCCGCAGCGCTGTACTCGCAAACAGTTCACGCAGCCCGGCACGGAAGTCGTGCTCAGCGTCGACGCGACCGGCGGCGAGGTGCGCATCGACTGCGGGACCATTGCGGCGGCCTGCCCGGCGGCGATACCAAGGCCGTCTTCATTCCCTTTACCCAGCACAATCGCGAGCGGACAGACTTGGGGTTGGGCCTGTCCATTGCCAAACACAGCGTAGAGGCGGAAGGCGGGACCATGTACGCCACCGACATACCGGGCGTCGGCTGTGTCTTCACGATCTCCTTGCCAGCCTATAGGTGACCGCGGGCTACAGCGGGTGGCGCACCTTCGGCGGCGGCTCGATGGGGTCGGTGCGGATGCGGTCATCGCGGGACTGCACGCCGACCGGGTCGCGCAACAGCGGCGCCGAGGCCATGCGGTCGAGACGCGTGTCGATGCGGGCCTCGAACTCCTTCATGTTCATTGCCATGGCGCGGTTCATCTGCTCCAGCGTCGTGCGCAGTTCGCGCTGGGCCGCCACCATGGCCTTCTCGAATTCGGTGGCAGCGATGGTGTCGCGCTGGCGCAGTTCGGTGAGCTGGCGGTCCAGGTGCTGGCGCAGCTCGGTGAAGCGCGAGGCCTCGGCCTTGTCGGCCAGCTCGCGCTGGGCTTCCAGCGTCTTGTGGTGATGGCGCGATTCCACCAGGCTGTTGGTGCGGATGCCGGCGATGGCGGCCAGGGCGAGCAAGGCGGTCGCACCTAGCAGGGCCAGCATGATCAGGCCCAAAGGCGCCTCGGTGATGAACAGGCCGAACGACAGCGGCGACGGCCTCACGAACTCGCTCCAGTTGAAGGCTGCGAAGAGGGCGACCAGGGCGATGGCCGCGATGAGCAGGACGACTCGGGCGCGCATGGGATGGACTCCTAGAATGGCTGTCACCCATTCTCAGCAGCACAGCGCGCGGGCCTGTCGGACCGCACGCCGACATCGTGTCCGTCGTGCTGTGGCAAACTCGCGCGCCTGCCTCTTGAAAGGCATCAGACGCAGTTACAAACCCATGCAGAAAATCATCCGGCAGATCGCCGCAGAGCTTCGCGTGCAGGACCGCCAGGTGCTTGCCGCCGTGGAGCTGCTGGACGGCGGCGCCACCGTCCCCTTTGTTGCCCGTTACCGCAAGGAGGCCACGGGCGGCCTCGACGACATCCAGCTGCGCGAGCTCGAAGCCCGCCTGGGCTACCTGCGCGACCTGGAAGACCGGCGCGAGGCCGTGCTCAAGAGCGTCGACGAGCAGGGCAAGCTCACCCCGGAGCTGCGCGCCGCCATCGAGGCCGCGCCGACCAAGCAGGAGCTGGAAGACCTGTACCTGCCGTTCAAGCCGAAGCGGCGCACCAAAGGGCAGGTCGCGCGCGAGGCGGGCATGGAGCCGCTGGCCGACGCGCTGTTCGCGAACCCTCTGCTGGTGCCCGCCGACGAAGCGGCGGCGTACGTGAAGGCCGCCAGGGGCGAGAACGGCGAAGACTTCACCACGGTGGCCGCGGTGCTGGACGGCGTGCGCGACATCCTGTCGGAACGATGGGCCGAGGACGCATCCCTGGTGCAGTCGCTGCGCGAGTGGCTCTGGGCCGACGGCCTGCTGCGCTCGCGCCTTGCGGCCGGCAAGGACGCGAACCTGCCCGACAACGCCAAGTTCCGCGACTACTTCGAGTATGAAGAGCCGATCGGCCGCGTGCCGTCGCACCGGGCGCTGGCGGTGTTCCGTGGGCGCGCGCTGGAAGTGCTGGAGGCCAGGCTCGCGCTGCCTGTAGACCCCGAGCCCGGGCAGCCCTCGATCGCGGAAGGCCGTATCGCGCTGCACGTCGGCTGGAGCCACCAGAAGCGCCCGGCCGACGACCTGCTGCGCAAGTGCGTGGCCTGGGCCTGGAAGGTGAAGCTGTCGCTGTCGACCGAGCGCGACCTGTTCACGCGGTTGCGCGAGGACGCCGAGAAGGTCGCGATCAAGGTGTTCGCCGACAACCTGCGCGACCTGCTGCTGGCCGCGCCCGCAGGCCCTCGCGTCGTGATGGGCCTCGACCCCGGCATCCGCACGGGGGTGAAGGTCGCCGTAGTGGATGCCACGGGCAAGCTGGTGGAAACGGCCACCATCTACCCGCACGAGCCGCGCCGTGACTGGGACGGCTCGCTGCACACGCTGGCGCTGCTGTGCCGCAAGCACGGGGTGAACCTCATCGCCATCGGCAACGGAACCGCCAGCCGCGAGACGGACAAGCTGGCGGCCGACCTGATGAAGCGCGTCGACGGACTGACGCGCGTGGTGGTCAGTGAGGCGGGGGCATCGGTCTATTCGGCGAGCGAGTATGCGTCGCAGGAGATGCCGGACGTGGACGTGAGCCTGCGCGGCGCGGCCAGCATTGCGCGGCGCCTGCAGGACCCGCTGGCGGAACTCGTGAAGATCGACCCCAAGTCGATCGGAGTCGGACAATACCAGCACGACGTCAACCAGGGCGACCTGGCGCGCGCGCTCGATGCCGTGGTGGAAGACTGCGTCAACTCGGTCGGCGTCGACCTGAACACCGCCAGCGTGCCGCTGCTCGCCCGCGTGTCGGGCCTGTCGCCCAGCGTGGCACGTGCCGTGGTGCGCTGGCGCGAATCGCACGGCGCTTTCCGCAGCCGCCAGCAACTGCTGGACGTGGGCGGGCTCGGCCCCAAGACCTTCGAGCAGAGCGCGGGGTTCCTGCGCATCCGCGGCGGCGAGAACCCGCTGGACATGACGGGCGTGCACCCGGAGACCTATCCGGTGGTCGAGAAGATCCTGGCGCAGGTCGGCAGGCCCGTCACCGAGCTGATGGGGCGCGCCGAGATGCTGCGCACGCTGAAGCCCGAGCTGTTCGCCAACGAGAAGTTCGGCGTGATCACCGTGAAGGACATCCTGGGCGAGCTTGAAAAACCCGGACGCGACCCGCGGCCCGACTTCCAGGTGGCGCGTTTCAACGACGGCGTGGAAGACATTGCGGACCTGCAGCCCGGCATGGTGCTGGAAGGCACCGTGAGCAACGTCGCGGCATTCGGTGCCTTCGTCGACGTCGGCGTGCACCAGGACGGCCTGGTGCACGTGAGCCAACTGGCGCACAAGTTCGTCAACGACGCGCGCGAGGTGGTGAAGGCCGGCGCCATCGTCAAGGTGAAGGTGCTCGAGGTGGATGCGGCGCGCAAGCGCATCAGCCTGACCATGAAGCTGGGCGATGCGCCGGTGCGGGGCGGCGAGTCGCGCAACCGGTTCGAGGGGGCGGGGCGCGGGCAGCGGGCGCCGGCGAGCCAGCCGTTGCCCACGGCGATGGCCGGCGCGTTCGCGAAGCTTCGAAAGTAGGGTGGGCAGCAAAGCTGCCGACCCTACAATTTCCCGGTGAAAGCATTGAGGATCTACGCCGGGCCTGCGGCGCGCAAGCACATCGAGCGGCACGGCCTGAGGCCGGTGGACGTCGGCATCGTGCCCGCTGCGGCCGGCGGCCCCAAGGGCCTCATCCTCGGGCCGCTGGACCGCTTCATCTTCGGTGACTGGCTCACGCGATCGTCACAGCCGGTCGACCTGGTCGGCGCTTCCATCGGTGCCTGGCGCATGGCCACGGCCTGCCTGGAGAACGCCACGACGGCTTTCGAACGGCTGGAGCGCGACTACATCGCGCAGGACTACGAGCTGCCGCCCGGCCGCAAGTCGCCCACGCTGGAACACGTGTCCGAGCGCTTCGGCGACAACCTGCGCTCGTTCTACGGCGGCCGCATCGGCGAAGTGCTGGGGCATAGGCGCTACCGACTGCATATCGTGACCTCGCGCGGACGGCACGTGCTGGGGCGCGAGCACAAGCTGCACACGCCGCTGGGCTACCTGGGTGCCTTCCTCAGCAACACGGTGCATCGCAAGGCGATGGGCGCATGGCTGGAGCGCGTGGTGTTTTCCACGCCGCAAGCGGCGCTGCCGTTCGCGACGGCCGACTACCGCACGCGGCAGGTGGCACTGACCGAGGCCAACTTCAACGCAGCACTGCAGGCCAGCTGCTCGATCCCGTTCGTGCTGCAGGCCATCCACGACATTCCGGGTGCGCCGCCGGGCGCTTATTGGGACGGCGGCATCACCGACTACCACCTGCACCTGGACTACCGCAGCGAGGGGCTGGTGCTGTACCCGCACTTCCAGAAGGCGGTGGTGCCGGGCTGGCTGGACAAGGGCTTCAAGTGGCGGCACCGCGCCACGCCTTTCCTCGATCGCATGGTGGTGCTGGCGCCGGACCCGGCGTGGGTGGCGCGGCTGCCGAACGCGAAGCTGCCGGACCGCACGGACTTCGCGCGCTACGGTACCGACTTGAAAGCGCGCATGGCCGCGTGGAACGGTGCGGTGTCGGCGAGCAGGGAGCTGGCGGACGAGTTCGCGCAGTGGCTGGAGAGACCCGACCGGATCGAAACTCTGTAGGCTGGGGTGCAACCCCAGCGGTAGGGTCTGTGCAGGAAAGCTGGGGTGTTACCCCAGCCTACGGGTGCCAGCAAGTCACATGGAAGCCGCGAGCAACTCTTCGTAGTCCGCCGCACTCGCTTCGCGCGGATTCGTCTTGTGGCAATGGTCCGCCAGCGCACCCTTGATGATGTTGTCGTACCAGTCGCGCTGCACGCCCATCTCGGCCAGCCCCGAGGGCAGGCCCAGGCGCCGGTTCATGTCCCTGATCGCCTCCGCGATGTCGGAGGCCGAAGACAGGCCCATTGCATGCGCCATCTTCTCGAGGCGCCGGTCGCGCCGGACCGATTCGCACGTGGCGTTGAAATTGACGACTGCCGGCAGGAACATCGCGTTCAGCGTGCCATGGTGCAGCCGCGGGTCGACCCCTCCCAGGCTGTGGCTGAGCGAGTGCACGCAGCCCAGGCCCTTCTGGAACGCCATGGCGCCCTGCATCGACGCGCTCATCAGGTTGAACCGCGCTTCGCGGTCGGCCCCGTTGCTGGTCGCACGCTCGATGTTGGACCAGCCCCGCTCCAGGCCGTCCAGCGCGATGCCGTCCGCCGGCGGGTTGAAAGCCGCGGACATGAAGGTTTCCATGCAGTGGGCGATGGCATCCATGCCCGTTGCAGCGGTGAGCTTGGGCGGCAGCCCGAGCGTGAGTTCGGGGTCGCAGATGGCCGTCTTGGGCACCAGGTGCCACGAATGGAAGCCGAGCTTGCGGTGGTCGTCCACGATGATGATCGCGCCGCGCGCCACTTCGCTGCCCGTGCCGCTGGTGGTGGGCACGGCGATCAGCGGCGCCGCCTTGTCGGTGATGCGGGGTGAGCCGCCTTCGATGGTGGCGTAGAGCGTGAGCGGGCCCTCGTGCGTGGCGGCGATGGCCACGCCCTTGGCGCAGTCGATCGCCGAGCCGCCGCCCACGGCGATCAGGCCGTCGCAGCGCTCGGCCTTGTAGATGGCGCTGGCGGCGCGCACCGCGGCTTCGGTGGGGTTGGACGGCGTCTGGTCGAACACGGCGCACGGCATGCCTTGCAGCGCTTCCAGCGCCTTCTGCAGCACGCCCGCGGCCTTCACGCCGGGGTCGGTGACGATCAGCGGCTTGGTGATGCCCACGCGCTGGCACTCCTGCTTCAGCAGCTTCACCGCGCCGAAATCGAACTGCACCTGGGTGACGTAGTAGATGAATGCCATGTCTGCCTGCCGTTGTACGATGCTGAAGCTTGCACTTTACGACATGACGACGAGAGACGACTTCCGGTTTTTCCACAGGCTCAGGGTGCGCTGGGCCGAGGTGGACATGCAGAACATCGTATTCAACGCGCACTACCTGATGTACTTCGACACGGCCATCACCGGCTACTGGCGCGCGATCGCCATGCCCTACGCCGAGTCGATGGCGCAGCTGGGCGGCGACCTCTACGTGAAGAAGGCCACTCTGGAGTTCCACGCGTCGGCCCGCATGGAGGACGACCTCGACGTGGCCCTGAAGTGCGGGCGCATCGGCAATTCGTCGATGGCGTTCCAGGGCGCGATCTTCCGCGGCGAGCAGTTGCTGATCACCGGCGAAACCATCTACGTGTACGCCGACCCGGCCACGCAGACGTCGAAACCCGTGCCGCAGGCGCTGCGCGACCTGCTCACGGGCTACGAGGCGGGTGAGCCCATGGTGCAGGTCCGCTGCGGCCCCTGGGGCGAGCTGGGCACCGAGGCCAGCCGCATCCGCAAGCAGGTTTTCGTCGAAGAGCAGCAGATCCCCAACGACCTGGAGTGGGACGACATGGATGCGGTCGCGCTGCACGCGGTGGCATTCAACCGGCTCGGCCTGGCCATCGGCACCGGGCGCCTGCTGCCTGCCCAGGACAGCGTCTCGAAGATCGGGCGCATGGCGGTGCACCGCACCATGCGCGGCGGCGGCGTCGGCGAGCAGTTGCTGCGAGCGCTGGCGGCGGCCGCCCAGGCGCGGGGCGACCAGCGCATCGTGCTGCATGCGCAGCGCACCGCGCAGCCCTTCTACGCGCGGCTCGGCTTCCTGCCGCAGGGCGCGCCTTTCGTCGAGGCCGGCATCCCGCACCAGGAAATGGCGGCCCCCCTGCCGCTGGCGCGCTAGCACCGGATGGCCTGGCTGCTGGCCCTGATGATGTTCCTTGCGCCGGCGCTGGGCTGGCCCAACGAGGAACTGTTGCAGGACACGCTGAAGTCCATCATCGTGTCGTTCTCGGCCTTGCTGGCAGCCGGCCTGCTGTGCTGGCAAATGCGCAACCGGCGCGAGCCGCTGCGCTGGCACCCGGTGCTGTGGCTGCCTTTGGCCCTGATGGCGTACGCGCTGGGCAGCATGGCCTGGTCGCACGCTTACCTGGCGGGCGTCGAGGCCGTGCGCTGGTTCGTGTTTGCCGTGCTCCTCTGGGTAGGGCTGAATACGCTGTCGCAGAAGAACCTGCCGCTGCTGGCATGGGGCATCCATGCAGGGGCCGCCGTTGCATCGCTGTGGGCCGCGCTGCAGTTCTGGGCCGAATGGAGCTTCTTCGCGCAGGGGCCGCCGCCGGCGTCGACCTTCGTCAACCGCAACTTCTTTGCGGAGTTCGCGGTCTGCACGCTGCCGTTCGGCGCGTTGCTGCTGGCGCGTGCGCGCCGCAGTTCCGCCATCGGCCTGCTGGCAGCGAGCCTGGGGCTCGTCATCGTCGCCATCCTCATGACGGGCACCCGCGCGGCGCTGCTGGCCCTGTGGGTGCAGGTCCTCGTGGTGCTGCCTTTGCTGGCATGGCGCTGCCGCGGGCAACTGGCCATCGCCGGCTGGAGCCGCGGGCTGCGGGTGCTGGCGGCAGCCACCTTGCTGGCGACCGTCGCCGGGCTGGGCTTGATCCCCAGCGGCAACGGCAAGATCCTCGCCGAGGGCCGGGGCACCACGGCACTGGAGCGCGGGTTCAAGCGCACGCAATCGATCCACCCGGCGGACAGCTCGCTGGCCGTGCGCATGCTGATGTGGCGCGCGACGCTGCGCGTGATCGAGGCGCGGCCGCTCGGCGGCGTGGGCGCCGGCGCCTGGGAAAACGACGTGCCGCTGTACCAGGAACCGGGCGCGCAGCTGGAAACCGACTACTACGTGCACAACGAGTTCCTGCAGCTCATTGCCGAATACGGCCTGGTGGGCTGGGCCTTCCTGCTCGCCCTGTCGGCGTGGCTGCTGCGCTGCGCATGGCGTGCCTGGCGCGCGCCGGGGGGCAGGGAGGACGGCGACCTGCCATGGCGGGCGGTGGCACTCGCCAGCCTGCTGGTGCTCTTCATCGTCAGCAACATCGGCTTTCCGTGGCGCATGGCGGCCACCGGCGCGCTCTTTGCGCTGTGCCTGGCCATCCTGGCGGCGACCGAAGCCGCCCAGCCGCTGCGCTGGTCCCCGCTGATAGCGAAGGGCGCGCTGGCAGCCACCGGCCTGTGCCTCGCCCTGGCCGCCTTCATCACCCAACGCGCGGTGGAAGCGGAAAGCAAGATCGTGCAGGCCACGCGCATCGCCTACACCATCAGTGCGTCCGGGACGCCCAACGACCCGAAGTGGTTTGCGGCCCGGCGCGAGATGCTGGCGCTGCTGCGCGAGGGCGTGGCCATCAATCCGCACTACCGCAAGATCACACCGCTGGTGGCGGACGAACTGGCGAGCTGGGGCGACTGGCGCAACGCCACCTGGATCTGGGAAAGCGTGCTGTCGTCGCGGCCGAACATCGTGGCGATCCTCTGCAATGCGGCGCGCGGCCATGCCTCCACCGGCGACCCGGCCAAGGCGTGGGCCTACCTCGAGAAGGCGCGCAGCATCCAGCCGCGCGCGCCGGCCGTGCAGTCGCTCGAAGTGATCCTGCTCGCGCGGGCCGGCAAGACCGACAAGGCGCTGCAGCTGGCCCACGAAGCCCTGGCCCAGGGCAACTACGATTACGACCTGATCAATGCGGCCTTCATCCTCGCCTGGCGCGCGGGCGACACCGCGATGGTGTTGCGCACGATGGAAGTGCGCATGGCCAGGTGGCCCAACACCCGTGCGCAAGGCTACGTGCAGCTGGGCACGTACTACGCCACCGAGCTGCGCGACGAACAGAAGGCGCTGGACTCATTCCGCCGGGGGCTGGCCGAGATGTCGCCCGAGCAGCGGCTGGCGATGCGCTCGCAGATCCCGCCGCAATACCACCAGGCGCTGGGGTATCAGATGTCGTCGAGCAGCAAGTAGGGCAGTTGCTGGATTTCGACGGTGGCGCCTTCGGCGCTGCCGGCCGTGATGCGGCCGCCCTGCGCGGCCGACACCTGCATCGAGACGATGGCGTCGGTGCCGCCGGCCGGCGAGCGCGCGGCCTGCACGACCAGCCCCGCGGGTTGTCCGGGATCCGACTCGTGGAACACGCCTTGTCCCGGCGCCAGGTCCGCGTCGGCGTGGACCAGGTAGCCGCGCCGCTTCAATGTGCCGCGGAACTGGCTGCGCGCCACCACCTCCTGGCCCGGATAGCAGCCCTTCTTGAAGTTCACGCCGCCCACCGATTCGTAATTCAACATCTGCGGCACGAACGCTTCGGACACCGGCGCGGACAGCGTCGCGACCGCACTGCGGACCTCGCCCCAGTTCCAGAGCTCCGTGTCCAGCGGCGGGCCCCCGGGGCCGGCCGCATCGGCAGTGCCCACCCACAGGCCGCGCGGCTGGTCATCGGCGGGGTAGAGCGTGACCAGCGAGCCGCCGGCCACATCGTGGCGGCTCCACGGCGTGGGCGTGGCGCCGGCATGGCGCGTCATGGTTTCGCCCGCCAGGCCCAGCAGCTTCAGCTCGCCCGTGGCGTCGCTGAGCTTGGCCTTGGTGCGCAGCACGAACATGGACAGGCGCTTCAGTGTCGCAGGCAGCAGGTCGCGGCTGCAGACCAGCAACACCTGGTCGGGGGCGGCCTTGAAGCCGATGAAGCTGGCGAGCATGCGGCCCTTGGCGGTGCAGAAGGCCGCCAGCCGGGCCTGGTCGCTGCCCAGCAGGGCGAAGTCCTGCGTCAGCTGGTTGTGCAGGAAGCTGGCGGCTTCTTCACCGGCAACGCGGATGACGCCCAGGTGGGGCAGGGGGGCGATGCCATCGAGGGCGAAGAATGTCATGGCTGAATTATGATCACCGCGGTGCGGCGTTTCCTGATCAAGGTCTTCCTGCTCGCCGCCCTGGCCGTGGCCGGTGTGGCGGGGTGGTTCGTCTGGTGGCTCAACCAGCCGTTGCAGTTGCGCGCGCCCACGGTCGACCTGTCGATCGAGCCGGGCACCCTGCCGCGCAGCGTGGCCGCGGCCGTCCGCGATGCCGGTGTTGCGGTCGATGCCGACCTGCTTTACGCATGGTTTCGCCTGTCGGGCGACGACAAGCTCATCAAGGCCGGCAGCTACGAGCTGGAGGCGGGCATCACGCCGCTGCGCCTGCTGGCCAAGCTGGCGCGCGGCGAGGAGAGCCTGCGCGCCGTGACACTGGTCGAAGGCTGGAACATCCGGCAGGTGCGCGCCGCGCTGGCGAAGTCCGAGGCGCTGAAGGCCGACTCGGCCAAGATGACGGACGAGGCCCTGATGCAGGCGCTGGGGCGGCCGGGCGTGCACCCGGAAGGGCGCTTCTTTCCCGATACCTACACCTATTCGAAGGGATCGAGCGACCTGCGGGTGCTCAGGCGCGCGCTGCAAGCCATGGACAAGCGCCTGGCGGCGGCCTGGGCCGTGAAGTCCCCGGATGCCGTGGCCAAAACGCCGGACGAGGCCCTGGTCCTGGCCAGCATCATCGAGAAGGAAACCGGCAAGGCCGCCGACCGCACGCTGGTGGCGGCCGTGTTCAACAACCGCCTGAAGGCGGGCATGCCCCTGCAGACCGACCCGACGGTGATCTATGGCATGGGCGAAGCCTTCAACGGCAACCTGCGCAAGGTGGACCTGCAGGCCGACACGCCGTGGAACACCTACACTCGGGCCGGGCTGCCGCCCACGCCGATCTCGATGCCAGGCAAGGCGTCGCTGCTGGCGGCCGTGAAGCCCGCCCCGGCGAAGTTCCTGTACTTCGTGGCCAAGGGCGACGGCACCAGCCACTTCAGCGAGACGCTGGACGAACACAACAAGGCCGTGAACAAGTACCAGAGGGGTCAATGACCGGGCTCTTCATCAGCTTCGAAGGCATCGACGGCGCGGGCAAGTCGTCGCACATCGATGCATTGGCGGGCGCTTTCCGTGCGGCGGGACGCCACGTGGTGCTGACGCGCGAGCCCGGCGGCACGCCGCTGGCCGAGAAGCTGCGGGCACTGGCGCTCAACGACCCGATGGACCCGCTGACCGAGGCGCTCGTGATGTTCGCGGCCCGGCGCGACCACCTGGTGCAGGTGATAGAGCCGGCGCTGGCACGGTCGGACGTGGTGCTGTGCGATCGCTTCACCGATGCGACCTTCGCCTACCAGGGCGGTGGCCGCGGCTTCGACTGGGACGTGCTGGCGCAGCTGGAACGCTGGGTGCAGCACACGAGCGCGGCCACCTTGCGCGAGCCCGACCTCACCCTGTGGTTCGACCTCGCGCCTGAAGTGGCGGCAGCCCGGCTGTCCGGGGCGCGCGTGCCGGACAAGTTCGAGTCGCAGCCGGCCGAGTTCTTCCGCCGCGTCGCGGCGGGCTACGAGCGCCGCGCCGCCGAAGACCCGTCGCGCTTCGCGCGCATCGCCGCCGCTGCGCCGCGCGAGGAAGTGGCACAGGCCGTGGCCGCTGCGGTCCGCTCGAAAGGCTGGCTGGCATGAGGGCCCCGTGGATCGCTGCGCAGTTGCGCGATCTGCTGTCCCAGCGCGGGCATGCCTGGCTGCTGCACGGCCCTTCGGGGCTGGGCCAGTACGAGCTGGGGCTTGCGCTCGCGCAGGCCTGGCTGTGCGACGACCCGCGAGCCGACGGCCCGTGCGGCCACTGCGAGAGCTGCCACGCCGTGGAGGTCCGCGCGCACACCGACCTGTGCGTGCTGATGCCGGAGACGGTGATGATCGAAACCGGCTGGCCGCTGGGGGAGAAGGCGCAGGCCGACATCGACGACAAGAAGCGCAAGGCCAGCAAGGAGATCCGCGTCGACGCGCTGCGCGACGCCATCGAGTTCACCCAGCGCACCAGCGGCCGCTCGCGCGGCAAGGCGGTGCTGGTGTACCCGGCCGAACGCATGAACCACGTGACGGCCAATGCGCTGCTGAAGACGCTGGAAGAACCGCCCGGGGGCGCGCAGTTCGTGCTGGCCACCGAGTCGGCCCACCAGTTGCTGCCCACCATCCGCAGCCGCTGCCTGGGGCATGCACTGGTGTGGCCCGCCGAAGCCGAGGCGCTGGCCTGGCTGCAGGAAGAGGGCGTCGCGCCGGATGCTGCCGCTGCGCTGCTGCGCGCGGCCGGGGGCCGGCCGTCCGACGCGTTGCGGCTGCATCGCGCAGGGCGTGACCCGCGCGCGTGGTCGCTGTTGCCCAAGGCGATGGTGCGCGGCGATGTGTCTGCCGTGGCCGACTGGACACCCGCCGAGGCAGTGGATGCTTTGCAGAAGCTCTGCCACGACGTGCTGGCGGTGCGGGCCGGGGCCGAACCGCGCTTCTTCCAGCCGGCCGACCTGCCGCGGCCGGCCTCGGTCGGCTCTCTCACCCAGTGGGCGCGCGACCTTGCCACGTTGGCAAGAACCGTCGAGCACCCGTACAACGCCGGCCTGTTCCTCGAATCGCTTGTGAGCCGGGCCCGCGCCGCCCTAAACTCGGGGGCGTAAGCCTGCCATGAGCACATCCGCCGCCAACACGCCCCGCCCCAGCGTCATCCAGCTCGCCATCAAGGAGAAGGCGGCGCTGTATGCCGCGTACATCCCGATCTTTGCCGATGGCGGAGTCTTCATCCCGTCGACGCGCGAGTACCGGCTGGGCGACGACGTCTACGTGCTGCTGTCGCTGCCGGACGACCCGCAGCGCTACCCGGTAGCCGGCAAGGTGGCCTGGGTCACCCCGCCCCGTGCCGCTGCCAACCGCACGCAGGGCGTCGGCATTCGCTTCCCAACGGATGAGAAGTCCAAGCTGCTGAAGATCAAGATCGAGGAAATCCTGGGCGGCCACCTGGCATCGGAGCGCCCGACCCAAACGATCTGACGCCCCGTGTAGCATGCCCGGGTGTACGTCGATTCCCACTGCCACCTGAGCTTTCCCGAGCTCGCCTCCCAGCTCCCGCAAATCCGCCAGGCCATGCAAGCGGCCCAGGTCGACCGGGCACTTTGCATTTGCACCACGCTCGAAGAGTTCGAGTCGGTCCATGCGCTGGCCATGGCGCACGACAACTTCTGGGCCACGGTGGGCGTGCACCCGGACAACGAAGACATCGAAGAACCCACCGTCGCCAGGCTGGTCGAACTGTCGCACCGGCCCCGGGTGGTGGCCATCGGCGAAACCGGGCTGGACTACTACCAGATGGAAGAACGCAAGGGCGGCCGCAGCATCGGCGACATGGAGTGGCAGCGCGAGCGGTTTCGCACCCACATCCGCGCTGCGCAGCAGGTGCGCAAGCCGTTGGTGATCCACACACGCGCCTCGTCCGCCGACACCATCGCGATCCTGAAGGAAGAGGGCGAGGACGGCCGGGCCGGCTCGGCCGGCGGGGTCTTCCACTGCTTCACCGAGACCGCGGAAGTGGCGCGCGCGGCCCTCGACCTGGGCTTCTACATCTCGTTTTCCGGGATCCTCACGTTCAAGAGCGCGGCCGACCTGCGTGAAGTGGCCTCTTTCGTCCCGCTCGACCGCTTGCTGATCGAGACCGACAGCCCTTACCTGGCACCGGTCCCGTATCGCGGCAAGGTCAACAACCCGGCCTACGTGCCCTACGTCGCCCGGCAGGTCGGCGAGCTGCGCGGCATGAGCGCCGAGGCGGTAGGGCGGGTCACCAGCGACAACTTCGAGCGGCTTTTCGCGGGCGTGCGATCATGAAAATTTACTTGAAGTTAGTTGGGTATCTATATGCCCTGTTTATGTTTTCAGCGGTCCACGCCGGATCGTACGAGGACTGGTTCATCGCCATCCGCCAGGACGACCCGGCGTCCGTGACGGCGCTGCTGGCGCGCGGCTTCGATGCCAACAGCGTCGACCCGAAGGGGGTCCACGGCCTGTACATCGCGCTGCAGGAAGGCAGCCCCAGGGTGGCCGAGGTGCTGATCGAATTTCCGAAGACGCGCATCGAATGGCGCACGCCGCAGGACGAGAGTCCGCTGATGATGGCGGCGCTGAAAGGCCATACCGAGCTCGTGCGCAAGCTGGTAGCGCGCGATGCCGACGTCAACAAGCCGGGCTGGGCGCCTCTGCATTACGCAGCCACCGGCGGGCACCTGAAGATCATGGAGTTGCTGCTGGAGCACCACGCCTTCATCGATGCGCAGTCGCCCAACGGCAGCACGCCGCTGATGATGGCGGCGCACTATGGCACGCCCGAAGCCGTGAAGCTGCTGCTGGACGCCGGGGCCGACGTCCACATGAAGAACCACCTGGGCCTGACGGCGCTGGACGCGGCTCGCCGCGGCAACCGCAAGGATTCCGAAGCGTTGATCCTGGCCGCCTTGCGGCGCCCGCGCCGCTAGGATCTGCCCGGCTCAGACAAACCAGCCGGATTCAAGCTCGTCGGGCGCAATGCCGACGAGCGTCAGCATGCCGCCCAACAGTACCGAGCCGCCGTCGCCGTCGGGTACCGCGTTTGCGATGACCCAGTCGACCGGCAGGCCGTCCGGCAGGTCGATGCTATCGTGCCCGTCCGTGTAGCGCAGCACGATGTCGTCGACGGTCACCTCGGAGTAGGCGCCGTCCCAGACGACCCGGTCCACACTCGTGAAGCGGCCTGCGAAACTCGCGGCGTCCGCGCCCGGCGCAGTCCCGGAAGCGAAGTCGACCGCCGCAGGGGTGTACGAGTCGAGCACGAAACTCGCCAGGCCGACCAGGGCGTCGTCATCGTAGGCGTAGACATACACGGGCTGGTTGTCGTACAGGAGCGGCGCCATGTTCATCGACTGCAGGTCGAAGTCTCCTTGCGTGCTGGAGAAACTCGCGCTCCAGCCGAATGCGTCATACAGGACGAAACGGCCGGACGTGAGCGCCGTGACCCAACTCGTGTGCTCGAGCCCGTAGAAGGCCGGGTCCATCACGATCGCATTCGTCCACGAGAGGTCGTAGTAGATGGCGTCCAGGATCCACGCCGCGCCCCAGGGAACGAAGCCCTCCGCGTCGACGACCACGACCCTGCCGGAGTCGAAGTCCAGGACGGTATCCTTGCCGCCGGACAACACGAAAACGTCGGATCCCGAGCCGCCGATCAGCCAGTCGGTGCCCGTTCCGCCGTCCAGTGTGTCGTCGCCTGCGCCGCCGACCAGCGTGTCGTTGCCGCCGTTACCGTTGAGGCGCTCGGGGCTCGCAAGTCGCCGGTCCTCCCACCAGTCGCCAGCTGCCCGGTCATAGCCGGCGCCCCAGCCCTGCACAAGGTCCATGCCGCCATTGCCGTTGATCGTGGTGTAGTAGCCGTTGCCCGAAAGCACATCGCTGCGCGACGACCCGTTGAGGATCCGCGAATCCGTCGTCCTCGCCATGATTCGCTCCTTGTGGCATTGAGCAAGGCCACCCGTTTCCAGTCTAGGGAGCCCGGCCCGGCCGACTTTGAGTTGCGTCAAACTCGCTCGCCCTGCCGTGGGCAGCGCGAGATTGCGCGCTGCCTCAGTGCTTTGTCGCGCAGGCGCTGATCACCTCGACGCCGGCAGCCAGCTCCCTGGTGTCGGTCTGGCAACGCGCCATGTCCGGGTAATGGCCATGGACCAGGATCCCGGGCGGCACGTAGCGCAAGGTCGCCTGGGCCTGCATGGTGGCGGCCAGCGACGTCGGCTGGCACCGCGCGCTGCGGCCGGCCACGGCTTCGACCTTGCGGCAGATGTCATCGGACGGATAGTCGAACTGCCGCAGCGGGTTGCCGCTCAGGTCGCGGTACACCAAGTGCTTGCCGGCGACGGTGGGGTCACCGGGGATGGTCGGGCGCATGTCGGCACAACCCACGATTGCCGCGGAAGCGGCGAGGAAAGCGACTTTCAGGGCCGTCTGCATTGGGGGGACCACCTGTTCTGTTGGATACCGGGATTCTTGATGAACGCAGCGGGGGCCGGCGGTCACCGTAAGGGAGTGCAACAGGGGCAACGCTGCAGCACCGATGCTGATGGCGATCAAGCAGGGCGCCCCCGGCTGCCGCTAAACAGGACAAGGGAGTCGACGTGAAATTCAAGGACTACTACGCAACCCTGGGCGTGCCACGCGGCGCGGACGCGGAGGCCATCAAGAAGGCCTACCGGAAGCTCGCGCGCCAGCACCACCCCGACGTCGCGAAGGAAGCGGGAGCCGACGCCCGCTTCAAGGAGATCGGTGAAGCCTACGCGACCCTGAAGGACCCGCAAAAGCGCGCGGCTTACGACCAGCTGGGCCCGCGGATGCCGGGTGAGGAATTCACGCCTCCACCCGACTGGGGCGATGCCCACGCCTGGGAGGGCCGGCACTTCGACGAGCAGGACCTGGCAGACCTGCTTGCCGCCATGGGCCGGGGCCGCCGCCCGGCAGGGCGCTCGACAGCGCCGTTGCACGGCCGCGACTTCGAGGCCGCGGTGCGCCTGACCATCGAGGATGCCCATCGGGGGACGACGATCAACCTCGACGTCGCCCACGAAGACCGCGCCCGGACGCTCGCGGTCACCGTGCCTCCGGGGGTGACCGACGGCCAGCGGCTGAGGTTGCGCGGCCGGGGCGGCAAGGGCCGCAACGGGGGTACGGATGGTGACATCTACCTGCACATCCAGCTGAAGCCCCATCCCGTCTATCGCGTCACCGGCCATGACCTGGCCTTCGACTTGCCCCTGAGTCCCTGGGAGGCGGCCCTCGGCGCCGATGTCGAAGTCGGGACGCTGGACGGCCCGGTGCTGTTGACGGTCCCACGCGGAACCCGGTCGGGCCGCCGCCTGCGCCTGCGCGGCCGTGGCCTGGCGAAGGCGCAAGGCGGGCGCGGCGACCTGTACGCAGTGGCCCACATCGACGTGCCCGCCACGCTGACCGCGCGCGAACGCGAACTGTTCGAGGAACTCTCACGGGTGTCGCAGTTCCGGCCGCGGCGCGTCATCGACAAGGAGAAGCCCCATGAGCATGCAAAGCCCTGAGTGGTGGCTGCTGGACGAGCGCCAGCCGGTTGCGCTGGCCGAACTTGCGCGCATGTGCGGCATGAGCCCGCAGGACCTGGTGGAACTGGTCGAGTACGGCACGCTCGTGCCGTGTGCCGGTACCGGTGCCGATGCCACCTTCACCGCCGACTATGTGCATCCGTTGCGGGAGGCCGCGCGTGTCCGCGCCATGTTCGACCTGGATCTCTTCACCGTCGGGCTGGTGACCGGCTACCTGCATCGCATCGAGGTTCTGGAGCAGCGGTTGCGCGCGGTGCAAGGGCAACTGCCGGCGCACGTGCCTCGCGAGCGCGACGGTCCGGCGTTGTGGCGGGAGGCCCATGGTTGAGATTTGATTTGATACGATGTATATTATGTAAAGTCAATCATACGGTCGCGCTCGACTAGGGTCCCCGTGCGACCGGGAACCGCCCTTACGCCTCCACGGCCGCAGTACGCTCATCGAGCCGGGCCGCCAGCGCCGCGACCAGCGCATCCAGCGGCTGCTCCAGCTCGGCCAGCCGCTGCATGACGTCTGGCGGCGGCTCCTGGTTGCGCACGGCGTTCTCGAGCTTGCCGGCCATCTCCTGCACGATCGTCGCGCCGATGTTGCCCGCCACGCCGCGCAGCGTGTGCGCCAGGCGTTCGGCGACGGCAATGTCGCCCGCCGCCAGCGCGTCGCGCACCTGCTGCGGCACTGACTTCTGCCCGTCGACGAAGCGGCGCAGCATCGCCAGGTACAGCGGCCGCTTGCCCATCATCCGGCCCAGCCCGGCGGCACTGTCCAGCCCCGTGATACCCGGCAGCGGAGCGTCCCCGCCCGTCTGCCCGGCCGCGTCGCTCGCACCATTCGTGCGCTGCGCCGCCTGCCCGCGCGCCGGCGCCACCCACCGCAAGAGCGCGGCCCAGAGCGCGTCCGGCGCCACCGGCTTGACCACCACGTCATTCATGCCGGCGTCCATGCAGGACTGGCGGTCCCGCTCCATCGCATTCGCCGTCATGGCGACGATCGGCAGCGCGGCCAGGCGGGCGATCCCGCGGATCTCGCGGGTGGCCGCGACGCCATCCAGCACCGGCATCTGCATGTCCATCAGGACCAGGTCGTATCCATGCTGCCGGACGGCCTGCACCGCCTGGGCGCCGTCGCAGGCCACATCGACGACGAGGCCCGCGTCTTCCAGCATCTCCCGGGCCACCATCTGGTTGATGTCGTTGTCCTCCACCAGCAGCACGCGGGCACCGCGCAGCGCCGACAGGTCCGGCAGCATCGAGGCGGCCGCGACCGAGGCCGCAGGCAGGTCGCTGGCGCGCACGGTGCCCAGCAGGGTGCTGGTGGTCTCCAGCAGCACATGGGGGCTGACCGGCTTGACCAGCACGGTATCGATCCCTACGGCCCTGGCATCGCGCGACAGTTCGTCCTGGCCGTAGGCCGACACCATCAGCAGGGCCGGCGGCAACGACAGGCCCAGCGCCTTGATCCGCCGGGCCGTATCGATGCCGTCGAGCTGCGGCATGCGCCAGTCGAGATAGACCACGTCGTACGGCCGCCCCAGGGCCGCCGCGGCCCGGACTTCGTCGACCGCGTCGAAGCCGGATGGGGCCTCGGTGACCTCGCAGCCCATGCTTTCGAGCATGCCGGCCATGGCCGCGCGGGCATCGAAGCTGTCGTCCACCACGAGCGCGCGGCGGCCCTTCAGTTCGGCGCGCTGGCGCGTGATCGGTTCGCCGTCGATCACGGTGACCGGCACGCGGAACCAGAACGTGCTGCCCTTGCCGAATTCGCTTTCGACGCCGACGCTGCCACCCATCAGCTCCACGACTTTCTTGCTGATGGACAGGCCCAGCCCGGTGCCGCCGTACTTGCGGGTGGTGGAGGAATCCGCTTGCGAGAAGCTGCTGAAGAGCCTGCCAAGCTGCTCCTGCGTCATGCCGATGCCGGTGTCCTGCACCCGCACTTCGAGGCCCGCGCCCCCGTTGATCGCCACGTTGCGGATCGCGATGACCACGCTGCCGCGCTCCGTGAACTTCACGGCGTTGCCCGCCAGGTTCAGCAGCACCTGCCGCAGGCGGAACGAGTCGGCCGCCAGGCGCCGCGGCAGCGCCGGGTCCAGCTGCACCACCAGCTCCAGCTCCTTGCGGTCGCATTCGGCGCTCACGAGGGCGGTGGTCTCCTCCACCAGGGTGGTCAGTTCGAACTCCGAGTCGACCAGCTCGAGCTTGCCGGCTTCGACCTTGGAGAAGTCGAGGATGTCGTTGATCACGCGCAGCAGGTGCTGCCCGGCGCCGTGCACCTTGGAGACGTAGTCGCGCTGGCGCGGCGTCAGCTCGGTCTTCAGCGCCAGGTGCGACAGGCCGATGATCGCGTTCATGGGCGTGCGGATCTCGTGGCTCATGTTCGCCAGGAAGTCCGACTTGGCGCGGCTCGCCGCTTCGGCGGCCTCGGAGGCGGCGCGCAGGCGTGCCTCGGTTTGCTTGAATTCGGTGATGTCGTGAAGCACGCCCACGAGCTTGCCCTTGCCCTGCCCGCAGGAGGTGAACGCGCCCTGCACGCGCATCACCCGCTCGGCGCCGCCCGGCAGCAGCGCGCGAAGCTCGAAATCGTGCGGCTGGCGCGATGCCAGTGCCTTCTGCAGCTCCGCGTCCAGCAGGGGCTGGTCCTCGGGGTGGGTCTTTGCGTGGAACACCGCATGCGACGGCGTCACCTGCCCGGGGACTTCGCCGATCAGGCGGTACAGCTCTTCGGACCAGGTCATCCGGTCTGCCTCCAGGTCCCACTCCCAGCTGCCCAGGCGGCCGATGGCCTGCGCATGCTCCAGCTGGCGCGTCGTTTCCTGCAATTCGGTGGTCCTCTGCTCGACGCGCCGCTCCAGGTCCGCGTGCAGGCGCTCGACCTGCTCGTCCGACTCCCTGAAGCTGCGGCGCATCCGCCGCCCGTACAGCAGCGCCGCGGCCATCATGATGGCGATGAACCCGCCCACGACGTACTGCAGCCGCTGCAGGCCGTGCGAGGACTGGCGCTGCGCGGCGAAATTGGCGTGCTGCTCGGCGCTGACGTGCAGGCGCAGCGCGTTGAGGTGGGCGATCGCGGCCGCGTACTTGCCGTTCGTCAAGGCCATGCGCTCGGCGGCCTGCATCGCATGCCCCTGCTCGTACAGCGTGAACATCTGGTTGGCCTCCTGCACCATCTGGCGCACGGCAGCATCGGCCGCGTCCAGTTTGGCAAGGATGCCAGCGCTGTCCGGAACGGCAGCGAGTTCCTCGCGCGTCTGGGTGAACTGCGCGCGCCAGTCGGCCAGCGCGAGGTCGGCGCGTTCGGCCTCCTTCGCCGGGTCCTTGCTGGCGAATACTTCGTTCGCCGGCGCGTTGGCGTGGGCGGCGAGCTGACCGAGCTGCACGAAGCTGATGCGGTGCTGCTCCCAGAACTCGTTGGCCCGCAGCGACACGCTGTACAGCGTGTCGTAGTGGTGGTGGACATACAGGCTCAGCGACACCACCAGCAGGTTGAACGCAGCCAGCGCGTAGTAAGCGAGATACCATTTGGGCCGGGAATTCCGGCCTTTCGATGCAAGGCAGTTCATGGGGCTATTTCGATGGACCGCACCCTCACTCCACGGATGCGCAGGTGCATCGTCCGAAGATAGCGGCGCAAGGAATTTGCCCTTAAGGCATCGGTCCTGCGGCCTTAGGGAATTTGCCTAACCCGGTCCGGCACAGGCCTTCAGGGCTAACGCCCTGGGGGCGTGCCTGCAACGCCCTGCCGGGCGCGCACGGCGTCCATGCGGCCGGCCAGTTCCACGATACCCACGCTCGAGAGGTCGACGCCGTGCGTTTCGACCGGCAGCCCATGCCCGGCGTGGCCGAGCGCGCGTGTCACTTCGCCGAGGAACGGGTTGGAGGCGAACACCGCAAGGGAGTCGAAGCTTCCGGCCTGCGCCGCCTGGCCAATCACCTGCGCGAGTTCGTTCGCGAACCGCACGTGTTCCTTGCGTTTCGCATCGGTGCGAGGCTCGAAGGCCGCGCCGCCCCACCCTTGCGGTGCCATCTCACGGCCCGCTTTGTCATCGCCCAGCTCGCTCGCCTTGCGCCGGCTGGCGGGGTGGGAAAAGGTGTGGACGAGCTCGAGGCGGCCTCCATCCGTGCGCTGCAGGATGCGCGCCTGGGCGGCGTTGGCGACCAGGATCCATTCAGTTCTTGTCTTCATGCCCTGTGCTCCGTGAGGCATCGCGTGTCGGGGCCTGCTGCCTGTCAATCGGGTGCAACGCGTCCCTGGCTGCGGGCGTCGGGCGCGAAGTGGTAGATGGTCCGGTCGAGGTACCGCGCCACCTCCGTGACGTCCGCTTCGCTCCATTGCAGGCGGGCCGCCGCCTGCCAGCGGTCGACCTCCACCCACAGGCTGGGCCAGTCGCGCGCCTGCCGGCGGTCGCGCCAGTGCACCTGGGTCGTATGGCATTCGATGCAATGGGTGTCGTACAGCAGGTGACCCCGAGCCGGCGCGCTGGGCTGCTGTGCTTGCGTCGCCGCGCCGCAGGACGCCAGTGCGGCGAAGAGGAGGCTGCGGGCTATCGGTGTCATTGCCCACCCAGCCTAGGCGACCCGCCGTGAGCGGACATTGACGGGCAACAAATTTTCAGAGGCACAGGCCCTCGGCATCATTGCCCGGATGCGCGGGCGTAGATGTCGCGCCGGGTGAGCGGCACAGCCCACCTGCCATGGTCGGGCTTCGAGGCCAGGATCTGGTAGATGCCGGTGCCGCCGGCCTCGAACTCGAGTGCGCACGCAGCCATGTAAAGGCGCCATACGCGATAGGCGGTGTCGCCGACTTCGCGAATCGCCGCATCGCTGCGGGCCTCCAGGCGCCGCACCCAATGGCGCAGCGTCATCGCGTAGTGGGGCCGCAGCGCCTCGACGTCCAGGATCTCGAACCGCGCCCGCTCCATGCCGAGCAGGATGTTGCTGACGCAGTCGAGCTCGCCGTCGGGGAAGACGTAGCGGTTGATGAAGCGGCTGGCAACCGTATCGTTCCAGCCTTCTTCATCGTGCGTGATCCCGTGGTTGAGGAAGAGCCCGCCGGGTCGCAGCACGCGGTGCACGGCCGCGAGGTAGGCCGGCAGGTTGGCCAGCCCGACGTGTTCGAACATCCCGATGCTCGCCACCTTGTCGTAGGTAACCTCGCCCCGGAGGTCACGGTAGTCGCGCAATTCGACGGTTACCCGATCCTCCAGGCCTTCGTCGCGGATTCGCTGCCGCGCATAGGCCAGCTGCTCGCGGCTCAGCGTGATGCCGTGCGCCGTCACGCCGTGGTGCCGCGCGGCCCAGCGCACGAGCGCGCCCCAGCCGCACCCGATGTCCAGCAGCCGGTCGCCCGGCGCCAGCCGCAACTTGCGGCAGACCAGCTCCAGCTTGTTGCGCTGGGCTTCGTCGAGGCCCTGGTCGGCGCGGGTGAAATAGCCGCAGGAGTAGACGCGCTCGTCGTCGAGCCACAGCCCGTAGAAGTCATTCGACACGTCGTAGTGGCACGAGATCGCTGCACGATCGCTGTCCTTCGAGTGTCGATGCGCGAAGTGGCTCGCGCTGCGTGAGGCCGGGTCGCAAGCGCGTTCTGTGCCGACGACCGGGTTCGCAGGAAGCTGGAGGGCGTCGCGCAGCAGGGCCACCTTGTCGCGCCACGTCAACGACAGGCGCTCGAAATGAGTCTTGAGCGAGGCGGCCCGGTACACATCGCCCTCGAAGTCGAGGAGCCCCTGGAAGTAGCCATCGGCCAGCAGCAATGGACTGCGCTCGAACACGAGCCGTCGCAGGACGGACGGCTCCCGCACGACAAGCGTGAACGCGGCGGACGCCGGCGCCGGCATGTGCAGCGAACCGTTCCACAGCCGCAACGCCACCGCGCCCTCGTAGCCGCGCATCAAGCGGTCGAAGATGCGGATGGCGGCCGAGGAAGCCAGGCCGCCGGCCGCCGGCACGAGTGACTGGACATGCCTGCGCACCGTGAATCCTTTCGCCCACCTTCCTTGTGCAATCTAGGCCGATTCCGGGCGATCGCAATGACCTTGCGCAAGAAGCCTCAGTGCAGCAGTGCCCCGCCGATCGACTCCCCGGCAGGCTGCAGCGGCCCGAGCGGATTTGTCTGGCGCTCCATCTTGTCGATGTGCGCCTCGCCCGACTGGTTGCGAAACAGCACAGTCCCGTCGCTCGCCGCCACCACGAGCGTCTCGAACCACCAGCCGGTGGTGACGGTCACGCGCTGGATGTTCAGGAAGTCGGCCCAGAAACCGCCCGCTCGCTTGCGGTCCAGCCGTTCGAAGCGGAAGACGTAAGCCATGCAGTCGGTACGCGCGACGATGCAGGCGCGGATGCCCGGGTCCAGGTTCTCCAGCGGCACGCCCGGGTAGGGCGCGAGGCGCGCGACGATGTCCGGGTACGGGATCAGCGTGACGTTCTTGCCCTGCTTCGGGTCGAACCCCAGCGCCGGCAGGTCCGCCAGCCGTGTGCGGAACGGCACGATTTTCTCGGCCGCGCCTTGCGCGTGCTCGAACGTCTGGAAGGGCGACGGTGTGTCGGTGCTCCCGCGCGGCAGCATGGAGGAACAGGCGGCGCACAGCACGGCTGTGGCGAACAGGATCGAGTGCCGCAGGGCAGCCATGCCGCCCTCACTCGCCGCGGATCACGAGCACGGGGACCGGCGCGAGGCGGATGATCTGCTCGGCACCGCTGCCCAGCAGTGCGCGGCTGAATCCGCGGCGGCCGTGCGTGCCTACCACGATCAGGTCAGCCCCGAAGTCGGCCGCTTCCCTGGCGACCGTCTCCCCCAGGCGCAGTCCCGGCAGCTCGAGCAGCCGCGAATCGGCCTGCACGCCGGACAGCTTCGCGAGCGCCAGCCCATCCTCCAGCACCTTTTCTCCCGCCGTGCGCGCCATGCCGACGACGTCGGCCGAATATTCGAACCCGCTCAGGTAGGCGAGTTCGTCGATGGTGTGAAACAGGCGAAGGACGCCGCCTGTCTCCTGCGCGAGGCGCGCAGCGGCGGCGATGGCCTTGTTCGACGTTTCGCTGCCGTCGACTGGCACGAGGATGCGGCGGTAGGGCATGACGGCTCCGGATGGTTGCAGTTGACCTGAGTCTGGCGCTATCCCCGGATTCACTTTTGACGGCCGTCAAGTCCACGAGGAAGCAGGGACCGGGCCCCGCATCGCCGGCAGCTCATCGACACCGAGCGGCTGCGCCTGGTGCCGCAGGCGCTCCAGCACCGCCAGGTCCGCTTCCGATGCATCCCGCGCCCGCGCCCTCACCCGCCGTTGCAGTTCTTCCAGCGGCGCGTCGCACGCGACGATATGGAGCGGGACACGGGCCGCTGCCGCGAGCGCCCTCGCCTGCGCCCGTTCGCTTCGCAGCAGGAAGGCGGCATCGAGCACCACGATGAATCGCGCTTGCAACGCGGACGCCGCAATGTCGAAGAGGCGCTGGTAGGTGGCAGCGGCCGCCTGGGCCGTGTAGATGTCGTGTCCCGCCGCGCGCGAGTCCGCCAGGGGCTGCAGGCCGGCGAGGCGCTTGCGCTCGACATCGGAGCGCACGCGCACGGCCCCCCGCGCAGCCAGCAGCGTGGCCGACTGGTACGTCTTCCCCGACCCCGGCAGGCCATGCATGATGTACAGCGCCGCCGGCGGCGGATCCGGCTGCGCAGCGGCCACCGCCAGGTAGCGGCGGGCCTGCGCGGCGTCTCCCCTCGCCTGCTCGGCCCGCGCCCGCACCAGCGCGCGGTAAGCGACGGCGAAGCGCAGCATCGGCAGGCCTTCGAAGTCGCCCGTCGCTTCGAGCCATGCGTCGAGGAAGGTCCATGCGAGCGTTGTCGTGCCACGCGCCAGCAGGTCCATGAAGACGAACGCGGTTTCGTCGAACACGTCGTTGCGCCTGAGCCCGCGGTCGAACTCGATCGCGTCGAACGGAACGATCGCGCCTTCGAAGAGGGCGATGTTGCCGAGGTGGAGGTCGCCGTGGCCGTCGCGCACAAGCCCGGCCGCCGCGCGAGCTTCCCACAGCGGCGCCAGCGCCTGCGCCTCGCTGCGAAACCAGTCCTCGAGCCGTGAGGCTGGCCCGCTGCCGATGACCGGGCGCACGCCGTCGAGTGCCGCCAGCGCGCGCCGCAGGTGCGCCTGGCCTTCGGTCGACCCATCCAGCGCAGGGACCCTCGCGCAACCTGACTGGAACACGACGATGCGCTGCGCGAGTCGCCGCACCAGGCCAGCGTCGCAGGTTCCGGCGTCCACGCGCGCGGACATCAACCCATCCGCGGGGAAGCGACGCATCCACACGGCGTGGTCGAGCGTGCGGCCCGGGCCACCGAGTGACGGCTCCTGCAGCGTCCCCGTGATGCGCACCACGCCCAGGTACAGGCGCGGTGCGATGCGATGGTTGACCCGGAATTCCTCGCGGCACAGGCGCTGCCGGGCGCCGAAGCTGGAATAGTCCAGGAAGGGCAGCCGCAGCGGCTTCTTCACCTTCCACGCATAGCCGCCGGCCAGCAGCACCCACGACGTCGCAGTCTCGACCAGCCGCGCATGCAGGCGCCGCGCCAGCGCGCGCACGAGGCGCGCGCTGCGTCCCTGCGGCGTGCCGCGCACGGGCGGCCTTACTGGATCGGGACCCGCCGCGCCGACTCGGCAGCCTTCTTCGGCAGCTTGAGCGACAGCACGCCGTCCACATATGTGGCCTGCACGCCGGCCTCGTCGATGTCGCTTGCCAGGCTGAACGTGCGCGAGATCGTGCCGTAGCAGCGCTCGCTGCGCAGCACCTTGTCGCCGTTGCCCCTGGTTTCCTTTTCGCTGCGGGTCTCGGCATCGATCTGCACGACGTTGCCCTCCACGCGCACGTTGATGTCTTCCTTCTTCACGCCGGGGATGTCGGCCTTCACCTCGTACGCGCCGTCGTTCTCGGTGACGTCGATGCGCATCTTCATCGCGGGCAGGTCGGCATCGGTCGCGACGGGCGCGAAGAAGCGGCGCATCGCTGTCTCGAACGAGTCGCCGAACGCCGGGTCGAACAGTCGGAGGTTGGTCATGGTGCTTCCTTTCCTTGGGGCTGCGACGCCCCGGGGAGGGACGCCTCCAATCCAATTTGCGTGCGCCGCGCAGGGGTGAGGTTGACAGCCGTCAAGGTGCGGTGCCGCGGCGCGTGAGGCGGCTGCGCCACCAGCGCCACGCCAGCACGAGCAGCCCGCCCGCACCCGTGGCCCGCCAGGCCGGCGACACCGCCAGCCGCGCGCGCATCAACGCGATCTCCAGGCGCAACTCGACGCGCCGGCGGTGGATGCGGGCGAGCGGTGTCATGGCCCGGGACCCAGCAGGCGCGCGTCGCTGTCCAGCTCCGCAAGCGTGCCGGCCAGGAACGGCTGCTTTCGGGCCAGCGCGACGCGCAGGCGCCACCAGGCAAAGAGCGTGGCGGCTAGGAACACCGCCAGCACGCCGCCGAGCACGGCGACGGGCCCGGCTTGCCAGGCGGCCACGACCACGAGCGCCGCCGCGGCAGCCACGCTGAGGGTGGCCAGCGCGGCCACGGCCAGCATGCCTGCCAGCAGCAGTCCGAGCCGCAGGACCTCCTCCTCGACGTCGAGCGCGGCGAGTTCCAGCCGGTGGCGCCCCGCCACCAGCAGCGTGGCGACGATGCGCTGCAGTCCGAACACGGGCGCGCTACCTGCGCGCGAGCAGCAGGCCCACGAGCAGGCCGATGCCCGCGCCCACGCCGGCACTGGCGCCCACCGACTGCCACGGATGCTCGTGCACGTAGCGGTCGGTGGCCTCGGCCCCGCGCCTGACGCCGTCGACCATCGAGCGCTCCACGGCAATGAGCTGCTCGCGGGCCGAACGCAGGCTGCTTTCAAGCCGGCTGCGGGCCTCGCCGTAGCCGTGCCCGGCTTCCTGCGCGGTCTGGCGCAGCAGCGCGTCGGCATCTTCGATGACCGCGCGCAAGTCGGTGGCGAGGCGCTGGCGCCCGGCCTCGAGGTGGATGTCCTGGCTGAAGTCGTTCATCGTTCGCTCCTGGGGTGCAATGAACCCAGTCTCGGCGCTGCTGGTCCTTGCGAGGTTGACGGCCGTCAACGTGCGCGGCGGCATGACGGGCCAGAGTGAGGCCAGGAGGTACTGCCATGAACGCCTATCGCCAGCTCCTGGTCCACGTGGACGGCGGCGCGCGCTCCACCGAGCGCCTCGCGCTCGCGCGCCGCATCGCCGATGCATTCGGCTCGTCGCTCGCTGCGGCCTATGCGGCGCAGCCGCACTTCGTCGAGCTGCCCTACGGCCCCGAGATCGCCGCCGGCATCGCGGTGGAGCTGAAAGAGCTCGACGATGCGCGGCGCGCCGCAGCCAGGGCCCTGTTCGACCGCGCGATGCGCGAGCCCGGCGTGCAGGCCCGATGGCTGCGCGCCGACGAGGCGCCGGTGACGGCGGCTTTCGCGCGCGAGGCGCTGTTCGCCGACCTGCTGTTGCTGGGCCAGTCGGACGAGCGCGACACCTCGCGCGACGTGCCGCCGGACTTCGTGCCCTCGGTGCTGGTGGACAGCGGCAAGCCGGCCATCGTGGTGCCGCACAGCGGGCCGGTGCCGACGTCGTTCAACAACATCGCGATCGCCTGGAAGGAAACCGCCGAAACGGCGCGTGCGGTGGCGGCGGCACTGCCGCTGCTGGCGCGCGCGGGCAGGGTCGTGGTGCTGACGTGGGACGAGCAGTCGGAAGCCGCCAACAGCGCCGGGCTCGGGCTCGACGGCTACCTGCGCCTGCACGGCATCGAGCCCGAATGGCGCCGCGGCGGCCCGGCGCCCTCCTCGCAGATCGGCGACGTGCTCCTGTCGGCGGCGTTCGACGTCGAGGCCGACCTGCTGGTGATGGGCGCTTATGGCCATAGCCGGGCGCGCGAATGGATCATGGGCGGCGCCTCCCGGACCGTGCTGGCGTCAATGACCCTGCCGGTGCTGATGGCGCATTGACGGCGCTTTGCGCGGGATCAAGGGGCACCAGGCCGCTGCGCCTAAGCTGCGGTCAGCGATGGAAAGCGACCGCAGCCCGCCGATCCCTGCCATCCGCCACCTGCTGGGCCGACTGGCCGCCGTCATGCAGGTCCCGGTGGTGGTCGCCTGCTGCGTGCTGTTCGCGATCCACTGGGACAACCAGATGGACCATGCGCTGGACCGCATGCGCACGGCGACCATGGACATCGCGACGGTGCTGCGCGAGCGCTTCGGCGACGTCGAGCGCCGGCTCGACGAACTCACCAACGACATCCCCGCCGAGGAAACCCCCGCCGCGCTGTCGGCCTTCCACGAAAAGGCCCGCGCCGCAGCGAAGGCAGCCGGGGTCGACGTGATCGTGCTGGTGCGCCCGGACGGGCAGCAGGTGATCAACACGCGCGTGCCCTTCGGGCATCCGCTCCCGCGCAACCCCGAAACGATGATGAAAGCCGTTCGCACCGGCCGGCCGGCCGTGAACGACCTCGCGCCGTCGCCAGTCGTGCGCACGTATGCGGCGGGATTCGGCGTGCCCGTGCTGCGCAACGGGCGCATCGAGTACGGGCTGAACGCGGGCATCGAGGCGCAGCGGTTCACCGCGCTGCTGCAATCGGTGAAACTGCCCGAGGGCTGGGGCGCTTCGATCGCCGACTCGCAGCGGGTCGTGGTCGCCGAGGTGGGCCCGGGCACGCACGAGGTCGGCGAACGCCATCCCTACATGGCCGAAAGCAGGCAGGTGCCCGGCAACCATGGCCCTTACCAGGTCCGCATCGGCGACGAAGAGGCTCAGGTCCTGTACCGCATCTCGGCCATCAGCGGCTGGTCGTCGCACGTGGCCATCCCGCATTCGGTGCTCTATGCGCCGATCCGCCTGGCCGCCGCCCAGCTTGCGCTGGCGCTGGTCGCCGTCTTCGCGGCCAGCATCTGGGTGGCGACGCGCTTCGCCGGGCGGATCTCGCGATCGGTCGAGGCCCTCGGCCATGCGGCCCGCGAGGCGCCCTCGCCGAACCCCGTGGCGTTGCCGCTGCCCACCTTCGCCGAGGCGCGCGAGGTTGCGTACGCTCTGGAGGATTCCGGCCGCGCGGCGGTGGAGTCACGCGCGGCGCTCATGCGAAGCGAGCAACGGCTGCAGACCATCCTGCAGACCGCCAGCAGCGGCGTGATCGTCTGCGACGGGCAGCACCGAGTCGTGGTCTTCAACGCCGCCGCCGAGGAGATGTTCGGCCGGTTCAGTGACGAAGTGGTGGGCGGCAGCGCCAGCGCCCTCTTCGGGCCGCGCACGTGGCGCCGCTACCTGGACCTGTGCGTGCGCCTGCGCGCCGGGGAACACCACTCCCGCAAGCCTGTGCATTGGGCCGGCGCGCGCTCCCATGGCACCCTTTTCCCGGCGGATGTGATGATCTCCGTCTTCACCGACCTCGACGGTGAGCGGTACTGCACCCTGATCGTGCGGGACGTGACGGTGCGGCTGCGCGCGCAGCTCGAACTTGCGCGCGCACAGCGCGAAGTGCGGCGCGTGAGCGACGGTTTCCAGCACGCGTTGCTGAAGGAAACCGACGCGCAGCTGGCCGCCATCGCCGGGGAGTTGCATGACGCAGTGGGTTCGTCGCTGGCCGGCATCTCCATGCTGGCGGGTGGTGCCGCGGGGCTCGCCCGCGGCCAGCCGCGCCTGGCCGAACTGCTGGAGAAGCTGCAGGACCAGGTGCGACTGACGGCCCAGACCGTGCGCCACATCTCGCGCGGCATCATGCCCGCCGGTACCGAGGCCGGCGCGCTGCTGCCCGCGCTCGAGCGCTTCGCTGCGGACATCTCAGGCGGCAGCGGCATCCGCTGCACCGTGCGGCAGCGTGGCGGTTTCGAGCGCGTGCCGCCCGGCGTGGGCGGCCACCTGTACCGCATCGTGCAGGAAGCGACTGCCAATGCCGTGCGGCACGGCGGCGCCAGGCGCGTGCGCATCGCGCTGGCGCATGCCGGCAATCACTACCGGCTCACCGTCCGCGACGACGGGTCGGGTGCAGACCTGGCGCGCCTGCCGCCCGGGAAGCTGGGCGTGGGCATGCGCTCGATCCATGCACGCGCCGTGGCCATCGGCGGCACCGCCGAGTACGCAGGCGCGCCCGGGCACGGTTGCCGGGTGCGCGTGGCCTGGACAGCGCCGTCGCCTTGACGGCCATCATGTAACGAGCGGCCACCCGGCCTATCCTGCAACTCATGAACCCCGCGCAGCCACCGAAGACAGTGGTCGTGATCGACGACCACGACATCGTGCGCTTCGGACTCGAGATGCTGGTCGAGGGCAGCGGGAGCCTGGCGCTCGCCGGGTCGGCCCCCACGCTCGCGCAGGGCCTGGAGCTGATCGAGCGCACGCGCCCCGACCTGGTCATCACCGACATGGCCGTGGGCGACTCGAGCGGCCTGGACACCGTGCGCGCGGTAGTGGCCGCGCAGCGGCCGCGCCCTACCCTGGTGGTGACCATGCAGGACGAGCTGCTGTATGGCGAGCAGGTCCTGGCGCTGGGCGCGCGCGGCTTCGTGATGAAGGAGAACGCGCATGCGGCGGCGATCCCGGCAGCGATGGCCGTGCTGGACGGCGGCACCTGGACCAGCCCCCGGCTGAACGCCCGGCTGCTCAACCGCAAGCTGGAGCGCAACCACGAAGCGGCGCAGGCAGCGGGCCTGCCGGAAGCCGGCCTCACCATCCGCGAGCTGGAAGTGCTGGAGATGCTGAAGTCGGGCAACAGCACCAAAGAGGTTGCGAGCGCGCTGGGGCTGAGCGCGCGCACGGTGGACATCCACCGCGCCAACATCAAGCGCAAGCTGGGGCTGCGCAGCGCAGCGGAACTCATCGCCTATGCCTCCGCGCGCATTTGAGCTGGATCAAGGTCGACCGGCGCCTAGGTAGGGGTACATAGGGGCAAGCCCGCAGTCCCTTCCATGATTGGCATCAGGCCCATCAAGAAGGAAGAGGACGAAATGGCACTCGATTTCAACGGCACGTTCCCCGAATCCCTGGTCGTGGAGCAGCCCATCGCATGGGACGCGCTCAAGCCCGCGAAAGTCGATGCGCCAACGCCGCCCGCTTCGCAGTGCGCGGGCTGCGCGGTGCGGCGCATGTGCCTGCCCGCCGGGCTGGCCGACTGGGAAGAGCGCGGCTTCTCGTCGGTCCGCATCGGCCGCCGCCGGGTGCGCAAGGGCCAGGCGCTGTGCCGCGAGGGCGACCCGTTCCATTTCATGTACGCGGTGCGCTGCGGCACCTTCAAGGCCGCGGCCGCCAAGCGCGACGGCGGCGAGCAGGTCACGGCTTTCCACCTGCCCGGCGAGCTGATGGGCTTCGACGCCGCCTCGGTGCAGCGGCACCCTACTACGCTCACCGCCATCGAGGACTCCGAGGTGTGCTGCGTGCCCTACTCGCAGCTGAGCGACGCGTCGGGCGAGTTGCGCACCCTGCGCACCCGCCTGGTCCAGCTGGCGAGCACCGAGCTCGTGCGCGACCACCAACTGCTGATGCTGATCTCCAACACGCACACCGAAGCCCGCGTGGCCGCCTTCCTGCTGGGCATGTCGAAGCGCATGCAGGAGCGCGGCTACTCGCCCAGCGAGTTCCTGCTGCGCATGACCCGTGCGGAGATCGGCAGCTACCTGGGCACCACGCTCGAGACGGTCAGCCGCTGCCTGTCCGCCTTTGCGCGGCGCGGTTTCATCACCGTGCGCAAGCGCCGCATCCAGTTGCTGGACGTGCCCGCGCTTACGCGTGCATTCGAGTGCGAAATGCCCTGACAAGTCGCGGGGTGCCGCTGCGCGCGGCACCCCGCGCCGCTTCACTCCTTCTTCGTCGCGCCGGCTTCGCCGGCCACCACCGGTGCGAGCGCCGTCGCGGGCGCTGCGGCGGGGCTTGCCGCCAGCTGTCTCTGCAGGCTGTCCACACGCTGGGCGAGCATCACCACCTCGGTGTGCGTCAGCGCCGTGAGCTGCTTGAAGCGGTACAGCGCCGTGAAGGACAGCGCGAGCGCGATCACCGCCACCGCAAAGGCGGCCGCCGTCCAGGCCGGGAGGTTTCTCGATTCGATGATTCGGTCGTTCATGGGATCTCCTTGGTCTCAGGTTGGGAAACAGGGGGGCCGGGCTGGCGCGGAAAGTCCTTGCCGAGCACGAGACGCACGTCTGCGCGGTCGAGCCGGGCGACGCGTGCCAGCGGCACCGCCACCGGCAGGCGGGCCTTCAGGGCCCTGGCGGCGTCCTCGGCAGCTGGTACGTACTCGATGCGCGAGGGCCGCACGCCATAAGGCTGCGAATTGGTGTGACGTGCGGTCTCGCCGAGCCAGGCCGAGACACGGCGGGCGAGGCCCGTCGCGCCGTTGCCGTTGGAGACTTCCAGCCGCGTCTTGGGCGGCAGTTGCAGGGCCGGCACGAGTTGCAGTGGCACTGCGGGGGCAGCTGCCCCCATCGCGGCCGTTACCGCATTGCGCAGCTCATAGACGCCGTCCGCGATTCTCGCCATCGTCACGGTAGGCTTCAATCCAGCAGACGGTGCAGCTTCGCGCGCGGCCGCTTCCTGGGCCAGTGATTCGCGCTCGGCTGCACGCGCGGCCGCCTCGCGCTGCGCCTGCACGCGGGCAAGCTCGGCGCGCGCCTGCCGCAGGTTCACCTGCGCGCGCTCGTCGCCGGGCGCCAGCGCGACCGCCTGCTCCAGGTAGGGCAGCGCTTCCTGGGCACGGCCTGCAGCGAGCAGGTGGTAGCCGAGGTTGTTGTGGGCGCGAATGGAGCGCGGCTCCAGAGCCAGCGCTTCACGGAAGGCCTGCTCCGCAGCCGCGGCACGACCGCGCAGCGAATGCGCCACACCGGCCACGTTCAGCGCATCCGCGCGGCTGGAGGCTGCCTCAGGCGGGCTCGCGCCCGGGATCGCTGCGCATGCCGACACGAGCACGACGGCGACCGCCGCAGCCGATGGGGTCCGGGGGAATCTCATGGTCAAGCCCTTTCAATGCGCGAGTTGCGGCAGCAACTGGCGCGCGACGGTGATCACCGCCGGCCCCAGCAGCACGGCCAGCAGCGCGGGGAAGATGCAGCACACCAGCGGGAACAGCAGCGTGACGGGCAGCTTGGCCGCTTTCTCCTCGGCCAGCAGCTTGCGGCGCGAGCGCAGGCCGTCGGCGTGCGTGCGCAGCGACTCGGCGATGCTGGTGCCGAAGCGGTCCGCCTGCACCAGCACGGCCACCATCGAGTCCACGTCGTCGATCGCGACGCGCAGTGCCAGGTTGCGCAGGGCGTCGGTGCGGGAAGCCCCGGCCCTCAGCTCCAGGCTCACCAGGTGGAATTCATCCGCCAGCGCCGGGCTCTCCAGCCGCATTTCGACACCCACGCGCTCCACAGCCGCATCCAGGCTCAGGCCGGCCTCGACGCACACGCGCATCAGGTCGAGCGCGTCCGGGAAGGCCTCGAACAGCTCGCGCTGGCGGCGTTTGACCAGGCGCGCCAGCATGGCGTTGGGCAGGTAGTAGCCGGTCGCGGCCAGCAGCAGCAGCGCGGGCATCCAGGCATTGGCCTGGAACTCCACGCCGGCCAGCCACAGCCAGGCGAGCAGGCAGCCCGGCAGCACGAAGGTCAGCAGCGTCTTGCAGCCGAAGTAGATGACGGGCGCATACGGCGAACGGTAACCCGCGTTGGAAAAGCGCACCCGCAGGGGCGATTGTTCCCAGCCGCCCGCGGGCAGCGAAGGCCGGGCGAGCGGCCCGAGCCAGCGGGCGAGCCGCTGCCCGATCTCCTCGCCCGCGGCAGCCATCGGGGCGCCGGCGCCGGCCAGCGCGTGCACGCGCTCCTGCAGGGGCGTTGGCGCCAGCAGGCGCAGCCCGAGGTACGCCACCCCGGAGGCGGCCACGAAGGCCAGCACCAGCAGCAGGGGGTTCAGGAATGCCATGGCGTCCTTCTTTCTCGTTCGTCAGATCCGGAACTTCACGAGCCGCCACATCCACCAGATGCCCACCGACATCAGGGCGACGGCAAAGGCACTGAGGCGCACGCCCGCCGGGTCGCGCCAGAGGATGGCGATGAACTCGGTGTTGATGAGGGCGATGACCCCGGCCAGCACGAAGGGCAGCAGCGACAGGATCCAGGCCGACAGCCGGCCTTCGGCCGACAGCACGCGCACCGAGCCGTGCAGCTTCTGCCGCTCCCGGATCAGCGTGGCAATGGAAGTGAGGATCTCGGCCAGGTTGCCGCCGGTCTCGCGCTGGATCACCACGGCCACCGCGAAGAAGCGCAGGTCGCGGCTTGCGACCCGGTGCGCCAGGTGCTCCAGCGCCCGGTCGAACGGGATGCCGTAGTTGATCTCGTCGAAGGTCGTGCGGAACTCCCCGGCCACCGGTTGGGGCCCCTCGGCGCCGACCAGGTTGAGCGCGCTGGAAAATGCGTGGCCAGCCTGCATGGCGCGCGCCATCAGGTCCAGCGCATCCGGCAGCTGCGACTCGATCTGGCGCATGCGCCGCGAGCGGTGGCGCAGCACGAAGCCGACCCATGCGGCTTGCGCCACCGCGGCGCCGAGCACGCAGGCGTAAGCCGGCAGGTCCAGCACGAGCAGCGTCCCGCCCGCCAGCACGGCGGCAGCCAGCGCCGCGGCGAGGAACGCCGCCACCGTGAGGTCGAGGGCCGATTGCTGCAGGATGCGGTCGAGCGTGTGGATGCGGGGGACGAGCAGCAGCAGCCGCTCGATGAAGGGCACCTTCGACAGCAGCCGCTTGTGGACGACCGGGTTCTGCGCGATCGATTCGTTGGCCGCCGACAGCGCCAGCAGCCGGCGCTGCAACTGCCGCGCCTCGGGACCCCGCCACGCATTCCAGCTCAGGTAGAGCCCCTCCAGCAGCATGACGACCGCCAGGAAGCACAGCGCCAGGAACACCAGGTAGAGGACGTCCATTGCATTACTCCTGCACGTAGCCGGGGTCGAACAGTTCGTCCGGCAGTGCCACCCCGCGCGTCAGCAGGCGCTGCGCGAACTTCGGCCGGATGCCGGTGGCGCGGAAGAGGCCGGTCACGGTGCCGTCCGCGGCCACGCCGGTCTGCTCGAACGTGAAGATCTCCTGCATCGTGACGATCTCGCCTTCCATGCCGGTGATCTCCTGCACGCTGGTGAGCTTGCGGCGCCCGTCGGACAGGCGGGAGACCTGGATCACGACCGAGAGGGCCGACACGATCTGCTGGCGCATGGAGCGCGGCGCGGCCTGCAGCCCTGCCATGCCCAGCATGTGCTCCAGCCGCGTGAGCGCGTCACGCGGCGAGTTGGCGTGGATGGTGCTCATCGACCCTTCATGGCCGGTGTTCATCGCCTGCAGCATGTCCATCACCTCGGCGCCGCGCACCTCGCCCACGATGATGCGGTCCGGCCGCATGCGCAGGCTGTTGCGCACCAGCGCGCGCTGGTTGATGTCGCCGCGCCCCTCGATGTTGGGCGGGCGCGTCTCCAGGCGCACCACGTGCGGCTGCTGCAGCCTCAGCTCCGCCGCGTCCTCGATGGTGATGATCCGCTCTTCCGCCGGGATCGCGGCCGACAGCACGTTCAGCAGCGTCGTCTTGCCGCTGCCGGTGCCGCCGGAGATCAGCAGGTTCACCTTGCCGCGCACCAGCCCTTCGACCAGCCGGGCCATCGGCCGTGTGAGCGTGCCGAACTGCAGCAGGTCGTCGATGGTGTACGGCACGACCGCGAAGCGGCGGATCGACAGCGCCGGGCCGTCCAGCGCGAGGGGCGCGATGATCGCGTTCACCCGCGAGCCGTCCGGCAGCCGCGCGTCGACCATGGGGCTCGACTCGTCGATGCGCCGCCCGATGCGCGACACGATCTTGTCGATCACGCGCAGCAGGTGCTGGTCGCTGTCGAAGCGGACGTCGGTGTGTTCCAGCATGCCATTGCGCTCCACGTACACGCTGCCCGCCCCGTTCACGAGGATGTCCGACACGCCGGGGTCGGCCAGCAGCGGCTCGATCGGGCCCAAGCCCAGCATCTCGTTCTGGATCGCGTCGACGATCTGGTGGCGCTCGCCTTCGCTCAGCAGGTCCGCGCCCTCGGCCAGCAGCTTCTCGGCCAGCAGCTTCAACTCGGCGCGCATGCGCTCCGGCGCCATCGCCTCCATGGCCCGCAGGTCGAGCTGCGACAGGATCTCCTTGTGGATGCGCGACTTCACCAGGGCCACGTGCCGTGCACCGGTATCGCTGGCGCGCGGCGCGACCGGTGCTTGCCGGGGTTGGCGCTCGATGGCTTCTCTCAGGGACGACATGGCTGTTTTCCTTCCGGTGTTCGTCAGGCGACCTGGTGCATGAGGCGCCCGAGCCAGCCCTTGGGGGCGGCGGGGCTGTCGGTGAGCGCTTCGGCCATCTCGCGCAGTGCGCGGGTGACCGTGTTGCCGGGGTGCAGCTGCGCGAGCGGCGTGCCGGTGTTCACGGCCTCGGCCACTTCGGGGAAGCTGTCGCGGATCGCCTGCGAGAACTTCAGCCCGACGACCTTGGCGGCTTCGTCCAGCTCGACGCTGCCGCGCCGGTCGATGCGGTTGGCGATGAGGCGCAGCTTCGAGTCGGGGTAGCCGAGCGCGTGCAGCACGCGCACCAGCCGCCGCGCGTCGCGCAGGTGGGGCACCATGCTCTCGGTGACGAGGTGGATGGTGTCGGCCTTGTCCAGCGCCTTGATCGCCAGCGGGTCCAGCATCCGTTCGACGTCGATGACCACGAAGTCGTAGTTCGCGCGGGCCACGTCCAGCACGCGCTCGAGCTGGTAGCCGGTGATGCCGAGCGCGGCTTCGGGCTCCTCGGGCGCGGGCAGCAGGCGGAAGTTCGGCGAGACCGCGATCATGCTGGCCTCCAGCAGGTCCGCGTCGAGCCGGTCGACCTGGCGCGCCAGCTCCGCCAGGTTCGACTTGGCACGGCCGTCGGTCACGAAGTACGCCGCGTCGCCGTACTGCAGGTCGAGGTCGAGCAGCGCGGTCCGTTGGCCCAGCTCCTCAGCGAGCACCCAGGCCAGGTTGGTGGCGAGGAACGTGGCGCCGCTGCCGCCCTTGCAGGCGACGAAGGCCACGACCTGCCCGCGCGGGCCGGTGGCCGCGGTCGAACGCGAATGCTCGGCTACGCGGCGCAGGGCCGCCGAAAATTCAGCCGCCGTCGGGTGGGCCGGGAGCACTTCGCGCACCCCCGCGCGCATCGCTGCCAGCAGCGCGCCGGCCTCCAGGCGGGCGGTCAGCAGGATGATGCCGGCGGCCGGCACGGCGCGCGTGTAGGCCTCCAGCGCCAGCAGTTCGGCATCGAGGCTGCCCGAGCCGCACTCCACCACCAGCAGGTCGCCTTCGGCCTGCTCCAGCAGGTCCTGCAGGGGCTGCCCGGGTTGGCGCAACAGGGTCTTGGCCACAGCCACGCCGCCGGCCTCGGCCACGGTGCGCAAGTCCTCCATCAGGCTGGCCGTGCAGGACATCAGTGTGGCTTTCATGGTGCTTCCTGTTGCGCTTTCACCCTGCTCCCAGGGCCTCGACCGGCAGCGTGGTGGAGAAAGTGGGCATGGCGATCGGGGTGGGCAGCGTGCCGAACACGAACTGCGGCCGGAACTGGTAGGCCAGGCTCACCCGCACGTAGTTGCAGGTGCCGCGGCCCGCGCAGGATCCCGCGCTGAAGTCGACGCCGTCGGGCGAGTACTCGATGTTGACGGTGGCCCCTTCCAGGCCGGCGAGCGGCAGCAGCATGGCGCGCTCGATGGCGGCGCGATCGTTCATCGCGACGATGGCGGCGGTGCGCGCGCCCCGGCGTGTCGCATCCGCGGCGGCGTTCCACTGGAACAGCAGCCAGCCCGCCTGGATCATCCCGAGCAGCAGCACGAAGAAGACGATGGCGATGACGGCGAATTCCACCGTCGCTGCCCCGCGCTGGCGCAGTCTCTTCATGATGCTGCCTGCCTCATCGTGGAGCGGATGTCGCCGAACGCGTAATCCGCAGGCGCGAACGGAAGGTAGGTGCGAAAGGCCGCGCCCTCGATGCGGACCGTCACCAGGTCGACCGATCCCAGGCCGGCTCCCACCGGCACGCCCAGCGTGTACTCGATGTGCACCCGCGCGGTCGTGAGCCCCGGCGCAAGTTCGGTCCCCGCCGCACCGCAGGTCGTGCTGCCGAACACCGCCAGGCAGCGGGCCACGGCTTCGCCCTGCCCCCTCGCGCGCATCGAGAGGAAGCGCGTGGCGTCGCGCGCGGACTTGACGACGGTGTTGTAGTGGTAGAAGGCCCGGCCCACCTGCACGACGCCCAGGGTGAGGACCAGCAGCGGGATGATGACCAGCGCGAATTCCACCGTGGCGACGCCGCGGCTGCGCCGCCACGCCGGACAAAGGTTTGCGCGCGGCTTCATCGCACCAGCCCCGGTACCGGCGGGCCGAAGTCGCCGGGAACGCCGGTCGTGCCGCAGTCCAGGCTCGTCCGGTAGCCGCCCCGGAACTCGAGCTGAACGTCCTGCCCCGCGTCGTTGACCGGGTGCAGCATCAGCGCGCACGCATAGTCGTTCACTGCCATGTTCTTCTTGTTCGGCGCCCAGTCGTCGCACTTGATGATGGGCACGTACACGAGCCTGCGGTCCTGGCCGGCGCCGTGCAACTCGGGATCTAGTGGCGCCGGGTTGCCGGGCAGCACGACCGGCTTGCCGTTGTCCGCCAGCACGGCCCACGGGTCGTACGGCATGTGGCCGGGCTTGGCGACGTTCACGTAGTGCCCGTAGGCATTGGCCGCGGGCCGCGACGCGGTGCCCGCGGGCAGCGGCGCCGGCGGCGCGATCAGCTCGGGCCAGCTTCCCGGTACCAGCTCGTCCTTCTTGTTGTAGCGGTCCTTGGTGTAGGCGTAGCCCGTCTCGTCGGGCGGGAAGCTCGCGGGGTCGTTGTACTTGCCCGAGTACAGGCCGAAGCGCGTGTTCCACGCCTGTGCGACGCCCTGCGTCACGCCGGGCTCTGCATCGACGCGGTTCGTATCGAGGTTGCACAGGCCCGAGCCGGCGAGGATCGCGCCCAGGTCGGCGGCGCCCGACATGCCCGGAAAGCGGATCCAGTCGTAGTTGCCCAATGCCGCCGTGCCGGCAGCGAGGCGTCCGGAGTACCACGTGCCCACCGTGAAGTCGGCTGAGCTGCCGCTTGGAGAGCACATCGCGATCGGGATCGCGCACAGGGTCTGGCCGGCGACCAGGCGGGCGACCGCGACCGATCCCATCGGCAGCGTGTCGCGCTCCAGCCATTCGAAGAAGGCGAGCGCCAGCGGGAACGGGTTGGTGCGGTGCGCCGAGCAGCGCACGTAAGCCGTGGCCGCGCCGACCTCGTCGCTCCACGGGCCGCCGATCGCGACTGCGAACTCGATGTCCGCGTGCCGGATCTGCACGGCGTCCCGCTGGAAGTGCACGAAGTTGGCATTGCCGACGGTGGCGCCGGCGGCCTTCGCGCGCGCAGCGGCCGTTGCACCCCGGTCGTTGAGCTCCCGCACGGCGCCCAGCGCGCAGGCATCCGCCGCGTTCTGCAGCTCGCCGGCCACCACATAGGCACGGCCAATGTCCACGACCAGCACCGCCAGCCCCAGCATCACGAGGATGCCGAAGGCGGCGAGGATCGTGATGGCGCCGCGCTGGCGCTCCGGCCTTTGCCTGGGATGGTTCACGGCTGCTCCACGCCGGCGGTCAGCGGCCGCCGGAGGAACTGGCGCCCCCGCCGATGCCGATGTTGAACACCGCGCCCGGTGCGGGCGGCTGGGTGTACGTCTTCTCGTACAGCTCCACGGCGGAGCGCGCGGCCTGGCCGTCGGTGGTGGCGGCCGGGCGCGAACGCGTGGCCGCCGCGGGGTCGGCCACCTGCGCCGCCTTGGCGCCGTTCACCGCGCGGCCGAAGTTCGCGTCGACGGGGCTCGCCTGCTCGGTCGCGCAGCCGGCGGCCAGGAGGGCGGCCAGCCCTATGAGTTGGAACGTGCGCATGACGGGTCCTTTCATTGGGTCTGGAAGCCGCCGGCGGCGGGCGGGGTTTGCGGCGGCAGGGCGCTCTCCATGCG
Organism: Burkholderiales bacterium; assembly: GCA_016213325.1. GTDB lineage: Bacteria > Pseudomonadota > Gammaproteobacteria > Burkholderiales > Burkholderiaceae_C > Ramlibacter. The sequence continues at coordinate 67,646 of JACRAY010000018.1, read as the reverse complement.
GCCGTCGAGCAATCGCTCCATGCGCGTCGGCGGCGCGAAGCTGTCGGTGGGCAGCGGCGGCACGGCCGGCAGCGGCTTGACGATCCGCGGCGTCACGATGAACAGCAGCTCGGAGCGGTCGGTCTGGAAGTCGGTGCTGCGGAACAGCGCGCCGAGCACGGGCACTTCGCCCAGGCCGGGGAACTTCTTCACCGCCTCGGTGACGTTGTTCTTGATGAGCCCGCCGATCGCGAACGTCTCGCCGTCGCGCAACTGCACCGTGGTGGAGGCGCGGCGCGTGGTGATGGTCGGCAGCAGCGTGGTGACGGAGCCGGAGGTGACGGCGGTCCCTGCGCTCGCCAGCTCCGAGACTTCCGGCGTCACGCGCAGGTTGATGCGGCCTTCGTCGAGCAGCGTCGGCGTGAAGCGCAGGCCGACGCCGAACTCCTTTTCTTCCAGCGTGACGGCGGCAGTCCCGAGCCCGCCCATCTGCGGCACCGGGATGTAGATCTTGCCGCCGGCGAGGAAGGTGCCTTCCTGCCCGCTCATGGCCATGATGGTCGGCTCCGCGAGGATCTTCACCAGCCCGTTCTTGATCTCGGCGTCGAGCAGCAGCGAAGTGCGGCCGTTCGCGCGGCTCACGCCCGCCGCACCGGCGCTGCCCGTGAGCAGGTCGGTGAGCAGCGTGAATGTGGTGTTGCCGCTGGAGCGCAGGAGCGAGAACTCGGCGCCGAGCTTGTCCATCAGCGTGCGCGACACTTCCGCCACTTTCACCTCCAGCATGATCTGCTGGCTGCCCTGCACGGTCAGCAGGTTCACCACCTTCTTGCTGCCCGCATAGACCTCGGCCAGCGACACCAGGCGGTGCACCTTCATCGGGTCGGCCACGGCGCCGCTCAGCACGACGCTGTCGGAGAGCGTCTCGACCTTCACGCCACGTTCGCTGGGGACCAGTTCGTCCAGGCGGGTCTTCAAGGTGGCGGTGTCGACGCCCACCACCACGTCCATCAGCGTGGTGCGGCCGCCCTTGCTCCACACGAACATGTTGGTCGAGCCGAACTTCTTGCCGAGGACATACACCTCGCGCGGGTTGATCATGGTGACGTCGGCCAGGTTCGGGTCGCCGATCGACACGCGCGACGCGTCGGCCTGCAGCCGCACGAGCGCTGACTTGCCGACCGTCAGGCGCAGCGGGGGCGCGACTTCCGTCGGCCCCGAGTACTCGGCCTGCGGCGTCGACACGCCGGCAACAGCTTGCGCGGCGGCCGGCTTGGCTGCAGGCGCCGCGGGCTTCGGCGGCTCGGCGGCGAGGGCGCAGGCGGCGGCCAGCGCCATGAGGGCGGCGGCGCCGGGGCGCGCTCGCCGCGTGAGGACATGCACGGTGTTGTTCATAGTGTTCTCGTGTTGCTGGGTCAGTTGGCGGGCGCGTCCGCCGATGCCTCACTGCTGCGCTTGAGCCCGCGGATCACCTCGACGCCGGGCTTCGCCGGGCCGGCCGCCACCGGAGGTACGGCAGCCGCGCTCTTGCGCGCTGCGGGCATGCGGGCCGGGCCGGCGCCTGCGGCCTTCTGGGCCTCGCGCACGGGCACGTCGGCCGCTGCCGCCGCGGGCACCACCGCAACCGGCTGCAGCTTCAGCAGGTCGGTCTTGCGTGCGCCCAGGGTGGGTGAGCTTTCCTTGTCCACCTGGCTGCGCAGCACGAGCGAGAGCTGGCCGATGCTGCGCGCGAGGTCGATCTGCTCGGCCTGCTGCGGGGTCACTTCGAGCGTGACGGCGTTCACCACGCGCGGCTTGTTGTCGCCGGTGCTCACATCCTGCGCGACCGCGAGCACCAGGATGCGCTCCAGCACGATCTTGGAGACTGGCCGGTTGCTCTCGTCGGGCGTGTTCACCATCACGTCGACGTAGTTGCCGGGCAGCGCGAAGCCGGCAACGCCGACGATCTCGTTGACCTTCACGGTGATGGCGCGCTTGCCCTGTTCCAGCACCGCCGACAGGCCGCCCTTTTCGCCGGGCGCCGCAAGGCGCGCCGACAGGATGGGCTCGCCGCGCAGCACCTGCTGGTTGATCACGCGGCCGTCCACCTCGGACGGTGCGGAGAATGATTCCTTGAGGGAGGTCGTCAAGGGCCACTCGGCCACCTGCAGCATGTCGGGCCGCAGGCGGGTGCCGACCTCCAGGTCGCGCACGGCGACCACGACTTTCTTCGTGGCGACCGTGGCCTGCTGGCCGATCCAGCGGGCTGCGAGGACGACCGCGGCGACGCCGACGAGCAGCGACACCAAGATCACGAGCCAGGGCCTGATGTTCTTCATGACTGTTCCTTCAGAAGCGGCTCTTCCAGCCAGCTTCCTGGCCCAAGAGCAGATACGCGCACATGCCGATCGCGACCGGCACGGCGTACGGGATTCGGATGCCGCTGGTGGGCACGTCTGCCGCGCGCGGGGCTTGCCCGGCAGCCGCACGGCTGGCGGCGAACAGGAAACCGGTGTGGAGGTTCGCCATCACGTCACGCAGGCGCCCGGCCGCTACCGCGGCCACGATGCTGAGCACACCGCCCGAGGCGAGCGTGACGATCGCCACGCCCAGCACGTCCGGGTAACCCGCGAAGGCGCCTGCCGCCGCGAGCAGCTTCACGTCACCCGCGCCCGACGCGCCGAGCAGGTACAGCGGAAAGAGCGCCGCGAAACCTGCAGCCGCGCCGAGCGCCGCGCTCGCCGCCCCGGCGCCATGGGGCAGCGCCGCGAGGACGAGCGCGACGGCCGCGCCCGGGAACACCACCGCATTGGGAATGCGCCTGCGGGCCACGTCCTCCCACACGGCCGCTGCGAGCATCAGCACGCAAGCAGCGAGCCAGAGGACCTTCGCAACCGCGGGCGTGAACAGCATGGCGCTTTTTCCCGTGCGGTCAGTCGAGCGTGCACTCGGTGGCGGCGGTTCCGTCCACGCAGTTCGCGATGGCCGTGAACAGGCCGCTCAGCCGGGTGCCCAGGGTCGTTGCCGCTGCGATGATCGCCACGGCGATGAGGGCGGCGATGAGGCCGTATTCGATCGCGGTCGCGCCGCTTTCGTCCCTGAGGAATTGCGTGATGCGTTTCATGGATGGCTCCTAAGCTTGGGCGAAACAGACCGTCTGTTTCTGCAATTCACTATGTTTGTCCACGGCCTGGTGGAGGTTGATGACCATCAAGGTCGCGGTCGCGTGCCTCGCTGCGGCCGAACGCCCACATGTACACGCGCGGGTGGCTCTCTTCGCGGCGAGTCACCAGCAGGTACAGCGTGTGGGGGCGAAGCAGCGGCGCGTTGAACATCAGCACGCCGACGCGATGGCGCAGGCCGGGCGGATCGCCCTCCCATGCGAACGGGCGCCAGCGCTGCCCGTCGCCCGACAGCATCGCGGACTCGAGCAGGTCGTCGTCCACCGTCCCCGACGCGGCATGCATCGACACGGCGAACTCCCACACGTCGCTGTCCGCTTCGACATCGAGTGCATGCACGTCGATCGTGACGCCGCCGTCCACGGTGGTCTGCGCAGGGCTGCGCCACGCGCGCGCAACGGGCAGCACCGCAAGCGACACGCAGGCCTGGAGGAAAGCTCGCCGCCCCGGCGCGATGGGCTGTTTCGTCGCGCGCATGCAGTGCTACAGCGCGAACCGCAACGACACGGTGCTCTCGTCGCCCGGCGCGACGGCAAAGCCCAGGTGCCTGGCGAGCGACATCATGCAGCTGTTCTCCTGCAGGCAGGTGCCCACCATCTCGGCCGTGCCGTGCGCGCGCAGGTACGCGATCATGCGTTCCATGAGTTGCCGTCCCAACCCCTGCCCCTGCCATTGGCTCGCCACCTGGACGGCGAACTCGGCCTGCCGGTTGTCGGGGTCGCACACCGCGCGCACTTCACCCGCGATCGCATCGCCCGAAATAGCGACGAAGGTCATCTCGCGGTCGTAGTCGATCTGGCAGTAGCGCGCGAGCTCGGAATGCGGCACTTCGCGCCGTGCCAGGAAGAACCTCAGGCGCAAGTCAGCCGGGCTCGCCGCCGCGTAGAAGGCTGCCAGGCGCTGGCCATCCTCGGGACGGATGGGCCGCACCTCGAGCCGCGCCGTGCCGATGGCGAGGACGCCTTCCAGCTCGGCCGGATAAGGGCGCAGGGCGAGCCTCGGCTCGTCGTGTTGCGTGTCGCGGCGCACCCGGATGCGCGCGTCGAGTGCCACTACGCCGGCGGCGTCGGCCAGCAGCGGGTTGATGTCCAGCTCCGCAAGCTCCGGCAGGTCGCAGGCGATCTGCGAGACTTTCTGCAGCGCGTCGATCACTGCGGCCTGGTCGGCAGCCCGAGCGCCGCGATAACCGGCCAGCAGCCGCCCGGCCTGCGTGCGCGACACGAGCTCGCGCGCCAGTTGCGCGTTGAGCGGCGGCAGCGCGATGGCGCTGTCCCTGCGCAGCTCGACGGACGTGCCGCCCTCACCGAACATCACGACAGGCCCGAACACGGGGTCGGTCGCGATGCCGAGGATCAGCTCGTGCGGGTGGTCGCGCCGTGCCATCTGCTGCACGGTGAAGCCGTGGATGCGCGCCTGCGGCGCATGCACTGCGACCCGCAGCCGCATGTCGACCATCGCCTGGCGCAAGGCGTCGGGTGTCTCGATGCCGAGCACCACGCCGCCCACGTCGGACTTGTGCACGACCTGGAGGGATGAAACCTTCAGCGCGACCGGGTAGCCGATGCTGCGCGCCGCCTCCAGCGCCTCTTCGGCATCACGCGCGAAAACACTCGGCACGACCGGTATGCCGTAGGCAGCCAGCAACTCCTTCGCGGCGGCTTCCTCCACCCATTCGCGGTGCTCCTGCAGGGCCGCCTGCAGGATGTCACGGGCAGCCACACGGTCAGGATGCAGCTCGGGCGGCTGGGCATCTGGCAGCTGCAGCAAGGCGTCCTGCGCCGCGTGGTAGCGGGCCAGTTGCAGCCACGCGTCGACCCCGCGCTCGGGCGTGGCATAGCACGGCACGCCAGCTTCCTGGCTGAGGTCGCGCGCGCCCTGCACGGCCACACCGCCGAGCCAGCAGGCGAGCACCGGCTTGTGCGCCTGCTGCATGGCAGGCAGGCATGCCCGTGCGATGTCGGCTGCGGGCACGATCGCCGTCGGCGCATGCATGAAAAGCACGCCGTCCACCTCGGGGGCCGCCAGCAGGATCGCGAGTGCGCGGCCATAGCGCTCGGTGGGCGCGTCCCCGATGATGTCCACCGGGTTCGCATGCGACCAGTTCGCAGGCAGCACCCCATCGAGCGCCGCACGCGTCGCCTCCTGGAGGTGGGCCAGCTTGCCTCCCTGCAGCGCCAGGGCGTCGGCCGCCAGCACGCCTGCGCCGCCGCCGTTGGTGAGCATCGCCAGCCGCTCGCCGCGCCACGGCTGCGGTCGCGCCAGCGTCTCGGCTGCGTCGAACAGGTCCTCGAGCGTCGCGACGCGCAGCAGGCCGGCACGACCCACGGCCGCGTCGAACACGCTGTCCGAGCCGGCGAGCGCGCCGGTGTGCGATGCCGCGGCCCGCGCGCCATCGGGCGCACGGCCGGCCTTCACGAGGATGACCGGCTTGTTGCGCGCGGCCGCCCGCGCGGCCGACATGAACTTGCGCGCGTGCTTCACCGACTCGATGTACATCAGGATCGCGCGAGTTCCCGCGTCGCTGCCGAGGTAATCGAGCAGGTCGCCGAAGTCCACGTCGGCGCTGTCGCCGATGGAGACGAAGTGGGAGAAGCCGATGCCCCTGCTTGCCGCCCAGTCGAGCATGGCGGTTGCCAGCGCACCCGATTGCGTGAGGAAGGCCAGCTTGCCCGGTTGCGCCTGCGCGGGCGCGAAGCTCGCGTTCAGCCCCGAGCCCGGCACCAGCGCCCCCACGCAATTGGGCCCGAGGATGCGCAGCAGGTGCGGCCGGGCTGCGTCGAGCATGGCCTGTTCCAGCGTGGGGCCGGGTGCGGCGGTGCCTTCGCGCAGTCCTGCACTGATCACGATGGCCGCCTTGGTGCCGCGCTGTCCCAGATGGGCTACCAGCCCGGGAACGGTTGCGGCGGGCGTGCAGATCACCGCCAGTTCGGGCGCGTGCGGCAATGCGCCCACGTCGGCGAATACGGGTGCCCCGTCCAGCTCCTGCTGCCTGCGGTTCACGGCCCATAGCGGGCCGGCAAAGCCGCCATTGCGCAGGTTGCGCCAGACGACCGCCCCCACGCTGGCGGCCCGGCCGGATGCGCCTATCACCGCGATCGATGCGGGGCGGAACAGGGATTCGAGGTTGCGCACGCTCATCGTCGTTCTGCCTTTGTCCAGCCGGTCATGGCTCCATCACATGGCGGCCCGGCGCAGGCACCAGCTGCCCGTCGATCTCGATGCGCGGCACGGGTTTCGCCGCGACTTCGCCGCTCGAGTGCCGGCGCAGCCACTTGGCCCACGCCGTCCACCACGAGCCCTGGAAGCGCCGCGTCCCTGCCAGCCAATCGCCGGGGTCGGCAGGCGCCGCGTGCGGCTCGTTGCGCGCGCGCCGGTACGATGCCGCCGGGTGCGCCGACGGTCCGTCGGGCGGGTTCACGATGCCGACGTTGTGCCCGCCCGACGTCAGGACGAAGTCCACGGGCGAGTGCACCAGGCGGTGGACCCGGTACACGGACTTCCAGGGCGACACATGGTCGGCCTCGGTCGCCACCGCGAACATCGGCACGCCGATGCGCGCCAGGTCGATCGGCTTGCCCGACGTGCAGCAGAAGCGGCCCTCGGCCAGGTCGTTGTCCAGGTACAGGTGCCGCAGGTACTCCGCGTGCATGCGCGCCGGCATGCGGGTCGAATCGGCGTTCCAGGCGCGCAGCGCGGTCATCGGCGTGGAGGCGCCCATGAGGTACTCGTGCACGAGCTTGGACCAGACGAGGTCGCGCGAATTGATCAGCTGGAAGGCGCCGGCCATGCGGCGGCCGTCGAGGTAGCCCGTCTCGGCCATGAGGTCCTCGAGGAACGCCACCTGGCTCTCGTCCATGAAGAGCCCGAGTTCGCCGGGCTCCGAGAAGTCCGTCTGTGCCGCGAGGAGTGTCAGCGTCCGGATGCCGCCCGGGCACCCGGCCTGCGCCGCCGCGATGGCGAGCAGCGTGCCTCCCAGGCAATAGCCTGCCGCGTGGATGCCCGCGCCCGGCCGAAGCGAGCGGATCGCCTCGAGTGAGTCGAACACGCCGCGGCGCACGTAGTCGCCCATGCCCAGCCCGGCCTGGTCGCCGCGCGGGTTGCGCCAGGAGACGATGAACACCGTGTGGCCGTGGTCGACCAGGTACTTGACGAGCGAGTCCTGCGGGGTGAGGTCGAGGATGTAGAACTTCATGATCCAGGACGGCACGATGAACACCGGCTCGCGCAGCACTTTCGCGGTCGTGGGTTCGTACTGGATCAGCTCGGCGAGCTCGTTGCGCATGACGACGCGGCCCTGCGTGAGCGCCACGTGCTTGCCGGGCACGAAGCCTTCCACGCCGCGTGGCCGGCCATCGCCCGCCACTGCGAGCGCGTCGCGGGCCCAGTTGAGGTAACCGGTGGCCAGGTTGGCCCCACCTGTCTGCAGCGTGAGCCTGAGCACTTGCGGATTGGTGAGCACGAAGTTCGAAGGCGACAGCATGTCGAGCCACTGCCGCGCGAGGAACGCCACCTGGTCCTCGTGGTGCCTGGACACGCCGCGCACGCCATGCGTGGCCTCGTCCCACCATTGCTGGACCGCGAGGAACGAGCGGGCCAGCGCATCGAAAGGGGGCTGGCGCCACTCGTCGCGCGCGAACCGCTTGTCCCTGGCCGCTGTCGAGAGCCACCAGGCGAAGGACAGCCGCCAGGCGAGCGCGCCCAGCTCCGCCTGCCTGGCGGGCGACACCATCAAGTGCACCTGCCAGTCGGCCAGGGCCTGGGCGAGCGAAGCGGGCGACATGCCGTTGGCCAGCCGGGCGATCCACAGCTTCAGGGGCAGGTCCATGGCAGCGGGACCATGGGCGGTGGCGCAGTCACGGGAGGGGTCCATGGCCCATGCTCGCGCCGGGCCACAGGCCACAGTTTGCGGAGCATCAAGCACAGGAGTCCCACACGTCCTACCATGCCTTCATGCTGCCTGCGACGATGCTCGCCATGCAGGCCGACACGGCTGCGCGCAGGCTGGTGCCGGTGCGCCGACCGCTGCCGGAGCCGGCCGCACGCGACGTGCTGTTGCGCGTGCTCGCGTGCGGCGTGTGCCGCACCGACCTCCACGTGCTCGACGGGGAACTGCCACCGCATCGCGACGGCGTCGTGCCGGGCCATGAGGTGGTGGGCGAGGTTGTGGCGCCCGGGGCGGCAGCCGGCCGGTTCCGGATCGGCCAGCGCGTGGGCGTTCCCTGGCTGGGTGGAACCTGCGGTCATTGCGACTATTGCCGGATGGGGCGCGAGAACCTGTGCGATCTTCCGGCTTTCACCGGCTACGACCGCGATGGCGGCTATGCGCAGTACGCGGCCGCCGACGAGCGTTACTGTTTCGCCCTCCCCGCGGGCTATGACGATGCACATGCGGCCCCCCTGCTGTGTGCGGGACTCATCGGGTTTCGCACATGGCGAATCGCGGGCAGGACAGCGCCGCGCCGCATCGGCATCTGGGGCTTCGGCGCCGCCGCCCACATCGTGTGCGAGCTTGCCGTGGCGCAGGGCCAGGAAGTCTTCGCGTTCACCCGTCCGGGGGACACTCGCGGCCAGTCGTTCGCGCGCAGCCTGGGCGCGTCCTGGGCCGGCGGCAGCGACTCGGCGCCGCCCGCCCTGCTCGACGCGCAGCTCATCTTCGCGCCCAGCGGCCCGCTGGTGCCGCTTGCGCTGGCAAGCGTGCGCAAAGGGGGCACGGTGGTCTGCGGCGGCATCCACATGAGCCCGATCCCGGCCTTCGAGTACTCGCTGCTGTGGGGCGAGCGGGAGCTGAAGTCCGTGGCCAACCTGGCCCGCGAAGACGGTGAGGCGTTCTTCGCGCTGCTGGAGCGCGTGCACATCCAGACCCATGTGCGCACATTTGCCCTGGCGCAGGCGAACGAAGCCGTGCAGGCGGTGCGCGACGGTGCGCTCGACGGCGCAGCGGTGCTCATCCCGTAGCAGGCTCGCGCGCCACGTTGCGCCACGTCAAGCACCACGGCGGCCCTGCTGCCTACATTGGGTTCATGCAGCAACCCGTACCGGAAGGGCCGGTCCTTCGGGGCCGGGCGCTCTGCAAGACCTATGGCAGCGGCGTCGCGGCCGTCCATGCGCTGCGTGACGTGGACATCGACGTCGCGCGCGGCGAGTTCATCGTGCTGCTGGGGGCGTCCGGCAGCGGCAAGTCCACGCTGCTCAACATCCTGGGCGGGCTGGACGTGCCGTCGTCGGGAGAAGTCGAATTTCGCGGCCAGCGCCTCACCGGCGCCGGCGACGACGAACTCACGCGCTACCGGCGCGAGCACGTGGGCTTCGTGTTCCAGTTCTACAACCTGATCCCCAGCCTCACGGTAGCCGAGAACGTGGCCCTCGTGACCGACATCGTCCCCGACCCGATGGAGGTGGACGAGGCGGTCGGGCTGGTCGGGCTGGCTCCGCGGCGCGACCACTTTCCGTCGCAACTCTCGGGAGGCGAGCAGCAGCGCGTGGCGATCGCGCGCGCCATCGCCAAGCGCCCTGACCTGCTGCTGTGCGACGAGCCCACCGGCGCGCTCGACTATCCCACCGGCAAGCTGGTGCTGGACGTGATCGCGCGGATCAACCGCGAGCTCGGGACCACCGCGGTGGTCATCACCCACAACGCCGCCATCGCCGGCATGGCCGACCGGGTGATCCGGCTGGCCGACGGGCGCATCGCCGGCGTCGAGCGGCCCGCACGCCGCCTGACCCCGGCGGAACTGTCGTGGTGACGGCATGAACGCCATCGACCGCAAGGTGCTGCGCGACCTGCGGCTGCTGTGGAGCCAGGCGCTGACGATCGCGCTGGTGGTCGCGTCGGGCGTAGGCGGCTTCCTCGCTACCCTTTCCGCCGTGGAATCGCTCGCCTTTGCGCGCGACCGGTTCTATGCGTCAGGGCGATTCGCCGACGTCTTCGTCACGGCCAAGCGCGCGCCCCTTGCGGCCGCCCGGCGGCTGCGCGAGGTTCCCGGCGTGCTGGACGTGCAGGCCACGGTGGAAGCGCCGGCGCGCGTGACCGTGCCCGGCAGCACCGACCCGGTGATCGGGCATCTCATCGGCGTGAACGCCCGCGAGCCGCGCCGGCTGAACCGCGTGGTGCTGCGCAGCGGCCACTGGCCGCAGCCCGGCACGCATGCCGGCAGCGAACTGCAGGTGCTGGCATCGGAAAGTTTCGCGCACGCGCATTCGCTGCGCCCGGGCGATGCGGTCTCGGCGCTGGTCAACGGCAAGAAACGCACGCTGCGCATCTCCGGCACGGCGCTGTCGCCGGAATACATCTTCGGCGGCCTGATGGGCGTGCCCGACCTGCGTGCCTTCGGCGTGTTCTGGCTCGACGAGGACGAGCTGGCCGCCGCGATGGACATGGCGGGCGCGTTCAACCATGCATCCCTCAAGCTGGCGCCAGGCGCTTCCGAGCCGGCTGTCGTGGCCGCCGTCACGCGCCAGCTCGCGCGCCTGGGCGGCGCGCCGGCGCACGGCCGCGACTCGCAGCCTTCCCATGCGATGCTGGACAACGAGATCCGCGAGCAGCACGTGCTGGGTACGGTGGTGCCTGCCATCTTCCTCGCCGTCGCCGGCTTCCTGCTGCACGTCGTCACGGCGCGGCTGGCGGCCACGCAGCGCGAGCAGGTGGCGACGCTGAAGGCGCTGGGCTACACCAACCGGTCGATCGCCCTGCATTACCTGAAACTGGTGGCGCCCATGGTGGCCGGGGGCTACCTGCTGGGTGTGGCGCTGGGCAGCCTGATGGGTGCGGGCATCATGCAGCTGTACGCCGACTTCTTCCGCTTCCCGGTATTCGAGCACAGGATGCCCGCTCGCCTGGCGCTCATCGCACTGGCGATCGTGTCGGTCACTGCGGCGTTGGGCACGCTGACCGCAATTGCCGCCACGGTGCGGCTGTCGCCGGCCGAGGCGATGCGCCCCCCTGCCCCGGGCCGCTACCGGCGCGCCCTGCTGGAGCGCATCCCGCACCTCACGTTCGGGCCCGCACTGCGCATGATCGCGCGCAACATCGAGCGCAGGCCCCTGCGCGCGGCGGTCACGACGGGGGGCATCGCCGCGGCGGTGGCGATCGTGATCATGGGCAACTTCTTCCGCGATGCCATCGAAGCCATCGTCCACACGCAGTTCGACCTGGCGCTGCGCGGCGACATCGTCGTGTGGAACGTGGAAACGGTGGATGCGGCTGCGCATCGCGAGCTGGCGCGCCTGCCCGGCGTGCTGCAGGTGGAGACCGGCCGGCGCGTGGCCGTGCGCTTCCGGCACGGGACGCGGACCGAGGAGGGGCTGGTGGACGGCCACGCGCCGTCGCCGCAGCTGCAGCGGGTGATTGACGTGGACGGCCGGCACGCACTGGCCGGCACGCACGGCTTGCTGATGACCGACCGCCTGGCCGACAAGCTGGGGCTGCGCCCGGGCGACACGGTGGAGATCGAAGTGCGCGAAGGCCGGCGCGCGGTGGTGCATGCCGTGGTGGAGCGCACCGTGCGCGACATGATGGGCCTGAACGCCTTCATGCGGCGCGACGAGCTGAACCGCCTGCTGGGCGAAGGCGACGTTGCCAACAACTTTGCGCTCAGGGTCGAGCGCGGCATGCTGCCGCGCGTGCTGGAGGCCACGCAGGCGCTGCCGCGCGTGGCGGGCGCCTTCAGCAAGGCGACCATGCTGCGCAACATGAACGAGGTAAGCGCGCGCAACATCCTCATCATGAGTTCCATCCTCACCGCTTTCGCGGTGGTGATCGCGGTGGGGGTGATCTACAACAACGCGCGCATCGCGCTGGCCGAACGCACCTGGGAACTCGCGAGCCTGCGCGTGCTGGGTTTCACCCGCGCCGAAGTGTCGATGCTGCTGCTGGGCGAACTGGCACTGGGCATCGCCGTCGCGCTGCCGCTCGGGATGCTGCTGGGCTGGGGCCTGACGCACGGGATCGTGCAGGCGATGCGCTCGGACCAGTTCCTGTTCCCGGTCGTGATCCAGCCACGCACCTATGCCTGGGCGGCCATAGCGGTCGTGGCGGCAGGTGTGGCGAGCGCGCTCGTGGTCAGGCAGCGCATCGACCGCCTCGACATGGTGGCGGCCCTGAAAACGAGGGAATGATGATGAAGATCAACCGTAGAACCCTGGTGCTCGCAGCCGCTGCGGTCACGGCCGCCGCGGCCATTGCATGGGCGTTCGCGCCGCGGCCGCTCGAGGTGGAGACCGCGGTGGTGGAGCGCGGACGGTTCGAGCAGGCGATCGAAGAGGACGGCCGCACGCGCGTGCGCGACCGCTACACGGTGTCGGCGCCGGTGGCTGCACGGCTCGCGCGCATCCTGTTGCGCGAAGGCGATCGGGTGCATGCCGGTGACGTCGTCGCCATCCTGACGCCGGTGATGCCTTCCATGGTGGACGAACGCACCCTGCGTGAGGCAACGGCCCGGCTGAAGGCCGCCGAAGCGGCCATTGCGGGTGCGACCGCCCAGGTTTCGCGTGCACGCATCGCACAGGAACAGGCACGGCTCGAACTGCAGCGCACCGAGAAGCTGGCCCGTGAAGGCTTCCTGGCGGCCGCGCGCCTGGACAGCGCACGGCTGGCGCTCGACGGCGCACGGCGCGAGCTCGAAGCCGCGCAGGCGGCCCGCGACGTCGCCGGCCATGAACGCACCCAGGCCGCCGCCATGCTGCAGCCGGCAGGCCACGCAGCCGCAGGCGCGCCGCTGCAGTTGCGTGCGCCCGTGTCGGGCGTGGTGCTGCGCGTGCCGCTGCGCAGCGAAGCGACCGTGGCGCCGGGAACGGCCCTGCTGGAGGTGGCCGACCCGGCCCACATGGAAGTGGTGGCGGAACTCCTGACGACCGATGCGGTGCTGTCAGTCCCCGGTACCCGCGTGACGATAGAGCGCTGGGGCGGAGCGCCGGCCGAAGGGCGCGTGCGGCATGTCGAGCCGGCGGCATTCACCAAGGTCTCGGCGCTCGGCGTGGAGGAGCAGCGCGTCAATGTGGTCATCGACCTCGTGCGCTTGCCCGAGGCGTGGGCCAGCATGGGGGATGGCTTCCGCGTCACGGTGCGCGTGATCACGGCCAGCGCCGGCGACGCCGTACAGGTGCCGGTCGGCGCGCTGGTCCCGTCGGAGGACGGGACGGTGGCCGCGTACGCCGTGGAGGGCGGGCGTGCCGTGCTGCGGCCGCTGGAACTGGCCGGGCGCAACGGCGCCATGGGCTGGGTGCGCGCCGGACTGAAGCCGGGCGATCGCGTCATCATCTATCCGCCTCCTGCAGTGACAGACCGGGCGCGGGTGCAGCCTGGCGGCGGCTGAGGGCCGGTGCAGGTTCAGGCCGGTACCGGCACGAGTTCCCGGCGCCGGGCGCGCGCCGCGACCAGGCCGCCGGCAGCTGCTGCGGCGACCCCCGCGGCGCACGCAGCCAGCAGGGCCGGCATCGGCACGGCGGCGAACCTCAGCAGTTCGCGCGCCGGCGCCCATGCGACACCGCTGGCCACTGCCAACGTCGAGAAGGCGGTGACGGCCACCAGGGCACGGCTCGCCAACAGGCCGCGCGCACCGTCCGGCCGTGCCAGCATCCAGACCAGCGCCAGGTTGCCAGCCGTGAGCGCGCTGACGGCGAAGGTGCGGGCCTGGTCGGTCGCACTTCCTGCCGCCAATGCGGTGAGCCAGACGCAGAGCACCGCGCCCAGCAGCATGAGCCCCGCGCCAAGGGCACCGCGCATCGAGGCCCAGCGGAACGCGTGGGCCTCGCGCGGCCGCGGGTGGCGCTGCATGACCCCCGCCGCCTCCGGCACTCCCTCGAACGCAAAGGAGCACAGCGGGTCGATCACCATCTCGGTGAGCACCACGTGCACCGGAAGCATCAGCACGGGCGTGCCCAGCATGACCGGCACGAAGGCCAGGCCGGCGATCGGGACGTGGATGGCCACGATGTAGAAGATCGCCTTGCGCAGGTTGTCGTCGATGCGCCGCCCGAGCCGCACGCCGCCCACGATGCGGGCGAAGTCCTCGTCCAGCAGCACCAGCCCCGCCGCCTCGCGGGCCACGTCGGTCCCGCGCACGCCCATGGCGATGCCGATGTGCGCCGCCTTCAGCGCCGGCGCATCGTTCACGCCGTCACCCGTCATGGCCACCGTCTCGCCATTGGCCTGCAGGGCCTGTACCAGCCTCAGCTTCTGCAGGGGCGCAATGCGGGCGAAGACGCGCACCGTGCGCACGGCCCGCGCGAGTGCCGGGTCGTCGAGCGCGGCCAGCCCGTCGCCGGTGAGGACGCCGCTCGAGGTGTCGATGCCCGCCTGCCGCGCGATTTCGAGGGCGGTGGCGGCATGGTCGCCGGTGATCATCATCACGGCGATGCCGGCCTCGCGGGCGACGGCCACTGCGGCCGGCACACCGGCGCGCAGCGGGTCCTCGAACCCGAGCAGGCCCAGCAGCGAGAAGCGGTGGTCGTGCGCCGCGACCGGCGCGGCTTCGGCCGCCACGGTGCCGCGCGCCACTGCCAGGACACGAAGCCCGAGCACTGCGAGCGCGGCCACCTGGCGGTGCAACGCTTCGCGTTCCTGCGGCGGCAAGTGGCACAACGAAGCGATCGCTTCCGGCGCCCCCTTGGCGGCGATTTCGACCATCCCGTCGGGCCGTGTCCAGGCTTGCGCCATCGCGAGCAGCTGCGGCGTCACCGGGTACTCGCGCGCCAGCAGCCAGTCCTGCTGCCCGTCGCCGGCCTGTGCGCCGTCGCCCGCCGCGACGACCGCACGGTCCATCGGGTCGAGCGCGCCGCGCCGCGACGCCAGCATTGCGTGCTCGAGCACGGTGCGCACGCCTGCATCCTCGTCGCCGGGATCGCGTTGCGCATCGCTTCCCGGCAGCACGATGGCGCGCAGGCGCATGCGGTTCTCCGTCAACGTGCCGGTCTTGTCGACGCACAGCACGGTCGCTGCGCCCAGCGCCTCGACCACGGCGGGCCGGCGGGCCAGCACCTGTGCCGTTGCCAGCCGCCAGGCGCCCAGTGCGAAGAACACGGCCAGCACCATCGGGATCTCTTCGGGCAGCATCGCCATGCCGAACGCGATGCCCGCCAGGATGCCCTGCAGCCAGTCGCCGCCGCGCAGGCCCAGCCACAGCGCAAGCAGCCCGCTCAGCGCGAACGCCGCCAGCGCCAGCCGCCTGGTCACGCGCGCCAGCATTTGCTGCAGCGGCGTCGGTGCCAGGTCGATGCGGTCGAGCGAGGCGCCGATCTCGCCCATGCGGGTGCGCACGCCGGTGGCGCTGACCTCGGCGATGCCGTGTCCCGCCACGACCAGCGTGCCCGCAAACACGGGATCACCCGGGTGCTTGGCCACGCTGACGGACTCGCCCGTGAGCAGCGACTCGTCGCATTCGAGCGCGCTGGATTCGCGCAGCACGGCGTCCGCCGCCACGCGCTCGCCCTCGCCCACCAGCAGCCAGTCGCCCACGACCACCTCGGTGGCGGGCACGCGGACTGTGTCACCTTCGCGCACCACCCGCACATGCGGCGCCGCCATCGCGCGCAGCGCGTCGAGCGCGCGGTCGCCGCGCCGCTGCTGGAATATCACGAGCCCGACCGTGACGACGGCAAAGCCGCCCAGCAACAGGCCCTCGGCCAGGTCACCGATCACGAGGTAGAGGCCCGCCGCCGCCAGCAGCAGCAGGAACATCGGCTCGCGGACCACGCCCGCCAGCACGGCCGCGAGGCCGCTGCGGCGCGTGGCCTCGATGTCGTTGGGCCCGTCGCGAGCCAGGCGCTCGCCCGCCTGCGCGGCGCTCAGGCCGCGCGGGGCAAGGTCAGGCAGCGGCACAGGGCTCCGGTTCTCATGGTTGCAGCGAGTCTGGCCGCGGCATATAGCGCCCCATTTGACCCCCATCAAACGCCGCGGGTGCGACGGGCTGCACCGTTCGATCCAGTTACCGGAGCCTGCCCCTTGAACGAGCTACGCCTGCGGCGCCTGGGCATTGACACCTACCAGGAGCCTGTCGTCTACATGCGGCGCGACTGCCGGGTGTGCCGCTCCGAGGGCTTCGAGGCCCACTCTCGGGTCGAGATTTCCTTCGAGGGCCGCACCATCGTCGCCACGCTGAACGTAGTGGACGGCGAGTTCCTCCCGCTGCACGAAGCGGGGCTGTCCGAGGCCGCCTGGCGCCTGCTGGGCGCCCGCGAAGGCGCCGAAGCGAAACTGCGCCATCCGCAGCCCCTGGAGTCGCTGGGCTATGTGCGCGCGAAGGTGTACGGCAGGCGGCTCACCGCCGAGGCGATGCAGGCGGTGGTCGCCGACGTGGTCGCCGGCCGTTACTCGGACCTGCAGCTGGCCGCCTTCGTGACAGCCTGTGCAGGGGACCGCCTCGACCTGGAGGAGACGATCGCACTCACCCGCGCCATGGTGGAGGCGGGCGAGCGCATCGACTGGGGCGGCGGCCAGGTGATGGACAAGCACTGCGTGGGCGGGCTGCCGGGCAATCGCACCTCGATGGTGATCGTGCCCATCGTGGCGGCCTGCGGCCTGCGCATGCCCAAGACGTCGTCGCGCGCGATCACCTCGCCGGCAGGTACGGCCGACACGATGGAAGTGCTGGCGCCGGTGGACCTCGACGTGCCAACGATCCGGCGCGTGGTGGACGCCACCGGCGGCTGCATCGCATGGGGCGGCGCCGTGCGCCTGAGCCCGGCCGACGACGTGCTGATCCGCGTCGAGAGGCCGCTCGACCTCGACAGCCAGGGCCAGCTCGTGGCCTCCATCCTGTCGAAGAAAGTGGCCGCTGGCGCCACCCACGTGCTGATCGACATCCCCGTCGGGCCCACGGCCAAGGTGCGAAGCACCGCGGCGGCGAACGCGTTGCAGGGCCAGCTCGAACTTGTCGGGTCGGCACTCGGGCTGCAGGTACGCGGCGTCCAGACCGACGGCCTCGCACCCGTGGGCCGTGGCATCGGGCCCGCGCTGGAAGCGCGCGACGTGCTGGCCGTGCTGCAGGGCCTGCCGTCCGCACCGCCCGACCTGCGCGACCGCGCGCTGCTGCTGGCCGCGCAGGTGCTGGAGACCGGCGGCGCGGCGGCCATGGGTGCGGGGTTGTCGATGGCCGGCACGGTGCTGGCGGACGGGCGGGCCTGGGCCAAGTTCCGCGAGATCTGCGAGGCCCAGGGCGGCATGCGCGAGCCGCCGCACGCGCCGCACCAGCATGACGTCACCGCGCTGCGCAGCGGCACCGTGATCTCCATCGACAACCGGCGGCTGGCGCGCATCGCCAAGCTCGGCGGCGCCCCGCAGTCGCCTTGCGCGGGCGTTGACCTGCACATCCGCAACGGCGAGTTCGTGGAACGCGGCGAGCCCCTCTTCACGGTGCATGCTGCTTCGCCGGGCGAGCTGGCCTATGCGCTGGAGTACGCCACGGCGCAGGCGGATGCGGTGCAGGTCACGGAGGACCCATGACCCTCGTGCTGGCGCTGCCCGGTGGCGAGGAACTTGCCGCGCGCATCGCGGCGCATCCCGGCCGCACGCTGGGCGTGCTGCATGTGCACCACTTTCCAGACGGCGAGCAGCTCGTGCGCGTGGACGAAGCCGTGGCCGGGCGCACGGTGGTCCTCGCGGGCAGCCTCGACCGGCCGGATGCGAAACTCCTGCCGCTGCTCTTTGCCGCCGGTTTGCTGCGCGAACTCGGCGCAGCGCGCATCGGGCTGGTCACGCCCTACCTACCCTACATGCGGCAGGACGCGCGCTTCCAGCCCGGCGAGGCGGTCACCTCGGCCAGTTTTGCCGGCCTGTTGTGCGAGCGCCTGGACTTCCTGTTGACCGTCGAGCCGCACCTGCATCGCTGGAGCAGCCTTTCGGACATCTACAGCATCCCCGCGCACGCGGTGGGCGCCGCAACGGCCATTGCCGGCTGGCTGGGCCAGGCGCCGGCACTGCCGCTGCTGGTGGGGCCGGACGAGGAAAGCGAGCAATGGGTGGCGGGGGTCGCAACGGCACTCGGCGCACCGCACGCGGTGCTGCGCAAGACGCGCCGCGGCGACTTCGACGTGAGCATCGACGGCGCGGGCCTGCGCGGTGCGCCGGAGCGCCCGGCCGTGCTCCTCGACGACCTCATCTCCACCGGCCGCACGCTGCTCGCGGCGGCGTCGGTGCTCAGGTCGGCCGGCTGGGCGGTGCATGACTGCGTGTGCGTGCACGCGCTGTTCGACGGCGACGTGGCAGCGCGGTTTGCCGAGGCGGGGCTACGCGTGGTGAGCTGCAACACCGTGCGGCACCCGAGCAACGCGGTCGACGTCACGCCTGCCATCCTCGCAACGCTCGCAGGCGCGGGCGTGGCCTGAGTGGGCGGCCCGGGGGCCGCCCGTCGCCATCCGCCGCGCGGCGAGGCTGTTACTTCTCGCCGGAAGTCGTCTGGCCCTTCTTCACCGCGTCAGTGGCTGCGGCCTTGCGCGCAGCTGCAGCAGCCTTCCGGTCTTCCGGGGTGTTGCTCTTGGCGGCCGCCGTCGTCATGCGCGAATCGTCGGGCTTGGCCGCCTTCGCCACGGACTTGCCTTCCACCTGGCGCGACTGCTTGGCGGCAGCCTTTTCCTGGGCGGTCGCGGGCTTGGTCTTCGCCGCCTTCTCCGGCGGCTCGGCCTCGCCCTTGGTCTGGGCGAATGCGCCACCAGCAAGCGCCGCTGCGATCACGATTGCGAGGGGGGCGATGAGTTTCTTCATGATGGATGACTCCAGGGTTTGCAAGGGGCGGGAACCCGGCCACTCCGGGCCCCTGTGTTGAGTATTGAAGCGGGCGTCGTCCCCAAATTTGATGGCTGTCAAGGGACGTCCCGAGGGTCTCAAGGCGGCGACGAGAGCCGGCGGAACTCGTTTCTCTTCATCTTCAGGTACGCGTCACGGTCCGTTTCGTGGAGCTGGCGAGCGTACCTTTCAGTGGCGTCGAACCACGCCTGCAGCCGCGCTTCCAGGCGATGGCCCGGGGGCAGCGTCGCCGCGGTGGCGTGGGAGCGGATGGCGAGCACATAGCGCATCACGTTGCGCTCGACAACGCCGCGCATGCCGCCCACGTATCCGGGCTCGCCTTCCGGGCCGCCCGGTTGCGGGCTGAACCCCACCTTGTCGCGCCCGATGGTCGCCAGGTAGAGGTGGATGGCGAAGTGGCTGGTCCGCCCATAAGCGAAGGCATAGCCGAAGTGCAGGAAGGTCCGCTGCGAGTCGAGCGGCACCGCTTCGGCAACCAGCGTGTAGTCGCGGGTGTCGTAGGGGCCGTCCGGCGCTTCCATTTGCACCGCCACGTAGTCCGGCCGGGCGGGCGCCGGCATCCACACGAAGCGCAGGCGCGTCGCGGAACGCACCGGCTGCTCCTGCTTCTTGCCGACATAGAGTTCGATGCGCGGCGTACCCTCTTCGTCCGTCGTGCGGCAGTACTTGTTGTTCAGGTGCAGCATCAGCAGTTCGCACCATTGCGCCCGGTCCGCCAGGATCGCCGACACTTGCGGGAAGGGTAGCTCGAGGACCGCATAGGCGTGCCCCTCGGCCTGGCGCGCCAGTTCCTGCGAGCGCACGACGAGTGGCTCGCCGAACGCATTGCGCGCCAGTTCGCTCGCCAGCGCCGCCTGGGTCGAGCGCAATGCTGACGACCCCATGAGCGATCCGGCCAGCACCGGCCCCGAAGGCACAAGGCAGGCCGGCAACGCGAGCAGCGTGGCCAGGGTCAAGTGCCAGGCAGCCAGGGCGAGGGTCGCCAGCAGGGATTGGGGGCAAGCGGGCATGGGGGAACTCCCGCAACCCAATATAGGGAACGCCGTCGCCTGGAACTTGCGCGCCCGCAAGAACCGGGCGAGGTCCGGCTTCGCCCTCAGGCCGTCTTGAACAGCCGGCGCAGGCCGCCGCCGATGCGATCGACCCAGGACGTCCCCGCCTGCTGCCGCGGGGCGAGCCGGGCGGCTTCCTGCTGCACGTCGCGCAGCAGCGCTTCCTTCAGTCCTTGCGGCGCCTGCTGGACCGCATGGCGGCGCGCCGAGTCGGGCGCGTTCTTCAGCGCGCGGTGCTTCTGCATGGCCGAGGCCAGCAGGATCTTCAGGAAGACGGGCTTCACCGGCTTGGGCACGAAGCGATAGACCTGCCCCTGGTTGATCAACTTGATGACCGAGTCGACGTCGGTGTCGGAGGTCAGCACCACCGAAACGATTTCAGGATGCGACTGCTTCAGCAGTTTCAGCAGCGGCGTCGCGTCGGCGCGCGCCACTTTCAACTCGGCGACGATCACGCCCACCTTCTCCGAGCCCAGCATGGCGACGGCCTCCGCCATCGAGCTGGCGTGAAGCAGCCGTGGGGTGCCGCCCAGCACCTCCCCGACCAGGCGGGCCGTTTCGAGGTCGTCGTCCAGCAGGAGCACGCTGTCGCCGCCGGCATCGGGGGGCGGCACCGCCGCGGCCGTCGCCGGCTGCGGCGCAGGCTGCGTGCGCGCGATCTCGCAGGCCTCCGCCACCGTGCGGCACAGTTCTTCATTGGACCAGGGCTTGTTGACGAAGCGGAACACCTCGCCTTCATTGATCGACTTCAGGATGGCCTGCATGTCGGAGTAGCCCGTCAGCAGGATGCGCATGGCACGCGGCGCCACCTCGCAGGCCTGCCGCAGCAGGTCCGAGCCGATCATGCCCGGCATGCGCTGGTCGGAGACGATCACGTCGAAGTCGTTGGCGCGCAGCATCTGCAGCGCGGTAGCCCCGTCGGGGGCGGTACGGACGTCGTATTCCTTGTGCAGCATCCAGTGCAGCGAGCGCAGGATGTTGGGCTCGTCGTCCACGCACAGCACGGAACCCTTTTTCTCGCGCATCACGCCGCCTTCTTCAGCACGGCCTCCTGCGCCACCGGCAGGAAGACGCTGAACACGGTGCCCACGCCCGGCTGGGTGCGGAAGGTCACGTCCCCGCCATGTTCCGTGACGATGCTCTTCACGATGGGCAGGCCGAGGCCCGTGCCCTCACCCACCGGCTTGGTGGTGTAGTAGGTCTCGAAGATGTGCGGCTGGACTTCGGGCGGGATCCCGCTGCCGGTATCCGCGATGTCGACGCGCACCAGCCCGTCTTCCAGGCGGCTGCGCACCGTCACCTTGCCTTCGCCGGGAATCGCCTGCGCCGCGTTGTTGATGAGGTTCAGGAACACCTGGTTCAACTGCGAGGGGTTGCACTCCACCAGCGGCAGGTCGCCGTAGTCCTCCACCACCTCCACCCGGTTCGGGATGGCGCTGCGCGCGATGTAGGTCACGGTGCGCAGGCCCTTGTTGATGTCGAACTGGGCGATCTTGGCGCGGTCCAGCCGCGTGAAGTCGCGCAGGTTCTCCACCAGTTCGTGCATCTGGTCGATGCCCTGCAGCGTGTCGGACAGCATCTGCGTGAGCATCGGCACGTCGCCGCCGCCGTCCTCCATGCTGGCCAGGTGCTTGCGCGACGAAGCGATGTTGATGCTGATGACGTTCTCGCTCGACGCATTGGCGGCGCGGGCAAACGCGTGCGCCACCTTCAGCGGCGCCTCGAACTCCTTCAGGGCGTCCATCACCATGCTGATGTTGCTGCGCGAGAAGGCAAGCGGGGTGTTCAGCTGGTGGGCGACGCCCGCGACCATCTGGCCGAGGGACGCCATCTTCTCGTTCTGCGCCATCTGCTGCTGGTCGTGCTCGCGGTCCTTGTCCTGCTGGACGATGATGGATTCGGCGCGGCGCACGATCACGTAGAGGGCCGAGAACAGCAGCAGCAGCAGCCCGCCCACGATCATCAGCCCCTTCAGGGACATCGACCCGACGACGTCCAGGTTCTCGGCCGACACCCGCTCCATCGTCGCTTCGTTCGACTTCGCGGTCGCTGCGATCTTCGCCGACGTGGCCTTCGTCTTGGCGAGGAGCGGCGTCATGTCGGAGTACACCTCGAACACACCGACGATGGCGTCGCCGGCGCCATACACCGGCAGGTAGCTGGAAATCAGGTCGCGCTTCTCGATCACGCCTTCGAAGGCGCTGAACTTGTCGCGATACGACAGCTCGGACTTGGGCGTGCCCTGCAGGGCGCCCTGCCAGCCGCCGTTGGTGCTCTTGTCCTCGCCCACCTGGGCGTGTTCCGACGAGTACGCGGTGATGCCGCGCAGGTCGAACACCTTGATCTTGAGCACGTTGGTCTTCTTCATCATGTCGAAGACCTTGGCGTCCAGCGCCTTGAACTCGGGCAGCGCCCTGATCTGTGCGCCCACCTCGGCAAAGCAGGCTTTCTTCTCCTTGGGCGCCGACTTCTTGCCGTCCGGGGCAACCACGTCTTCCATCGCGCGGCAGCCATCGATGGGCATGGCCGCCACCTTGGCAACGAAGGGCGCGAAGTCCTTTTCCCAGAGCGTGTTGGCGAACAGGCGGGTCAGCGTGACGTTGCCCGCTTCGTGCGTAGCCACCAGGTCCTTGAGTGCCTCGGCCTCCTGCTGCTTGGCAAAGCCGGCCTGGACCTTCTTGACGAAGTCGATCTCCTGCCGCTGGATGCCTTCGACGAACGTCGCCTGCTCGTTGGCGAAGTAGGCCATGGCCGCAGCCACGCCCGCAAAAATGCCGACGCTGGCCAGCGTGAAATAGCGCACCAGACGAAATCGCATGCGTGTCCCCTCGTTATAGGAATAAAGTGGCCTCCCCCCCGAGGGCCCAAGCAATCCCCGTGCCGCGCGCTCAAAGGCACCGGCGCCCCTTGCGAATGCAAGAGCGCGGTCCCGGTTCAGGGAATGGGATGCGGCCGGTTCCCGGTTCCGGGAAACCTCTCGCCGTGGAGCTGCTTGACGACGTCAAACATTAGGTCGGAGGACCGCAGGTTGCCCAACAATCAGAAACAACTTCACCATTCGTTACCAACTCATTGATTTTGTTAGTTGTGTCCTGCCAACTTGTTCACGCAAGTGACTTGCTCTTTGTTTAAGCTGGGCCTACCTTTGAATCCTCACGCAGCGGAAGATCGAGCAGGACCATCATGCGTTGGCTGAAGCCGAACCTGAAGAACAGCCTCTACGGCCTGTTGGGCCACGCCTCGAACCCGACCGAGTCGACCCTCGAGAACGGGACCGAGGACATCCGCGAAGCCATGCTGGCCCTGCTGGGTGAGAACAGCCCCAAGCGCTTCCCGCAGCTGACCCGGCGCCTGCGCTACGCCGCCGATATCCAGGCCCTGTGGTACCTGCGCGGCGACCTGATGGCTACCCTGGCCACGATCCACGGCGAAACCGCGGCCCGGCAACAGGTCAGGGCCATCACGGAAATGTTCGACGGCCTGCTGCCCGGCAGCCTCAGCTCGCGTCCCAGCCCCCTCATGGGCTGATGTCCCGCGCCGCCCCTAGTGGCGGTGCCCCCATAACAGGAATGCGTCGCGGCCCTCCACCGCCAGGTCCACTTTCGTGCCTACCGGCAGGCAGACCTTGGTCGGCACGTGGCCGAACGGCAGGCCGGTGAAGACCGGGACCTTCTGAAGCTGCTGGCGCAGCCAGTCCACGACCGTCTGCAGCTTGAAGCCTTTGTCGTGCGGATAGGGCTTGTAGTTGGTGAACTGGCCCAGCACGATTGCCTTCTGCTGGGCCAGGATGCCGGCATGCAGCAGCTGGGTCAGCATGCGCTCGATCCGATAGGGATGCTCCGACACGTCTTCCAGGAACAGGATGCCGCCCTTGCCCTTGGGCAGCCAGCGCGTGCCCACCATCGACGACAGCACCGCCAGGTTGCCACCCCAGAGCCGGCCCGACACCTCCAGCGCCTTGTCGCGCGCCTCCTTGGCAGGCAGCCGCCAGCCCGTGCCCTCGCCCTGTCCTGACACCAGGTCTTCGAAGCATGCCTGCATGACGTCGTCGGGTTCGCCCTCGACGCCGAAGTCTTCGCCCACGGCAGGACCGGCCCACGTCGGCGCTCCCGTTTCGGCGAGCAAGGCCATCTGCAGCGCGGTGAAGTCGCTCAGCCCGACGAAGACGGTCCCGCGGCCTATCGCCTTGGCAACGGCCTTGTACCTGATCGCCGGCAGGATGCGCGTGAGGCCATAGCCGCCGCGCGTGGTCATGGCGATGTCGGCGCCGCTGGCGGCGGCGCGGTGCACCGCTGCCACGCGCGTCTCGTCGTCGCCCGCAAACCGCATGTGGCTGGCCAGTGCCGTCGGGTCCAGCTCGACTTCGTGGCCCAGCGCCTTCAGGCGCGCCACGCCGCGCCGCAGGGCGTCCTTGTTGCGCACCGCGCTGGACGGCGAATAGATGTAGATGTGCTTCGTCACGCGCGGAAGTATCCCACCGCGGCGCGCGCGATGGCCTCGCCATGCTCCTGCACGAAATGGCCGGCCTGCCCGAGCACCATGGGTTGCGGGCAGCCGCGGATCAGCCGGCGCAGCGCTTCCATGGCGGGAACACCGAGCACGGGGTCCTGCGCACCGATAGCCATCATCGAGCGGCCCTGCCACTGCGACGACCAGAACTCGCGCGCCCTGCGCGAGGTTTCGGCGCCGTCGGCGTCGGGTGTCTCGGGCACCATCGGCGGGAAGGCGCGCAAAGCTGCGCGATGGCCGCGGTCGGGGAACGGCGCGTCGTAGGCCGCACACTCCTCAGGCGTCATCTGCGGGTTGCCCCGCCCGAACAGGCGGCCCACGTCGAACTCGGGATTCTTGGCACACATCTCGCGCCATGCGAGGAAGCCGGGCGTGAGCGGTACGTCGCCGGTGCCCAGCGTGGTGTTCATCACCAGCACGCCGGCATAGCGGTCGGGTGCTTCCATCGGCAAAGTCAGCCCCAGCAGGCCGCCCCAGTCCTGCACCACCAGTACAACGTCGTGCAGGTCGAGGCGCTCGACGAACTCGAGCAGCACCTGCCGATGCCAGCTGAACGAGTGGGCGGACTCCTTCTTGGGCTTGTCGCTCTTGCCGAAGCCGATGAGGTCCGGCGCCACCACGTGGTCCCCTGCCTCGAGGAACACGGGGATCATGTGCCGATAGATATAGCTCCATGACGGGTTGCCGTGCAGGCACAGCCATGTGCGGGGGGCATCGCGCGGGCCCTCGTCGAGGTAATGCAAGCGCAGCCCCCCCAGCGCCGGCAGGTCGCTGGCGAAGTGCGGCTCCCACGGGTAGCCGGGCAGCCCGGCGAAGCGGCTTTCAGGCGTGCGCACCGCGTCGTCGCGCAGCGGCGCGGCAGCCAGGCGCGCGTCCAGCCGGCGCTCGCGGAAGAAGCCTGCCAGGTGCTCGCCGCATTCTTCGGCCAGCACGCCGGCCACCACCTGGGTCTGGTGGTTCAGTTGCTTCTCGGCGAACAGGTTCACCACCGAACCGGCGGCGCCGGTCTTGGGGTCGGCCGCGCCGTAGACCACGCGGCGGATGCGCGAATGCAGGATCGCGCCGCTGCACATGGCGCAGGGTTCCAGCGTGACGAACAGCTCGCAGCCGTCGAGCCGGTAGTTCTGCATGTGGTGGGCCGCGCGGCGCAGAGCCTCGATTTCGGCGTGGGCCGTGGGGTCGTTGTGGCCGACCGGCGCGTTGCGCCCGCTCGCGATGATGCGGCCCTTGTGCACGACGACGGCGCCGACCGGCACTTCGCCTTCGGCCGCCGCGAGCTTCGCCTGCTCCAGCGCTTCGCGCATGAAGTGCGCGTCGTCCATCGGCTACTTGCCCTGCTCTTCGCCCGGGCGGGGCTGCTGCAGCGTCGACTCGAGCCCCTGCTTGAGCTGGTCCATCTGCTGCTTGGGCGTGGTGCCGGGCGCCGCGGCAGCAGGTTGGCCGGGCGCCACCGGCACTTGCGGGATGGCGACTGACGACACCTGCTTCTTCGCCAGCATGCCGATGACGACGGCCACGATCACGAGTCCCAGCACTCCGAAGATTGCCTTCACGTCAGTTTCCTTTCATGCCCAGCCGGTCCATCCAGGCGGCGAGCGCCCGTTCATCCGCGCTGCCCGCCGCATAGCCCTCGCGCATCTTCGCGTGCGACTCGGGGCGGTGCTGGTTCAGCTTGAGCTTGCACTCCCAGCGGACCACGTCGAGCTCGAAGGCCATGATGCCCGCCAGCATCTTGTGCGCGAACTCCTCGCCCAGGCTGCGCCATTGCTCGGCGTACGGCGGCTCATGGTCGCCGATCAGCTTCTTCAGCAGGCGGTCCTTGGAGGGGGCGTCTTCCACCAGCTTCGCCTCGACGGCGCAGTGCACGGCCAGATAGTTCCAGCTCGGCACGCGCTGCCGGTCGGCGTAGATCTGCGGCGACTGGTAGGCGTGCGGGCCGAGAAAGGTCACCAGCGCCTGCGGCCTCGATTGCAGGTAGCGCCAATGAGGGTTGGGCCTGGCGCAATGTCCCAGCAGGACGAAGCGCCCGTCCCGCTCCTGCAGGTGCAGCGGCAGGTGCGTAACGAATGGAAATCCGGCATCATCATTGGAGATGAGACTTGCAAACGGATACGCGCGCATCAGGTCGGCGGCGATGGCTGGGTCTTCCGACTTGAAGTGGGGCGGCTGGTACATGTGAAGGATTTTGCACCGGGCGCGTTTTCCTGCGCTGCGTTCATGTTCGTTTAAGGTTCGGCGGTCACCTTACCTCCTGCGGCAACATTGGTCTTGCCGTCAAGGACTGAAATGGACGACAAACCCGAAGACGACAACGACGACACCCTGCCCGGCGGCGATGATGGCCTCGAAGAGGGCGATGATTCCCTCTCGGGTGGCGACGACGACGGCCCGGATGACGGCGATGATTCGCTCTCGGGTGGCGACGACGACGGCCCGGATGACGGCGATGATTCGCTCTCGGGCGGCGACGACGACGAAGCGGATGACGGCGACGACTCCCTGGGCGGCGGGGACGACGACGGCCCGGACCACGATCTCGGGGACGATTCCCTCACGGGCACCGACGGCGACGACTCGATCGCGGGCGGCGACGGCAACGACGACATCGATGGCGGGCAGGGCAACGACGACCTCGACGGCGGCACGGGTGACGACCTCATAAAGGCCGGCTTCGGCCAGGACAAGCTCACTGGCGGCTCGGGCAGCGACGACTTCTGCTTCTACGCGGCGGGCGACTTCGTGGTGAACGACTTCGACTGCACCGAAGACACGATCTGCTTCGATTCGCAGGCCACCGGCATCGACGACCTCACCGAACTCGTGCAGTGCATCAGCGGCATCGAGCAGGCCGCGGAAGGCGTGGTGGTGCACTTCGGCGACGTGGCTTCCATCATGCTGGTGGGCCTGACGCTCGACGACCTGGCGGGCATCTCGGTAGCTTTCACCTGACGGGCCGGGCGGCTGCCGTGCGGTAGCCGCCCTACTCCCATTCGATCGTAGCCGGCGGCTTGCTGCTGACGTCGTAGGTGACGCGGTTGATGCCGCGCACCTCGTTGATGATGCGGCCGGACACCTTCTTCAGCAGCGCATAGGGCAGCTCCGCCCAGTCAGCCGTCATGAAGTCGCTGGTCTGCACTGCGCGGAGAGCCACGACGTAGTCGTAAGTGCGGCCGTCGCCCATGACGCCCACGCTCTTCACCGGCAGGAACACGGTAAAGGCCTGGCTGGTCAGGTCGTACCAGCTCTTGCCGGTCGCCTCGTCGCAGTGGTTGTGCAGTTCCTCGATGAAGATGGCGTCGGCCGCGCGCAGCAGGTCGGCGTATTCGCGCTTCACTTCGCCCAGTATGCGCACGCCCAGGCCCGGGCCGGGGAAGGGATGGCGGTAGACCATGTCGGGCGGCAGCCCGAGGGCGACACCCAGCTCGCGCACTTCGTCCTTGAACAGGTCGCGCAGCGGCTCCAGCAGCTTCAGCCCCAGCTGCCCGGGCAGGCCACCCACGTTGTGGTGGCTCTTGATGGTGACGGCCTTCTTGCTCCTGGCGCCGCCCGACTCGATGACGTCGGGGTAGATCGTGCCCTGCGCCAGCCATGCCACATGCCGTGAATGCGTCTGCTTGATCTTTTCGGCCTCGGCCTTGAACACGTCGACGAACAGGCCGCCGATGATCTTGCGCTTGGCCTCGGGGTCGCTCACGCCGGCGAGCTTGCCGAGGAACAGGTCGGCGGCATCGACGCGGATCACCTTGGCGTGCAGCTGCCCGGCGAACATGTCCATCACCATGTCGCCTTCGTGCAGGCGCAGCAGGCCATGGTCGACGAACACGCAGGTCAGCTGGTCGCCGATGGCGCGATGGATCAGCGCCGCGGCCACCGACGAATCGACGCCGCCCGAGAGGCCCAGGATCACTTCCTCGTCGCCGACTTGCTGGCGGATGGCCGCCACCGCTTCGGCGATGTGGTCGCGCATCACCCAGTCGGGCCTGGCCCCGCAGATGCCGCGCACGAAGCGCTCCAGGATGGCGCTGCCCTGCCGCGTGTGCGTGACTTCGGGATGGAACTGCACCGCGTAGAACCGGCGATGCTCGTCGGCCATCCCCGCAATGGGGCAGCTGTCGGTGGAGGCCATCAGCCTGAAGCCGGGCGGCATCTGGACCACCTTGTCGCCGTGCGACATCCACACGTCGAGCATGCCGTGGCCTTCCGGCGTGGCGTAGTCCTGGATCTCGCGCAGCAGCTCCGTATGCCCCCGTGCGCGCACCGAGGCGAAGCCGAACTCGCGCTTGTGCCCGCTTTCGACCTTGCCGCCCAGCTGGTGCGCCATGGCCTGCATGCCGTAGCAGATGCCCAGCACCGGCACGCCGAGTTCGAACACAGCCGGCGGCGCCTTGTCGGTGGTCTCTTCGTAGATGCTGGCGTGGCTGCCCGAGAGGATCACGCCCTTCAGCCGCCCATCGGCGGCGTACTGCCGGAGCCAGTCGTCGGTGACGTCGCAAGGATGCACCTCGGAAAACACGTGCGCTTCGCGCACGCGCCGCGCGATCAGCTGCGTGACCTGGGAGCCGAAGTCGAGGATGAGGATCTTGTCGTGTTGCATGGCTGTTTTCAGAAACTGAGGCAGGCGATGCCGCAGGCCGCCGCGGCGTCGAGCAGCTTGCGGTCGCGCGACGCCAGCCGGCCATTGAGGCGAAGCACGAGTTCGAGGTAGCTCGCGTCGTAGAAGGTGAGGTCGTGCGTGAGCGACAGGCGAGCGATCTGCGAACGCCGGTGCGGGTTGGGGGCAGGATCGAAAACAATCAGGGCCGATGCGAGCAACTCGAGCCCCTGTTCCACCTCAGCCGCCGTCAGCCGCTTGCGACGGTGCCCCATGACCAGGACGTTGCCCATCTCCCACAGCCAGAGCAGCGGTGCATGGAACAGGTCAGGCATCGTCCTGGCCTGTGCGTACAGGTCGTTGGCTGCGGCCAGGCGCTCGTCCGGCATCACCCACGCGGCCGCCGCAGAAGGATCGATGACGATGGGCTTCAATACTTGCGCCCTGCGTCGCGCAGCGACTTCCAGTCGGAATAGCCTTCAACCGCAGGCTTGACGCCTGCCTGGAACTTCTCGAGCTCGGCAATCGCTTCCTGCCGGCGCCGCTCGAGTTCTTCCGGGGAGGGCGTCGCCTCCGTCTCTTTCACGATCCGCGCGATCTTCTTGCCGTGGCGCGTGATGACGATCTCTTCCCCGTCTTCCACTGCCTGCAGCAATGCAGAGAAGCGGTCCTTGGCTTGGTGCACAGGAACGGTTTGCATAAATCTGGCCATAAATGGAAAAAGTTGGCCCGATCTTAGCAAATCGGGCCAACCTTTGCAAGTCTGGCCAGATTTTCAGTCGGCTCGGTAGTTCGGCGCTTCCTTGGTTATCTGCACGTCGTGCACGTGGCTTTCGCGCATGCCGGCCGACGAGATCTCGACGAACTCCGCCTTCTCCTGCATGTCGCGGATGGTCGCGCAGCCGCAGTAGTGCATCGACGCCCGCAGTCCCCCGGCCATCTGGAAGATCACGGCGACCACCGAACCCTTGTAGGGCACCTGCCCTTCGATGCCTTCGGGCACGAGCTTGGCCGTGTTGGGATTGCTGCCGCTGTCTTCCTGGAAGTAGCGGTCGGCCGAGCCCTGCTGCATGGCGCCCAGCGAGCCCATGCCGCGATAGCTCTTGTAGGTGCGGCCCTGGTACAGGATGGTCTCGCCCGGCGCTTCCTCGGTGCCGGCGAACACGCCGCCCATCATCACGCAGTCGGCACCGGCAGCGATGGCCTTGGCGAGGTCGCCCGAAAAGCGGACACCGCCGTCGGCAATCAGCGGCACGCCGGAACCCTTGAGTGCCCTGGCAACCTGCTCGATGGCGAAGATCTGCGGTACGCCGACACCCGTGACGATGCGCGTGGTGCAGATCGACCCGGGCCCGATGCCTACCTTGACGGCGTCCGCGCCGGCTTCCACCAGTGCACGCGCGGCTGTACCGGTGGCAATGTTGCCGCCGATCACGTCGACATCGGGGTAGTGCTGCTTGACCCAGCGCACGCGGTCGACCACGCCCTTGCTGTGGCCGTGCGCGGTGTCCACGACGATCACGTCCACCCCGGCCTTCACCAGCGCCTCTACGCGCTCTTCGGTGCCTTCGCCGACACCGACCGCAGCACCAACCCTGAGGCGCCCCGAGGCATCGCGCGCGGCCGCTGGAAAGCTGGTCTGCTTGGTGATGTCCTTGACGGTGATCAGCCCCTTCAGCTCGAAGGCGTCGTTGATGACCAGCAGGCGTTCGAGCTTGTGCTTGTTGAGCAGTGCCTTGGCGTCGACCAGGCTGGTGCCTTCGCGCACGGTCACCAGCTTGTCGCGCGGCGTCATGATCTGGCTCACCGGCACGTCGTAGCGCGTCTCGAAGCGCAGGTCGCGCCCGGTGACGATGCCCACCACCTTGCCGCCGTCGACCACCGGGAAGCCCGAGATGCCGAGCTGCTCCGACAGGTCGCTCACCTGCCGCACGGTGTGCGTCGGCGTGATGATGACCGGGTCGCGCAGCACGCCGGATTCGTAGCGCTTGACGCGCGAGACTTCGGCAGCCTGCTGCCTGGCCGTGAGGTTCTTGTGCACGATGCCGATGCCCCCCTCCTGGGCGATGGCGATGGCCAGGCGTGCTTCGGTCACGGTGTCCATGGCGGCGGACACCAGCGGCAGGTTCAGGGTGATATTGCGGGAGAGTCTCGTCGCGAGGGACGTGTCCTTGGGCAGGACCTGGGAGAACGCCGGCACCAGCAACACGTCGTCGAACGTGAGCGCTTTTCCGAGAAGGCGCATGTCAAAGCTCCAAAAAAACGATTGTACTCGTGGTGTTTTCGCCCAGCCCGGCAGGGGGAATCGTGACTAAATTCGCGCAACCCCCGGGCTAAGCACTAGGGCACAAGCGGTACCCGGGGCTAAACTTCGCGGGATGAAACCGATCCGCCTGCTCCTCCTTGCTGCTGCACTGGCTGTGCCCGCTGCGGCATTCGCCCAGTGGCAGTGGGTGGACAAGAGCGGCCGCAAGGTCTTCAGCGACCAGCCGCCGCCCGCCGACATCCCTGCTGCCAACATCATCAAGGGGCCGGGCATGCCCAAGGGCGGCGCACCCGCCATGGGTGCTGCCCCTGCTGCGCCCGCACCGGCCGCCACGACCCCCGTGGCCGCGGCCCAGCCGGCCGCGCCCAAGCTGCCCACCAAGGACTCGGCGCTGGAAGAAAAGAAGAAGCAGGCCGAGGCCGCCGAGGCCGAGAAGAAGAAGAAGCAGGAAGAAGAATTGCAGGCCATGCGTGCCGACAACTGCAAGCGCGCCAAGGCCTCCAAGGCGATGTTCGACTCGGGCGTGCGCGTGGCGCGCACCAACGAGAAGGGCGAGCGCGAGATCATGGAAGAGCCCCAGCGCGCCGCCGAGGTGAAGCGCCTCGAAGGCATCATCGCCAAGGACTGCAAGCCGGCCTAGTAGCCCGGCTTGGCGCCCGGGCGCCGCTTGGCAAAGAGCCCCGCGGCTCTTGTCCCCTGTTTTGTGAAGCGCTCGCGCCGTGCGACCTTCGGGTCGACCCTCAGGGCGCGGTAGATTTCCACGCGATCACGGTCACGCAGCGGCGCATCCCAGGCTGCCTTGTGTCCCCAGATACCGGCGGTTGCGGCCTCCAGGTCTGCTCCGGGCCATGCATCGGGCAGCCCGCTCGCCAGCACGGCCTGGCGCAAGGTGGCGCCGGCCGGCAGCGTGACGGGCCATTCGAGCACCTCGCGGGGGCCGGGTGACCACGCAACGACCACCTGCAACAGCGCTGTCTCAGGCGGTTTCACCATAGATGTGCTCGGCGCGCTTCACGAACGCATCCACCAGGCTGCCCGCGATCTTGTCGAACACCGGGCCCACCAGGGCGTCGAGGGCCGAGTTCTTGAAGGCGTAGGCCAGTTCGAGCTCCACCTTGCACGCGCGTTGGCCGGGCTGGCCGAGGGGAATGAACTTCCAGATGCCGTCCAGGTGCGAGAACGGGCCGTCGACGAGCTTCATGACCACCTGCCGCCCCGGCACGTTCTCGTTGTGCGTGGTGAAGGTCTGGTGGATGCCGCTGAAGGCCATGCCGATCTCGGCCTTCACTCGGTTGTCGCCCTGGGCGAGCAGGGACGCGTGGTCGCACCAAGGCAGGAATTCGCTGTACTTGGGGACGTCGGTGACCAGCGCGTACATTTCTTCGGCGCTGTACCAGATGAGCACGGACTTGTGGACGGTCTTCATGGGCGACAATGGCGCTCTCCCGCGGCATTGTAGAGAAGCCGCGCGGCCCCACCTGTCGGCACATGACGCAAAAGAAGGACGCGGGCTCGGCCCGCATCGCCGAGAACAAGAAGGCTTCGTTCAATTACTTCTTCGAGGAGAGGTACGAGGCCGGCATGGTGCTGCAAGGCTGGGAAGTGAAGGCCCTGCGTGAAGGCAAGGCGCAGCTCACCGACGGCTACGTGGTGATCCGCGACGGCGAGCTGTACGTGATCGGCTGCCAGATCAGCCCGCTCAGGACCGCGTCCACGCACGTCAAGCCGGAGCAGGCGCGTACCAAGAAGCTCCTGATGCACAAGGAAGAGATCAAGCGGCTGGTCGGCAAGGTCGAGCAGAAGGGCTACACGCTGGTGCCGCTCAACCTGCACTGGAAGAACGGCAGGGTCAAGTTGGAGATCGCGCTGGCCAAGGGCAAGGCCACGCACGACAAGCGCGACACCATCAAGGATCGCGAGGGCAAGCGCGAGGTGGAGCGGGCGCTGAAGACGCGCAACCGCTGACGCCCGTTAGGCGCGTTCGCGCCAGCCCACCAGCTCGTTCGCGACGAGCGCCCCGATCACCAGCGCGCCGCCGGCCAGCACGGTGCTGCCCGGCGCTTCCCCCGCACCGACCCAGGCCAGCGCGATGCCGAAGATCACCTCGAGCAGCGCGAGCAAGGCGACCTCGGGCGCCTTCAACACCCGCGCGCACACCACGGCGAGCGTGCAGGGGATGGCGAGTTGCACCAGCCCCAGCAGCGCCAGCAGCCACAGGTCGTGCGGCGTGGCTGCGAACGGCAGTGCCAGCGGCAGCGTAGCCAGCGACGAAATCGTGGCGCCCACCAGCACCGCGGGAACCAGGTCGACGTCCTGCCCGGCCGCATGCGAGCGTTGCGTCACGGTCCAGTTGATGGCGCCCGCAACCGGGACGCACAACGCGACCAGTGTGCCGGCGATGCCGCCCGCTTCCAGCTGCGCCGCATACATGTAAGCGATGCCGGCGCCCGCCACGACGATGGCAGCCCAGGTGCGCGCAGGGATGCGATGGCCGATGAACACGCGTGCAATCAGCGCCGTGAGGAACGGCCCGAGCGACATGGTCACCAGCACGTTGGCGACGCTGGTGAGCGTGAGCGCCAGCATGAACGCGGTGAACATCACGCTCCAGCAGGCGCCCGAAACCCACAGCGCCGCAGGGCCGCGGCGGATCTTCGAGAACACCTCGCGGCCTTGCACCAAAGGCAGGATCACGAGCAGCGACGCCATCGTGAAGAAGCTGCGCCAGAAGGTGATCTCGAAGCTGCGCGCGTGCTCCAGGTGGCGCGTGACGACACCGGCAATGGACCACATGAGGGTCACCGCCACCATCAGGAAGACGGCGCGGGTGTGGGTGAGCCTCACGCTGCTTCGCGAAGGGCGCGCTTGCGCTCGTGCTCCTTCAGGTAGCGCTTGCGCAGGCGGATCGACTTGGGCGTGATTTCCACCAGCTCGTCGTCCTCGATGAATTCCACTGCGTACTCCAGCGTCAGCTGGATAGGGGGCGTGACCTTGATCGCGTCTTCCTTGCCCGACACGCGGAAGTTGGTCAGCTGCTTCATGCGCACCGCGTTCACCACCAGGTCGTTGTCGCGGCTGTGGATGCCCACGATCATGCCTTCGTACACCGGGTCGCCCGCCTTCACGAACATGCGGCCGCGGTCGTCCAGCTTGCCCAGCGCATAGGTGACGATCTCGCCATCGTCCATGGAGATCAGCACGCCGTTCTTGCGGCTGGCGATGTCGCCCTTGAAGGCTTCGTAGCCGTCGAAGATGTTCGACGCCAGGCCGGTGCCGCGCGTGAGGTTGAGGAACTCGTTCTGGAAGCCGATGAGGCCGCGCGCCGGGATGCGGTACTCGAGCCGCACGCGGCCGCGCCCGTCGGGCTCCATGTTCACCAGGTCGCCCTTGCGCTCGCCCAGTGCCTGCATCACGCCGCCCTGGTGGCCCTCCTCGATGTCCACGGTCAGCAGCTCGATCGGCTCCTTGCGCACGCCGTCTTCTTCCTTGAAGACGACGCGCGGCTTGCCCACAGCCAGCTCGTAGCCCTCGCGGCGCATGTTCTCCAGCAGGATGGTCAGGTGCAGTTCGCCGCGGCCGGAGACCTCGTACACGCCCTCCTCGTCGGTGTCCTTCACGCGCAGCGCCATGTTGGACTGCAGCTCGCGCTCGAGCCGGTCGCGCAGCTGCCGGCTGGTGACGAACTTGCCTTCGCGGCCCGCCAGCGGCGAGGTGTTGACCTGGAAATTCATGGTCAGCGTCGGCTCGTCCACTTTCAGCATCGGCAGCGGCTTGGGGTCGAGCGGGTCGGTGATCGTCACGCCCAGCCCGATGTCCTCGATGCCGCTGATCAGCACGATGTGGCCTGCATAGGCCGCGTCGCCGGGCTGCAGCGGCACGCGCTCCAGGCCTTCGAAGGTCATCACGTTGTTGATGCGGCACCTGATCAGCGCGCCCTCGGGGCCGGCCATCATCACCACGTCCTGCGGGCTCTTCAGCGTGCCCTGGTTGATGCGGCCCACGCCGATGCGGCCCAGGTAGCTGGAATAGTCCATGCTGGAAATCTGCAGCTGCAGTGGCGCGGCAGGGTCGCCCTCGTGCGCCGGCACGTGTTCCAGGATGGTGTCGAACAGCGGCGCCAGGTCCTTGCCCCACTGCTCGCCCGTGGCGCCCTCTTCCAGCGACGCCCAGCCGTTCAGGCCCGACGCGTACACCACCGGGAAGTCGAGCTGGTCTTCGGTGGCGTGCAGCTTGTCGAACAGGTCGAACGCCGCGTTGATCACGTAGTCGGGGCGCGAACCCGGGCGGTCCACCTTGTTCACCACCACGATCGGCTTCAGGCCCAGCGCCAGCGCCTTCTTGGTCACGAAGCGCGTCTGCGGCATCGGGCCTTCCACCGCGTCGATCAGCAGCACCACGCCGTCCACCATCGACAGCGCGCGCTCCACCTCACCGCCGAAGTCGGCGTGGCCGGGCGTGTCGACGATGTTGATGTGCGTGCCCTTCCAGGTCACGGCGCAGTTCTTGGCCAGGATCGTGATGCCGCGCTCGCGCTCCAGGTCGTTGCTGTCCATCACGCGCTCGGCCACCTTCTCGTTCTCGCGGAAGGTGCCGCTCTGGCGCAGCAGCTGGTCCACCAGCGTGGTCTTGCCGTGGTCGACGTGCGCGATGATCGCGATGTTGCGGATAGGTTGGTGGCTCATGATGGGATCTCTTGCAGGATCTGTTGGATTTCGTTGGGGGCGAGCAGCCGCCCCGGGATCAGTTCGCCGGCCTTCACATGGGCCGTGCCGAGGATGGTGTCGGGGCCGAACACCGCGACTTGCGGCGCGTCGGGCCAGTTGCCGCGCCGGCGCAGGCCGCTCAGGAAGCGCCCCGCATCGTCGGCCGGCAGCGTGACTCGCGCGTGGCCTTGCAGCAGCGCCTCCACCGGCAGCAGTGCGGCGAGGCGCGCGGCCTCGTCCATCGCGGCCAGCGCCTCCAGCGTCACGCACTGAGCCAGGCCGAAGCCGCCGGTCTGCGTGCGGCGCAGCGCCGTGAGGTGGGCGCCGCAGCCGATGGCTTCGCCGATGTCTTCGGCCAGCGTGCGGATGTAGGTGCCCTTGCTGACCGCGGCGACGAAGCGCAGCGTATCGGGTGACAGCAGCTCGAGCTGGAGTGCACGCACCGTGATGTCGCGCGCTGCGCGCTCCACCACTTCGCCGGCCCGCGCGTATTCGTACAGTGCCTTGCCGTCCTTCTTCAGCGCGCTGTGCATGGGCGGCACTTGCCGCTGCGCACCCGTAAAGCGCGCTTGCAGCGCCGCCAGGTCGATATGGGCCGGGACGGGCCGCTCGCGCAGCACATCGCCTTCGGCATCGCCGGTGGCCGTCTGCACACCCAGCCTGGCCATCGCTTCGTAGGTCTTGTCCGCATCCAGGTGCAGCTGGCTGAACTTGGTGGCTGCACCGAAGCAAAGCGGCAGCACGCCGGTAGCCATCGGGTCCAGCGTGCCGGTGTGGCCCGCTTTCTCGGCGCGCAGCAGCCACTTGGCCTTCTGCAACGCATCGTTGCTCGAAAGGCCGAATGGCTTGTCCAGCAGCAACACCCCATGCACAGGGCGCCGCTGCACCCTGGTGCGTGGCGCGTTCACGGACTACTCTTCCTTGGAACGGGAGGAGACCGCCTTGGCAATCAAGGCGTTCATGTCGGCCGCGCGCTCGGTGGTGCGGTCGAAATGGAAATGCAGCGTCGGCACCGTGTGGATGTGCAGGCGCTTGAACAGGCCGTTGCGGAGGAACCCGGCGGCGTGGTTCAACGCCTCCTCGCATTCCTGCGGGTCACCTACGAGCACGCTGAAGTAGACCTTGGCGTGCGCATAGTCGGGCGTGACTTCCACCGAATTGATCGTGACCATGCCCAGCCGCGGGTCCTTCACCTCGCGGATCAGCTCGGCCAGGTCGCGCTGGACCTGGTCGGCGATCTGGAAGGCTCGGTTGGGCTTGGTCGCGCGCTTGTGCATGGCTTACAGCGTCCGGGCGACTTCCTTGACTTCGAAGAACTCGAGCTGGTCGCCTTCCTTGATGTCGTTGTAGTTCTTCAGCTTGATGCCGCACTCGAAGCCTTCCTTGACTTCGCGCACGTCGTCCTTCAGGCGCTTGAGCGACTCGAGCTCGCCGGTGTAGATCACGACGTTGTCGCGCAGCAGGCGGAAGTGCGCGCTGCGGGTGACGAGGCCGGACGTGACCATGCAACCTGCGACCGTGCCGATCTTGGATGCCACGAACACCGTGCGGATTTCCGCGGAGCCGATCACCTCTTCGCGCTTTTCCGGCGCCAGCATGCCCGACATCGCCGCCTTCAGCTCGTCCACGGCGTCGTAGATGATGTTGTAGTAGCGGATGTCGATGCCGTTGTGCTCGGCCAGCTTGCGGGCGCCCGAGTCGGCGCGCACGTTGAAGCCCACGATCACTGCCTTGGAGGCGATGGCCAGGTTCACGTCCGACTCGCTGACGGCGCCCACTGCGGCATAGACCATCTGCACCTTGACTTCGGCCGTGGACAGTTTCTGCAGGGACTGCGACAGCGCTTCCTGCGAACCCTGCACGTCGGCCTTCACGATGATCGGCAGCGTCTTCACTTCGCCGGCGGTCATGTTCTCGAACATGTTCTCCAGCTTGGCGGCCTGCTGCCTGGCGAGCTTCGTGTTGCGGAACTTGCCGGCGCGGTAGGTGGCGATCTCGCGCGCGCGGCGCTCGTCGGACATCACCATGAACTCGTCACCGGCCTGCGGCACTTCGGTCAGGCCCTGGATCTCGACCGGGATCGACGGTCCCGCGTCCTTGATGGGCTTGCCGTTTTCGTCGAGCATTGCGCGCACGCGGCCGAACGTCTGGCCGGCCAGCACAACGTCGCCGACCTTCAGCGTGCCGGACTGGATGAGGATGGTTGCGACCGGGCCTCGGCCCTTGTCGAGCTGCGCTTCGATCACCAGGCCCTTGGCGGCCGCTTCCACCGGCGCCTTCAGCTCCAGCACTTCAGCCTGCAGCAGCACCTGTTCCAGCAGTTCGTCCACGCCCTGCCCGGTGCGGGCCGACACGGCCACGAACGGCGAGTCGCCGCCGAATTCTTCCGGCACGACCTGCTCGGCCACCAGTTCGGTCTTCACGCGCTCCGGGTTGGCATCGGGCTTGTCGATCTTGTTCATCGCCACCACGATGGGCACACCTGCCGCCTTCGCGTGCTTGATGGCTTCCTTCGTCTGCGGCATGACGCCGTCGTCGGCCGCCACCACCAGGATGACGATGTCGGTCGCCTGCGCGCCACGGGCACGCATGGCGGTGAACGCCTCGTGGCCCGGGGTGTCCAGGAACGAGATCATCCCGCGCGGCGTTTCGACGTGGTACGCGCCGATGTGCTGCGTGATGCCGCCCGCTTCGCCCGCAGCCACCTTGGCGCGGCGGATGTAGTCCAGCAGCGAGGTCTTGCCGTGGTCGACGTGGCCCATGACGGTCACGACCGGGGCGCGCGGCAGTGCCGGCGCGCTGGCCTGCGACTGTTCTTCCTCGGTGAACGCCTCGGGGTCGTCGAGCTCCGCGGTCACGGCCTTGTGGCCCATTTCCTCGACCACGATCATCGCCGTGTCCTGGTCCAGCGACTGGTTGATGGTGACCAGGTTGCCCATCTTCATCAGGGCCTTGATCACTTCGGAAGCCTTCACGGCCATCTTGTGCGCGAGCTCGGCGACCGTGATGGTCTCGGGCACGTGCACTTCGATGACGCGCGCTTCCTGCGGCGCGGCCTGCGGGGCCTCGTCGCGGTCGTTGCGGTGGTCCCTGCGGCCACGCGGGCCGCCGCGCCACGAGTTGCGGCCGACGCCGCCCGACGAATCGCCGCGGGTCTTGATCTCCTTCTTCTTCGCCGGGTCGTTGGCCCAGCTCGAAGACAGCTTGGCCGACTTGACTTCCTTGCCGGCGCCGGGGCCGGCAGGGGCGGCGGCCGGGGCCTGGCCCGGGCGCGGCGCCTGGGCCGGCGGCTTGTGCAGCGTGCCCTTGACGCCCGGCTTGCCGGGTTCGGGCGCCTT
This sequence comes from Burkholderiales bacterium, assembly GCA_016213325.1. Taxonomy (GTDB): domain Bacteria; phylum Pseudomonadota; class Gammaproteobacteria; order Burkholderiales; family Burkholderiaceae_C; genus Ramlibacter. The sequence goes on along the minus strand of JACRAY010000018.1, from coordinate 28,314 downwards.
CGCGACCGGCTTGGCCTCTTCGGGCTTCTTGGCGACCATCACCTTCTTGGGCGCCGACATCATCGATCGGATGGCCGCAGCTTCGTCTTCGGCCTTCTTGCGGCGCGTCTGCAGGTCCTTGGCCTTGGCGGCTTCCTCGTCGGCCCGCACCTTCGACTCGGCGGCGGCCTTCTCGCGCGCCTCGGCCTGCGCCTTGGCGGCGGCTTGGGCGGCTTCGTCGGCGATGGCCTTGGCGGACGTAGCGCCGGCCTGTGCCGTTGCCTGCTGGGCTTCCTTCGCAGCGCGGTCCTGTGCGGCGCGCGCTTCATCGGCTTCGCGCTCGCGCTCGCGCTGCTCGGCCTCCTCGCGCTCGCGGCGCTTGGCGGCGAGTTCCTCTTCCTGGCGGCGGATCAGCTCGGCCTGGCGGCGCGCTTCTTCCTCGCGGCGGGCCAGTTCGGCGTCGTCGACGGAGGAGGCGGGCGGCTGCACCGGCGGCTCGGGCGCTTCCACCACCGCGGTGTCGGAGCCTTCGTCACGCTTGATGAAGGTGCGCTTCTTGCGCACTTCCACCTGGATCGTACGCGCCTTGCCGGTGGCGTCGGCCTGCTTGATCTCGCTGGTGGACTTCTTCACCAGCGTGATCTTCTTGCGCTCGGGCGATGCGGTGCCGTGGCTGGCCTGGAGGTAACCGAGCAGCTTCTGCTTGTCGGCATCGGACAGCGGATCGGTGGGCGAGGACTTGGCCACGCCGGCGCTCTTCAACTGTTCCAGAAGCGTGTCGGTCGATTTCTTGAGTTCATTTGCGAACTCGGCGACGGTGGTACTAGACATGTGTTCCCAGGCCCTCCCTCGTTATTCATGCGCTGCCGTCGCGCTGGCTGTGAACCAGTGCTCGCGCGCTTTCATGATCAGGGCCTTGGCTTCGTCCGAAGCCTGGCCCGTGATCTCGGTGAGCTCGTCGACCGCCAGGTCGGCCAGGTCGTCGCGCGTGTGCACGCCCGCCTCGGCCAGCTGGGCGATCAGCTGCGGGTTCAGGCCTTCGAGGTCGCGCAGGTCCTGCGACACCTCCTCGACGCTCTCCTCGCGGGCGATCTCCATGGTGAGCAGCGCGTCCTTGGCGCGGGCGCGCAGCTCGTTGACCGTGTCCTCGTCGAAGGACTCGATTTCCAGCATCTCCTGCAGCGGCACGTAGGCCACTTCTTCCAGGCTGGTGAAGCCCTCGACGATCAGGATGTCGGCGATTTCCTCGTCGACGTCGAGCTTCTCCATGAACAGCGAACGCAGCTTCTGCTGCTCTTCGGCCGTCTTCTGGGCCGACTCGTTCGCGTCCATGATGTTGATCTTCCAGCCCGTGAGTTCGGAGGCGAGCCGCACGTTCTGGCCGCCGCGGCCGATCGCGATGGCGAGGTTCTCCTCGTCCACCACCACGTCCATGGCATGCTTTTCCTCGTCCACCACGATCGACGAGACGTTGGCGGGCGCCAGCGCGCCGATCACGAACTGCGCCGGGTCTTCCGACCACAGCACGATGTCGACGCGTTCGCCGGCCAGCTCGTTGGTCACGGCGTTCACGCGCGAACCGCGCACGCCCACGCAGGTGCCGATGGGGTCGACGCGCTTGTCGTGCGACACCACGGCGATCTTGGCGCGCGAGCCGGGGTCGCGGGCGCAGGTCTTGATTTCCAGCAGGCCCTGCTCGATCTCGGGCACTTCCTGGCGGAACAGCTCGATCATGAACTCGGGGGCCGCGCGCGACAGGATGATCGGCGCGCCGCGCAGCTGCAGGTCGACTTCCATGATCATGGCGCGCACGCGGTCGCCGTTGCGCAGGTTTTCCTTGGGGATCATCTCGCTGCGGCGCAGGCGCCCTTCGACGCGGCCGCTCTCGACGATGATGTCGCCCTTGTCCATGCGCTTGACGGTGCCCACGAAGATCTTGTCGCCGCGCGACATGAAGTCGTTCAGCAGCATCTCGCGCTCGGCGTCGCGGATCTTCTGCAGGATCACCTGCTTGGCGGCCATGGCGCCGATGCGCCCGATCGGCACGGACTCGATCTGCTCCTCGATGTGCTCGCCTTCCTCGACGTCGCCCACGCGTTCCTTCGCGTCCATCAGCAGTTCTTCGGCGTCCGGGTTCTGCAGGCCGGCCTCGTCGGGGACCACCAGCCAACGGCGGAAGGTCTCGTAGTCGCCGCTGTCGCGGTCCACCGCCACGCGGATGTCGACTTCCCCCTGGTAGAGCTTCTTGGTGGCCTGCGCCAGCGCCGCCTCGACCGCACCGAAGACGACGTCACGCTCGACGTTCTTCTCGCGCGAGATGGCGTCCACCAGCATCAACAGTTCGCGATTCATTTCCCTTGCTCCTGAACCCCGGGACGTTTGCGTCCCTTGAAATCCACAACCGGCGCGAGACGGGCATCCTTCAGCTCGTCCAGCGCGAAACCGAGCACCTGCACGGGGGCCGGCGCCTTCTTCTTCGACACTCTCACGCCCGGCGGCCTGGCGGGCTCATCGCTCCACACCAGCTGCCAGCCGCCCTCGCCACGCTCCAGCGTGCCGCGGAACTTCTTGCGGTTGGCGGCCACCTGGCCGGCTCCCGCGGAACCCATGGGCGCCTTCAGCGTGATGTCGACCACCTCGCCGACGAAACGCTCGAAGTCCTTCTCGGTGCGCAGCGGCCGGTCGATGCCGGGCGAAGACACCTCGAGCCGCTTGTAGTCCACTTCGTCGACCTCCAGCGCATACTGCAGCTGGCGGGTGACACGTTCGCAGTCCTCGACATTCACGTAGCGCTCGACCCCGGGCTGCCACGGGAAGTCGATCGTCACGCGCAGCGTGCCGCCGGCGGAGCGTTCGAGCTCCACCAGTTCGTAACCCAGGCCGGTTACCGTTTGGTCCACGATGTCCTGCAATGCCACCTGATGCGCAAATCCTGCCTGAAAAAAGAAACGGGCGGTTGGTATCCGCCCGTTTGGTCGAGAGGCCGGTATTGTAACGCCTAAGCCGTTGATTTGCAACGAGCTGGGGTCTTTGTGCGCTGCGTCAAGCGGCGGCGGCCACGAGGGTCTGGGTATAGGGGTTGCGGGGCGCCTTCAGGACCTCTTCGACGGTCCCCGCCTCCACCACTTCGCCGTCCTTCATGACCAGCACGTCGTGGGCCATCGCCCAGATCACGTCCACGTCGTGGGTGATCAGCAGGTAGCTCAGCCCTTTGTCGCGCTGCAGGCCCTGCAGCAGCTTCAGCACCTGCTTCTGGATCGTGACGTCCAGCGCGCTGGTCGGCTCGTCCAGGATCAGCACCGACGGCTCCACGATCAGCGCCCGGGCAATCGCCAGGCGCTGGCGCTGGCCGCCTGAAAATTCATGCGGGTAACGGTTCAGGAGGCCGGGAAACTGCGCTTCGGTCAGGCCGACGTCCGACAAGGCCTGCACCACTCGGGCGCGGCGCTGCGGCACGTCGTATTCGGGATGGTGCACCAGCAGGCCCTCGCCCACGATCTCTTCCACCGTCATGCGGGGCGACAGCGACGAGAACGGGTCCTGGAAGACCACCTGCACCATGCGGCGGATCGCCTTGTTGCCGGCGGCGTCGGGGCCCCAGCGGCGCTGCACCACGTCGAGCTCGCCCTGGTGCGGGATCAGGCCCAGCGCCGCCATGGCCAGCGTGGACTTGCCCGAGCCCGACTCCCCCACCACGCCCAGCGTGCGGCCGGGCTCGATGCGGAAGGCTGCGTTCTTCACGGCAATGAACTGGCCCTTGCGGAACCAGCCCTTGATGCCGGGCAGGTGGACCGGGTAGGTCACCCGCATGTCCTTGGCCTCCATCACCGGCGCGCCGCCGCCCGCCGGGGTCTCGTCGACGTCGCGCTCGGGCCGGCTGTCGATCAGCTTGCGGGTGTAGGCATGCTGCGGGTTGGAGAAGATCTCATCCACCGCCCCCGTCTCCACCAGGTAGCCGTTTTCCATGACGGCCACCCGGTCGGCGAACTTGCGCACCAGGTTCAGGTCGTGCGTGATCAGCAGCATCGCCATGCCGTTGTGCGCCTGGATCTCGCCCAGCAGGTCGAGGATCTGCACGCGCAGCGTCACGTCCAGCGCGGTGGTGGGCTCGTCGGCCAGTAGCAGGCGCGGGCGCCCGGCGAGCGCCATGGCGATCATGGCGCGCTGGCGTTGCCCGCCCGACAGCTGGTGCGGAAACGACATGGCACGGCGCTCGGGGTCGGGGATGCCGGTCGCGTGCAGCGCCTTGACGGCGCCGTCCCAGGCCTCGCGCTTGCTCAGGCCCTCTTTCAGCTGCAGCACCTCGGCGATCTGGTCACCCACCGGGAACAGTGGGTTCAGGGCCGTCATCGGCTCCTGGAAGATCATCGCGATCTCACGCCCGCGCACGGACAGCAGGTCGCGTTCGGGCATCGAGATCAGGTCGCGCGGCGGCTGCCCTTCGAGGCCGGCGAAGACCGCCGAGCCCGTGACTGTTGCATTGGGGACCAGCCCCAGCATGGCGAGCGCGGTGACGGTCTTGCCCGAACCTGACTCGCCCACCAGCGCCAGCTTCTCGCCCGGCGCGATGTGGAACTGCACGCCGTGCACGACCTCCTTGCCGCCGAAGGCGACGCGCAGGTCTTTCACTTCCAGCAATTGCGCCGTCATTGGTCGGCCTTTCGCGGGTCGAGGGCGTCGCGCAGCGCGTCACCCATGAAGGTCAGCAGGAGCAGCGTGAGCACCAGCACGATGAAGGTGAACACCGAAATCCACCATGCGTCCAGGTTGGTCTTGCCCTGAGCCAGCAGCTCGCCCAGCGACGGCGTACCCGGCGGCACGCCCAGCCCGAGGAAGTCCAGCGAGGTCAGCGCCAGGATGGCGGCGCTCATGCGAAACGGCAGGAAGGTCACCACCGGCGTCATGCTGTTGGGCATGATGTGCCGCCACATGATGCGGCCGTTGCCCACGCCCAGGGCCCGGGCCGACTTCACGTATTCCATCTGCCGGTTCCGCAGGAACTCCGCACGCACGTAGCCCGACAGCCCGGTCCATCCGAACAGGCTCAGCAGCAGAAGCAGCAGTGCCACGCTGGGCGCGAAGATGGCGCTGAAGATGATCAGCAGGTACAGCTCGGGCATGGACTCCCAGATTTCGATGAAGCGCTGGAAAGCCAGGTCGGTCTTGCCCACGAAGTAGCCCTGGATGGCGCCGGTGACGACGCCGAGGAGCACGCCAATCGCCATCAGCGCCAGCCCGAACAGCACGCTCAGGCGAAAGCCGTAGAGCAGTTGCGCCAGCAGGTCGCGCCCGCGTTCGTCGGTGCCCAGCCAGTTGTCGGCCGAAGGCGGGCTGGGGAAGGGCAAGGGGTTGTGGTACGCGATGGTGCCCGAGCCGTAGCGGTTGACCGGGAACAGTGCCCAGTTGCTGCCCGAGGACAGGTTCTTGCGGATGCGCGGGTCGTTGTAGTCGGTGGGCGACTCGAAGTCGCCGCCGAAGGTCTTCTCCGGGTAGGTATTGACCATCGGGAAGTAGAACTCGCCGTTGTAGCGCACGACGAAGGGCTTGTCGTTGGACAGCAGCTCCGCGAACAGGCTGGCAGTCACCAGCACCAGGAAGATGGCGAGGCTGGTGAAGCCCAGCCGGTTACGGCGAAAGCGCCGCCAGGCCCGTGCCGCGGGACTTTGCGAAGCCTCTTCACGCGGGCCACCGCGGATCGGGCTTTGCCCGGCCGCTGGTGGCGCCCCCCTGGGGGGGAGGCGGCCGTAGGCCGCTTCGGGGGGGCTAGTCAAATTTGACACGGGGGTCGACCCAGACATAGCTCAAATCGGTGATGAGTTTGGTGAACAGGCCGATCAGCGTGAAAACGTAGAGCGAGCCCAGGACCACGGGGTAGTCCCGCCGGATGATGCTTTCGTAGCTGAGCAGGCCCAGGCCGTCCAGCGAGAACAGCGTCTCGATCAGCAGCGCCCCGGTGAAGAAGGCGCCGATGAAGGCCGCCGGAAAGCCGGTGAGGATAGGGATCAGCGCGTTGCGGAACACGTGCTTCCACAGCACACGCCGGTCGGCCAGGCCCTTGGCGCGGGCGGTCAGCACGTATTGCTTGCGGATCTCCTCCAGGAACGAGTTCTTGGTGAGCATCGTGGTCACGGCGAAGCTGCCCAGCACCATTGCGGTGACCGGCAGCGTGATGTGCCACAGGTAGTCGGCGATGCGCGCGCCCCAGCCCATCTGCTCCCAGCCCGGCGAGGTGAGGCCGCGCAGCGGGAACAGCTCGAGCCCGCCGCCGAACAGCACCAGCAGCAAGAGGCCGAGCACGAAGCCCGGGATGGCGTAGCCGACCAGCACGGCCACGGTGGTCACGATGTCGAAGCGCGTGCCGGCGCGCACCGCCTTCGCCACGCCGAGCGGCACTGCTATCAGGTAGCTGATGAAGAAGGTCCACAGGCCCAGGCTGATCGAAACCGGCAGCTTCTCCACGATCAGCTGGCTCACGGGCTTGTTCTGGAAGAAGCTCTTGCCCAGGTCGAAGCGCGCGTACTGGCCGAGCATCTGGAAGAAGCGCTCGTGGGCCGGCTTGTCGAAGCCGTAGAGCTTCTTGATCTCCTCGATGCGTTTCGGGTGCACGCCCTGCCCGCCGCGATAGGCCGACGTGTCGCCCGCGCCCTGCGTGCGGCGCGACTCGGCGATGTACTGCTCCACCGGCCCGCCCGGCACGAACTGGATGACGACGAAGGTGATGAGCAGCACGCCGAGCAGCGTGGGGATCATCAGCAGGATGCGCTTGAGGATGTAGGCAGCCATGGGTTGTTCTTCTACTTCGCAGTCTTGGGGGGATTGCGGGCCCACCACGTGTACATGAACCACGTCATGTAGGGCACGCCCTCGGGCGGGTAGGCCGGCACGACCCCGGGCTTCTCGAGCGCCCAGTCACTGTACGCGATGCGGCGCCCGCGTGCGGTCCACGCCGGCACCATGTAGTAGCCGTGCGCGATCACGCGGTCCAGCGCGCGGCAGGCGGCGAGGTACTCCTTCTGGTTGTCCGCCACGGTCAGCCTGGCCACCAGCGCATCGATGGCGGGGTTCTTGACGCCCGCGTAGTTGCCCGACCCGGGGTTGTCGGCGGCCTTGCTGCCGAACAGGTCGGCATAGTCGGCGCCGGGGAAGTGCGTGCCCGGGAAGGAGATGCCCAGCACCTCGAAGTTGTTCGACTCCAGCCGTTGCTGCCACAGCGCGAAGTCGACCTCGCGCACCGAGAACTCGATGCCCAGCTTGGCGAGCGCCCGTTTCCACGCGGCGGTGGTGGTCACGCCGCGGGCCTCGGAGCTGTCGAGGAACTCCATCGTGAAAGCCTCGCCCTTGGCGTTGCGCAAGGCGCCGTCGCGGAAGGTCCAGCCGGCCTCGGCCAGCAGCTTGCGGGCTTTCAGCAGGTTGTCGTTGAGCGAGTTGGCGCCGTCGGTGCGCGGCGGCACCGCCATCGGCCCGAACACCTCGGGCGGCAGGCTGGCGCGGAACGGCTCGAGCAGCGCCGCTTCTTCGGGCGGCGTCACGCCGTTGGCTTCGCAGTCGGTGTTGCCGAACACGCCCTTCACCCGCGTGTAGCTGCCGCGGAACAGGTGCACGTTCATCCACTCGTAGTCCATCGCCAGCACGATGGCCTGGCGCACGCGGCGGTCCGAGAACTTGGGCAGCCGGTTGTTCAGCACCATGCTGTAGAAGCCGTCGGGCAGCTTGTGCTGGAACACCTCTTTCTTCAGTTCGCCGCGGGCGATGCGCTTGCCCGTGAGGCGGCGGGTCCAGTCGCCGGCCGAGAAGAACTGCATCAGGTCGAACTCGCCGGCCTTCAGCGCTTCGAGCTGGGCCGTGTTGTCGCGGTAGATCTTCACCGTGATGCGGTCGAAGTTGAACATGCCGCGCGTCACCGGCAGGTTGCGCGCCCAGTAGCTGGGGTCGCGCGCGTAGGTGATGTCGCGGCCGAACTCCACCGGCCCGATCTTGTAGGGTCCGCTGCCGATGGGCACGTCGGAGACGATCTCGTCGAACTGCCTGGCCTTGCCGTTGGCCATGCCCCACTTGGGCGAGAACACCGGGATGCCGCCCACCACCAGGGGCAACTGCCGGTCTTTCTTCTTGAACTTGAAGCGGATGGTGCGCTCGTCCACGACTTCCGCGCCGGCAACGTCGGCATAGAGCGAAGCGTAGGACGGGTGGGCGAACTTCGAGTTCAGCGAGTCGAAGCTGTACTTGACGTCGCTGGCCTTCACCGGGTCGCCGTTGTGGAAGCGGGCTTCGGGCCGCAGGCGGAACGTGGCAGACGTCAGGTCGGGCGGCACATCGACGTCTTCGGCCAGCAGGCCGTAGCCCACGCCGTTCTCGTCCATCGTGCCCATCAGCAGGCTGTCGAACAGCAGGTTGCCCAGGAACGACGGCGCATTGCCGCGCAGCGTGAACGGGTTGTACTTGTCGAAAGTGGATATCCGCGAGCCTGCCACCATGCGCAGTTCGCCGCCCTTGGGCGCGTTCGGGTTGACGTATTCGAAGTGGGTGAAGCCCGGCTTGTATTTGAACTCGCCCCACACCGCATAGCCGGGCGCAGCCCAGCAGGAGGCGCCGACGCACGCGGCGCCAAGGATCAGTACTGCTCGCATGCGACAATTCTGCCGACTTTTTAATCGGGCCAATGCTATGGGTTTCCTTACCGGCAAGAAATTGTTGATCACGGGGGTGCTGTCCAACCGCTCCATCGCCTACGGCATCGCCCGGGCGTGCCGGGACCAGGGCGCCGAGCTGGCCTTCAGCTACGTGGGCGAAAGATTCAAGGAGCGCATCACCGAATTCGCCTCGGAGTTCGACTCGACGCTGGTCTTCGACTGCGACGTGGGCGACGATGCGCAGATCGACAAGCTGTTCGCCGACCTCGGGGCCCACTGGGGCAAGTTCGACGGCTTCGTCCACAGCATAGGGTTCGCCCCGCGTGAAGCCATCGCCGGCGACTTCCTCGACGGGCTCTCGCGCGAAAGTTTCCGCATCGCCCAGGACATCAGCGCCTACAGCTTCCCCGCGATGGCCAAGGCCTCCCTGCCCTACCTGAACGAGAAGTCGGCGCTGCTCACGCTCAGCTACCTGGGCGCCATGCGCATCGTGCCGCACTACAACACCATGGGCCTGGCCAAGGCTTCGCTGGAAGCGTCGGTGCGCTACCTGGCCGGCTCACTCGGGCCCCGGGGCATCCGCGTCAACGGCATCAGTGCGGGGCCGATCAAGACGCTCGCCGCCAGCGGCATCAAGGACTTCGGCAAGTTGCTCTCGATCGTCGCCGCGGCCGCGCCGCTGCGCCGCAACGTGACCATTGCCGACGTCGGCAACGTGGCCGCCTTCCTGATGAGCGACCTGGCCTCGGGCATGACGGCCGAGATCACCTACGTCGACGGCGGCTTCAGCCACACCGCCATCGCCGTCGAGGAGTAGTCCTTCCGAGAGACCGGGGCCGTCCTCTACGGTCCTGAGCGCAGAAGACGCAGAAATTGCGCAGAAGACGCAGAAGTTCTTACTTGAATCCTTCTGCGGTTTCTGCGAATTTTTGCGTCTTCTGCGTTCAAAGCCCCAGAGGAAAGCAGTTCAAGCCCCCCTGAACAGGTGCGCAAAGCTGCGGCTCACCTCGAGCACCTCGGGGTGGCCGTTGATGTGCACGCGCTGCTTGCCGGTGTCGTCGCGCGTGACGGCCGCAATGGCGCTCAGGTTGACGATGGCCGAGCGGTGGATCTGCCAGAACTGCTGGGGGTCCAGCTGCGGCAGCAGCTCGCGGATCGGCGTGCGGATGAAAGCCTCCTGGTCCTTCGCCTGCACCCGCGTGTACTTCTCGTCGGAGCGGAAGAACAACACGTCCTGCACGTCGATCAGCTTTGTGGTCGAGCCCGACGTGCACTGGATCCAGCGCATCGGCTGGGCCCGCGCCGCCGCCGGCTCTATGCCGCGCTGCAACTGCATCAGCTTTTCGAGCACCGCGTCCAGGTCGGCGTCGTCCTTGGGCGCGCGCGAGCTGGCAAAGCGCGCCTTCACGCGCTGCGCCGTCTGCGCCAGGCGCTGCGGCTCCACGGGCTTGAGCAGGTAGTCGAGCGCACCGCGCTCGAAAGCCGCTATCGCGTACTCGTCGTACGCCGTCACGAAAACGATCTCGCCCGCCCAGCCGGGCAGCGCCAGGATCTCGCTGGCGGCTTCGATGCCGCCCAGCCCCGGCATGCGGATGTCGAGGAAGACGACGTCGGGCCTCAGGGCATCGGCGCGGTCCACGGCCTCGGCGCCGTTCTGGGCTTCGGCCACCACCTCCAGCCCGGGCCACACCTGAGCCAGCCGCGTCTTCAACTGCTCGCGCAGCAGGCGTTCGTCGTCGGCGATGAGCGCGCGCAGCTTGTCGGTCATGCCGCCTGTTCCCGCTGGGGCTGCTGTTGCGGCGCCACCTTCGACGTGTCGCCCACCTGGTAAGGCACGCCGATGCGCACCACGGTGCCCAGCCGGTCGTCGGACATCAGCGTCAGGCGGCCCTTGCCCGGGAACAGCATGGCCAGCCGTTCGCGGATGTTCTGCAGCCCGATGCCGGTGCCCGAGGTGGGCGCCTCGAGCTGCTCGGGGTCGACGATGCCCACGCCCGTGTCGCGCACTTCCACCCAGAGCTGCGAGCCTATGACCTTGGCGGCCACCGTCACCTTGCCGCCTTCTGGCTTGGGCTCGATGCCGTGCTTGATGGCGTTCTCCACCAGCGACTGCAGCATGAGCGGCGGGAACTGGGCCGACTCCAGCGGCTGCGGCACGGCGATTTCCACCTCCAGCCGTTCTTCCACCCGCATCTTGATCAGGTCGAGGTACGAGCTCACCAGCCGCACTTCACGGCCCAGCGTCGACGTTTCCTCGCGCATCTGGGGCAAGGCGCCGCGCAGGTAGGTGATCAGCTTCTTCTGCATCTGGCTGGCACGCGCCGGGTCGGTCTCGATCAGGTAGTCCACCGCCGCCAGTGTATTGAACAGGAAGTGCGGCTCCACCTGCGCCTGCAGCACCTGCAGCCGGGCCTGCGCCACCTGGCGCTCCATGGCCTCGCGCTCGGCGTGGCTCACCGCGCTGCGCACCTTCTCGTCGGCCAGCGCCACCTTGCGCACGATCACCTTGGCGGCGATCAGGTAGGCGAACAGCAGCGTGAGCAGCGTGGCACCCAGGTCGCCGAGCAGGCCGCGGAAGGTAAACACGCTCTGGTAGGTGAAGGCGTCCTCGTCGTCGTCTTCCGCGCGGATCTCGATGCGCCGCTTGCCCGCCTCCGCCGGGTCGGCCGATGGCGGCTGCGCAGGGGTCGGGGTGGCATCGGCCGGGTCGCTGGCGCCCTTGCGCGGGCGCGTGATGCGGATGCCGTCCTTGCCGCCGAAGGTCACCACCACCGGCTCTTTCGACGCGGACACCGGCACCTTGACGCGGTCGTGTCGCAGGTTGAGCTGTTCGCTGACGATGGACGCAGCCACCAGGATCACGATGCCCAGGATGAGCAGCCGCCACCAGGTCATGGAGGCGGCCCAGCCCGAAACCTGCGTGTTCAGGCGCAGCACCCATTCGACGATGGCCGGGCGGGTGGAACCGGGGCTGGACGGGGCACTGGCAGACATCGGCTGCAAGGTTAACGCGAATTTCAGGCGCCCTTGGCGCAGGACACCGAGGAGGCCACCGACTGCACGCCGGCGGCCTTGGCGGTCACCTGGACCGCGGGCAGGCTCACGCGCTCGACGCCGGGGCGGTGCACGGCGGCCCACTGCCCGGGCGGCTGGTAGCCGTTGCCCGGGCCGGCGGTGGCCAGCACCACGGCACCTGTGACAGTCACCACCAGGGTGGCGGCTGCACGGACGGCCATGGCCACGGCCGGGTAGCGATTCATGTCATAGGGAGCCAGGTAGCGCTTCATTCATTCCTCCGAAGGGGCCGGCGGCCCCGTTGGAAGCAAATGTAGGCAGCCGGCGGCGGCGCCGCACCCGCCATGCGACAGGCTGCGGGAATGCGCGACGAACCGCGGAAATCCCGGAACGGGCGTCAGGAGCCCCTAGTCACCATTTCGGACACAGTCGGCGAAATACCGCCTCGTGCCCGCCGGCCCCTCTTCTTCCACCAGCCCGTGGATGTCGGTCTCGAAGCCCGGGCACTCGCTGTTGAAGGCGCGCGAGAACTTCAGGTAGTCGACGATCTTCTTGTTGAACACCTCGCCCGGGATCAGCAGCGGGATGCCCGGCGGGTACGGCGTGACCAGGCTGGTGGTGACGCGGCCTTCCAGGTGGTCGATCTCGACCCGCTCGGTCTTGCGGTGCGCGATGTACGAAAACGCGTCGCTCGGCTTCATGGCCGGCTGCAGGTCCGACAGGTAGATATCGGTCGACAGGCGCGCGATGTCGTACTTGGCGTACAGCTCGTGCACGTGCTGGCACAGGTCGGCCAGCCCCATGCGCTCGTAGCGCGGGTACTGCTGGCAGAACTCGGGCAGGATGCGCCACATCGGCTGGTTCTTGGCGTAGTCGTCCTTGAACTGCTGCAGCGCCGTCAGCAGCGTGTTCCAGCGGCCCTTGGTGATGCCGATGGTGAACATGATGAAGAAGCTGTACAGGCCGGTCTTCTCCACGATCACGCCGTGCTCCGCCAGGAACTTGGTGACGATCGACGCCGGGATGCCGGTCTTGGCGAACTTGCCGTTCAGGTCCAGGCCGGGCGTGACCACGGTGGACTTGATCGGGTCCAGCATGTTGAAGCCCTCGGCCAGGTTGCCGAAGCCGTGCCACTTGGCCGTGCGCGCCTCGCCCTTGATGATCCAGTCGTCCGCGCGGCCTATGCCCTCTTCCACCAGCTTGTCGGGCCCCCAGACCTTGAACCACCAGTCCTTGCCGTACTCCTGGTCCACCTTGCGCATGGCGCGGCGGAAGTCCAGCGCTTCCATGATCGACTCTTCCACCAGCGCGGTGCCGCCGGGCGGCTCCATCATGGCGGCCGCCACGTCGCAGCTGGCGATGATGGCGTACTGCGGGCTGGTCGAGGTGTGCATCAGGAACGCCTCGTTGAACAGGTGGCGGTCCAGCTTGTTCTCTACCGCGTCCTGCACCAGCACGTGGCTCGCCTGGCTGATGCCGGCCAGCAGCTTGTGGATCGACTGGGTCGAGTAGACCAGCGATTTCTTCGGCCGCGCGCGCTTCTTGCCCATGGCGTGGAAGCTGCCGTAGAACGGGTGGAAGGCCGCGTGCGGCAGCCACGCTTCGTCGAAGTGCAGCGCCTCCACGTAGCCGTCGAGCTGGTTCTTGATGGTCTCGGTGTTGTACAGCACGCCGTCGTAGGTGGACTGCGTGATGGTCAGGATGCGCGGCTTCACCGTCTCGGCGTCCACGCCCGCCAGCAGCGGGTTGGCGCGCATCTTGGCCTTGATCGCCTCGGGCGAGAACTCGCTGTACGGGATGGGCCCGATGATGCCGAAGTGGTTGCGCGTGGGCTTCAGGAAGACGGGGATGGACCCCGTCATGATGATGGAGTGCAGGATCGACTTGTGGCAGTTGCGGTCCACCACCACCACGTCGCCGGGCGCCACCTCGTGGTGCCACACCATCTTGTTCGACGTGGACGTGCCGTTCGTCACGAAGAAGCAGTGGTCGGCGTTGAAGATGCGCGCGGCGTTGCGCTCGCTGGCCGCCACCGGCCCGGTGTGGTCCAGCAGCTGGCCCAGTTCGTCGACCGCGTTGCAGACATCGGCGCGCAGCATGTTCTCGCCGAAGAACTGGTGGAACATCTGGCCGATGGGCGTCTTCAGGAAGGCGACGCCGCCCGAGTGGCCAGGGCAGTGCCACGAATACGAGCCGTCTTCCGCGTAGTCGAGCAGCGCCTTGAAGAACGGCGGCTGTATGCCCTCCATGTAAGACTTGGCCTCGCGGATGATGTGGCGCGCCATGAACTCCGGCGTGTCCTCGTACATGTGGATGAAGCCGTGCAGCTCGCGCAGGATCTCGTTGGGCAGGTGGCGCGCCGTCTTGGTCTCGCCGTGCAGGTAGATCGGCACGTCGGCGTTCTTGCGGCGCACCTGCTCGATGAAGGTGCGCAGGTTCAGCACCGCGGGGTCCAGGTCGGGCCCGGGCGTGAACTCCTCGTCGTCGATCGACAGGATGAAGGCGCTCGCCCGGCTCTGCTGCTGCGCGAACTGCGACAGGTCGCCGTAGCTCGTGACGCCCAGCACTTCCATGCCTTCGGCCTCGATCGCCTGCGCCAGCGCGCGGATGCCCAGGCCGGAGGTGTTCTCCGAGCGGTAGTCTTCGTCGATGATGACGAGGGGAAAGCGGAATTTCATGGGGGCGAAGTGTATGCTCTGGCGCTGAGAGGAGGATGACGATGGCGGAATCCACATTGTGGTGGCTGGCGGCGGGTATTGCCGTGGGGGCCGAGCTGCTCACCGGCACCTTTTACCTGCTGATGCTCGCGCTGGGCCTCGCTGCCGGCGCCGTCGCGGCGCACACGGGCGCGTCGTTCAACGTCCAGCTCGTCGTCGTGGCCCTGGTCAGCGTGGGCGCCATCGGCGGCCTGCACCGCTGGCGCGCCCGCAACGCCGGCACGGCGCTGCAGGCAGGCGCCAACAAGGACGTCAACATGGACGTGGGCGAAACCCTGCAGGTCGACGTGTGGAACGCCGACGGGACTGCGCAGGTGAAGTACCGCGGTGCCAACTGGACGGCGACTGCCGTGCCCGGTGAGCCGCTTGCGACCGGCGCCCATCGCGTGCGCGAGGTCGTGGGCAACCGGCTGGTCGTCGAGAAAATCTGAATCACCCGACAGGAAAAGGGAACCATGGACATCTTCATCATCCTGCTGATCGTCGCCATCATCTTCGGCTTCCGCGCGATCCGCATCGTGCCGCAGCAGAACGCGTGGGTGGTCGAGCGCCTGGGCAAGTACCACACGGCGCTGCAACCCGGCCTGAGCTTCCTGGTGCCCTTCGTCGACAAGGTCGCCTACAAGCACAGCCTGAAGGAGATCCCGCTGGACGTGCCCAGCCAGGTCTGCATCACGCGCGACAACACGCAGCTGCAGGTGGACGGCATCCTGTACTTCCAGGTGACCGACCCGATGCGCGCGAGCTACGGGTCGTCCAACTACATCGTCGCCGTCACGCAGCTCGCCCAGACGTCGCTGCGCAGCGTGATCGGCAAGCTGGAGCTGGACAAGACCTTCGAGGAACGCGACATCATCAACGCGCAGGTGGTGCAGGCCATCGACGAGGCCGCGCTGAACTGGGGCGTGAAGGTGCTGCGCTACGAGATCAAGGACCTGACGCCGCCCAAGGAGATCCTGCACGCCATGCAGGCGCAGATCACCGCCGAGCGCGAGAAGCGCGCGCTGATCGCCGCCTCCGAAGGCCGCCGGCAGGAGCAGATCAACATCGCCACCGGCGAGCGCGAGGCCTTCATCGCGCGCTCCGAAGGCGAGAAGCAGGCCGAGATCAACAACGCACAGGGCGAAGCCGCCGCCATCCTGGCGGTGGCCGAAGCGACAGCCGAGGCGATACGCAAGATCGCCGAGGCGATCCGACAGCCGGGCGGCGAACAGGCCGTGCAACTGAAGGTGGCCGAGCGTGCCGTGGACGCCTACAGCAAGGTCGCCTCGGACGCGACCACCACCCTGATCGTGCCGAGCAACATGACCGAGGTGTCGGCGCTGATCGCTTCGGCCATGAAGATGGTGCAAGGCACGCGAACACCGCCGGCGCCCGAGATCCGCTAACCGGGTTCCGGCGCGGCCGCGTGGCGGTCGCGCGCGGCGAGCAGCTGCTGCACCAGCCAGTCTTCCATGGCCTCGGGTGCCACCTGGTCCGCTTCGGCCACGGCGCCCACGCACGAGGCGGCCAGCATGTTGATCTTTCTCGACGAGCCGGGTGCGCCCGCCGCCAGCAGCGCGTCGAAGCGGTCGAACGCGAGGCCCTTGGCGAACATGTCGCCCGCCTGCGCAAAGACGATGGCCGCCTCGGTGCGCCGATCCGTCAGCAGCACCTGCCCCGCTTCGAACGAGCCCAGTGCGTATGGCACGATGCGGCCTTCGCCGATGGCCGCGCCAGCCGGGCCGGCCCAGCCCGCCACGCAGCCTTCGCGCGCCAGCCGCGCCACCACGGCCCGGCCCAGCGCCTCGGGGCCGCTCGCGCCGACCACCACCGCTATCGGGATGCGGCCGTCGCCTTGCACCAGGCGGCGCAGCAAGGGCGCGTAGAGGTGCGCGGCCGTCGCCTGTCCCAGGCTGGGTTGCGCGTTCACTTCGCAGATCAGCGCCCCGCTCTCCAGCCAC
Source organism: Burkholderiales bacterium (assembly GCA_016213325.1). GTDB lineage: Bacteria > Pseudomonadota > Gammaproteobacteria > Burkholderiales > Burkholderiaceae_C > Ramlibacter. The sequence goes on along the minus strand of JACRAY010000018.1, from coordinate 12,030 downwards.
GAGCGGCCGATGTCGGGGATGAGCAGGTCCACGCCGGCCAGGTCCAGCCGCAGCAGGTTGGCGGCGCGCTCCGCGAGCGCCGCGTTGTCGGGGTGTACCTGGTCCATCACGGCGACCGGCATGCCGCCCAGCGCCACGTTGGACGCCCGCCGCAGCTTCACGAAGCGGCCTGCCTCGGGCACGCTGTGGCGCGTGAGGCCGTGCTGCTCCAGCATGGCGTCGGCTTCGGCGTCCAGTGCCAGCGCCTTCAGCGCCGACTGCTTGCCGTCGCCGCGCCGGGGGTCCTGGTTGACGATGGCCACCAGCGCTTCGACCGTGTTGACGCCGTCGCCCGTTACCGAGCCCGGCTGGCGTTCGATGGCCCACAGCAGCTTGCCCTGGAACACCGTCAGGCGGTAGTCGCGGCCTTCGAAGTGCCTTTCGACCAGCACCTGCTTGGACTTGTCGCGCGCCACCGCATAGGCACTGCGCACTTCGTCTTCGGTGCGCAGGTCGGCCGCGACGGCCACGCCGCCGTCGAGGTCGGCGGGCTTGACGACAACGGGATAGCCGAAGGTGGCTGCCGTGCGCACCGCGGCTTCGGCGTCGGGCACGAGCCGGTGGACCGGCGCGGGTAGCCCCGCCCGGCGCATCAGGTGGGCACATTCGACCTTGTCGCGCGCGAAGCGCGTCGACAGGTGCGGAGTGGCATCGGTGAACGAGCTGTCGAGCCAGCGGGTGCGCGCACCCTGCCCGAACGAATAGGTCATCGAGGTCAGCCGGTCCCACGGCAGCGACATGCGGTTGGCCGCCCGCAGGAAGCGCGGCATGTTCGACGTGGCGCCGGCATGCGAGGCCAGGTGTACCCTCAGCCGGTCCAGCAGTGCCCAGTCGGGCGCCTGCCCCGCGGCGACGGCATTGAAAATGCCGGCCACCCAGCGCAGCGCCTTGGCGGTGATGGGCTGGGCCAGCGGCAGGCAAGGCACCATGACCATCAGCACGCCGGGCTGGGCGTCAGAGACGCGCGCGTGCGGCGAGTCGGCCAGCGCCCAGCCGGCTTCGGCCTGCAGCCGGGCCACCCAGTGCAGCATGCGCTGGGCCGCCTGGGCGGACTCTTCCGACCGGTGGCGCCGCTGCGCGGGCATTTCGAGCGCGGGCACGCGAGAGGCGAACTGCTGCTCGCATTCGGCCAGGCGGTCCGGCAGGTCGTCGGCCAGGTTGACGGCCATGGGCACGATGACCGCCGGGTGGCGCATGCCTTGCAGGAAACCCGGGGGCGACGTGATGTCCCCCTTGAAGACGAACGCAGGCACGGTCATTGGGCTGCCCTCCGCGCTGCGCGCTGCGGGGCCATGAGCCTTCGGGCGGCCGTGCGGCTCATGCAGGCCGCTCGCAGGCGATGGTCATCAGCTCCCAGCGCATGCCGATGCGGCCGCCAGGCAACTCGTCGACGCCCAGCCCGGACTCGATGGCGCGCCGTGTGTCGGCCAGCGTCGACGTGCGCAGGTCGAACAGGCGGTGGCAGAAGGCGGCCATATCGTCGCGGCTGGCGAACACCCAGTGGAACGGCACGAGCTCGGACGAGGCGATGTGCCAGCCCGCATGGCGCAGCGTGGCCACGGTGTCCGCCGACAGGTAGTCGCCCTCGTGCCCGGTGCTGTTGTGGCTGCCGACATAGCCGTCGAGGAAGCCGGCGACGGCCGAACCCTCGGCGACGTCGGACACCACGAGGCGGCCGCCGGGCTTGACCACGCGCAGCAGGTCCTGGAACAGCGGCGCCTTGTCGGCCAGGTGGTGGATGCCGGCCAGGCTGATGGCGGCGTCGGCTTCGCCCGCCTGCCAGGGCAGCGGCACCAGCGGGCTGCCTTCGGGAATGCCGTGGCCGCCTGCCGTGCTGGTGAAGCCGCGCGAGGGCTCGAATCCGATCCAGCGCACGCCCGGGGGCAGGAAGGACTGCAGGTAGCCGCCGCCGGCAGGCACGTCGGCGACGACCATGCCCGGTGCCAGCGCGGCCCGCGCTATCGCCTGCGCAAACTCCGGCTCGCGCGCGAGCGGCCACGTGCGCATGGCGGCGTCATAAGGGCCGCCGCGCAGCGTGAACAGCTCCACATAGCCGGGTGAAGACGCGATGGCTGGCGACATGGCGCCGAGTCTAACTGGCCGCCCCGGCAGCCCAGCCTTAACATCGGCACCTTCATGCCCGCCACCGCCCGTACCCCCCAAAAAATCCCGCGCCTGCAGCCGGCCCAGCCCTTCGAGCTGGCCTTCGGGCTTCCCGCGCGGGCCGACTTCACCACCCTGGACCGCTGGCTGCGCGACGTGCTGGGCGTGCAGTGGGAAGACCCGGACATCGCGCCGGACCTCGAAGCGCCCGAGGGCGTGGCGGCGTGGCTATGGCGTGCGCTGCTGCTCGCCCGCACGCTGCTGCAGGCTACGCGGCTGCCGGTGTTCGATGTACCCGGCATCGAGGCGCTGCGCTCCGAGCCTTCGGGCGAATGGCACGCGCGGGTACGCATGCCAGCCATCGAATACGTGGCGCCGCAGTGCGTGCAGCTGGCCCTGCAGTCGGCGCTGGGCCTGTGCGACTGGATGGGTGCCCGCGCGCCGGACGAGCCGGCGGTGGCTGCCCTTCACGACATGCTGGACAAGGAAGTGCTGCCCCGGCTCGGCACCTTCGTCGTCACCGGCAAGTCGACGCTGCCGGTGCTGCGCGCCGCGCACGCCCTGGGTATCCCGGCGCTGCACCTGGGCAGCGGCGTGTTCCAGCTCGGATGGGGCAGCCGCGCGCGGCGCATCGACCGCAGCATGACCGACCGCGACTCCGCCATCGGCGTGCGGCTGGCGCAGGACAAGGTGGCGACGGCGCGCCTGCTGGCAGCCGCGGGGCTTCCCGTGCCGCTCCACGCACTGGCTCGCAGTACCGAGCAAGCGGCCGCCGTCGCCCGCGAGTTGGGCACGCCCGTGGTCGTGAAGCCGTCCAACCAGGACCGCGGCGCCGGCGTGAGCATGGACGTGGCCGACACGGCTTCACTGGACGCGGCCTTCCGCCACGCGAAGCAGGTTGCGCCGGACAGCGCCGTGCTCGTGGAGCGGCAGGTGCCCGGCTGGTGCCACCGCCTCTTCGTTTGGCACGGCAAGTTGCTGTACGCGGTGAAGCGCCTGCCCGCCGGCGTTTACGCCGACGGCGAGCACAGCATCGGCCAGCTGGCGGCTGCGGCCTGCGCCGCCGACCAGCGCAAGCCTTCATGGCAGCGCGTGGGGGCAGTAACCCTGGATGACCTGGCGCTGGCGTCGCTGCAACGCATGGGATGGACGCCGGCTTCGGTGCCGCCGGCCGGCACCTTCGTGCCCTTGCGGCGCATCGAGTCCACGCAGTGGGGCGGCACCGACGAAGACGTGACGGCCACCCTGCACCCGGACAACGTGCAGGCGGCCGTGCGGGCCACGGCCCTGATGGGCCTGGAGGTGGCGGGCGTCGACATGATCGGCGAAGACCTGTCGCAGCCGTGGCATGCATCGGGGGCTGTCATCAACGAAGTGAATGCCGCGCCGCTGCTGGGCGGTGGGGACATTTCGCGCGGCTACCTGCCCGAGTTCCTGTCGCGCCTGCTGGGTGAGGGCCTGGGCCGCATCCCGGTGGAAGTGATTGCCGATGAAGCCAGGGCAACGCGGCGCTGGAAGGCGCTGTGCAAGGAAGGACTGCGGTGCTGGCGCGTGGAGCCGGTTGGCGTGCGTGACCCGGCTGGCGAGCTTGTGCCGATGACAGCGGCTGGAACGGCTCAACGGGTCCGCGCGTTGCTGCTCGATGGTGCCGTCGACGCCATCATTGTGTCGTCGGACTTTGTCATGCCGGGCTTGACCCGGCATCCATCTGCTGCGGCACCCAAGCCGACCAGGCGGCGCCGATGACGGACAGCGCGGCCAGGTACTGCAGCGTGTAGACCACGCCTGCAGCCAGCCACGCCATGCCTTGCGGCACGACATCGAGCACGGCCGGCACGACGGCATAGAACCACAACTCGGCCGCCCACCCGTGGCCCGCCAGCTGGTCGGCCAGGTGCGGCGACGAGAACCCCGCGACCAGGGCGGTGGACAGGACAAGCAGGCGGCTTGCACGCATGCCCCCAGCATAGGAAAGGGGCGCGAAATGACTATCCCTCGAATGAGGGATGGGAGCAAGCGGCGTCAGCCCGCCTGCGTAGGGATGAACTCTTCCGCGCGCCCCGCCACCAGCGAAGCGCGGCCCACCAGCAGCGTGTCGACGCTGCCGATGGCCTTGGCGTCCTTGTTCGAGTACGGCAGGCGGTGCAGCACGTAGCGCATGGCGTTCAGCCGCGCGCGCTTCTTGCAGTCCGACTTGATCACGGTCCAGGGGGCGTCGGAGGTGTCGCAACTGAGGAACATGGCCTCCTTGGCCCGCGTGTAGTCGTTCCACTTGTCCAGCGAGGCCAGGTCCACCGGCGACAGCTTCCACTGCTTGAGCGGGTGCGCCTTACGCTCCTTGAAGCGGCGGCGCTGCTCGGCGCGGCTCACGCTGAACCAGAACTTGAACAGGTGCACGCCGCTGCGCACCAGGTGGCGCTCGAACTCGGGTGCCTGGCGCATGAACTCGTCGTACTCGGCCTGGGTGCAGAAACCCATCACGCGTTCCACGCCGGCGCGGTTGTACCAGCTGCGGTCGAACAGCACGATCTCGCCGGCGGTGGGCAGGTGCTCGATGTAGCGCTGGAAGTACCACTGGCCGCGCTCGACGTCGCTGGGCTTTTCGAGCGCCACCACGCGCGCACCGCGCGGGTTGAGGTGCTCCATGAAGCGCTTGATGGCACCACCCTTGCCGGCCGCGTCACGGCCCTCGAACAGGATCACCACGCGCTGCCCCGCCTCCTTGACCCAGGCCTGCAACTTGAGCAGCTCCACCTGCAGGCGGTACTTCTGGTGCTCGTAGGTCTTGCGCGACATCAGGTTGACGTACGGGTAGACGCCTTCGCGCCAGTTGGGCACCAGTTCCAGGTCGGGGTCGCTGCCGCCCCTGCGCGCGGGCCGCGCAGCGGCCAGCGCGCGCCGGAGCGCCCTGCGTTCGTCGGGCGATGCACCGCCAACCAGCGCCTGCAGCCGGGCGATGGTGTCGTTGGCGGGCGGCGCGTTCAGCAGGTCGGAAACGGCCATCGCCTGCACGGTGGTGCGGCGGGTGCTGGCGCGGGATACGCGGTCGGTTTCGAGGGTGTGCGCGTCGAGCGCGGTGGGTACGTCGCCCTGGCGTACGCGGCGCGGGGTGGCGCGGCGGCGGGGCTGTGGTGCGCTGGGCTTGGTGTTGCGGCGCGCGGCGGTGCCGTTGGAGGGGCTGGCGGGGGAGTCCTTGGCCATGGCGATGCGTGTGTCGGTCGAGGGGGGAAGATGCATCATCGGCACTGTGGGCGCGGCCGCAGTTGACGGGAGTCAAAGGCGGGCGTCGGCCCGACGACCGCCGGCGAGACGCCGCGGCAGTGGCATGATGATTCGATGAAGCAGGTCGAGCAGTTCCGCTGGTACATGCCGCCGTGGCGCAAGGGAGCCAAGCCGCACCTCTCGAGCTGGCACATGGACGCCGAGACGGCCGCCCGGATGGGCGCGCTTCGGCCGGAGCCGTCAACGCGCGAGGTGCGCGAGATTCCGGAGACTGACGAAGAGATGGCCCGGCGCTTCCGCGAGATGCACGGCAACAAGGTCACGCGGCCGTGGTGGAAGATGCCCGAGATGATCGGGCTTCGCGTGATCGAGGATCGGTGGGTGCGGGACCGGGCACTTCCGGAGCTGCTTGCGCTGCCGGTAAGGCAGGTGCGCTGGCTCGATGATTACTGGGGGCCGGCGGGGCCGAGGTGAGGTGAACTAACCCTTGGCGGAGAGGGCGGGATTCGAACCCGCGGAGGGCTATTAACCCTCACACGCTTTCCAGGCGTGCGACTTAAACCGCTCATCCACCTCTCCGCGCGAAGCCTGTGATTGTAGCAGCGGGCTACCGTGCCCCACCCCTGCCCTCCCCCGGAGGGGGAGGGCAAAAGACATCACGCCGCGGCCCGCACCCGCCGAGCTTCCTGCGGATTCGCGATCATCGACAGCAGCAAATTCACGTCGGCCGGCTTGACCATGTGGAAGTCGAAGCCCGCGGCGGCGGACCGGGTGCGGCTTTCGGCTTCGCCGTAGCCCGTCAGCGCGATCAGCAGCGCCTCGCGGCATTCGGGCTGGCCGCGCAGGCGGTTGGCCACCTCGAAGCCGTTCATGCCGGGCAGGCCGATGTCGAGCAGCACCACGTCGGGCCGGAACTCCCGCGCGATCTCGATGGCGGCGGGACCCTCGTGGGCGATCTTCACCTCGAAGCCTTCCATCTCCAGCAGCATCATCAGCGTCTCGGCGGAGGCGGCCAGGTCGTCGACCACCAGGATGCGCGAGCCGCGCTGGGCCGCCGGTGCGCGCGTGGCCGCCGGCGTGGGCGCAGGCGCCCGCGGTGAGCCGGCTTCCACCCGGGCCGGCAGCGCCACCGTCACCTGGCAGCCCTTGCCGAGCCCGTCGCTCGATGCCCACACACGCCCGCCATGCAGCTCAACCAGGTGCTTCACCAGCGTGAGGCCTATGCCCAGGCCGCCCTGCGAGCGGTCGAGCGACTGGTCGGCCTGTGCGAACAGCTCGAAGATGTGGGGCAGGAACTCGGGCTCGATGCCGGCACCCTGGTCGCGCACGTAGATCCGCACTTCGCCGTCTTCGTAGGTGGCGCCCAGCGTGATCTGCGTCGACGGCCCCGAGAACTTCGATGCGTTGTTGACCAGGTTGGACAGCACCTGCGACAGGCGCACCATGTCGCCTTCGAGCACCACGTTCTGCGGCGGCAGCTCCACCTCCAGCACCTGGTGGTTGCCGGTGATCTTGGGCGAACTCGCCTCTACCGCCCTTTCCACCAGGCTCGCCAGCGTGATGCGCTCGGGATGCACCGCCACCTTGCCCTGCACGATGCGCGACACATCCAGCAGGTCGTCGATCAGCCGCGTCATGTGGTCGGCCTGCCGGCCGATCACGTCGCGCGCCCAGTCCAGCTTGGGCGGCAGGCCGCTGGCGCCCTGCATGATGTGCACGGCATTGCGGATCGGGGCCAGCGGGTTGCGCAGTTCATGCGCCAGCATCGCCAGGAACTCGTTCTTGCGCCGGTCGGCTTCCTGCACGGCCGAGTAGAGCCGCGCGTTTTCCATGGCAATCGACGCACGGCTGGCGAGTTCGCGCACCAGCGCCACGTGCGCCGAGTCGAAACGGCTGGCAGGGCCCAGCAGCACCAGCGCACCGCGCACGGTGTCGCCGGCCAGCAGCGGGCAGATTGCCGCCGCACGCCCGTCGCGCCGCCACAGGCGGAATTGCTTTTCGCGCATGGCGGCGTCGGTCGCACTGCGCATGTCCGGGTCGAACGCCTCGGGGTCGTCCGCCGGCGGCGCCGGATGCATCTCGAGCCGCCGCACGCCCCCGTCCTTGTCGGGCAGGCCCAGGATGGCGCGATCGCCCAGCATGGGCACGCAGATGTCCAGGATGGCGGCGATCGTTTCGTCGAGGTTCAGCGACTGCGACAGCGCCTGGCTCGCTTCGGCCAGGAAGTCGGCGCGGTGCACCGCCTCTTCCGCGGCTTCGCGCGCCGCCTCGGAGCGCGCCAGTTCCTCGCGCTGCTGCGCCTGCTTCTGCAGTTGCCGGTTGGCGCGGAACAGCTCGACGAACACCCGCACCTTGGAGCGCAGCACCTCGGGCACCACGGGTGACGGGATGTAGTCCACCGCGCCCAGCGCGTAGCCGCGGCGCGCCTGCAACTCGTCCACGTAGGCCGTGATGAACACGATGGGCGTCTGCGCCGACTTCTTGTACTGCCGGATGAGGCTTGCGGTTTCCAGCCCGTCGATGTCGGGCATGTTCACGTCCAGCAGGATGACCGCGAACTCCATGTCCAGGATGTACTTCAGCGCTTCCTGGCCGGACCGCGCGCTCACGATGTTCTGGCCCAGTTCGTCCAGTATCGTGCGGAAGACGACGTGCTTCTCCGGCAGGTCATCCACCACCAGGATGTTGGCCTTCTCCTGGGTGTCCAGGATGGGCTGTTTGGTCATGACTGCGGCCTGCTTCCTCTCAATGGTGCAGCCAGGCGCGCAGCACGGTCAGCAGGTCGTGCGTGTTCACCGGCTTCGACAGGTAGTCCCAGGCACCGGCCTCGATGCACTTCTCGCGGTCGCCCTTCATGGCCTTGGCCGTCACGGCGATCATGGGCAGGTTCTTGCCTTGCGGCAACTTGCGAATCTCCTTCATGGTCGCCATGCCGTCCATCTCCGGCATCATGATATCCATCAACACAACCTGTATGTTGGCATCGTGGGCCACGCGGTTGATGGCCTCGCGCCCGTTGTCCGCCCAGACGATTTCCATGCCGTGCTCTTCCAGCACGGTGGCCAGCGCAAAGATGTTGCGCATGTCGTCGTCGACGATCAGCACCTTCTTGCCGCTGAGCGGCTTGGAGGACTCGTACACGCTGTTGATCAGCTCGCGCTTGAGCTCGGGCAGCCGGGCCAGGTTGTGGTGCAGGGCCAGCAAGGCATGGTCGAGCAGCCTGGGCACCGAATTCACCTGCTGCACGGTCACCTTCTCGTCCGAGTGCCAGCCCGAATAGCCCTGGGTACCGTGGCTGTGGCCGTGGTAGAGGATGACGGGAAGCGCACCCATGGCCTGCCCGGTGTCTATGGCATCGCGCACCTCGCCGGGGTCGATGCCGCCGAAGCCTTCTTCCACCACCAGGCAGTCGAAGCCGCCTTCGCGCAGCTCCTTCACCAGGTCGCCGCCGGTCTGCACGACGGTGGCATCGATCTCCTCACCGTCCAGCTGGCGCATGAGCTCGCTGCGCACCGACTCGTCGTCCACGGCCACCAGCAGGTTCTTCTGCGGCCGCGACACGTAGGCCTGCAGGCGGTCGAGCATCTCGTCCAGCACTTCCTTGGACTGGATCGGCTTTTCCAGGAAGCCGACGGCGCCCGACTTGTAGGCCCGCTCCTTGGAATCGTCGGTGGAGATCACGCACACCGGGATGTGCCGCACGTTCAGGTCCTGCTTCATGCGGTCGAGCACGCGCCAGCCCGCCATGTCGGGCAGGTACATGTCCAGCGTGACGGCCGCGGGCCGGTACTGGTTGACCAGGTTCAGCGCGCCGGCGCCCAGCGTGGTGACCAGGCCCTTGAAGCCCTTGGCCCGCGCCGCCTCCAGCAGGAAGCGCGCGAACGCCAGGTCGTTCTCCACGATCAGCAGCACCGTGTCGCCCTGCTGGATGTTGTCGCGGTCGTCCTCGGCCGGGTTCAGCGCCGCCATCGACGGGTCGGCGGCGACGTCGGCTTCGAGCAGGTCGTCCGTGTCCGCTTCTTCCTCTACCGACAGCACCGCCGGCTCGCGCTTGAAGGTGCTGGGCGGCGGCAGCTCGGCACGCTGCTCGGGCTGCGACGTGACCCGCCGCGACGAACGCGTGGCCGAGTACACCAGCGGCAGGTACAGCGTGAAGGTCGAGCCCTGGCCGGGTGCCGACACCAGCCGGATTTCACCGCCGAGCAGCTTGGACAGCTCGCGCGAGATGGCCAGCCCCAGGCCCGTGCCGCCGTACTTGCGGCTGGTGGAGCCGTCGGCCTGCTGGAACGCCTCGAAGATGATCTGCTGCTTGTCCGACGAGATGCCGATGCCGGTGTCGGACACCGAGAACGCGATCACCTGCGTGGCGCGGTTCAGGTCCTCGTTGTCCGCCGTCCAGCCCGCATATACCTGCTCGATGGACAGCGCCACCTGGCCCTGGTGCGTGAACTTGAAGGCGTTGGACAGCAGGTTCTTCAGGATCTGCTGCAGGCGCTTGGCGTCGGTGACCACCGAGTTCGGCAGGTTCAGGCCGGTGTGGATGACGAAGTCCACGCCCTTGGCCTCGGCCACGTGGCGGAACGTGCGCTCCACGTACAGCTGCAGGTCCGACAGGCGCAGCTCGTTCACGTCGACCACCACCGTGCCCGACTCGATCTTCGACAGGTCCAGGATGTCGTTGATCAGCATCAGCAGGTCGTTGCCCGACGAGTGGATGGTCTTGGCGAACTCCACCTGCTTGGGCGACAGGTTGCCCTCGGGGTTCTTGGTGAGCTGGTCCGACAGGATCAGCAGCGAGTTGAGCGGCGTGCGCAGCTCGTGCGACATGTTGGCGAGGAACTCGGACTTGTACTTGGACGTCAGCGCGAGCTGCTTGGCCTTGTTCTCCAGCTCCTGGCGCGCCTGTTCCACTTCCTGGTTCTTGCGCTCCACCTCCTGGTTCTGGTGGGCCAGCAGGCGCGCCTTCTCCTGCAGTTCCTCGTTGGTGGTCTGCAGCTCCTGCTGGCGCGACTGCAGTTCCTGCGCCAGCGACTGCGACTGGGTCAGCAGGTCTTCCGTACGCATGTTGGCTTCGATCGTGTTGATCACGATGCCGATCGACTCGGTCAGCTGGTCCAGGAAAGCCTGGTGGGTCGGGTTGAAACGCTCCACCGAGGCCAGCTCGATCACGCCGCGCACCTGGCCTTCGAAGATGATCGGCAGTACCAGCACGTTCAGCGGCACCACTTCGGTCAGGCCCGAAGTGATCCTCAGGCTGTCGGGAATGTTCGACGTCAGCATCAGCTTCTTGCGGTCGAAGGCGGCCTGCCCGACCAGGCCCTCGCCCAGGTCGACCTCCTTGCCGTACGAGCCGTGGCCGTCGGACGCATACGAGGCCATCAGGCGCAGCTTGGGCTGCTCCTGCTGGTAGCGCAGCACGTAGAACTCGGCCTGCTGCACGCCCACCACGGGCGCCAGCTCCGACAGGATCAGGTGGCCCACCGCCACCAGGTCGCGCTGGCCCTGCAGCATCCGCGAGAACTTGGCCAGGTTGGTCTTCAGCCAGTCCTGCTCGGTGTTCACCTGCGTCGTGTCGCGCAGGTTGCGGATCATCTCGTTGATGGTGTCCTTCAGCGCGGCCACTTCGCCCTGCGCTTCCACCGTGATCGACCGCGTCAGGTCACCCTGCGTCACGGCCGTCGCCACTTCGGCAATGGCGCGCACCTGCGTGGTCAGGTTGGCCGCCAGCTGGTTCACGTTTTCGGTCAGGCCCTTCCACGTGCCCGAAGCGCCCGGCACCTTGGCCTGGCCGCCCAGCTTGCCTTCCACGCCCACTTCGCGCGCCACGGTCGTCACCTGGTCGGCAAACGTCGCCAGCGTGTCCGTCATCGAATTGATGGTGTCGGCCAGCGCCGCGATCTCGCCCTTGGCCTCCACGGTCAGCTTCTGCGCCAGGTCGCCGTCGGCCACGGCTGTCACCACCTTGGCGATGCCGCGCACCTGCGACGTGAGGTTGCCGGCCATGAAGTTCACGTTGTCGGTCAGGTCCTTCCACGTGCCGGCCACGCCCTGCACGTAGGCCTGGCCGCCCAGCTTGCCTTCGGTACCCACTTCACGCGCCACCCGCGTCACCTCGGAGGCAAACGACGACAGCTGGTCCACCATCGTGTTGATGGTGTTTTTCAGCTCCAGGATTTCGCCCTTCACGTCCACCGTGATCTTCTTCGACAGGTCACCGGCGGCCACCGCCTTCGTCACGTCGGCGATGTTTCGCACCTGTGACGTGAGGTTGCCGGCCATGAAGTTCACGTTGTCGGTCAGGTCCTTCCACGTGCCGGCCACGCCCTGCACGTAGGCCTGGCCGCCCAGCTTGCCCTCGGTACCCACCTCGCGCGCTACCCGCGTCACTTCGGAAGCGAAGGACCGCAACTGGTCCACCATCGTGTTGATGGTGTTCTTCAGCTCCAGGATTTCGCCCTTCACGTCCACGGTGATCTTCTTGGACAGGTCACCGGCCGCCACGGCGGTGGTCACCTCCGCGATGTTGCGCACCTGGGCCGTCAGGTTACCGGCCATCGAGTTCACCGAGTCGGTCAGGTCCTTCCACGTGCCGGCCACGCCCTGCACGTCGGCCTGGCCGCCCAGCTTGCCTTCGGTACCCACCTCGCGCGCCACCCGCGTCACTTC